>UBMU01000104.1 GCA_900466605.1 Hyphomicrobiales bacterium
GGTAGACCGTCTGGCCGACGCGCTCCTTGAACTCGTCCCAGCGCAGCGGGCGGTTGTCCATCGCGCTCGGGAGGCGGAATCCATGCTCGACCAGAGTGCGCTTGCGCGAGGCGTCGCCCTCGTACATCGCCCCGATCTGCGGGACGGTCACGTGGGACTCGTCGATGACGAGAAGGAAGTCGTCGGGGAAGAAGTCGAGCAGGGTGTGCGGCGGGTCGCCGGGCATCCGGCCGTCCATGTGCCGCGAGTAGNNACCCGAGCTGCTGCAGCATCTCGAGGTCGAAGGTGGTGCGCATGCGCAGACGCTGCGCCTCGAGGAGCTTGCCCTGCGACTCGAATTCCTTCAGACGCTCCTCGAGTTCGTGCTCGATCGTTCCGATCGCACGCTGGACCGTCTCGGTCCCGGCGACGTAGTGCGATGCGGGGAAGATCGGCACGGAGTCCATCTTCTCGATCACATCGCCCGTCAGGGGGTGGAGGAGATACAGGGCCTCGATCTCGTCGCCGAACATCTCGATGCGGATGGCGTACTCCTCGTACACCGGGATGATCTCGATCGTGTCACCGCGCACGCGGAAGTTTCCGCGCGAGAAGTCGACATCGTTGCGGTTGTACTGCATCGAGATGAACTTGCGGATGAGGGCGTCGCGGTCGTACCGCTCCCCCACCTGCAGGGCCACCATCGCGCGGAGGTACTCTTCCGGCGCGCCGAGGCCGTAGATGCACGAGACCGTCGACACCACCACGACGTCGCGGCGCGAGAGCAGCGAGTTCGTCGTCGAGTGCCGAAGGCGCTCCACCTCTGCGTTGATCGAGCTGTCCTTCTCGATGAAGGTGTCCGTCTGCGGAACGTAGGCCTCGGGCTGGTAGTAGTCGTAATACGAGACGAAGTACTCGACGGCGTTGTTGGGCATCAGCTCGCGGAACTCGTTGGCCAGCTGGGCGGCCAGCGTCTTGTTGTGCGCGAGCACCAGNNCCAGCCACGCCGTGGTCGCCGACTTGCCGGTACCCGTGGCACCCAGCAGCACGACGTCGGTTTCACCGGCGTTGATGCGCCCCGCGAGATCGGCGATCGCCTGTGGCTGATCACCGGAGGGCGTGTATTCGCTGATGACCTCGAAGGGGCGGACGGAGCGCGTGGCCTGCATACTTCCAGCGTAGGCGGGGCCTCCGACATCGGGGTCGGGTTGCGTTCGCCGTGGGCGAGCGCCCGGGTCCGCATCGGCCCGATCAGGCGGGACGGACCACCCGAGCCCAGAGCTCGTCGACCTGTCGACGCGTGGCATCCATGTCGGCCGCGGTGTCGATCACGACGTCCGCCAGAGCGAGTCGCTCCTCCTCGCTCGCCTGCGAACCCACGCGCGCGCGGGCGTGGACACCCCGTGGGGCGGGTACTCCGGCGTCTTCGTCGACCCCGACGGCCACCCCTGGGAGGTCGCGGTCAACCCAGGCTGGCCACTCGATGACCGGGGGAGGCCCGTGCTCGACGAGTGAGTCGGGTCCGCGTCGGAGATTAGGGGCAGTGCAGGAGGGGCTTCGGCCCCGAC
>UBMU01000054.1 GCA_900466605.1 Hyphomicrobiales bacterium
CTTTCCCTCACGGTACTTGTCCGCTATCGGTCATCTGGGAGTATTTAGGCTTATCAGGTGGTCCTGACAGATTCACACGGGATTTCTCGGGCCCCGTGCTACTTGGGATACTCTTCACGCCAAGAACAGGCATTTCGACTACGGGGTTCGCACCCTCTATGACCGGCCATTCAAAACCGTTCGTCTATACCCTCTTGTCACGTCGATCATTCGGCAGAACAATCAGAAAAGTCCCACAACCCCCAACATGCAACGCCTGCCGGCTATCACACACGCTAGGTTTAGCCTCTTCCGGTTTCGCTCGCCACTACTTACGGAATCGCTTTTGCTTTCTCTTCCTGTGGGTACTGAGATGTTTCACTTCCCCACGTTCCCTCTACCCGCCCTATATATTCAGGCGGGAGTCACCAGGTACGCACGCGCCCTGGCGGGGTTTCCCCATTCGGACACCCTCGGATCAAAACTCGCTTATCAGTTCCCCGAGGCTTATCGCAGATTGCTACGTCCTTCTTCGGCTCCAGATGCCAAGGCATCCACCGTTTGCTCTTAAAGACTTGAAATCACATGAGTTGAATCGTCAAAAAATTGACTAATGATCTTTAAGATCATCTTCACGACACAAACCAAAAGGCTCATGTCGAAGATGCTCGCGTCCACTGTGTAGTTCTCAAAGTACGGGCGGTACCCCTCCCCCACACCCACCAACCGGCAAGCGCAAGAAGAGGCCCTCGAGGAACAGCCACCAACAAAGAATCCGAAGACCCCCGTCAGCGCCCGGCCCCTCAGGACCCAACAGCGTGCATGTACCCACCCCTCCGGACCAGACCGTTCCCACAGACAAGCTGCGTACTAGATCCAAACCATCAGACGTGAGCACCAAGTCAAATGTTCCACCCATGAGCTACCAGCAACACACATTCGGTGTTGAACTGACGCCTGGACACAAGAGCCCGAAGACCCGAGTGCCAGATGCTCCTTAGAAAGGAGGTGATCCAGCCGCACCTTCCGGTACGGCTACCTTGTTACGACTTAGTCCTAATTACCGATCCCACCTTCGACGGCTCCCTCCACAAGGGTTGGGCCACCGGCTTCAGGTGTTACCGACTTTCATGACTTGACGGGCGGTGTGTACAAGACCCGGGAACGTATTCACCGCAGCGTTGCTGATCTGCGATTACTAGCGACTCCGACTTCATGAGGTCGAGTTGCAGACCTCAATCCGAACTGGGACCGGCTTTTTGGGATTCGCTCCACCTCACGGTATTGCAGCCCTTTGTACCGGCCATTGTAGCATGCGTGAAGCCCAAGACATAAGGGGCATGATGATTTGACGTCATCCCCACCTTCCTCCGAGTTGACCCCGGCAGTATCCCATGAGTTCCCACCATTACGTGCTGGCAACATAGAACGAGGGTTGCGCTCGTTGCGGGACTTAACCCAACATCTCACGACACGAGCTGACGACAACCATGCACCACCTGTTTACGAGTGTCCAAAGAGTTGACCATTTCTGGCCCGTTCTCGTATATGTCAAGCCTTGGTAAGGTTCTTCGCGTTGCATCGAATTAATCCGCATGCTCCGCCGCTTGTGCGGGTCCCCGTCAATTCCTTTGAGTTTTA
>UBMU01000093.1 GCA_900466605.1 Hyphomicrobiales bacterium
AGCGAGGCGGGACGCAACGCGATCACGCGCTTCGCCGACGCGTATCTGACGCACGGCGGCACCCTCGAGGAGCTCGAGACGAAGGTCGCCGACATGCGCCGGCGCCGGGCCGAGGCCGGGGCCACGCCGTTCGAGGCGTTCGGAATGGCGGCGTACGCCGTCGTGCGCGACACCGAAGACGAGGCGCAGGCTGAGATCGACCGCATCACGGATGTGCGCGGGGGAGCGGCCTACGGCTCGTACCAGGACTTCGTGAGCAAGTCGAAGCTCGACACCCAGGTCGACCTCAAGGAGTACTCGGTCTCGAACCGCGGCCTGCGGCCGAACCTCGTCGGAACCCCTGATCAGGTTGCGGAACGCATCGTCGCCTTCGCGAACGTCGGCGTCTCGACCCTGCTGCTGCAGTTCTCGCCGCACCTGCCCGAGATGCAGCACTTCGCCGCCGAGGTGATCCCGCGCGTCCGGCGCCTGGAGGCGCAGCGCGACGCCTGACGGGGCGTCGCGAAGGCGGGCTCGTCCGGTGAGGCGTGCATGAACGTGCGGGCTCGTGCCGTGCCGTTCCCTTCCCGTTGAGTGTCCAAGACACCCGGACGACGTCGAAAACCGTCCGCGTGTTCTGGCCACTCGTGGGGTTTAGCGGGGAGGGATGCCGGGAACCGGGCGCGTGCACGAATGCCGGGCCGTGCGCACACCGAAGCCCGGGGCGCCGGGAACCCTCCGTGACGGGAGCGTCAGCTGGCCGCGCGAAGCGCCTGATCGAGGTCGGCGATGAGGTCTTCGGCGTCTTCGAGGCCGATCGACAACCGGATGAGGCCGTCACCGATGCCGAGGCGATCGCGCGTCTCTTGCGTGAAGCCGAGGTGTGTTGTGGTCGCGGGGTGCAGGGCCATGGATCGGGTGTCGCCGATGTTGGTCATGCGGCTGAACAAGCGCAGGGCGTCGAAGAACCGCTCGGCTGCGGGACGGCCCCCGCGCACGGTGAACGAGAACACCGAACCCGAGAGACCGCCGTAATCGCGCACCGCGAGCGCG
>UBMU01000008.1 GCA_900466605.1 Hyphomicrobiales bacterium
CGTGCCGCAACGGGTAGCGGATCTGAACCCCCATCGTCCGAGCCGCCGTCGCCCCCGCCATCGCCGCCATCATCGCCCCCGTTGTTCTGGCCACCATCGCCGCCGCCCTGATTCTGATCGTCGTCGCCACCACCATCATCATCGTCGTCGCCGCCGTTCTGGCCGCCATCGCCACCATCGTCTCCGCCACCCTGGTTCTGACCATCGTCATCACCGTCATCGTCGCCGCCGCCGTTGTTCTGGCCATCGTCGCCGCCGTCATCACCGCCACCCTGATTCTGGCCATCGTCGTCGCCGCCATCATCGCCGCCGCCTTGGTTCTGGCCGTCGTCGTCGCCATCGTCGTCGCCACCCCCGTTTTGGCCACCATCATCGCCACCGCCCTGGTTCTGACCATTGTCGTCGTCATCCCCATCGTCCAGCAGGTTCGTTCCGAAGATATTCTCGGGCAGGTTCGTCAGACCGGTGTTACGCGCGATGATTGCGGCAAAGCCCTGTTCCTCGACGATGTCGTAGAAGTCGAGGTTTTCCACGCGCTCGAGATAGTAGAGGCGATCGCCTTCCTGGATGCGATCCAGCTGCTCGTGCAGGATCACCCAAAAGGTCTGCCCGACGACGCCGCCGTTGATGTGCTTCTCAGCCAGGCCACCAACAAACAGGTCGACGCGGTCAATGCCCTTGACCACGCCGGTACCATCCGGCTGGATCGTGACCTCTATGTTCGGATTGATCTGCTTGAATTTCGCAATGTCTCCGGCCTGCAGCACCAGGTCTGGATAGGCCTGACGGAACTGGTTGATCACGGTATCGGAGAGGCCATTGCGGGTCTGGAAGTCCTCCCATGAGGTGTAGGGCGTGAGGTTGCCGGCAAAGCCGACCGCTTCATGCACATAGGGATCGGTCGATGCCAGGAGATCCGCGCGGATCTGGTTCATCGAGCCGAGGCCAACATCCCATTCGCGGGCAACGTCGAAGGCAAACACATCGGCGCTCGAGCGCACCAGATCATTGCGCACGGCATCAACAATATTGACGTCGACCTCTTCGGCCGGCTGCACGACGCCACCTGCAAGGATGCCGTTGATGCCCAGCTGTTCATAGCCGGGCTGCGGCACGTAGCCGGGAGGCAACGGAGCTGTAAACGCGCTGGCGTCGTTCGTCGGATTGAGGAAGGCGTCGAACAGCGCGACCTGGGTCGGATGGCCTTGCGCATCCATCACCGTCAAGTTCTGGCCGATCAGAGAGTGACCGAAGCGATAGGCCGCTGTCGCGAATTCGTGCGAGACGCGGGCATCGACATCGGGGTTGTATTCGTTGAAGCCGTGCTCGCCGTCGCCCTTCATGCCGCCGAGCAGCTTGTCTGCGAACTCCGTATAGACGACGCGCTGGTATTCGGCTTCGTTGATCACCTTGGCTGCCTGGAAGAGTTCCTCGCCGGTGCCGGTGAAGCCAGCCTCCAGCAGGCCGGCAACATGAAAGTTGTGGTTACGGGCCCAGATGGTGTGGATCGCCGTCAGGGCGACGTTCTCGTTGGCGCGTCCATCGCCGGCCACATAGTGATCGAGCAGGCTGATGAACGGGTTGGTATCGAGCAACAGCGCAAAGCCGCTGCCCATGAAGTTGGATGCCATCTGCGGCAGCATAGCCGCGTTGATATTGCCGTTCGCATCGACCAGCCCGGCGAAGTAATCGCGGAAGGCGATGTGACCGCCCGGCAACGACGACGCCGCGAAGACCGTATTGTTAGCCCAGTGATGCATGATCAGTTCGCGCAGGCTGGGCAGCAGGTTGAAGTCAGGATTGGACGGGTCTGGCGCGCCGGCCAGCAGCCGTCCGCTGAACCCGCCGTGGCCATCGCCTTCTCTCAGGAACTGACCGACGAGCTCATCAGAGCCATAGGCCTGGTTCTGGTCGGCGAAGGGCGACGTCTTGTTGAGGTTCTCCGGCGTGCCGTCTGCATCAAAGCCGGCCACCGATCCGCGTGTCAGATCCGCCGGGTTGTCAGTGCCCGGCACATGTCCCGCACCCGGCGCGCCGATCTGGATGGTACCGTTGCCGCCTTTCGGCAGGAAGTCGAGGCCATGATCGAAGTACTGACCGAAGGCGGTGAACAGGCTGTTGACGTGTTCGGCACTGGTCGGCAGGTTCGCTTCCTGGGCGCCCAGCGCATTGCTGATCGCGCGTGGATCAAGTCCGTTGAACAACGGGTTGATGTCGCGGTTGTGGGTACTGTCGTTGTAATCGCCGAAATGTGCATCTGTCAGACGGATGAAAGGCTGATCCGCCGAACCGAAATCCGCATGAGCCCGGTTATTGCCGGTGCCTTCCAGGTCACGAATGCCAACGGCGTCATTATCCTCACCGCCCGGCAGACCGTTGACCAGATTTTTCAAGGCCGCGAGGTCACTGGCCGTGAGATGGAAGGCGCCGTTGCCGCCCGGATCGTCGTTGCCACCGCCGCCGCCATTGCCACCATCGCCACCGTTGCCGTTTCCACCGTTGGCGCCGCCACTGCCGGAGACGACCTCGAAGGTCGGCGTGCCAGCGCTGGCAAAGGTGATCGAGTGTGTCCCGTTCGACATCGTCGTCATGCCGTTGGCCGTCGTCGAAGTGTAGTCAGCCAACGCTGCGCCAGGCGCCAGCTTGATCACATCCTGCGGACGCAAGGTGCCGATGATCGTGTCATGGCCGCCATTCGACGTGAAGACGATACGGTGCGCGGAAGTCAGCGTGCTGATATCGACCGTGTCGTCGCCGGCCGAGCCGTCGATATGAACCGTGTTGAGGTTCAGGCTGGTTCCGGCAAAATTGCCGATCAGTTGCACGGTGTCGCCATTGGCGGTGCCCGGCGCAGGGGTCGTCGTCACGGTCGTCGTGTTGATGCGGATTTCCTCGATCTCGGTCAGTTCCGCGATCACGTTCGTCTGCACGCCGCCGAGGAGCGTCTGTGCTGTGCGCGTGACGATGATCTCCGCCGTATTGGCAGCGGTGATGACGCCCGCAGTTACGGCAGCGGCATGGGTGTAGATCCGATACGTCTCGGTCGATGCGGAGCCGTTGATGACGAGCGTATCGCCCACCGTGTCTTCTGTGCCGCCGTCAATCACATCGCGACCGTCCGTCGTGACGTCGAAGCCCAAAAGGCTGGTCGCACTCCAGCTGATCGTGTCGTCACCGACACCGCCGTTGACGGTATCGTTGCCGCCGTCACCGGCGAGACTGTCGTTGCCATCGTCGCCATTCAGCGTGTCGGCGGCAGCGCCGCCGGCCAGCGTGTCGTTGCCGCTGCCGCCGTTAAGAACGTCGGTGCCGGCGCCGCCATTGAGGATGTCATTTCCGTCATTGCCGTTCAACACGTCATTGCCGCCGCGGCCATTGAGCAGGTTCGGTCCCGGGGTGCCGTTCAGGATCTCGACCGCCGCGTTGGCATTATTGCCAATCCTCGCGGTCGTCACGGACGTCATCGTTTCGAGAGAACCTCCCTGATCGGTGTAATCGACGCTCACGCGGATGAGCTGCCCAGCCCGGTTAGCAGGAACGGCAAAGCTTTGCGTGTTACCGCCGACCGGCGTCCAGGTGAGGCCGTCGTCGGTCGATGCCTGCCAGCGGAAGCTGAAGGCACCAAGGCCATTGGGGTCGACAATGCCGCTGGTGTCGGCAGTCAATACGTTGTCGTTGCCGGTAATGGTCAGAGCGCCAGTCGGCGGACGGTTGACGATGAGGACATCGCGGTCGGTAAAGCGCAGCGTCTCGATGTTCCAGAGCTTGTCGATACCGTCGTCCCCGTCGGTGGCATCGGTGTCCGTCACGGTCCAGCTGCCGTCCCCGTTGTGCAACCACGTGTAGCCGGCCGATGCGCCGAAATAGATGGAAATATCGTTGGCGCTGTTGGTCGTGTCGCCGTCGACGATTTCCCTTATCATCTCAAGCTGACCGGGATTCAGCGACCGATCGAGCATCGCCTGAGACATCGTCTTGCCATCGGCCAGGAAGATCGGGCTGCCGTCCGGGTTGAACCGAGGGTTGCCGGCTGCATCGACAGCATTGATTTTCATTGCCATGCCGTCCGATGTGCCGATCACCCCGCCGGTGCCGTCCTTGTTGGCGTGCACCAGAATCCGCACGTTCAGCCAGTTATCGCCATCGATGATGTCATTGCCGGCACGGCCTGTGATCCTGTCGCTACCGCCGCCCCCGAGGATGATGTTTGCGCCTGTGCTGGTGTTCAGGACAATGCCCGGGTGCGTAACCCCGAACTCGTCGACATCGTCATCGTCAATGCCGTTCAAGAGGGCGCTCAAGCCGCGAATGCGGGCAACGCCTTCCACCGTCAACGCACTGTCGAAGATCGTGCCGCCGACGATTTCGGCACCGCCGGCGCCAACGGCGCCAATCGGCTCGTCGCTGCCCCAGAGCTGGTCGTCGAACTTCCAGCCAGAGAGACCTTCGGTCGAATCGAAGCGATCTCGGAGCGTCAGGTCCTGCTGGATATCGAAGCCGTTGATTGCGGGAATGCCGTTCGCAGCGATGCCGAGTGCAAGGTCAGAATGGGCGGCATTCGGATCGAACTTGTGGACGCCCCAATCAAAGCCGAGCATACCATTGTTGCGCTGGATGCCGGGACCTTCGAACATGATGTCGTCGCCGGATTCGCCGTCATAGTCGGTATCGTTGTTCTGGCCGTTCAAAATGTCATGGCCGATGATCGTCGAGTTGAAGAACAGCTGCGAGTTTTCGCCCGACAGGCTGTCGAAGCCGTCGCCGCCCTCGATCCAGTCATCGCCTTCGTTGCCCATCAGGCCTTCATTGCCGATGCCACCAAGAACGAAGTCATTGTCGCGGCCGGCGAACACCTCGCTCCCATCGGTGCCGGCGAGAATAAAATCCTGGCCCTCGCCGCCGAACAGCGTATTGAAGCCGGCACCAGCGCTGACCACATCATTGCCCGCATCGCCGCGCAGGAAGTTGTCGCCGAAGGGATCGACGATGATATCGTCACCATCGCCACCGAAGACCTGATCGGACTCCGTCTGGGCATTGAGGTAGTCGTCGCCGCCGTCGCCCCAGAGGGTATCGATGCCGCGGTCGCCGATCAGCGTGTCGTTACCCTCGGTGCCGCCGAGCACGACGTGCTCGCCACCGCTGAAGCGGAGGTAGCCACCATTTCCATCCGCCCCGGGATCAATGCGCGTGACCTTCGGATCGATCGCCTGGAGAATGTCGCTGTCCTGCATCGGATCAGCCGAGCCTCCCGACAGAAAGACCGCATGCCCGGTGGCATCAAGCCCGAGATTTGTGATCTGCTTGATGGTTGGATCGAGTTCGAGAATGAGGTCGGGCGTGTCGAACAGCGTGCCGGGCAGGTGCGAAGAGTGCGTGTCGCCGAGATCGGTGTTGCGCATGACCAATGCGGCAAAGGTGTTCGGCTCCAGTTCGTTCAACAGGTTAAGGCCTTGCAGGCGGCTGAGGTAGTACAACCGGTCGCCGTTCTGCAGTTTCTCCATCTGGTTCTCGAAGACGTAGTTGAACGTCGAGCCAA
This sequence comes from Hyphomicrobiales bacterium, assembly GCA_900466605.1. Taxonomy (GTDB): domain Bacteria; phylum Pseudomonadota; class Alphaproteobacteria; order Rhizobiales; family Rhizobiaceae; genus Rhizobium. The sequence continues at coordinate 5,540 of UBMU01000008.1, forward strand.
GCATACCGCCGAACTCGGTCTTGCGCTCGGCCAGGCCGCCGATCCAGAGGTCAACGAGATTGAGGCCGGATTCGATCCCTGCCCAAGCGCCAGTGCTGTTGAGGAAGGCGATGCGGTCAGCGATGCCGGCACCGACGACGGTTCGGTCGTCAGCCGCCCCCGGGCCACCCAGGATCGTTTCGGTGGTGCCCAGCACCAGGGCCGTTGCGACCGCCCGCTTGCCTTCCAGCGTCGTCTCCGCAAGCAGCAGAGGATGAGTGCCGTAGGCTGCGATGAAGTTTACGATCGACAACGGGTTCTTGAGGTTCTGGGCATAAGCCAGCCAGTTGTCGTAGGGCTTGAGATCGATGTTGCCTGTATCGTGATAGAAGCCGGCGCGTGCAACGTTGAATGCAGGCACGCCGGTATCACGGCCGCGGGCGAGATTGAGTGCGGCAAGATCGAGCGGCAGGCCCAGAAGGCGGTTGCGCAGGGTATCGACCACAAACTCGTCGATCTCGTTGCCTGCCTGGCGGGTCATGCCACGAATAATGGCACCGGCCGCCTCGGAGGCGGTGATGCCGCTGTCTTCGAATGCCTGCGGATTGAGGAAGCCCTCGAACAATCCGATATCATTCTCCGTCATGTTGATGTCGAGACGGTCGATCGTGTCGGTCAGCATGGAATGGCCGAAGCGATAGACGACGTGGGCGAATTCGGCCACGATGGCCGGGTTGATGTCCGGCGTGTTGGTAAAGACGAATGGATTGACGGCCGGTTGGACCTTGCGGGCGAACTCCTCGAAGACGAGGTGCTGGTATTCCATTTCGGTCACGAATTTCGCCGATTGGAACAGACGCTCGCCGTCCCAGACAAGAGACGCAATCTGTGCCGGCGTCGCAGGCAGGGCCGTAACGTGGTGGTCCTTATCCAGCCATTGATTGATGAAGGCGAGGTCACCCGAAGCGAGGATCGTCTGCTTGTTGGCATCGACCAGGCGATTGTGCTCGGAGTGAAAGATATTGTGAACCGCCGTCAGGCCGATGTTCTCGTTGCCGCGCCCGTCGCCGGTGACAAAGTGCGCGTCGAGCATCTCGTTGTCGTAGGTGAGTGGATTGTTGTCATCGACGGTAAGCGCATCAGCGTCTGCGACCTGACGTGTATCGCCAATGCCGTCGTTGTTCGTATCCACAAGAACGGGTTCGGCGTGATGGGCAATGTCGTTCAGGAATGCGTGGCCGGTGCGTAGCGCCGTCGGTGGGATGGCTAGCCCAGCGGCCGTGCCTTCCAGAAGCCAGTTGGTGGCGTGAGTTGCATCCGGCGGCATGACCAATTGTGCGAACCCGTTGGTTCCGCGAATGAATTCGCCGTAAGGGTCAGTCGCAAGCAGCGGCACATTGAGGACGTCGTAGTCATCGAGAATAAGGCCCAGCATGGTTTTTGCTTGAGCTTTGGTGTCCGCCCAGGTGGCAATGCCCCCATGGGACCCATCCAGCAACTTGCCGGTCGAGACGGCGTGCGTATCCGGGATGCCGTCATTGTCAGAATCAACGGAGAAGACATAGGCGCGAAGGAAGACCTGGTGCGACGGATGAGAGGTGTAAGTCTGGTTCTGATCGACCCATGGCGTCGTGGTGTTTATCGTTTCGTGATGCGTATCGTCAGCAGTGCCGAGAATGCCGTCAGCCCCTGGGCCATCGACGGGCGTACTGCGGGTCAGCGCCATGAAATTGGGTGCGCCGGGCGCCGGGTTGTATAACGGATCGTCTGGCTGCAGCGGGACGAACACAGTCCCATTGTTCCCTTTGGTAATGAGGTCGAGGCCGTGGTCGAAAAACTGCCCGAAGAATGTCATCCAGCCGTTGAACTGCGGAGACAGTCCAATATCCGGCGATTGGTTCGGGATGTTCGAAAGGTCCGCATTGGTCAAGGCGATATGAGTTGCGTCAGTCGGTTCGCCGGGTGCCACCGGCGTCATGCCGGGGTGGGCATCTTCCCAAGCTGCAACCGAGAGCGGGTTGGCAAACCATGCCGCGACCGCGGCCGGGTTGGTGACCGTCATGTCGACAATCAAGTTGCTGATAATACGCGGATCGGCGTCGGCGACGTTGCCTGTGTGTCCGCCATTGAATGCGGGATCGGCGGGATTGGTGGTTGGGGCACCGACAACACCATAGTCGTTGTTATTAATCACCGGCGCTCCCGGGGGGCCGAGTGGCAAAGCATCACCGTCGGCGTCGTTGCGGAAAGCGGGATCCAGCAGTCGTGGCAGAATCTGATCGGCGGCTCCAACCAATTGCCCGCCCGGCAACAGGTTGTTGTTGCTACCGTCAACATGACGCAGGCCCCACGGCAGGATCGCGGCGTTCGGCCCAATGATCGACTGCAGGCTTTCACCGGCAACTTCCCGTTCGGCAACGATGATCTGCTTCAGAATGTAGGCAAGGTCGTCCTGATTGACGGTAAAATTCGGATTCTGCGTAGCCATGCCGGTCCCCTCTCCCAAGCCAAGCGCCGCCCCTCGGAAAGGACGCCTGTCCTTTCCGTTGCAATTGGCTGGCAATTATCGACTATCCGAAGTTTTACAGGCCCAGGGGGCAGTGATCCAGAGAACAAGGTCCATTGAATGTTTGGACCAAGGGGCCAGCTCAATCCCACAACTTAGGTCGCATCATGGTTGGACGAAGGTCACCGAATTCTCAGACTAAAGTCCGATAGTTGGGTTAGCCGACCAGCACGCGAGTGCAGAAACCGGTTGAAGCCGTGAGGTTACGGGGATAGCCACATGGCTGCTTCGCCTCGTTGCGGGAGCGATCCCTGCGCGGGGAGCGGTTGACCAGGTTTCGCCAGCGGGAACCTTAAGGCAAGCGGCAAATAGCCTGCGGCCCTTTATTCGACGGCCGAGCTAGTCGCTGTCGCGTGTGGCATCCGCTGCCTTCTGCGCGATGAGCGCCAGCTCGATGCGATTCTTCGCATTGACCTTTCTCAGAAGCCTGGAGACATGAAATTTCACCGTGCGCAAGGTGGTGCCGGTCACTTCAGCAATGGCCTGATTACCCATGCCGCGCCCCACGCATTCCAATACACGTCGCTCCTTTGCGGACAGTTCGGTCAGCACATTGCCGTTGGCTCGTGACTGCGTCTGCCCTCTCATCGCCGCGACGAGCTTGGAGCCGAGAGTCGGCGCGAGATAGGTACTGCCGCCCTGGACGGTCGTGAGCGCGTCCAGCAGCTCTTTCGCGGCAATCCCTTTGAGAATATAGCCGGAAGCACCCGCTTCCAAAGCTTCAAGGACATCCTGATCATCCTCGGAGACCGTCAGCATCACGATCTTCACATCTGGCCATCGTTCATGGATTTCGCGTGCTGCGGCCACGCCGCCACCCGGCATGGAAATATCCAGAAGCGCCATCGCGGGTTGATGCAACGCGACGAGGTCGAGAGAGTCTTGCTTTGAGGCGCCTTCCGCGACAACCCGCAGGTTCTCGCTGAGCGCAATCGTCTGCAGAACGCCCATGCGAAACAGCGCGTGGTCATCCACGACGATGACAGAAGCCGGCACCACCATTCAGATTGCCTCCCCAAGCTCAAAGAGCATTATCAGCGTTGTTCCCGTGCCGACGCCAGTGACGATCTGCAGACTACCGCCCAGACTCTCGATACGCTGCCGCAGACCGTGGATCCCCATTCCCCCGTCCGTTCGGGCCTGCGGCGTGGCGAAGCCCGGCAGCGGGCCGTTGTCGGAAACAACTACCTTCATGTGTAGAGGGCTCATCTCGCACCAAACCTTCTGGCCGTTACCGCCAGCGTGCCGATAGGCGTTATTTAGCCCCTCCTGCACGAACCGGAAGAGGCAGATCTTCAACGCCGCCGGAATCTCGGTGTCTTCCGACACCACGCCGGAGGCAACCTTCGTTCCGGACCGGCTCTCATGCATCTTGACTGCGCGCTCGATGATGCGGCTGGGCGGCAGGTGCTCAATCTCGGGCAGCATCAGCGATCGCGCAATCACTCTGATCTCAGCCAGCGCGTCATCGATCGACTCCTCGAGCACGGCGAGCGGGGCCTCGCGCCCCGGTTCGGACTTGGCCTGACGCACCTGCTCGACCTGCAGGCGCGCGAAGCCGAGAAGTTGCGCCGGGCCATCATGGAGATCCGCGCCGACGCTACGCATCAGTTTCTCGTTGCGCTCGGCGAGCTGCATCGAGGCGTGGCGGGCGATGCCCTGCAGGTCTGCCAGTTTGCGCGAAGTGGCTTCCGCCTCCTCCGCGCGATGACGCAAAGCATGCCGCTGCTCTTCTATCGTGTTGCTCCCACGACGAACGATCGCGAAGAGGCAGAGCAGTATCGCGCAGGAGGCAAGCGCCACTGCTGCCCAACTTGCAAGCCTCACATGCCCGATATCGTGATCGAAGGTTGCCGGGTTCTCCTGTATCTCTGCAACTGCGATGATCCTGCCGGACGAATTGTCACGTAGCGGACTGTAGATCTCCAGATATCGGGTTTGGAAATTGCGGACGATATGTTCGCCAGCATCAAGGTCAGCAAAAGAAAGCGCAACCTCGCCGGAAAGCGCATCCTTGGCGCCGGGTGGGAGCTCGAACTTCCGACCGACCAACTCCGGCGCGATCGAAAAGGCAACCGTCCCATCCGGCCTCCAGATCTCCACATGAGGAAACCGCCCCTGCAACATCGGATCGGTAAAGAGGTCGTGGAGCCTAGCGAGATCTTCCGGCGGCAGAGCATTCGCCGAAGCCAGCTTCTGAACCAGCGGCTCCGTCATGCTCTGAACGAAAATTGCTGCGGCGCCGGCTTTACTGCGGATCGCGTTTTGCGCAACGATCCCTGAGATGACGTAGCCCGAAATCAACGTCGCGAGAAAGATCAGCAGGCCGCTGGCAAACAGGAACTGAATCGACAAGGGTCGACTTCTCATCCAGCGCAGCAACCCTTTGAACCGCAATCCTTGTCCCCCGATCGAAGAAAGCAGCTTATTTTCCATACAAAATCCCGCAGCATGATCGCAGTGTTCGCACGGAATTGAAAGGCCGGCTCAGCGAGAACGCGCACCGCTGCCGGACAGGCGCGTCGCACGTAACCAAACGGATAACAATTGACGCCTTTCCGTCAGCGGCCTAGAACGGTGCAACACTCCGCGCCGGCGCGTTTCCCGCCCAGCCGACTTGCCGAATATTTTCCGGCACTCGCGGAGTACCCGGAGAAGATGTCATGCCCGATACAGCCCAGCGCTCGAACCGCGCGCTCGTCGTTGCCATCATCATGCTTGCGACCTTCATGGTCGCGATCGAGGCAACGATCGTCGCGACCGCCATGCCGAAGATCGTCGGTCAGTTGGGTGGCTTCACTTACTACAGTTGGGTCTTTTCGGCGTTCCTTCTGGCGCAGTCGACGACAACCGTCATCTACGGCAAGCTTTCGGATATCTTCGGCCGCAAGCCGGTGCTGATCGTCGGCATTCTGATCTTTCTTGCCGGCTCGCTGCTCTGTGGCTTTGCATGGTCAATGGCATCATTGATCGCGTTCCGCCTGCTGCAGGGACTTGGTGCAGGTGCGATCCAGCCCGTGACGATGACGATCATCGGCGACCTCTTTACGCTTCAGGAGCGTGGCCGCGTGCAAGGCGTGATGGCGACGGTCTGGGCCACATCGGCGGTCGTCGGGCCGCTCGCGGGCGGCGTGATCGTCGATACCTTCTCCTGGGCCTGGATCTTCTGGATCAATCTGCCGATCGGTATCGTGTCAATCGCCGCTTTCGCCTTTTTTCTCAAGGAATCGGTCGCACACAAACAGGCAAAGATCGACTATCTCGGTGCCATTTTGTTTTCGATCGCCGTCGTCGCACTGCTCGTCATACTTACGGAGGCAGCAGATGCCAAGGCGTGGGTATTGATAGCGCTTGCCATCGTCTTCGTCGTTACCGTCGTCCTTTTCCTGCGGCAGGAGAAGCGGGCGGCAGAGCCGATCATTTCCATCGCTTTGTGGAGCCGCCGGCTGGTCGCGACCAGCAACGCCGCCACACTGCTTGCCGGCATGGCGCTGATCGGCCTTTCGACAGTGCTGCCCATGTATGTGCAGGGTGTCCTCGGGCGGTCGTCGATCGTGGCTGGCTTCACGTTGACCATGCTGGTTGTCGGCTGGCCGCTGGCAGTGATGCTCTCCAGCCGCTTTTTCAAGGCATTCGGCATCCGCAGGACACTGCGGGTCGGCGGCCTGATGTTTCCCTTCGGTGCGTGCTTTCTGCTCTTCCTGACGCCAAACAGCCATCCCGCGATTGCCGGAGCGGGCTCCTTCTTGATGGGCTTCGGCATGGGGCTGATCAGCCTGACCAGCATCGCACTCGTGCAGGACAGCGTCGAGTGGTCGATGCGCGGCAGTGCCACGGCATCGATCATTTTCGCGCGTAGTCTGGGCAATACGCTTGGGGCAACCGTGCTCGGCGCCATCCTTAACGCCGGTATCAGCCACTACGCCGCAGGCGACACCGCGAGCTCGCTGCACGATGTGCTGAACCAGCCGACAGGGCTTTCCGAACTGGCAGCCGATCCCGCAGTCCGTGCAGTCTTCGATGCCTCGCTTCACTGGACGTTCTGGGGCGTTGCCGTGGTCGCGGTACTGACATTTCTCTCGGCATGGCTCATTCCAGTCGGACGCGATCATGGCCTGTCATCGGCGCCGTCAGCCGCCAGCGAAGGATCGCACTAGATCATCGCCGACGCCCCGGTTTTGCCGCGGAAAGCTGGAAATCGAACGCGGCGACGTGGAATCTTTCAAGGAACCAGTTCGTGTCTACTTCGTTGATCTTCCATCAATGAAGGAGAATTGACATGCGAAAGACCCTTGTGAACTGTACCGTCGCAGCGATGGCGCTCTGTTCGTTCGTCGCTCCCGCCATGGCTGAAAGCGTGATAGTGACACGCGAAAGAAACTACGACGACTACGATCGCGCCCGCCCGGCAATCACCATCAACGAACACGGCATCAGACTTGGCGCCGTCCGTGATCGTGACCGCTACGACCGCGACCGTTGCTACACGAAGACGGTAAGAACGATTACCGACGATGGCGACGAGATCACCAAGACGGTGCGCCGTTGCCGATAGCGGCAAGTGGCGGCAGATCTCGCAAAAAACTCCAAGCTTCTAAATTCGATGCGAAGAATTGCCTCATCAAGGCAACGAGGAAGTGCTGTCAATCCGAATGACTGCGGGCGCCGCAGTCCAAACATAAAAGCAGAAATGACCCGGCTTCGGCCGGGTTTTCTTTACCGTTGGTTCTTAGCGAAAGAATCATCGGAAGGCGCAGTGGGAATCGATTGCAACAGCGTCTGGCGCGCAGAGCGCAAATGCAGGCGGCAGGAGAAATCGATCGCGGCTTGATCGCGGGATTCCAGTGCTGAGATATAATCAAGATGCTCGTGGATCGCGCGCTCGTTGCGTTCGCGCGCGAAAGCCTTGTTCCACTGGTAGTGATAGTGGAAGATGATCGCGATCGCATCGTAGAAGTCGGCGATAAAACGGTTCTTCGAAGCCGCGTGGATGAGCAAGTGGAAGCGCTCGTCGAGCGTAGAAAAGTCCTTGTAGCGAGTGTCGAGGTCGCGCAGCATCGCATGGTGCTCGGCCTTGATGTCCGACAGAGCGCGCCACGCGTCGCTCTCAGGCGGAAGCTTTCCGAATTCCGCTGCCGAATGGACCTCGAACATCTCTCGCACGTCTGCAAGCTCGAGCGCAAAGTCACGCGTAAAGCCCTTGAGGATCCAGTGGCTGTTTGGTCGCTTTTCTATTAGGCCGAACCGCGAGAAACGGATCAAAAACTCGCGGACGCTCGTGGTGCCGGTGCCGATTTCACGTGCAAGCTCCAGCTCGTTGATCTGCATGCCAGGTGCTGCATCATCAGACAGGATGCGCTGCATAAAGCTGCGCTCGATGATGTCGTGCAACGAATCCGTTTCTTCCGAGGGGAAGAAATCGGCCTCGGTCGGCTGTCGGAGGACAACCTTCTGGCGCTTGTTCCAGCGAATGATGCCGGCATCGCTGAGCCTTGTCAGGATGGCCCGCGCAGTGCTGCGGCTAATTCCGAGCTGCGCTGCGATCTCCGGTTCCGATGGGAGTGCCGCGTCCGTACGCAGAGCGGAGACATAGCGGTTGTACGCCTCCTTGAAGACTGTATTCTGCCTTGCCATGCGCACCCCGCCCTCTTGCCCCGGCAACACGGATCGGCGGCCGCTCGGGTGCGGCGCGAAGCGTGGCAGAAGCTTATCTCTCAGCAATCCTTATCTTATTTTGGATTGCATGCGGCTGTTTGCCTCCCTCGTCCACAGGATCAATAATCCCGTTGACTTGAAAATGTTTATTGTAGATAAAAAACAAAATCAATGAGCATTCGCCGAGGCAGCGAGTGTTCCCTAGGGAGAAGACTGTTGACCAAAGACCCTTGGATCATCCTATCTGCCGGCGACAACGTTGCGGTCGCGACGGCGGCGATCCCCTCCGGCGCGACGGTCGCCGGCATAGAGACGCGCGAGAAGATCGACCCCGGCCACAAGATTGCACTCGCCGATATTCCGCTCGGCCAACCCGTCGTCAAATACGGGCAGGCGATCGGGCGTACGACGGCAGACGTGAAGGCAGGCGACCATATTCACAGCCACAATCTGCACTTCGAAAACGATCGCTTGGCTGCGACCGCCAACTCGGCGCCCGAGGAAGCAAGCGCCGCGGACCGAGCGCGTACGTTTATGGGCTATCGGCGTGACGACGGTCGCTCTGCGACACGCAACTACATCGGCATCATTGCCAGCGTAAACTGTTCCACCACGGTCTGTCGCGCGATCGCCGACGAGGCCAACCGGACAATCCTTCCGCATTTCGACGGCATCGACGGCTTCGTGCCGATCGTGCATGACCAAGGCTGCGGCATGAGCTCGACCGGCGACGGCATGGCAGTCCTCCACCGGACCCTTGCCGGCTATACCAGGCATGTGAATTTCGGCGGCGTGTTGATGATCGGCCTCGGCTGCGAGGTCAACCAGCTCACGCTCTACGGCCAAAGCGGCGCCGGCAACTCCAAACGCCATTTCAACATTCAGGATGCGGGCGGCTCGCGCCGCGCCGTCGAACGCGCCATGGGAATGCTGCGTGAGATTGCTCAGGACGTCGGCAAGCAAAAGCGGGTGCCGCTACCGATCGGCGATATCATCATCGGCCTGCAATGCGGTGGCTCGGATGGATTTTCGGGGATCACTGCCAATCCGGCGCTCGGAGTGGCCGCTGACCTGCTGGCGGCGGCCGGCGGCACGGCGATCCTCTCCGAAACCTCCGAAATCTACGGCGCCGAGCACCTGCTGCGCAGTCGTGCCGTCAGCGATGAGGTTGCCAGGAAGCTCGACGACAAGATCGCATGGTGGGAGAAGTATGTGGCGTTGCACGGAGCGTCGCTCGACAACAATCCCTCGCCCGGCAACAAGCGCGGCGGCCTCACCACCATCCTCGAAAAATCGCTCGGAGCCGTCGCCAAGGGTGGGCGCTCGCCGTTGACGGCAGTCTATGGGTATGCCGAGCGCGTCAGCGCGCCGGGACTGGTCTTCATGGATACCCCGGGTTACGATCCGGTCTCTGCAACCGGCCAGGTGGCCGGCGGCGCAAACATGATCGCCTTCACCACCGGGCGCGGGAGCTGCTTCGGCTGCCGCCCGGCGCCTTCGATCAAGCTTTCCAGCAATTCGGCGCTTTTTGCCTCGATGGAAGAGGACATGGATATCGACTGCGGCACTATCGCGACGGGTGACGCAACGATCAGCGCCAAGGGCCGCGAGATCTTCGACCTGATCATCGACACAGCATCGGGCAAGAAGACCAAGAGCGAGGAGTTTGGCTACGGCGATAACGAGTTCGTGCCGTGGCATCTGGGAGCGACGCTCTAAATCACACGCATATCAAGTCTTCAGAGGAGGAATGATGAAGACGAGGAGGATCGGCAGGACGGAGCTTGAGGTGACCGAAGTGAGCTTCGGTGGCGCGGCTCTTGGTGGCCTGTATCGGGCCTGCCCGCGCGAGCAGGCCATGGAGACGCTGGCGGCTGCATGGGACGGCGGCATTCGCTATTTTGATGTCGCGCCTTGGTATGGCCTCGGCCTTGCCGAGCGGCGCTTCGGCGACTTCCTACGTGACAAACCGGAGAACGAGTGGGTGCTTTCGACCAAGGTCGGTCGGCTGCTCCGCCCGGTGCCAACGGGAACCGTTCCCGATTACAGCTATGTCGATGCGCTCTCCTTCGATGCCGACTACGACTATTCCTACGATGGCATCATGCGCTCGGTGGAATTCAGCTACGCTCGTCTCGGCCTCAACCGCATCGATATCCTTTATGTCCACGATCTCGGGGGATATACACATGGCGCGGCGAAAAACGCCGCTCTGCAGAAGCAATTTCTGGATGGCGGCATCAAGGCGCTCGAGGACCTGAAGTCCTCCGGAGCGATCAAAGCCTTCGGGCTTGGTGTTAACGAGGTCCCGGTGTGCCTCGACGTGATGCGCAATGCCGACATCGATTGCATCCTCATGGCGGGGCGGTACACGCTGCTCGACCGGTCGGCAGTTGCCGAGCTTCTGCCGCTTTGCCGAGCCAAGGGCACTTCGCTCGTTGTCGGCGGCGTCTTCAATTCCGGCATTCTTGCAACGGGACCCGTGCCCGGCTCGCATTTCGACTACATGCCGGCAACGGATGACGTGCTCGCCAAGGTCGCCGCCATGGAGAAGATTGCCGTCAAGCACGGCGTGCCGCTGGCCGCCCCTGCCCTGCAGTTTCCGCTTCGCGATCCGCTTGTGTCCTCCGTTTTGATCGGCACGGCCAAGCCTTCGAGCCTGCAACGCAACATAGAGCTTTTCGAGCCGGCCTTGCCGGACACGATCTTCCCCGAATTCGACACCGTGACGCTCGTCGCGCCGCCACTCGGCGAAGACGCAGTGCGTGTTTAAGGACCGGCCATGCTTAGAGGTATCCACCCTATTCTTAATCCCGACCTGCTGCGTGCAATCGCCCGCATGGGGCACGGCGACGATATCGTGATTGCCGACGCCAATTTCCCATCGAGCACGATGGGGCCGGAGGTCATTCGCGCCGACGGCGTCAGCGCGACCGACATGGCCGAAGCTATCCTGACGCACTTTCCGCTCGACACCTTCGTGCCGGAAACAGCTTGGCGGATGGAGGTCGTTGGCGATCCCGCCGCCGTACCCGACGTCTGTGCAGAATTTCAGGAGATCGTCTCGCGGCGCGCCGGCGACTTCAAGATTGCCTCTCTCGAACGCTTCGCCTTCTATGAGCGTGCGCGCACGGCCGCTTACATCGTGGCGACGACGGAATTCAGGCTCTACGGTAACTTGATTTTGAAGAAAGGTGTTGTTCACCCGCACGAAGTCTATCGCGGCTGACAGAGCTTCAGACAACAATTGAACAATTGAAAAAACAACTACTTGCGGCGAATGAAGAAACGATGATCGAGGCACTTGCACTACTTGCAATTTGACTTTCGCTCGGCTAGCTTCTCGTGGTAACTGTTTTTTATCGATAAAAATCGCCCGCCTGCGTTCAGTGGGACGATTTCTTGGAGGAGAACGCACCTAGGAGGAGAACCACATGCGCATGAAATCCATTCTGTCGCGCCGAGCCTTCACGGCTCTCGCGGGTGCTGCCGCTATCGCCACCGCAATGCCGGTGACGTCGTTCGCAGCTGACGTGACGATCCCGATCATTGTCAAAGACACGACGTCTTTCTACTGGCAGATCGTTCTGGCTGGCGCCCGCGCTGCCGGCAAGGATCTCGGCGTCAACGTACCGGAGCTCGGCGCGCAGGCCGAATCCGACATCAACGGCCAGATCAGCATTCTTGAGAACGCCGTTGCCGGCAAGCCGGCCGCAATCGTGATCTCGCCGACGGAGTTCAAGGCACTTGGCAAGCCGATCGACGAAGCTGCCAAGTCCGTTCCGATCATCGGCATCGACTCGGGTGCGGATTCCAAGGCGTTCAAGTCGTTCCTGACGACGGACAACGTTCAAGGCGGTCGCATCGCAGCGGACGGCCTGGCTGCGGCGATCAAGGAAATGACCGGCAAGGAAGAAGGCGAAGTCGTCATCCTCACCAACCTTCCGGGCGTCGGCTCGCTTGAGCAGCGCCGTGAAGGCTTCCTGGATCAAGTGAAGACAAAGCATCCGGGCCTCAAGGTCATTGCCGACAAATACGGTGACGGCCAGGCGACCACCGGTCTCAACATGATGACCGATCTGATCACCGCTAATCCGAACCTTGTGGGTGTCTTCGCCTCCAACCTCATCTTGGGACAAGGTGTCGGCCAGGCGATTGCCGAAAACAAGCTTGGCGACAAGATCAAGGTCATCGCCTTCGATAGCGACGACAAGACGGTCGGCTTCCTCAAGGACGGCTCGCTGGCCGGTCTCGTTGTCCAGGATCCCTACCGCATGGGCTACGATGGCGTGAAGACGGCACTGGCCGTATCCAAGGGCGAGAAGGTCGAAGAGAACGTCGATACCGGCGCCAACCTCGTCACCAAGGCCAACATGAGCGACCCGAAGATCGACGCTCTGCTGAATCCGAAGATCAAGTAGTGATCTGACGATGGCCGCGCGAGAGAAATCTCGCGCGGCCTTTCCTTCACCTGTGATATCGTCCGCATGGGAGCGTGGACGGCCGGTGGAGAGATGGCAATTCGCGAGGAGGAGAGTCCATGAGCCTGGAAGAGGTCAGTCATCGCCACGATGACAGCGCCACGCTGAAGGAGGCAAACCGCATTCCGGCGGGCGCCCCGATCCTCGAACTCAAGGGATTGCAGAAGAATTACGGCTACGTCCAGGCGCTGAAGCCAGCGACGATGACGTTCCTGGCCGGCGAGATTCATGCGATCGTCGGCGAGAACGGTGCCGGCAAGTCGACACTGATTAAGTTGCTGACCGGTGTTATCATCAGGACGGCAGGCGAGATTCTCTGGTGCGGGCACCCTGTTGCCCTTGCAACACCCAACGAGGCGATCGCGCGGGGTATCAACGCCGTCCACCAGGAAGTCGTCCTCTGCCCGCATCTGACAGTAGCGGCCAACCTCTTTCTTGGCGACGAGGTCAATCAGTACGGCCTGATGCGCAAGCGAGAGATGGAGAAGATGGCGCAGGCCGTCCTTGACGACCTCGGCTTCGGACTGCCTGCAGGCGTCCCGCTCAGTGATCTGACAATCGGCCAGCAGCAACTCGTCGCGACCGCTCGGGCGGCCATGCGCGGCACGCAGTTTCTGATCTTCGACGAACCGACCGCCTATCTGACGCGTCAGGAATCGGCGCAGCTGTTCAAGCTGATCCGCCGCCTGCAAGGCGAGGGCGTCACGATCGTCTACATCAGCCACCGCATGGAAGAGGTGTTTGAGCTCGCCGATCGCGTTTCGGTGCTGCGTGACGGCACGCATGTCGGTACGCGCACCATCGGCGAGACGAACGAGGCCGAGCTGATCGCGCTGATGATCAACCGTTCGATCGAGCAGATCTATCACAAGGAAGATATTCCGATCGGTGAGACGATCCTCGACGTTCGCGGGCTCTCCGGCCCCGGCTTCGAGAACGTTTCGCTCTCGGTCAAGGCCGGGCAGATCGTCGGCCTCTATGGCCTCATCGGCGCGGGGCGCAGTGAATTTGCGCTTGGCGTCTACGGCCGGGAAAAGACCACCACCGGCGAGATCCACTGGATGGGCAAGAAGGTCGACATCAAGAATGAGCGCACGGCAATGGAGCTCGGAATTGCGCTCGCGCCAGAAAGTCGCCGCGACCAAGGCCTTTGCCTCAACCTGCCGATCGGGCTGAACATCAATCTCCCGGTCTTCAAGCGGCTGAGCAAGGGTCCCGTCATCAGCCACGGGGAGGAATCGCAAAATGCCGATCAGCAGATCCGTGATCTCGCGATCAAGACGCCCAGCCGGCGTGTCCTGGTGTCCGCCATGTCCGGCGGCAACCAGCAGAAGGTCGTAATCGGCAAGTGGTTGAGCCATGGCGCCCGGCTTTTCATTTTCGATGAACCGACGGTGGGCGTCGATGTCGGCACAAAGGCAGAGATCTACCGGCTGTTCGCCAAGCTTCTGAAGCAAGGGGCCGGGATCATTCTGATCTCGTCCTATCTGCCTGAGGTCTACGAGCTTGCAGACAGACTGCACGTCTTCCGCCGGGGCCAGCTTGTCGCGAGCCACGACTTCCACGCGGCAACACACGAAGAAGTGCTCAGCGAAGCGATCGGCGTCTAAAAGAATAAGAGGGAGAGAGAACCAATGACCGTAACCCCCACCGAGATCGCCGCGCCGCCGCCGCGCCGAAAAGTGAACATTCTTTTCGGCCTGACTCTGATCGGGCTCCTGGCCTTCCTTTGGATTCTTCTCGGCTTCGTAACCGCCAGCTTCTGGACACCGCTGAATATTTCCAACCTCCTGCGCCAAGGCGCAATGACCGCTATCCTGGCACTTGGCCAGACCTTCGTGATCATCACAGCCGGCATCGACCTTTCGGTCGGCGCGATCGTCGGCTTCACCAGCGTCATCCTAGCCTGGCTGCTTCAGGCGGGCGTTCCGGTCTGGGCCTCCATCCTGATAACACTGCTGATCGGCGTCGCCATCGGGATGTTCCATGGCTTCGGCATCGTCAAAATGGGCCTGCCGCCCTTCATCATAACGCTGGCAACGCTGACCTCGCTGCGCGGTATCGGTCTTTTGATTACCAACGGTTCGACGATCAACATCGTCAACGAGCCTTTTACGAACTTTGCCCGCGCCGACTTCCTCGGCGTACCGAGCCTGTTCTGGATGGTGATCCTCGTCGCAGTCCCGTCCTACATCTTCCTGCATCTGAGCCGTTGGGGACGCTATCTCTTCGCCGTCGGTTCGAACCGTGAAGCGGCCCGCCTCTCAGGCGTCCGGGTGAACGGCATCATCTATCTCGCCTACATTCTCTCGGCGACCTTCGCGGCCTTCGTCGGCGTGCTGCTTGCCTCGCGTATCGCGATCGGCAATGCCACGCAGGCGGACGGATGGGAGCTGCAGGCGATCGCCTCGTCGGTGATCGGCGGCACCAGCCTGTTCGGTGCTGTCGGCTCGGTTCACGGCCCGCTGATCGGCGCCTTCATTCTGGCGACCATCAACAACGGCGCGAACCTGCTCAACGTCAACTCGTTCTGGCAGCGCATCATCACCGGCCTGCTGATCATCGTGATCGTCTACTTCGATCAGCTGCGCCGCCGCCGTAATCCGTAAACGGAGCGGGGACTTGAAGCCGGCACGGAGGCCGGCTTCTTCAATTTCAGGAATGCGAGACCACCATGAAAGCATTGCTCTGCCAAGAACCTGGCGTCCTCGAACTCGTCGAACGCCCTTCCCCCGGCGCGCCTGAAGCCGGCTGGGTACGCCTTGCTGTCAGTCATGTCGGCATCTGCGGCACCGACTACCACATCTACGAGGGCAAGCATCCGTTTCTCGAGTATCCACGCGTGATGGGGCACGAGATCTCGGCGACGGTTCTGGAAACGGGTGACGGCGTTGCCATGGCGGTTGGTACTGCTGTTATCGTCAACCCTTACCTTTCGTGCGGCAGCTGCGTTGCCTGCCGGCAGGGCAAACAGAATTGCTGCACCGACATCAAGGTCTTGGGCGTGCATACGGACGGAGCATTCTGCGACGAGATCAGCGTCCCTGCCGGCAATCTCTATGCTGCAAAGGGCGTGAGTCTGGAGGCCGCAGCAACCACAGAATTTCTGGCAATCGGCGCACATGCCGTTCGCCGTTCGATGGCGCCGGCCGGATCACGTTCACTCGTCATCGGCGCTGGCCCGATCGGACTGGGCGCCGCGATCTTCTCGCGGATTGCCGGGCATGAGGTAACATTGCTCGACACGAGTCGGGAGCGGCTGCAGATGGCTGCAGACCGTTTTGGCTTTTCCTCAGGCATCGTTGCCGGCGAAGGGGCTGGCGAAGCTGTGAAGACAAAGACAGGCGGCGATGGCTTCGACGTCGTCTTCGATGCCACCGGCTATGGTCCCTCAATGGAGAAGGCCTTCAGCTACGTCGCCCATGGTGGCGCGCTGGTGCTGGTCAGCGTCGTAAAGGACGACATCCGCTTCTCCGATCCGGAGTTTCACAAGCGCGAAATGATGGTGATCGGCAGTCGCAACGCCACCCGTGTCGACTTCGAACATGTCGCAGATTCAATCGCCCGGGGACTTGTGCCGGTCGAGCAGTTGATCACGCACCGCACGACACTGGTGGATGCGCCGCAAGACCTGGCGCGCTGGTCGCACGAAAAAGGCGGCCTGATCAAAGCCATCATAAAGGTTAGCGCCTAAAGCGCGTCGATCGCCACTCGCATCTGGCGGACTATGTCCGCATCCGTCCGGTTCGTTGTCGCTGCCTCGAAGCCGAAGGCAACAGCCCGCGGGTCGATGCTGCCAACCCGTGAGCTGCAGGAGGCGTGAACCTCGCTTGCCCCAGTGGCCCGCAGTATGTCGGCGACGTTGCCGGGCCGAACGCCGCTGCCGGGCATGACCGAAATTCGGCCGACCGCCTTGCCGGATAGGCGGCTCAAGGTGTCGAGGCCATCGATCGCCTTCGGCACGCAGCCGGACGTCAGAATGCGCTCGCAGCCGAGCTCGATCGCCTGTTCCAACGCCAGATCGGCATCGGGGACGAGATCGAAGGCGCGGTGAAGGGTTGATCCAAGGCCCTCGGCGCGAGCCTTCAGCCGACTGATCAGCGGTATATCCAGCGTGCCATCCAAAAGATTGGCACCGATAACAACCCCGGCAAGCCCAAAGGCACGCACAGCGTCGATATCGGCCATCATCGCCTCTTCGTCAGCCGCGTCGAACACGAAGGGGCCGGCATGGGGGCGGATCATCGCATAGACTGGAATAGGCGCGGCCGCGGCGGCCTTCATAAGGCCTGCAACCGGCGTCAGGCCACCAAGCTCCAGAGCCGAGCAGAGTTCGATACGGCCAGCACCTCCGGCGATTGCAGCCGCAAGGCCTTGCGGGCTGTCCACGCATACTTCCAGCAAAACGGTCACGCTCGAATCTCCTTCTCCGCCGCTGTCTCTTTAAGCGAAGGCGCTCTCTTGCGCGACGGGCTCGGCAATTATTTTGGCGACAGCGCCGATGATCATCGCGCTTGCGTCAGCTGCAGCTTTCCGATGGTTGAAGGCAATGTGATAAGACATCGGAATATTCTCATCGAGCTCGACGATCCGAACCTTGTCGGCAATCGGCATGGCGCTGACGCGGCCAAGAAACGAGATGTAGCCGTGGTTGGCGACGAGATCGACGATCACAGGCAGCGAGTCGGCGGCCGTGATATCCTGGTTCCGATAGCGGCGATTGTCGGCGCGCTCATGGCTCAGCGCCATCGCGGCGTGCCCGAGACCCGTCCGGGAGCTCGGCGTGCAGATCGCATGACGTTCGACCAGTTCGGCAACTGTCCGCTCGCGGCTGTGCGGTGGCGCGATGAGAACCATGTTCGTCCGCAGCAGCTCGCGGTGTTGGAATCGCTCAAGGCCGAAGACGGAATCGAGAATGGCAACATCGATACGACCAGCCTTGAGGGCTTCCCGCAAATCATCCGCCGTCATCAACACCAGCGAGATCGCGTTTTTGCTGCGGCTGCTATTCCACTCGGCAACCAGCGCACCAAGGCATCTCGCAACCCAGCTTTCCGATCCGGTCGGAATGATTGAACCGATGCGGAGCGCCCGCGCCGTGCGCTGGTAGCGCTCGTCGGCGGATGCCTTCAGATCATTCCAACCCTGGGTGATGGCCTGGAAGATCGCATAGACATGGGTGCCTTGCTCGGTCAACGCGGAGCCCTTGGCCTGACGTTCGAAAAGACGATGGCCGAGTGCCTTCTCCAAGGTCGCGATCTGGAGCGAAAGCTGCGGCTGACCAAGCTTCAGCCGTCGCGCCGCACGATTGATACTGCCGTGATCTGCGACTTCGAGAAAGCGTTCCATCGTGACGACTTTTATAGGCACGCGTGACGGCGCATCGGTTCCCATCCATCCGGCCAGTGCCTCGGCCGCCTGCACGATCGGCCGGAGCTTTTCACGGACGTCGTCACTGGCAAGCAGCGTCGCAAGCTCGCCAGAGCTGCGCTCGGTCAGCTTGAGTGCCAGCTCGGTTTCAAGGTTGCGAACGGCTGTTGAAACCGTCGATGCTGCAAGCGACAGGCTCCGCGCCGTTTCTCTGACAGAGCCTGACGAAAGCACGTGACTAGCAACAAACAACGTGCCGAGCTGCAACAGCTTTCTCCGTAACGATCTGAAAAACCGAACGATATGATGTGTTCGCTAAAAAAGATATCCCTGCAGCGAAATCGGAACGCTATCGTTCCTGCAATAACAAAACCGGGCGTGGCAGTAGAACCACTGAAATAGCACCGGACATCTGCGGAAACGCACAAGGGAACAAAAACAAATCGCGGCGGCGGTGGAAAAGGAAATGCATTTTCGCGCAAGCGTTTGTGTTCACCTGCATAATCACGCCGCGACCGCAAAACTGGAGAGGCTTGCATCGATTTTTCGAACGCGAACGCTATTTCCATCACGCACGTATTTCCGGCAGGACCGCAGCAAGGCTGCTTTCGCCGGTGATTTTATACGGAGGCCTTCCGCCAGGGCTTCCGCACAGTCAAACGGTGTAAATCAAGGGGACAATCCATGTTGAAGAAATTCGCTCTTGCCGTCTCGCTTTCCGCTTTTGCGGCAGGTGCGGCCCACGCTGCAGACGTCGTCGTTTCATCGAAGATCGATACTGAAGGCACGCTGCTCGGCAACGTAATCGTGCTGGCGCTTAACGCAAACGGCATCAAGACGCAGGACCGCGTTGCGCTCGGCACGACGCCGGTACTTCGTAAGGCCATCACCGCCGGCGAAATTGACATCTATCCGGAATATACCGGCAATGCCGGCTTCTTCTTCAACAAAGCCGACGACGCAGCCTGGAAGAACCTCGAACAGGGCTACGAACTGGCGAAGAAGCTCGACTACGATGCCAACAAGATTGTTTGGCTGACACCTTCTCCGGCCAACAACACCTGGGCGCTCGCCGTGCGCAATGACGTCGCCGGTCCGAATAACCTGAAGACCATGTCCGATTTCGGCAAGTGGGTCGCCGGCGGCGGTGCTGCCAAGCTTGTGGCTTCCGCCGAGTTCGTTAATTCGGCCGGCGCGCTTCCGGCGTTCCAGACGACCTATGGCTTCACGCTGAAGCCTGAACAGGAAATCGTCTTGTCGGGCGGTGACACAGCCGCGACCATCAAGGCCGCTGCCGACCAGACCAACGGCGCTAACACCGCCATGGTTTATGGCACCGATGGCGCGATTCAGGCTGCCGAACTGACCGTTCTCGAGGACGACAAGGGCGTGCAGCAGGTCTATGCACCGACCGCAATCATTCGCGAGGACGTGCTGAAGGCAAACCCGAAGATCGAAGAAGTTCTCGCACCAATCTTCAAAAGCCTGAGCGCCGACGAACTGCGCAAGCTGAACGGCAAGATCCAAGTTGATGGCGAACCGGCAAAGTCCGTTGCCGAAGGCTACCTGAAGGAAAAAGGCTTCCTGAAATAATCTCGTTGCCCGATGCTCCGCCCTGCCTCAGGGCGGAGCATCTTTCTGACCGGACAGGGATGGATCGATGGAAGAAACCTTAGCGGTCCGTAAGCTGGACCGGCTCGGCGTGGTGCTTGTGACGGCCGGCGTCGTTTCAACTGCGCTTCTGCCCTTCATCTATGTGAAGGCAAACCGCATCGCCGCCGGAAAGCCGATGCTACTGACGCAGCTTCTGAACCAGCCCTCCGCCGTCATCCTGACAATCCTTCTCATCATCACTGCGCTGGCCATTCTATTTCTGCAAAATGCGCTGCCGCGACTGGTCATCGCGACCCTCTGCTTTGCAGCCCTGCTTGCAACGATCGGGTTTGCGGCTGCGGCGTTCACGCCGCCAAACAGCAATGCTGCGCGCATGACGCCTGGTGGCGGGTTCTGGGTGCTGTTCGCGGTCATCGGACTGATAATTTCGGATGCGCTTGTCAAGATACGGCTTACGCCGTGGATGCGGATTGCAGCCCTTGCTGCTTACACCGGCCTGATCGGCATTTTCCTCACCTCGGGCCTGCTCGACGACCTCTCGATCATGAAGGAATTCGCGACCCGATCGGCGCAATTCCGAACCGAGGCTGTGACCCATCTGCTTCTGGCATTCGGTTCGCTGACGATCGCGGTCATCATCGCCTTGCCGCTCGGCATCATCTGTTTCTGGGTACCAAAACTGCGTGCTGCCGTCTTGCAGGCGCTGAGCCTGATCCAGACAATCCCGAGTCTGGCACTCTTCGGCATTCTGATGCTGCCGCTCGGCTATCTCGCAACCCACGTTCCTGCTGCAGCCTCCATCGGTATTCGCGGCATTGGCGCTGCGCCGGCGCTGATCGCGCTCATCCTCTATTCGCTGTTGCCGATCGTTGCCAACACGGTCGTCGGCCTTCAGGGAGTTGATCCCTCAGTCCGGGACGCCGCGGCGGGCATGGGCCTGACGCGCCGGCAGGTCCTCACCGGCATCGATCTGCCTCTCGCCTTCCCGGTCATCCTTACCGGCATCCGCATAGTCCTCGTTCAGGCGATCGGCCTGGTCACGGTGGCAGCGCTGATCGGCGGCGGCGGCTTCGGTATCTTCATCTTTCAGGGGCTTGGCCAGACGGCTATGGACCTCGTCTTGCTCGGCGCAGTGCCGACCGTCTTCTTCGCCTTTTCTTCGGCCGTCATCCTCGATGCGGTCATCGACAGCATACGAGGATCCGCCGCATGAGCATGATCGAGATCAAGAACGTTACGAAGCGCTACGGCGCGGCAACCGTCGTCGACGATGTTTCGATGGATGTCGAGAAGGGCTCGATCACCGTTATTGTCGGTACCTCGGGCTCAGGCAAATCGACGCTGATGCGAATGATCAACCGCCTCGTGCCGATCACCGCGGGTGAGATCTTCGTCGGCGGCCAGAACATCATGGAGGTGCCGGTTACGGAGCTTCGACGCAAGATCGGCTACGCCATCCAGGGCCACGGCCTCTTTCCGCATCGCACCGTCGCACAAAACATTGCCACGGTGCCGCAGCTTCTCGGCTGGGACACGACAAAGACCAACAACCGCGTCGAAGAACTGCTTGGCCTCTTCAACCTCGATCCGGCGACCTTTGCCGAGAAATATCCGCACCAGCTTTCAGGTGGCCAGCAGCAGCGCGTCGGCGTTGCGCGAGCGCTTGCGGCTGAACCGGAACTGCTGCTGATGGACGAGCCTTTCGGCGCGCTCGATCCTGTCATCCGCGGCAAGGCGCAGGACGATCTCCTTGCGATCCAGAAGCAGTTCGGCACGACGATCGTCCTTGTCACGCACGATATGGACGAGGCCTTCCACCTCGGCAACCAGATTGCCGTGATGAGCGCGGGCAAGCTGCTTCAATGCTCGACACCAGAAAAGATTCTGACCGAGCCGGCCGATCCTTTCGTGCAGCAATTGACCGGCACTTCCGATCGGGCGCTGAAGCTGATGTCGCTGCTGCCGCTGAAAGAGAGCATGGAGCCGGCAAAGTCAGGTCTGGCTTACGCATTGCCGCAATCGCTCAGCCTGCGCGATGCGCTGGCCGAAATGATCTGGCAGGGAGTCGGCGAAGCCGCTGTTCAGGACGCCGACAAGGCGCCGGTCGGTTCGATCTCGATGACGCGGCTGATTGAACTGGGCCGCAAGGCATGAAGCTCGTCTTTGCTAATCTTTTCCGCGTCGCTGCGCTGGTATTGCTGCTGATCCTGCTTTTCAGGACGGAGTGGCTGTCCTTCCTGCTCGTGCCGCTGACGAGCAACAATGCGCCGGCCGTCTATACGCAAAACAGTCTTCCGCAGCTTGCCGCCTCGCACCTCTTCCTTGTGGCGATCTCGATCGCGGGCAGCGCCGTGCTTGCAATCCTCGGAGGCATTTTCGTCACCCGCAAGAGCGGCGAAGACTTCCTGCCGCTGTCGCGGGCGATCGCCAACGCCGGCCAGACCTTCCCGCCGGTCGCGGTGCTCGCCTTGGCCGTACCGGCAACCGGCTTCGGTGCCGGACCCACGCTTATCGCCCTTTTTCTCTATGGCCTGCTGCCTATCTTCGAGAACACCGTCTCCGGCCTCAAGCAGGTTTCCCCTTCGGTCCTGGATGCTGCCGACGGCATGGGGATGAATGGCACGCAGCGGCTGTTTCGGGTGGAATTGCCGCTCGCCCTGCCGCTGATCCTCGAGGGCTTGAAGGTCGCGACCGTCATCAACATCGGCACCGCGACAATCGGCTCGACAGTGGCGGCCAAGGGACTTGGGGAAGTCATCATTGCTGGACTTATCTCCGACAACACCGCCTTCATCCTCCAGGGCGGCCTGATTGTCGGCCTGATGGCGGTGCTGATCTATGATGCGATGGGGCTTGTCGAAAACGCCATCACGCAAAGAATTGGCTTGCGTCCGGCATGAGGCGGCGGCTACCAAGGCAGCCGTGATATCGGCAATGGGAGGCAGCCTTGGCCAAGATGATTCACTCCATGATCCGCGTTCTCGAAGAGGCGCGCTCGGTCGAGTTCTACGGCAAGGTCTTCGGCCTGAAAGTCGCCGATCGCATCGACTTCGACACCTTCACACTGATCTACATGAGCAATGACGAGACCGGTTTCGAGCTGGAGCTGACGGTCAACAAGGGCCGCACCGAGCCCTACGATCTCGGCAACGGCTATGGCCATCTTGCTCTCTCCGTCCAGGAAGTCGAAGTTGAGCACAAGCGTCTGACGGAAGCGGGCCTGAATCCCGGCAAGATCGTCGAGCTTAATCGCGACGGCAAGCTTTTGGCGCTGTTCTTCTTCGTCACCGATCCCGACGGCTACAAGATCGAAGTCCTGCAGCGTCACGGCCGTTATGTCTAAGAGTTTGACATGATTGAAAAGACCGAACTGAACCGGGGCTGGACTCTCTCCTGCAACGTTACAGGTCAACGCGACCTGCCGGCTGAAATTCCAGCACAGGTGCCCGGCTGCGTGCATCTGGACCTCCTAGCCAACCGCCTCATCCCCGATCCCTATCTCGATATCAACGAGATCACCAATGACTGGATCGGCAAGGAAGACTGGACCTATCGCTGCATCTTCGATGCGTCACCGGATGCCGAAAAAGTCCACGAGCTGGTGTTCGACGGCCTCGATACGGTCGCGACGATCGTTCTGAACGGCGAGGAGATTGGCCGAACCTTCAACATGCACCGCACCTATCGCTTCGATGTCTCTGAGCGGCTGAAGCAAGGCGCGAACGAGCTCGTCGTCGCATTCCGCTCGGCATACGCATACGGTGCCGAGATGGAGGCTCATTACGGCTATCGGCCGAACAACTATCCGGGCCCCGGCAACCTGATGCGCAAGATGGCCTGCAACTTCGGTTGGGACTGGGGACCGACGCTGGTAACTGCGGGAATCTGGAAGCCGGTGCGGTTGGAAAGCTGGGGACGGGCTCGGTTTGCGGAAACGCGGGTTTCGTCAACGCTTGCGGGCGGCGATGGACGCGTGACCGTTCGCGCACGCGTCGAGCACCGCGGCGGTGAGGGCACAAAGATCACCGCGAGCATTGCCGGCGTCACCCATGTCGCCGAGTTCGCGGAAGGAGCCGACGAGGTCGAATTTCAGCTGACCGTCCCGACGCCGCAGATTTGGTGGCCGCATCATCTTGGCGCACAACCGCTCTATCAGCTGCAGATCGAACTGCGCGACAGCGTAAGCAATGACTTACTCGATAGCTATTCCAAAGAGATCGGTTTCCGCTCGGTGAGGCTGGATACCGCCCCCGACGAACACGGTTCCGCCTTTACCTTCGTCATCAACGACGTGCCGCTGTTCCTCTGCGGCGCGAACTGGATTCCAGACGACTGCTTTCCCTCGCGGGTGACGGCGGAGCGCTACGCTTCCCGGATCGAGGAAGCAAAGGCTGCGAACATCAACCTGCTGCGCGTCTGGGGCGGCGGCATCTTCGAGCGCGACGAGTTCTACGAGACGTGCGACCGCGCCGGCATGCTGGTCTGGCAGGATTTCCTGTTTGCCTGCGCCTCCTATCCCGAAGAAGAGCCTTTGCGTGGCGAGGTCGAAGCCGAGGTGCGCGACAACGTCGTACGGTTGATGCCGCATCCATCGCTTATCGTCTGGAACGGCAACAACGAGAACATCTGGGGCTTCGATGAGTGGGGCTGGCGACCGATCATCGAGGAGGGAGAGAGCTGGGGGCTCGGCTACTATCTCGACATCCTGCCCAAACTCTGCACCGAGCTCGACCCCGATCGCCCATACTATCCCGGCAGCCCCTATTCCGGCACGATGGACATCGAGCCCAATGCCGACGAGCATGGCTGCAAGCATATCTGGGACGTCTGGAACGATGTCGGTTACGAAGTCTATCGCAACTACATCCCGCGCTTCTGCTCGGAATTCGGCTGGCAGGCGCCGCCGAACTGGGCGACGATCGAGGAAAGCGTGCATGACACGCCGCTGACGCCGGTTTCAAACGGGGTGTTCCATCACCAGAAGGCCACCCAAGGCAACGACAAGCTGATCCGCGGCCTTGCCGGACATCTGCCGGTGCCGCAGACGATGGAGGACTGGCACTTCGCCACGCAACTCAACCAGGCACGCGCCATCCGCTTCGCGATCGAGCACATGCGCTCGCACCGCGCCATCTGCAAAGGTGCGGTCGTGTGGCAGTTCAACGATTGCTGGCCGGTCACATCCTGGGCCGCACTCGATTCGGCCGGGCGCCGCAAGCCGCTCTGGTATGCTATGCAGCATGCCTTTGACCCGCGGCTTTTGACGATCCAGCCGCGCAACGGTGGGCTAGCGGCCGTGGCCGTCAACGAGCGCACACTGTTCTGGCGAGCGAAAATATCGGGCCAGCGCCTGCGGCTTGACGGTACAGTGCTTGCCGAATTTGAGTTCTGGCGGCTACTCTGCGACCGCTTCGAGGCGAAGGCGTTTCCGCTCCCCTCCGACATCTCGGCGGCCGGCAACGCTGAGAACGAGGTCATCGTCGTCCAGATGCTCGACCGGCGCGCCTTCCACTATTTCGTCGAAGATATCGACCTCAAACTGCCGCCGTCGAAGGCATCGGTCGAGGTCAGCCGCACAGTCGCTGGCTATGCGGTGAAGGTTACGGCCGAGACTTTCCTGAAGGATCTCTGCCTTATGGCGGATCGACTCGATCCGGCTGCTGTCGTTGATTCCATGCTCGTGACGCTGCTGCCCGGCGAAAGCCATGTCTTTCAGCTGCAGACTTCAAAACCGTTATCGGCGGGTGATATCACCATCGGCACTGTTCTGCGGTCGGCCAACGACCTCGTCAACGCGAACTGAAAAGGCCCCGTCAGCGACGGGGCCCATCCAGTTCGTTTTGCCACGCCGAGCGGCAGTGTGCGTTTTGGCGCAGCGCGTGTACGCGCGATGAGACCGCGCGTGTGCGGACGACGTTACATCCAGTAGGGCGGCACGCCATAGTAGTCATACACGCGGCGGCCATTATCGTTGTACCAGGTGTCGTCATCATCCGCATAGCTCGGCGCACCTTCGATCTGCTCCTTCGTCAGGTCGATGCGGTAGCCGTCCAGCTGGGTATCGTAAGTGAGCTTGTCCCACGGCAGTGGATAGTGATCGTGGCCGATACCCATGAAACCGCCGAAGCTTAGTACGGCGTAGGCAACGCGACCATCCTGCTTGCCGAGAATCAGTCGTTCAATCGAGCCGATGTGCTTGCCATCGGCGCCATATACGCGGGTGCCTTCCACGCGGTCGCTGGCAATCAGCGTCGGCGTATCCTTTACATTCGGGTCACGGCGGTTCTTGTCAGCATCCTGATGCAGCATGGTGCACCTCCTTTTTGTTTCCTCGTGGTTGGTCCACAAGTTGAAAACGCTGCCTTGCACTCAAGGTTCCCATTTTAGTAGCAAAGCCGGCCACGCGGCATTATTGACGTTTACGTCAAGGTTAGTGTAATTCTATTCTCAGCTTGAACCATTCAGGCGATGACATAAGCTGCCGTTGGAAGATGGAGGATCGTCCAATCGGGTTGCCGGTAGGACCGACGGGCAGCGACAGGGAGAGAGACAAGATGAACAGCATTTCCGTCCATCCAGGCGGTGCGAAGCCCGAAAAGCCATGGCTTGCGACCTATCCCGACAGCGTGCCGGCCGAGCTTCCCGCACTGGAATACGAATCACTGGCGGATCTGCTCGAAAAATCCTGCGTGCGCTATGCCAAGCGCGCCGCCTTCTCCAGCATGGGCAAGACGCTGACCTACGGCGAGCTTGAAAGCCAGACACGCAAGATTGCGGCCTGGCTTCAGGGTCTCGGCCTCGAGAAGGGCGACCGCGTTGCCGTCATGATGCCGAACGTGCTGCAGAACCCCGTCGCCGTCTACGGCATCCTGCGCGCCGGGTTGGTCGCGGTGAACGTCAATCCGCTGTATACACCGCGCGAACTTGAACATCAGTTGCGGGACTCCGGCGCCAAGGCGATTTTCGTGCTAGAAAATTTCGCGCGTACCGTCGAGCAGGTGCTGGTCAAGACGGACGTGCGCCATGTCGTCGTCACGTCACTTGGGGAAATGCTGGGTGCCAAGGGGCTGATCGTCAATTTGCTGGTGCGCAAGGTCAAGAAGCTCGTTCCGTCCTGGTCTATCCCGCAGCACAAGACTTTCAAGCAGGTGCTGGGCGAAGGCGCCGGCAAGTCGTTGAAACCGGCAAAGCTCAAAGGCGACGATATCGCCTTCCTGCAATATACGGGTGGTACGACAGGCATCGCCAAGGGCGCGGTACTGACGCACAGGAACCTGCTGTCCAACAAGCTGCAGCTCGAGCTCTGGCTGCAGTCGGCCTTCGACAAGAAGCCGCGCCCGGAGGTTCTGAACTTCCTGTGTGCCTTGCCGCTCTATCACATTTTTGCACTGACGGTGAATTCGCTGATGGGCATGTCGCTCGGCGCACACAACATCCTGGTCGCCAACCCGCGCGATATTCCGGCCCTGGTCAAGGAATTCGGCAAGGTCAAGGTCCACATATTCCCCGGCCTCAACACGCTTTTCAACGCGCTGATGAATAACGCCGATTTCGCGAAGCTCGACTTCTCCTCCATGGTAATGTCGCTTGGCGGCGGTATGGCGGTGCAGCGCCCGGTCGCCGAGCGCTGGATGAAGATCACTGGCTCCCACATCACTGAAGGCTATGGCCTCTCCGAGACCTCGCCGGTGGCGACCGCAAACCGCTTCGATTCAGCGGAATTCACGGGTTCGATCGGCCTGCCGATCCCTTCCACCGAGCTCGATATTCGCGACGAGGACGGTAATTCGCTTCCGCTTGGCGACATAGGAGAGATCTGCATCCGCGGTCCGCAGGTGATGGCCGGCTATTGGAACAAGCCGGACGAGACGGCGCGCGTGATGACGCCGGACGGCTATTTCCGCACCGGCGACATGGGCTTCATGGATGCCCGCGGCTACACCAAGATTGTCGACCGAAAGAAAGACATGATCCTCGTCTCCGGCTTCAATGTCTATCCGAACGAGATTGAGGAAGTGGCAGCGATGCATCCGGGCATTCTCGAGGCCGCGGCCGTCGGCATTGCGGACGGGCATTCCGGCGAAGCCGTCAAGCTCTTCGTGGTGCGCAAGGACCCGGCGCTGACGGAGGCCGACGTCAAGGCGCATTGCGCCGCAAACCTCACCAATTACAAGCGCCCGCGCTTCGTGGAATTCCGCACCGAACTGCCAAAGACGCCGGTTGGAAAAATCCTGCGCAAGGATTTGCGCGGCTAAACCGCGATCCGATTTTCTCGCGATAGCCATCCGTTAATCGCGGATGGCTTTTCCCCAAGGAACGACAACGCTCGCCGCGAGCCAGTGCGCTCAGCCTAGCCCACGGAACGAATGTCGCGTGCGACTTCGGTCAAGTCATTGTGGAGCTGGTGATCTCTGCCTTCCAACATTCGGACCACGGCCTGGGGTATCGCCTCCGCATAGAGATGAACGTGGGTCGTGGGCACCTCGGCGTCGTCGGTGCCATGATAGAGGTAGACAGGAACGCCGGTCGGAAGGCATCCGGACAAGTCTTTCCCACCGGCGATGTCATCATCCGGCCATCCCCCGTCACCGATGAAGGGGGCGGCGATGACAAATAGCCCGCCAAACCTCAGTTTTGGCCGCTCCTCGGCAAGCACATGGATCAAGATGGCACCGCCGACCGAGTGGCCGACGAGAATTACCCCATCCTCCAGTGCACCGAATTCTCTCACGAGAGCAGCCTTCCATGCTGGGTAGCTAGGATTGTCCTCTCCAGGCATCCGGGGATAGCGAACGGCGTAGCTCTCGCCAAGTTCCCACTCGAGGCTCGCCACAAGCTTGCTGTCCCAGCTATCGTGGGTACCTTCACCGGCTCCTTGAACGAAGAGGACTTGCCTGGCCATCGCGCCATTTTAGTTGAAGCACACAGAGGTAAGCAAGACGGGCTCGGACCCTCCTCCTCTCCATGCGTGACTATCGCTGCGCCGCTCCGTTTGCGCACGAGTGCCTTCAATAGCTTCTATTACCTGGTGCCGCTTTTTTGCGTTTCGACAGGTCGCCGAACTTGATTTGCGCCCTACAAAGCGAATAGTTTCCGCGACCCTCTCGCCCTGCAAAGGAGCTTCCCATGAATGCCATCGTCGAACAATTGAAGAGCACTGCGGCCGCCACCAAGGCAACCGATCTGCGCGCCGCCTTTGCCACCGACCCGCAACGCTTCTCGCGCTTCAGCGTGTCGCTCGACGACCTGCTGATGGACTACTCGAAGACGGCGGTGAACGACGAGATCCTGGCCCTCTTGATCAAGCTCGCAGAAACAGGCCGCGTCGAGGCCAAGCGTGACGAGATGTTCTCCGGCAAGGCGATCAACTTCACCGAGAACCGCGCCGTTCTGCATACCGCCCTGCGAAACCGTTCCAATACGCCTGTGCTGGTTGACGGCAAGGATGTCATGCCTGAGGTCAATGCCGTGCTTGCCGCCATGGGCAAGTTCGCCGATGGCATCCGCTCCGGCAACCTCAAGGGCGCGACGGGCAAGGCGATCACCGACGTCGTCAACATCGGCATCGGCGGCTCCGACCTCGGCCCCGTGATGGCTACACTGGCGCTGGCGCCCTTCCATGATGGGCCGCGCGCGCACTTCGTTTCCAACATCGACGGCGCCCACATCGCCGACACCCTGAAGCTCGTTCAGCCCGAAACGACGCTCTTCATCGTCGCCTCCAAGACCTTCACCACCGTGGAAACGATGACGAACGCGCAGACAGCGCGAAAATTCATCGCCGATGCGCTCGGCGAAGCCGCCGTCCAGCATCATTTCGCCGCCGTTTCGACCGCGCTCGACAAGGTGGCCGCCTTCGGCATCGAGAGCGAACGCGTCTTCGGATTCTGGGATTGGGTCGGCGGTCGCTATTCGCTGTGGTCGGCGATCGGCCTGCCGATCATGATCGCGATCGGACCTGATAATTTCATCAAGTTCCTCGAGGGCGCCCATGCCATCGACAACCACTTCCGCACCGCACCTGTTACCAAGAACCTGCCTGTTCTGCTCGGCCTGATCGGCTTCTATCACCGCAATGTGCTAGGCTATCCGACGCGTGCGGTCCTGCCCTACGACCAGCGCCTGTCGCGCTTCCCGGCCTATCTGCAGCAGCTCGACATGGAATCGAACGGCAAGGGCGTCACGATCGATGGCACGCCCGTCGAGGGCAATTCCGGCCCTGTCGTCTGGGGCGAGCCCGGCACCAACGGCCAGCACGCCTTCTACCAGCTGATCCACCAGGGCACGAGCGTCATCCCGGCGGAGTTCATGATCGCCGCCAACGCCTTCGAACCCGAACTGCGCCACCAGCACGAGTTGCTGATATCGAACGTGCTCGCGCAGTCCGAAGCGCTGATGAAGGGCCGCACCTTCGAAGAGGCGAAGAAGCAGCTGACCGACAAGGGCATGGACGACAAGAAGGCGGAC
Source organism: Hyphomicrobiales bacterium (assembly GCA_900466605.1). Taxonomy (GTDB): domain Bacteria; phylum Pseudomonadota; class Alphaproteobacteria; order Rhizobiales; family Rhizobiaceae; genus Rhizobium. The sequence continues at coordinate 35,672 of UBMU01000008.1, forward strand.
TTCATCGCGCCGCATCGCGTCTTCACCGGCAACCGTCCGTCGATCACCTTCGTCTACGACAAACTGACGCCCTATGCACTCGGCCGCCTGATTGCGCTCTATGAGCACCGCGTCTTCGTCGAAGGCGTGCTGTTCCGCATCAACTCCTTCGACCAGTGGGGCGTCGAGCTCGGCAAGGAACTGGCAACCGGCCTCCTTCCCGTCGTGGAAGGCAAGGAAAGCGCTACGGGGCACGATTCCTCGACGCAGGGGCTTGTGGCCGCACTGGCGAAACTCGCGAAGTAACATCGGCAACCATTTGCACCCTCCCCGCGGCGAGCTGCGGGCAGGGTGTTTGCCTATGTGTTGCCGGCTCCGCGATAAGGGCGAACGCGTCTCCTTAGACCCGGCCGACGACGGCCAATCTTTCCAGCCCCTGCCGGATTGCGGCGTGGGCTATCTCGTTGCGTTGAACCATCAGTGCCTTGGCCACCGCGTTTGCCTTGTCGGGATGGCCGGCGTCGAAGGGCGGAGCCGGATCGTATTCGATCGCAAGCTGGATGGCTTGAGCAACGTCCGGCCCGGCAAGTTCGGCGACGATGCGCAATGCGAAATCAATTCCCGACGTTACGCCGCCCGCCGTGATGATATTGCCATCGCGAACAACCCGCCCGTTCTCATGCGTCGCGCCGACCAGCGGCAAGAGATCGGTGTAAGCCCAATGCGTTGCCGCGCGGCGCCCCTCCAACAACCCGGCTGCACCGAGAAGAACGGCGCCCGTGCAGACAGAGGTCACATACGTTGCCTGCATTCCCTGCCGCCGAATGAATTCGACCGTCTCTCCATCGGCGAGAGCTTCCACAACGCCCGCACCGCCCGGCACGCAAAGCACATCGAGCGATGGGCAGCTTTCAAACGTACAGCTGGGCATGATGCCGAGACCGCGATCGCTCATGATCGCTTGAGCGGTCTTTGCGACGACGTGGGTTCTGGATTGAGGAAACTTGCTGGCAACCGAGATCGAGGGAGGTGTCCCAAGGCGGCTCAGGACTTCAAACGGGCCCGTGAAATCGAGCTGCGTAATTCCGGTGAATATCACGAAGCCGATATTGAAGTCCGACACTCGTCACTCCTCCAAACGCCGAGGCAGAAGCCCCGGTTTGCCCGGCGCTGCCGCTCGTCGGCGTCCTCGGAACCGTCTTGAGGACGATATCACACATAGTACGCACGGCGTACGGTTAGTTCGGAGCGTTGCCCGCGAACACCGACTCGATATGATGTCGAAATGCGCCGTGGTCGCTCGTCATTGTATGACTTTGCTTCGGGAGGGAACGGATGAACGTCACGGATGATGAACTTCTACGCTTCGATAGCCATGGTGCCGCGCCGCTGCCGGACGCCGGACGCCAAGGCTTGGTGGCCAATGATGGCGCGCAGATCTGGTATGCAGCCTATGGATCAGGTCCGGCCGTCGTTCTGTTGCATGGAGGGCTTGGTAACAGCGGCAACTGGGGGTACCAGGTTCCAGCGCTCGTTAGCTCCGGCAGGCAAGTCGTGATCATCGACAGTCGCGGGCATGGCCGCAGCACCCGTGATCAACGCCACTACACATACGAACTGATGGCGGCGGACGTCCTCGCCGTCATGGATGCGCTGCTGATCAAGACCGCAGCCCTCGTCGGCTGGAGCGACGGCGCCTGCACGGCGTTGATCCTTGCCGACCAGCAGCCGGAGCGGGTTTCCGGGGTGTACTTCTTCGCCTGCAACATGGATCCGAGCGGCACGCTCGAATTCAAGCCGACACCCGTGATCGATCGCTGCTTCAGCCGACATCGGAAGGATTATCAGGCACTATCCGCCACGCCCAACGCCTTCGATAGCTTCGTGGCCGACGTGTCGAGGATGATGGCGATCGAGCCGAACTATACGGCTGCCGACCTCGCCACCATCAGGGTGCCGGTCGCGGTCGTGCTTGGAGAGAACGACGAGTTCATCAAGCGCGAGCACGCCGATTATCTCGCGCGCAGCATCCCCGATGCCGAACTGGTCCTGCTGCCGGAGGTCAGCCATTTCGCGCCGCTGCAGCGGCCCGAGCACTTCAACCGCGAAGTGCTCGCCTTTCTCGATCGGCTATAGATCAGAGACCGATTTCTTTTGCCCAGGGCGGGTTGGCGCCTGCGCGCGAGACCGTGACCGCCGCTGCCTTGGCGCCGAGCGAAAGCGCATTCTGCAGCGCCTTTTCGCTGAGCGATGCCACTTTTTCCTTGGTCAGCAGGTCGTCGATCTTCAACGAGGCGAGGACGCCGGCATCGAAGGTGTCGCCCGCGCCGACGGTGTCGACGACGGTGACGCGCTCGCTCGGCACAGTGACCTTGCGCTCGCTGGTGTAGCCCGACGCGCCTTCGGCACCCTTGGTGATGACGACGAGCTTGGCGCCCTGTTTCAACCAGTAGGCCGCCAGGTCGTCATGACTGCCCTCAAGGCCGAACCACTCCAGATCCTCATCCGAGAATTTCAGGATGTCTGACTTGGAGGCCATGCGCTTGATGCGCGCCATATGGGCGTCCTTGTTCTTGATGAAGCCGGGGCGGATGTTCGGATCAAGCGAGATGACACGCTTGGCCGCCTCGCGATCGAGCAGCGCTTCGTAGGTCTCGCCGCAGGGGCTCGGGATAAGGCTGATCGCGCCGAAATGCAGCGCCTCGCAATCGTCGCCGAGAGCAGGCAGATCGTCGGTCGTGATCATGCGGCCGGCGGTGCCTTCATCGTAGAAAGCATAGGTTGCCTGGCCGTTGACCAGCTTGACGAACGCAACTGTCGACGGGCGCGGGGTGATGGCGCAGAGACTGAAGTCGACATTGCTCGCCTTCAGCGTATCGCGCAGGATTTCGCCCATCATGTCGTCGGCAAGGCCGGTGAAAAATGCCGTCGGAATGCCGAGGCGTCCGAGCGCGATCGCCGTATTGAAGATCGCGCCGCCGGCGTAAGGGGCAAAGCCCTTTTCGCCGAGAGTCGTCTCCCTCGGCAGCATGTCGATCAACGCTTCTCCACAGCACAAAATCATGTCCGTCTCCCAAGGGCATTACGATCTGTCGATGCTCAATTGGATTAGATAACTTCGTGGCAAAAGCAAAGCGTCGTGAGCAATTATTCACTCAAAGTGATGAAATGCCGCCATTGCGTCCGGACCAGGCGAGCGGCGCATCGAGGAAGGCTTCGACTTCGCTCAGTGTCTTCTCGTCGAACAGCTTCTGAGCCCTGGCGACCGCCAGCACATCGCGCCAGGTGGCGATGTAATGCAGCTTCACCTTGCCATCGGCAAAGCGTAGCGCGCCTTCATCGAAAATGCCGTAGTAGAACAGTGCGATACCGTGATCGACCACACCACCGGCGGCCCTGACGGCATCGATGAACTTGAACATGCTGCCGCCCGCTGTCGTCAGGTCCTCGATGACGAGGACGCGCGAACCCTCGGGCATGTTGCCTTCGATCTGTGCGTTACGGCCATGACCTTTCGGCTGCTTGCGGACATAGATCATCGGCAGGCTAAGGCGATCGGCAAGCAGTGCTGCAAAGGGGATGCCGGCGGTCTCGCCACCAGCAATGCAATCGAACTGCTCGAAACCGGCTTCGCGCAGCACGACACTGGCGGCAAAGTCCATGACCGTAGAGCGCACGCGCGGGAAAGAGAGGAGCTTGCGGCAATCGATGTAGACCGGGCTCGCCATGCCGGAGGCGAACTTGTACGGCTGTACGGCATTGAAGTGCACCGCCTTGATCTCCCAGAGCATCTTCGCCACGAGTTCCGCCATCACGGCGCGGTCGGTGAATGTCGTCTGGATCATCGCTCTCTCCTTTGGTCAAATTTATGGGCCAATAGCAGCAAGCGCGGCGGTTTTCCAGAACAGGCCGCGCTTCCGGCCGCAGAAAGATCCACGACGAATGCCGTTCGGCCATAGATATGTCGGCGCTCGCGCCGGCTCGATCCGAATGCGCCAATGGTTTCAGTTGTTTGCGCTTGCTTAGCAGCGCGGCGGCGATATCGTGGCTGACATGGAACATATCGAAGTCTTCCGCCGTCTCGGCGTTGCGCTTGCCATCGGTCTGCTCGTCGGCGTCGAACGTGGCTGGACGGAACGCGAGGTGCGCGCCGGTGGGCGAACCGCCGGCATTCGCACCTTCGGCCTCACCGGTTTTCTCGGCGGCGTCGTCGGCACCTTGCAGCCGCTGACCGGTCCGTTCCTGCCGGCAACGATCGCCGCCCTGCTCGGCCTCGTCTACATCGCCGGCAAATGGCAGGAGGCAATCGAGGACAAGGACTACGGCATCACCTCGATCGTTGCAGCACTTGCGGTGTTTGCGCTGGGCGTGCTGGCTGCCGTCGGCGATCTCATCACCGCCAGTGCCGGCGCCGTTGCGATGACTGTCGTGCTTGCTGCAAGAACGAGCCTGCACGGCTTTCTGGAAGGTCTCACCTGGGTGGAGCTCCGCTCCGCACTGATGCTGCTGGCCATGACTGTCATCGCGTTGCCGCTGCTGCCCGACAGGACGCTCGATCCGTGGGGAGCGCTCAACCCCTACTCCCTCTGGCTTTTGACCATCACCATCGCTGCACTCTCTTTTGCCGGCTATGTGGCTATCCGCCTGATGGGGACGAGTCGCGGGGTACTGCTCGCGGGCGCCGCCGGCGGGCTCGTCTCTTCCACTGCCTTGACACTCTCCTTCGCACGATACTCCAAGGAAGCGCCCCAGGGTGCGCGGCATCTTGCAGCGGGCGCGGCCATTGCCGGCGCGCTCTCCTTTGCACGCGTGCTGGTCATTGCGAGCGCCCTTTCCTTCAGCATGTTTGCGCCGCTTGCATCCGCCCTGATCCCGGCGATCATCGGCTTCCTGGCCACCGCTCTGATTTCGGTGTGGCGCTCCAAGACTGGGACACAGGCGCCGGAAATCACGCTGAAAAACCCGTTCGAACTGCGGACGGTTATCTCTTTCGCGTTGCTGCTTGGTCTCATCAGCCTGGTGTCGAAAATCGCGATCGAGTATGTCGGTCCATCCGCGCTGTTCGTCGTGGGTGCAATTTCGGGCTTCGTCGATGTCGATGCAATCACGCTCTCCACCGCACGTCTCGTCGGGTCGGCAGTCAGCGTCAAGACGGCCGCGGATGTCATTCTGATCGCCGTCGCAGTCAATATGACGACGAAGGTGGCGCTCGCGTTTACCGCGGGCCAGCGAGAATATGGCGTGGCGCTTGGCGTGGCATCGGCCGTGGCCGTCGCGTTTGGGACAATCGGATATTTTGTGACGCGCAGCTTCTTGCCGGCCTGAGTTCGGTCGTTTTGCGCCAGTTAAATCACGTCAGAGGCGAGTGCCGTTCGATTATCGAAACTTTTGGGATTTCGTACGAATATTACTATGAGTTAAACTTCAATACGCGTTGAGTTTCAGATACTTCACAATTCTTCTTTCGTTTCGGATACTTACCGCCGCGACAGGCGTGGAGACGATCAGAACCGGTCAAATCCTAACGATTTCCTTAAGAATCCGGTTGGGCCTCTGAAGCCATTTTCCGTGCCCAAGAGACATCAGAGGAAATCCGGAATGAACCTGAGCCTGTCCGACGTCCGCGAGAAATTCAGCTCGTCATTGACCTTCAAGATCTTTTCAATCTGCTTCTTGTCCATACATGTGCCGCTGCTCGCACTCGTTATTTATCTCGTCACCGGCTTTCGCAGCGAGGCCTTGTCCGTCCTGCTGCTCGTGCTTGTCGCGACACTCGTGGGCACAATCTTCTGCCTTGCCTGCTTATGGCAATTGATCAGGCCGCTTCATCAGGTAGCGAACGTCGTGGAAGCCTATCGTTCCACGGGAACCGTGAAACTCGTGCACAGCTCTCGCAAGGATGAGGTCGGGGTCGTCACCAACGGCATCTCCGTTCTGATCGGCGAACTCGATGCCACGCTGTCACAACTGCGCCGACAAGCGACGACGGATGTTCTGACAGGCCTTGGCAACCGCCGCTGGCTGAAGGAGATCGGCTCCCTGGAAGTCAACCGGGCGCAGCGCGAGCGTACGCCGATCTCCGTCGTCGTTTTCGATCTCGATCACTTCAAACAGATCAACGACCAGTTCGGCCATGACGTCGGCGATCAAGTGCTGATGATGGCTGGCGCCACAATCCAGCATTGCCTGCGTCCATACGATATCGCAGCGCGGATTGGCGGCGAGGAGTTCTGCCTCGTGCTGCCGCGGACCGATCTCGACGCTGCGATCGCAATTGCCGACCGTCTGCGCGCTCAGCTGGAGGGGAAAGCGGTTAGCCCGCTACCGAAGGGCCGTGTCACGGCGAGTTTCGGCGTGTATCGCGGCGATCCAGCCAGCGAAACGCTGAAGACAATGCTGACAGAAGCCGACCGCAAGCTCTACGTCGCCAAGAATGCGGGTCGCAACCGGGTCCACTCCGACGTCGCGCCCTCGATCCGAGACCGGCGCATCAAGGCTTAGCACTTAGGCCAGGCGGGCGATATCGGCGGGCAGCATCCGCTGATAGAGCCTGATCGCCGTCCGCCCCTCTTCATCACGGAGCGAAATCGCGTAGCGGACGGCAGCAGCCAAAATCTGCATTGTCAGCCTGGCAATAGCGAGAAGCTCTTCTTTATTCCGTTCCGGTTCCAGCTTTTCCAGCAGAGCGAACAGCGCCTGGGCATGAAACTCCATATCCTCTGCATCGACCTCCTGCAGCAGCCGATCAGCCTGCGTTGCAACCCATATATCCCGCATGACAGGCTCTTGACGGAAGAAGCCGTAATACTGGTCGGCGATGTTGCAGAGCGCCTGCCGCAACGTCGTGGCATCCGTCACCGTTGCAAGTTCGGCGGCCACACAAGCTCGGCCCTGCTCGTTGAAGCGCTCGGCAAGTGTGCGGATAATCGAGCTCTTGTCAGGGAAATATTGGTAGAGCGCCCCAAATGATAAATCGGCCTTTTCAACGATTTCGCTCATCTTGAGAGCATCGCTGCCGTTTTTCTCGATTAATTCCAGGGCGACCGAAAGGATCTTCTCGAAGCGCTCCCGGCCCCGCTTCTGCTGCGGAATCCGGCGCGGCTGACCGGTCGGCTCCTGCTGCCTCCTGCGCCTGACGGCAACCTCTTCGGCCATTGCGTTCTCCATTTTCCGATTGACGAGCAAAATAAGAGAGTTTATCTCATTTAGCAAATGAGAGACTTTCTCTTATTTTGATTGGAGGAGTGTTCACATGCAGAATTCCGCAATCGTTCTCATCGGCGGCTCAGGCAAGACAGGCAGTCGCATCGCAGACCGTCTGACGAAGAAAGGCCTCGACTTTCGCTTTGCTTCACGCTCCAGCGCTCACCCATTCGATTGGGAAAAGCGCGAAGGCTGGCCCGCCGCACTGGCCGACGCAAAGAGCGCCTATGTCAGCTTCCAGCCGGATCTTTCCGTCTCATGGGCCGCCGACGCCATTGGTGCGCTCGCCAGAACGGCCATAGGCTGCGGCCTTGCGCATATCGTGTTGCTGTCGGGCCGCGGTGAGGAAGGCGCTCAACGCGCGGAGGAAGCGCTCAAGGCCTCCGGTATCGGCTTCACCATTCTGCGCGCATCGTGGTTCTGCCAGAATTTCAGCGAAGGCGCCTTTGCCGAGCAAATTGCAGCCGGCGAGCTGGCGCTTCCGGCAGGCGACGTCAGGGAGCCATTCATCGACGCGGACGATATCGCCGATGCGGCTGTTGCCGCGTTGACCGATCCCCGCCATGCGGGAAAGACCTACGAACTGACCGGCCCCCGTGCGCTGACGTTCCGTGAAGCGGTCGCCGAAATCTCTGCCGCATGTGGCAGAGACATCGCCTACAAGCAGATCTCCATGGCGGAGTTCAAGGAGGCGCTCAGCGGCGCCGGTCTGCCCGAAGGCGTGATCGATCTGCTCGGGGAGCTATTCACACAAGTTCTCGACGGCCGGAATTCAAAAGTGGCGAATGGTGTTGCGGACATCCTTGGTCGCCCCGCCAAGGATTTCGGCGCCTATGCACGCGATGTCGCAATCAACGGGACATGGAGGATCTGATCGTGACGCTTGTTCTCGTTGTCGCCCTCACCGCTGCTGCGATCGGCAGCGGCCTTGTCGCCGGCATCTTCTTTGCCTTCTCGACATCTATCATGACGTCATTCGCGCGCATTCCCACCGAGCATGGCATAGCGGCAATGAACTCCATCAACGTCACGATCGTGCGCTCGCCCTTCATGCTGCTTTTCGTACCAACCGCAGTCCTGTGTCTCGTGATCGCGGCCTGTGCATTCTTCTACTGGCGTGGTGGCGCAAGCGTCTGGATGCTATCGGGAGCGGCGCTTTACATTTTTGCATCCTTCCTCAGCACCATCGTCTTCAACGTGCCGATGAACGACGCGCTGGCCAAGGTCAGCGGCAACGGCGCGGACGCGACCGCACTCTGGACGAGCTATCTCAGGGACTGGACGTGGTGGAACCATGTGAGGACGATTGCCTCGCTGCTCGCCTCGATGGCGTTCGTTCGCGCTCTGATGCTTATCTAAAAAGGCGGGAGGGTTACCTCCCGCCCGCAGCCTTACGTCCGCTCGCAGAAGGTCAGCCGGTTGTTGAACGGATCGATGACCTCCATTTCGAGGCCCCAGGGTGCTTCGTGCAGGCCGGGCTTCATGTAGCGATACTGCTTGCCCGCAAGCTCCGCCTGGAAGGCACGCACGCCGGTGACCGGTATGAAGGCGCGGGCGCCGGGGCTGGCATCGCCGGAGTGTTCGCTGAGATGCAGGATCATGCCGCTTCTCGATACCTGGCAATAGAGCGGAAAATGGTCGCCGAAGCGGTGCTCCCAGTCGAGCGCGAAGCCGAGGAAGCCGCAATAGAACTCCTTCGTCTTGTCGACGTCGAAGATGCGGAAGATCGGGATTGGTGGCTGAATGGCAATCGCCGGGGCGGCCGCCTCCTGCTCATCGAGCTTGGCAGAGAGAATGTTCCATTGATCGAAACCGAACTGGCGGGCCACGATCTCGAGGGTTTCGCTGTGTGTGAGATCTACGTCGCGGGTGGCCAAGGCTTGCCGCAGGGCTTTCGCCATGAGTTTTGCGTCGCGAAAATCGCGCATGTTTCATTCCTTCCGTTGGCGGCAAACAGGATGATCAGTGCCCGCGTCTGCTGACCCGTTCGCCATCAATCGCCAAGCGGCAAGGGATGTGAAGGATGTATCTGGATGCATTCACCATCGCGCTTTCGCGCCGCGGGGCGGCTGGCCACATCCGGCCGAAGGTGACAATAGAGGAGCCGCGGCTCTCGATCAAGAGCCCGTGCGCGTTGCGCCCGTGGGCACGGCATGGAGATGGCCTGCGAGCTCGATGCGGTTGCGGCCCGCGCGCTTCGCGGTGTAGAGCGCCTTGTCTGCAGCACTCAGCATGGTGTCTAGTTCCATCGGTGTCGAGCGTCCCGGCGCAACGCCGACACTGACAGTGCATCTGCGGCTCTCGCCCTCGAGATAGATCTCGCGGCCGGCGAAGGCCTTGCGGATACGCTCGGCCACCTTTTCCGCACGGCCCGGCGCGCTCTCCTTCAGCACGAGAGCAAACTCCTCGCCACCAAGGCGTGCGGCGGTGTCTCCGGCCCGGCAGTTGGCGGACAGTTCGGCTGCGAAGACCTTGAGCACACGATCCCCGCTGGCGTGGCCGAAGGTGTCGTTTATGGATTTGAAATGATCGAGATCGAAGACCAGCACTGCGGTCGCCGGCTCCATCGTGCCCTTCCCGTAGCGATCAAACAGTGCGCGGCGATTGAGAAGGCCGGTCAGCGGATCCGTGATGGCATCCAACCGGTGGCGCGCGGCAAGCCGCCACTGGTGAAGCGCCAACGACAGTGCGCCGATACCTGTCATGCTGGCGATGCAGACAGCGATGCTGAGGTCCTCCGCCCAGTTGCTCGGTGCCACGCCCAGCACCATCTTGCCGTCCGCGATCAGGACGCGGGCACACAGGACGAAGGATATCGCCGTCAGGCAGTAGAGTGCGGTAATTCCCGTCAAGGGCACCGGCGCCTCGGCCCGCGCCCGCCAATACTGATAGGCGGTGCCGAAGAGCATCGCGGCGATTGCCGAGTTCTGGGCAATGAAAGCAAGGCCATCATAGCCGATCAGCAATGGCGGTATGGAAACGAGCATTGCCGCGGCAGCGCAGGCGACGGTGGCGCGACGCGGCAGCCTGCCGGTAAGAAACTGGCTGCCGCCTCCCCAGAGCGCAGCAAAGCCGGAGTGGAAAAGCGCGAATGAGACGACGGCGAACGCCGTCGCCGGATGATCAACATAGAGGCTGTAAGCGAGTATGCCGCTGACGATGAGCACAAGGCCGAGCGTGCCAGTCAGAAGGAACGTCTCGCTGCGCCGCGCAAACCAACTGCCCAGCAGCGTCACGGCAAGACACGTCGCCGAGACGGCAAGCGCCATCAAAAGGGAATTGTAATCAAGCGTCATGCTCTAAAAATCGCGACAACTGCCACGCCCCTCATTCGTGCGAAGCCTACGGCCCAGCCATGACGAATGTCTTACCTATTTCGCTAAAAAGTCATGCATTCAAATCAACAATGAGGCGGGCACAGCATATCGATGCCGCGCCTTAAGAAAAGCAGCAGTAAAAATTGCGTGATGCCAGAATATCTTTACCGCTGAACATCCCAATGCAGCGGGAACATTGGATCGAAAACCGTAACGGGGCCGGCACCAGTTTCGATCTTGGCGGGAAAGCTGACCGGCGCACTGCGTCTGACGAGCGTTATTCTTTCCTCGTTGACAGGAAGACCATACCAGGCAGGTCCATTCAGCGACGCGAAGACTTCAAGCTTGTCGAGCGCTTCTTCCTGTTCAAACACGTGCGCAAGGCAGCTCATCGTGTTCATCGAGGTGTAGATGCCGGCACAGCCGCAGGCACATTCCTTCAGGGGGTCCACATGCGGCGCGGAATCCGTGCCCAGGAAGAAGCGTGGATCGCCGCTCGTTGCGGCGGCGCGCAATGCAAGGCGGTGGTTCTCGCGCTTGGCGACCGGCAGGCAATAATAATGCGGACGGATTCCGCCGACGAGGATGGCGTTGCGATTGATGATCAAGTGGTGCGTCGTGATCGAGCCTGCGAGGTTGCTTTTCGCGGACTTGATATAGTCGATGCCGTCCTTCGTGGTGACGTGTTCCATGGTCACCTTCAGCTCGGGCAGCCGCTTGCGCAACGGGTCGAGCACTGTCTCGATAAACACCGCCTCGCGATCGAAGATATCGACGTCAGGCGTCGTGACCTCGCCGTGGACGCAGAGCGGCAAGCCGATCTTCGCCATCCGCTCCAGCACCGGCATCGCCTTTTCGATATCGCGCACGCCGCCATGCGAGTTGGTGGTGGCGCCGGCCGGGTAAAGCTTCACCGCCGTGATCAGCCCGCTCTTCTTGCCGGCCTCGACATCATCAGGATTCGTCTGCTCCGTCAGATAGAGCGTCATCAGCGGCTGGAACGTGTCGCCCTTCGGCAGGGCGGCCATGATGCGGCCGCGATAGGCTTCGGCATCGGCTGTCGTGACCACCGGCGGCACGAGGTTCGGCATGATGATCGCGCGGGCGAAGTCGCGGCTGGTATCGCCGATCACACCTTCCAGCATGGCGCCGTCACGCAGGTGCAGGTGCCAATCATCGGGACGACGGATGGTGATCGATTGCATGCGCTGAAACTCCGCGGGCTGGCCTATAAGGTTCAGCCCTGCGCATTATCACCCCAACGCCGGGGATGGCAAACACTTTGCCCGTTTTCAGGATGGTATGCCGTACTGGTTTGGACCTGCCGTGCCGCGCGTGAGATACCAGACGAGAAGCACGATCCAGCCGACAAGCGGGATCAGGCCGACGAGAAGCCACCAGCCGGAGCGATCGATATCGTGCAGGCGACGAACCGCCACGCCCAGGCCGGGAAGCAGCACAACAAGACCGTAGATGGCGCCAAGTATCTCGTAGCCGAAGAGCGCTTTGTCGAGAAAGGCAAGGATCAGCGAGGCGATGACATTAAAGAGTGCGAACCACCAGAATTCCGGCCGTCCGGCACGGCCGCTGAAAACGGCATACTTAGAGAAGACTGACGAGACTGCCTCTGTGAAGCTCATGCGTTCTCCCTCCATGCCAAAACGTTCCGCCGACAAAGCAGAAGTTGCATAAGGATGAACCTGCAACGATTCCTCTGGCCCTGCAAGGTCTGCGCTTCAGTCTTGAGCGCAGACAGCCTCAGGCTGTTTCGAGCGTGACATCCGCCCTGCGGCGATTGCCGAGGATCAAGCGACCATTGGGCAGATCGTTGCCGTAGACCTTCGCACTCGCTTCCTCTTCGCTGAGCTTGTAGCCACGCCAGCGCTCCCACAGCCGCTCTTCGAGCACCTCGATCGGCGGCGCAAGCATGACCGAGTAGTCGAAGATGCCCTCGAGTTCGGCCCACTTGCCCAGGCTGAAGAGCAGATAGTTGCCCTCGACGATGATGAAACGATGCACCGGCGATACAACGCGCGCCGAAGCGATGGCAAGCTCGCGCGATCGATCGAAGACCGGAATCAGTACTTCCTGATCCGCTGGGCGAACGGCCCGAACAATGTCGAGAAAGCCGCGGACGTCGAAGGTCTCCGGGATACCCTTACGCGCCAGAAGGCCTCGCTCGATGAGAATGGCGTTATCCATATGGAAGCCATCCATGGGCAGAACCTCGGCCGTTTCTCCCCTCGCCTTGAGGGCATCGGCGAGGTTGTCCGCCATGGTGGACTTGCCAGCGCCGGGCGGGCCGGCGATGGCAATCAGGAAGCGCTTCACATCGCCGGCGCGGCCAATGACATCGCCGGCGATCTCGTCAATCGTTGCGCTCATGCAGCGACCGGCTCCGTCGGGGCGGCCTTGGCGCCAGTCATGAAGGCAACGGCATCAGACATCGTGTATTCCTTCGGATTGATAACCGTGAGGCGACGACCGAGGCGATGGATGTGGATCCGGTCGGCGACTTCGAAGACGTGCGGCATGTTGTGCGAGATCAGAACGATCGGCAAGCCGCGCGAGCGTACGTCCAGGATCAGCTCCAAGACCTTGCGGCTTTCCTTGACACCAAGGGCGGCCGTCGGTTCGTCCATGATGACGACCTTTGAGCCGAAGGCGGCAGCGCGCGCCACCGCCACACCCTGCCGCTGACCGCCGGAAAGCGTTTCCACCGCCTGGTTGATATTCTGGATGGTCATCAGGCCGAGCTCAGAGAGCTTGGTGCGCGCACGATTCTCCATCTCGGGACGATCGAGCATACGAAACCAGCTGCCGAGGATGCCCGGCCGACGGATCTCCCGGCCGAGGAACATATTATCGGCGATCGAAAGCGCCGGCGAGAGCGCCAGGTTCTGGTAGACCGTCTCGATACCGGCATCGCGTGCCTCCATCGGAGACTTGAAATGCACGGTCTTGCCTTCCAGCTTGATCTCACCGTCATCAGGGGCGATGGCGCCGGAGATCGCCTTGATGAGCGAGGACTTGCCGGCCCCGTTGTCCCCGATCACCGCGAGGATTTCGCCGGGATAGAGGTCGAAATCGGCATTGTCGAGTGCGGTAACGCGTCCATAGCGCTTGACCAGACCACGTGCTGAGAGAAGAGGTTCGTTCGCCATATTACACCGACACCTTTCTGATCCACTGGTCGATTGCGACTGCGGCAATGATGAGCACGCCAGTGAGCAACACCTTCCACTGCGGATCGGCGCCGAGCATGTTGAGGCCCATCGAGACCACTCCGACGATCATCGCGCCGAACAGCGTGCCGAGAATCGAGCCACGGCCGCCAAAGAGCGAGATGCCGCCGATCACGGTCGCCGTAATGGCCTGCAGGTTATAGTCCGTCACCGCGGATGAGGGAGAGATCGAACCGTTGCGGCCGATGGAGACCCAGGCTGCGAAGGCGGCAATGACGCCCGAAACAGTGTAAACCGTGAGCAGGACGCTCTTGGTCTGGATACCGGAGAGCTTCGCCGCTTCCGGATCGTCGCCGACGGCATAGACGTGGCGGCCCCAGGCGGTGTGATTGAGGATATACCAGAGCGCAAGGACGAGCAGCACCATGGCAATGACGCCGAGCGTCAGAACGGCGTTGCCGAGCTTGAAGCTGATCGCAAAGAAATGCAGCAACGGCGCCTGCGCGTCTACATCGGTGTCGCGGATCGTTTCGTTGGCGGAATAGATGAAGTTCGTGGCCATGACGATGTTCCACGTCCCGAGCGTCACGATGAACGGCGGCAGCTTCATGAAGGCGACGAGGAAGCCGTTCAGAAGACCGCAAAGGCCACCCGCCAGCATGCCGGCAAGCACGGCGATCGGCGTTGGAATGCCATAGGTGACGGCAACGTTGCCCATGATGACGGCCGAAATGACCATGATGACGCCGATCGACAGATCGATGCCGGCAGTCAGGATAACCAGCGTCTGCGCGGCACCGAGGATACCGACGATGGCGATCTGCTGGAGAATGAGCGTCAGCGTGTAGGACGAGAAGAACCGCCCGCCGATCGCGATGCCAAAAATGATGATCGACAGCACCAGCACGATCAGCGGCACAGCGGCCGGGGTCGAATGCAGGAAGTGCTGCGCACGTTTCACAAATGGTACGCTTTGATGATCAAACGACGCGACATTCTTGTCGCTGCCGTCAAGCACTCGTTCGAATTCCTGTGCTCCGGTCATTGTTCCTCCTCCGCTTTCGCGCCAAACCGCGCGCGGAAGCCCTGCCCCATTTTATCGTTCCGGCCTTCGTTCGCCGGCTCTCGAGACAGCAGCCATGGTCAGTCGAAACCGGCCGAGGATCAAGCCCCGGCCGGCGCTAAGTTTATGTTGCGGGATTTAGCCCCAGCACTTGTCGGTGCCTTCCTTGGTGTCGATCGACTTGACGCCGGAGACCGGCTTGTCGGTGACGAGCGATACACCTGTATCGAAGAAGGACTTGCCTTCAGTCGGCTTCGGCTTTTCGCCACCATCGGCGAACTTCTTGATCGCCTCGATGCCGAGCGAAGCCATCAGCAGCGGATACTGCTGCGAGGTGGCGCCGATCACGCCGTCCTTGACGGACTGGACGCCAGGGCAACCGCCGTCAACCGAAACGATCAGGACGTTCTTTTCCATGCCAACAGCCTTGAGGGCCTGGTAGGCGCCGACAGCAGCCGGCTCGTTGATCGTGTGAATGACGTTGATGCTCGGATCCTTCTGCAGAAGGTTTTCCATGGCCTTGCGGCCGCCTTCTTCGTTGCCGTTCGTCACGTCGTGACCGACGATACGCGGATCGTCTTCGTCACCGATCTTGTTCGGATCCTTGGTGTCGATGCCGAAGCCCATCATGAAGCCCTGGTCGCGCAGGACGTCGACGGTCGGCTGCGACGGCGTCAGGTCGAGGAAGCCGACCTTGGCATCTTTTGCCTTGTCACCGAGGGTTTCCTTGGCCCACTGGCCGATCAGCTTGCCTGCGAGCAGGTTGTCGGTTGCAAACGTTGCGTCGGCGGAGTCAGCCGGATCAAGCGGGGTGTCGAGAGCAATCACCAGGAGGCCGGCATCGCGGGCCTTCTTGACCGACGGAACGATACCCTTCGTATCGGATGCCGTGATCAGGATGCCCTTCGCGCCGTCGGCGATGCAGCTTTCGATCGCGGCAACCTGGCTTTCGCTGTCGCCATCGATCTTGCCGGCGTAGGACTTGAGCGTCACGCCCAGTTCCTTGGCCTTGGCCGTCGCGCCTTCCTTCATCTTGACGAAGAATGGGTTGGTGTCGGTCTTGGTGATAAGGCAGGCGGAAACATCCGCAGCCATTGCCGGCGCCGAGAAGGCGACACCGAGAGCAAGCGCGCCAAGCGCGGCGGAAAGCACTGATTTCTTCATTTACTCCTCCCAGAGTTTAGCCGATCCGCCCCCTGGCGGTATCGGAATTGACAGGCACGAGAACCGCTGCAGTCTCGCCGGCGGCCTCCACCAAGCCGTTCCGTGCCGTTTGACGAGGGCAATTAAGAGCGAAAGAAATTGCGTTGTCAATAAATAAATCCAATTGAATTATTAATTCCGTATGGCATGCTTCATGAAAATAGCGCATAGGCCAAGAGACGGGAGGAGTGGCTATGTCGTCTTTGGACGGTCCGGTGCAAACACCGGCCCAACCGCCTATTTTGAGTCCAGCCGGAGGTGCGAACCAGATTAGGGTACGCGCCTATAACGAGCGGCTTGTGCTATCGCTGGTGCGCCTCTACGGCTCCCAGTCAAAGGCCGATATCGCACGCCGAACAGGTCTTTCGGCGCAGACGGTTTCCGTCATCATGCGGGCGCTGGAAAAGGAGGGGTTGCTCTCTCGCGGCGAACCTGTGCGCGGCCGTGTCGGCCAGCCGTCCATTCCGATGCGCCTCAACCCCGACGCCGTTTACTCGTTTGGCGTGAAGATGGGCCGGCGCAGTGCCGACCTGGTGCTGATGGATTTCCTGGGCAATATCCGCCTGCAGCTTCACCAGACCTATGCCTATCCGCTTCCGCAGGTTTTCCTGGATTTCATCACTTCAGGCATCCGCGAGCTTGAAAGCCTGCTCGACGAGAAGCAGCGCAGCCGCATCGCCGGCATCGGCATAGCTGCCCCCTTCGAACTCTGGAACTGGGAAGAGGAAGTTGGTTCGCCGAAGGGCGCCATGGATGTCTGGCGCGATTTCGATCTCCACGCGGAGATTGCCGCCCGCGTTCCCTACCCTGTCTATTTACAGAATGACGCGACAAGCGCTTGCGGCGCCGAACTCGTGTTCGGCATTGGGCCATCCTACCCGGATTTCGTCTATTTCTTCATCGGTTCCTTCATCGGCGGCGGTATCGTTCTCAATTCGGCGATCTTTTCCGGTCGCACGGGCACCGCCGGCGCCATCGGCCCGCTTCCCGTCCGAGGCAAGAACGGCGAAACGCTGCAGTTGCTGGAAGTTGCGTCGATTTTCGTTCTTGAGAACATGCTGCGCGAGCGCGGCATCGATCCGCAGCCGCTCTGGTATTCGGCCGACGACTGGATCGACTTCGGTGAGCCTCTCGAGACGTGGATCCAGGACACCGCCAAAGCGCTTGCCCAGGCAATCGTCGCCGCGGCATCGATCATCGACTTCAGTGCGGCCGTCATCGACGGCGGCTTTCCCGGATGGGTACGGGAACGCATCGTGCAAGCGACGATCCGCGAGGCGGATCTGCTCGACCTTCAGGGCGTTGTCATGCCCGATATTATCGAGGGCGCGGTTGGCGCCCATGCGCGCGCCATCGGCGGCGCCAGCCTGCCCATCTTCGCGCGCTATCTCACGGATCAGAACGTTCTATTCAAGGAGGTCGAATATGCTGAAGGGACTTAATCCGCTTCTGAGCCCTGAGTTGCTTTCGACGCTGCGTGCCATGGGGCATGGTGACGAGATTGCCATCGTCGACGGCAACTACCCCGGTGTCGAGCATGCGCGGCGGCTGATCCGCCTCGATGGCCATGGCATCGTGCCCGTTCTCGACGCCGTCTTGAGCGTCCTGCCGATCGACGATTTCGTGCCGGACGCAATCTTCCGCTCGACCGTCAAGACCGAGCGCGACAAACTTGATCCTGTGCATGAGGAGATGGTCGACTGCTGCGCCCGTCACGAGCCGCACCGACAAGTGGTGCCGCTCGTCGGTGCCGACTTCTACAATCGCGTGCGCGCCGCCCATGTCGTGATCCAGACCAGCGAACCACGGCTTTATGCCAACATCATCCTGCGCAAGGGTGTCATCTACCCGGAGCAGGTGGGCGACCACGCCGTTGAGAAGGCAGAGGTCGACCCCTTTACCTATTGAGCGTCAGATCTCGCCCGCCAAGGGCCCCCAGACATCCGTCAATGCAAAGCCGCCCGGATGCGGGTCGAAGGGGTCGAGCGCGACCTGCGAAAGACCGAAGGTGAAACCGCGCCCGGCGATCGTCGGGATAATGGCGGTACGGCCGGCGACTTCGGTTTCCGCCAACAGACCGACCTCGAACTCCGAACCGATGATCGAGCGCGACTTGAAGATGTCGCCGACCTTTGCCTCGCCACGCGCATGCCGCGCCGCGAGGTTGGCGGAATTGCCCGTGCCGCAGGGCGAGCGATCGGCACGGCCCGGCCACATGGTGGTGCAGGTGCGAACGGTGCCGTCCGCCTCGAGGTCGCGGAACATGACGTAGGCAACGCCCGAGATCGCTGGAATTTCCGGATGAACAACCTCGATGCTGCGGTTGATCAGCTCCTTCAGCACCATGCCGGCCTGCACGAGCGCAGCAGCGTTGGCCTTCTCGATTGTCAGGTTGATCTGTCCGACATCGACCAGCGCATAGAAGATGCCGCCATAGCAAAGATCGACCGTGATCTTGCCCCAGTTTGGCGCGTCGATCTCCACGTCCAGTTCATGCACGAAGGACGGCACCATCGTGAGCTTGACCTTCTCGCAACGTCCCTCGCGGCAGGTCGCCGTTGCCTTGACGAGGCCGGCTGCCGTTTCCAGCGTGACGATGGTTTCCGGCTCCTTCATCTCGACGATGCCGGATTCCAGCAAGGCCGTCGTGACGCAGATCGAGTTCGAGCCTGAGCTTGCATGTGCTTGATCGGGTTGCAGGACGATGAAAGCCGCATCGGCATCCGGATGCTTCGGCGGCAGCAGCAGATTGACGGAGCCAATCGGTGCGCCGCGCGGTTCGAGGCAGAGAAAGCGGCGGAGCTCCTGGCCCTTCGGATCGGTGTTCAGCCAATTGAGCTGGTCAGCGACGGTATTGCCGGGGATCTTTGGCACGCCACCAATCGCGACCTTGCCGATTTCACCCTCGGCGTGAACATCCAGAAGCTGGATCGTACGCTTCCATCTCATCAGTCAACTCCTCTCAAGCGTGCGCAAGTATTCCATCCGGCGATATCTCAAAGCCAGGAATGGGCCGCCACAACGACATTCACCCTGCAGCCAATGCGCTTCATCAGGATCCCGCCTGCTGCGTATGGCGCCAGAGATGCTTCGTAGTACGGCTCGTCGACTTCTGATATATCAGATAGCCGTCGATTGCCTACGGTAATTTTTCGCTGGCAACCACTTGCGGCGTCGTTTTTGCGGCAGGTGGGACAGTGTACCGCGGCGTCAGGTCACCCGCCAACGTCGCGTGTTCATCCATGCAATTCATTTGTGGGGGGAGGCTGAAATAGAAAAGAGCCCGATGCGGGAGGAGGTGCATCGGGCTCTTGATCCTGACTGACAACTGGGAGGAGGAGTGTTGTCAGTCCGATGAAGGAGCGCTGGGAGGAGGAGTGCGCTGCCTTCGAGACAATAGATAGCCCATCGTTTCGATCAGGAATAGAGAGAATACCGCAACGCAGCAATGCGATCTACGCATACCTCCGCTATCTTCGCAGCCTCTTTTTGCGGCATTTTTGATCAACCAGTTGATTTCTTGGGCGAAACATGTGGTCGAACGGCTATTCGAGGAAAGCGGCAGCGCGATCAAGTCACGAAACACTTTCATGGAGGGACCCTTGTCTGCCAGTCGCGCGGCAACAGCTCCTGCCAGTTCTCATCCACATTGAAGGCGTGATGACGGGAATGGCGGGAACCTGTCCCGCCATTCTCTTCGCTACCCGTCAATATCCATTGTCGCAGGGCATGCTGCCATCGCCATTAGTGCCGCCAAAGGTGCTTTGGCAGTAGGTCTGCCGCGGCATCGGTCGCACCGGCTGATTGCGGATCGAGCCTGTCGTACTGCCCTCGACACCAAAGGCCGCCAACGGATACCAATAGCCATCCGGACCGCGTCGCGTGCCAGCGCGCTCCGTGCGCAAGCCACGGTAACCGTTCCAATAGCCTGCTCGCTGGTTGTTCTGGGCTATTTCGACGTTGGAAGCGCCCAGGAGAGCAGCCTCCTGTAAAGGCAACGCCTGAACAGGAGTCATTGCTGACAGCAAGAGGAGTACCCCGGCTGACAGGGCGGAAGCGAACTTGGATGTTTTCATGATAAATCCTCCTTCTGGATTTATCCGAGAAAAATGCGTTCTTTCGTAGAAAAGTTCCGCAGTTGCACGCCGCCTCCTGAGGTCGTGATCAGCGGCGACTGTGCGTGATGGAGCGAGCCGGTAGTCCAGGCTCCAGAGCCGACCTTATCTGTTGTCGATCCGATAACCCTGGCTCGACAGGCACGCGACATATTGCCGGTATCCGGCAGCCGCCGCGTTCGCTTCTTCTCGGGCCGGATCGATCGGATAGCCAGCCATCCCGACACGCAGCTCGTACTGCTTCCTGGCTTCGCGATACATGAAATTGCGGTCGATGGAGCAGATGTGGTGCGCGATGGCCGGTGGATTGAGCGGCGGATCGAAAGGCGGGGCAACGGGCACAAGCATCGGCGCGGCGGCATCGACGCAGCCGGCAAGCGCTGCAGCCAACGCACACAACGAAAACGCTCGCACCATACTCCTCGACATAATTCCTCCGGCCACGAGCCATGAATCGCTGCATGCGCAGCGCTGACGCACCATGGCGTCGCAACGTTGCGCCAAGCTAGCCAGTCGCACTCGTGCGGAACCTCAACATCCGCCCGGTCAACCGAAGCGGTTGCACCAATCTCCCTTGCCCATTGCCGCCAGCGTCGAGCCGGGGCAGCGCTCACTCGCTGCCAGTGCTACACCTCAAGGAATGGGCACGCCATCCTGGTTCAGGCTTGGGGAGACGCTGCTGTGGTAGCGCGACACGCAATCATTTCCGTTTGCCGTCCAAGGCTCTTCCGCCTTTCTGCCGACTAGCATGAAACCACTCGCCTAGCTTGTGCGTATCTCCTTCGGGTTGAAGACAGGAGGTCCTATGAAAAGGGTATTTCAGCTTGCCGGCATCATCGGCATAGTCGTCGGACTAACCTTGGCCAGCTTGGGAAGCGGCATCGTCGGCGACCCGAGCATCAGGACGGTTCACGCTTATTGGGTCTACGCGGGCGCAGCGATCGTGCTGCTGGGCGCGGCGCTAACTTTTGCACGCGGTCGATAGAACTCGCGGCTCGTGTTCTGTTGGGAGGCGATTCGCCGACAGCCGTGTCCCGTTTGGCGGCGACTTTTATGAACGAGCCTCTCAGGCAAGGTTCACCTCGAGAGAAATACCTTTGAAACAAACGCCGAACCAAAGGCGTTACCCCGGTCTCAAAGGAGTGAAAGATGAAAAAACTCATTGCCGTAGCAGCCATTGCCCTCACATCGCTTGCAGCGACAGCTGCGCCGTCCTTCGCCGACAGCGTGCGGGTCATAATCGGAACACCTGGATATCACGATGACTACCGGCCGAGCTATCGCCACGGCCCACCGCCGCGCTATTGGCGTGATCGCCAGTATTCTTCCTACCAGCGTTGCTGGAAAGAGCCGTATCAGGTGCGAAGCCACCACCACGAGATAACCAAATACAAGACTGTTTGCCGCCGCTAGCATGCGGGTGACGGAACCGCGTAGGCAAAAAGCCTATCTGTGATTCGTCTTAGAAAGCCCTGTCGAACCGGCAGGGCTTTTGTATTCTCTGGAAGGCGTGGACGTTCTCACGAACTTGACAGCGCAAGACATTGACAAAGGCATGCGGCGCGCCGTCGCCGCGAACAATCATTATGCCGTGTCTTAAAAAAAGAATGGCGCACCCGAAGAGATTCGAACTCCTGACCCCCAGATTCGTAGTCTGGTGCTCTATCCAGCTGAGCTACGGGTGCGTTCCGGAAGCGGCTGAACCGCTTGCGTGGGCGGTTCTCTAAAGCGTCCTTTGAGGGATTGCAATAGGCTTTCTGAAAAAATCGCGACTTTAGTGGTGCAGATCCGAAATGCGCGGAAATGCTTTACTTTTCATGCAGCGCACGGCTGCGGTAATCATCCAGCGATACCGGGCGATCTGGAATCTCGATGCGGAACTGCGTGCCGACCGATGGCTTTTCCACAAGCGCGATCGTGCCGCCATGGGCCAACACAAGCTCGCGGGCTATCACCAACCCGAGCCCGGTGCCACCGGAACGAGCCGAGCCGCGGAAGGCCGCGAAAAGGTTCTGCCTGGCTTTTTGCGGCATGCCGGGTCCGGTGTCATCGACGGTTATGCTGACGACGCTGCCGACACGCTGGGCGGAAACCGTGATTCGCTTGCCGCCATCCATCCCTCGCCCCGCGCCGGACGTGCTCAGCGCCTGTACGGCGTTGCGGCAGAGGTTGTGGATTACCCGGAACAGTTGCTCGCTGTCGGCATCTACTTCAAGCTCTGGCGCCATCTGATCGATGAATTCGATGCCGCTCTGAACATCAATCGCCAACATATCCTTGACGTCCTGCGTCAGATCGAAAAGGCGGACGCGGCGCCTGCGAGGGGCCGCTTCGCTTGCCTGACCATAAGATAGTACCTCGGTCGTATAGCCGACGGCCCGGTCGATGGTACGCAGTAGCTTTGGCGCAAATGCCTTCACCATGGGATCGTCGACATCCACGAGACGGTCCGACATAAGTTGCGCGGAAGCCAGGATGTTGCGCATGTCATGATTGATCTTTGAGACGGCGAGACCGAGTGCAGCGAGGTTCTTCTGCTGCTTAAGCGTCTTTTGCAGCTCCATCTGCATCGAGGTCAGGTGGCGGCCGGCAACCGCGAGTTCATCACGCCCGCCATCGCCGACAAAAACGTTCTGCGGATTTTCCGGATCGGCGGAGAACTGTTGCATGCTGCCGGTCAACCTGCGAATCGGCCGGATCAGGATGCGATTGATCGCAAAAAAGACCAGAGTCGCCGTGAACATCGAAATCAGAATGGACAGCAGAAAGACGTTGCGAGAATAAACAAGCATCGCATTGCGAAGGTGTTTGTCCTTCATCACCACTTCGACGCCGGTATTGGTGTCCTGCACCGGGCCATAAATACGGATCAAGCGGTCGCCGCCGAAGATCAGCGTGTCCAGGGCATCAGCGATCGCCGTCATAGCCGGCACGTCGGTCAGGTCGTACTGTTCATCAACGGAAGTCGGCATGTCGGTGGTGGCAAGCAAGCGTGATGTACCGTCCTTGCGCAGCACGATCGCCTTGGTGCCGGTCGCCTCCAACGTCTCTTTCTGCAAGGCGCGCGGCAGCTCTACGGGCTGCAGGCCATCGATAACGATCGCAGCCGCGGCGGCGGCATTCAACCTTTCATCCAGCCATCGCAGGCGCATACTGGCCACTGACGGAAAGAATATCAGCACTTCGGCGAGCATGATGCAGACAACTGTCAGCCACAGCAGCTTGCCGGAAAGTCCACCGAATTTCCCGGACGGACGGTATTCCGCCTTGCTGGCGTCGGGCCCGGGAGGACCGCCGTTAAGAAGGTTATCGCCTTGATCGTGGGCTTGCATCGTATTTCGTCCACTTTGCGCCAAGCGCACTTTGCGCCTTCTATATTAGACCATGACGGCCTGCTTTCAAATCTTTGAGAGCAAAACCAAATGCGGCAAAAGGAAACGCCGCCCGGAGGCGGCGTTTCCCATCTGTCGAAAGAGGCGAAGGCGGTCAGAACTCCTCCCAGCTCTGCTCGGCAACGGCGGCATTGCCGCTGAATGCCCGGGCGACAGTGCCCATAGCGCGGCGCGCCGGAGAGGCGACCGGTCGGTGCTCCTGATGGCGGGTGACGGCAACGGGGGCAGCGGTCGGAGCGTTGGAGACCTTGAAACGCGAGATCAGACGAACAAGGCCGTCGGCCTCGCCCGAAAGCTTGTGCGTGGCAGCCGAGGTTTCCTCGACCATGGCGGCGTTCTGCTGCGTTACCTGATCCATCTGGTTGACGGCTGTGTTGACCTCCTTGAGGCCGGTCGACTGCTCCTTCGCGGCGGTCGCGATCGAGTGAATATGGTCGTTGATCGCGTTGACACGACGTTCGATCTGGGACAGCGCCTCTCCAGTCGCCTGGACCAGCTTTACGCCGACCTGCACTTCGTCGCCGGACTTGGTGATCAGGCCCTTGATGTCCTTCGCGGCCGTTGCCGAGCGCTGTGCCAGTTCGCGGACTTCCTGGGCAACGACGGCAAAACCCTTGCCTGCCTCACCGGCACGCGCCGCCTCGACACCGGCGTTGAGGGCCAGCAGGTTCGTCTGGAAGGCGATCTCGTCGATGACGTTAATGATCTGGCTGATTTCGCGCGAGGCCTGTTCGATGCGGCCCATAGCGTCGACGGCGTTGCGGACAACCACGCCCGACTTGCCGGCGTCGTCCTTGGCCTCGGAAACCATGACGCTGGCCTCCTGAGCACGCTCGGTCGAATTGTTGACGACCGCAGTGATCTCATCGAGAGCGGCCGAGGTCTCTTCGAGTGCTGCCGCCTGCTGCTCGGTACGCTTGGAGAGGTCGTCGCTGGCCGAGCGCAACTCGTTGGTGTTGCCATGGAAACCTTCGGCGGTCTCACGCACCTCGCGCATCGTCGTCTGAAGCGTCGCGAACGTGCTGTTGACGTTCTGCTGTAGTTCGGCGAAGGCACCCTGGAAGTTGCCGCGCATCGTCTGTGTCAGGTCGCCTTCCGCCAGGCTTGCAATCACGCGGCGCGTTTCACCGACGCCGGTGTCGACGCTGGAGAGCAGATTGTTGATGTTGCTGGCGAACTGGTTGAGGCTTTCGTCGCCGTAGTCCTTTTCGATGCGACGGCTGAAATCGCCTGCCGCTGCCGATGCAACGACAACCGACATGCTGGACTGCAGATCGTCGCTCTTGGCACGCATGGCCGCTTCCTGCGCATTCATGCGGCGAACGGCGAGACCATTTTCCTTGAAGATGGCAACCGCAGCAGCCATTTCGCCGATTTCATCCTGGCGACCGGAGAACGGCACGTCAGCCTCGAAATTGCCGTCGGCAACTTCCTTGATGGCTTGCGTAACCTTCTTGATCGGGCGGCTGAGCTGAACAGTACCGATATAGAAGCCCATGCCAATGCCGGCCATGATGCCAACACCTGTGATCGCAATCACGAGCCACAGAATAGACGTGCGCGAGCTGTCGACCTGTGCATTGACGGACTCCAGCGTCGCCTTGTCGGTGGCGACGATCGCATCGATTTCGGCCTGGAAGGCCTTGCGATTGGCTCTGTTGGCATCATTGTTGCCCTGCTCGTTTGCAGCCTGCGGGCTGACTTCCGTGCCGAGGCGCGCGGTTTCGGCGCGGAACGTTCGGAATTCCTTGGCGCGCTCAACCAGCTTGGCAAAAGCGTCCTTCTGGCTTGCGGGGATGAGCGGCGTCCAGGAAGCAATGACATTGTCAATCTGATCGAGGTTAGCCAGCAGTCCTTTGGCAAAAGCTCCTGCCTCCTTCGTCGAGGGTGCACCGTAGATTCCACGGGCTTCCATGACCGTCGCCGTCACGAAACGGTTAAGGCGCTCGCCAGCGTAGGCGCGATCAGAGGCATCTTCGTATGCCGACAGATTCGCATCGTATTGATGTACGGCCCAAAGTGCCGTTGCCCCGATCAGCAGTGCAACGCCGCACATGGCGGAGACGAGCAGATTGATCTTACCTCGAATTTTCAAAGGAAGCCCCCCAAAGACTAATGACAAGCCGGGAAAGCTTTCCGGCCGATAGCTAAATTTGGCCCAAATAAATTAACGTTCGATTTCGGATGCTTGGCCGCCTCACTACAAAAAATTACCTGTACTTAGTCGTCGCGGTTTCTTTTTTTGCTCCAGAAACGATAGGCCGCCTTAATAGTGCGCGCTTCGGTTGC
This sequence comes from Hyphomicrobiales bacterium, assembly GCA_900466605.1. GTDB lineage: Bacteria > Pseudomonadota > Alphaproteobacteria > Rhizobiales > Rhizobiaceae > Rhizobium. The sequence continues at coordinate 61,418 of UBMU01000008.1, forward strand.
GATCGAGGAAAAATATTACGCACACGCGGCGTTAACGCGCTGTCACAAACATTAATGAGCTTCGCTAAATCTTGTAATGAAGAGCGAAAATCCAGAAATATGGGGCGATAATTGACTTTGCCGGCCTTCATCCGTATAAGCCGCCGCACGTCCGGTCATATAAGGCTCTCGTTAGCCTCGCCCGTTCGAAAAACAACGCTCCTTGCACTATGCAAATTCAAGAAGGGCCGCACTCCGCGGTGTTTAAATAAATGAAGCGTACCTACCAACCATCCAAGCTTGTTCGCAAGCGCCGCCACGGTTTCCGTGCACGTATGGCCACCAAGGGCGGCCGTAAGGTTATCGTTGCTCGCCGCGCACGCGGCCGCAAGCGTCTTTCGGCCTAAGGCCGAATTGCCCGATAAGAGATGGCGGGCGAATTGACGACCAATAATAAGAAAATGACTGCCGGGCGGCTGAAAAGCCGCCCGCAGTTTCTTGCTGTCCGCCAAGGCGAAAAACGCAAGGGCGGTTTCTTCCTGCTTGAAGTGCTCGACCGGAAGGAACCGGAGACCGACGCGCGCGTCGGCTTCACCGTCACCAAAAAACACGGCAACGCGGTCGAACGAAACCGCATGCGGCGGCGCCTGAAAGAGGCGGTGCGACTTCATGCAGGGTTTGCAATGCAGCCCGGACACGACTATGTGGTTGTCGCGCGAAGGGACGTGCTGAAAGCATCCTTCAAAGAATTAGCCGCAGAGCTCAAAACTCGCGTCGAGACCAAGCCGAAACACAAGCGGTCCGGAGACGGCCGCCCCAGGAACGTATGATGCAAAACAACCGCAACTACTTCATTGCGATCGCTCTCTCTGTGCTGATCGTTCTCGGGTGGCAATTCCTCTACATGAATCCGCGCATCGAAGCGCAGCGCAAGGCCGAGCAGGCGCAGAAGGCGCAGCAGCAGAGCGAGCAGGTGCAGACGCCGGCCGCCGGTGGCGCAGGGACAGCTCAGACGAACGGTGCCGCTCCTTCCGGCCAGGCTGTCGCGACGACCTCGCTCGCAGACGCACTTGCCAAGAACCCCCGCGTTACGATCGATACGGCAGCGCTTGCAGGCTCGATAAACCTTGTCGGCGCACGTCTCGACGACCTGAAGCTCAAGGGCTACCACGAGACCGTCGATGACTCGAGCCCGATCATCACCCTGTTCAGCCCGTCCGAAACCAAGGATGGCTACTTTGCAGAACTCGGCTACATCGGCGACGCTGCCACCGGCTCGGTTCCAGGTCCCTCGACTCTGTGGACGGCACCCGAAGGCACAAAGCTGACCGAGAAAACGCCGGTCACACTGACCTACACGAACGAAAAGGGCATCACCTTCGCCCGAACGATCTCGGTCGATGAACACTACATGTTCACCGTCACCGACAAGATCACCAACGCTGGCCAAGGCCCCGCGGCATTGTCGTCCTATGGCCGCGTCACGCGCTACAACAAGCCCGCCGTCGCCTCGACCTACGTTCTGCATGAAGGCTTCATCGGCGTGATCGGCGACAGCCTGATCGAGAGCAAGTATTCAGCCGTCGAGAAGGAAGCTGTTACACCGGAAACAGCGACAGGCGGCTGGCTCGGCATCACCGACAAATACTGGGCGGCAACAATCATTCCGCCGCAGCAGACCGCCTATGACGCGCGCTTCACGCACTTCACCGACGGCCAGCCGCGCTTCCAGGCCGACTACAAGCAGAACGCCGTTACGGTCGCCCCTGGCCAGTCGCTCGAGCTGAAGAACCTCGTCTTCGCCGGCGCCAAGGAAGTTCCCGTCATCGACGGCTACGAAAAGACCTATTCGATCCCGAAGTTCGACCGCCTTATCGACTGGGGCTGGTTCTACTTCCTGACGAAGCCGATGTTCAGGTTGATGGACTTCTTCTTCCGCTACTTCGGCAACTTCGGCGTCGCCATCTTGATGACCACCATCGTCGTCAAGGCGCTGTTCTTCCCGCTCGCCAGCAAGCAGTACGCTTCGATGGCGAACATGAAGCGCGTACAGCCGAAGATGGAAGAGCTGAAGGCCAAGTTCGGCGACGACCGCATGGGCCTGCAACAGGCAACGATGGCGCTTTACAAGGAAGAGAAGATCAACCCGATCGCCGGTTGCTGGCCGATCGCGCTGCAGATCCCGATCTTCTTCTCGCTCTACAAGGTGATCTACATCACCATCGAGATGCGCCACGCGCCATTCTTCGGCTGGATCCAGGACCTTTCGGCGCCCGATCCGACCTCGTTCATCAACCTGTTCGGCCTGCTGCCTTTCGCCGCCCCGACCTTCCTGCATCTCGGCGTCTGGCCGCTGATCATGGGTGTCACGATGTTCCTGCAGATGCGCATGAACCCGACGCCGCCGGATCCGACGCAGGCGATGATCTTCAACTGGATGCCGCTCGTCTTCACCTTCATGCTGGCAAGCTTCCCGGCCGGTCTCGTGATCTACTGGGCGTGGAACAACACGCTTTCGGTCATCCAGCAGGGCGTGATCATGCGCCGCCACGGCGTCAAGGTCGAACTCTTCGACAACCTGAAGGGGCTCTTCAAGCGAAAGCCGGCCCCGACAGAGAAATGACGAAAGCCCCGCTTCGGCGGGGCTTTTCGTTTGTGCCGGTATTACTGCTGGCCGAGGCGACAACCGGACTGGCGGTTGACAAAATCGCCCGAAAGCTGAATGCCATAAGCTCACTGGATTTTGACTGGAAAAGACCGAATGACCGACAACAAGAACGACAAGCCGCTGTTCGGGCGCCCCTGGATCTTTATCCGTGGTGTTCCGTCCCTGAAATTCCTGCCTCCGGAAGGACCACTGGAAGTGGCTTTTGCCGGCCGCTCGAACGTCGGCAAGTCGTCTTTGATCAATGCGCTGGTCAGTCACAAGGGGCTGGCGCGCACCTCCAATACGCCGGGGCGCACGCAGGAGCTCAACTACTTCGTGCCGGAGGGCTATTCGGGTGAAAAGGGCGACCTGCCGCCAATGGCTTTGGTCGACATGCCGGGTTACGGCTACGCGCAGGCGCCGAAAGAACATGTGGACGCCTGGACCAAGCTGGTGTTCGACTATCTGCGCGGACGTGCGACGTTGAAGCGCGTCTACGTGCTGATCGACAGCCGCCACGGCGTGAAGAAGAACGATGACGAGGTTCTCGACCTGCTCGACAAGGCGGCGGTCTCCTACCAGATCGTCCTGACCAAGACCGACAAGATCAAGCCACCGGCCGTCACCAAGCTGCTCGCGGACACCGCTGACAAGATCAAGAAGCGGCCAGCGGCGTATCCCGGCATCATTGCTACCTCGTCGGAAAAGAGTGAGGGCCTCGATGACCTGCGCGAGGCGATAGCCCAAACAGTCGGCATCGCCAACTGGAAATAGAAAGAGGCGCCCCGGCGTGGAATAGGGCGCCTCCAGAGGCTGCCTGAACTTGTCTACATCTTCGGCAGCAGAACCTTGTCCACGACGTGGATGACGCCGTTGGATTGCTTCACGTCAGCGATCGTCACGTGAGCCACATCGCCGTTTTCATCGGTAAGCGTGATCTTGCCCATACTTTCCTTGGCCTTCAGCACGCAGCCGCCGACCGTCTTGATGTCGTGTTCGCCGCCATCGGCCTTGATCATCTTGGCGACCGTCTTGGCCATCGCATCAGCGGCGACGACGTGGCAGGTCAGGATCTTCGTGAGCTTGGCCTTGTTTTCCGGCTTCAACAGCGTGTCGACGGTGCCGGCAGGCAGTGCCGCGAATGCCTCGTTTGTCGGTGCGAAGACGGTGAAGGGACCCTTGCCCTCGAGCGTCGAGACCAGACCGGCTTCCTTGACGGCGGCAACAAGCGTGGTGTGATCCTTGGAATTCACGGCATTCTCAACGATGTTCTTTGTCGGATACATGGCAGCGCCGCCGACCATCGGGTTCTTGGCCTGCGCAGCGAAAGCAAATGCGGAAACGGCAGCAGCAATTGCCGCCGTGCGCAGTGCGAACTTCATCATGATGGTTCTCCTCTAGCGTCCGCGCACAAGGCCGGCCGGATGCCGGCATTCCCTTGCGGACATCAGCATCTACGGACGGTTCGCAGGAAGAGTTTCAGCGAGATCGCGAGGTTTTCAAGAACGTCAACGGCGGTGTGCCGTACCGCTTGCCACGATCGGGCCAGTTGCCTGGCCTGTCGGTGAGCCGCCGAACGGTTCAAGGCTCACAGCAAAGGTCGTGCCCTCGCCTATGCTGCCGCGCATATCAGCCGGGATAACCAACTCGCCCGTCTGATCGGGAGGGAACACGCCAAGCGATTTTGGCGCACCACTCGCTGGAACGAGCCAGAGCTCAAGTGACTTCTCTTCGGGTTTGCCGGTGGCCACGGGCACGATTCTCAGCTTACCGCTCTGCCGCTCATAGGACGCCAGCAGGTTGACCTGGCTATTGGAAGCGCTCAGTTCAGCAACGAATGGTGCCGACGTTTGAGGCGGCGCCACGGCAACGGTGGCAATCGTCAGCGAGCCGACCGTTATCAACAGAGAGACGAGCGCCAAGCAGCGCCAGAAGATAACGGACCCCCACAGGCCGCGCGACGGCGCCGAGGTGGCATCCGGCGTGCCGAACAATCGTGCTTCGATCTGTTTGAATGTTTCCTGGCTGGGGCTGACGACATCATAATCGTCGTTGAAAGCGGAAAGGTTGGTTTCCCACCGACTCACGATAGCTGCGAACTGCCTGTCGCGGCGCATCCGCTCTTCCACCACCCGCCGATCCTTGAAGGAAAGAACACCAAGAACATACTCACCGGCGAGTACCTCGTCGCGGGAGCGGCCCCCCTTGCTCTGATCCGGCGATGTCATCGTTCCATGCACTCTCTCAGTTTCAAGAGGCTGCGACGCAGCCATGTGCGCATCGTGTTCAAGGGGACGCCAAACTGATCGGCCAGTTCCTGATAGCTCTGCCCTTCGACATAGGCTTTCTTCACCGCCATTGCGCGATCAGCTTCCAACTCTTCCATGCAGGTGTCAATGCGCCTTCCCTCATCCTTGATCACAGTCTGTATCTCAGGGGAAGGATCGTCGTCCGCGAGGTCATATGCACTGTCCAGTTCGTCAGCGATCGGCTTGCGCGCGCGCATGATGTCGATCGCCTGGTTACGCGCAATCGCCGCAAGCCACGAGGACGGCGCCCCGGAGCCGACAGCAAAGACGCCGGCGCGCTGCCAGATCTTGATGTAGATCTCCTGAAGCGCCTCCTCGGCTTCAGTTCTGTCCTTCAAGATACGCAGGCCAATGGAAAAGAGTTTCGGGCTGGTCTCGCGATAGAGCATCGCAAAGGCCTTGCGATCGCCGATCGCAACCTGGCTGATCAGATGCGCGATTTCGTCGCTTGTCATGCCACGCCTCTTGCCAATATCCCGGCTCCCTGGGCTCACTTGCCAGCAGATACGGTAAACTTATGGTCTCTGGATTATTCCATCTGTCAAAAACTTGAGATAAAAGGCCGCGATCAATTCCGCGGGGTATCCCATGAACCAGTCCGAAAGCGAAACCCAGGCACGCCTCCTTGCGCAGGCTCTGCCCTTCATGCAGCGCTACGAAAACAAGACGATCGTCGTGAAATACGGTGGCCATGCCATGGGCAACCCCGAGCTCGGCAAGGCGTTCGCCAGTGACATTGCGCTCTTGAAACAGTCAGGCGTCAATCCGATCGTCGTACATGGCGGCGGCCCGCAGATCGGCGCCATGCTGACGAAGATGGGCATCGAATCGAAATTCGAGGGCGGTCTTCGTGTCACCGACGCCAAGACGGTCGAAATCGTCGAGATGGTTCTAGCCGGCTCGATCAACAAGGAGATCGTCGCGCTCATCAACCAGACGGGCGAATGGGCGATCGGCCTTTGCGGCAAGGACGGCAACATGGTCTTTGCCGAAAAGGCCCAGAAGAAAGTCAAGGATCCGGATTCGAACATCGAGCGCGTACTCGACCTCGGTTTCGTGGGTGAAGTGGTCGAAGTCGACCGCACGCTGCTCGACCTGCTCGCCCGCTCCGAGATGATTCCTGTCATCGCACCGGTCGCTCCCGGCCGCGACGGCGCAACCTACAACATTAACGCCGACACCTTTGCTGGTGCGATCGCCGGTGCGCTGAACGCCACCCGCCTGCTTTTCCTGACGGACGTTCCCGGCGTTCTCGACAAGCAGGGCAACCTCATCAAGGAATTGTCCGTTGCGCAGGCGCACGCGCTGATCGCCGACGGAACGATTTCCGGCGGCATGATCCCGAAGGTCGAGACCTGCATCGATGCAATCAAGGCAGGCGTCCAGGGCGTCGTCATCCTGAACGGCAAGACCGCGCATTCGGTCCTGCTGGAAATCTTCACAGAGCACGGCGCGGGAACACTGATCGTTCCCTAAGCCTTGCCTTTATGCTTTAGCCCGCGGCGGCATAGACCGCCGCAGCTGCTTCCTTCAGCTTTTCCATCATGATCCGATAGGGTCCCGGGCCGTAGCTGACACGGCTGACACCTAGGCTTGCAAGCGTCCTCACGTCAGGTGCGCCCGGCCTCATCATGATGTTAACCGGCAGTGGCGACGCGTCGCAGATTTTCTGAATCAGCGCTGGCTCAATCAGCCAAGGCACGAAGAAGCCGTTGGCGCCGGAGGCAGCATAAGCCTTGCCTCGCTCAATTGCCTCCTCGACCAGGCCTGCATGTTTGGACAGGTCGCCCTCGCGCAGGAACAGATCGGTGCGCGCGTTGATAAAGAAGGCAATGCCGCGGCGATCCGCCATCTCGCGAATGGCGCGGATGCGGGCGGCCTGCTTCTCAACCGGGTGCAAGCCTTCGCCGCCGACGACCTGATCTTCGAAATTGATGCCGATAGCGCCGGCGTCGATCAGCTTTTCGACGTTGGCGGCTGCTCCGGCCGGCTCGGTTGAATACGCCCCTTCAAAATCGACGGAAAGCGGCAGGTCGTTGACTGCCGTGATCTGGCGGGTCGTGGCGACCAACGCCTCCAGCGGAATCTTCTCACCATCCCCATAACCTTGCGCCGCGGCAACCGACCAGCTTCCGGTCGCCACGGCCTTGGCGCCGGCCTCGGTCACGGCCTTCGCCGTTCCCGCGTCCCATATGTTGTAAAGGACGACAGGATTGCCCTTTTCATGCAGAGCGCCGAACGCCTTTGCCTTCCCAGCCTGATTCATTGAATTCCCTCCACAGACAATCTCTTGGATTTCATCTCATTTTCATGTTGCAAAAGCCATTGCTTGCGCCAGAGGCCGCCGCCGTAGCCTGTCAGCGACCCGTCGGCGCCGATCAGCCGGTGGCAAGGGATGACAATCGCCATCTGGTTCGCCCCGTTGGCGCGGCCAACGGCGCGCACCATCTGCGGGTTTTCCATACTACGCGCAATGTCGCCGTAAGCGTGCGTCTGGCCAAGGGGTATCTCCATCAGCTTCGACCACACCTGGCGCTCGAAAGTCGTACCGAAGCCCAGCGCCAGCGGCGTCCGGAAGGCCGCGGATCTGCCATCGAAGTAATCCTTCAGTTCGGCATCGATCTGGTCGATGGCCGGCGTACGGCCGGCCGCGACTGAGGAGCGTGTCTTGCGCTGCAGCTTCTCCAGCTCAGCAGGCAGCGCCTTGCGATCGTGGAATTCGAGAAGGTGCAGATGCGTGTGATCGGCCACAGCAACCATGGGGCCGAGCGGCGTTTCAAACCAGTCCGCAAACAGGAGTTCGCGTTTCTTAGACAGAGTGGGCGCTTTGCCTATCAGCCGCTGAAATGCAGCGCGGAAACCGCTGCCCGATTCATAGCCTGCCTCGATCTGTGCGTCGATGACGCGGGCGCCATTGGCTAGTTGTTTTGCCGCCTCCCCAAGACGGCGATAGCGGGCGATATCGAGGAAGGTCATCCCGAGGGACCTCTTGAAGGCCCTTCGCACCGTCGAGGGATCGTAGCCGCGGCCGATCAGATCCTCTTCCGTCCAGCGCGCTGTCGGATTGCGGTCGAGCGCATTGAGGAGGTCGTCAACGAGCGGCTCGCGGCCCGCCTCCTCCAGTGGCCGGCACCGTTGGCACGGCCGAAAGCCGGATTGCATGCAGGTGGCGATAGAATCGTAAAAGAGCGTGTTTTCCCGCTTTGGCTTGCGAGCCGGGCAAGTCAAGCGACAGAAAATGCCGGTCGTTTTGACGCAGACATAGGCAAGCCCCTCATAGGCCGGGCTACGGGCAATCAGCGCATCGTAGAGCGCGTCGTCATTGGGCAGATCGAAGAGCATGAGACGTTCTAACATCCCTTGTGTGGGTCGTGCGCCGCAAATCGGGCGGCTATTTTTTCTTGCCGATTTCCTTGCTTGGCAAGCCGTGCCATAACGCCCCCATGACCAAGATAGATCGCACGCCGACCAAGGCAGACTTCTCGCACGTGACCGAGTGGGTTTTCGACCTCGACAACACGCTCTACCCGCATCATGTCAACCTGTTCGCGCAGATCGACAAGAATATGACGGCCTATGTCTCGACTTTGCTGCAAATGGAGCGGGACGAGGCGCGCAAGCTGCAGAAGCAATACTATCTCGATCATGGCACGACGCTGCAGGGCCTGATGATCCATCATGGCATCGATCCCAATGACTTTCTCGAGAAGGCCCATGCGATCGACTACTCGAGCCTGACGGCGCAGCCCGAACTCGGTGCGGCCATCAAGGCGCTGCCGGGACGCAAGTTCATCTTCACCAATGGCAGCGTGAGACACGCCGAGATGGCGGCCGGCGCGCTCGGTATCCTCGAGCATTTCGACGACATCTTCGACATCGTGGCGGCAGACTTCGTGCCGAAGCCTGCGCAGGTGACCTACGACAAGTTCACAGCTTTGAAGCGGATCGAGACCGACAAGGCAGCGATGTTCGAAGACCTGCCCCGCAATCTCAAGGTTCCGAAGACGCTTGGCATGCAGACCGTCCTGCTGGTGCCCAACAACCTCGAGGAGGCGGTCGTCGAATGGTGGGAAAAGACCAGTGGTGACGAGGATCACATCGACTTCGTGACAGACGATCTCACTGATTTTCTTGCGAAGATTACCGGCTAGATTACGAAATTTTCATCCAGCTTACCGATCTTTAATTGGGCAATTTGCCGCACCGACCCTACCCTTTCATCTGCAATCCGATTGAAAGGAAGCGAAATGTCTCGGAAAAAGCTGATACTGGCCGCACTCTCCTCCGTGCTGATCGTCGGTGCCGCCGCCGGCACCAGTTTTGCTGCGCCTCACGACAAGAAGCATCATCCGCCTCGCCCCCAACACGGCATGGGCATGATGATGGGACCGCGCGCGGGCGCGATCCGCGAAGTCATCTTCGTGCGCATGCTGAAGCAGTTCGATACGAATAAGGACGGGCAGATTTCCAAGCAGGAAGCCAAGAACGGGATGGAGGCAATCTTTGTCGCGATCGACACCGACAAGGACGGCTCGCTGATGCCGGGCGAAATCCGCAAGTACCGCGAAGCCCAGATGGCCAAGATAAAGGCTCCCGCAGATGATGCGGCGGATGAGGATGCTACGCCAATGGCGCCGCCGGCCGATGCCGACAGCGGCCAACCGGCGCCACCACAACCCGGCCCAGACGGTCGGCCGGATCGCCACGGCATGCACGGCGGAATGATGCGGGGCATGATGATGATGCAGCGCTTCGATACCGACGAGAACGGCCAGATTTCCAAGCAGGAAGCCGAAGCCGCCTTCGACAAGTTTTTCACTTGGATGGACCGCAACAAGGACGGCGTTATCTCGCTGGACGATATGCCGGATCGACCATTCCCGTAAGCTTTTACTGAGAACAAGGCCCGCCTCACGGCGGGCCTTTCTATTCGTGGTGTTCGTAGAAATCCTGGATGATCTTCCAGGCAGCATCGGCGGTATCGACAAAGCTGATCAGGTCGACATCGTCAGGTGCAATTGTGCCAAACTCCGCGAGAGCCTCGAAGTTGACGATGCTCCTCCAGAACTTCTCGCCGAAAAGGATGAGCGGCATCTTTTCCATGCGACCGGTCTGGATCAGCGTCAGGCACTCGAAGAATTCATCGAGGGTGCCGAAACCACCAGGGAAGACAGCGATCGCCTTGGCACGCACCATGAAGTGCATCTTGCGGATCGCGAAATAGTGGAAATTGAAACTCAGCTCCGGCGTCACGTAGACGTTCGGCGCCTGCTCATGCGGAAGCACGATGTTAAGGCCGATCGAGGGCGCACCTTCGTCGGCAGCACCGCGATTGCCGGCTTCCATCACACCGGGACCGCCGCCCGTAACGACGACGTATTCATGGAAGTCGAAGCTTGCCGAATATTTCGAGCACAGACGGGCAAACTTGCGCGCTTCATCGTAGTAGACCGATGCCGCTTCCAGATTGGCGCGCTGCGTCTCGTTGCGCGCCGCCCAGGCGCTCTGGCCGGGAGCGGGAATGCGCGCGCCGCCGAACATGACAACGGTCGATTTGATGCCGCGCTCCGTCAGCAGCATTTCCGGCTTCATCAGTTCCAACTGCAGACGGATCGGCCGCAACTCCTCCCGGCACAGAAAGTCTTCATCAGCATAGGCAAGGCGATAGGCTGGCGACAGCGTTTGCGGCGTCTTCGGCACGGCTTCGGCGCGATGCTTGTCGGTTGCGCTCGTCTTCAGCGGGTCCCAGACGCCATCCTTGCGTCGTAGCCTGCCGTTTCTTGCCTTTGCCATGTCGAAATGCCTTTCAGTACAGCCGGCAGTCGCTGCCGGTATATCGTTTCATGCTTTGAATCGGGAGAGTTACCACGCCCCGAAAAATCATTCCATTTTACCCGTGCATGGGATAGAGCAGATCGCATCCCGCCAATCACAATTCCCGGAGGCTTCGGTCTCCACGATAGAGACCGAAGTTTAAGGAATTCCCATGAGCGCCAGTGACCTTTCTTCCCTCGAAACGACCATCGAAGCTGCTTTCGATAACCGCGACACCATCAGTACGTCCACCAAGGGCGAGGTCCGCGATGCCGTCGAGGCCGCGCTCGAACTCCTCGATGGCGGCAAGGCACGCGTTGCCGAGCGTGGCAGCGATGGCGCGTGGAAGGTCAATCAGTGGCTGAAGAAGGCCGTACTCCTCTCCTTCCGCCTGAACGACATGGAAGTCGTCAAGGGCGGCTCCGGTAACTCGACCTGGTGGGACAAGGTACCATCCAAGTTCGAAGGCTGGGGTGAAAACCAGTATCGCGCCGCCGGCTTCCGCGCCGTGCCGAACTGCGTCGTGCGCCGCTCCGCCTACATCGCCAAGAACGTCGTGCTGATGCCCTCCTTCGTCAACCTCGGCGCCTTCGTCGATGAAGGCACGATGGTCGACACCTGGGCAACCGTCGGCTCCTGCGCCCAGATCGGCAAGCATGTACATCTGTCGGGCGGCGTCGGCATTGGCGGCGTGCTCGAGCCGATGCAGGCCGGCCCGACCATCATCGAGGACAACTGCTTCATCGGCGCCCGCTCGGAAGTTGTTGAAGGCTGCATCATCCGCGAGGGCTCGGTTCTCGGCATGGGCGTCTATATCGGCAAGTCCACCAAGATCGTCGACCGTGCGACGGGCGAAGTCATGTACGGCGAAGTGCCGCCCTACTCCGTCGTCGTTGCAGGCTCCATGCCTTCGGGCAACGCCATCATGGCGAACGGCCAGCCGGCACCGCACCTCTACTGCGCCGTCATCGTCAAGCGCGTCGATGAAAAGACCCGTTCGAAGACCGGCATCAACGAGCTGCTGCGCGACTGACAAGTCTCGAGGCTAAGGCGACGGTGCGTCTCGGACGATGCGCGCCGCCGAACGCTGACGGTCGGACTTGATCCGGCAAGATGACGGCACATTTCAACAAGGCGGCATCGCCGCCTTGCCTTTTCTTTGCCACCACCGCTGGATAGTTCGACTCCCATGACCGCTACCGATCCCGTCGCCAATCTTCAGACTCTGATTCGCTGCCCGTCCGTCACACCCGCCGAAGGCGGCGCGCTTTCGGCGCTCGAGGCGATGCTTTCACCGCTCGGCTTCAAGGTGGAGAAGGTGAAGGCGACGGAGCCGGGGACGCCGGATATAGAGAACTTGTACGCCCGCCTCGGCGAGGACGGCCCACATTTGATGTTTGCCGGCCATACGGACGTCGTCCCGGTTGGCGATGAGGCCGCCTGGACGCATCCCCCCTTTGCCGCCGAGATCGCGAACGGCGAACTCTTCGGACGTGGCGCTGTCGATATGAAGGGTGGCGTCGCCTGCTTTGTCGCTGCCGTTGCCCGCCATATCGCAAAGCATGGGGCGCCGAAAGGCTCGATCTCGTTCCTGATCACCGGCGACGAGGAGGGGCCTGCAATCAACGGCACGATCAAGCTGCTGCAATGGGCGGCCGAGCGCGGCGAACGCTGGGACGCCAGCCTCGTCGGCGAACCGACCAATCCGGACAAGCTCGGCGACATGATCAAGATCGGCCGCCGGGGTTCGCTCTCCGGCAAGATCACCGTGCATGGCGTCCAGGGCCATGCCGCCTATCCGCATCTGGCCGACAACGCCGTACGAGGCATCCTGCAGTTGACGCAAGCGCTGATGGATCCGCCGTTCGACGCCGGCACCGACAATTTCCAGCCGTCCAACCTTGAAGTGACGACCATCGACGTCGGCAATCCGGCGACGAACGTCGTGCCTGCCAAGGCGACGGCGAGCTTCAACATTCGATTCAACGACACCTGGACAGCCGAAAGCCTGCAGTACGAAATCCTGCGCCGCCTCGATGCTGCCGCCGCCGATGGCGTGCTGCGTCCCGGCCGGCCGCCGCTGAAATACGATATCGTCTGGGCGGAACGGCCGAGTCACGTCTTCCTGACGCGCAATAATGCGCTAATCGCCTCGCTTTCCTCCGCCATCGAGAGCGTGACCGGCCAGTCTCCGAAGCTTTCCACCACAGGCGGCACATCAGACGCCCGCTTCATCAAGGATTACTGCCCCGTCGTCGAATTCGGCCTGGTCGGCCAGACGATGCACATGGTCGATGAACGCGTCGCGGTTTCCGACCTGGAGCGACTCACGGTAGTGTATGAGACCTTCATCGAGCGCTGGTTTGCGAATGCCGGGCTTTAGGGAAGTTCAATATTATCTGGCGGGGATCTGGCTGCTGATCCGCATGGATCCGCGCGGCTTCCGCTTCCTCGACATGTCGGAGCGCGGCGTCAACCGCTCCTTCTGGGCGATCTTCTGGTGCCTGCCGCCGATGGGAATCTCATGGCTTTGGTGGCGCCAGGCCTTTCTCCAAACCATGCCCCCACACACCAATGTCGGCGGTCTGTTCTATTTCCGGCTCGGGCTCGTCGAAGCCGCCAACTGGTTCGTTCCGCTGGTTTTTGCAGGCCTACTGCTGCTCGCTTTCAAGAAGGGCGAGCGGTTCGCGCCAGTTGTCGTCAGCGTCAACTGGTTGGGCGTTCCGCTTTCCTACATCAATGCGCTGCTGCTCGCGATCGTCTTCTTCTTGCCGCAGCTGGTCGGGCTGGTTTCGCTGCTGCTGCTCGCCTTCATGCTCGCGCAGGTCTTTGCCATCGCACGCATCCTGCGCATGATCTTCTACGGTCAGGGCTTGATGGTCGGCGCGCTCACGCTGGTACTGCTCGTGCCATCGCTCATGCTGTCGGAATACCTGCAGCGTTTTCTAGGAATCTATCCCGTCTGAACTGACGTCTGTCTCAGAAGTCCTCGCTGTCATCACCGTCCACCGGTGGACGGCGGTCGACAATGACGTCGGGATAGTCGACCTGCATGAAATAGAGCCCATCTGGAGGCGCGACTGGACCACAGGCCTTGCGGTCACGGGCCTCCAGCGCAGCGCGGACATCGTCGGGCGCCCATTTGCCCTCGCCTGCGAGCTTCAGTGTTCCGGCGAACGACCGGATCTGGTTGTGCAGGAAGCTCTGGGCCGTGGCGCGAATCTCGATCAGGTCGCCGCTTCTTGTCACGTCCAGCCGATCGAGCGTGCGGATCGGGCTGTTGGCCTGGCAATGGGCGGAGCGGAACGTCGAGAAATCATGCTTTCCCACCAATGTCTGCGCCGCCGCATGCATCGCATGGTGATCGAGAGGTTTCGGCACCCACCAAGCCTTGCCCGCTTCGAGCGCCAGCGGTGCCCGACGGCTGATGATGCGATAGAGATAGTGGCGTCGCAGCGCCGAGAAGCGCGCATCGAAGAACTCGCTCGCCGTTTCAATCTCGACGATGGAAACCCGTTCGCGGGCCATCTTGAGATGAGCGTTCAGCGCGTTCTGAAGTTTGAAGGGCGACCACTCTTTGGCAAGGTCGGCGTGAACCACCTGCCCCGTAGCATGGACGCCGGAATCGGTGCGGCCTGCCCCACGGATTGACACCGTTTCACCGCTTGCCGAAAGGATCGCCTTCTCGATCGCGCCTTGAACGGAAGGCCCGTTGTCCTGCCGCTGCCAGCCAACGTAGGGACCACCGTCATATTCGACGATCATGCGGTAGCGGTGCATCAGGCAAGCCTCGTGCCTGACGCAAGCGGCGTCCCACGCAGAAAATCTTCAGCTGGCAACGGCTTGCCGCCAGCTTTCTGCAACCTGGCCAGGCGAATGGCGCCGGTTCCACAGGCAACGACCAGATCGTCTGTCAGCAGTTCGCCGGCGCTGCCGCTGCCTTGCGCGAGCTCCGAGGCGAGTACCTTGACGCGCTCAGGCTTGCCGCCAATTGCCACTTCGAGCCACGCGCCCGGAAATGGCGCCAGGCCGCGAATGTGATTGTGAACTTCAACAGCGTCTCTTGAGAAATCGATCCGCGTCTCGCCCTTGTCGATCTTGGCGGCGTAGAGAACCCCATCGGACGCCTGCGACGTCAGGGGAAGGTCGCCCATCTCGAGTTTGACCATTGCCTCTGCCATCGCCCTTGCACCGACATGCATAAGCTTGTCGTGCAGCTCCCCGGCCGTCGTGTTGGCGCCGATCCCGACTTCGATGGTAAGGGCCACCGGGCCGGTGTCCAGGCCCTTGTCCATCTTCATCACCATCATGCCGGTCTTTTCGTCGCCCGCCATGATCGCCCGTTGGATCGGGGCAGCACCCCGCCAGCGCGGCAGGAGCGAGGCATGACCGTTGTAGCAGCCGTAGCGTGTGCCGGTCAGGATCGCCTCCGGCAACAGGAGGCCGTAAGCAACGACAACGGCGACGTCCGCATCATGGGCCTTGAAGCGTTCCCGCTCGTCCGGATCCTTGAAATTCACCGGTGTAAAGACGGGGATGCCGAGCAGTTCAGCGGCCTGGTGCACAGGCGACTTTTGCAGGTCGAGCCCGCGCCGTCCGCCCGGCCTAGGCGGTTGGCTGTAGACAGCGAGAATCGTATGCCCTGCGTCAACCAAGGATCGCAAGGTCGGAACGGAGAACTCTGGCGTTCCCATGAAGATGATGCGAAGCGACATTTTATCCCACCATGTTTCCGGTCAGCCTCTCAAACGGGTTTGCGAGCCTGAGATCAAGCCCTATCGAACCCGCGCCAGGCAACATCACAGCCTGAGGGCTGCCGGGGCGCAGAGCGATCGGGCCGCAATCGCGGCAACGCAAGCCGGCTACCGGCGCAGCTCGGAGTTAGAGTGCTTTCGCCGACTTTGCTGCCTTGGTGAACTTCTTGATCACCATGTCCCGCTTGAGACGAGAAATATGATCGATGAACAGAACACCGTTCAGATGGTCAATCTCATGCTGCAGGCAGGTCGCGAGCAGGCCGTCGGCCTGCACCGTCTGATCCTTGCCGTCGCGGTCGAGATACTTGATGGTGACGGTCGCCGGGCGCTCGACTTCGGCATAGTAGTCAGGGATGGAAAGGCATCCCTCCTCATATACCGAAAGCTCATCGGAAGAGGCGACAATCTCCGGATTGACGAATACGAGAGGCTGTTTCTCTTCGCCTTCGCGGGAGACATCAATGACCAGCATGCGGCGCGGCACGCCGATCTGGATGGCAGCAAGGCCGATGCCCGGCGCGTCGTACATGGTTTCAAGCATGTCGTCGGCAAGGCGCTGAAAATCGGCATCGACGCGCTCGATCGGCTTGGAAACCTGACGAAGCAGCGGATCGGGGAGAATGATGAGTGGCTTGATGGTCATGGCGTTCCCATAACGCATCTTTTTCCAGGATGGAATTATCCGGTAGGCGGGTGGAGCGCTTTTTTACACTCCAGCCCGGAATTTAGCCGCATTCCCGTCAGGCGGCGCGGCGCGGAGCGGTCATCGACCGATGTTCAATGCCTGTGCGGAAGCGCTGCAGCAGCGCCACCAGATTGTCGACCTCGCCACGAAGGCGCCGCGTCTCGGCAGACGTGTTCTCAACCATGCCCGAGTTCTGCTGCGTGATGGTGTCCATGTTGCGAATGGCGACGCTGACCTCGTTGACGCCGGTTGCCTGATCGCGTGCGGCCGCAGCGATGTCGGCAACGAAACGGTTGATGATATCGATGCGGTTGATCATGTCGCTCAAAGCCTCGCCAGTGCTACTGACGATGTCGACGCCTTCGTTCACCTGGACCGAGCTTTCTGAAATCAGGTTCTTGATCTCCTTGGCGGCGTCGGCGGTGCGTTGCGCGAGCTGGCGGACCTCTTGCGCCACGACGGCGAAGCCCTTGCCCGCCTCGCCGGCGCGTGCGGCTTCAACGCCAGCGTTCAGCGCCAGCAGGTTCGTCTGGAATGCAATCTCATCGATCACCCCGATAATCTTGGCGATCTCTGTCGAGGACTTTTCGATGCCGGCCATCGCGGAAACGGCGCTGGTGACGAGTTCGCCCGAATTCTTGGCCTTCTGCTGGGTCTCACGAACAGCACCGGATGCCTTTTCGGCATTTGCGGCCGTCTGGCCGACGCTGACGGAGAGCTGCTGCAATGCCGCCGAGCTTTCTTCGACGCCGGCAGCTTGCTGGGCGGTGCGCAAGGCAAGGTCATCCGTGGCCTTGGCGATCACGTCCGTACCCCGCAGGATTTCACCCGAGGTTGCCCGTACCGAGGCGAAGGACGTACGAAGAGCTGCAACGGCACGGTTATAGTCGTCGGCCATGTCCTTGAAGTTGCCGGGGAGATCCGGCGGCAGCGTCGCTTCCAAGTCGCCGTTCGACAGCGCTTCAAGGCCGCGGCGGAGATGATCCAGCGCAACGGCCTGGTCCCGCTCGGCTTTCGCACGCTTTTCTTCCAGCGTGCGGCGCTTTTCTTCGAGCACCTCCAGATACACCGAGATCGAGTAGTCCATATCGAGCATCGCGGCCTTAATGACGGCCGCAAGCTTGTCGGCCAAAACCTTGCCCTGCTGCTTGGCAAACATCGACGGCCACTGCTTGGCCATCAAGCCCTTGACGAGTTCGCTCATCAGCAATGCATAGCCACCGATGTACCACCGAGGCTCGAGGCCGATGCGGGCATGCGTCTTGCCGACCGCGACAACACCTTTCACGTAGCTTTCATCAAAGTTTCCACCGGCCAGATTGGCCCAGTGATCTTCCTGGCGCTTCTTGGCGTGTCCCATATGCGCCTTGTCGGCAAAGAAGCTCGCGACCTCGGATGTTTTTGCCAGCTTCGCGTAGAACTTGTCGAGGGCGCCGCCGAGCAGTTCCGAGATCGCCGGACGCATCTCACGCAGCGCAGTGCGGGCTCCATCATCCAACTCGATGAAATCGAGGCGTTGCTTGAGCGCGCTGTCGGATTGCTGGCTGGTCATGATGTCTCTGCTTTGTGATTGATAGGAAAGGGAATTTGAGCAGAGCATTTGCGCAATATGGTTGAGCAATGGTTAAATGCGTTTCCGATTTGTCAGCTGTCGTTTGTTCCCTGCGGTCATCTGGCGGGCTGGAACACCTGTGGGCTGTTCACGCTTTGATCTAGATATCTGATTTGAGTTTGCTATTGTTGCCGGCATGAACACCAGCTCTGAGTCGTTTCTCCTCGCCCTGTCGCAGATAAGCCCCGCCATGCTGGCGCTTGCCGGAGGCGCATTTGCCGCACTGATCCTGCTGTTGATCGTCCTGGTCGCCCGCAGCGGCCAACTGCGACGTGAGCAGGCCGAAATGGCGAGCTTCCGCGCCGCCGAAGCGGATGCCCGCATGGCCGAACTTCTGAAGATCCAGGCGGAAATGCAAGGGCGCATGTCGACTATGGCCGAGGTGTTCGGCTCAAGGCAGTCCGAACTCAATCAGGCGATCAACCAGCGCCTGGACGGAATGTCGCAGCGCGTCAGCACGACGATCAGCGAACAGACGAAATCGACGCACGAGAACCTGCAACGGCTGCAGGAACGTCTCGCCGTCATCGATGCCGCCCAGAACAACATCCAGACTTTGGCCAAGGATGTCGTTGGTCTGCAGGCGATCCTTTCCAACAAGCAGACGCGCGGCGCTTTCGGTCAATCGCGCATGGAGACGATCGTGGCCGACGGCTTGCCGATCGGCGCCTACGCATTCCAGCAAACGCTGTCCAACGGCTCGCGTCCCGACTGTACTATTCGAATGCCCAATGGCGCAGCGCCGCTGGTGATCGACGCCAAATTCCCGCTCGAAGCCTGGAACGCGATCCGAGATGCCGGCGGGCCTGACGGTGCCAAGGTCGCCTCGCAGCAGTTCCGTCGTGATATGGAAACTCATATCCGCGACATCGCCGAGAAATACCTGATCCAGGGGGAGACGCAGGACACTGCCTTCATGTTCGTGCCGTCGGAATCGATCTTCGCGGAGATCCACGAGAATTTCGAAGTAATCGTGCAGAAGGCACACCGATCGCGCATCGTCATCGTGTCGCCTTCGCTGCTGATGCTTTCCATCCAGGTCATTCAAGCCGTGCTGAAGGATCAGCGGATGCAGGCCCAGGCACACGTCATCCAAGGTGAAGTCGCGAACCTGATGGACGATCTCGGTCGCCTCGACGAACGCGTCCGCAAGCTGCAGGGGCATTTCGCCATGGCGCAAAAGGACGTCGACATGATCGTCACCTCCGCCGACAAGCTGAACAAGCGCGGCGCGAAGATCGAGGCTCTGGAGTTCGAGGCCGGCGACAACAGCAAGGCTACGGCGGCCCGAGACAATGACGCCGCCCCAAAATCCGTCGATAGCCGCAGCGGGCTTCTCAAGCTCAGGGTGGTTGACGACGAGTGAGGCCTTCGGGCAGTGTCGCGCCCAAGAAAAGCATCGGACGGGACACTCATGATCACAGTTTTCGGTTCCATCAACATGGATCTCATCGCCACCACCGCGCGCCTGCCGAAGCCCGGCGAGACGGTCGCCGGCAACGGCTTCTCGACGGCTGCAGGCGGCAAGGGTGCTAATCAGGCGCTCGCCGCGCGACGGGCCGGGCGCATCGTTCACATGGCGGGCGCCGTCGGTCGGGACGGCTTTGCCGAGCCGGCGCTTGCACTGCTGAAGGACGCAGGCACGGAGCTTGGGACGGTCAAGCAGGTGGACGAACCGACAGGAACCGCATTGATCCTCGTCGGCGGTGATGGCGAAAACATGATCGCTGTTGTGCCCGGTGCAAACGGCACGGTGACGTCAGCCGATGCCGATGCGGCAATAGACGCCATGAGCAAGGGCGATATTCTGATGCTTCAACTTGAAGTGCCAACTTCAGCGGTCGAGCGCGCGCTGGCCCGGGCTCGCGCAAAGGGCGTCACGACAGTGCTCAACCTTGCGCCGCTGATCGACGACGCTCCACGCCTCGGTCGCCTTGCAGATATTGTGATTGCTAACGAAACCGAGTTCGAGCGACTCGCCGGTCAGGAAGACATGGGGGGCGATGATCGCGAAGCCGCGTTGAAACAGCTGAATGCCGAAACCGGGCAGACCCTGATCGTAACGCTCGGCGCGGATGGGGTGATTGCGATCCGTGATGGTGTCATTTCGCGCGCCAAGGGACTGAAGATCGAGCCTGTCGATACGGTCGGCGCTGGCGACACCTTCTGCGGCTACTTCGCGGCGAGCCTCGATGAGGGGCTGGATTTCGACGTCTCATTGCGTCGCGCGGCGGTAGCCGGATCGCTCGCGTGCCTGAAACAAGGCGCTCAGCCATCGATCCCATCGAGCGCCGAAGTCGCAAAAGCGCTATAGGGCAATTCCTCCCGCGACATACCGAGACAGCTTGGCGCAGGCCCCGTCGATTTTCATCGGATTTCATTCAAATTTAATAGGTTTCCGGCGATGGTCCAGCCATCACCGGGCCTCCACGAAGGGCCGGCTTGTGTAACGGCTGCTCCATGAGGGGGCGACGCCCCGTCCCCTGTGCCGATGAATGCCCCGTCCGGCACATCCTTGCTCCCCGAGGAACCCATGTTCATCTTTCGCATGAAATCGCTTGCAGCCAAGCTTATCCTCATTACCGGCGTTGCCATCGCCCTCGTCCTCCTCGTGTCGAACTTCTTCCTCATCGGCGAGACGCGCAACCGCGTGCAGACGCTCACCATGGACCAGGCCAATCTTGAAGCAAAGTCGATCGCCAACGAGGTCGCGTCCTCCGTTGGTGAACTGGCGGGGGCGGCACGCTCCATGGCCGGCACCATCGGCCGCGGCCAGGAAGGCAAATATCTCGACCGCAAGGCTGTTCTCGATATGCTGAAGGCAAACGTCGAGCGGAACCAGTTCGCCTTCGGCAGCTGGTTTGCCGAAGAGCCGAACGCATTCGATGGCCAGTCACCTTCCATGGCCGGCAAGACCGATTTCGGCGCCTCCAAAGATGGCACGTTCAACCCTTACTGGACAAAGAGCAAGGACGGCGGCTTCACCTTCTCGACCTTCGATTCCGACTATAAGGCTGCCTGGTACGCGCTCGCGGCGCAGAGCAAGAAGGGCGCACTGTCGCCGCCTTACGCGGAATCGACGACCGGCGAGAACACTGCCATGACCTCGATTGGCTATCCGGTCATGTCAGGCGGCAAGCTGATCGGTGTCAGCGGCGTCGATATCTCGCTGAAGTCGCTACGCGACAAGCTCTCAACCCTTCATCCCTTCGGCTCCGGCCGCGTCACGCTGCTATCGCAGACCGGCAAATGGATCGTCGCGCCGAAGGCCGAGCTATCCATGAAGGACTACGACGGCGAAGGTGCGGACGCGGTCAAGGGTGCGCTCTCGACGTTGCAGCCCTCGGTCATCAAGGATCTGGCCTTCGACGGCTACGAGCCTTTCGATCGCGTCGTCTATCCGTTCGCCCTGCCAGACGTGAACACGACCTGGGTGATCCTCGTCGACGTGCCGCACACCGCCATCAACGCACCCGTTCAGGACCAGACGTTCATGATGGTTGTCGCGGGCATTCTGGTGCTTGCCGCAGTCATGCTCGCACTCTACTTCGCAGTCCGCGCCTTCGTCCAACGCCCGATCGGCGGTCTTGTCGCCAGCGTCAAGGCATTGAGCGACGGCAAGTACGAACAGCCGGTTGCAGGCCAGGACCGCGCCGACGAGATCGGCTCCGTAGCGAAAGCCCTCGAAGGCTTCCGCTTTGCGCTCGCCGACACGCAGCGCCTCGAAGCCGAGGCGAACAACCAGCGCGACGCGGCCGAGGCCGAGCGCGGCCGCTCGGAAACCGAGCGGCAGCAGTCGATCACGCTGCAGCGTCATATCGTCTCGATCGTCGGCTCCGGCCTGGCGGAACTGTCGCAGGGCAATCTCGGCCACCGCATCAGCGAGGAGTTCCCCGGCGAGTACGCCAAGCTGAAGCAGGATTTCAATGCGGCGCTCGAAAGCCTCGAGGAAACCATCAACACGATGAACCTCAGCGTCGTGAACATCGGTTCCGGCACCAGCGAAATCAGCGGCAGCGCCTCCGATCTCGCCAAGCGTACAGAACAGCAAGCGGCGAGCCTGGAAGAGACCGCGGCAGCCCTCAACGAGCTCACCGCACAGGTCAACTCCAGCGCCGAAAATGCCCGCACCGCGGCTGATAACGTCAACCTAGCCTGCGAGGATGCGGAAAAGTCGGGTGAGGTCGTTCGCAAGGCCATCTCTTCGATGCAGGGTATCGCGCAGTCGTCGACCGAGGTCTCGCGCATCATCGGCGTCATCGACGAGATCGCGTTCCAGACCAACCTGCTGGCGCTGAATGCAGGTGTCGAGGCCGCACGTGCCGGTGAAGCCGGCAAGGGCTTTGCCGTCGTCGCGCAGGAAGTTCGCGAACTGGCACAACGGTCCGCCAATGCCGCCAAGGAGATCAAGACGCTCATCAATACCTCGGCCGTGCAGGTCAAGGAAGGCGTCGATCTGGTTGGCCGCGCCGGCGACACGCTCCACAAGATCTCGGAACAGGTGATGGGCATCAATGGCCTCATCCGCCAGATCTCTGCATCGGCCAGCGAGCAGGCAATCGGCCTGAAGGAGATCAACCAGGCCATGAACCAGATGGACCAGGTTACCCAACAGAACGCCGCCATGGTCGAGGAGACGACTGCCGCCAGCGTCACGCTCAATGACGAAGCCCAGACGCTGAAGCAACTCGTCACGCGCTTCCGTGTCTCCGGCATGAGCCACGCTTCTGCCCTGCGCTCGACGGCACAGCAGATGCGAGCACCGACCTATCGCCAGGCCGCAGCGCCGGCACCCCGCCGCGCGGTCCCTCAGACGCACGGCTCGGCAGCGCTCGCCCAGGACAACTGGGAAGAGTTCTAAGCCGAACTTGACCCCTGAAACAAAAAAGGCGCCTGAGCAATCAGGCGCCTTTTTCTTGAAAGTCGAATTCTCAGGCTGCGTTCGATGTCTGCTCCTCGTTGAGGAACGCATAAATCGCAGAAGCGGAGTCTGTCGCACGCAGCTTGGCGACGAGATCGTGGTCGCGCAGCACACGGGCGATGCGCGAGAGAGCCTTGAGATGATCGGCACCCGCACCTTCCGGTGCTAGGAGCAGGAACACCAGATCAACGGGCTGATCGTCCAGGGCCTCGAAATCGACGGGCTGATCGAGACGCGCGAAGATGCCGACGATGGAATGGACGCTTGCCAACTTACCGTGCGGAATAGCGATCCCGTTACCGACGCCGGTCGAGCCAAGGCGTTCGCGCTGCAGGACAACATCGAAAATTTCCCGCTCCGAAAGCCCTGTGACTTTCGACGCCTTTGCAGCCAATTCCTGGAGGAGCTGTTTCTTGGAATTTACCCTTAGGGCGGGAATGATCGCATTTTGCTGCAGCAAATCTGCCAAAGCCATTTTATTTTCCTTCTGCGCCAAGAGAGGAGAGCGGCAGCCTAACTGCCGCCCTTCGCCTTGATCTCAGCTTTTGATGCTGGCTGCATCGATCCAGCCAATGTTACCGTCGTGACGACGATAAACGATGTTCAGTTGTTCCTTGCCTGGGCTGCGAAACAGCAGCAGCGGCTCATCCGTCATGTCGAGCGCCATCACGGCGGTCGCGACAGACATTGTTTTCAGTTGCTTGGTGCTTTCGGCGACGATCGCCGGCGCGAAGTCATCCGGGATCTCGTCTTCGTGGTCCGACATGCCATCCATGACGGTGTAGGCAACTTCTGCAGAACCATTCTGGTGATTTCCGGCGTAGTGATCCTTCAGCTTGCGCTTGTATCGACGAAGACGCTTCTCGATCCGTTCGGAAGCGGCATCGAAGGCCAACTGCGGATCCATCGCCTCTCCGGCGGCATGCAATACAACTCCGCTATCGAGATGAAGCTTGCAGTCGGCGGAAAACCGGGCGTTGGCCTTATGCACTATCACCTGACCAGAATACCCTCCGTCGAAGTATTTCGTGACGGCGACACCGATTTGGTCCTCGATCCGCTGACGGAACGATTCACCAATTTCCATATGTTTACCGGATACACGCACACTCATGGAGTTTCCCTTCTTACAGTGGTTTGCGAGTACCAGTTTACGCCAAGGCTCACCCTCATCCAAGCACTTCGCGCGATCCCAAGCAAGATCGGCCGAAGTTCCCGGCTTCAGGCGCCCTGAGGATGATGGGGATAACTTCCAACGCTGTCCACAGCGCCAATTGCGGCGCGCTTCTAGCCAGAAGTTACCAAAATGTCAACAGACACATTCATTAGGAATCTAAAATACACGTATTCGTCGGTTCAGGCGACGATCAAAAGCCTGCGACCTTAGCCAAAGCTCGCTTCTCCCGCCTGCGTTGGACGGACGAAGCGATATTCATCGCCTCACGGTATTTGGCAACGGTGCGGCGGGCCAGGTCGACCCCACCCGCCTTCAAAATACCCACTATATCGTCGTCGGAGAGCACAGCATCGGGGCTTTCCTGCGTGATGAGCGCGCGGATCTTGTGGCGCACCGCCTCGGCCGAGTGGCTATCTCCGCCCTCAACCGCACTGATTGAGACACTGAAGAAATACTTGAGTTCGAAAAGCCCTCGCGGCGTCAGCACGTACTTATTGGACGTGACGCGGCTGACGGTGGACTCATGCATTTTAATGGCATCGGCGACCGTCTTCAGGTTGAGCGGACGTAGATAATCAACACCGTGGATCAAGAAGGCATCCTGTTGCCGGACGATCTCACTTGCCACCTTCATGATCGTCTTGGCGCGCTGATCGAGGCTTCGGGTCAGCCAGTTGGCGGTCTGCAGACACTCCGACAGGAAGGCGTGATCGTCACCGCTCTTCGTGACCTTGGAGAAATAGGCCTGATTGACCAGAACGCGCGGCAGCGTGTCAGGATTGAGCTCAACCAGCCAGCTACCGTCCGAACCCGCCCGGACCACCACATCGGGCATGATCGCTTCCGATACTCCTGCCTCGAATCCGGCACCGGGCTTCGGATTGAGCTGTCGAATCTCGCCCAGCATATCCAGCAGATCTTCCTCATCAACTCCACAGAGCCGCTTCAGCGTCGCGAAGTCGCGCCGCGCCAGAAGTTCGAGATTGCCAACCAGCGCCTGCATTGCGGGGTCGTAGCGATCCTTCTGGCGAAGCTGGATGGCCAGGCACTCCGCCAGATTGCGGGCGAAGACACCAGGCGGATCGAGCGTCTGCAACGCGGCGATCACCCGCTCGAGATCGTCGAGGCTCGTGCCCAGCCTATCAGCGGTCTCCATTGCATCGCCTTGAAAATAACCTGCCTCATCCAAGTGATCGACGAGATGATGTGCAATCATGCGATCCGTCATCTCGGGCAGCACGAAGGGCAATTGCTGGGCAAGGTGGTCGCGCAGCGATATCTGGCCGGCAACGAAATCATCGAGATCGTAGCTGTCGGCGCCTTCGCCGCCGCCAGGCATAGACTTCCACTGGCTGATCAGTTCGGGAGCGTCGGCACGCTGCGGAACGCCGTCATCGGGAAAGACGTTCGCGTAGTTGGCGTCGAGTTCGTCGGTGAGGCGGCTTGCACCAGCGCTGCTGCCACTCTCGTACCAGTCCCCCGACAACACCTCGGTTCGGCTGTCATAGCCGTCATCGGAGGGTTCCTCCGCCTGATGAGCGTAGGCATCTTCCTCCGCGCCACTGCGCTCGGCACCTACTTCGGCGTCATTTGATGGAAACTCGAGCAGCGGATTTTTTTCGACTTCCTGGGCAATGAATTGCGTCAGTTCGAAGTGCGTCATCTGCAGCAACTGAATGGATTGCATCAGCTGCGGTGTCATCACCAGCGACTGGTTCTGGCGCAGGAAAAGATTGGCCGACAGTGCCATAGCGGACGCGAAACTCCCGTTCATCTCCTCCGGGAAACCGCGTCCTGCCACTCGCTCGGGCCACGGAAATCCAAGTTGGCCCAAAAATTGCTTTTTTATTCTATTTGGTCAAGCGGAACCGTCACAGAAGGTGAATTTCCGCGGCGCCGGGGCGCGCGTCAGAGGCTGAAATTGTCGCCGAGGTACAGGCGCCGCACTTCCGGGTTGTTGACGATGTCGTTGGCGCGACCATGGGTCAGGACTTCGCCGGCATGGATGATATAGGCGCGGTCGATCAGCCCCAGCGTCTCGCGTACATTGTGGTCGGTGATCAGCACGCCGATACCGCGTGCGGTCAGGTGATGCACGAGGTGCTGGATGTCGGCAACGGAGATCGGATCGACGCCGGCGAACGGCTCGTCGAGAAGCATGAAGGTTGGATCGGTCGCCAGTGCACGGGCAATTTCAAGGCGGCGTCGCTCGCCACCGGACAGCGACACCGCCGCGCTCTTGCGCAGCTTGCGAATGTGAAACTCATCGAGCAGTTCGTCGAGTTTCTTCTCTCGTGCAGTCCTGTCGTTGATATGCACTTCCAGAACCGCGCGGATGTTTTCCTCGACAGTCAGGCCGCGGAAGATCGACGCTTCCTGTGGCAGATAGCCGACGCCCAGGCGCGAACGGCGATACATCGGCATTGTCGTCACGTCGTTGCCGTCGATCTCGATCGTGCCTTCGTCAACGGGCACGAGCCCGGTGATCATATAGAAGCAGGTGGTCTTGCCGGCTCCGTTCGGTCCAAGCAAGCCAACAGCTTCGCCGCGCCGAACAACCAGCGACACGCCGTTGACGACGCGCCGGGTGCTGTAGGTCTTGGTCAGACCGCGCGCAATCAGCGTGCCCTGGTAACGGCTCTTGTCACCGGCGGTGGTCTCCGCAGCCACTTGTGGCCCGGACCTGCCGAGCATGGTCGATAGCGAGAATAACTTCACGTGGTAAGGCCGGGCTCAGTTCTGTTTCTGCGATTTCGGATCGAGCTGAATCTGGACGCGCCCCCCACAGCTATCCAGCTGTGCCTGTCCAGTTTCCATGTGCACCGTAAGTTGGCAGCCCGTAAAGACGTTCGGTCCATCGGTAAGGATAACCTTCTCGCCCTTGAGGATGAAAAGCTGCTTGGCCATATCGAACGAACCGTTATCGGCCGTGGCTGTCTGCGTTCCCGAGGTCAGGTACACCTTATCCGTCACGACAATGTGGTCGATATCGGCATTGCCTGACGAAATCGATGCCGAAGCGTCCTTGGCACCAGCCGCCGGTGTCGCATTCGCGTCGCCGCCCTTCGGCTTGTAATAGACCGTCATATGTCCGGCCTGCAGCGTCGTCTTGCCCTGCACCACCTTCACATTGCCCGTGAAATCAGCCGTGTGTTCCTGATCGTGGATCTCGAGCTTGTCGCTCTCGATCTGGATCGGCTCGTCGCTGTTCAGCTTCAGGCCGTCCATCTGACTGGTCGTTGCCTGCGCCAAGGCGCCTGTGGCCAACAGCAGCAGCGCCACTGCGCCACTGAGAAATACTGCGCCCGCCTTGCGGGTAGAAATGCGACAATCGTTTGTCATGGTGACCCGGCTGTTAAGTGCCCTGTTTGTGAATAGCGGAGGGATCGACATTCATGCGTACATTCCCCTCGAATGTGATCGTCTGTCCCTTATCCGTCATCTTGATCGAGCGCGCAACAATAGACGCGCCATCTTTCTGAATACTTACGGGATCCTCGCTCGTGAGCTTCCCACCCTTAATGTCAACCTTGGCGCTCAGAAAGTTGGCCTTCAGCCCGTTGCTCAAAAGGATGACAAAGGGTGATTTGACATCGAGATTGTCGGTCGAACGGTCGTAATCCGCGGCCGTCGCTTCGACGCGGGCGATGAGATCATCCTTCATCGGCACCGCGGCCTTGATGTTCTCCAGCGTCATCAGGTTGGGATTCTTGATATCCTGAAGCGCCCGTTCGGCCAGCATCGAATAGTTGATTCCATTCGAATTGCGGCCGGATATGGCAGGCTTCTCCATCACCACCTTGCCGTTTTCGATCTTCGCGCCCTCGATCTTGATATTTTCCGGCAGATAGGTGCGAACCACGGAAACGCCAATAAAGGCCAGCGAAACCACAACGGCCGCGATAGGAAGTATGATCTTCAGGCGGCGAACGCGCGCGGAATGGAAGCGCGCAGCGCCATAGGCGCTTCGCTCCGGCTTCACATAGTCAGCCCTTCCGGTGGTGTTCAAAGTATCGAGCATAAGACAGGTCCGTGTCGGTGATCAGGCGGCGTATATAGGCATTGTCGCGCTCGATCACAGTTCGTTTCGCATTATTACACTGACTTGCCAATATGGATTTTTTTCTGCAACAAGCAAGAAAGCCGCCGACGCGTGGTAAATCAACGTGTCCGAACGGCCCACAAGCCCTAGATTTAGGGGATCGTGCGCGCTCGCCACTGCTGGAGGAATGAATGGACAGTTCGATGATCGCCGATCGCCGCAGGCTTCGCCGCAAGGTCGGTTTCTGGCGCGTCGTCGCGGTGCTGCTGCTCGTGGCATTAGGTTTTGCTGCCTACCGGGTATTTATCGGCGATATTGCAACCAGCCGGCCACACGTCGCCCATGTGACCATTTCTGGGCTGATCACCGATGATGACGAACTCCTGGAGCGGCTTAAAAAGATCGAAAAGAACGACGCAGTGAAGGCCGTTGTTGTCTCAATTTCCTCACCCGGCGGTACGACCTATGGCGGCGAGCGGGTGTTCAAGGCGATCCGCGCCATAGCCGACAAGAAGCCGGTCGTCTCCGACGTGCGCACGCTGGCTGCTTCCGCCGGCTATATGATCGCGACCGCAGGCGACATGATTATCGCCGGGGACAGCTCGATCACCGGCTCGATCGGGGTGATCTTCCAATATCCGCAGGTCAAGCCGCTGCTCGACAAGATCGGAGTATCGCTGGAGGAAATCAAATCCTCGCCGTTGAAAGCGGAGCCCTCGCCATTCCATCCGGCGAGCGACGAGGCCAAGGCCATGATCAACAACATGATCGTTGACAGCTATGGCTGGTTCGTTGATCTCGTTGCCGAGCGCCGCAAGCTACCGCGCGAAGAGGTGCAAAAACTCGCGGACGGCACGATTTTTACCGGACGGCAGGCACTCAAAGTCAAGCTGATCGACCAGATCGGCGGAGACGACGAAATCAGGGCCTACCTCGAGACGCGCAAGGTCAGCAGGAGCTTGCCTGAGGTCGATTGGGACAAGAAGAGCAACACATCTTTCCTGCTTGCAGATAGTGCCTCGCAGATCCTGACGCTGCTTGGCTATGACGATCTTGCCAAGGCTCGCGATCTCGGCGGAATCCTGCCTCAAAAGTTGCTCCTTGACGGGCTCCTTTCAGTTTGGCAGGTTGGCCATGACTGATAAGAAATCAATAATTTAAGGGGGCGAAAGTGATCAAGTCCGAACTGGTGCAGATAGTTGCAGCCCGCAACCCGCATCTTTACCATCGCGACGTCGAGAATATCGTCAACGCGGTGCTCGACGAGATCACCGACGCGCTCGCGGCGGGCAACCGCGTCGAGCTGCGCGGATTCGGTGCGTTCTCCGTAAAGAACCGCCCATCCCGCTCCGGTCGCAATCCACGCACCGGCGATACCGTTTTCGTCGAGGAGAAGTGGGTACCCTTCTTCAAGACCGGCAAGGAACTGCGCGAGCGCCTCAACCCAGGACAGGCCGACGAGGAGGATTGATCCTCCTCCCGATGGCAGACCGAGGCACCGCTGGCACTTGAACTTGGCTCCCGGCCCACTATCCTGCTGACCAGATCAAAGTGCCGCGCCAAAGACGGGCGTGCGTTGAAATACGGAGGCCGAGTATGGCGAAGAAGATCACCAACCTACTGATTTTTCTGCCGCTTGGAATCATTTTGATCATCTTCTGCGTCGCCAACAGGCAGGTCGTGACGCTTGCCTTCAACCCATTTCGACCAGAAGATCAGGTCCTCTCGCTGTCGGCGCCGTTCTTCGTATTCATCTTCGTTCCTTTGATCATCGGAATGGTGGTCGGCTCGGCGGCCACCTGGTTCAATCAGGGCAAACACCGCAAGCGCGCTCGCACAGAGGCCAAGGAAGCCGTTCGCTGGCACGCAGAAGCGGATCGCCATAAGAACCGCGCTGAGGACATCGCCGGCCAGCTGCCGTCCCGGTAGTCCGGCCGCACGTCGATAAATTGACGTGGCAAGACTTGCAGCGAAACACCTGTCTTCATAGCTATAGAAGAAAATAGCCACCGCGCCTCTGCTAGAATCAGCAGTTTCACAGCCTCAGCGCGTCCGTCTTTATGAGGATGAAGCCATGAACGTCGATACGATCCTGCGGTCCATCGTGGCCGTGCGAACTTCTATTCCGGATGACGCCTTTACCGCAGAAACGCTGGGAACCCGGCGTGAAGGCAGCGGTGTCGTCATCAGATCCGGGCTCGTACTAACGATCGGTTACCTGATCACCGAGGCTGACGAGGTCTGGCTGACGACCAGCGATGGACGCGTTGTGGCCGCGCACCCGCTCGCCTACGATCAGGAGACCGGGTTCGGACTGCTGCAGGCGCTGGGCGATCTCGGCCTGCCCGCAGTCGAACTTGGCGATGCCTCCAAGGCTGGCCTGGGCGATCCAGTCGTCCTCGCCGATGGTATCGGCCAGTTCGTGGAGGCCAACATCGTCGCAAAGCAGGAATTCGCCGGTTACTGGGAATATCTGCTCGACGAGGCGATCTTCACCACCCCCGCCCATCCCTCGTGGGGAGGCGCGGCACTTATCGATGCGGATGGCAAGCTGCTCGGCATCGGATCGCTGCGCCTGCAAATGAGCCAGGGTGGCGATGCCGTCGACATCAACATGATCGTGCCGATCAACCTGCTTGCGCCCATTCTCGACGACCTCATGACGCGCGGCAGCGTCAATAAACCGCCTCGGCCGTGGCTCGGTGCGTTCTCTGCAGAAAGCAATGGCGACGTGATCGTGATGAGCGTGGCCGACGGAAGCCCCGCCGCCGAGGCTGGGTTGCGTTGGGGCGACATCATATCCGAGATCCGCGATGGCGAGGTCGATGGGCTTGCAGATTTCTATCGCAAGGTCTGGAGTAGCGGACCTGCCGGTGCGGAAATTCCGATGCGCGTGGTGCGCGACGGCCGCGAGGCGTGGTTGCGCATCCGGTCCGCAGATCGAAATGCCTTCCTGAAGAAGCCACAACTGCAGTAGAACGGCTATGCCGACGGATAGAAACTCATCTCTTCGTAGTCGCCTTCCGCCGATGTGCCCGATCCCGTAACCACGAATCCGTTGGAACGATAGAAGGCTCCGGCGCGGCTGTTCTTCACCAGGCATTTCAGCCGGTACTTGTTGTGCGGCCAATCCGGCAAGGCCCGGAGCAGGGCCGCCCCGGCACCCTGCCCTTGCCACGACTTACCGACATAGAGCATGTGAATGAAGTCGTCCGGCGCCCAGAGGGTCATAAAGCCCGCAGCTTCACCGTCCGGCGCTTCCGCGAGCCACAAGTGCTCCCCCTGCGTGTGGGCCCTGAAATCCTCGTGGCGGAAACTACCAGGATTGACCCATGTGAAGGTTTCGCGGCGCACGGCCAGATATATGTCGGCCAGCCTTTCCAAATCTGATGGACGCGGCGACCTGATGGTCCACTTCACGGACTGCGGTTTCGTCGGTACGGAGAAGTCTGTCAATTAGAGCCCTTATTCCGCTGCCTTGGCGCTGACCGCCGCGTTGAAATTCGAAAAGAATTGCTGCGCCAGCTTCGTGGACGTCGAGTCGATCAAACGGGCGCCGAGTTGGGCGATCTTGCCGCCGACCTGGGCCTTCGCCTCGTACTGCAGGACCGTTTCACCGCCATCGTCCTTCAGCACCACATCAGCACCTCCCTTGGCAAAACCGGCGATGCCGCCCTTGCCCTCACCCGAGATCGTGTAGCTCTCCGGCGCGTTGATGTTCGACAGAAGAACCTCACCGTTGAAGGTTGCCGAGACCGGCCCGATCTTAATCTTCACCACCGCAGTCAACTCGGTCGGGGATTTCATCTCCAGGCTCTGACAGCCCGGAATGCATTGCTTCAATATCTCAGGGTCGTTCAGCGCTGCCCATACGACGTCCCGGGGCGCGGTGATCCGTTCTTCGCCGGTCAAGTCCATCCGAAATCCTCCCATTTCGACCTGCCTCGATTTATCACAGCCCGAAAGCGCTTTGCCAAGGTGAAACGGAATGCTATTTGCACGAGTTCTATCGAATTGAAGCACGCGGAAAATCACGTTGAGACAGAAAGAACGCCGGCCGGGCCAGAAATCCGCCGCCGGCCCCTCCGGCGGACGCCGCACCGACGATCGTGGCCCGCGCCCGTCAAAGCCCGCGGCGAAGCCTGCTCCGGCTCGCGAAAAGGCGCGCGAACCAGCCTCGGTGCCGACGGCAATCGACCGGCCGCTGCTGGCAAGAACCGGCGAGCGCCCGGCCGAACGCGTGCCCATCATTCTCGAATCTCTTGGGGCGGGTGACTTTCATCTGATCGACAGCGGCAACGGTGAGAAACTTGAGCAATACGGCCCTTACCGGATCGTCCGGCCGGAAGGCCAGGCGCTCTGGCAGCCGTCCTTGTCGAAGCAGGTATGGGAAAAGGTCGATGCCGTCTTCACCGGCGATACCGACGAGGAAGGCAGCGGGCGCTGGCGCTTTCCCAAGGAAGCGCTCGGCGAAACCTGGCCGCTCAATCTGCTTGGCGTCGATTTTCTCGGCCGTTTCACGTCCTTCCGGCACGTCGGCGTCTTCCCTGAACAGATCGTCCACTGGACCTGGATGAAGCAGCAGGTAGAAGCTGCCGGACGCCCGCTGAAGGTGCTGAACCTCTTCGGCTATACCGGTGTTGCGTCATTGGTTGCCGCAGCGGCCGGAGCCGAGGTGACGCACGTCGATGCGTCGAAGAAGGCGATCGGCTGGGCGCGCGAAAATCAGGCGCTAAGTCGGCTGGAAAAGGCACCGATCCGCTGGATCTGCGAAGACGCGATGAAGTTCATCCTGCGAGAGGAGCGCCGCGGCAACAAGTACGACATCATCCTCACCGATCCACCGAAATTCGGCCGTGGACCGAATGGCGAAGTCTGGCACCTCTTCGAGCATCTGCCTGTCATGCTCGACATCTGCCGCGAGGTCCTGTCGCCGAAGGCGGTCGGGCTTGTGCTGACCGCCTATTCGATCCGCGCCAGCTTCTATTCGATCCATGAGCTGATGCGCGAGACGATGCGCGGAGCCGGTGGCGTCGTCGAGTCGGGCGAACTCGTCATCCGCGAGGCGGGGCTGGACGGCAAGGCGCCGGCCCGCGCGCTCTCCACATCCCTTTTCTCCCGCTGGGTGCCGAAATGAGCCATGAACACAAGGGCCACGGCCCGCACAAGGTCGGGCACGTGAAAGAGGTCACCTCGCTCGCCAATCCTATTATCAAGGACATCAAGGCGCTCAGCGACAAGAAGACGCGCGAGCAGAGTGGCACCTTCATGGCCGAAGGGCTGAAGCTTGTCATCGATGCCATCGAGCTCGGCTGGACGATCCGTACGCTTGTTTATGCCAAGGCCGCCAAGGGCAAGCCCCTTGTCGAGCAGATGGCGGCAAAGACCGTTGCATCAGGTGGATTGGTGCTTGAGGTCAGCGAGAAAGTACTCTCTTCGATCACCCGTCGCGACAATCCGCAGATGGTGGTCGGCATCTTCGAAAGCCGCTGGAAGCCACTGCGCGAGATCCACCCGAAGCAGGGCGAGACCTGGATTGCCCTCGACCGCGTCCGCGACCCCGGCAATCTTGGCACAATCATCCGCACCGCCGATGCTGCCGGCGCCTCCGGCGTCATCCTCGTCGGCGAGACGACCGATCCCTTCTCGCTGGAAACGGTACGCGCCACCATGGGCTCGGTGTTTGCCGTTCCCGTGGCGCGCGCAACGGCCGAAGAATTTATTGCCTGGAAGAAGCACGCTGGCGTTTCCGTCGTCGCCACGCATCTGGCGGGCTCCGTTGACTACCGGACGATCGACTACAAGAAGAAGCCCGTCGTGATCCTGATGGGCAACGAGCAATCCGGGCTTCCGGAGCATCTTGCCAAGGAAGCCGACGCGCTTGCCCGCATTCCACAGCAGGGCCGCGCCGACTCGCTCAATCTTGCCGTCGCCAGCGCCGTCATGCTGTTCGAGGCGCGCCGCCATCTCCTCTCACTCGACGAGGTCAAATGACCGATCAGACGCTAGAACGACCGACTTTGTTTGCCCGGCCGCTGCCGATCCTGATCTTCATCGTCATCGCCGTGGTGCTCGACCAAGTCGTCAAGATCGTCGTCGACCACACGCTGCCGCTGCAGGAACCCGTGCACGTTATCCCGATGCTGGCGCTCTACCGGACGTACAATCTCGGCGTCGCGTTCTCGATGCTCTCAGGCATGGACGGCTGGTTCATCGTCGGCATGCGGCTTGTTATCGTCGCGTTCGTCGTCTGGCTCTGGCATCGCACCGGCAAGCAACGCACCTTCGCTCATCTAGGCTACGCATTGATTATCGCCGGCGCGCTCGGCAATCTGATCGATCGCTTCCTCTACGGGCACGTGATCGACTACATCCTGTTTCATACCGAGACATGGTCCTTCGCCGTCTTCAACCTGGCCGACAGCTTTATCACGATCGGCGCGGGATGCGTGATTCTGGACGAGCTTATACAACCTAAAAACGCAGACCGTTAAAATCTTAGTGGTTTGCTGAAGGCATTTAGAACCGCCGTTGTGCTATCCAGGGACCATGCAGGGTCTCGCACAATTGCACGAAAGGCTCGCCGCCGCGTTTGGGCGGCATACCGCGCATCGCGATAGCGAACGGGGCTCGGAAGCTGCTGTATACAGAACAGAGTTCGCATCCTCGCAATCCCAGTGCAATCGCGTCGGCCGCAAACTTCTGTCATGGTGGCTCGGCGGCCTTGGCCTTGTCGCTGGCTCTCTCCTCGTTGTCGCGGCGCAGGCGGGCAGCCCACTGTTGCTTTCGACAACACTCAGCGTTGCCGCACTCGCCTTTATCGTTCTTCTCGCAATCCTTTCGACCGTCAGACAGAGACGCTCGCGGAAGGCGTCCAGCGGTATTTCATCGACATGGAGCAAAGGGGCAGCTCTCTTTGCAGATATCCATGACGCGCTCGGCGACATCACCGTAACGCGCAATATGGACCGGCGCATTGTCGGCGCCAACGAGACGTTTTGCCGGCTGACGGGTCGCCCCAATCCGGAGGGAATGACCTGCGAAGAAATCGGCATCGCCTTTCGTCCCGGCCCGGCACCGCATCGGTTCGAAGTGGAGATCTCAACGCCCGAGGGGCAGCGCATCTATTTCTGGCGCGACGTCGTAACCCGCGATCCGGCC
The DNA here is from genome assembly GCA_900466605.1 of Hyphomicrobiales bacterium. Classification (GTDB taxonomy): domain Bacteria; phylum Pseudomonadota; class Alphaproteobacteria; order Rhizobiales; family Rhizobiaceae; genus Rhizobium. The sequence goes on from UBMU01000008.1 coordinate 96,522, forward strand.
AACGGGCAGTTGCTACTCCAGAGCATGGCCCGCGATGTCACGGACGAGCGGCTGGCTGCACAAGCCCGTGAGGAGGCGCGACAGAAGGCCGAGTACAACAGCGCCGCCAAGTCGCGGCTGCTTGCCACAGTGAGCCACGAGATCCGCACCCCGCTTTCCGGCATTCTCGGTATGACCCACCTTCTCACCGAGACCCGGCTGACGCAGGAGCAGCAGAACTACCTGACAGGCATCCGCCAGTCCGGCTATGCGTTGACGCAACTCGTCGAGGATCTTCTTGACTTCTCGACTATCGAGGTTGGCCGCTTTCATCTGCGTCCGCGTGCGGAATCGCTACGCAAACTGCTTGAGAGTGTCGTCGAAATGCTTGCCCACCGTGCCCATGAGAAGGGCATTGAGATCGGTGCGACGGTTTCCTCCGACCTGCCAGAGTTGATGAGCTTCGACCCGGCACGCTTGCGGCAGGTCCTGTTCAACGTGATCGGCAATGCTGTGAAATTCACTCAGGCCGGGGGCGTTTTCATACGGGTCTCGCTGCAGGTCAATGAGGTGCTGATCAGCGTCACCGATACGGGGCCGGGAATGAGTGAGGAAGAACAGAACCGCATCTTCGGCGAGTTCGAGCAGGGGGGAACGGCGATGGAAAAGAGTGCCGGCACTGGACTGGGGCTTTCCATCTCCGCTCGTATCATGCGCGAGTTCGGCGGCTCGCTCACTGTCACCAGCGAGAAAGGGACCGGGAGCGAATTCTGCATCCGCTTCCCGATCCACATTCCGGACGAGAGCCGCGGCGGCCTGAACGCCGTGCTTGCGGGCAGCGTCGTTCTGCTGCTGGCGCCCGCCGGCGCAGCGCGCATGGCGATATCGGAGACGATCACAACGCTCGGCGGCGATTGCCACCTTGTCACCGACGGCCGGAGCGCCCATGAGATGTTGCTAGCGATGGCCTCTCTTGGCCGCCGGCCAACCGACATCATCGTCGACCACCGTATGTCGGCAGAGTTCGCCAACCACCTTGCCGACCGGGCCGAAATCGCCGCGCTCGGCCTGCGCAAGATCTTCCTCGTCAACCCGGAAGAGCGTAACGCCCATCCGCTCGATCTGTTCGACGCCTGGCTGATACGGCCGCTTCGCGAGCAATCGTTGATCGACGTGCTGCGCGGACGCATGCGCGGCATGGAAAAGCGCGATGCGCTGAACGACAACCAGCCCGGCTTCAGCGTCTCCATACCGGAAGCCGGAATCCACGGCGGACTGCGCATCCTTCTGGCCGAAGACGACCCGATCAATGCGATGCTCATCCGGGCGATGCTCGAAAAGGCCGGCCATGCCGTTCAGCATGTTGACCACTTCGAGACGCTTCTCGACTGCGCGCTGTCGGAAGGAAACGTGCGCCCGGACATCGTCATCAGCGACCTTTCGATGCCAGGTGGCGATGGCATCGATATGCTTGGCCGGCTACGCGGCCATGAGCGCCGGCTCGATCTTCCGCCCGTCCCGATCATCGTGCTCACCGCCGACAAGCGCGATGAATCCCGTAGACAAGTCTTGCTGAATGGTGCAAACCGCGTCATGGTAAAGCCGGTTGACCCGATAAGGTTACTGACGGAAGTCCAAGCTGTTGCTGCGCTTTCGGCCCGCCGCGCGGAAGCGCGGTAGCCATCAAAAGACCGGCACGCTTCTTGCGTGCAGGGGCGACATGATGTCACTTTCCTGTCGTACATAAGTGTTTTATGGCGTGTCAGAAGCCGGCAACGGGAGAATCGCCATGTCTGTAGACGCTTTCAATAGTGCCGCCGTCGCCGAGGTTCATCGGCCGTCGAGCGCGGTTGCGCCAAAGGAAGGCGACATTTTCGGCCGTATCGGCAATCTCGAGACTCGTCTTGCGCGCACGGCCAATGAGATCGATGCAGCCCAGGCCGTGCGCTTCCGTGTCTTCGTCGACGAAATGGGCGCGCAGCTTTCCCCTGAAGCGATGCGCCGCAAGCGCGATTTCGATTCCTACGACGCATTCTGCGACCATCTGCTCGTGCTCGATCGCTCGATCGAGGGCGACAGCGACGAGCAGATCGTCGGTACCTATCGCCTGCTGCGGCAAGACGTCGCCATGGCGAATGGTGGCTTTTACTCGGCTTCGGAATTCGCCATCGATGAGCTGCTTGCCCGCCACCCGGATAAGCGGTTCATGGAACTCGGCCGCTCCTGCGTACTGCCAGATTATCGCACCAAGCGCACGGTTGAGCTTCTGTGGCAGGGAAACTGGGCCTATGCGCTGAAGCACGGCATGAGCGCGATGTTTGGCTGCGCCTCGTTCCCCGGCATCCACCCCGAAAGCCACGCGCTGGCGCTGTCCTTCCTGCATCACAACGTTGCCGCCAAGGAAGAGTGGGCCGTTAGCGCGCTTCCGCACCTTGCCCGCGACATGGATCTGATGCCTGCCGAGGCAGTCAATCCGAAGCGCGCGCTGATGGCGCTGCCACCTCTGATCAAGGGGTATTTGCGCCTGGGCGCCATGGTCGGCACGACTGCCGTGGTCGACAAGGCCTTCAACACGACGGATGTTCTGATCGTTTTGCCGATTTCCAGCATCTCCGATCGGTACCTGAACTACTACGGCGCCGACGCCGGACGGTTCGCAAGCTGACTTTCTACTGAGCAGCGGCGGAGCGGGAGCGTGTGTCTCCCGCTCCGCCTGCGTCTTACGATCCTGCCGTATAGGCTGCGATGGCGGCCATGTTGACGATGTCGGAATCCTTCGCGCCCATCGAGGTGATCTGAACCGCCTTGTCGAGGCCGACGAGGATCGGGCCGATAACCGTCGAACCACCGAGCTCCTGCAACATCTTCGTTGAGATCGAGGCTGAGTGGAAAGCAGGCATGACGAGGACGTTGGCCGGGCCGGAGAGCCGGCAGAACGGATATTGCTCCATCACCTTGCGATTCAGCGCCACGTCGGCTGCCATCTCGCCGTCGTACTCGAAATCCACGCGACGCTTGTCGAGGATCTTTACAGCTTCACGCACGCGCTCGGAGCGCTCACCCGAGGGGTGCCCGAAGGTCGAGTAGGCAAGCATTGCGACACGCGGCTGATAGCCCATGCGACGCGCGAAGCCCGCGGCTTCAACGGCGATATCAGCGAGCTCCTCGGCATTCGGCATGTCGTGGACGGCTGTATCGGCGACGAACACGGTGCGACCACGGCAAAGCGCGATGGAGACGCCAATGACGCGATGGCCCGGCTTCATGTCGATGCAGCGGCGCACATCTTCGAGCGCCGTCGAATAGTTGCGGGTAATGCCGGTGACCATGCCGTCGGCATCGCCGAGCGCCACCATGCAGGCGGCGAAATGGTTGCGATCCTGATGGATCAGGCGCTGGGCGTCGCGATGCAGGTAGCCCTTCCGCTGCAGGCGGGCATAGAGGTAATCGATATAGGTCTCGACGCGGGTGGAAATGCGCGCATTGACGATCTCCAGTCCCGGCCGATTGAGATCGATACCAGCCCGCTCGGCGGTCTGGTGTATCAGGTCTTCGCGGCCGAGCAGGATCGCCGTGCCGAGTTCCTGGTTTGCGTAGGACATGGCCGCACGCATCACCTGCTCTTCTTCAGCTTCGGCAAAGACCACCCGCTTCGGACGGCGACGTACGCGCTCATACAGGCTTGCCAGCGTCGAGGCGATCGGATCGCGGCGGGCGGAAAGCTCGCGGGCATAGGCAGCCATATCGGCGATCGGTTTGCGAGCAACACCGCTATCGATCGCCGCCTGTGCCACGGCGACCGGGATCGCCGAAATCAGGCGCGGATCGAACGGCACGGGAATGATGTACTGCGCACCGAAGCGCGGACGGTTGCCCTGATAAGCGGCAACGACGTCGTCAGGCACGTCCTCGCGCGCAAGGTTTGCCAGCGCCTGAACGGCGGCGATCTTCATGGCGTCGTTGATCGTGGTGGCGCGGACATCCAGTGCGCCACGGAAGATGTAGGGAAAGCCGAGAACGTTGTTGACCTGGTTCGGATAGTCGGACCGGCCAGTTGCCATGATGGCGTCGTCGCGAATGCGGGCGACCTCTTCCGGGGTGATTTCCGGATCGGGATTGGCCATCGCAAAAATGATCGGGCGGTCAGCCATCGAGCGGATCATTTTCTCGGAGAAGGCACCCTTCTGCGAGAGGCCGAAGACCACGTCCGCGCCCTTCATCGCCTCCTCGAGTGTGCGCACCTTGGTCTTGACCGCGTGCGCCGACTTCCACTGGTTCATGCCCTCGGTACGGCCCTGGTAGATCACGCCCTTGGTGTCGCAAAGGACGATATTCTCCGGCGCGAAGCCCATGGCCTTGATGAGCTCGACGCAGGCGATGGCTGCGGCACCGGCGCCATTGCAGACGAGCTTCGTCGTCTTCAGGTCACGGCCGGTCAATTCCAGGGCGTTGATCAGGCCGGCTGCGGCGATGATCGCCGTGCCGTGCTGGTCGTCGTGGAAGACTGGAATATCCATCAGTTCGCGCAGGCGCTGCTCGATGATGAAACAGTCGGGCGCCTTGATGTCTTCGAGATTGATGCCACCGAAGGAGGGGCCGAGGAACCGCACGCAGTTGATGAATTCGTCGACGTTTTCGGTATCGACTTCAAGATCGATGGAATCGACATCGGCAAAGCGCTTGAAGAGCACGGATTTGCCCTCCATCACCGGCTTCGAGGCCAGCGCTCCGAGATTGCCGAGACCGAGAATTGCTGTGCCATTGGAGATGACCGCGACCATGTTGCCGCGCGTCGTGTAGTCGTAAGCGGTGGCTGGATCGGCGGCGATCGCCTTCACCGGAACGGCAACCCCAGGCGAATAGGCGAGCGACAGATCGCGCTGGGTCGCCATCGGCTTCGTGGCGTTGATCTCCAGCTTTCCGGGCCGCCCCATGGCGTGGAACTCAAGTGCCTCCTTGTCGGTCACCGAGGTAACCGACCGCTGCTTCTTCTCGGTATCGGGCATTTTTCCTCCAACGTCTTGTGGGTGACGCCTTGCTCTTCCTCAATCGCAGTTGTCATCTATAGCGGCGGGCAGCTAGGGTTGGCACTTCTTTTTTGGAAAAAATGCATCTCCGTGAACGAACGAATTAACACTGGAATAGAAGCCTTTTCGGCTGCCGAGCTGGCGACGGAAGAAAGCCGTGCCTCGGCAACGCCGATGATGGAGCAATTCATCGAGATCAAGGCCAACAACCCTGACTCGCTGCTGTTCTATCGCATGGGCGATTTCTACGAATTGTTCTTCGAGGATGCGCTGGATGCCTCCCGCGCGCTCGGCATCACGCTCACCAAGCGTGGCCAGCACATGGGGCAGGACATTCCGATGTGCGGTGTGCCTGTTCATGCTGCCGACGACTATCTGCAGAAACTGATCGCGCTCGGCTTCCGGGTTGCCGTCTGCGAGCAGGTCGAGGATCCCGCCGAAGCCAAGAAGCGCGGCTCGAAATCCGTCGTGAAGCGCGATGTCGTCCGCCTCGTGACCCCAGGTACGATCACCGAAGAAAAGCTGCTTTCGCCGTCGGAATCTAACTACCTGATGGCACTTACCCGAATTCGCGGCAGCGCCGAACCAGTGCTGGCGCTTGCCTGGATCGACATCTCCACCGGGATTTTCCGGCTGGCCGAGACGGAAAGCTCGCGGCTGCTTGCCGATATCCTGCGCATCGACCCTCGCGAACTGATCGTGCCCGATACGATCTTTCACGATCCCGAGCTGAAACCCGTCTTCGACGTTCTCGGCCGCACCGCTGTTCCGCAACCATCCGTGCTCTTCGACAGCGCCACCGCCGAGGGGCGGGTCGCACGTTATTTCAATGTCTCGACACTTGATGGCTTCGGCACCTTTTCGCGCGCCGAGCTTGCAGCGGCAGCCGCTGCCGTCGCCTATGTCGAGAAGACGCAGATTGCCGAACGGCCGCCACTCGGGCGGCCGGAGCGCGAAAGCGGCGCGTCCACGCTGTTCATCGATCCGGCGACCCGCGCCAACCTCGAACTTGCCCGCACGCTGTCAGGCGATCGCAACGGCTCGTTGCTGAAGGCGATCGACCGTACTGTGACCGGCGGCGGGGCGCGTTTGCTCGCCGAACGGCTGATGTCGCCGCTGACCGATCCTATCCGCATCAATGAGCGGCTGGATTCGATCGGCTTCCTGATGGAGGAGCCCTCGCTTTGCGGCGACCTGCGCCACCATCTCAAGCATGTTCCCGACATGCCGCGTGCACTCTCGCGCCTTGCACTCGACCGTGGCGGGCCGCGTGACCTTGCTGCCATCCGGCAGGGTCTGAATGCTGCGGGCGATGTTGCCGGATTGCTGGCGGAAGCGCTGCTGCCAGAGGAGTTGCAGCTTGCTCTCTCTAGCCTGCAGGCCCTCCCCTCCGATGTTGCAGCACTGCTTTCCGAGACGCTCGGCGACGAACTGCCACTGCTGAAGCGCGACGGCGGCTTCCTTCGCGACGGAGCCAATGCCGAACTCGACGAGGTCAGGGCACTTCGCGATCAATCGCGCCGGGTGATTGCCGGCCTGCAGCTGCAGTATGCCGAAGAAACCGGCATCAAATCGCTGAAGATCAAGCACAACAACATCCTCGGCTACTTCATCGAAGTCACTGCCGGCAATGCCGGACCGATGACCGATACGCCGGAGGCCAAGGGGCGCTTCATCCACCGCCAGACGATGGCGAACGCGATGCGCTTCACCACCACCGAGCTTGCCGATCTGGAAAGCCGGATTGCCAATGCCGCCGACAAGGCGCTGGCGATCGAACTGGCGGCCTTCGACCACATGACATCGGCCGTCGTTGCCGAAGCTGAGGCAATCAAGGCCGGCGCCCGCGCGCTCGCCGTCATCGATACTGCTGCCGGCCTGGCGCTGCTTGCCGACGAACAGGCCTATTGCCGGCCGACGGTCGACGGCTCAAAGATGTTTGCGATCGAAGGCGGGCGCCATCCTGTCGTCGAACAGGCGTTGCGGCGGCAATCGTCAGGCCCGTTCGTTGCCAACAACTGCGATCTCTCGCCCGTCTCCGATGGCAAGGATGGCGCGATCTGGCTGCTGACCGGCCCGAACATGGGCGGTAAATCGACCTTCCTGCGCCAGAACGCGCTGATCGCGATCCTCGCCCAGATGGGCTCCTTCGTGCCGGCGACCTCGGCCCATATCGGCATCGTCGACCGGCTGTTCTCGCGCGTCGGCGCTTCGGACGATCTGGCGCGCGGCCGCTCGACCTTCATGGTCGAGATGGTTGAAACGGCGGCGATTCTCAATCAGGCGACCGATCGCTCGCTCGTTATTCTCGATGAAATCGGCCGTGGTACCGCAACCTTCGACGGTCTCTCCATCGCCTGGGCGGCCGTCGAGCATTTGCATGAGGCGAACCGCTGCCGCGGCCTCTTCGCCACCCACTTCCACGAGTTGACGGTGCTTTCAGAAAAGCTTGCGCGGCTATCGAACGCGACGATGCGCGTTAAGGAATGGGACGGCGACGTGATCTTTCTGCACGAAGTCGGCCCCGGTGCCGCCGACCGCTCCTACGGCATTCAGGTCGCCCGGCTCGCCGGTCTGCCGGCCTCCGTCGTGGCACGTGCCCGCGACGTGTTGACGCGCCTCGAGGATGCCGATCGCAAGAACCCGGCAAGCCAGCTCATCGATGACCTGCCGCTGTTCCAGGTGGCGGTGCGCCGCGAGGACGCCAACCGTGGCCCCTCGAAGGTGGAGGAAGCGCTGAAAGGCATGAGCCTCGACGACATGACGCCGCGCGAGGCAATGGATGCGCTCTACGATCTCAAGAAAAAGCTGGAGCAGGGCTGACCGATGTTCATGGACCGGCTTTTCAACGAAACCCAGAGGCTTGCGGCGATCTTCAGCGCGCTTGAAGCGCTGCGGCTCGCCGATGAGCGTGGCAATCCGCGCGGCTGGGCCTCGCCCTTCGGCCTGCTGCATATCATTCGCTGCTGCGCCAGGATCCTCGAGCTGGCCACATGCGTTGCCAAGGCGGGCTACCGCGAGTGCGACCAGGAGACGCTGGAGGCAATCACCAGCGAGACACGTCACGTGCTCTATTCCGTACGGGCACAGATCGCTGCCTGATTGCCTGTCGCAGCCGCTTTCACGCGCGACAACACCTTTTCGCCAAAATTAAGGGTTCATGCAGTATGAAAGCCCGTGTCATCGGCGGGCAAAGAGGCTATAGCGCATGCAGACGAAACGAGAGGCGCAGCAGGAAGCGGCTGTGCCGCGCGAACAGGAAGCCGCCCCGCGCATGGCGATGACGAACGACATCGATTTCTCCGACATCCTCGATACCGACTATCTCCGGAAGATGTGCGACGCTGTTGCCGAGGCCAACAGGACCCGGCCCGACGTCGTGCGATCCGATCTGCTTGCCATTCTCAAGAAGGCCAGCAGCGAGGGACGCGAGAAGGCACGCGAACTGCTTTCGGCCGACGGCAGCGGCATCAATTGCGCCCGCCGCATTTCGTGGCTGCAGGACCAGATCATCACGGTCCTGTACGAATTCGTCTGCAATCACGTCTTCCCGCAGCAGAAGGACAAGTTTGCCGTCACTGCTGTCGGCGGCTACGGCCGTGATACGCTGGCACCGGGCTCCGACATCGACCTCTTGTTCCTGTTCCAGCCGAAGCCGGCGGAGGAAACCCACAAGGCGGTCGAATTCATGCTCTACGTCCTATGGGACATGGGGTTCAAGGTCGGCCACGCCACGCGCACCATCGACGAGTGCATCGCGCTTTCGAAGTCGGACATAACGATCCGTACCGCTATCCTGGAGATGCGCTACATCTGCGGCCTGCTCTCGCTGGAGACGCAGCTCGAGACGCGTTTCGACAAGGAAATCGTTACCGGCACCGGCCCCGAATTCATCGCCGCCAAGCTTGCCGAACGCGACGAGCGCCACCGCAAGGCCGGCGATACACGCTATCTTGTCGAGCCAAACGTCAAAGAGGGCAAAGGCGGTCTGCGCGATCTGCACACGCTCTTCTGGATCTCCAAATATTACTACCATGTTCGCGACACGGCGGACCTCGTGCCGCTCGGTGTTCTCTCCAAGCACGAGTATCGCGTTTTCGAGAAGGCCGACGATTTCCTGTGGGCGGTGCGCTGCCACATGCATTTCCTGACCGGCAAGGCCGAGGAGCGGCTTTCTTTCGATATCCAGCGCGAGATTGCCGAGGCACTCGGATATCATGCGCGGCCCGGCCTCTCGGCCGTCGAACGCTTTATGAAGCACTACTTCCTGGTCGCCAAGGACGTGGGTGACCTCACACGCATTCTCTGCGCAGCGCTTGAGGACCAGCAGGCGAAGTCGACGCCGGGCCTGACCGGCGTCATCAGCCGCTTCGCGCATCGCAGCCGGAAGATCGCGGGCAGCACGGAGTTCGTCGAGGATCGCGGCCGCATCGCGCTCGCAAGCCCCGACGTCTTCAAGCGTGACCCGATCAGCATCATCCGCCTGTTCCATGTCGCCGACATCAATGGGCTGGAGTTTCATCCAGATGCTTTGAAGCGCGTCACGCGCTCGCTCAGCCTCATCGACAACAATCTGCGTGAAAACGAGGAGGCAAATCGCCTCTTCATGTCGATCCTGACCTCGAAGCGCGATCCGGCGCTGATCCTGCGCCGCATGAACGAGGCCGGCGTGCTCGGCCGCTTCATCCCGGAATTCGGCAAGATCGTCGCGATGATGCAGTTCAACATGTACCACCACTATACGGTGGACGAGCATCTCATCCGCACCGTCGATGTCCTGTCGGAAATCGACAAGGGCAAGGCCGACGACCTGCATCCGCTGGCCAACAAGCTGATGCCAGGCATCGAGGACCGCGAGGCACTCTATGTCGCCGTGCTGCTGCATGACATCGCCAAGGGCCGGCAGGAAGACCACTCGATCGCCGGCGCCCGCGTCGCCCGCAAGCTCTGTGCCCGTTTCGGCCTCTCGCAGAAGCAGACCGAAATGGTCGTCTGGCTGATCCAGGAGCATCTTGCCATGTCGATGGTCGCCCAGACTCGCGACCTGACAGACCGCAAGACGATCACTGACTTTGCCGACGTTGTTCAATCGCTCGACCGGCTGAAGATGCTGCTGATCCTGACGATCTGCGACATCCGCGCCGTGGGTCCCGGTGTCTGGAACGGCTGGAAAGGCCAGTTGCTGCGTACCCTCTACTACGAAACGGAACTGCTGCTTGCCGGCGGCTTCTCGGAAGTGTCGCGCAAGGAGCGCGCCAACTTCGCGGCCGAAGCGCTCTACAATGCGCTCTCCGAGTGGAGCCAGAAGGACCGCAAGATCTACAGCAAGCTGCACTACCAGCCTTATCTGCTCTCCGTTCCGCTTGAGGATCAGGTGCGACACGCCGGCTTCATCCGGCAGGCTGACAAGGCAGGCCAGGCACTGGCAACGATGGTGCGGACCGACAGTTTCCACGCGATCACCGAGATCACGGTGCTCTCGCCGGACCATCCACGCCTTCTCGCCGTCATCGCCGGGGCGTGTGCGGCAGCGGGTGCCAACATCGTCGATGCGCAGATCTTCACGACCTCGGATGGTCGCGCGCTTGATACGATCCATGTCAGCCGCGAGTTCAAGGACGATGCCGACGAGCTGCGGCGCGCCGGCACGATCGGACGGATGATCGAGGACGTGCTTTCCGGCCGCAAGCGGCTGCCGGAAGTGATTGCGACGCGGACAAAGAACCGCAAGAAGAGCAAGGCCTTCGTCATCCCGCCGTCGGTCAATATTTCCAACAGCCTGTCGAACAAGTTCACGGTCATCGAAGTCGAATGCCTTGACCGGACGGGCCTGCTGTCGGAAATCACGGCGGTTCTCTCCGATCTGTCGCTCGACATTCAATCGGCCCGCATCACTACCTTCGGCGAGAAGGTCATCGACAGTTTCTACGTGACCGACCTCGTCGGCCAGAAGATCTCGGGCGACAGCAAGCGCTCGAACATCACCGCACGCCTGAAGGCCGTGATGGCCGAGGAGCAGGACGAGCTGCGCGAGCGCATGCCCTCCGGCATCATCGCGCAACCGACTCCGGTTCGGGCCGCGACACAGACAGACAAGAAGGCGGATTCGCCCGCATGAGCCACAACGCATGAGCCTCGTCAGAAAATTCGCCACCGTCGGCGGCGCCACCCTTGGCAGCCGCATCTTCGGCTTTGCCCGTGAAACGCTGATGGCGGCAGCCCTCGGCACCGGTCCGATGGCCGACGTCTTCTACGCCGCTTTCCGCTTTCCGAACCTCTTCCGCCGCCTCTTTGCGGAAGGCGCGTTCAATGCCGCCTTCGTGCCGCTGTTTGCGAAGGAGATCGAGGCGAACGGCACGGATGGTGCCAAGCGCTTTTCTGAAGAAGTCTTCGGCGTGCTGTTCTCGGTGCTGCTGCTCATCACCATCGTGATGGAACTGGCGATGCCACTTTTGGTGCGCTTCGTGATCGCGCCGGGTTTCACCAATGATCCGGACAAGTTCGACATCACCGTGCGCATGGCGGCAGTCATGTTCCCCTACCTCATGTGCATGTCGCTGACGGCGATGATGAGCGGGATGCTGAATTCGCTGCATCACTTCTTTGCCGCCGCCATCGCGCCTGTTTTCCTCAACGTCGTCATGATTGGCGCGCTATTCTATGCGCTCTATACCGGCGCAGAGCCGCTGCAGACCGCTTGGTATCTCTCCTGGGGCGTGCTGGTCGCCGGCATCCTGCAGCTTGCTGTCGTCTATTTCGGCGTTCTCCATGCCGGAATGAGCATCGGGTTGCGCTTCCCGCGCTTCACGCCAAACGTCAAACGACTGTTGATCCTGGCTATCCCGGCCGCAGTGACCGGCGGCATCACCCAGATCAACCAGATGATCGGTCAGGCAATTGCCTCGTCACGCGAAGGCGCGATTGCCGCACTTCAATACGCCGACCGCATCTATCAGCTGCCACTCGGCGTTGTCGGCGTCGCGGTCGGCGTGGTGCTGCTACCGGAACTCGCGCGCGCCTTGAAGGGCGGCAATCTGCGCGAGGCTGGAAACCTGCAGAACCGATCGATGGAATTCGTGCTTTTCCTGACCATCCCGGCTGCCTTTGCGCTGTGGATTCTCTCCGACGAAATCATCCGCGTGCTCTACGAGCGCGGTGCCTTCCATCAGGAAAACACTGCCATCGTCGGCTCCATCCTCGCCATCTACGGCATCGGCTTGCCGGCCTTCGTGCTGATCAAGGCACTGCAGCCGGGCTTCTATGCCCGCGAGGATACCAAGACGCCGATGCGGTTTTCTGCCGTCGCAGTTGGTGTCAACTGCGCGACGGCGCTAACGCTCTTCCCGTTCCTCGGCGCTCCCGGCATTGCGGTGGCGGAAGCGACGGCGGGCTGGATCAGCACTGTGCTGCTCTTCACGACGCTGCTGCGTCGCGGTCACCTTACCTGGGAATGGGGCCTGGCGCGGCGCACGGTGCTGCTCATCGTATCCGCAACCGTAATGGGCGGCGTGATCATGTACCTGCAGCACCGCTGGGCGCCGTGGCTAGCCTCAGGCGCGCATCTGACGACAAAGATCGGCACGCTCGGCCTTCTGATCGCCATCGCGATGGCCGTTTACTTCGCGACGGCGTTCCTCATCGGCGGCGCAAACCTCGGCATGATCCGGCGTAACCTGAACCGTAAGCCGGCAGCAAAGGTCGACGGCTAGATGGCCGGCACAACGCGTCAGCAATAGGTCCATCGTCGTTTGGGACCTATGTCCACATGGACGATACCGTTGCAGTAGCGGCCGATACCTCCGATCCCTGGTGCCGACGCGGCAATCGCGATGATCGTACGCTCCGATACTCCGGGGATCCGGATATCGGCGGCGGCGCAGTAGCGATGCTGGGAATGGGATCGACCGTGCGAGCGGAACCCGGAGGTTACCATTGGACGGCGACCGGTCTTGGCGGCGATATAAGCAAGAACGCCGCGCAGCTGCGGCGGGAAGCAGTTCGCCTTGACGCTGACGGTCTGCAGAGAATAGGCGAGCGTTTCTTTGTGCTTGAGCTGCGGTATAGCAACTCGTCTGACATTCTGGGCGTCGGCACTGTCGAAACACGACAGACAGAACAGGCCGGCGAGTGCGATGGAAAATGCGGACTGCATGGTTCCCTCCCCTCGAAATACGCCGGGGCCGCCGGCGTAATTTTCTGGCGAATGGAAAGCTCTCCCCAAAAATGGCCTTTTTGTGAAATTGTTTTACCTTCCGTAACGGAACCATGCCACAATTTACCGCTAATTGATAAATTAGCCCTACCTCAAAAGAGGTATGAATTTCCCTTCACGTAAATTTCTGGAAATGTTCGTAAAAAGCGACTGTCGCCAAATTCCCGAGATGCCCTCGGGTGAGGCATGCTTATGTTGCTGGCCAAAACCACGAGACAGCGAGCCGTAACGGGAAAATCCACCCTTGACCGACCGATCGCTCGCCGCCGACAACAACGCGACACCACACATCGGAGCCTGCAATGCCTCAATCGCTTTTCATGGTAATTACGATCGCGCTAAGGACTTCTACTGCGGCGCGCTCGACTTCGATTGCCTGCAGGACGATGTCCAACCCGACGGCAAGCGATGGGTCGTCGTTAAACCGAAGAGCGGGGACGGCGCGGCATTTCTGCTTGCGCAGGCCGCAAACGATCGACAGATGGCCGCGATGGGCAACCAGGCAGGCGGGCGCGTCGGCTTCTTCCTGAAGACCGACGATTTCGCGCGCGACCATGCGTCGATGGTGGCCAACGGCGTGCAGTTCCTTGAGGGCCCGCGGCACGAGATCTACGGGACGGTCGCAGTCTTTTCGGATCCTTACGGCAACACCTTCGACCTGATCCAACACGCCGCAGGCTGACCCTCTTGATTGCCGTTCCGCGCGCGTGCATAAGCGCGCCCGTTAGCAACATGGGTTACAAACCCTGGGGCCCTCCACCAGCCTAATTGAGGACATTATGAGCGAATTCAAGAAAGTCGTTTTCTCCGGCGTCCAGCCGACCGGCAATCTCCATCTCGGCAACTATCTCGGCGCGATCCGCAAATTCGTGGCGCTGCAGGAAGGCAACGACTGCATTTACTGTGTCGTCGACATGCATGCCCTGACGGCACAGCTCGTGCATGAGGACATGCCGAACCAGATCCGTTCGATCGCAGCGGCCTTCATCGCATCAGGCATCGACCCTGAAAAGCACATCGTTTTCAATCAGTCGGCCGTGCCGCAGCATGCCGAGCTCGCCTGGATCTTCAATTGCGTCGCGCGCATCGGTTGGATGAACCGCATGACGCAGTTCAAGGACAAGGCCGGCAAGGACCGCGAGCAGGCTTCACTCGGCCTCTACGCCTATCCGAGCCTGATGGCTGCCGACATTCTCGTCTATCGCGGTACGCATGTCCCGGTTGGTGACGACCAGAAGCAGCACCTTGAACTCGCCCGCGATATCGCCATGAAGTTCAACCTCGATTATGCGGAGCATATCCGCAAGACGGACTACGGCATCGACATCACGGTCGGCAACGAACCGGTGCATGCCTATTTCCCGATGGTCGAGCCGTTGATCGATGGCCCGGCGCCGCGCGTCATGTCGCTTCGCGACGGTACCAAGAAGATGTCGAAGTCGGATCCATCGGATCTCTCGCGCATCAACCTGATGGACGACGAGGAGGCGATCTCCAAGAAGATCCGCAAGGCGAAGACCGATCCGGAAGGCTTGCCGAGCGAGATCGACGGTCTGAAGGGTCGCCCGGAAGCAGACAATCTTGTCGGCATCTATGCGGCGCTCGCCGACAGGTCGAAGGCCGAAGTGCTTGCCGAATTCGGCGGCCAGCAGTTCTCGGTCTTCAAGCCTGCCCTGGTCGATCTCGCGGTCAACGTGCTCTCGCCGATCACATCAGAGATGCGCCGCCTGATGTCGGACACCAGCCACATCGACGCGATCCTGCGCAATGGCGGCGAGCGGGCACGCGCCCGGGCCGAAGTGACAATGAAGGAAGTGCGCGACATCGTCGGCTTCCTCTACTGAGATCCGGCCTAACGAACTCGTCCGGAGCGGCGCTTGCCCGCCCCGGACTTGTCGAAGCCGACCCTGCGGCGTAGTCTTCTGGAAACGGACCGTCAGGAGGCTTCGATGCGAGATCGCAACCTCATCCAGATCGGCACCATGGAGATTCGGTTTCTGATCGACGAGGATCAGAGTGCCGAAAGCCTCGTGATGTTCGAATTTACGGTCCCGCCCCAGGCACGAGTCCCGGCCGCCCACTACCACCGTGACGTCGACGAGGTAATCTACGGATTGTCCGGCACGATGACGACGACGCTTGACGGACGCAAACACGAGATCGGACCCGGCGAAACCCTGTTCATCCCGCGCGGCTATGTCCATACCCACGAAAACCTGCGGGGCGAAAACGCCAAGGCCTTGATCACCATGACTCCCGGCTTGATCGGCCGGCGCTACTTCGAGGAGATGGCCTTGGCCATCAACGTTCAGGGCAAGCCGGATATCGAGCATGTGAAGGCAATCATGCGTCTCTACGGACTGGTTCCGGCCTGACTCAGCCCACCAGCGGACGACCCACCGAGGGTCAAAAACGAGGGCTTGCAAATATTCAGGTTCAGGTGTCAGAGTCCGCACCATGGTATCAAAACGACTCTCCCGGCTTGAAGGTCATCGCCGCAAATTCATTGCGATCATTGACGATACGCCTGAATGCTCCCGCGCCGTCCACTACGCCGGGCGGCGCGCCAAGAACTCGAATGGCGGCCTTGTGCTGATGTACGTCATACCGGAAGGCGACTTCCAGCAGTGGCTGGGGGTGGAGGAGATCATGCGCGCCGAGGCTCGAGAGGAAGCGGAAGCCGTGGTCGCCAAGGCGGCGCATTTGGTTCGCGAAACGATCGGCATCGACCCCGAGATCGTCATCCGCGAGGGAAGCGCCACCGAACAGATCAACGCCGTCATCGAGGAAGACCGCGACATTGCCATTCTGGTGCTGGCGGCAAGCTCGGCCAAAGAAGGACCGGGGCCGTTGGTGTCGTCGATCGCTGGGCGCGGCGCAACATTCCCGATCCCTGTCACCGTCCTTCCGGACATATTGACGGACGAGGAGCTGGATGCCCTCGCATAAAGCCATTTCTTGAGTGCCAGTCTCTTGAATAGAGTTGCCATTCGGCTTATTTTCTTTTTTGAAGAATTCTAAAGACGGTTTGGGGCTGCTGCCCGCCGCACGGAGAGCGACATGTTTATTCAGACCGAAGCCACGCCGAATCCTGCCACGCAGAAATTCCTGCCTGGGCGGGTCGTCATGGAGAACGGGACAGCCGAATTCCGCAGCCCCGACGAAGCTCAGGCATCGCCGCTCGCGGCTCGTCTGTTCGAAATCCCGGGCGTGACGGGCGTTTATTTCGGCTACGATTTCATTTCCGTCTCCAAGGACAATGCCGAGTGGCAGCATCTGAAGCCGGCAATCCTCGGCTCGATCATGGAACACTTCATGTCGGGTAAGCCCGTGATGGGCGACGCATCGGTTCTTTCCGAAGATCTCGATGCTGGCGGCGAATTCTTCGACGCAGCCGACGAGTCGATTGTCCTCACGATCAAGGAACTGCTGGACACCCGCGTGCGCCCGGCCGTTGCACAGGATGGTGGCGACATCACCTTCCGCGGCTTCAAGGACGGCAAGGTCTATCTCAACATGAAGGGCTCATGCTCCGGCTGCCCGTCATCGACGGCGACGCTGAAGCATGGCGTGCAGAACCTGCTTCGCCACTTCGTTCCGGAAGTCGAGGAAGTCATCGCCGCCTGACGACGACACTCAAGTTCCGGCATTCGTCCTGGCGCGGTATTTGCAAGCGCGGCAGGGTGAATGTATGGACAGTCAGGAACGCTTTATTCGGAAATTGATGCCATGATCATACTGGCGCTCGACACCGCGGGTGTGGATTGCGCTGCCGCTCTCTATGACAGCGGCAGGGATACGATGCTGGGGGAGGCATCGGATATGATCGGCAAGGGGCATGCTGAACATTTGATGGGAATCGTCGACCGCGTGCTGGATCAGGCGGGTATGGCGCTTTCGACGGTTGATCGCATTGCTGTGACCGTCGGCCCGGGCTCGTTTACCGGCATTCGTGTCGGCGTGGCCGCTGCACGCGGCTTTGCGCTGTCGCTCGGCGTGCCGGCCGTTGGGGTGACCACACTTGCTGTCATGGCCGAGGCGCAGCGGCTGAAGACGCCGGGGTATCCGGTTCTTTCTGCCATGGATGCCAAGCGAAACGAGATCTATCTGCAGGCGTTCAATGCCGATGGCGAACCGCTCGATGAAGCGCGCTCCGTCACCGTTGACGACGCGCAGGCGTTCGCTGCAGCTTTCGAAGGCGAAATCACTGGCTCGGCGAAGCCGCTACTGAACCCCGACTCGACCGGCGATCACGCCAACCATTTCCCGATATCCCTGGTGGCGCGCCTCGGCGCTGCCGCCGATCCGACTGCCGGAAAGCCGAAGCCTCTTTATCTGCGCGGACCCGACGCCAAGCCGCAGGCCGGGTTCGCAATTGCGCGAGTATGACCATGTTGGAATCTTATTTGACGCTGAAGCCGGAATTCGAAATCGTCGCTATGGATGCCGATGATTGCCGCGCTGTTGCGGCTCTACACGGCGAACGTTTCGCCCGTCCGTGGGGCGATGGCGAGTTCTACAGTCTGCTCAGCCAGAATACCGTCTTCGGGTTTGTCGCACGCCAGACCAATGCGCTCCTCAAGAAGCCGCTGCCGGGTTTTGTGCTGGCGCGCGAGGTTGCTGGCGAAGCGGAAATCCTGACAATCGCCGTGCAGACCAAGGTTGCACGGGCAGGCCTCGGCTGGCGACTTATGCAGGCCGCGATGCGCGAGGCACATGCACGCGGTGGCGAGAGTATCTTTCTCGAGGTCGACGACGGTAACGTCGCAGCGCTCGGGCTTTACCGCAAGCTCGGCTTCGAGAAAGTCGGCGAACGCAGGGGATACTACAAGGATGCCCGGGGCGCGGTTTCTACAGCGCTTGTCATGAAGCGCGTTCTTCGCTAGTTCCGTTGCTTAAACGTTGACTATCGGAAGGCACCCATGACTGACGTCGCCAAGACCCTTGAGGAGCTTTGCGCTGAACGCGGCATGCGCATGACCGAGCAGCGCCGGGTTATCGCGCGCATTCTCGAAGATTCCGCCGACCATCCCGACGTGGAAGAACTCTATCGCCGCTCGGTGAAAGTCGACGCCAAGATCTCGATCTCCACGGTCTATCGCACCGTAAAACTTTTCGAAGATGCCGGTATTATCGCCCGCCACGACTTCCGAGACGGGCGCTCCCGCTACGAGACGGTACCGGAGGAGCATCACGATCATCTCATCGACCTGAAGTCCGGCGTCGTCATCGAGTTTAGATCGCCCGAGATCGAGGCATTGCAGGAACGCATCGCCCGCGAGCACGGCTTCAAGCTGGTCGATCACCGGCTGGAACTTTACGGCATTCCGCTCAAGAAGGACGAGCGCTGAGGCCATGAACGCAGCCGCCAGGGAGTGCTAGTTTGATTGCCTGGCTGCGCGTCGCCCTCGCTGGCATTGTCATTCTTGTTGCCAGCGTGCTGCTGATGCCCTGGCAGCTTTTGGCGCTCCGCTTCGACTGGAAACTGCGGCGCTGGCTGCCTCGCATATGGCACCGCATCGTCTGCTTCTGTCTCGGCATCCGCATCCGTGTCCACGGAAAGATGGAAACGCACAGGCCACTGATGCTTTGTGCCAACCATTCGTCATGGATGGACATCATGGTGCTGTCGGCTGTCGCCGACGTCGCGTTCATCGCCAAGATCGAAGTCCGCGACTGGCCGATTTTCGGCACGCTGGCGAAGCTGCAGAAGAGCGTCTTCGTGGTGCGCGAGGAAAAGCGCAAGACCGGCCATCAGGCGAACGAGATCGCCAGCCGCATGGCAAGTGGCGAGATCGTCGTGCTGTTTCCGGAGGGTACGACCTCGGATGGAAACCGGCTTTTGGAAGTGAAATCCTCGCTGTTCGGCGCAGCCGCGATGGCGGTCCCGGCTTCGCCAACCGGCGCCGTCGTGATACAGCCGGTCGCCGTTGCCTATACCGGCGTCCACGGCCTGCCGATGGGGCGCTATCATCGCCCGCTTGCCTCGTGGCCCGGCGATGTTGAGATGTTCCCGCACTTGAAAGACATGCTGCGATGCGGCGCCTTCGAGGTCGATGTGTGCTTCGGCGAGGCCGTCGAGTATCGCGCCGACAGCAATCGCAAGCACGTCAGCGCAACGATTGCGCGGCGTATCCGCGCCATGCTCGGAGCAACACTGCGCGGCCGTGACGCGGCGTAGGACAAGATTTCCTTTTCTAGCGCAGCAAAAACCACTAAATAGCCGGCCATGACCCAGGACACCGCCCTTCTTCCAGCCCCGGAGACCGATCTCCGTGATGGCAGCAACAGCCGCAAGGTCTTTATCAAGACATACGGCTGTCAGATGAACGTCTATGACTCGACACGCATGAGCGATGCCCTCGCTCGTGATGGATACGAGCCGACGGAGGTCATGGAAGAAGCCGACCTCGTTCTGCTGAATACCTGTCATATCCGAGAGAAGGCTGCCGAAAAGGTCTACTCCGCGCTCGGCCGCCTGCGCGACATGAAGAAGGAGCGCAACAAGGAAGGCCGGGAATTCATGATCGGCGTTGCCGGGTGCGTGGCGCAGGCCGAGGGCGAGGAAATCCTTCGCCGCGCGCCCGCTGTCGATGTCGTGATCGGACCGCAGACCTATCATCGCCTGCCGGAAGCGCTGCGCAAGGCGAAGGAAGGGCAGCGCATCGTCGATACCGAATATGCGCTCGAAGACAAGTTCGAGCATCTGCCGATCGCCGAAGCCAAGAAAATCCGCGCGCGTGGCGTGACCTCCTTCCTCACCGTCCAGGAAGGATGCGACAAGTTCTGCACCTTCTGCGTCGTGCCCTATACGCGCGGCTCGGAAGTGTCGCGTCCGGTCAGCCAGATCGTCGAGGAAGCGCAGAAGCTCGTCGAGGCGGGTGTACGCGAGATCACGCTGCTCGGCCAGAACGTAAATGCCTGGCATGGTGTCGGACCAAATGGTCAGGAATGGACGCTCGGTGATCTGCTTTACCGGCTGGCCGAAATTCCCGGGCTTGCACGTCTGCGCTACACCACCAGCCATCCGCGTGACATGGACGATCGCCTGATCGAGGCGCATCGGGATCTCCGCGCATTGATGCCGTACCTGCATTTGCCCGTGCAGGCCGGCTCCGACCGCATCCTGAAGGCGATGAACCGCCGCCATACGGCTGCCGAGTATCTGGCGCTGGTCGAGCGCATCCGCGCTGCGCGCCCCGATATCGCGCTTTCCGGCGACTTCATCGTCGGCTTTCCGGGGGAGACAGACGAGGATTTTGAAGATACACTACGCCTGGTGGAGGAGGTCCGCTATGGGCAGGCTTTCTCCTTCAAGTACTCGACACGGCCGGGCACGCCCGGTGCGGAACTGAAGGACCAGGTGCCGGAAGAGATCAAGGCAGAACGGCTCGAACGCCTGCAGGCGCTTCTCCTGAAGCAGCAGCAGGAATTTGCCGAATCCTGTGTCGGGAAAACCATCGAACTGTTGCTTGAAAAGCCCGGTCGCATGTCTCAACAACTTATCGGGCGTTCACCCTGGCTTCAGTCGGTGAATGTTGATGCAAAAGCATTGCAAATCGGTGACATTATTAACGTGCGAATCACCGGAACCGGAACCAACAGCCTGTTTGCCGAGATTGCAGAGGCTGGAGGTCTAACCCAAGGAGCCTGACCGCTTGAACGGACAAGAATTGGTTTCTTCTTCACCGCGCCACCCACGCATTGCGAGCGACGCCAATCACTTTATTCTGACGTTCGAGAACAATCGGTTCGCCAGCGAATTGTTCGGTCAGTTTGACCAGAACCTCAAGCTCCTTGAAGAGCGTCTTCACATCGACGCTCGAGCGCGGGGCAATTCCGTCGTTATCTCAGGAGACATCGTCGCCACCAACCAGGCGCGGCGTACGCTCGATTACCTCTATGAGAAACTCCAGAAAGGCGGCAGCGTGGAGCGATCCGATGTTGAAGGCGCGATCCGCATGGCGGTCGCCGCCGACGATCAGCTGAGCCTGCCGACGATGGAGAAGAAGGCCAAGCTGACCATGGCCCAGGTTTCCACGCGCAAGAAGACCATCATTGCCCGCACGCCGACCCAGGATGCCTATCTGCGGGCACTGGAGCGCGCTGAGCTCGTGTTCGGCTGTGGTCCGGCCGGTACCGGCAAGACCTATCTCGCCGTCGCCCATGCCGCCCAGCTTCTGGAACGCGGCGTCGTCGAGAAGATCATTCTTTCGCGGCCGGCCGTCGAGGCCGGCGAACGTCTGGGCTTCCTGCCCGGCGACATGAAGGAAAAGGTCGACCCCTATCTCCGTCCGCTCTATGACGCGCTCTACGACATGATGCCGGCCGATAAGGTCGACCGCGCCATCACCGCCGGCGTCATTGAAATCGCGCCGCTGGCCTTCATGCGCGGCCGCACGCTTGCCAACGCCGCCGTCATCCTCGACGAAGCGCAGAACACCACCTCGATGCAGATGAAGATGTTCCTGACGCGTCTCGGCGAGAATTCGCGGATGATCGTGACCGGGGATCCCAGCCAGATCGACTTGCCGCGGGGCGTCAAATCCGGTCTCGTGGAGGCTCTGCAACTGCTGAACGGCGTCGAGGGCATCTCGATTGTCCGCTTCAAGGATACGGACGTTGTGCGCCATCCTCTCGTCGGGCGCATTGTCAGGGCCTACGATTCCACCTATGCAACGGATACCGAAGAGGATAACCGGCAGGGTTAATGGCGGAACTCGATATCCAGATCAGCATCGAGGAGGGCAACTGGCCCTCCGAAGAAGCGTTGCATGCATTGGCGGATCGCGTGCTCGAAGCAGCGGCAGCCTATCTTCGCGAGAACGAGAAGCAGCCCTTTCCCAAGATGATCCCCGAAGTCTCGCTGGTTTTTACCGACGATGCCTCGATCCAGGACATCAACGCGGAATGGCGCGGCAAGGACAAGCCGACCAATGTGCTTTCGTTTCCCGCCTTCCCGGTAAAGCCGGGCAAGGTGCCGGGCCCGATGCTGGGCGACATCATCATCGCGAGAGAGACCGTCGAGCGGGAAGCAATTGAGCTCGAAAAGAACTTTGATGACCATCTGACCCATCTGATGGTACATGGTTTCTTGCATCTCTTCGGTTACGATCATAATAATAACGCTGAAGCCGAGATAATGGAGGGGCTGGAGACTCGCATTTTGGCGGTGCTCGGCCTATCTGACCCATACGAGGGTCAAGACCTTAAAATGGAACCATGAGCGACTTTACGACGAGACCGGCCCCCGAGGCCAAGGACGCCGACCAATCCTCCTCTTCCGACGAGGGTGGCAGTAGTAGTAGGCAGTCCGGACGATCCCAATCCTTCTGGTCGCGCGCAGCGCGCATCCTGAGACCACAGCAAGGTTCTCGCCTTCGCGAGGACATCGCAGATGCGTTGATGACCGATGCGGCCGACGGCGACGTCTTTTCGCCCGATGAACGGGCGATGCTGCACAACATCCTTCGCTTCCGCGAGGTACGCGTTGCCGATGTCATGGTGCCCCGTGCCGATATCGAGGCTGTCGATCAGAACATCACCATCGGCGAACTGATGATCCTGTTCGAGGAATCCGGCCGTTCGCGCATGCCGGTTTACGCCGATACGCTCGACGACCCGCGCGGCATGGTGCATATCCGCGACCTGCTGTCCTACGTCGCCAAGCAGGCGCGCAACAAGCGCCGCGGCAGTACCAAGACACTGAAGCCTGCAGAGCCTTTGGTCGAGGTTTCATCCGAGCACCTGCAGAAGCCGACACGCTCGACGAAGGCGAATTTCGACCTCAGCCGCGTCGATCTACAGAAGACGCTTTCCGAGGCCGGCATCATCCGCAAGATCCTTTTCGTTCCCCCATCGATGCTTGCCTCCGACCTCCTTCGCCGCATGCAGGTGAACCGCACGCAGATGGCGCTTGTCATTGACGAGTACGGCGGCACCGATGGGTTGGCGTCTCACGAGGACATCGTCGAGATGGTCGTCGGTGACATCGACGACGAACACGACGACGACGAAGTCATGTTCAAGCGTATTTCGGAAGACGTTTTCGTCGCGGATGCCCGTGTCGAACTGGAGGAGATCGCCGAAGCGATCGGACCGGATTTCGACATCACCGAACAGGTCGATGAAGTCGACACTCTGGGCGGCCTTATCTTCTCCGAGCTAGGACGCATTCCGGTGCGCGGCGAAGTGGTGCAGGCCCTGCCCGGTTTCGAGTTCCATATTCTCGACGCCGACCCGCGCCGTATCAAGCGCGTGAGGATCACTCGCAAACGCCAGGCCGTCCGTCGGCGCATCAAGATCGACGGCGACGGCACCCCCGGCTCGGATCACGGCGAAGAGCGGCAAACCGAAACCCCCACGACAAACTGATCGCCGCAAAGCACGACAAACGACGGCTTTTTTGAAAGACTGCGAGTGGGTTGATTCGTAGCTTGACGGGAGTGTGCATGGAGCGGCTTGCAGACAGGATTATCCTGGCCTGGGGGTTCAAGAGGATGGTCTTCGCCATCCTTGCCGGAGCGATCGGCGTTCTGGCCCTGCCGCCATTCGGCTTCTTCGCCGCAATGTTCGTTTCATTCACCCTGCTTGTGTGGCTGATCGACGGCTCCGCTGCCGCGCCCGAGAGCGGCATCATCGGACGGCTCTGGCCCTCCTTCGCAGTCGGTTGGCTGTTCGGTTTCGGCTATTTCGTCGCCGGTCTCTGGTGGCTCGGCCATGCGTTGCTGATCGACTCCGATGCCTTCGCCTGGGCCCTGCCTCTGGCGATCTTCGGCTTGCCTGCAGTGCTCGCCGTCTTTTATGGGATTGCCACCGCTCTTGCGCGGACAATTTGGTCTGATGGCGTGGGGCGCATCGCGGGGCTAGCCGCAAGCTTCGGCCTAGTCGAGTGGCTGAGGAGCATACTGTTTACCGGCTTCCCCTGGAACGCCATCGGGTACGGCATGGCACCCGTGCCGCTCATGATGCAATCGGCGCATGTCATCGGCATCATGGGCATTACCGCCCTCTCGGTCTTCATCTTTGCAGCCCCCGCGCTGCTCGGCACGCGCCAGGGAGCGAAACTGGGCCTTTCACTTGCGGCCCTGCTTTTTGCGGCGCATGTCGGATACGGTGCCTACATCCTCCATAGCCCGCAGCCGGCCGCCGCACCCGACCCCAAGAGCCCGGTCATCCGCCTCGTCCAGCCGACGATAGACCAGACGACGAAAATGGATACCGACGGCGACCGCGCCGCCATCTTCGAGAAACACCTGAAGCTCTCCGTCGAACCGCCGAAAGACGGCGGTCGGAGGCCCGACATTATTGTCTGGCCCGAGACGTCCATCCCCTTCATCCTGACCGACAACCAGGATGCCCTCACCCGCATCGCCGACACGCTCGACGACAATCAGGTCCTGATAGCCGGCGCCGTTCGCGTAGAGGATACGGGGCCGGGAAATCCGCCGCGCTACTACAACTCCATCTACGTCATCGACGGCCGAGGCCAGATCGTGAGCGCCGCCGACAAGGTGCACCTCGTGCCATTTGGCGAATACGTACCGTTCGAAAGCATCCTTGACGAATTCGGCATCCAGAATGTCGTCGAAATGCCGGGCGGCTTCTCGCCGGCAGCGACGCGCCAGCTGCTGACCTTGCCGAGCGGGATCAAGTTCTATCCGCTCGTTTGCTACGAGATCATCTTCCCCGACGAGATGACGGGCGACCTTGGCGCCGCCAATGCCATCCTCAATGTTACCAACGATGCCTGGTTCGGAGCGACGCCCGGCCCCTACCAGCATTTTCAACAGGCCAGGTTGCGTGCCGTTGAGACGGGCCTGCCGCTGATTCGCGACGGCAACAGCGGCATTTCGGCTTTCGTAAACGCCCGCGGCGAGGTCGTAGCCGGGCTCGGGCTCAATGAGACGGGCTTTGTCGATGCAACCATCGAGAGTTTCAGCCTGCCACGAGATCCGGGCTACCCACGACAAGCATACTTCTGGTTGATTGAAATACTTCTGTTTGCAATTGCGCTGGTTTCGCGCGTTGGTTTAGTTTTCAAGCATAATTGACCGAAAACCCCTAAAATTGCATAGTGGTTGCAATCGGCGTTCTTAGCGTATGTTTCAAAGTGATTATATAGGACTTTGCAACGTGGCGTTTTGGGGATGGGTTTGGGCATGCCGGTTTGAACTGGGTTGAAAATTATTGTTAGGGCAGGACCATGATTGAGAACAAAAAGAGGCCGAACCCCATCGACGTCCACGTTGGCAGTCGCATTCGCCTTCGCCGAACGATGCTCGGAATGAGCCAGGAAAAGCTAGGCGAGAGCCTCGGCATCACCTTTCAGCAGATCCAGAAATACGAAAAAGGCACCAACCGTGTCGGTGCCAGCCGCCTTCAGAACATCTCCAGCATTCTGAATGTTCCAGTTTCCTTCTTCTTCGAGGATGCACCCGGCGACCAATCCCCCGGCCTGTCCGGCATGGCCGAAGCCTCCAGCTCAAACTATGTGGTCGACTTCCTCTCGTCGTCCGAAGGGCTGCAGTTGAACCGTGCCTTCGTCAAGATCACCGACCCCAAGGTCCGGCGTAAAGTCGTCGAGCTAGTGAAGGCGCTCGCGGCCGAAGCTGACAGCGAATAATCGCCACTAAAAATTTGGAGCAAACGGAAAGCGGTCGTATCGGCCGCTTTTTGGCGTTTTTTGGGCATAATTTGCCACTTCACCGCAGATATAAAGATATATTTATGTCCTTCTACGCTTGTTTTTCCCGCCCGAACTGAGTACCTACTACGCAGCTTTTATTCTTTGAGGGGAATCCCGAAATGCGCGCGAATTACCTTTTCACCAGCGAGTCAGTTGCCGAAGGTCACCCGGACAAGGTGTGTGACCGGATCTCCGACGAGATCGTGGATCTGGTCTACCGCGAAGCTGCCAAGACCGGCGTCAACCCCTGGGGCGTGCGCATTGCCTGCGAAACGCTGGCAACGACCAACCGCGTCGTGATCGCCGGTGAAGTACGCCTGCCGCCGAGCCTCATGAAGAAGGACAAGGATGGCAAGGACGTCATCAACCCTTCGAAGTTCAAGGCCGCTGCCCGCCGCGCCATCAAGGACATCGGCTATGAGCAGGACGGTTTCCACTGGAAGACCGCGAAGATCGACGTGCTCCTGCACTCGCAGTCCGCAGATATCGCCCAGGGCGTCGACAATGCTGCCGACCAGCAGGGCGATGAAGGTGCCGGCGACCAGGGCATCATGTTCGGCTACGCCTGCAAGGAAACGCCGGACCTCATGCCGGCTCCGATCTACTACTCCCACAAGATCCTGCAGCTCCTGGCTGTTGCCCGCAAGAAGGGCGATGGCGAAGTCGCAAAGCTCGGCCCGGACGCAAAGAGCCAGGTGACGGTACGCTACGTCAACGGCAAGCCTGCCGAAGTCACGTCGATCGTTCTGTCAACCCAGCATCTCGACGAGACATGGGATTCTAAGAAAGTTCGCGCAGTCGTCGAACCCTACATCCTCGAAGCCCTCGGCGACCTGCCGATTGCCGAGGATTGCAAGTGGTACATCAACCCGACCGGCAAGTTCGTCATCGGCGGCCCTGATGGCGACGCTGGCCTGACCGGCCGCAAGATCATCGTCGACACCTACGGCGGCGCGGCTCCGCATGGCGGCGGCGCGTTCTCCGGCAAGGACACGACGAAGGTCGACCGTTCCGCTGCCTACGCTGCACGCTACCTCGCGAAGAATGTCGTTGCCGCCGGTCTTTCCGACCGCTGCACAATACAGCTCTCCTACGCTATCGGCGTTGCCCAGCCGCTGTCGATCTATGTCGACCTGCACGGCACGGGTAAGGGCGTGACGGAAGACCAGGTCGAGGCCGCGATCCGCAAGAACATGGATCTGTCGCCGACCGGTATCCGCCGCCACCTCGACCTCAACAAGCCAATCTACGCCAAGACCTCGGCCTACGGCCACTTCGGCCGCAAGGCTGGCCGCGACGGCTCGTTCTCCTGGGAGCGCACCGACCTCGTCAAGGCGCTCAAGGAATCCGTCAAGGTCAAGGAAGCCGCATGACTGACATGGAACGTCGTGGACGCGCGACCGAAGCGTTCTTCGGTCGCCGCAAGGGAAAGGCTCTGCGCGAACATCAAGCCGAGCGACTGAACACCCTGCTTCCGGCGTTCCTCATCGATCTTTCAGCGGCTCCTCCCGAGCCGCTGAAAACCCTCTTTCCGGTTGCGACAGACAAGCTGCGCCTGGAAATCGGTTTCGGCGGCGGCGAGCATCTGATCCATCGCGCCGTAGAGATGCCGACCACCGGCTTTATCGGCGTCGAGCCCTTCATCAATTCCATGCAGAAGCTGCTGACCAGCGTCGACAATACCGGCGCCAAGAACGTCCGCGTCTACAACGATGACGCGACGCAATTGCTGGATTGGCTGCCTGACGCTTCGATCGACCAGATCGACTTGCTTTATCCGGATCCGTGGCCAAAGCGGAAGCACTGGAAGCGCCGTTTCGTGTCGAAGACCAATCTTGACCGCTTCCACCGTGTCCTGAAGCCGGGCGGACTGTTCTGTTTCGCGTCAGATATCGACACTTACATCAACTGGACGCTGCTCAAGTGCCGCGACCACGGCGGCTTCGACTGGCCGGCCCGGAACGCTGCGGACTGGCTGACGCCCTACGAAGGGTGGCCAAGCACACGCTACGAGGCCAAAGCACGGCGTGAAGGCCGTTCGTCTGCCTATCTGACGTTCAAGCGCGTCTGAGCGACCTACAGCCGATATCCCTTCCTCCAATTCCGCAGCACTTGCGGCGATCGTGCCGTCGGGACGGACTGCGAGCATGCAGCCGCCGGTGGACCTTGTGGGCTTGGAGCACCATGTTCATTGGGAAGCTGATCAGGGAAAGCACTCACCTTCAGCAGCGCCTTGGTAAGCGATGGCTTTCTGAAGCGCTGCAGACGTTGATAGCGAACGTCGTCGGCCGCAGCACTTTACGGGGCTTTCGTCTCCCTCTTCCAATGGATTGACCTTGGCATAGATGCCGAGAAGCTTACCGCCGGCAACAACTAAGGCGCTATTGGATAGGTCGTTGCCCCGGCGTTCGAAGCAACCGACGACGACAGTCGTCTTGGCTGAACTGAGGTGTTCGAGGCATCCGAGAAACAGATCATCTTGGCGAGTGCGCGACGCTCGATGACTGATCCTTCACCGCTATGCCCCTGAAGATAGCTTTGCGGGAAGAGGGCGAGATCGACATTCCGGCGCTCTGCCAATCGAAAGTCGCATAAGCTCTCCGCCACCCTTCTGCGCGTCGTCGAAGATCGGAAAACGCTGAAAAGAAGCTATGCACATGCATGCACCCAGCAAGAGGCACCACGGCCACTAAGCAGGGCACTCAGCCGAAATTCCAAGGGCACGCGTCCACGCAACGTGCCGCCGCGCTGGAAAGCCTTAGTGAAGGCTTACCGTTTTCAGCTCATCTTCGGCAGCCTTGAAGAAGGTGCTGGAGCGGTTATCCGTCAACAGGATCGGCGTTCCATCCGCACCAAATAGCGCCCACAGGTCAACGCTCGGATCGATCTCCGGCGCTTCCGGGAAGCACTTGGCAACTTCTTCGTTGCGCATTTTGCGGATGTAGGCAACCTCGCCGTTGCCGATGCCGGCAAGTTCGGTTTTGGTTAGGTGCGAATTGGCTTCTTTCATCAACATTCCTGTACCTCCAAGAGAAGGGACCAACGGCTCAACTTGCGCCGTTGTCCTACTGTGAGACCGAAATGTTAATTTTCTTCACCATGCGGCTCGGCTCCGGGCGGATCAGATCCACCGACAGCAGTCCATTCTTGAGCGAGGCGCCCAGAACCTGCATGCCATCGGCCAGCACGAAGGTTCGCTGGAACTGACGTGCCGCGATCCCGCGATAGAGATAATCGCGTTCGCCCTGATCGATCTGGCGACCACGGATCGAAAGCTGATTCTCCTCGACAGACACATCAAGTTCGTCTTCGCTGAACCCGGCGACTGCAAGGGTTATACGCAGTCTCTCTGGATCGCCAGACGCACGATCGGCAGCAACGCGCTCGATATTGTAGGGGGGATACCCGTCACTGGCTTTGGAAAGGCGCTCCAGCGTCTTCTCCATGGCGTCAAAGCCCAGGAGCAAGGGGCTCGCGAAAGGCGTAATACGGCTCGTCATCTTCAAGTCCTTGATTCAAGCGACCTTGCCGGACCTGCGATGCAGCATCCAGATGCCGCTAATATGGGAATTGCCGAGACCATGCGCAAGGCAGCAGCAGAAGCTCCGCGCTTGACAAAGCAAGCGACGGCTCGCATCAAAACGTGCCCGTAGCGGCTGCGCTGATTTGCGACGGGAATATAAACAAATGGTGCATGCCACGAAGACGCGCACCACGAGGATGGAACGATCGGAATGGCAGAACCCAGAAAAATCATCATCGACACCGACCCCGGTCAGGACGACGCAGCCGCCATCATGCTGGCTTTCGGCAGCCCGGAAGAGCTCGAGGTTCTCGGCATCACCACGGTCGCCGGGAACGTGCCGCTGTCCTATACGAGCCGCAATGCGCGCATCGTCTGCGAGCTCTGTAACCGGACCGACACGAAGGTCTTTGCGGGAGCCGACAAACCGATTGCCCGCAAACTGGTGACTGCAGAGCACGTGCATGGCAAGACGGGCCTCGACGGTCCTGTTCTTGACGAGCCTGTCATGCCACTGCAGCCGCAGCATTCCGTCGATTTCATCATCGAGACGCTGCGCAGCGAGCCCGAAGGCACGGTGACGCTCTGCACCCTCGGCCCGCTCACCAATGTCGGCATGGCCTTCCAGAAGGCGCCCGACATCATCCCGCGTGTGCGCGAGCTGGTGATGATGGGCGGTGGCTTCTTCGAGGGCGGCAACATCACGCCAGCCGCCGAGTTCAACATTTACGTGGACCCCGAGGCAGCGGATATCGTCGTCCGCTCCGGTGTTCCGATCGTAATGATGCCGCTCGACGTGACGCACAAGCTTCTGACCCGCAAGGACCGCGTCAAGCGCATGGCCGATCTCGGCACGCGCCCAGCCATTGCCATGGTTGAGATGCTGGAATTCTTCGAACGCTTCGATGTCGAGAAATATGGCTCTGATGGCGGCCCGCTTCATGACCCGACGGTCATCGCCTATCTCTTGAAGCCTGAGCTTTTCAAGGGCCGGATCTGCAATGTGGAGATCGAGGTAAAGTCGGAACTGACGGTCGGCATGACCGTCGTCGACTGGTGGCACGTGACGGACCGCAAGCGTAATGCACAGGTGATGCGCGAAGTCGATGCGGACGGCTTCTTCGATCTGCTGATCGAGCGCTTCGCCCGCATCTGAGTTTCAATGGTCTTTAGGGCGCCTGAGAGATCAGGCGTCCTTCTGGTCGAAAACCGAATTGGTCTCGGGCTCGACAAGCTTCGGTCCGCCCTTGGCGACACCGACCATGGCCGGGCGCAGAACGCGTTCGCCGATCGTGTAACCGGCCTGAACAACCTGTACGACGGTATTGTTCGGCACATCGGGATTTGGGACTTCAAACATGGCCTGGTGGAAGTTCGGATCGAACTTCTGGCCGACGGGCTCCAGCTTGCGGACGCCGTGGCGCTCAAGCGCAGACAACATCGAGCGCTCCGTCATCTCGACCCCTTCGATCAGCGTCGTCAGGCCGGCATCTGCCGCAGCCCTGGCTTCAGCAGGAATTGCGTCGATGGCGCGGCGCAGATTGTCCGAAACGGCCAGCATGTCGCGGGCAAAGCCAGCGGCGGCGTAGGTCTTGGCATCCTTGACTTCCCGCTCCGTCCGGCGGCGCAGGTTGTCCATCTCTGCGGCAAGGCGGAGATATCGGTCGCGCAGTTCTCCATTCTCTGCCTTCAGAAGGTCCAGCGGATCGGGCTGTGCGGCGGCTTCGTTCTCGACGTTTGCGGCGGCGTCCGCTGCGGCTTCGGCCGCGGCTGCGTCAGGTCCGTTCTTCGTCGTCTCGTCAGTCATGACGTTCTCCGGTAATTGGTGTCTTTCAGGATGTGCCCGATATCGAGCTTTGACGTGCAAAAATCAAGTCTGCGTGACCGAAAAGCATGTCATGCAGGGCAACTCGTGCAATGTCCAGCCACCGTGCCGCCTTGACTTGCTCGCGTTTAAGTTCTTTATTTTAGCGTTATCTAAATTTTAGGTGCTCGACCTTATCCGGGTCAGGGAGCTGCTGCCATGAGCGATCAGAAAAGGTATTCCGGCCGCTGCTTCTGCGGCGCCGTGGAGATTGCCGCCGCCGGCGAACCGGTGGCAATGGGCTACTGCCACTGTGCCTCATGTCGGCATTGGTCGGCGGGGCCAGTCAACGCCTTCACGCTCTGGCAGCCGCAGGCGGTCCATGTCACCAAGGGTGGGGAGCACGTGGAAGGCTACCAGAGGTCCGATACAAGTGTGCGGAAGTTCTGCGAGTTGTGCGGTGGGCATCTCTATACCGAGCATCCGACCTGGGGCGTCACTGACGTTTATGCTGCACTTTTGCCCGATCTCGACTACACTCCAGCCCTGCACGTGAACTACCAGGAAAGCGTCCTGCGTATCCGTGACGGCCTGCCAAAATACAAGGACATGCCTGCGGAGATGGGCGGCTCGGGCGAGACGCTGCCGGAGTAGCAGTCTACTTCGCCCCGCGTGACAATCGCGTCATCAGCTGCGCCGTATAGTCGACCATCGGGACGATGCGCGAGTAGTTGAGACGCGTCGGCCCGATGACGCCTACGGCGCCGACAATGCGATCGTCGTCGTCACGATAGGGCGCAACGATCAGCGACGAGCCGGAAAGCGAGAAGAGCTTGTTTTCCGAGCCGATGAAAATGCGCACACCCGGCCCGCTTTCGGCCAGATTGAGAAGTTCCAACAGGCTGTCCTTTTTCTCCAGGTCATCGAACAGCATGCGCAGGCGGTCGAGATCGTCGGCGCCGGCGAGATCGGCGAGGAGATTGGCGCGGCCGCGAATAATGAGCTGGGCGGGCTTGCCTTCGTCGGCGCTGCCGGACCAGACAGCCACGCCACGTTCGACGAGATCCTGTGATAGCGCATCGAGTTCGAGGCGAACATCGTCCTTCAGTCGACTTAATTGATTGCGCAGCTCCGGCAGCGTCTGGCCGCTCATGTGTGCGTTGAGGAAGTTAGCGGCCTCGGTCAATTGCGATGACGTCACGCCGGCCGGAAGCTCGATGATGCGGTTTTCCACCTGATCATGATCACCAACGAGAACCGCAAGCGCCTTGGTCGGCTCAAGGCGGATGAACTCGACATGCTTGAGCACAGGATCGCTCTTCGCGGTGATGACGAGTCCGGCGCCGCGCGAAATGCCCGAGAGCATGCGGCTTGCCTCGTTCATCATCAATTCCATCGGATTGTCGCGGTTTTCGGCGCGCACTTGCCGATCGATGTTGGCGCGATCCTCTGCCGAGAGATCGCCGACCTGCATGAAGGCATCGACGAAGAAGCGTAGGCCGATCTGCGTCGGCAGGCGGCCAGCACTGACGTGCGGCGAATAGATGAGGCCGAGTTCTTCCAGATCGCTCATCACGTTGCGCACGGAGGCGGGCGACAGCGACATCGGCAGGATCCGCGACAGGTTGCGGGAACCGAGCGGTTCGCCCGTCTCCAGATAGCCCTCTACGATGCGGCGAAAGATTTCCTTGGAGCGTTCATCCAGCGCAGCCACGGCATCTGAAACCGACCTCGATCTGAACTCCATGAACTCTTGTGTACCCGTGCTGACGATGATCCGACAAAATATAGCCAATCTCCCTGCGGCGGCAAAAGGGAAATTGCAAATGGGCGCTGCCAATCGTAGAAGCTCTCAACAACATAAGCACGCGTGACCTATCCGAACACCGTTTGCGGTCTTCGGCATCATGATTCAGGAGAACAGTATGCGGCCCTCAGGCAGAAAAACCGACCAGATGCGCAAGGTCTCGTTCGAGCGCAGTTTCTCCAAGCACGCCGAAGGCTCCTGTCTGGTGAAGTTCGGCGACACGCACGTGCTGTGCACGGCGAGCGTAGAGGAGAAGCCGCCGGCATGGCTGCGCAACACCGGCAAGGGTTGGGTCACGGCCGAATACGGAATGCTGCCGCGCGCCACCGGCGAGCGCATGAAGCGCGAAGCCGCATCCGGCAAGCAGGGTGGCCGCACGCAGGAAATCCAGCGCCTGATCGGCCGATCGCTGCGTGCTGTAGTCGATCTCAAGGAACTCG
The DNA here is from genome assembly GCA_900466605.1 of Hyphomicrobiales bacterium. Lineage (GTDB taxonomy): Bacteria > Pseudomonadota > Alphaproteobacteria > Rhizobiales > Rhizobiaceae > Rhizobium. The sequence continues at coordinate 130,002 of UBMU01000008.1, forward strand.
GCGAGCGCCAGATCACGCTCGACTGTGATGTCATCCAGGCGGACGGCGGCACGCGCACGGCATCCATCACCGGCGCCTGGATTGCGCTCCACGACTGCCTCAAGTGGATGGAAAGCCGCAACATGCTCAAGGTCGAGCGCGTGCTGAAGGACCACGTCGCTGCGATCTCCTGCGGTATTTTCGCCAACCAGTCGGTGATCGATCTCGACTATCTCGAAGACTCCTCGGCCGAAACCGACGCGAACTTCGTGATGACGGGTGCGGGCGGTATCGTCGAAATCCAGGGCACGGCCGAGGGTACGCCCTTCACCGACGAGGAATTCGCTTCGCTGATGGCACTCGCCAAGGCAGGCATCGCCGAGCTGGTCGCGATGCAGAAGCAGGCCATCGCCGGATGAGCCACATGCTGGAAGGCATGCTGGAGACGGCGCTCTATGCGGTCGATCTCGACAAGGCCGAAGCCTTCTATGAGGGTATACTGGGTCTTTCGAGGATCTCGCGGAGCGGCAACCGGCATGTCTTCTTTCGCTGCGGCTCTGGCGTGTTGCTGATTTTCAATCCTGAGGAAACGATCAAGCCTCCCTCGCCAACCTCGCTACAGGTCCCGCCACATGGCACGAAGGGCGCCGGCCATGCCTGCTTTCGTGTTTCCAGCGATAATCTGGATGCGATCGCGGTAAAGTTGAAAGCAGCGGGCGTCGCCATCGAATCCGAAGTCACCTGGCCGCAAGGCGGTCGATCGATCTATTTCCGCGACCCCGCGGGCAACAGCCTCGAATGCGCTGAAGCCCGTATCTGGGGCATCGAATAGGACAATTATGCGCAAGCTCGAAACCAAAACCATCGTCGTTGCTAGCCACAATGCCGGCAAGATCCGGGAAATCCAGGATCTGATCGGCCCCTTCGGATTTACAGCAAAATCGGCAGCCGAATTGAACTTCGTGGAGCCTGACGAGACCGGCACGACCTTCGAGGAGAACGCAAAGATCAAGGCGCTCGCCTCTGCCCAAGCCTCCGGTCTGCCGGCGTTGTCAGATGATTCCGGCCTGGTGATCGACGCACTCGACGGTGATCCGGGCGTCTATACCGCCAACTGGGCGGAGAAGCCCGACGGCACGCGCGACTTCGCGATGGCAATGGAGAAGGTCGAGGCGGCTCTCAAAAAGGCCGGCGCTTCGCAGGCAGCGCAGCGCACCGCGCGTTTCGTCAGTGTCCTCTGCCTTGCCTGGCCGGATGGCCATACGGAGCTTTTCCGCGGTGAAGTGGAAGGCACGGTCGCCTGGCCACCGCGCGGAAGCCAGGGCTTCGGATACGATCCGGTCTTTCAACCCGAGGGCTATGAGACTACCTTTGGCGAAATGAGCGCGGAAGAAAAACACGGCTGGAAGCCCGGCGACGCGGAAGCACTGTCGCACCGCGCCCGCGCCTTCAAGATTTTCGTCGAAACCTGCCTGGAAGCCTAAGGGCAAACGTGGACACTTTGGAACAGACCAATCTCACGCGCCATGCCGCTCTTTTGCCCGATACCGGCGAACCCGGCTTCGGCGTCTACGTGCATTGGCCTTTCTGTGCCGCCAAGTGCCCCTATTGCGATTTCAACAGCCATGTCCGCCACCAGCCGGTTGATCAGGAACGCTTTACCGCGGCCTTCCTGAAGGAGATGGCAACTGTGCGTCAGATGAGCGGGCCGAAGACGGTGACCAGCATCTTCCTCGGCGGCGGCACGCCTTCGCTGATGAACCCATCGACGGTGTCGGCGGTTCTGGACGGTATCGCCAAGCACTGGCACATGCCCGACGGGATTGAAATCACCATGGAGGCCAACCCGTCGAGCGTCGAAGCGGAACGCTTCCGCGGCTACCGCGCCGCTGGTGTCAACCGTGTCTCGCTTGGCGTCCAGGCGTTGAACGACCGCGACCTGAAGTTTCTCGGGCGGCTGCATGACGTTGCTGATGCGCTGCGGGCGATCAAGCTTGCGCGCGATATCTTCCCGCGCATGTCCTTCGACCTGATCTATGCCCGCCCGAACCAGACCGTCGACGAATGGGAGCGCGAGTTGAAGGAGGCGATCTCCTACGCCGTCGATCACTTGTCGCTCTATCAACTGACGATCGAGGAAGGCACGCCGTTCTTTGGCCTTCATAAGGCTGGCAAGCTTGTCGTTCCGGATGGCGATCAATCGGCGCTGCTCTATGAAGCGACGCAGGACATCACCGCTCTCGCGGGACTGCCTGCCTACGAGGTATCCAATCACGCACGTCCGGGTGCTGAGAGCCGCCACAACCTCACCTACTGGCGTTATGGCGATTACGCCGGTATCGGCCCCGGCGCCCATGGGCGACTGACGCGGGGCTCCACGAAGATTGCCACCGCGACCGAGCGGAAGCCGGAGAGCTGGCTGGATCTGGTCGAGCGCGACGGACACGGTATGCTGGAAATGGAACAGCTCGGCTATGAAGAGCAGTCCGACGAACTGTTGCTGATGGGGCTGCGCCTCAAGGAAGGCGTCGATCTTGCCCGCTGGCAGCAGCTTTCGGGTCGCGACCTCGACCCGAAGCGTGAAGAGTTTCTTTTGGAACACGGCTTCGTCGAGCGGATCGGCAATTCCCGGCTTCGCTGCACGCCGTCAGGCATGCTGATCCTCGATTCCGTGGTCGCCGATCTCGCCTGCTAGGCGGGTCGCTTTCTGCCCAGCGAGAACAATCGCCCATCGATAGCCGCAAGGCCGATCGCAATCATCGCCATGCCAATCAGGTGCTTTGCCTGCAGCTGCTCGCCGAGAATAGCTGCACCAAGCAGGATGGCGCTGACCGGGATCAGGAAGGTCACCAGCATCAGGTTCGTTGCCCCCGCAGTCGCGAGAATGCGGAAGAACAGCACATAGGCGATCGCTGTTGACAGCAGGGCCAGGCCCAGCAACGCCATCCATGTTTCGAGCGACGGCGCGGCCAGCGTCCATGGTTGGTCGACGATGAGCGCTATCGGCAGCATCAAGACGGTCGAGGCGGTGACCTGTCCCGCGGCCGGAATGAGCGGCGCCATGCCCATCTGGCGGAAGCGTCGACCAAAGATCCCGGCAAAGGAATAGGAGAGCGCAGCACCAAGCACGGCAAGCTGCGCCAACACATTCGACCCGAGATCGCGCAGCACGTCGAAACCGATCATGTAAGCGACACCTGCAAAACCGACGAGGACGCCGATCAGGCGATTGCCGGTCATCTTCTCGTCTGCGGTCAGGAAATGAGCGACGACGACGCCAAAGAGCGGCGTCGTCGCATTCAAGATCGAAGCGAGGCCACTGGCAATATGCGTCTGGCCCCAGACGATGAGGCAGAACGGGATCATATTGTTGAGGATGCCCATGCCGAAGAAGGCCACCCAGGACCTGCCGTCGCGCGGCATGGCATGGCCGGTCGCACGTACAATGAGGTTCAGCGCCAGCGCGGCGATCAGCACCCGGCCCGTGACGATGGTAAAGGGCGGCAGGCTTTTCACGAGAATGCCGTTGAAGAGGAAGGATCCGCCCCACAGCAGGGAGAGCACAAGCAACATTCCCCATTCGGCAAAGCCCATCTGTTTCTGCTGCATCACGCTCTCCTTCGTCAGCCTGTGACTGGCCTACGCGCCATCACAGCCTTCCGCCACCCGATTGTTGCGCCATGCAAATGCGACTATTCACGATTTAATCTCGCTCATCGTTGACCGTGAATCAGCTTTTGCGGCTGCTTTCATGCTGATATTATTGCCATGCTGGTCCACAGACAAACGAGTCTTTCTCGATCTATGATATAGCTGAGCTAAACCATGACCGATTATCTTCCTTCGCTTTCGGCACTTCGAGCCTTCGAAGCCGCCGCCCGGCACCTCAGCATGACACTGGCGGCGAGAGAGCTCAACGTGACGCCGGGAGCCGTAAGCCTGCAGATCCGCGATCTGGAGACATCACTAGGCGTCAAGCTGTTCGAGCGAAAGACCCGCGCGCTGGCCCTGACCGTGGAGGGCGCAGACTATTTTTCAACGCTCAGGGCAGCTTTTCGCCTGGTCCGGGAAGCGACGGCGGCAATCACGACGCGGGGACGCGGCGCCGTCCTCAATGTCACCTGCACGGCGGGCTTTGCGACCTATTGGCTGGTGCCGCGGCTCGGCCGCTTCGAGGCGATGCATCCCGAAATCGACGTCCGCATCAGCGCATCTCACCGCGTGCTCGATTTTCAGCGCGACGGGATCGACCTTGCAATCCGCCATGGGCTCGGGGGCTATGACGGCCTGATCAGCGAGCGCCTCGTCGACGATGAGCTTGTGCCGGTTTGCACGCCGGGGCTTGCGGTCCAGCTAGGCGACAATCCTTCGCCCGACGCTCTCGCCGGTTTCCAGCTGATCCATGATGTCTATCGCCATGACTGGCAGCTCTGGCTAGAAGCGGCCGGCGCAAGGGGAGCCGACCCATCACGCGGGCCAATCTTCATGCATGGCAACGGAGCTTATGACGCGATGAAGGCCGGGCTGGGATTTGCCTTGATGCGCCGCTCGTTTCTGGAGCGAGACCTGCAGGAAGGTAGCGTTGCCACACCGTTCCCGCTCGGCATCGCCAGCAGGCTCGCCTTTCACCTCGTTTATCCCGGGCTGGCCCTGGAGCGTCCGGCCGCGGCCGCCTTCCGCCGCTGGTTGCTGTCGGAAGCGCAGGCCTGAACCCGGCTGTGGCGGATTTGTCATGCTGATTAAAAGTAGAGTAATTTAATCATAAAAATGGGTTTTCTTCCGGGTTTTTCTTGACTACTACACTCCACATAAAATTCGCACTGTGCATGCCCGGGGTGATAAGCCAATGAATAGTCTTCGATTTCCCTCTCGAATCCTTTCCACGTCGGCGTTGACGAGCGTGGCTCTTATCCATCTTATCACGCCCGCCTTGGCGCAAGATGCAACAGGGCAGGACGGCGCGACAGTTCTTGAAGACATCATCGTCAATGGCGGAAGTGGCGGCGTGATCCAGGCCGACGGCTATGTCGGCAAGAGCAGCGCGACAGGCACGAAGACCGACACGCCGTTCATCGAAGTGCCTCAGTCGATTTCGTCGGTCACCGAACAGCAGCTGAAGGATCGCAACCCGCAATCGCTGCTCGATGCGGTCGCCTACACGCCGGGCACTCGTGTCGGCGCCTACGGCTTCGATCCGCGTTTCGATTCCTTCTCGGTGCGAGGCTTCGACGTAACCTATAACGGGATCTTCCGCGACAACCTTCGCCAGCCGGGCGCAGGCTCGTCACTCTTCAAGACCGAGCCATATGGCCTGGAAGGCGTCTCGATCCTGCGTGGCCCTTCCTCGGCACTGTATGGAGCATCGGGTGCCGGCGGTCTCTACAACCTCATCACCAAGCGGCCGACGGAAGAGCCTTTTCACGAGGTTCAGCTGCAGTATGGTACGGAACAGCGCTATCAAACCCAGTTCGATTTCTCGGGTCCCGTCAATGACCAGGATCCCTTCTACTATCGTCTGACGGGCCTCTACCGTGACGCCAATACAGAGCAGATCAGTGTTCCCGACGACCGCGTCTATATTGCGCCAGCTTTCATGTGGAAGCCGGATGAAGACACGAAACTCACCATTCTCGGCGAGTATTCCCGAACCAAGACCGGCGGCACGGCGGCCTACTACAATGATCCAACCGGTAACGTTACAGATTACTTCGCAGGCAATCCGGCCTACAACGACTCTGTCCAAAACCAGGCGCGTATCGGCTACGAATTCGAGCATCGGCTAAGCGACGTCTTCGTCTTCCGCCAGAACGCCCGCATTTCGACGCTCAACACCGACGCCGACTGGGCCTTCGCCTACGCACCAAATGCGGTCGATCCAAGCCTGCTCGATCGCAGTGCCGGAACCTTCGACGAACGACTGACAGCCTTCGTCATCGACAATCAGTTGGAAGCCCAGTTCGAAACGGGCGCGGTCGACCATACGCTGCTTGCGGGCCTCGACCTGACCAAGCTACGCTGGCGCTCGCTCGACGGCCGTGGTGCGTCGCCACCGCTCGACACCAACAATCCGACAGCGGGAGCGTTTGTCGCTCCGATCGACTTCGACACTCGCTCGGTCCAGGACCAATGGCAGGTTGGCACCTACCTGCAGGACCAGATCCGCTATGACGCGTGGATATTGACCGTCGGCGGTCGCTACGACTGGGTCTCCACCGACACCGACAATACGGACCTCAGCACGAATGCCCTGACCACTATTTCGCAAAAGGACAGGGCATTCTCCGGACGTATCGGCCTGGGCTACGAGACTGACTTCGGCGTTGTGCCTTATGCCAGCTACTCCACCGCCTTCGCGCCCAATGCCGGCATCAACCAAGAGACCGACCAACCCTTCAAGCCAACGGAAAGCGAGCAGGAAGAGATTGGCGTCAAGTACCTGTTGCCAAACAGCAATACGCTCATCACGGCGGCGCTGTTCAACATCGATCAGAAGAACAGCCTTTACTACGAGGTCGTGAACCTGCCGACCGGACCGGCCAATATTCAGGTTCAGCGCGGCAAGATCCGCTCCCGCGGCCTAGAGCTCGAAGCGAACACGAGCCTCGACAACGGCCTGTCGCTGGTCGCGTCTTATACCTACACCGATACCGAGATCCTTGAAGGCACGACGGGGACGGTGGGCAATTCCGTCTCGTCGGTTCCGAGGCACATGGCTGCGCTCTGGGCGAATTACAGGTTCCAAGAGAGCAGCCCGATCTACGGCCTCGGCATCGGTTTTGGCACCCGCTATCTCGGCAAAAGCTACACCAGCGACGCCAATACGGCCCAGAATGGCTCCCGCGTCCTCTTCGACGCCGCCGTCAGCTATGATTTCGCCGCGCTCGACAAGAAATACGACGGCCTGAGCCTTCAGGTGAACGCCACCAACCTCTTCGACCGCCGCGAGCCAATATGCTCGGCCGGCTTCTGCTACCGCGACCAGGGACGCACTGTGATCGGCAGCCTGCGCTACACATGGTGAGCTGATGGCGAGCGCGCAGCACCATATCGCTGATCCCGGTGGCCACGCCGCGGTTCTCTCGCCGGCCTTTGCCGGCGAGCATGCATGGTGCAGCGAGAAGATGACTCTTTCCACCGACCTGTCTGACGGAGTGCCGCTGCCGCGCTTTTTCGGCGACGGCGGGTTCAGGCAGGCGATCGATCGCTACGCCGAGACCTGTGGCAACAGCGACAGGCGCGCCGTCGTGTCGATGTGGTCCCTCTATTATTTCTCCACTCTCTCCATTCCCTATGTGCTTGCCCGCCGCCTTGCCGCGCAAGAGCTTCCCGTGGCCTTCGACGGGATGACAATCGCCTTGCAGGAGAATGGCTTGCCGCGTGCATTCGGCGTGCCGCACCGTGGCCGGAATGCAGAGGATCGCCAAGACGACGCCTTCGACGCCATTGGCCCGCTCTTGGAAGAGCATCTTCCGGAAGCCGTCAGGAAGCTCACCGCCTCCGGCATTTCAGCCAAGCTGTGCTGGAACAATGCCGCTGTGTATCTCGACTATGTGCTGCGGTTGACACGACCACCGGACGGCCCGGACCTGACTGTCTTCGTGCGCGGCTGCCTGCCTGATGGTGGCGCCAACCCCCTTTGCGGCAGCATGCGATATGTCGAGGAGGACGGAGAGCGTGTCGCGAGGCGAAAAATATGCTGCCTGCGCTACATGCTGCCCGGCGTCCCGAGCTGCGGCAAGCTTTGCGCTCTTCCCAGCCAGAGGAACGTACAATGACCCCCTCCAAGATCACGCGACGCGGCTTTCTCGCCGCGGCCTCCGCCACGCTCTGCGCGCCGTCTCTGTTGAAGGCAGAGACGCGCTGGCCACTGACGGTGACCGATGCCGTCGGGCGAACGGTGACGATATCAAAGAAGCCTGAGGCGATTATTCTCGGAACGGGGTTCAATCTCTTCGCACTGTCGCTGATCCATCCAGATCCGGTCAGCCTGCTGGCGGGCTGGGCGACCGACATGAAGACGGATAACCCGTTCATCTACGATGCATTTCGCAAGAAATTTCCGTCGATCGACAAGGTACCGCTCGTCAGCAATGGGCAGGCAGACGGCATGTCCTTCGAGGCAGCACTATCCCTGGAGGCCGACCTTGCCGTGATGGGTAGGTGGCAGGCAGACGGCGAGCAGGGCAAACGTGCCATCGACTATCTGGACTCGATCGGTGTGCCGGTTATCGTCGTCGATTTCAATCTCGATCCGCTGAGGAGCACCCCGCGGGACATTCGCCTGCTCGGTCGCATTCTGGAATGCGACCGGCAAGCGGAAGACTATGCTCAGTTCTTCGAGAAGCGGGTGGAGCGCATCAGAGCGAGGGCGACCGGAAAGGGCGAAGACCGGCCGCTCGTGCTCATGGATGCCTTTCCAAGCGTAACACGCGGCAGCTGGGCAATCGGTCGGACGGGCCTCGGCGAGTTGATCACGCTTGCCGGCGGACGCAACATCGCAGACAAGAACCTGCCGCCACAGGGAGGACCGGTGACGGCAGAATATATTATTGCGGCCGAGCCGGACGTCTATATCGCCACCGGCTCTCCGGGGGGCATCTACACCGTCTTCTCGATCGGCCCCGGCGTTGACCCTTCGGAAGCCCGGCAGTCGCTCCAGGAAACCGTCAAGGCACCAACCCTTGCCCCGCTAAAGGCGGTGCGCGAAGGGAAGGTGCACGGCATGTGGAATTTCTTCAACGCCGTACCTATGAACGTGCTGGCCGCGGAGGCCGTAGCATCCTGGGTAAGGCCCGACCTCTTCGTCGACGTCGATCCGGCGGGCAGCCTTGCCGAGATCAACGAGCGCTTCGCCGCTGTCCCCTTCGAGGGGGCATATTGGACCAGCCTGGCAAGTTAGCGGCCAGCCGCACCAGTCTTGAAAAGGCTGCCGGTCGGGGTATTCAGAAACATCTCCAGCGGAATGTATTCCTGATGCAGGAAGCCGGTGGACGGCAGCAGGTCGTCGCGCACCATCTCGATCACTGCAACCACTGAGGCCGACGTCGTCCAGGCGATCGCTGTGCGGCGAGCGCCTGATATCTCGATCGGATAGTAGGCGCGGACAAATTCCTTGCGGCGCAGCTTGCCGTTTTCCAGGCCTTCCGCTGCCACATGGACATAAACGACATCGTCCTCGACCGGTGGCTTGGCGTTGGTGAGAATTTCGCCGGCAAGGCTGCGCCGTTCGCGCATCAGCAGCTCATGGAAGAAGAAGTTCATCAGATCCATATGTCCGGGATAGCGCATCGTCTTGTAGTCGAGGTTCTCGACCTTGCCGAGCAGCGTATCACACATGGTTCCGAGGCCGCCCGACGTCGTGAAGGCCTCGAGCTTCACGCCTTCGACATAAATCGTCTCATGCCACTCCATCGGCGAGACGAGCTTGCGAACGCCGCCCTCGATGACTTCACAGTCGTTCAGATACTCGTTGACCACACCTTCCGGCGACCAGTTGAAGGCGTAACCGAGGAGACCGGTCGGGTGCTGCGGCAGCGCACCTACACGCATTCGGATGGAGCGGCATTTGTCGAAGCCGTCCGCGAGGCTTGATCCGACAATGCCGACGAAGCCGGGAGCCAGGCCACATTGCGGCGCCATCAGCCCGCGTGCTGTCTTGGATAGTTCGATGATGAAATTTGTGGTCGGCACGTCCTCCGTCAGGTCGAAATAATGAATGCCAGCAAGATGGGCAGCGCGCGCCAGTCCGATATTCAGATGATAAGGCAGGCAGGACAGCACGGCCTCGACGCTCGAGAGCAGTTCGCCGATGACAGCGGGATTGGAAATGTCCCCACTCCTGCATTCGAAGGGCAGACCTTCCGTCGGCGCTTGTATATCGACACCGAGAACGTCAAAGCCACCCTCATGCAAGAGCGTTGCGGCCAATCGCCCAACCTTGCCCAGCCCGAGAACAGCGATCCTGTCGAAACTCATTCAGCTCCCTCCCCTGATGCTCCGCCACCCGAGCGTACAGAAGATTGCGCGCAAAAGAAAACGGCCGGGTGATGCCCGGCCGTCAAACTTGTGCAGAAGGGTCGCCCGACTATTCGTTGATCAAACGCTTCAGCAACTCGATCTCATGCGAGAGCTTCGTGTCACCGGAAATCAGTTCCTCGATCTTGCGCACGGCATGCAGCACGGTCGTGTGATCGCGACCACCAAAGCGGCGGCCGATTTCCGGGAAGGACCGCGGCGTCAGCGTCTTCGACAGATACATGGCGATCTGGCGCGGCTTGACGATCACGCGGGTGCGGCGGTTCGAGACCAGCTCCTGGCGCGATACGTTATAGTGCCGTGCGACGATCCGCTGAATGTCCTCGATGCGGACGCGGCGCGGTTCACCCGAGCCAACGAGATGTGCAAGAAGCTCATCCACGCGCTCGACCGTCAGGTTCGGCTCGAAGGAGCGACGGAAGAGTAGCTGGTTGAAAGCACCTTCCAGCTCGCGGCCACTCGCCGTGATGTTACGCGCAACATGGTTCAGCAGCTCGGCCGAGATTTCCAGAGACGGGTCCTCAACGCGTGCCGCGGTGAGACGACGCTTCAGGATCTCGAGACGCATCTCATAGTCAGGCGCATCGAGCTCGATGGCCACACCGCCCTGCAAACGCGAGCGGACGCGTGGATCGAGTGATTCCAGCTCCCAGGGAGCGCGGTCGGCAGCGACCACGACCTGCTTGGCGCTGTCGAGCAGCATGTTCAGCAGGTGGCAGAACTCGTGCTGGATCATCTTGCCCTGCAGGAACTGCATGTCATCGATGATCAGAAGGTCGATGTTGCGCAGCGAGTCCTTCAGGGTCAAGGCATCATTGTCGCGGATCGCCGTTGCGAAACGCCACATGAAATACTCTGCCGTCAGATAGACGACACGCAGTGCGCGCGGGTTCTGAACCGCGGCATTGGCGATCGCCTGCAGAAGATGCGACTTGCCGAGGCCAACGCTGGAATGGACGAACAGCGGGTTGAAACGGACAGCACCCTGACCGGCTTCCGCGATCGTCTTGGCAGCAGCAAGTGCTACACGATTGGAGCTGCCTTCGACGAAGGTGTCGAAGGTGTAGCGGGAGTCGAGCGGCGAGCCGAAGAGCGGCTGGCCGGAGCTGGCCGGACGCGCAGCAGCTGCGGAAGATACCGCCTGCTGTGCAATCTGGCCGGCATGCTGCGCCACCGGGCGGCGCGTCTGCGCCGCGGCAACAGGCTCTGGAGAAGCCGGCTCTTCAGCTGGCTTGCCAACGCCACGCGTTGCTGTGCGCACGAGAATTTCGACTTTCAGGATTTCGGAGTCTTCTGCCTGGAACAGACCGGTGATCAGCTCGAGATACCGGTTGTTGATCCAGGACTTCAGGAATGTTGTCGGTACCGTGAGGCGCACGACGCTCTTGGAAACCGAATGCAGCTTCAGCCGCGCGAACCAGCTTGCATAGACATCCGGACCGACTTGCGCCTTCAGACGGGCGCTGACGCGTTCGAAAAGCACACCATGCTTCATGTCTCCCTTTTCCCCTGCTGCCGCTCCGGCGCAAATAGAGCCAAACGCCTGCGGTTCACCGTCCCCACTCTCCAGGACATCCGCCGTCATTGTATTCATCTGCATCATGCCGCCTTCCATTCGTCGGCCGACTTTGTTTGTCGCCCGATTATTTCCCCGCTATGGCCTGAAAGTGGCACCCTCATGAGCCACTCGCCTGCCGGTTCACTCAAATACTGCCCCACTCACAAGACCTCCCAAGAAAGCGTGAGCCCGCATCATGCGGTTTCGACTGCCTTCTGTCGGACCGGATGCCGCTCCTCGTCAGCTGGCGTCCGGTCGTCTTGTTACGACTTCTCTTCCCATTCCGGTTTCACGCAACACGTGCAACCAACACACAAAACATCACCGTCCCGCGACAGCCACGTCGCGGCTAAAAATGCTCAAGTGCGTGAAAAACCGGAGACTTATGCTCTCCGTAACAAGCGGCACAGGTTCATCGTCCTGCCGACGTGGCAGTTTCAGACCAAGCCTTCACAGGTGATGTCTGGACCCCTTGTTGACCGGCATTTAGGCAGGATCGAATGCGGGAATCAACGATGAATTTTACGCAAAATTAAGCGCGGGCCGTTGACTCCGGGGGGAGATTTTGGGCGTCACATCCATGTCAAAAAAGAATCGCTTTTGAATCAAGGAGATTCCTCCCGCTGGCATTTTTGACACGCATAAAAAGAAAAAAATAAAAAAGCTTCTTGACTCTGCTCAGACCGCAGATTGTAGGCCCTGAGTCGAGTGTACCTGAAGTATCCTACAGCAAGTGTTTGTTTTTGTTATATTTTTCGTGTCACACGCTCGACATGAAATCGTCGCCGAATTAACCATACGGAAGCCAGTCGGCGGAATCGAAAAAGCCCGACAAAGTTGCCGGGCTAATCATAATGTTAGGTTTATTAACGAAAGATTATGCGGTCGCAGAAACCGACAGAGCCTTCACACGTGCTGCAAGGCGCGAAACCTTGCGGGATGCCGTGTTGGCGTGCACAACACCCTTGCTTGCAGCGCGGGCCAGTTCCGGCTGCGCGGCGAGGAAAGCTTCCTTTGCCTTGGCAGCATCGCCGGATGCGATTGCCTCTTCGACCTTGCGAACGAAAGTACGAACGCGCGAGCGACGAGCCTTATTGACGTCGGTACGGCGGGCGATCTTGCGGGTCGCTTTTTTCGCCGAAGTTGTATTGGCCATGGATGCCTCTCTAAGAATTCGAACAAACTCCGTCATCACCGCGGGCCTTGCGGCCACTTCATACAGCAATGCGGGAGCATAATCGGAAAACCGGAGTGGCTTCCCGAACCGTGGGCGGGCATATAACCCTAAAGCCGACCCACGTCAACGCGCATTTTCGAGGAAACGCCGCCTTTCTCCAAGGGCTCAGCGGTTCTTGAAGGCAGGCTTACGCTTTTCGATGAAGGCCGTCATCCCCTCTTTCTGATCTTCGGTGGAGAACAGGCTATGGAAAAGGCGACGTTCGAAACGCAGCCCCTCCTCCAAGGTGGTCTCCAGAGCACGGTTTACGGCCTCCTTCGCCATCAGCACCGAAGGAAGGGAAAGCGAGGCAATCTTGGCGGCAGCCTCCAGTGCCTCGTCCAACAGCCGCTCGGGCGCCACCACACGCGAAACGAGTCCTGCGCGCTCGGCCTCGGCGGCGTCCATCATCCGCCCGGTCAGGATCAGGTCCATGGCTTTATATCGACCGACGGCCCGCGTCAGCCGCTGCGAGCCGCCCATGCCGGGGATGACGCCGAGCGTGATTTCGGGCTGGCCGAACTTGGCGGTTTCGGAGGCGATGATGATGTCGCACATCATCGCAAGCTCGCAGCCGCCACCGAGCGCAAAGCCGCTGACCGCCGCAATGACGGGCTTGCGCACCTTGGCGACATCGTCCCAGCCGCTCATCAGGTCGCGACTATAGACATCGACATAGCTGAGCGGCTGCATTTCCTTGATGTCGGCGCCGGCGGCGAATGCGCGCTCGGAGCCGGTCAAAACCACGGCGCCGACGGCATCATCGGCCTGAAAGGCTTCGTAGGCCTGCAGAAGCTCCTTCAGCACTGCCGAATTCAGCGCGTTCAGCGCCTGCGGGCGATTCAATGTGATGAGCCCTACCGCTCCACGGGTTTCAACGATCAGCGTTTCGTAGGCCATGGACAATCCTCCCGTTATTTTTGGCAGTCAGGGCAGTAGAAGGTCGAGCGCCCCGCCTGAACGATGCGCGCGACCGTACCGCCGCAACCCGGCGTGCGGCAAGGTAGACTTTCGCGATCATAGACCGAGAAGGAATGCTGGAAATAGCCGAGCGAGCCGTCCGTCTGGATATGGTCGCGCAGCGACGAGCCGCCGGCCTTGATGGCGTCGGCGATGACATCTCGGATCGAGGCGACCAGAAGATCCATTTGCTTGGTCGGCTTGCCGGTCTTGGTGACGACAGTCGCTGCCGCACGGGTCGGGCGCAGGTGCGCGCGCCATAGCGCCTCGCAGACATATATATTGCCGAGCCCGGCTATATTCTTTTGATCGAGCAACGCGCTTTTCAACGGTTGCGCCTTGCCCATGAAGCGTTCCGCCAGGTAGGCCGCACTGAGCTCGTTGCCCGTCGGTTCCGGGCCCAATCCGAACAAAAAGGGATTGAGATCGAGTTCGGAGCGCTGCGCCATATCCATGAAGCCGAAGCGGCGCGGGTCATTATAGATGACTCGGCTGACGCCGTTCGGTCCTTCCAGATGGAAGATGGCGTGATCGTGCTTTTCGTCCTTCGAACGCGGATGATGGAATTCGCCGGGTACATCGGAAATCGGTCCCGCCTCGATGCGAAACGACCCCGACATGCCGAGATGCGAGATAATCGTGGTGCCGTCATCGAGATCGATCAGCAGATATTTGGCGCGGCGGCCGAGCGCGACGATGCTGCGGCCGGTCGCCCGCGCCTCGAGACCATCGGGAAAGGGAAAGCGCAAATCCTTGCGCCTGAGCTCCAGGCGGGCGATCCGCGCGCCCTCCATTGTCGGGGCAAGCCCCCGTCTGACGGTTTCGACTTCTGGCAATTCCGGCATCTTAACCCATCTATATCTAACATGTTTCAACCACGGGCGTTGTGCGCTATAGCGCCAAGGTGCCGCGGCTTTGACCGTGGCCCAGAGATAGCGCCGCGCGCGTCCGTTCGCTATGGTCGCCGCGCCGATTTCAGAGAGATGGAGTATTTCGATGTCAGAAAGCCGTACCTCCGCCGAAGGCGGCATGGAAACATCCTACGGCTTCCGCGAAGTGGCGGATGGTGAAAAGCAGGGTCTCGTCAACGAGGTCTTTCACAAGGTCGCCAAGCGCTACGACATCATGAACGACGTCATGTCGGTCGGCATGCATCGCGTCTGGAAGGATGCCATGATCTCGGCGCTGAACCCGCGCAAGGAGCCCGGCTACAAGGTTCTCGACGTTGCCGGCGGCACTGGAGACATCGCGTTTCGTATCGTCGAGGCCTCCAACCGCCAGGCCCATGCGACCGTGCTCGACATCAACGGTTCGATGCTTGGTGTCGGCGCCGAGCGCGCCGCCAAGAAGAAGCTCTCGGACAACCTGACCTTCGTCGAAGCCAATGCCGAGGATCTTCCGTTCGAGCCCAACAGCTTCGACGCCTACACGATCGCCTTCGGCATCCGCAATGTGCCCCGCATCGACGTGGCGCTCAGCGAAGCCTACCGCGTGCTCAAGCGCGGCGGCCGCCTGCTCGTGCTCGAGTTCTCCGAAGTGGACATGCCGCTCCTCGACCGCGTCTATGACAGCTGGTCATTCAATGCCATTCCGAAGTTTGGCAAGGCGATCACCGGCGAGGCCGAACCCTATCAGTATCTCGTGGAATCCATCCGCAAGTTCCCCAATCAGGAGAATTTCGCCGAGATGATCCGCAACGCCGGTTTCTCCCGCGTGAGCTTCACGAACTATACCGGCGGGATCGCAGCTCTCCACTCTGGCTGGAAGCTCTAAGGGATGGTTCGACAGCAATCGTTCACCCGCTCGCTTTCGCAGGCAGGCAATCCGGCATGAGCACTCTGGGAGCATATTTCCGGCTCTGGCGCGTCGGCTGGATTCTCGTGCGCGAAGGCGTGATTTCGGCTCTGCCGTCGGAGGATCTTCCGCCCTCGATCGGCGTTGCCAAGTCGTTTGTCGGGTTGTTTGCACGCAACCGCGCGAAATCGAAGAAGCGCAGCGACAGGCTGGCGCAGGCGGTGGAGCGGCTTGGCCCTTCCTACGTGAAGATCGGCCAGTTCCTCGCGACGCGCCCGGATGTTGTCGGTGTCGAATTTGCCGACGACCTGTCGCAGCTTCAGGACCGCATGGCGTTCTTCCCGTCCGCGGCGGCCAAGGCGAGCATCGCGGGGTCGCTCGGACGTCCTATCGAGGACCTCTATGCAAGCTTTGACGAGCCGATTGCGGCTGCTTCGATCGCTCAGGTGCACCCCGCCGAAGTCAATACGCATGCGGGACGCAAGAAGGTTGCGGTGAAGGTCGTTCGCCCCGGCGTACGCCAACGCTTCACCCATGACATCGAGGCGATGTATCTCGTCGCTCACATGCAGGAGCGCTTCATGCCTTCGAGCCGGCGCCTGAGGCCGGTGGAGGTGACGAAGACCCTGGAGCAGACCACCAAGGTTGAAATGGACCTGCGGCTTGAGGCAGCAGCCCTTTCCGAGATCGCCGAAAACACTGAAAAAGACCCGGGCTTCCGTGTCCCGAAGGTCGATTGGGAGCGCACCGGCCGCGACGTGATCACCATGGAGTGGATCGACGGCGTGAAAATGTCCGACGTCGAGGGGCTTCGCGCTGCCGGCCACGACCTCAACCTGCTCGCGGACACACTGATCCAGTCGTTTCTTCGCCACACGCTGCGCGATGGCTTCTTTCATGCCGACATGCATCCCGGTAACCTCTTTGTCGACGAGCACGGCGATATCGTTGCGGTCGACATGGGGATCGTCGGACGACTGGGAAAGAAGGAACGCCGCTTTCTTGCCGAAATCCTCTACGGCTTCATCACCCGCGACTACGTCAGGGTCGCTGAAGTCCACTTCGAAGCGGGTTATGTGCCGGGTCACCACAATGTCGAGAGCTTCGCACAGGCAATCCGCGCGATCGGTGAGCCGATCCATGGCCAACCTGCCGAAACAATCTCGATGGGCAAGCTGCTGACGCTACTGTTCGAGGTGACCGAACTTTTCGACATGGCGACGCGGCCGGAACTGGTCATGCTGCAGAAGACGATGGTCGTGGTCGAAGGCGTGTCGCGCATGCTCAACCCGCGTTTCAACATGTGGAAAGCATCCGAACCTGTTGTCGGCGACTGGATCCGCAACAATCTTGGCCCGAAACGCATCGTCACCGACATCAAGGACGGGTTGAAGGCGGCGGTCAAGCTCGCCGAGGCCGCGCCTGAGATTGCCGCCAAGACCGAGAAGTTCCACCATCAGCTGCTGCAGATGAGCGAGCACGGATTGCGGTTCGACGCGGAAACAGCCGAGGCGATCGGCAAGTCGGAAGCGCGCCACAATCGCTCCGGTCGGTTCGCCCTCTGGATTATCGCGCTCACCCTTCTCTATATAGCTTGGGTGGTCACCTGATCCATCATACGCAAATGCATGTTGTGTACGATATTTGGGATATCCCATCGAGCAGCGCCGTCGCATAGTCTCACTTTTCAAGGAGATATGGCAGATGAAGCATGAACGCCCCCGCATCGAACTTTCCGGGCAGCCGCTCAGCTTTGCTGAGATGGTGAGGATCGGATCGGGCAAGGTGGCGCTTTCAGCTTCGGCAACCGGTATGGCCCGCGTCGAGATTGCCCGCGGGATTGTCGAGGACGCGATCAAGGCCGGTATGCCCGTCTACGGAGCGACCACTGGCGTCGGCGCCATGAAGGACGTGGAGTGGTCGCCGGAGGACCTGGACACTTTCAGTCTCGGGCTCGTGCGCGCGCATCACTTCGGCACCGGGACACCGTTTTCATGCTCCGTCGTGCGCAACGCCATGGCGATCCGCATCAACACCGCACTGACGGGGCAGGTCGGCTGCACACCGGAACTCGTCAATGCCTACATCCGCATGCTCGAGGTCGACATCATTCCGGTTGTCCGCCGCACCGGCTCCATTGGTTGCGCCGATATCGGCCTCATGGGACAGATCGGCGCCGTGCTGACTGGAGTTGGGGAAGCCGTTTATCGCGGCAAGCGCATGCAGGCGGCCGATGCTTTCGCGGCAGCCGGCATGAAGCCCTTCGCCATGGCCCCGCGCGACAGCCTTGCCTCTCTCAGCGTCAACGCCGTGAGTTTCGCAGCCGCGGCGGACGCGACACGCAATGCAGCTGCCTCCATTCGCGTGCTGCTCGCTTCCGGCATGATGGCCTCTGGCGCACTCGGTGCGTCCCGCGATCCCTGGCTTTCGGTTCGGCATGTCGGCACCTCCCGGGAGGCTTTGATCGGCTCCTGGCTCTGCAATGCATCGGACGCCTGGCACTGGCCGGTCAAGACCCACGTCCAGGACCCGTTGAGCCTGCGCATGGTCGCGCAGGTTTTCGGCGCGGTCATCGAGAACCTGCTGACGACAGGGCACAAGATCCTGGCTGCAACCGGCCGTTCCGACGACAACCCTGTCGTCGTCGAGGGCCGGGTGATGACCTCAGGCGGTTCGCTGCCGCTCGATGTGACGATCCTGCTGGAATCGGCCGCTCTCTGCATGGCACACGCCGCCCGCAATGCCTTTAACCGCTGCGTCCTGCTGGGCAACGGCCAGCGGCGCGATCTGCCCGTCAATCTCGTGCCGCCCGGCCGCATCGCCACTGGCTTTGGCCCGATCATCAAGCTGGCCGGCGAGATCTTTTCACGCGTGCTCTCGATGTCGAACCCGGTTTCAGCGCAGTCGCTGGTGGTCGCGGCCGGCCTTGAGGACGAGGCTGCGTTCCTGCCCCTGGTGATCGAGCGCTTCGAGCGCCAGATGCGGGCACTGATGCGCCTTGCCGCCCTCGAGGCGCTGCTTTCCGCACAGGCCGTGGACATCCTTGGCGACAAGCCGAAAGGTGTCGGTGGAATGCTCTATGACGTCGTTCGCAAACATGCGGACTTTTATACGGTCGACCGCCCACTCTCGGCCGAGGTGGAAGCGATCGAGGAAGAATTCGGCTCCGACGCCTTCATGTCCAAGCTGATCGAGGAGGTGCCGATCGCATCCTTCGACGACTTCTTTGCGCTCGGCTCGCTGGCGCGTATCGAGCAGCGTCTGACCCAGGAACCGGTCGCCATCTGATCCTTCAATATTCGCCACGGAGAAAGCGGCATGGCTGATTTCGATCTCGTTCTGCAAGGCACGGTCGTTTTGCCGGAGCGCATTCTGGAAGCCGGCTACGTTGCCGTCCGCGATGGCAAGATTGCGGAGGTCGGGCTCGGCCTGCCGCCTGCCGCGCGCGAGCGCCATCTGCTCGGCAAGGCCCTGATCCTGCCGGGCGCCATCGACGCACAGGTTCACTCACTGTCGCAGAAGGACCAGGAGGATTTCATCTGGTCGACGCGCTCGGCTGCTGCCGGCGGCGTGACGACGATCGTCGATATGCCCTACGATGAAGGCAATCTCGTCTGCTCGGCGGAAGCCGTGAAGAAGAAGATCGCGCATGCCAGCCCGCAGGCTCGAGTGGATTTTGCGCTCTACGGCACCGTGGATCCCGAGGAAGGCGCCAAGCGGGTCGCCGAAATGGTTGAGGCAGGCGTTGCCGCCTTCAAGTTCTCGACGTTCGGCACGGATCCGAAACGTTTCCCGCGCATCCCCCCTGCCCTTCTGGACGAGTGCTTTGCCGCGATCGCGCCGACCGGGCTGACTGCCGGTGTTCACAACGAGGATGACGAGGCCGTCCACACCTATATGGAACGCGTGAAGGCAAGCGGAATCACGGATTGGCGCGCGCATGGACTGTCCCGGCCGCCGATCACCGAACTGCTGGCGATGCACACCATCTTCGAAACGGGCGCCAATACGGGTTGCCCGTCACATGTGGTGCATTGTTCGCTTGGGCGCGGTTATGACATCGCACGCGCCTACCGCCGCGACGGCTACGAGGCGACGGTCGAATGCTGCATTCATTACCTGACGCTTGACGAGGAAAACGACGTCAAGCGTCTCGGCGGCAAGGCGAAGATCAATCCACCGATCCGACCACGCGCCGAGGTAGAGGCACTGTGGCGCAGGGTCGCCGACGGCAATGTCTGGCTTGTTTCGACCGATCACGTCAGCTGGTCCGAGAACCGCAAGACCAACCCTGACATGCTCGCGAACGCGTCGGGTGTCCCCGGACTCGAAGTGATGGTGCCGCTCTTCATAAAGGGTGCCGCTGAGCGCGGTATCCCGCTGACCTGGGCCGCCAAGCTGATGGCGGAGAACCCGGCAAAGCATTTTCGCCTCGACCACGTGAAGGGAGCGCTCACGCCGGGCAAGGACGCCGATATCGTGGTGCTCGAACCGCGCGAAATGGTCTATGACGCGGCCGCGAGCGGCAACAACGTGGTCGGCTGGAGCCCTTACAACGGTCTCCGCCTTCCCTGGACGGTCGCTGCGACCTATCTGCGCGGGAACAAGATCACCGATGGCGCGACCGTGCTGGCTGAACCTGGGACCGGCCGATTTGTGCATCCGCTGCCAAGGCAAGTGATCGCCGGAGCCGCGGAATGAGCAGAAACCTGCCGGTCAATGCGGGTCGTATCGCAGAGGATATCGACGCTCTAGCCGGGATCACCGAACCCGGCCATCCCTGGACCCGCCGCGCCTTCTCAAAACTCTTTCTCGAGGGCCGCGCCTATATCGAAGTGCGCATGCGGGCGGCTGGGCTTGAGACACGGATCGACGCCGCCGGCAACCTGATCGGCAAGCGCAAAGGTTCCATCGATGGGCTTGGTACGATCATCCTCGGTTCGCATTCGGACACCGTGCCGGATGGTGGACGGTTCGACGGCATTGCCGGCGTCGTGGCGGCGCTGGAAGTCGCCCGCGCGCTGAGCGATCAGGGTATTGAACTCGATCACGACCTGGAAATCGTCGACTTCCTCGCGGAGGAGGTCAGCATCTTCGGCGTCTCCTGTATCGGTAGCCGAGGCATGACCGGGCAGCTGCCGGAAGCCTGGCTTGCCCGCGCGACGGACGGGCGCGACCTGGCCGAGGCGATCGCCGAGGTCGGCGGGCGCCCGGGCGTGCTGCAGCAGCAAAACAGGCCCGATATTTCAGGCTTTCTCGAACTTCATATCGAGCAGGGCCCGGTCCTTGAGAACGAGAAGAAGGATATCGGCATCGTCACCGCGATCGCCGGGATCACCCGGATTGAGATTATCGTCGAGGGGCGCGCCGACCATGCCGGCACGACACCTATGGATAGCCGCTCGGATGCGCTGGTCGCCGCCGCGCAACTGGTTCTCGATATCCGCAATGCCGCAGCCGCCCGCGCGAAGACACCGGGGCATTTTGCGGCGACGGTCGGCGAGTTCCGGATCGAGCCGAATGCGGCCAACGTCGTTCCCTCCAAGGTCGTCTTGCTGATCGATGGACGCGCCGAGGTCCGCAACGACATGGAAGCCTTCTGCGAGTGGTTGGACGAGCATGTCATTAAGTTAGCTATCGCTTACGGAGTATCGATCAAGAGCCCCATGCGGGTTTCGGATAACCGTCCGACGCCGAGCGATGCCGGACTGCTAAAGACACTTGAAAAGGCGTGCGAAACCGTCGGCGCCAGGCACCGGCGAATGGCATCGGGCGCCGGCCACGACATGGCCTGGATTGCCAAGGTGGCGCCTGCGGCCATGATCTTCGTGCCGTGCAGGGAGGGGCGCAGCCACTCCGCGGACGAGTGGGCCGAGAATGACGATATCGCGCTTGGGACGGCCGTGCTTTTCGAAGCCGTCTTGGACATGGACAAGAGCTTGAAGCAGGAGAATGCCTGATGGGACGCATATTGGTTGAGAAGGATGTCGAGGCAGCCGTGAAGGGCGGGTCGGTCTATGCTGCCGGTGGCGGCGGCTGGGCGGATCACGGGCGCATGCTCGGCTACGCAGCGGTCAATGTCGGCAAGCCGGAACTTGTGTCGATCGATGAGTTGAAGGACGATGACTGGATCGCGACTGCCGCTGCGATCGGCGCGCCCGCCTCCACGACGCCCTGGGAAATGCAGGGCATCGACTATGTGAAGGCCGTGCAGCTGCTGCAGGATGAACTCGGCGAGAAACTGTCCGGCCTGATCATCGGCCAGAACGGCAAGTCATCGACGCTGAACGGCTGGCTGCCCTCCGCCATTCTCGGAAGCAAGGTCGTCGACGCCGTCGGCGATATCCGTGCGCATCCGACCGGCGACATGGGCTCGATCGGCATGGCGGGCTCGCCCGAGCAGATGATCCAGACGGCGGTCGGTGGAAACCGCGCCGAAAACCGATACATCGAGCTTGTCGTGAAGGGGGCGACGGCGAAGATCTCCCCGATACTGCGCGCGGCCTCCGACCAGTCGGGCGGGTTCATTGCGAGCTGCCGCAACCCGCTGCGCGCCTCGTATGTGCGCACCCACGCAGCACTTGGCGGCATCTCGATGGCATTGGCGCTGGGCGAGGCGATCATTGCGGCTGAGAAGAAAAGCGGTTCAGCCGTGATCGACGCCATCTGTAAGACAACAGGCGGTCATATCCTGGCTGAAGGCATCATTACCAAGAAGGACGTCGTCTATACCAAGGAGGCATTCGACATCGGCACGATCGTCGTCGGCTCCGGCGACAAGGCGGTGACCATGCATGTGATGAACGAATACATGGCCGTCGACGACATCGGGGGCAAACGGATCGCGACCTTCCCCTCGGTTATCACAACGCTCTCGCCCGAGGGCGAGCCGCTGAGCGTCGGTCAGTTGAAGGGTGGCATGCATGTGTTCATCCTGCATGTGCCGATGAGCATCATTCCGCTGTCGGCGAGCGTTCTAGACCCAACCGTCTATCCCCCGGTGGAGAAGGCGATGGGGATCGAGCTTGCCCGCTACGCGCTGGCAGTAAGGGCGTGATCGCATGGCGCGGGACGTCGGCCTCGAGGAATTGCTGAGGGAAGAGCTGGGTACTATCTCCGGTCTCAGCGAAAAGCCGATGTTCGGCGGGCTGGCCTTCCTGCTCGACGGGAATCTCCTCTGCGGCGCCCGACAGGACGGCATGCTGATCCGTCTCGGCAAAGGCAATGACGGCTGGGCGCTTGATTTGCCCGGTGCTGCGGAGATGCTTTCCGGTGGCCGTGCCATGCACGGCTGGGTGCGGATCGGCGCGGAGATTTACGGCGATGACGATACGCGGCGCCGTCTCCTGGAGACCGCCATCGCCTTCGTGCGCTCACTGCCCGCCAAGTGAACGGAACATGGGCCCCGAGGCCCAGAAAAGACAGAGAGAGGAACGACCAAGATGCCGAAGCCCAATCCACGTCATCCGAAATTTCCGATTCCGGGCGGGCCGGAGTTGCGCGCCAAGGGTTGGCGGCAGGAAGCGCTGCTGCGGCTTCTGGAAAACGTTCTCTCGGTCGGTGAAGATCCGGACAATCTCGTTGTCTACGCCGCGCTCGGCAAAGCCGCTCGCAACTGGGCGGCGCACAAGGGTATCGTCAAGGCGCTGACTGAAATGGACGAGGACCAGACGCTGCTGATCCAGTCAGGCAAGCCGATCGGCCTTGTGAAAACCCACGCTAAGGCGCCGCTTGTCATCATGGCGAACTGCAACATTGTCGGGCAATGGGCGAAGGCCGAGGTTTTCTACGAACTGCAGCGCAAGGGGCTGATCTGCTGGGGTGGGCTGACGGCCGGCGCCTGGCAGTACATCGGCAGCCAGGGCGTCATCCAGGGCACCTATGAAATCTTCATGCGCATCGCAGAGCGCCGGTTCGGCGGGGATCTTCACGGGCGCTTCGTGCTGACGGCGGGACTTGGCGGCATGGGCGGTGCACAGCCGCTTGCCGGCCGCATGGCGGGTGCGGCCATCCTCTGCGTCGACATCGATGCCGAGCGCGCGAAGAAGCGCCAGGAGATCGGCTATCTGCAGGAAATCGCGCCGGATCTTGATACGGCGCTCGCCATGATCGACGCAGCGGTGAAGGATAAGCGGGCACTGTCCGTCGGTCTCGTCGGCAATGCTGCGGAAATCTATCCCGAGATCGCCAGGCGCGGCATCGTGCCGGATATCGTCACCGACCAGACCTCCGCGCACGACCTCGTCTACGGCTATGTGCCGAAGGGCATGAGCCTTACGCAGGTGCGCGAGCTGCGCGACGACGGCCAGGGACAGTTGATGGCGGCAAGCCGCGCCTCGATCGTGCAGCACGTCACTGCTATGCTGGAGTTCCAGAAAAAAGGTGCTGAAGTCTTCGACAACGGCAACCTCATTCGCACGCAGGCAAGAGAGGGCGGCGTCGCCAACGCCTTCGATATTCCAATCTTCACCGAAGCCTATCTGCGGCCGCTCTTTGCCCGGGCGATCGGCCCGTTCCGCTGGATGGCACTTTCGGGCGACGAAAGCGATATTGCCCGGATCGATGATCTGCTGCTCGAAATGTTCCCAGACAACAAGATCATCACCAACTGGATCCGGTTGGCGCGCGAGCACGTGCCCTTCGAGGGCTTGCCGGCGCGCATTGCCTGGCTCGGCCACGGTGAACGCACGATGCTGGCTCGCCGGGTCAACGAACTGGTCGCGAGCGGTGAGCTCAAGGAGCCTGTCGCCTTCTCGCGTGATCATCTCGACGCCGGCGCGATGGCGCACCCGAACATTATGACCGAGCGGATGAAGGATGGCTCCGACGCGATTGCCGATTGGCCGCTGATCGATGCAATGATGCTCTGCTCGTCGATGGCCGATCTCGTCGTCGTCCATTCGGGCGGCGGAGGCTATGCCGGCTATATGACGAGCTGCGGCGTAACGGTCGTAGCCGACGGCACTTCCGCCGCCGATGAGCGGCTTGACCACGCACTCACCAACGATACCGCGCTCGGTGTCATGCGCTATGCTGATGCCGGCTACGAAGAGGCGCTGGACGAGGTGGCAAAAAAGGACGTCCCGTACATCCGCTTGGGATAGGAGCGGCGCCTGGTTTTCCGTCGGATTGCGCTACGACGTGGCGCAACGGACCAATCCGAAGTCATTGATGTCTGATAAATATCGGAAATCGATTCGACTCTGCCCTCCCAATGAACGGACTCGCCATGCAGCCCCGCGCCTACGGTATACTCCTCGTCGGCATCGCCACAATCATGTGGAGTACGGCGGGCCTCTTCGTGCGGGCGCTCGATCTCGATATCTGGACCGTGCTCGGCTGGCGCTCCCTGTTTGGCGGGCTGGCGCTGACGATCATCATTTTCGCGAAGAAGCGGATCAGCGCCGAGCCGGGCAAGGTGCCGCTCTATTTCTATCCGCTCTTCGGGCTCATGGCCGCCACCTCGATGTATGGCTATGTCGGCGCGCTGAAGTTGACGACGGTGGCGAATGTGCTGGCAATCTACGCGACCGTTCCCTTCGTCGCGGCAGCCATCGCTTATGTCTGGCTGAAGGAGAAGATCAGTCGTCGGGTGCTTATCGCCAGCCTCATAGCCTTTGTCGGCGTGGTAATCGTCGCTGGCTTCGGCGCGAGACCCGAGGACATCGCTGGCAACGCGCTGGCGTTTCTGATGACGCTGACCTTCAGCATTCTGCTGGTGGCAGCGCGGCGCTACCCCGCGCTGCGGCTGGCGCCGGTCAATGCGCTGGGGTCGGGCTTCTGCGTGCTGCTTTGTCTGCCCCTGATGTCCCACACGCTGCCGAGCTGGCAGGAAATCATGGTGCTCGCCGTCTTCGGGTCGACCACATCAGGGATCGCCTACCTGCTGTTCATGACCGGCGGCCGCTATATCCCGTCCAGCGAGGCGGGGCTGATCGGACTGCTCGATGTCGTGCTCGGCCCGCTCTGGGTTTGGCTCGCCTTCTCGGAGACACCCGCTGGCTCGACGATCGTCGGAGGTGTCATCATCCTGATTGCCGTTTTCTGGTATCTCTGGAGCGGAATGAGAGGATCGCAGCCACGGCGCACCCTCAAAAACGTGTAGTCAGCTTATAGTTCTTGCTGATGACGGCTACCGCTTCGCCAGTTTTGCGGCGACGAGCACCGCGACCATACCCAACGCCAACAGCGTCAACGTGAAGAAAACGACGGCGTTCCAACCATCCGCGCCCCAGAAGTAACCGCCCACCGAACCGGCAACACTCGAGCCGATATAATAGGACAGCAGATACAGCGCGGAGGCGTGCCCCTTCGTGCCCCGCGCCAGCCGACCGACGAGCGCGCTTGCCACAGAGTGAGCGATGAAGAAGCCCGAAGTCAGTAGCACAATCCCAAGGACGATCAGCGGCAACGAGGAGAAAAGGGTCACCGCCACACCGGCGGCGGCAACAGCGATACCGGCCGGCAGAACGATGAAGTGGCCAATCCGATCCCCTAGCAGTCCAGCGATCCAGGAGGCCGCGATACCGAAGAGATAGACCGTGAAGATAAGGCCAAGCTCAGTCTGGTTGAGATTGTATGGTGCCTGAACGAGGCGGAAGCCGATGTAGTTATAGACGGTCACGAAAGTGCCCATGGCGAGAAAGCCGATGGCGAAGAGCAGCGGCAGCGCCGGATTGCCGATATGGCCGACCCAAGCCCTTACATGGAACCGGGCATCAAAACCCTTGCGCGGCGTAAAATTGCGCGATGCGGGCAGCAGCAGAAAGAAACCAATTGCCGCGGCAAGGCCCAGTACGCCGAGCGCGCCCAACGCGATCCGCCACGAGAAGAACTCCGCCAACGTGCCGGTCACAACACGGCCAGCCATACCGCCGAAGGCGTTGCCAGCGATATAGAGGCCCATCGAAGCACCAAGGCCGCGCGGATCGATCTCCTCGGAGAGATAGGCCATCGCCACCGCGGGCACGCCGCCGAGCAACAGCCCTTCCAGAGCACGGATAACCAAGAGCGCATGCCAGCTTGGCACCAGAGCGCAGGCGATCGTGCAAAGGGCCGCACCGAGCAGGGAGGCGAACATCAAGCTGCGACGGCCGAAGCTTTCCGAGACCGCGGCCGCGCAGAAGATGGCGAAGGCAAGAAAACCGGTTGAGAGCGACAGCGACAACGAGCTTGCGGCCGGACTGACGCCGAAATCCGCGGCAAAGATCGGCATCAGCGGCTGCACGCAATAGAGCAGCGAGAACGTGGCAAAGCCGGAGAGAAAGAGCGCAAGGCTGGCGCGCCGATAGGACGGCGTGCCCCGCAACAGGAACTGCTTTTCCTGCGGGTCGGCGACGGTACTCACCACCTTCAGATGAGGGCGGGCCTGGATTTCCAGGGCATCTGGCTGCTTGTCTGCGACGCGTGGCATGGGGGACCAACCTTTCACGCCTTTCGATCTAGCCAGCGACGTATCATTTGTCCAATATATGAGACAAGCATTCTTGATATGTTTTGGAGATACCTATGGAGCTGCGGCATATCCGCTATTTCCTGGCTGTAGCCGAGGAAGGAAATTTTACCCGCGCGGCCGCAAAGCTGGGGATCGGCCAACCGCCGCTCAGCCAGCAAATCCGTGACCTCGAGAACGAGATAGGCGCGTCACTGTTTCATCGGGTTCCGCACGGCGCGGAACTGACGGAGGCGGGCATCGCGTTTCTGCCGGAGGGGCGAGCCGCCGTTGCGGCTGCCGAGAAGGCGAAGTTGGCCGCCCAGCGCGCGACGCGCGGCGAGACCGGGCGTCTGGCACTTGGCTTCACCGCGTCATCGGCGTTCAACACGGCAGTCAGTGGCACGATTCGTCGCTTTCGCGGAAAATGGCCGGACGTGAGCCTCTCCCTGACCGAGATGAACAGCAATTGGCTGATGGAAAAGTTGCTGCGACAAGAGATCGACGTCGCGTTCATCAGGCCGGGATTGGAGGATCCGAAGGATGTTACCCTGAAGCGGCTGGCAGACGAACCGATGCTGATCGCGCTACCTGCACATCATCCGCTGGCAAAATTTGACAAGGTGCCTCTTTCATCGCTTGCCGGCGAGCCATTCATCCTCTTTCCCCGAACGGTCGGCCTCAGTCTCTACGATGACATCGTGCGTGGGTGCCGCGATGCCGGTTTCGAACTCGTGGTGACGCAGGAAGCACCGCAGATTCCCTCGGTCGTCAACCTTGTTGCCGCAGATCTCGGCGTGTCGATCGTACCTGCCTCGATCACGCATCTTGCGCTCGACGGCGTCACCTACCGTCCGATCGAGGGGCCGCCGCTGGCGGCGCGTCTCGGACTTGCCATGCTGAAGGCGCAGCGTTCGCGCGTTGCTGCCAATCTGATGAGCCTGATCTGATCAGCCGGCGCGGTCCCAGTACGGCGGATCGCCGAAGGTCTTGCGAAGATGCTCCGCGACGGCGCGCAGCTTGGCCGAGGGATTGCGGCCCTCGGGATGCGCCATGTAGATGAATTCGGCTTCCGGTCTGTAGCCGACATCGATCTCCTGCAGCTGCCCGGCGCTGATCGCCGGTCCGGCAATGAAGGCAGGAAGAAGCGCGATACCGAGACCGGCGGCGGCGGCATCGCGGATCATGTCGCCGTTGTTCATGCCGACGGCCTGGCTTGCGCGCACGACGATGGCACCGTCCGGCGTCTGGAACCGCCAGTCCGCAACGCCCCGGTTGGTATAGAAGATACCCTTGTGGCCATCGAGATCGGCAAGGGTCTTCGGCACACCATGGCGGCCGAGATAGTCTGGCGAGGCGACCAAAAGCCGACGGCTGCGACTGAGCTTCCACACCACCAGCCGGGAATCGACGATCGGGCCATGACGAACAACGGCGTCATACCCCTCCGACGAGACATCGACGCGGCGGTCATCGATATCAAGCACCAGCTGGATTTCCGGGTGCTCGGCAAGGAAGGGGTAGAGCGCAGGGCCGAGATGCATGCGCCCGAAGGTCACGGGGGCGGCGATGCGCAGCGGACCAGACAGCGTCCCGCGGCGTACTGCCATCTCGGCGGTGGCTTCCTCGATCTCCTGAACGATCCGCGTCGCACGCTGAAGAAAGGCCGCGCCATCTTCCGTCAGCGTGAGTTTTCGGGTGGTGCGATGCAGGAGCACACCGCCGAGCGATCGTTCGAGTTCCGCCAGCCGTTCGCTGACGACGGATTTGGAAAGCCGCAGGCGTCGCGCGGCCTCGCTCACCGAGCCGGATTCCACGACGGCCACGAAGGCCGTTATCCCCTCAACCCTAATCATCGTTCGGCAAATCCGAATTCGAGTTCCACCATTTGGAGACTAATCCGAACGAAAAGAAAATGCCATCTTCTGCTCATCGAAAGGGACGGCGATCGCCATCCCAAAGCCAACACTGGAGATGGAACAATGAACCGCTTGAATGGAAAAGTCGCCATCGTCACCGGCGCAAGCTCCGGCATCGGCCGCGCTACGGCCAAGCTCTTTGCATCAGAAGGCGCAAAGGTCGTGGTCGGCGCCCGCCGCAAGGCCGAGCTTGATAGCCTGGTCGAGGAGATAAATGCTGCCGGTGGAGAGGCCGTTGCTGCGGCCGGCGACGTCCGCTCGGAAGAATATCACCAGGCGCTGGTCGCCACCGCCGTTGACCGCTACGGCAAGCTCGACATCGCCTTCAACAATGCCGGCATCCTTGGCGAAGCTGGCCCGAGCACCGGTGTTTCGGAAGCCGGATTCGCCGAAGCGCTGACGATCAATCTGACCGCCTCCTTCCTGGCCGCCAAACATCAGATCGGCCAGATGGAAAAGAACGGCGGCGGCTCCGTCATCTTCACCTCAACCTTCGTCGGCTACAGCTTCGCCTTCCCCGGCGTTGCCGCCTATGCCGCCAGCAAGTCGGGCCTTATCGGTCTGACACAGGCGCTCGCCGCCGAGTTCGGCCCCAAGAACGTCCGCGTCAATGCCGTCCTGCCGGGTGCGGTCGATACCGACATGTATCGCGAGATGAACGATACCGAGGGCAAACAGAGCTTCATCACAAATCTGCATGCGCTGAAGCGCGTTGCCGCCCCGGATGAGCTTGCCCGCTCGGTGCTCTACTTCGCATCCGATGACTCGAGCTTCGTCACCGGCACGGCCTCGCTCGTCGACGGCGGCGCATCGATCACCCGCACCTGAGTTCGAAAGCTATCCGCTCCGATTGGAGAAGCCTTCACGAAGAGAGCGGATTATCGCAGTCGACTTCTCATCGCATTCCAGGACATATCAACGGGCCGCCGGCCCTCACAGAGATCATAAGGACACCACGACAATGGCACGCTTGCAGAACAAGACAGCCCTCATCACCGGCGGCACCAGCGGCATCGGCCTCGAAACTGCCCGTCAATTCATTGCCGAAGGCGCCCGTGTCGCCATCACCGGCAGCAGCGCCAAGAGCGCCGAGGCAGCCCGCGCCGAATTCGGCGACAGGGTGCTGGTCATCCAGGCCGATGCCGGCAATGCCGCTGGGCAGAAAGCCGTCGCCAGCGCGATCAAGGATGCCTTCGGGCACCTCGACATCCTGTTCGTCAATGCCGGCGTGGCCGAGTTCGGCCCACTCGAACAGTGGAGCGAGGAAGCCTTCGACAAGTCGATCGCGATCAACGTCAAGGGCCCGTTCTTCCTCATTCAGGCGCTGCTCCCGGTCTTTTCGAAGCAAGCTTCGATCGTGCTCAACACGTCGATCAACGCGCACATCGGCATGCCGAATTCGAGCGTCTATGCTCTTACCAAGGGGGCGCTGCTGACACTGGCAAAGACTCTGTCGGGTGAGCTCATCGGCCGCGGCATTCGCGTCAACGCCGTTAGTCCCGGCCCGATCGCCACGCCGCTTTACGGCAAGCTTGGCATGTCGGAGGCCGATTCCAAGGCGATGGCTTCCCAAATCCAGTCGCAAATCCCTGTCGGCCGGTTCGGCGATGCAGGCGAAGTGGCCAAGACCATCATCTTCCTCGCCTCCGATGAGGCTGCCTACATCGTCGGCAGCGAACTCGTGATCGATGGCGGCATGAGCAACCTCTAGCGCTCGATACCCGAAAGAGGATGCATGAGAAAGGCCGCGGAACCTCTCCTCCGCGGCCTTTCTGCTGTCCGACGGGCGGGACGCGAGTGTTGCCCAGAGCCCCCTTAAATCGACCGTAACCTTCGGGATCGAACGTAGAGCCAGTCCAATCCCAGCATGACGATGAGCGACAGGCCGACGAGCGGAAAGATGATCCCGCCGATGGCGAGGATCGCGATCAGGCCGCGAAATACACGTCTGTCCGCCGGCAGGGGCGGCACGCCAAGCGAGCCGGCCGGGCGCCGCTTCCACCACATGACGGCGGCCGAGACGGCGAGCAAGATGATTGCCACGCAGGCCGCAAGCAGCACGAGTTGGTTCAGCAGGCCGAACTCCTGGCCCATATGCACATTGATGCCCCACTCCAGCGATTTGCCGAGCGGACCGTAATCGGCATAGCTCATATCGATCAGCGGCTTGCCGGAATACTGATCAAGATGCACGACCCGCTGCTGCGAGAGATCGTCCGGGTAGACCGAACCGGTAAACACACCATCCGCGTTGTTTGGTATGTTGACGGCGTAACCCCGGTGCAGACCAAGACGATCGAAGGTGGCGACGGCGTCATCGAGGCCAATCGGCTGTGCATGGTGGGCGTGCCCTGACGACTGCGGTACTTGCGCCTGCTCCAGCGACCATGAGGTCTTGGCCACGTGGTCAAGATGCTCGTCGGACATCGGCACCGCGACGCGTACACCGGCGGGATAGCCGAAGTTGTTGCCGTTGGCCCATTCGTTGACCTTGCCGCCCCAGACGCCGGACCACGGCATGCCGGTGATCGCGAGGAACACGATGAAGAAGCCGACGAAGATGCCGGTGACCGCATGAGTGTCCCGCCAGAAGACCCGCCGCTTGGGCGTGCCGCGAACGGAGAGAACACCGCCCGTCTGCAGGCGTGGCCACCAGAGGTAGATCCCAGTCGCAACCAGCAGAATCGACCAGCCGGCAGCGATCTCGATCAGCATGCGCGCGTAGTCGCCGAAATATTTGAGGCTATGAAGGTAGCGGATCGTCCACATGACGGTGCCACGATCCGGCAATGCGCCCATCACCTTGGCGCTGTAGGGATTGACGTAGACTGCAAGCTTGCCATCCGCCTCGGTGCTGACGGTGATTTCAGCGGAGGCATCGGGCATGGCCGGGTCGGTGAACTTGACTGCGGTTCCGGGATAAGCAGCAAGGGCAGCGGCCACCATCGCGGAAGGTGCCACGCGGTTTGCGCCTTGCTGCACTTCGACGCGCTTGAGATCGGAATGGATCACCGCGTCTATCTCATCCTTGAAGAGATAAAGGCCGCCGGTGATCGCCAGCGTGATCATGAAAGGCAGGACGAGCAGACCTGCGTAAAAATGCCAACGCCAGACGGCGCGGTAGAGGTCGGAGGCAGAGCGCACCGAGGCGCCGACGCCCTCGCGACCGATGGTAAGATCGGACATGAATGTCTCCCAACGTAGGAAAATCGAGCCTCTGCGCGGAGCGCGCGAGGTGGAGCGATGACGTCAGGGGGTAATGGGAGGTGCTCGCGGTTCAGCGATCCGCCCACGCAAGGCGGACGGAACGGCCACATCGGTTCGGATCGGTCCGTCGATTGCGGTTTCAACTGCGATGTAGGGGGCGGCTACCTGCCCGGCCAGGATTGCCGGCATGGCAGCCGATGCCAGACGGCAGAGTGTGCCGCACGGACACTCTGGCGCTTTCTTTGCCGGCAAATTGCCATGCCCGGCACTATCGACGGCGGCCCCGTGTCCGCTCGAAGAACAGATGATCGCGAAGGGATCGGCAGCGGACGCCGCCATCGCCCCCTGCGCAGTGCCGCTCAGCAGCCCTTGGATCAACAGCAGGAAGGCGACCAACAGCGCGACGGCGCTGGCCGATACCCGATCCCGCAAGAAGCTCCGCATGGTTCCCATACCTTGATTCATGCCACAGGAGTGCCGCGTTGTCACTCCGACCGATACGCTTCCGCTGCCGATTGCTTATTATTCCCCAAAGGCTTAGGGTTTCAGACAATCAGATACTCAATGGACGAACGCCATGGTTCTCAGCGGCAAACGCATCCTCCTCATCATTTCAGGCGGGATCGCGGCCTATAAAAGCCTGGACCTGATCCGACGGCTTCGGGAACGGGGCGCATCGGTGCGCCCGCTGATGACCAAGGGCGCTGAGGAATTCGTGACGCCACTTGCCGTCGGCGCGCTTGCCGCCGACCATGTGTTCACCGACCTTTTCTCGCGTCAGGACGAGCAGGATGTCGGCCATATCCGGTTAGCGCGCGATTGCGACCTCGTCCTGATTGCGCCGGCGACGGCGGACCTGCTTGCCAAGATGGCGAACGGGCTGGCGGACGACCTTGCCTCGACCGTCCTTCTTGCGACCGACCGGCCGGTGCTCGCCGCCCCCGCCATGAACCCGCATATGTGGGCGCATCCGGCAACGAAGCGCAACGTGGAGACGCTGCGCGGCGACCGCATTCGTTTCATCGGGCCGATGTCGGGCGAGATGGCCGAAAGCCGCGAAGCGGGTGTCGGGCGGATGGCCGAACCGCTCGAAATCGTTGCGGCCGCCGAAGCGATGCTCCACGACGGGCCGAAGCCGCTTTCCGGCCGCAAGGCGATCGTCACGTCAGGTCCGACGCACGAGCCGATCGACCCCGTGCGCTACATCGCCAATCGTTCCTCCGGCCGTCAGGGGCACGCGATTGCGGCGGCGCTCGCGACGCTCGGGGCGGATGTGACGCTCGTTTCCGGACCGGTCTCCATTGCTGATCCGGTCGGCGTCAAGGTCGTCCATGTCGAGCGCGCGGACCAGATGCGTGACGCAGTGCTCGCCGCGCTTCCTGCCGACGTCGCGGTGATGGTCGCCGCCGTCGCCGACTGGCGGGTGGCATCGGCCGCCGACCAGAAGATCAAGAAGCATCCAGGCGAATCCATTCCGACTCTCGCACTCACGGAGAACCCCGATATTCTGAAGACGGTCGGGCATCATACGATGCGACCGAAGCTCGTGATCGGGTTTGCGGCAGAGACGCAAGATGTCGAGAACAACGCCAAGGCGAAGCTCGACCGCAAGGGTGCCGATATCATCGTCGCCAACGATGTCTCGCCGGCAACGGGCATCATGGGCGGCGTCCGCAATAGGGTAAAGATTGTTGGCCATGGCGGCATCGAGCAGTGGCCGGATCTTGCGAAGGAAGAGGTTGCGACGAGGCTCGCGGCAATGATTGCCGAACGGCTCAAGCAGTGATCGCGACCGGGGCAGTTTTCACAACGGCCTGCATGGGACGAAACGGCACGATATCGAGGCCATTGTCGCTGAGCGTGATGGCGCTGCCATCCGGAATTTCGGCCCAGGCGTCGACATCGTCGTTGAGCGGTTCGGACACAAGACAGTAACCCTTGCCAAGTGGCGATGCATAGAGCGTGGGCGCCTTGCGGTCGGTCGCATAGCGAATCGCGTAGAGCGCCTTGCCGTCCGAGAAGGCCGCCGTATAGCGCAGCAGCACCGATCCAAGAAGCTTCTCGGCAAGGCCTTCGACAACGCGGATCATCTCCGCCATCGCAGCCACTGGCGTCTGCTGCAGACCGAACTGCAGGGCCAGCAGGAACATCAGCTCGGAATCGGTCGTTCCCCCGCGGGCATTGAAGAGTTCGTCATCCAGAATGCCTTCCATCGGGCGGCGCAACCGTTCGAAACCTGAAATCTGGCCGTTGTGCATGAAGGACCAGTTGCTGAAGGTGAAGGGATGGCAGTTGTCGCGCCGGGTGCCGCCGCCCGTTGCCGCCCGTACATGCGCGAGAAACAATGGCGAGCGAATCTGCCGCGCCAAGCTTTTGAGATTGCAGTCTGACCAGGCCGGCAAGGTATCACGATAGCGGCCCGGTTCCGGACGCTCGCCATACCAGGCGATCCCGAAGCCGTCGCCGTTGGTAGTGGTCTTGGCGCGGGTCGCGCAATGCGACTGTTCGATCAGCGAATGCGCGGGCGAGGACACCAGTTCCTCGAGATAGAGGGGGTCCCCGCGATAGGCTGCCCAGCGACACATGCTCTTTCCACTCCGGAACCCGCGTTGTTGGAGGCGGGAGAATGCTGAAACCCGACGTTGATTGTCGAATCCGATGGTTAATAAGATCTGAATGGCTTTGTGGCTTGCAAGCGGAAGATGACAAATTTCTGACGGTCCGCGGTCACATTGCACAATGCCGCATCTTCTTTTGTGAACAGTGCGTTCCTGAGGCTGCCGGTTTCGCCGTGGCCGGCTTGGCGGCTATATTTCCGGTCAAGTTGAACCCTCGAGAGGATGCCATGTCGATCCGTCCCGTAAAGCATATGAGCACCGCAACGCCAACGATGGAAGGTGCCGGCGTGAAGCTGCATCGCGTCTTCGGCTTCGGGGACCTTTCGATGACGGACCCGTTCCTGATGATGGACGATTTCCGCAACGACAATCCGGCCGAATACATCCGTGGCTTTCCCTGGCATCCGCATCGCGGCATCGAGACAATCACCTACGTCCTTGCCGGCACGGTCGAGCACGGCGACAGCCTCGGCAATCGCGGTCTGCTCGGTGCCGGCGACATCCAGTGGATGACGGCCGGCAGCGGCATCATGCACCAGGAAATGCCGAAGGGCGATTTTGCCGGGCGCATGCACGGCTTCCAGCTATGGGCGAACCTCCCCTCATCTCTGAAAATGACAGCCCCGCGCTATCAGGACGTCAAATCATCCGACATTCCCGTCGTTGTTGATGATGACGGTACGGCCGTACGCGTCATCTGCGGTGACTTCTGGGGCAAAGCGGGCCCGGTCGACGGTGTGGCGGCCGAACCGATCTATCTCGACGTATCGGTACCACCAGGAAAGAAGAAGCGCCTGCCTGTCGACACCTACCGCAACGCCTTTGCCTATATCTTCGCAGGCTCCGGCACGTTCCGCGACGCCTCCAAGCCGTTCGGCGTCCGCGTCGAAAAAGAGGTCAACGGCGAGGAATTGAACATTCGTGATATGTCCGGCAACCGGACGCTCGTCGTCTTCGACAGCGGCGACGAAGTGACAGTACAGGCCGGCGACGAGGGCATCCGTTTTCTGCTGGTTTCGGGCAAGCCGATCGAGGAGCCGGTCGCCTGGCACGGGCCGATCGTCATGAATTCCCGAGAGGAGATTATGCAGGCGATGCGCGAACTGCAGAACGGCACATTCATCAAGGCTGCACATTAGCCGGCTTAGCCCGCAGGCTTTTCCACTAAATCTGCAACGGGAAGGAAAATATCGGCACACTATTGTATTCATTGCCGGATTGACGGCGGCAGTGAAATGAAATCGCGGGGCCGAGAAGTTACCGCAACGCATTGGCTCGGATTTTTTCTTGCATCGTCCGCGAATCATCCTACCTTCTTCTCATCGACAACAGAACGAAAGGAAGGTGATCCAATGTCTAATGAGATTTCAGACCTCGTAAAAGGCATGGAAGTGGTGATGAAAGCGAGGCAGCCCTCGCTCTAAGCCCACCTTCCTAGGACCGCTTTGACGGTCCGGCCATTTACAGGCCAGAACTCATGGAAAGGGTCGCTTCGAGCGGCCCTTTTCATTTTCATCCGAGGATTGACCAGAGCGATGCTCTCAAGCTATTCGTAAAGTCATCAGATGACTTTACGAATGTGAACGATGCAACCACTCGCAAAAACGAAGCTTGCCGACACAGCCATTGAGGCCATCCGCGCCGAGATACTGGGAAAGCGATGGGCCGTTGGGGAGAAACTGCCCAATGAGGCGACGTTGTCCTCCATGCTCTCCGTCAGCCGCGGCACGGTACGGGAGGCCGTTCGGGTGCTAGTTTCGCAGGACCTGCTCGAGACCCGACAGGGCTCAGGAACCTACGTACTCTCGACCACAGATGCGCGGCTTCCGCTGACCATGGCGCGTCGTGCAGGTCTGCGCGATCTGTTTGAAGCGAGGTGCGCGCTCGATGTCGAGGCAGCTCGGCTGGCAGCGATACGCCAAACGCCTGAGATCATTGCCGAGTTGCGGGCGCTTCTTGTCACGCGGGGCAATTTCGAAGGCGGCGACAGAAGCGCCTTCGTCGAACGCGACCTTGCCTTCCACAAGGCGGTGATTGCCGCTTCTGCCAATCGCGCAATGATTGAAATCTATCAGTTCTTTTCCGCCTCGATCGCCGAAACGATCGAGGCGACGTTGGACGATGAGATTCCCGAGCCGGATATGCGGGCGCATGCCGATATCATCGATGCGATCGCCACCGGTGATCCACAACAGGCGGACGCGGCAGTTCGCCGCTTCATGTCCCCCATCATCAGTGCCCTCGAGCGGATGCTCCATTCATGACCACTCCCCTTCAGGATCCCGCACGCGCCTACGACCTGGCGGACGAACAGCTCATCGATGCCGAAGCGGATAGCGTACCGCAGCCGCAGCCCTCGGTGGGCAGCAGCGCGGCAGCACGCTTTCTCCTTGGTCTGAGCCTCGTTCTTATCGCTTTCAACTTGCGTCCTGTCTTCTCCAGCGCCTCTGCGCTACTGCCGGAAATCAAGACGGAGCTCGGCCTTTCGTCGCTTGGTGCCAGCCTGCTGACCACCCTGCCCGTTGTCTGCCTCGGCGCCTTTTCGCCGCTGGCGCCGCGGCTTGCTCAACGGATCGGAGCGGAGCGCACGCTTCTGGGGGTTCTCGTCCTGCTGGCGCTCGGAACAGCTCTACGCGGTCTTTCATCCGTTCCACTCCTCTTCATCGGCACCGCGCTTGCTGGTGCCTGCATCGCTGTCGGAAACGTGCTGCTACCCGGCTTGGTCAAGCGTGACTTTGCCGATCGCGCAGCACTGATGACCGGCTTCTACACGATGGCGCTCTGCGCCGGTGCGGCAAGCGCCGCGGGCTTTACGCTGCCGCTCGAGCGCATTCTCGGCGGTTCACTTCCGGGTGCGCTGGCCGCGTGGGGATTGCCCGCCCTGATCGTCGCGATGATCTGGTTGCCGCAAGTACTGTCCACCAAGAACCAGGCCAAGCGCAGTGGCTTTTTCGTGAGGGGGCTCTGGCGCGACCGGCTGGCATGGCAGGTCACGCTTTTCATGGGCCTTCAGTCGGCTCTGGCTTACTGCGTGTTCGGCTGGCTTGTTCCTATCCTGCGCGAGCGTGGCATTGACGGCGTAACCGCCGGCGCTATCGTTTCGGTTTCGGTGATGGTTCAGGCTGCTGCATGCCTTGTTGCCCCGCAGATCGCGGTACGGGGCAAGGACCAACGAGTGATCAATGCGTCGCTCTGCGTCGTTGCCGTCGTTGCGTTGTTCGGCCTGCTGTTTGCGCCGCTCTCCACCGTCTGGGTTTGGGCGGTTCTACAGGGCATCGGCCAGGGCGGCTTGATTGCCGTGGCGATGACGACGATCGTGCTGCGATCCCGCGATCCGCATGTGGCCGCCCACCTTTCGGGTATGGCACAGTGCGTTGGTTATCTGCTTGCCGCGATCGGTCCGCTTGTGGTCGGGCTGATCCGCGGCTGGACCGGGAGCTTTGCATGGTCAGCAGTACTTTTCGTCGTGCTTGGCGCCGGCGCCGCCATCAACGGCTGGAATGCCGGTCGCGCTCAATACGTGAATGCGCAGACGATCGAAAAGGCCGACTGACGTTGGCCTCACCATCTGTTGATTTCTCCCCCCGGGAGGCGATGCTAGGCTGAAAGCTCCCGTGTCCGCTTCCGCCGGAGGAGAAGTCTTGCGTTTCCTATCCGCCATCCTGATTGCAACAGTTTTGCTTGCGCCGCTCGCCCCCGCCTTTTCGCAGGAGAACCGAGGCGAGCCTGCCACACAAGGCTCATCGGGAGATGGCGTATTGAAACTGCTGCCGGGCGACTCGGTCACCCATCACACCATGACGATCGGCGGCCACACTCTAGATTATACTGCCACGGCTGGCACCTTGGATCTCTTCGCCCAGGATGGCAGCAAGGCCGGCGCCGTATTCTATACGGCCTATGTCGCCAAGAACGGAGCGCCCGACCGACCGCTGACCTTTGC
Organism: Hyphomicrobiales bacterium; assembly: GCA_900466605.1. GTDB lineage: Bacteria > Pseudomonadota > Alphaproteobacteria > Rhizobiales > Rhizobiaceae > Rhizobium. Next base: position 168,662 of record UBMU01000008.1, read on the forward strand.
TTTCAACGGCGGTCCGGGCGCTGCCTCGGCGTTCCTGCATCTCGGTCTCGTGGGCCCGCGTATTCTCGATTTCGGCCCGAAAGGCGACGACGGGGCTGACGCGAAATTGACCGACAATCCGCAAAGCTGGCTCGACTTTACCGACCTTGTGCTTATCGATCCGATCGGAACCGGGTGGAGCAGAACCGCCAAGTCCGACGATGCCTCCAAGTACTACAACGTCAGCTCCGACGCGGAGAGTATTGCCAAGGCGATCGCTCTCTATGTCGCTCACAACAACCGGTCCGGTTCACCCAAGTATCTTCTCGGAGAGAGCTATGGCGGCTTTCGCGCAGCCAAAGTGGCCGGCGCCCTGAGAGATAGCCAAGGCATCATCGTCTCGGGCGCGATCATGCTTTCGCCCTTGCTCGAAGGCCAACTGATGTTCAATGCCGATCAGTTTGCTCTGGGTGCGGCACTGGAATTTCCGTCGCTTGCGGCAGCGAACATGGACAGGCGCAACGGCTTCGACGAGGCGCAGCAGCGTGACGCCGAGGAATTTGCACTCGGCGACTATCTAACGACGCTCGCCGGTCCGGCACCGACCGGCGAGGCGGCCAAAGCCTTCTACGGGAAGGTTGCCGGCATGACCGGTATTCCCGAAGATGTCGTGGCGAGGAACCGCGGCTTCCTCGGAAACGCCTATGCCAAGCAGGTAGGTGGACAGGACGGCCGAATTGTCAGCCCTTATGACGCGGCATTCTCGACGCCCGATCCTTACCCGGAGTCGGCCTATGACCGTGGCGACGATGCGATCCTCGACGGGTTCACCCGCGCGTATGGGGGCGCATTTGCCGACTATGCGCGCAATAAACTCGGCTTCAAAACCGAGATGACCTACTCGCTGCTCGACGGCGACATCAATCGCAAGTGGGAGTGGGGCGGGCGCGGCGGCAGTTCCAGGCTGCAGGCCAGCGTCACCGACGATATCCGCCAGCTGCTCGCCTCCAACCCGAAATTCCAGCTGCTGATCGCCCATGGCTACAGCGATCTTGTGACGCCCTATGGCGTCAGCCGCTACGTCGTCGACCACCTGCCATCTTCGCTTGCAGGCGAGCGCGTGGCACTCAAGGTCTATCGTGGCGGCCACATGTTTTATACCCGGGCCGACCAGCGCGCCGCTTTTACCGCGGATGCGAAGGCCTTTTTCACCGAGCACCCAGCGACAATGCCGGCTGAATAAACGAGCCGTTTGACACAATCAGACGCGCGGGCGAATCCGAGATTTCCTTGCATTGCTGCGCCTGCGGGTTGCCTTCGGCCGACGCCGACATAGGTAAGTCACCATGTCATACCCTGGTAAGCCATTTCCCGTCACGATGCCGCAACCGGCCTCAGGGCGGGAGGAACTGTTGAGTACCCTTTCGTCCTCCCCTCAAAGCTGCGCCCTCTTTCTCGATATCGATGGGACGTTGCTCGACTTGGCCGCGGTGCCGGACGGCATCGTCGTGCCACCTGCGCTGCCGGCCGCACTCGATGCCGTATCGCAGAGGCTCGGCGGCGCGCTCGGCTTGGTGACCGGACGAGCGCTCGCCTATGCCGACGGATTGTTCGCACCTTTCCGATTTCCGATCGCCGGCCTGCACGGCGCCGAATTGCGGCGGCCGGACGGCAGCGTAGCGAGAGCCGAGACCACCGCTGCGTTCGAGGCATTGAAGGCGGAACTCCGTAAAGCAACCGAAAATCTGGACGGCGTGCTTGTCGAAGACAAGGGAGCCGCTGTTGCCGCACACTATCGCCTTGCGCCGGAAAGGCAGGCGGAGGTGGAGCCGATCATGGAGCGGCTGCTGTCCAAGGCCGGACCAAACTGGACCTTGCAGCGCGGCAAGATGGTTCTTGAGATCCGGCCCGCCAACGCCGACAAGGGGCATGCGGTGGAGGCGTTTCTCTCGATGCCGCCATTTACCGGAAGACGTCCGATCGCCATCGGCGACGATATAACGGACGAGGCGATGTTCCGCATCGCCAATCGCTACGGCGGCCATTCCGTTCGGGTTGGCCCGCCCTCTGAAACTGCCGCCGCCTTGACGCTTCCCTCAGCATCAGCGGTGCGGGAACTGATTGCGCAGTTCGCCGTTTGATCCAGACACGACCTGCTGCCCTCCCAGGAAAGGAATCTATGTGTCCCGTCTCGTCATCGTCTCCAATCGCGTGCCAGCTCCCACGAAAGATGGGGCAGCCTCGGCAGGCGGATTGGCCGTAGCCCTGAAGGCGGCTCTGGAGGTGCGCGGCGGCATCTGGATGGGCTGGTCAGGGAAAAACAGCGGTGACAACGAGCCGGGCCCGCTTGCTCTCCAAGATGAAGGCAAGATCACCTACGCGCTGACCGACCTCACCGGGAAGGATGTTGACGAATACTATTTCGGCTTCGCCAACCGCGTGCTCTGGCCGATCTGCCACTATCGGCTTGATCTGGCAGAATACGGACGCAAGGAGATGGCCGGTTATTTTCGCGTCAATCGCTTCTTCGCGCATCGGCTGGCCCCCCTGCTCAAGCCCGACGACACAATCTGGGTTCACGACTACCACCTTATTCCGCTTGCCGCCGAGCTTCGTCAGATGGGGGTGAGGAACAGGATAGGCTTCTTCCACCACATTCCGTGGCCGCCTGCGGACGTGCTTGCCGCCATGCCGGTGCACGAGGAGATCATGCGTGGACTTTCCGCTTACGACCTCGTCGGCTTCCAGACTGATCACGATCTCGAAAACTTTGCCGGCTGCCTGCGCCGCGAGGAGATGGGTGACGCGGTAGGCAACGGCCAGTTCACCTCGGGGGACAAGATTTTCAAGGGCGGCGCCTACGGGATCGGCATCGAGACGGCTGCCTTCGGACAGTTCGCACGCAAGGCCGTCAGTCACTCCATGGTGCTGAAAGCGCGCAAGAGCATCGAGGGACGCGAACTCATCATCGGCGTCGACCGATTGGATTATTCAAAGGGGCTCACCCAGCGGATCGATGCATTCGAACGCTTCGTGACCAACAATCCGGCACATCAACGCAACGTGACCTATCTGCAAGTCACACCGAAGTCTCGATCCGAGGTGCCCGAATACGAACAGATGCAGCGGACCGTGGCCGAGCAGGCGGGGCGCGTGAACGGGGCACTCGGGACCGTCGACTGGGTGCCCATCCGCTACATCAACCGCTCGCTCAGCAGGCCGATCCTCGCCGGACTTTACCGGCTTGCCAAGGTCGGCCTTGTGACACCGCTCCGCGACGGCATGAACCTTGTCGCGAAGGAGTATGTTGCGGCGCAGGATCCCGAGGATCCAGGGGTGCTGGTGCTGTCGCGCTTTGCCGGCGCAGCACGTGAGTTGAAGGGAGCCCTGCTCGTCAACCCTTACGACATCGAAGGAACCGCCAACTCATTGGCACGCGCCTTGAACATGCCGCTTGAAGAGCGTCGCGAGCGCTGGAAGCGGATGATGGACTATCTGCTCGAGCACGATGTATCTCGCTGGTGCGACGACTTCCTCAGGGACCTTGCCGCCTGAAGGCTAGCCGACACCGGCTTCCTCCATGAGCCAGGCCGCAAGCAGGTCGCTTTGGTCATCGCGCGTGCGCGGCGGCAACAGCCAGTAACCGCGATCCAGTGCTTCCAGCGTCGGGCCTGCTGCTCGCAGCATGCCCGAGCCAAGCAGCGAGTCGACGAGGCCTATCCATCCGATGGCGACGCCCTGCTCCCCAATCGCGGCCTGCACGACCAAAGAGTATGTATTGAAGCTGACATCCCCCTGCCCCGCATTGCTGTTGCGGCTGACCCCGAGTTTGGCGAGGTATTGCCGCCAGTCGAACCACGGCGAAGGTGCTGCGGCGTCGAGATGTATCAGGCGTGCATCTGCAAGATCCGTCGGCGCGGAGATGGAACCGTAGCGATCGAGGAAGCCTTGCGTGCAGACGGGTACGACCCGCTCCGGCAAAAGCAGAGCGCCGTAGCGCCCGAACTCCGCTTCCGTGCCAAAAACAACGGCAAGGTCGCCGTCGTCCGAGCGGTCCCTCGGGGTTCGCTGTGTTGCAACAATCTGAATGTCGAGGTTCGGGTAGAGCGCGCGGAACGCGTGCATGCGCGGAATAAGCCACAAGGCAGAAAACGCATAATCGGTGCGCAACCTTACGACTGGCCGATCGGCTTCATTGCGAAAGCGCCGCGTCAGCTCATCGATATCGCTGACACTCTTCGCCACGACGTCGAGGAGGCGCCGACCTTCCGGCGTCAGTTCCACTCCCCGATGCTGTCGCCTCAACAGGGCGACACCAAGCTGCTCTTCCAGGCGGCGAATCTGATAGCTGACGGCTGGCTGCGTCAGTCCAAGCACATTGGCCGCGGCTGACAGGCTTCCCGCCTTGCCGATCTCGGCAAAGATACGCATCCATCCAAGATCGACACGACGATTTCCCATAAGGAATCTTTATATAAAATGTCAAAAAACGCTAGCTTTACAGGACATGCCATATCGACAATCAATATAGTAGTCAGATGGCAATCGTGAAAAGACGATCGAACACTCTGCCGTGGATGACAGTCGATGCCGGCTGGAAGCCCGGTGCCGACGCGGCTAAGTTCCCGCTTCCGAAAACTTAAGGACACACTACCTATGGCGCGCCCGAATATTCTCATTCTGATGGTCGATCAGTTCAATGGGACGCTGTTTCCAGACGGGCCGGCCGAATTTCTGCACGCGCCGCATCTAAAGGCCTTGGCAGAGCGTTCGGTGCGCTTTGCCAACACGTACACGGCAAGTCCGCTTTGCGCGCCGGCGCGAGCATCCTTCATGTCCGGGCAGCTGCCAAGCCGGACGCGCGTCTATGACAACGCCGCCGAATTCGCGTCTGACATTCCGACGTTTGCGCACCATTTGCGTGCGGCAGGCTACCATACCGCCCTCTCCGGAAAGATGCATTTCGTCGGCCCCGACCAATTGCACGGTTTCGAGGAGCGCCTGACAACCGACATCTATCCGGCCGATTTCGGCTGGACGCCGGATTACACCAAGCCCGGCGAGCGCATCGACTGGTGGTACCACAACCTGGGCTCGGTCACGGGCGCCGGCGTCGCCGAAATCACCAATCAGATGGAATACGACGACGAGGTCGCCTACAATGCGACCCGCAAGCTCTACGATCTCTCGCGCCGTCACGACGACCGGCCCTGGTGCCTGACGGTCAGCTTCACGCATCCGCACGATCCCTATGTCGCAAGACGCAAGTACTGGGATCTCTATGAGAACTGCCCTGCGCTTGATCCCGAGGTGGACGCAATCCCGTTTGACCAGCAGGATCCGCACTCGCAACGCCTATTGAAGGCCTGCGACTACGACGCGTTCGAAATCACACCCGAACAGATCCGGCGCGCGCGCCAGGGCTACTTCGCCAACATTTCCTATGTCGACGACAAGATTGGCGAGATCCTTGACGTGCTCGAGCGTGGGCGGATGGCAGACAACACGATCGTACTGTTCGTTTCCGACCATGGCGACATGCTGGGCGAACGCGGCCTCTGGTTCAAGATGTGCTTCTTTGACGGTTCGTCGCGGGTACCGCTCACGATTGCCGCTCCGGGCTGGGATCCGGCCTGCATCCAGCAGCCGGTTTCGACGCTCGATGTCACCCCTACGCTGGCTGCGTTGGCGGGGATCGACATTACCAAGCTTGCGCCGTGGACAGACGGCGAAGACCTTGGGCCACTCGCGACAGGCACCGGCAGCCGCGGTCCGGTTCCGATGGAGTACGCCGCCGAGGGTTCGGAGGCGCCCCTCGTCGGCCTGCGAGACGGCCGCTTCAAGCTCACCTTGTGCGACAGGGATCCGCCGATGTTGTTCGACCTCGAAGCCGATCCGAAGGAATTGACCAACCTCGCACAAGATGCGGGATACGCGGGTGTGCTGGAGAGACTGAAAGCTCACGCCGAAAGCCGCTGGAACCTGCAGAGCTTCGATGGCGCCGTTCGTGAAAGTCAGGCTCGCCGGTGGGTGGTCTACGAAGCGTTGCGCAATGGCGCTTACTATCCGTGGGACTATCAGCCATTGCAAAAGGCCTCCGAGCGCTACATGCGCAATCACATGGATCTGAACGTGCTGGAGGAGAGTAAACGCTACCCGCGTGGCGAGTGAGATTGCCTCGACAAATCCCGGCCAATACAGTCAGCCATCACGAACCAGGAGAAACCGCATGAAGATCAGCGCACGGAATCGGCTGAAGGGCAAGATCATTGAAGTGAAGAAGGGGGCGACCACGGCGCATGTGCGAATCGATATCGGCGGCGGATCAATCGTCACTGCCTCTATCACCAACGACGCGGTCGATGAGCTGGGGCTCGCCGTCGGGGGCGACGCCTATGCCGTCGTCAAGGCTTCGGATGTCATGATCGCCGTCGACTGATCGTCATGCCTTCTTGCAATAATGCGCCGCGTCGTCGCCGGTCTGGAAATCTCCGGGCTGCGGCGGCGCTATCGGCTTGAAGAGCGTGCGGTCGGGCTTCAGATCGAGGAGCGGTGTTCCGTCGAGACAATCCATACCCCGAACCAGCAACGTGCCGCCTTCGACCGCCTCCAGCTTGACAATCGAGGTACCGATCGGGTTTGGGCGCACCGGCGAGCGAAGAGAGAAGGTGCCATGCACCTTTCCGCTATTGGCGGGGCTCTGGAGAACAAGATCGCGCCGTGAACGATCCAGCCAATAAAGCACCTCCAGCCGTTCGAAAGCCTCTACACCTTGAAGAGCCTGCTTCCACGGCTCGAATATCTCGATCCTGCACAGTGGGCCGTCGTGACGCCCCTGGCGGGGCGTGTCCATGCGCGAGGTCCACGGCGTCAGAATGCGCCCGATGAACACCAACCCGGCATCGATCGCCGGCGGCAACTCGACGGCGACTTCATTTTCCCTGATTTCATTCTCGCGAACCATGCCACGCTCCTCGTTATCAAAGCATCATGCAGATCGCTATATCCGATCCAATATCACGCCGCCTTGACAGCGTGATATTCCTTGAGGGCCGCCATCTTGATCGCCGGATAGCGCTCCGCTTCATAACGCAACGAGAAACTGTCCTGCGCCAGGAACACCGGGTCGTTGTCCAGATCCCGTGCGATATCACCGCGACGGGCAGTAACGAACTTTTCCAGTTCTGCGGGCTGATCGGCGGAGATCCAGCGGCAAACGGAGAAGCGTGACATTTCAAAGGAGACAGGCAGCCCGTATTCGGCCATCAGGCGCTCCTTCAGAACGTCCAGCTGCAGCGCGCCGACAACGCCAACGATAGCCGGCGAACCATCTTCCGGGGAAAACAGCTGGACGACGCCTTCTTCGGCCATCTGCTGCAGCGCTTCCTTCAGCTTCTTCGCCTTCATCGCGTCCTCCAGCCGCACGCGGCGCAGGATTTCAGGCGAAAAGTTCGGCACACCCTGGAACACGAGGGACTCGCCCTCGGTCAGCGTGTCGCCGATGCGAAGCGTGCCGTGATTGGGGATGCCGACAACGTCGCCGGCATAAGCCGTATCGGCAAGCTGCCGCTGCGAAGCGAAGAAGAACTGTGGCGCGGTAAGGCCAAGCTGCTTGCCGGTGCGCGATAGCCGCGCCTTCATGCCGCGCTCGAGCTTGCCGGAGCAGATGCGGGCAAAGGCGATACGGTCGCGGTGGTTCGGGTCCATGTTCGCCTGAATCTTGAAGACGAAGGCCGTCATCTTGTTGTCAGTCGCATGCACGGTGCGGATATCGGCGACCTGGTCGCGTGGCGGCGGCGCAAACTCGCCGAGCGCGTCGATGAGATCGCGCACGCCGAAATTGCGAAGCGCCGAGCCAAAGAAGACGGGCGTCAGATGGCCTTCCAGGAAGGCTTTCTTGTCGAAAGGCTTGCAGGCCTCGATCGCGAGCGTCGTCTCCTCGACAAACGCTTCACGCTCGTTCTCAGGCAGACGATGGGCAACCATCTCAGGATCGGTGACCTTGGTCATGACCTCCTGGGTATCGGAAGCACGCACCTCGTTATTCGCCAGGTGGTAGGTGCCGCAGAAGGTCTTCGAGCGGCCGATCGGCCAAGTTACCGGCGCGCAATCGAGCGCCAGCTTCTCCTCGACTTCATCAAGGATTTCGAACGGGTCGCGGCTTTCGCGGTCCATCTTGTTGATAAAAGTGATGATCGGAATGTCGCGCATGCGGCAGACTTCGAACAGCTTCAGCGTCCGCGGCTCGATACCCTTGGCGGCATCGATCACCATGACGGCAGCGTCGACTGCGGTCAGCGTGCGATAGGTGTCATCCGCGAAGTCTTCGTGGCCGGGCGTATCGAGGATGTTGAAGACGTTATCTTTATACTCAAACGTCATGACAGAGGTAACGACAGAGATGCCGCGCTCGCGCTCTATCTTCATCCAGTCGGAGCGCGTCTGCATGCGATCCTTCTTTGCCTTGACTTCACCGGCAAGCTGGATGGCGCCGCCGAACAATAGCAGTTTTTCGGTGAGCGTGGTCTTACCCGCGTCCGGGTGCGCGATAATAGCGAATGTGCGGCGGCGGGAAACCGCCTCGGCGAGACTTTCGGCCATAGTGTGAATCCTGTGGAATTGCGGCGTATCTAGCGATTAAAGCCCGCCATTGCAATTGACCTTGGCGCATCGGGCGCAAACTAATGCCCCCATGACAATCCATACAGACACGCGCCCGACGCTTGATATCATCCGCCTCGCCAATGGCCAGGATCTCGATCTGCCCGCTTACGAAAGCAAGGGGGCAGCTGGCATGGACCTTCGGGCCGCCGTCGATCAGGCCAAGCCGTTGACCATCGCCCCCGGAAAGCGGGCACTGGTGCCGACGGGCTTCATCTTCCAGATCCCCGAAGGATACGAGGGCCAGGTTCGCCCGCGCTCCGGCCTTGCCTTCAAGCACGGCATCACCTGCCTCAACACACCGGGAACGATCGACAGCGACTATCGTGGCGAGGTCAAGGTTCTGCTGATCAATCTCGGCGACGAGCCGTTCGAGATCACCAGAGGCATGCGCATCGCCCAGATGGTGATTGCCCCGGCTATCCAGGCACATATCCACGAGATTTCCGAGGCGAGTGCCACGGCGCGTGGCGCCGGCGGTTTCGGTTCGACCGGAGTATGACCTCGAAGAGCATTGACTATTCCGGCCTGACCTTCCGCCGCGATTATTTCGGCGACCGCAAGGCCTGGCAGGCGCTGGTCGATCTCTTGAAGGACACATTCGGTATCGACATTGGGCCATTGCAGCAGATGGGTGGGCCAGACCCCAGCAGCATGCCATTTTGCTGGTTTGCCAGCGACGGGCAGCTTGCCGCCAATCTTTCGGCTTTTGCGATGCCGCTCGTCATCGATGGTCGCACAGTGAACGCTGCCGCGTTCCAATCCGGCGCCGTCCGGCCGCCGTGGCGTGGGCGCGGCCTGTGTCGCGATCTGACCCACAAGGCACTTGCCTGGTGCGAGGAAAAGGGCTTCGAAGCGGTCGTGCTCTACACCGACAAGCCGGGGCTCTATGAGCCTTACGGGTTCTGCGCGCTGCCGTTCCATTGTCATGTCGGCAAGGCGCCAGTCTCATCGAAAGCGGAACTCCCGGCCAGACGACTCAATCCCCTCGAGCCGGCAGACCTCAAACTCCTACGGGCAGCTCTGAAGACGCGCGTGCCGGTCTCGGACGTTCTCGCTGTTCGTGAGAGCGCCGCGATGTTTCTCATCAACACCCAGCTCGATCCCGGCGTCATGCTCAGCTGGCTGGAACGGGAACAGACCGCGGTTGCGTGGAAGATGGAAACGCCTGGACATCTCACGCTGCTCGACGTGGTCGGCCCCGAAATCCCTTCGCTCGCTTCGATCATTGGAGCCCTCGACATCGACGTGACAACCGTCGACGTGCTGTTTTCTCCAGACAAGCTCGGTTGGAGCGGACAGGCAAAGCCTGTCGACAGCCACACACATTTCATGATCCGATCAGCCGGCGCGACCGCGTTCGCGCACCCGGCCATGCTCTCCCCGATGGCCGATTTCTGATCATCTCTGCCGCGAAAGCGGCGGCAGGCGCCGCTTGACGGGTGATGCCTTGACCATCGAGGTGCTCGTTTCGGCCTTCTCCGCCACCTTGTCGAGGATCGTGTCAAGCTCCGCCATCGAGCCAACGACAAGCCGGGCAATGAAGCAATCGTCGCCGGTCACCTTGTCGCATTCCACGAACTGAAGCGTGTCTTGGATGATCCGCTGAACGACATGCAGCTGCCCGGGCAGCGGGCGGACACGCACGATAGCCTGCAGCGGATATCCGAGTGCCGCGGCGTCGATATCGATGGTGAAACCGGAGATAATCCCGCGTTCCTCCAGGCGACGGAGACGTTCGGCGGCGCTGGGCGAGGAAAGCCCGGCAGCCTGCGCCAGCTCCTTCAAGGAGATGCGGGCGTTCTCCGCGAGCGCCGCCAGTATTTTCTGGTCCACGTCGTCGATCACATCGTCATTAGCGGAAATAGGCATCCTTCCTCACAACAAAAGGCCATCACAGCAATTCACCTAAAATATAGCATATAAACCGAGGCAACGCTGCAATAATATTTCTTCATCGAGATGGAGACATGTGATGCAGAGCGAAATCCGCACCGGCACAGCCCAGATGACCGCAGCAATGCTGATATCGGGAACGATCGGATGGTTCGTGGTGATGTCAGGCCAGCCGGTGAGCGGCGTGGTGTTCTGGCGCTGCCTCTTTGGCGCGATCAGCCTGCTTGTCGTTTGCGCGGTCATGGGGCTGTTGCGGCCGGGCATCATCAGCCTGAAGTCGGTCGGCATCGCCGTCTTCGGCGGTGTGGCCATCGTGCTCAACTGGTTGCTGCTGTTTGCCTCATACGGCCACGCGTCGATTTCGGTTGCGACGACCGTCTACAACACGCAGCCCTTCATGTTACTCGCACTGGGCGCTCTCTTTCTCGGTGAAAAGATCACTGCCGCAAAGCTGTTCTGGCTGACGCTTGCCTTCGCCGGCATGGCGGCCATCATCGAGGCAAAACCAGCAACGGCTGGTGGGCACGAGGGATACGGCCTCGGCATCCTGTTGGCGCTTGGTGCGGCATTCTTCTACGCGCTCGCAGCGCTCGCAGCGAAATGGCTGAAAGGAACGCCGCCGCATCTTATCGCGCTAATCCAGGTTGCGACCGGCGTGCTAATGCTGCTGCCGACGATGGATTTCTCTGACTTGCCGGCAGATGGCCAGTCGTGGTCGATCCTGGTCACCATGGGTGCCGTGCATACGGGGCTGATGTATGTGCTTCTCTACGGGGCGATCCAGAAACTGCCGATCCATCTGACCGGGGCGCTGTCGTTCATCTATCCGATCGCAGCGATCCTCGTCGATCGACTGGCATTCGGACACGCGTTGCAGCCGTTGCAACTGGCTGGCGCAGCCATCATCCTTGTCGCTGCGGCAGGCATGAACCTTGGCTGGACACCCGCGCGGTTGCTGCGCGCGCGGGCGAGCGAATGATCCGGGAAACGAGTGAATCTACTTCTGCTGCCGGGTTGTCTCGAACAGGAACCAGGTGCGGCGCTCGGCCTCGTCGATCCAAACTTCCAGCAGGCTCGTGGTAGCGAAATCATTGTGCTCGGAGCAGACTTCATGGGTCTCCCGCAAGATCGATACCAGCTGCTTGTTGTCGTCGCGCAGTTCCGCCAGCATGTCTTCCGGCGTGACGTAGTCCGCATCATTGTCGTTGATACGTTGCAGACGACCGATGTGACCGATGGAACGCAGCGTCGTGCCGCCGATCTTGCGCGCGCGTTCGGCAATCGCATCCGTCGTGGCGAAAATCTGTTCTGCCTGCTCATCCAGCATCAGATGATAATCGCGAAAGTGCGGACCTGACATGTGCCAATGGAAATTCTTGGTCTTGATGTAGAGCGCAAAGACATCCGCCAGTAGGGCAGCCAAAGCGCCCGAGATATCCTGAATGGCATTGGTCTTCAGATCGGTGGGCGTAGCAAGCGGGGCGAGTTTGCGTTTTTCGGCTGCGGTGGGGCTCATCGGTGTCTCCTTTGGCGAGCGGCGGGCATTGGCAGGTGTCGGAGCGGTTCATCGCCTCCGATTTGGCGGTCGGCGGATGCCGCCTCAACCACCGCCTTGGAACTAGAACCGCGATAGCCACCGTCAATAGCGGCAAGCTATCGCAGGCCAGTGACAAAACGTCCGTTCTTGAAAGTACCGTACCGCAGGCGTAGAAGAGCGCCTGAGGCAGGAGTCCATGTCATGTCATTTACCGCGCTTTTCGCCTATGCGGCGGCACTCTTCATTGCGGCGGCAATCCCCGGACCGGGTATAACGGCGATCGTCGCACGCGCGCTCGGCTCAAGTTTCCGCGAGACATTCTTCATGGGCCTCGGTCTCGTGCTCGGCGATATGACATATCTGACGGCCGTCATTCTCGGGCTCGCCTTCGTGGCACAGACGTTCACCGAAGTGTTCATTGTCATCAAGATCGCCGGTGCACTCTATCTCTGCTACATCGCCTACAAGCTCTGGACGGCCGGTCTTCTGCCCCAGGACGTTACCGCGAAGAAGGCAAGCAATGCCGGCATGAGCTTCCTCTCCGGCCTGCTGGTGACGCTCGGCAACCCCAAGACCATGCTCTTTTACGTCGCGCTGGTGCCAACGCTGATCGACATCAACAGCATCGGACTTCGCGAATACGGCGTTCTCCTGGCAACCACCTTTGTCGTCCTGCTGGTGGTTCTGGTGCCCTACATGCTGCTGGCATCACGCGCGCGCATCATGCTAAAGCAACCGCGCGCGCTGCAGGCATTGAACAAAACCGCTGCAGGCATTCTCGCCGGCACGGCAGCCTTCATCGCCACCCGCGCAGCCTGAAAAATTCATTCGACAAAGATCGGTTCTCAAAGGATTTTTTCTCCAAGGACGGCTTGGCGCGGGTGATGCCACACTGGTCTCCATCCACCTTTGACCCTATTCTCTCCGCACGTTTCATCAATGGAGAGCCTAATGTCGAAGAAACCGGGCCGCGGCCGCATCTATTCCTCGATCACCGAAACCATCGGCGACACCCCGATCGTGCGGCTCGACAAGCTCGCCAAGGCGAGGGGCGTCAAGGCAAACCTCCTCGCCAAGCTCGAGTTCTTCAATCCGATCGCTTCGGTGAAGGATCGCATCGGCGTCGCCATGATCGAGTCGCTGGAGTCGCAAGGCAAAATCTCCCCCGGCAAGACGACGCTGATCGAGCCGACATCCGGCAATACCGGCATTGCGCTTGCCTTTGCAGCCGCCGCCAAGGGATACAAACTGATCCTGACCATGCCGGAGACAATGTCCGTCGAGCGCCGCAAGATGCTGGCGCTGCTCGGTGCGGAACTCGTGCTCACCGAAGGTCCGAAGGGTATGAAGGGCGCAATCGCAAAGGCCGAGGAGCTGGCCGCGACGCTTCCCGATGCCATTATCCCGCAGCAGTTCGAAAACCCCGCCAACCCGGAAATCCACCGCCGTACGACAGCCGAAGAGATCTGGAACGACACTGACGGCGCGGTCGATATCCTGGTTGCGGGTATCGGCACCGGCGGTACCATCACCGGTGCCGGCCAGGTGCTGAAATCAAAGAAGCCTGGTATCAAGGTAGTCGCCGTCGAGCCGACGGAATCCCCCATTCTTTCCGGCGGCCAGCCGGGACCGCACAAGATTCAGGGCATTGGCGCGGGCTTCGCACCGGCAATCCTCGATACCCACATCTACGATGAGATCGTCACGGTGAGCAGCCCCGAGGCACTCGAGCTTGCCCGCGAGGTCGCCAGGCTCGAAGGCGTGCCGGTTGGCATCTCCTCCGGTGCGGCGCTGGCCGCCGCCATCAAGGTTGGCAGTCGCGACGAGAATGCCGGGAAGAACATCGTCGTGATCATTCCGTCCTTTGCCGAGCGCTACCTGTCGACAGCTCTGTTCGATGGCCTCGGCAGCTAAGCGACGCTTTCCCTTTGCATCTGGGGCGCCTTGGCGCCCCTTTTCGATTCAAGCAGCCGTCGTCAGTCGCTCGCCAGCGATGCGATAGGAAATTGCTTCGGCGAGATGAATCCGGCCCACTGTCTCGTTGCCATCAAGATCCGCCAGAGTGCGCGCCACTTTCAGCACGCGATGATAGCCGCGCGCCGAAAACTTCATTTTTTCAGCCGCGTCGCGGAGCAGTTGCAGGCCTGCAGAATCCGGCGCAGCATATTTCTCGATCATGGCGGTAGAACAACGAGCATTGGTACCTAGGCCTGCGAGCCCGGCTGCTTCAAAACGGCTTCGTTGGATGTCGCGCGCACTGGCGACGCGGCGGGCAATATCCGCGCTCCTTTCCGCTTGCATCGGTCGGATAAGATCGACGGCGGAGACCGCAGGCACATCGATGCGGATGTCGATGCGGTCCATCAACGGACCCGATATCCGCGCCTGATAGTCCGTCATGCAGCGTGGGCCGCGCGCACAGCTATGACCAGGCTCGCCCGCCATGCCGCAGCGGCACGGGTTCATCGCCGCGACGAGCTGGATGCTGGCGGGATAGGTCACACGATGATTGGCGCGGGCGATGATGCACTCGCCCGTTTCCAGGGGCTGCCGCAAGGCATCCAGTGCCTGCGGTGCGAACTCGGGAAATTCGTCGAGAAACAGCACGCCATGGTGGGCAAGCGACGCCTCCCCAGGCTTCGCCCGAAGGCCGCCTCCCACCAATGCCGCCATCGTCGCCGAATGATGGGGCGTCCGGAAGGGGCGTCGATCAGAAAGCTTGCCGCCCGACAATTGCCCGGCTACCGAATGGATCATCGAGACCTCAAGCAGTTCGGCAGCAGAAAGCGGCGGCAGGATCGAAGGCAGCCGCGCGGCGAGCATGGATTTTCCCGAACCGGGAGGGCCAACCATCAACAGATTGTGGCCACCGGCAGCCGCCACCTCGAGCGCCCTTTTTGCACTCTCCTGCCCCCTTATGTCGGCCATCTCAGGCAGGCTCATCGTATTCGCGCGGATCGACGGCTCAGGACGCGAGAGAACCTGGATACCGCGAAAATGATTGGCCAGTGCGATCAGGCTGCGCGGGGCGAGGATATCGATATCGGGACCGGCCCAGGCGGCCTCCGCGCCGCTTTCGGCTGGGCAGATCAGGCCCTTGCCGATCGCGTTGGCACCGATGGCCGCCGGCAACGCTCCGGCAACGGGAGCGATCGTCCCATCGAGGTTGAGTTCGCCGATAACCACATAATCGGAGAGCGCGTCTGCCGGAATGGCGCCGAGGGCAGCCATCAAACCGAGGGCGATCGGCAGATCGAAATGGGCTCCCTCCTTGGGCAGGTCCGCCGGCGCCAGATTGACCGTAACCTTCTTGGCGGGCAGCGCCAGGCCAGAGGCGTGCAACGCCGCGTGGACGCGCTCGCGGCTTTCCGCAACGGCCTTGTCTGGGAGCCCAACAATTTGAGTACCGACCCGCCCCGGCGCGACCATGACCTGGACTTCGACCGGAACACCATCAATGCCCTGAAATGCAACCGTGCTGACGCGTGCGACCATGCCCCAATCCCCTGTGCCGCAACCCACTACACTACAGTTTAACGACGTATCATTGCCGCCAATTGCAATCTTGCATAGAAAACGGAATGAAACAAGAACAATAAAAGAACAAATTCAAGCCTACGCTGTAGGCAGGTTGTGGCCGGTTGTAGGCGGAGAACAAAGATGGGAGACGCCCGGACTATGCCAATCCGGGCGACGCCCACCGCCGCATGATGATTGCTAAACTGTTCGCCGCGCCACGCAAACGTGCGGCGCTCTAGGCCCGCTTGCGCTCGATCGCGTCCCAGAGAAGAGCGGCAATATCAGCGCCGCCGAACTTGCGCACTTCACGAATGCCTGTCGGCGACGTGACATTGATCTCCGTCATGTAATCGCCGATGACATCAATGCCGACGAAGAGGAAGCCGCGCTCCTTGAGCGCAGGGCCGATACGCTTGCAGATTTCGATTTCGCGCGCCGTCAGTTCGGTCGCCTCGGCGCGACCGCCGACATGCATGTTGGAGCGGCTGTCGTGCTCAGCGGGGACACGATTGATGGCGCCAACCGGCTCGCCATCGACAAGAAGGATGCGCTTGTCGCCCTTGCGCACGTCGGGCAGGTATTGCTGCGCGATGAAGGGTTCGCGGAAGAGCTGACCGAACATTTCGAGCAGCGACGAGAGGTTGCGGTCGTCTTTGGTCGAATGGAAGACACCGGCGCCGCCATTGCCGTAGAGCGGCTTGAGGATGATGTCGCCCATTTCGTCACGGAAACGGCGGATCTCGGCGGCGTCCTTGGTGATCAGCGTCTTCGGCATCAGATCGGCAAATTCGGTGACGAAAATCTTCTCCGGGGAGTTCCGCACCCAGGCTGGGTCGTTGACGACAAGCGTCTTCGGGTGGATCCGCTCCAGCAGGTGCGTCGAAGTGATGTAAGCCATGTCGAATGGCGGGTCCTGGCGCAGCAGGATCACATCCATCGTTGCCAGGTCTACACGTTCGGGCACTCCGAGTTCGAAGTGATCGCCTTTGACGTCGCGCAACACCATCGGCTCCACCGTGGCATACAGATTTCCGTCTCTAAAGCTCAGGCGGTCAGGCGTGTAATGGAAGAGCCTGTAGCCACGAGCCTGTGCTTCCAGGCTCATCGCAAAGGTGGAATCGCCTGCAATATTGATGCCGGCAACATGGTCCATCTGGACCGCTACATTCTTGATCTTGGCCATTTCCGTCCCTTAGCTGATGCCGGACAGATGTAGGCTGCAGATGCCCCGAAAGCAACGCCAATCAATGGCATCCGGCGCGGCGAATGGGCAAATTCCTCAGGCCGCGATGCCGCTCTTCGGCGCCTCACCGCGCAACAGGCTACGGAGCCGATAGGCGAGCGCAACGGGCTTCGGAAACGGCTTTCGCAGGAACGCAACCTTGCGCACATAGCTATCGACACGCCAGCTTGCCCAGGTGCCGGCCGCAAAGAAGGCGACGTCGCCAGCTTCCAGCGTGCGCTCTGTGCCGTCCTCGGCGAGGATGTGAACGCCGCCTTCGATGATCATCACCGTCTCGTCCCAGTAGAAGAACCACCGAAATTCGCCGGCCGTGCAGTCCCATATCGCGGTGTAGGCCGCATCATCATTGCTGCGCGAATGTTCGCCGGTGCGAGCCTGCGGATCGCCGCTGATGATCCAGTCCGGATTGATCGGCGTCGCATGCATGACGAAGTTATCCCCCGACTTCGCCACGAATGTCTTTGCCGGCGACTGCGGAAGGTTCGGAAAAGGAACCACCCGCGCGGCCATGGCGACCACACTCGCCAGCATCATATGAATACCCATAAGCAACCCCCGCTGCTACACATCCTTGTCTTGTAACGGAGAGTCGTAAAGGCACAGTACAGTGGGTAAGTACAATTTGAACGATTGATAGGCCCGCGGCGTCAGGCGATTTCCGTTTTCATCACAGCGGCCTGCTGGACAGCCGTTTCGCCAATGCGCTTTCCGGTCTCGTGGCTGAAGAAATGCAGCCTTTCGGCAGCCACGATCAACCGCAGTTCTGGCTTCAATTCAACTTCCGGAGAAAGAACTGCCGTCAGTGATTGATCGCCGAGATTTCCGTGCACGAGACGCTGGGAGCCGAGCTCTTCCACATAGTCTACCGCAACCGTCATGGCGTGTTCACCGGGGCCGGCAAGGCGCAAATCCTCGGCGCGAATGCCAACGGTGACAGGCCCTGACGTGGGTGCACGACCTGCAAGGTCGATCATGCTTGGCCCCAAAGCAAGCTTGTCGCCATGCAGCTCGCCCTTCAAGAGGTTCATGGCCGGAGAGCCGATGAAGCTCGCGACGAAGGTGGAGGCCGGACGATGGTAGACTTCGAGCGGCGTGCCAATCTGCTCGATCTGGCCACCACTGAGGACGACGAGGCGGTCGGCCAGCGTCATGGCTTCCAGCTGGTCGTGAGTGACGTAGAGCGAGGTGGTGCCGAGGCGGCGCTGCAGGCGCTTGATCTCGCCGCGCATGGAGACGCGCAGCTTGGCATCGAGGTTCGACAGCGGTTCGTCGAACAGGAAGGCCGCCGGCTTCCGGACGATGGCGCGGCCCATGGCGACGCGCTGGCGCTGACCGCCAGACAGGGCGCGCGGCTTGCGGTCGAGATAGGGCTCGAGCTGCAGCATGCGGGCAGCTTCGGCGACGCGGGCGTCGATCTCGGACTTCGGCGTCTTCCGGTTCTTCAGGCCGTATTCCAGGTTCTCGCGTACCGACATATGCGGATAAAGCGCGTAGTTCTGGAACACCATGGCGATATCGCGGTCGGCGGGATCGACGCGGTTGACCACGCGGTCGCCGATGCTGACCGTGCCGTCGGAGATCTCCTCGAGCCCCGCCACCATACGCAGCAGGGTGGACTTGCCGCAGCCGGACGGGCCGACGAGGACGATGAACTCACCGTCGGCGATCGAGATATCGACGCCGTTCACGGCGCGGACGCCGCCATGATAATCCTTGCAGACCTTCGAGATTTCGATCCGTGCCATGTTTTTCTTCCTTACTTGTCGCTCTCGGTGAGGCCCTTGATAAACCATCTCTGGAAAATCACGACGATCAGCACCGGCGGCAGCATGGCCAGCACGGCGAGTGCAAAGGCTTCGTTGTAATCGGGAATTTGCGAACCGACCCAGACCTGCAGGATCGACTTGATGCCGCGCATGAGCGTGAAGAAGCTCTCGTCGGTGGTCATCAGCATCGGCCAGAGATACTGGTTCCAGCCATAGACGAACATGATGATGAAGATCGCCGCCATCATGGTGCGCGACAGCGGGATCAGGATATCGACGAAGAACTTGAACGGCCCGGCCCCATCGATGCGGGCTGCTTCCAGCAGTTCCTCGGGAACGGACTTGAAGAACTGGCGGAAATAGAAGGTGCCGGTCGCCGATGCGAGCAGCGGCACGATCAGGCCGGTATAGGAGTTCAGAAGCCCAAGTTTGCTCATTACCTCGTAGGACGGCATGATGCGCACTTCGAGCGGCAGGAGCAGCGTCGTGAAGATGATCCAGAAGGCAAGCGTCGCGAAGCGGAAGCGGAAATAGACGATCGCGTAGGCCGCCATCATCGACAGCACGATCTTGCCGACGGCAAAGCCGATGCCGAGGATGAGCGAGTTCAGCACCATGTTCAAGCCGGTGACCTGACCGGTAAAGCCGCCTTTCTGGGTCAGGACCTTCTCGTAAGTGCCGACGAAATTGTCGCCGGGAACGAGCATCAGGCCGTTGCGGTGGATCTCTGCCGCCTCGTGGGTCGACGTCATGAAGGCAACGATCACGGGAAGGATCAAGAACAGCGAACCGAGGATCAGGATCAGGTGGTCGAGAGGCTTTGTCTTGTACATTGGTCTTCCCCGATCACGTGTAGTGGATGCGCTTCTCGATGAAGCGGAACTGGATGATGGTCAGGACGAAGACGACGATCATCAGGATGACCGACTGCGCCGACGAGCTGCCGATGTCATTGCCGCGGAAGCCGTCCATGTAGACCTTGTAGACAAGGGTGATCGGATTGTTGGCCGGCTTGTCCTTCACCATCACGTCGATGACGCCGAAGGTGTCGAACAAGGCATAGGTGATATTGATGATCAGCAGGAAGAAGGCAGTCGGCGCCAGCAGCGGCAGCGTCACCGTCCAGAACCGGCGGAAGCCGGAGCGGCAGTCGATGGTGGCTGCTTCGCGCACGGAGACCGGTACACCTTGAAGACCCGACAGGAAGAAGATGAAATTGTAGGGGATCTGCTTCCAGACCGCGACGACGATCAAGGCAAAGGCGGTGTCGTAGTAATCGAGACCGACCTGCATGTTCCAGCCGAACCAAGCGGCAAGCTTGACGAAGGGGCCGATATGCAGATCGAAGAACATCATGCCGATCAGGCCTGCGACTGGCGGGGCGATCGCGTAGACGGAGATAAGCAGCGTCTTGTAGGCGGAACTGCCGCGGATGACCGCATCGGCCTTCACCGCCAGCAGCAGGCCGAGCGCGAGCGAAAAGAAGGTCACCAGGCCAGTGAAGACGACCGTGAACTTGGCGATGCTCTGATATTCGGGGCTGAAGATCGCGTCCGTATAGTTGGCCAGGCCCACAAAGCTCGCGCCGAAGCCGAAGGGGTCCTCGATATAGAAGGAGGACTGCACGGCCTGCACGGACGGCCAATAGAAGAAAACGAAGATCACCGCGAGCTGCGGCGCCAGAAACAGATAGGGGATGAGCGACGGCGAGAACTGGACACGCTTGGCGCTTGCCGGCTCGGCAGCGGCTGCCGGTTTCCTGGCGCCTGCAGTAAAGCCCGGAATGAACCGGCCGAAGCGGGGTTGAGAAGATGTATAGGCCACGCGCGGTCCTCTATCGCTGATAGGACCTCCCTTCCGGAGAAGGGAGGTCCATGTTGACTGTCATGGTCGACGTGGCTTGGATCAGCCGGCAGTCTTCGCGAAGCGGGCGAGAAGTTCGTTGCCTTCCTTCTCGATGGTGTCGAACGCGTCCTTGACGGTGGTTTCACCAGCGAAGATGCGGTTGTATTCGCGCTCCATGATCGAGCGGATCTGCGGGTAGAAGCCGAGGCGGTAGCCCTTCGACCATTCGCCGCCTTCCAGCTTCAGCTGCTTGATACCGACTTCGGCGACAGGCTCCTTCTCGTAGTAGCCTTCCTTCTTGGCGAGATCGTAGGCTGCTTCGGTGATGGCGACGTAACCGGTTGCCTGGTGGTAGAACTTCTGGATCTCAGGCGAGGTCAGGAACTGGAAGAAGTCGGCAACGCACTTGTTCTCGGCTTCCGGCTTGCCAGCCATCGCGAAGAGGGCAGCACCACCGATGAAGGTGTTCTTGCCGGCGCCGCTGATCGAGTTCCAGTAAGGCAGGAAGGTTGCCGAGAAGGGCATGGTTGCGGTCTTCTTCAGGCCGCCGAAGGAGCCCGAGGAACCGATCCAGAGAGCGACCTTGCCTTCTTCGAAGGGCTTCTGGTTGTCGTTCCAGCCGGCGCCGTAATAGGCGAAGTAGCCTTCATCCTTCCAGGCCTTCAGCTTTTCGAACATCATGATGAGGTTCGGGTCGGTGACCTTCAGCTTGGTGTCGACGATGCTGTCGTAGCCGTTGTTGTTGGTCGCGAACTGGATGTTGTTGCGCGAGAAGAAGTTCTCGGTGAACTCCCAGGTCAGCTGCGTCTGGACGAGCGGGATGTAGCCGGCTTCCTTGAGCTTCGGCGCGATCGCCTCGAACTCTTCCCAGGTCTTCGGGGCTTCGACGCCAGCCTTCTTCAGGGCTTCCGAATTGGTGTACATGATCGGAGCGGAAGAGTTGAACGGCATGCCGACGAACTTGCCGTCAGCCGCAGCGTAGAGATAGCGAACGCCCGGAATGAAGGCGTTACGGTCGAACTTGTAGCCGGCGTTGTTGATCAGGTCTTCAGCCGGAATGACAGCGCCCTTGGCGTTGATGATCGTGGCTGCACCCGCATCGAAAACCTGCAGGATGTTCGGCTGTTCGCCCGAACGGAAGGCGGCGATACCGGCTGCGAGCGCTTCTTCGTACGATCCCTTGGAAACCGGCGTGATGGCGCAGCTTGTCTGCGATGCGTTGAACTTCTGCGATACTTCGTTGATGACTTCGCCGTTGCGGCCGCCCATGCCGTGCCACCAAGTGATATTGGTCGCGGCAAAAGACGACGAGGCCGAGAAGCTCACGGCCACGGCCGCCATCGTAAATTTCTTGAACATGGCTAATCCCTCTCCACCCGTTATTGGGCGCGAGGAGTGCAATAGAGGCCTTCTGTGACGGCCCCTTGATGCTTTTATGACATGAATGTCACAGCGGCACATTTCTGCACGCGATTGCAAACAGGTTCAAAACGCATTCGGAAAATGACGCGGCAACCGCCCGGGCATGACGGCGACGATGTCGTAACGGAGCGAAAGCAAAGCGTAGTCTCGCTGACGCGACAACCACAGGTCGCTCGCCGCCCTGATGCGATTTTGTGCCGTATGCGACACGGCCTCGATGGCGAGCATTTCTTCGCGCCTTGCCTTCACTTCAACGAACACTGCGAGGTTGCGCTTGCGTGCAATGATGTCGATCTCGCCCAGGCTGGTGCGGTATCGCAAGGCGACGATGCGATAGCCTTTGAGCATCAGGAAGACAGCAGCCAGATATTCGGAAACGTATCCCCGACGAAGCGCCCTGCGGCGATTTCTGGCGGCGCTCTTGTCAGCCATCGCTATCCTTCATGTCAAGGAGCCGCTGATAGAGCTCCTTGCGCGGCAGCCCGGTCAGGCGGGCCGCTTCCGCTGCAGCCTTTGCCGTCGGCAATGTCCCAGACAAGTCCGCAAGGATTGCATCAACATCGGCCTGTTCGACCGCTCTTTCCGGCGGCGGACCTATGACCAGCACAATCTCGCCCTTGACCCCATCGACAACCGCGTAGTGAGCCGCAAGCTCCGCCAGCGTGCCGCGGCGAAACTCCTCGTAGGTCTTGGTCAATTCGCGACAGACGGACGCTGCGCGATCCCCGCCGAGCACGTCGGTGGCGGCGGCCAGCGTTGCGGCTATGCGATGCGGCGATTCAAAGAACATCAGCGTTGCGGGGGCTGTTTCGAACTCGGACAGCCGATCACGGCGAGCCTTGTCCTTGGTCGGGAGAAACCCGGCAAAGAGAAAGGCATCGTTGGGCAGGCCGGAGCCGACCAGAGCGGCAAGCGGCGCCGAGGCCCCAGGGATCGGCACGACGCGATAGCCTGCCTCAATGGCGTTTTGTGCGAGGCGGTAGCCGGGGTCGGAAACCAGCGGCGTTCCCGCATCCGATACAAGCGCGACGGACTTGCCCGCCTCCAGCGCCTGCAGCAATCGCGGGCCTGCCTCATCGGCATTGTGTTCGTGATATGCATAGGGGCGGTTTTGAATGCCGTAGCGATCGAGCAATACGCGGGTGACGCGCGTGTCCTCGCAGGCCAGGACATCGGCACCAGCGAGCGTTTCCAGCGCACGCAGCGTGATGTCGCCGAGATTGCCGATCGGTGTCGCGACGAGGTACAGTGCCGGCTCCAATGGCCGGGCCGGAATGGACATATTGTGCAGGCGGAAGCTGCGTTGCCGGCCGCCTTCGGCCGTCACATCGTCATTGCTCAAGATAGTTCCACTTTCTTTGGCTTCGCGCCTTTATGGGCGAGGCCTTGCAGTTCGGCAAGGCCGCTGCAATTTCTGTGAGCTTTGCGCGGGAAAACGGCAATTGCGTTGAGGCTTCCGTTTGCGCCTCTTGCAATCGGCCGCAAAGTTCTGCCATTTTGCCTGTCCACTCTCCGGTCCCTTTTGGGCAAAAGCATTCCTTGCGGCGCACAGCATCCGCGCCCAAGCAGTAACGGTCGAAAGCGGTAGCATCCCATGCGTATTACTATTGAGCGGTCCAACCTTTTGAAGTCGCTGAACCACGTGCATCGCGTGGTCGAACGCCGGAACACAATCCCGATCCTGTCCAACATCCTGCTGCGCGCCGAGGGCCAGAACCTCGACATGAAAGCGACCGACCTCGATCTCGAAGTGACCGAAGCGACACCCGCCAACGTCGAACAGGCAGGCGCAACGACGGTTCCTGCGCATCTTCTTTACGACATTGTACGCAAGCTGCCGGACGGCTCTGAAGTCCTGCTGGCAACCAGCACCGATGGCGGCTCGATGACGGTCCAGTCCGGCCGCTCGAAATTCTCGCTGCAGTGCCTGCCGGAATCCGATTTCCCGGATCTCACCGCCGGCACGTTCAGCCACACCTTCAAGCTGAAGGCGACCGACCTCAAGATGCTGATCGATCGCACGCAGTTCGCGATCTCGACCGAGGAAACCCGCTATTACCTCAACGGCATTTTCTTCCACACCATCGAGAGCAAGGGCGACCTGAAGCTGCGCGCCGTCGCAACCGACGGCCACCGCCTCGCTCGCGCCGACGTGGATGCGCCGTCCGGCTCGGAAGGCATGCCGGGCATCATCATCCCGCGCAAGACCGTGGGCGAACTGCAGAAGCTCGTCGATGTGCCTGATGCGATGGTCACCGTGGAAGTGTCCGATGCCAAGATTCGCCTCAGCATCGGCCCGATCGTCATGACCTCGAAGCTGATCGACGGCACCTTCCCGGATTATCAGCGTGTCATCCCGACCAACAACGACAAGGAAATGCGCGTCGACTGCACGACCTTCGCGCAGGCCGTCGACCGCGTCTCGACGATCTCCTCGGAGCGCGGCCGCGCCGTCAAGCTCGCCCTCTCCGACGGCCAATTGCTGCTCACCGTCAACAATCCGGATTCAGGCAGCGCGACGGAAGAAGTCGCGGTAGGCTACGACATGGACGCGATGGAAATCGGCTTTAACGCCAAGTACCTGCTTGATATCACGGCTCAGCTTTCGGGGGATGCCGCGATCTTCCTGCTCGCGGACGCAGGCTCGCCGACGCTCATTCGCGACACGGCCGGCGACGACGCCCTCTACGTATTGATGCCGATGCGCGTCTAGGCGCGCGTCGCATTTGCCGTGCAAACTTTGCCAATTGCGACGTCAGGCCTTGTTTTTCACTTGGACTGACTGCAATTAGAGAACCGGGCTGTTTTGTTGCATATCTAGGAGGACGGAATGGCGTTGCGCCTGAAGGAACGGCTGGGCAAGAAGTTTGACGAAGAGATCCGCTTCTTCAAGGGAATGATGCAGGGGCCGAAGACGGTTGGCTCCATTGTCCCCACGTCTTCCATTACTGCACGAAAGATGGCGAGCGTCATCAACCTGCACTCCGGCCTGCCTGTCCTCGAGCTTGGACCGGGCACCGGAGCGATCACCAAGGCGATCCTTGGGCGCGGCGTAAAGCCGGAGAATCTGGTCGCTGTTGAATATTCGACCGATTTCTACGAGCATCTGGTGCGGCTCTATCCGGGCGTCAACTTCATCAACGGCGACGCGTTCAATCTCGACAAGACGCTCGGCGACATGAAGGATCAGAAGTTCGATTCCGTCGTTTCTGCCGTCCCGCTTCTGAATTTTCCGATGCAGGCACGCATCGCGCTTCTCGAAAGCCTGCTCGACCGTCTGCCAGCAGGCCGCCCCGTCGTCCAGATTTCCTACGGTCCTGTGTCGCCGATCATTGCGCGGCCGGATCGCTACCACATCCAGCACTACGACTTCATTGTCCGCAACATTCCACCGGCACAGCTCTGGATCTATCGGCGCGGCTGAACCTTGTTCGGCCTCTACATCACCCATCCACAGGTTGAGATCGATCCGGCCGTTCCCGTACCGAAGTGGGGACTGTCAGAGCTTGGCGCGGCTCGCGCCCGTGAGGCGGCCGAAAGCAGCTGGGTAAACCAGCTGCGGCGTTTCGTTTCCAGCGACGAGACGAAAGCGATCGAGACCGCGCAGATCCTTGCTGCTACGGCCGGTGTGACCGTGGAGATCGTCCACGGCATGCACGAGAACGACCGCTCGGCGACCGGCTTCCTGCCGCCGCCTGAGTTCGAGAAGGCGGCTGACTGGTTCTTTGCACATCCCGAAGAGAGCTTCAAAGGTTGGGAGCGAGCGATCGACGCGCAACGGCGCATCGTTTCCGCCGTCACCGACGTCCTCGCGTCGCATGACCCTGCCTCGCCCATTGCTTTCGTCGGCCATGGCGGGGTCGGCACGTTGCTGAAGTGCCACCTGCAGGGCTGCTCGATCCGACGCGACCGCGACCAGCCCGGAGGGGGCGGCAATCTCTATTGTTTCAGCCTTGCAGATCGGCGCCTATCGTGCGACTGGACGCCTATCGAAGACTGGCAGGGATGGATGTGAGATGGATGCGCGCGAACGCCTGATCGTCGGGCTGGATGTTCCAACGCTTGGCGAAGCCGAAAGGATCGTCGACACGCTTGGCGATGACGTCGTTTTCTACAAGATCGGCTACCAACTGGCCTTCGCCGGCGGCCTGGAATTTGCGCGTGACCTCGCCAAGAGCGGCAAGAAAATCTTCCTCGACATGAAGCTGCTCGACATCGACAACACTGTGGCCTCAGGTGTCGAGAACATCGTCAAGATGGGCATGTCGATGCTGACGCTGCATGCTTATCCGAAGGCAATGAAGGCCGCGGTCGAGGCCGCGAAGGGCTCCGATCTCTGTCTCCTCGGCGTCACCGTGCTGACATCGATGGACGAGCAGGACCTGATCGCGGCCGGCTACGAGTACGATCCGCATACGCTCGTGCTGCGGCGCGCCGAACAGGCCCATCTCGCCGGCATGGGCGGCATCGTCTGCTCCGCCGAGGAATCAGCAGCGGTGCGCAAGATCATCGGGCCCGACATGGCGCTCGTCACCCCAGGCATTCGCCCTGCCGGTGCCGACAGGGGCGA
Organism: Hyphomicrobiales bacterium; assembly: GCA_900466605.1. GTDB lineage: Bacteria > Pseudomonadota > Alphaproteobacteria > Rhizobiales > Rhizobiaceae > Rhizobium. The sequence continues at coordinate 195,100 of UBMU01000008.1, forward strand.
CCAGAAGCGTGTGATGACGCCGGCCGACGCACTGAAAGCCGGCTCCAGCCATCTCGTCGTTGCCCGCCCGATCGTCAAGGCAGCCGATCCCCGGGAAGCTGCCCGCGCAATCCTCGCCGAAATGTCGGCTGCCCTACAATAATCAAGCATGCCAGGGAGCACTAAGATGGCAAAAGCATATTGGATCGCACGCGTCGATGTTCGCGACCTCGAGCGCTACAAAGACTACGTTGCAGCAGGAAAGCTTGCCTTCGACAAGTACGGCGCCAACTTCCTTGCCCGCGGCGGCGCAATCACCGAGCTCGAAGGCAAGTCCCGTGCGCGCAACGTCGTCATCGAATTTCCGTCGATGCAGCACGCCGTCGATTGCTACAATTCGCCGGAATACCAGATCGCCGCGAAAATCCGCCAGGAAATCGCCGACGCCGAGATGGTTGTCGTTGAAGGCATCTGAGACGAGTTCTAAGCGGTGAGAACTGCGGCGCGATGGCCCTTTTCGTTGCGCCGCGATTGGTCTAAGACGAAGCCAGATCGATCACACAACTGAGCCTTTCGAGGAGCCTGCCATGACCCTTGCCAATCTGCCACCACTCGTCACCGTGTTCGGGGGGTCTGGCTTCATCGGCAGGCATGTCGTCCGTGAACTGGCAAAGCGCGGCTATCGCATCCGCGTTGCCGTTCGTCGCCCGGATCTCGCCGGCTTCCTGCAGCCGCTCGGCAATGTCGGCCAGATCTCCTTCGTCCAAGCAAACCTGCGCTATCGCAACTCCGTCGATCGCGCTGTCGAAGGCGCCGATTACGTCGTCAACTGTGTCGGCATCCTTTACGAAGCCGGCCGCAACACGTTCGAGGCGGTTCAGGAGTTCGGCGCCCGTGCCGTCGCTGAGGCCGCCCGTGGCGTCGGCGCCAAGTTGATCCACATCTCGGCGATCGGCGCGAACGCGCACTCCGACTCGGGTTACGCCCGCACCAAGGGCCGTGCAGAGGCGTCGATCCACGCGATCAAGCCGGATGCCATCATCTACCGCCCGTCGATTGTGTTCGGTCCCGAGGACGGCTTCTTCAACAAGTTTGCCGACATGGCCCGCATCGCACCGGCCCTGCCGCTGATCGGCGGCGGCAAGACGAAGTTCCAGCCGGTCTATGTCGTTGACGTGGCCGAGGCCGTTGCAAAGGCCGTCGAGGGCAAGGTGGGCGCAGGCCAGGTCTACGAGCTTGGCGGGCCTGAAGTGCTGACCTTCCGCGAATGTCTCGAGGCCATGCTGAAGAAGACCTCACGCAAGAACCGTCTCGTTTCGATCCCTTTCGGTATCGCCTCTCTCATCGGCAGCATCGCTTCTCTCATCCCTTTCGTGGCGCCGCCAATCACGTCCGACCAAGTGCGCATGCTGAAAAAGGACAATGTCGTTTCGAAGGACGCGGAAGCCGAAGGGCGCACCCTCAAGGGCATCGGTGTCACGCCGACCCTGGTTAATTCGGTCATCGGTTCCTACCTCGTGCACTATCGTCCGCACGGCCAATATACCGGTTCAGGCAAGGCCGCCTGAGGGCACCCTAGTCTTCAACAGAACGCGCCGTTCGCGATCCTCGCGGGCGGCGTTTTTCGTGGAAGTTTTTTCAGAACTACGCAAGTTTCGCGCGATTTTTTTTGCAACGCCAGGCTGGCATTCGTTGCATAAAAGCCGCACGTAAAAATTAGCGGAATTAACACCAAATTTAGCAGGAACATTTATTGCTATTTGTCATTCCACTGACTACACACCCCGCGCGTCTCCCAATGGACTCAGCGCCTTGAAGGCGCGCTAACTACTTTTGAAAGGCTTTCTTCGATGGGTAGGTCAATCGCGCTTCTGTTTGCGTGCGCGGCGCTGGTTATTCTGGCAGGCTCCTTCATTGCACCCGGCTCGGTTGCAGCGGTGAAGGGCGAGTGCTCGCCGGCCTACGGCATCGATCCCTGCGAGACCGGCTCCATCAGCCGATAACAAAAAAACCGGCGCCGTTTGCGCCGGTTTTTTTGTACCGCCAGACACCGAGTCTGGTCGGAAGGCGGAAGCCGCACGCGTTAGATTCTCGCTCCAGTAATTTCGGTTGCGGAACTGACCCGCACTCGCGCCGCAAGGGCGCGAATGCACAAATCGAGATGGGTCTTAGGCAATCATGCCCGATGCCGCCATGCCGAGCAGAATAGCTCCGAGAATGATACGGTAGATCGCAAACACCGTGAACCGGTTGCTTCTGATGTACGACAGCAGCCATTTAACAGCGACAAACGCAACGATCGTCGAAACGACGAAGGCAATCCCGAGGCCGGTCCAGTCCTCGTTTGCCGCTCCGCCATCCTTGAACGTCTTCAGCAGTTCGTATGCGCTCGCGGCGTACATCGTCGGGATGCCGACGAGAAAGGCGAATTCGGTGGCCGCAGCGCGGTTGCCGGTGCCGGCTAGCATGGCGACGAAAATCGTGGCACCTGAGCGCGACGTTCCCGGGAAGACGCCGGCAACGACCTGAGCAATACCAACCAGGATGGCAACGAGCCAGGTGATTTCCTTGTGAGGCGGCCTGCGCGCAGCGGCCCATTCGGCAAAAATCATCCAGATACCGCCGATGATGAGAGCCCAGGCGATCGGCGTCGCAGTCTCAGGCAGCTGGAAGCCGAGTTTCTTGACGACAAGTCCGAGCACCGCCGTGATCAGAAATGCGACAATCAGCTTGGCGGCGTAAGCGCGGTTGCGCGGATCGCGCCAGCCCAAAACGAGGTCAAGAAGGCGACGCCAATAGATGATGGTGACGGCGAGGATCGCGCCCGCCTGAATAACGATATTGAACATATCCGATCGATGGCCGAGCCATTGCTCCGCAATGATAAGGTGGCCCGTGCTCGAAATCGGCAGAAACTCGGTAATTCCCTCTATTATGCCTAGAATTATAGAGTTCACATATTCCATAAAATCTCTCCGTGGAATTTGGTCTGGCTTGCGGTGGGGTTATGGCGTCTGGAAGTGACGAAGGCAGGGCGAGAAAACAAAAAACGGTTTTTCGGGCACGTCCACTTCCTTTGTCAGGCGGCCGGCGGCCCGACTCGCTTGTATTGAAAGGGCCAAGCTCCTATAGCTTCAACGAATGAGTCATGACTAGGGCGCTATATTCTTCGCGCTCCCGCAACGCACCACCTCCGTCAAAAAATCCGAGAATCGATGCCCACGCTCTATCATCACCCCATGTCATCCGCATCACGCTTCGTTCGGCTGATCCTGACGGAGTACGGCTATCAGGCGGACCTTATCGAGGAACAGACATGGGAGAAGCGCCGGGATTTCCTCGCGCTGAACCCGGCCGGAACCTTGCCTGTCTACGTCGATGACAGCATGCGGGCGCTGTGCGGCGCCACCGTGATCTCCGAATATCTCGACGAGACCCACGGCGTCCTGAAACGTGATCGCCGGCTGCTCGCCGAAGATCCATTCCAGCGCGCAGAGATTCGCCGGCTCACGGAATGGTTCATGCAGAAGATGGAAACTGACGTGACCAGGCCGCTAGCCCGCGAGCGGGTCTACAAGCTCCAAATGACCGCGGATCAAGGTGGCGGCGCTCCTGACTCGAAGATCCTTCGTACGGCGCGGGCGAATATCCGCCAGCACATGAAATACCTGACCTGGCTTGCGGGCTCGCGGCAATGGCTGGCAGGCGATCGCATGAGCTATGCCGATCTGGCAGCAGCCTCTGCTGTTTCCATTCTCGATTATCTCGGCGAGATCGACTGGTCGGAAGCTCCAGTTGTCAAGGATTGGTATCAGCGCCTGAAATCGCGCCCGTCCTTCCGGCCGCTGCTCACCGAGCGCGTGCGGGGTCTGACACCGGTTTCCCACTACGCCGATCTGGATTTCTGACGAGGGCCTTCGATGGCCGCAGAAAGCAAGGAACAGAAACGCCTCGACACCCTGACCGCCTTCGTTCGCTCGGAGGCGAAGGCGCTCGGATTCGACCTCTGTCGCATCACCCGACCGGACGCCATCCCGCAGGCCAAGGCGCGGCTTGGCGAATTCATCGACGCCGGGCGGCATGGCACGATGGAGTGGATGGCGGAATCCCGCGACAGGCGCGGCGATCCGCGCACCCTCTGGAGTGATGTCCGATCAATCGTCGTCTTCGGCCTCAATTATGGACCCGACGAGGATCCCCGGGGGATTCTGACAAAGGCCGACAAGGCCGCAATCTCCGTCTACGCGCGCAATCGCGACTATCATGACGTCATCAAGGGGCGGCTAAAGGAGATCGCGACGCGCTTTGCAGCGCGCGCCGGAGCGGACGTGAAGGTCTTCGTCGACACGGCTCCGGTGATGGAGAAGCCGCTGGCGGCTGCAGCCGGCCTCGGCTGGCAGGGCAAGCACACGAACCTTGTCAGCCGCGAGCACGGCTCCTGGCTTTTCCTCGGTTCGATGTTTACGACCGCCGACCTGAATATCGATCCGCCTGAGGTCGACCACTGCGGCTCCTGCCGCGCCTGTCTCGACATCTGTCCGACGGATGCCTTTCCAGCTCCCTACCAGATCGACGCGCGGCGCTGCATCTCCTATCTCACCATTGAGCACAAAGGGCCGATCGATCCGGCGTTGCGACCGCTTATCGGCAACCGGATTTACGGCTGCGACGACTGCCTCGCCGCGTGCCCATGGAACAAGTTTGCCCGTGAGGCCTCCGAGATGAAGCTGCAGGCCCGAGAGGATCTGAAGGAGCCATCGATCGCATCCCTGCTCGATCTCGATGATGCCAGCTTCCGCAGCTTCTTCAGCGGATCGCCGGTCAAGCGGATCGGCCGCGACCGGTTCATTCGGAATGTGCTCATCGCCGCCGGAAATTCCGGGGACCGTCGATACGTCGAGCGATGTCAGGAACTGTTACGGGACGCCTCGCCCGTAGTGCGCGGAATGGCTGTTTGGGCGCTTTCGCGTCTTCTTGAGGCTGGAGAATTCTCTGCCCTCGCGGCACAAAGGCCGGATGAGTCGGACAGCGATGTGCTGAACGAGTGGAACCTGGCAGGAGCAGTTTGATGCATGTGATGATTTTCGGCTGCGGCTATTCGGGCACCGCAATCGCCAAGACTTTCATGGCCGAGGGCGCGCGTGTCTCCGGTACGACGCGATCGGAAGACAAGGCAGCAGCCCTGCGTGGCCAGGGGATCGACGCTTTTGTTTTCGACGGCGACGTGCTGGACGGGAAGTTGCGCGAGGCAATGCAGGACGCCACCCATCTCGTTCAATCTATTGCGCCGAGGGACAATGGTGACCCGTTGATCCGGCTGGCGGGCAATCGCTTGGGGGAGATGATGCCCAAGCTTCAGTGGATCGGCTATCTCTCAACCATTGGCGTCTATGGCGATCACAAGGGCAATTGGATTACCGAAGACACGCCCTGCATACCGGTCTCCGGCCGGTCGAAGGAGCGACTGGAAGCGGAAGACGGCTGGATGGAGATCGGCGCCAGGATCGGTGTCCCGGCAGCGGTTCTCCGTCTCTCCGGCATCTACGGGCCGGGCCGCAACGCCATTCTCAATCTGGAGCGCGGGACAGCCAGACGGCTGATCAAGAAGGATCAGGTCTTCAACCGGATCCGGGTGGAGGATATCGGGACGGCCACGCGGTTCCTTGCGGAGCAAGGGTTCGGTGGCATCTATAATGTGACCGACGATCTGCCGGGCCCGCCGCAGGACGTGATCGTCGAAGCGGCGCGACTGATGGGCATCGAGCCCCCGCCGGAGCAGCCGTTCGAGACTGCGGAACTGACGCCGATGGCGCGGTCCTTTTACGGCGAGAACAAGCGGGTTTCGAACGCAAAGCTCAAGGCGGCGGGCTTTACCTTCGCCTTCCCGACCTACCCCGCCTCGCTCGCTCAGCTGATGCAAAGCAACAGCTGGCGAGGATAGCGACTTTTCACGCGGAGATGCCGAGAGCCGGTTCGGCCTTTACCCGCGCGAGCGGCGGGAATGCGAGAGCTATTGCCGCCGCACCGAGCCCGACCACCGCGGATCCGATGAAGAGCCACGAGTAGTTGTCGAAGGTGTCGAAGATCCATCCGCCGATCAAAGGCCCAAATGCCATGCCCAGGCTGGAGAGCATTGTGGCTGCGCCGAACACCGTGCCGATGATGCGCGGGCCGAAGTACTCCCGCGCCAGCACGGCATAGAGCGGCATCACACCGCCATAGGCACTGCCGAAAACAATTGCGAGAGCGTAGAACTCGCCGAGCTGGCTGACGAAGAGGTACGTTGCAAGTGCAATCGCCTGAACCAGCAAACCAGCGACGAGGACCGGTTTTACCCCGATCCTGTCAGCAAGTCCGCCGTAGAGAAGCCGGCCGAAGAGCCCGGCAAGTCCCTCGACACTGTAGATGCTGACGGCAGCCATTGGGGCTATGCCGCAGATCGTCGCGTAACTTACCATATGGAAGATCGGGCCCGAATGCGCAGCGCAGCAGGCGAAGAACGTCAGGCTCAGCACAATGAATTGCGGCGACAGGAACACCCTTGAGAGTGATGGTTGGTCAACGCTTGCAGCCCGCGCGGCCACGTCGTCGCCAGCTTCCGCTGGTGGGCGCCGAACGAGCAAGGCGGCGGGGATCAGCAGGACCCAGGCGGTGACGCCGATCAGCAGCATCGCGGTGCGCCAATCATATGCCGAGATGAGCCAGCGCGCGAAGGGCGAAATCGTCATTGGCGCGACACCCATGCCCGCAGAAACCAACGACACGGCAAGGCTGCGATTCTCCTCGAACCAACCGGTGGTCGCCGCGATCATCGGCGCGAAGAATGTGCTGGCAGCAAGTCCAACAAGGATGCCGTAGGTCAACTGAAACTGCAGGAGCGATTCCGCGCGGCTTGCCAACACAAGCGCAAGGCCGAGCCCACCGGCGCCGATCAGAACGACAATCCGCGGGCCGAAGCGATCACTTGCAGTGCCCCAGATGAAGCCGCCAATACCCATGACAATGAAGTTGAGTGTCATCGCACTTGCAATGCCAGCATGCGACCAACCGGTCTCGATAGCGATCGGCTCCTGGAAGATTGCCAGAGAGAACATCGCACCCAGTGCAACGCAGGTCATCAACGCGCCGGCAGCAACAATAATCCAACGATAGGGTATGCTCATGACTTCGCAGCCTCCCTGCCCAAGTTGATCGAGACGCGCATTGCTTGCGCGCTTGCAAGGTAAAGACGTTTGGACGTCACCAATTTCGACAACACCGGCACATATTATGCAATACCGCGACAGTCGCCGTCGATTTGCATATCACGAGCTGCCAGCGAGGCGAGAGCAGCAAGCAAAAATTGCGTCCTATGATTGCTTAAATCCGCCGTAAGCAGCATGGTCGATTGGTAGAAAATTCCTACCTCGCTCGTTTGTGTCAGCAATTCCGGCACGGGATTATGGTTAACAGCCCCCAAATTTGCTCAAATGGGGCAGCAATTATGGCGATCACGCAAAATTATTTTCGTTAATTTTGTGATCTTGGGTTGCGTGGATCATGTCTTGCAAAAAACGTTCTAATTTAACTTGATTTCATTATCTTTTTTCCCATCTTTTTGATTTTCAGCGGCGCCATGCCGCGTATCTAGCCATCACAAATATTACGCTCTGTAATATTCCGTGATAATTGGGGGCACTTTTTCGCCACACTTGGCCGGATTCAACCCTCCCACCGCCCACAAGGCGTGAGTTCAACAATTGAGGGACAATCCGTTTTGAAGAAAATCTGCCGTTCTGTTATCGCCGCAGCGACTATTGCAGCCTGTTCTACCATCCTTCCCGTTGAAGGATTTGCTGCAAATGGTTGTGGTGGTGCTTCATGGTACGCACTTCGCTCCAAAACCGCTTCGGGTGAACGTATGAACCCGACCATCAATACTGCAGCACATCGTTCACTTGCATTTGGCACGAAGCTGAAAGTTACCAACAGTCGAAACGGACGCAGCGTCGTCGTCCGCGTCAATGATCGTGGCCCATTCATTCGCGGCCGCGTCCTCGATCTCTCCCGCGCCGCCGCCCAGAACATTGGCATGGTCAGCAGCGGCACTGCGAAGGTCTGCTACGAGGTCATAGGCTAAAGCATCTGTCGGTCCGACGGGCCGCTTGCTCTTGCCACCAATCGCGAGTACGACGCGATTGAAGACTTGTGTACAATCTGCTGCGTCTGTCGCGCTTCCTGCAGATTGTTCACAAGCCCGGTATTTTGACCCGAAGTAGGAGCTGTGTGAATGCGTTTGGGCGGACGGCTCGAAGGGGCAATTTCGGTTCTAGCAGATATCGATGCCCGCAGACGGCCTGTCGCCGATGCATTGAAGGACTGGGGCCTCGCCCATCGGTTTGCCGGATCCGGCGATCGCGCTGCGATCGGCAATATCGTCTACGATGCACTTCGCATGCGCCTCTCTCACGCCTGGCTGATGGACGATGACAGTGCATCCGCCATCGCCTATGCCGTGATGTTCCGGCAATGGGGCTTTACTCCAGAGAGCCTTGCCGCTGAACTCGCCGACGATAAGTTCGCTCCAGGCCCGCTTTCGGAAACACAGCTTTCGGCATTTAGCGGCCGCCGGCTTGCCGACGCTCCTGCTCATATACAGGGCGATGTGCCAGAGTGGGTCCTATCCTCCTTTGAAAGCGCCTTTGGCGATCAATGGCTCGCCGAGGCGCAGGCCCTTGCGGGGCGTCCTACACTCGATCTGCGCGCCAACATCCTGAAGGCCACCCGCGACAAGGCGGTCAAGGCGCTCGAAAGAGCCGGCGCACAAGAGGCTACGATCGCACGTTACGGGATCCGGATTCCCGCCGGCGAAGGTGCCTCACGGCTTCCAAACGTAACAGCCGAGCTTTCGTTCCAGAAAGGCTGGTTCGAAGTGCAGGACGAAGGATCGCAGATCGTGGCCGATCTCGTGCTCCCGAAAGATGGCGAACAGGTTCTCGATTACTGCGCAGGCGGCGGCGGCAAGACGCTCGCCATGTCGGCGGCGATGCACAACAAGGGCCAGGTTCACGCCTACGATGCGGATCGCAAACGGCTCGCCCCGATTATCGAGCGATTGAAGCGTGCCGGCACTCGTAATGTCCAGGTGCATGACGACGCCAAGGCCCTGAAGAGCCTCAGCGATCGCTGCGACAAGGTCCTTGTCGATGCGCCGTGCACGGGAACCGGCACCTGGCGGCGGCGGCCCGACACCAAATGGCGGCTGACGGCAAAGAACCTCGACGAGCGTACTGCCCAGCAGCAAGATGCGCTCAAGCAGGCCAGCGCCTATGTCCGCCCGGGCGGCGAACTGATCTATGTGACTTGCTCGGTGCTGCCGCAGGAGAACGAGGAGCAGGTCCGGCGGTTTACCGCAGAGAATGGCGACTACGAGATCGTCAGCGCCCTGCCGGCCTGGGACGGCTTGTTCGGAAAGGACAGCCCGCGTCCTCGCTCGTCCGACGGCAAGACCATCACGCTGACGCCTGCCTCCACCGATACGGACGGTTTCTTCTTCTGCCGCATGCGCAGGAAGGGCTGAGCGTTCTCTCGGCACGCCGCGCAACCACGGCCGAATACACTTAAAACCATTCCAAACTAGAGTGTTTGACACCAGTTTGCTTTTGCGCGAAGAGGTTTTTGTCGGACCTCAGACGGAACGTCCGCACAGGAGAGGATCATGAAACTCAACAAGAATTTCTGCGCAGCCGTGGCGCTGGCGGTGGCCCCAACCGCTCTGCTTGCCATTCCCGCCTATGCGGCACCGGATGCTGCTGCAGTCGTCAAGCACTATGCTGAAGTTGCGCATGCCAAGTATGAAGACTCGCTGACGACGGCGAAGGCTCTCGACGCGGCAATCGACGCCCTGCTCAAGAACCCGACCGATGCAACATTGAAGGCTGCGCGCGCTGCCTGGATCAAGGCCCGCGTGCCTTACCAGCAGACGGAAGTGTATCGCTTCGGCAACCCGATCGTTGACGACTGGGAAGGCAAGGTCAACGCTTGGCCGCTCGACGAAGGCCTGATCGACTACGTCGATCCGTCCTACGGCACCGAGAGCGACGAAAACTCGCTCTACGTCGCCAATGTCATCGCCAACAAGACGATCAAGATCGACGGCAAGGATGTCGACGCGTCCAAGCTGACGCCCGAATTCCTGTCGGGCACGCTGGCAGAAGCCGGCGGCGTCGAAGCCAACGTCGCAACGGGCTACCATGCGATCGAATTCCTGCTCTGGGGCCAGGACCTGAACGGCACCGGCCCCGGCGCCGGCAACCGCCCTGCCACCGACTACGACCTGAAGAATTGCACGCACGGCAATTGTGATCGCCGCGCCGAATACTTGAAGTCCGCCTCGACGCTGCTCGTTTCCGACCTGCAGGAAATGACCAACAACTGGGCTCCCGATGGCGAAGCCACCAAGCATGTCGAAGCCGATCCGAAGGCCGGCCTCGTTGCCATCCTGACCGGCATGGGCTCGCTGTCCTACGGCGAGCTGGCCGGCGAGCGCATGAAACTTGGCCTCATCCTGCACGATCCGGAAGAAGAGCATGATTGCTTCTCCGACAACACCTACAACTCGCACCTCAACGACGCGATCGGCATTGCTGCCGCTTACACGGGTAACTACACCCGCGTTGACGGCACGAAGATGAGGGGCCCGTCCCTTCACGATCTCGTCGCAGCCAAGGACAAGAAGCTCGACAAGGAAATGCAGGGCAAGCTCGACGCTACGCTCAAGGCAATGAACGTCATGGCCAAGCGCGGTCAGAACGTCGAGAAGTACGACCAGATGATCGGCGAAGGCAACAAGAAGGGCAACGCTGTCGTTCAGGCTGCGATCGACGGCCTCGTCGACCAGACCAAGTCAGTGCAGCGCGTTATTGCCGCACTCGATCTCGGCACGGTGAAGCTTGAAGGTTCCGACAGCTTGGATAATCCTAGCGCGGTCTTCCAATAAGTGAAAAGGCGGGCCGCTTCGTCTCTCGGAGCGGCCCGAACCCCGAAATGCCTCCCAGACCGGCCCGCCGTCTTCTCAGTAGCGCAGCGTTCTGCGCCGCGATCGCCGGATTCTCCGTTGCCCTGGCATCCGGTTTTGATCTCCCGACGAAGCGAACCGACCTTTCCGACGCAGATATGAAACGCGTCGCCGATGTGACGCGGCCGACCTCCGATTTTTCCAAGGCCGAGCAATACGAGGCGATGCAGGCCGGCGGCGCGACTTCCATCGATCCGGTCACCGAGGATTCCTTTTCGCATATCTCCGCGACGATCCCTTTTGAGGAAGAGCAGCCATTCCGGCTTGGAAATGCTCTCTTCAAGAAGCTCTGGGTTTCCGCCCCCTCTTCGACGCAAGCCTCGGATGGCCTGGGGCCGCTCTTCAATGCCCGCTCCTGCATGAGCTGCCACCTGAACGATGGTCGCGGCAAACCGCCGGAAGGCGGCGTCAGCGCCACCTCGATGTTCCTGCGCCTGTCTCGCCCGGCGACCACGCCCGAAGAGCAGCGCGCGATCGCCAGCGCCGAGATCGTCAACTTTCCCGACCCTGTCTATGGCCACCAGTTGCAGGATCTCGCAGTTCCGGGCCTTCCCTCCGAGGGCAGGATGGCGATCCGCTACACCGAGGAGCCTGTGACGCTTGATGACGGCGAAACGGTCTCGCTGCGCCGCCCTGCCTATGACGTAACCAACCTTGGCTACGGCCCACTCGACCCGGCAACTACGATCTCGCCGCGCGTCGCGCCCGCAATGATCGGGCTCGGGCTCATTGAAGCCATTCCCGAGGCGGATATCCTGACCCACGCCGATCCGGACGATGCGAACGGCGACGGCATCCACGGCAAGGCGGCGATCGTGCGGGACCACCGCACCGGCAAGATTGCGCTCGGCCGCTTCGGCTGGAAGGCGCAGAATGCCACGGTGCGCGACCAGACCGCCGATGCCTTCTCCAACGACATCGGTATTTCGACGCCGGACCGGCCCGATCCGCATGGCGACTGCACAAAGGCCGAAGCCGAATGTCAGAAGATGCCGACGGGCGTCCAGAAGCGGCTCGGCAAGGAGGAGGCCCCCGGTCCGATCCTCGACTTGGTCACTTTCTATTCGGCAAACCTTGCAGTGCCCGCGCGGCGAAAGGCGAGCTTCCCGGAGACTCTCAAAGGCAAGAGGATCTTCTACCAGAGCGGCTGCATTTCCTGCCATATACCGAAGTTCGTCACCCGACGCGACAGCGCCGACAAGGCCCAATCCTTCCAGCTGATCTGGCCCTATTCCGACTTTCTGCTGCACGATATGGGCGAGGGTCTTGCGGACGGACAACAAGTCGGCAGCGCCAACGGACGTGAATGGCGTACGCCGCCGCTATGGGGTATAGGTCTCACCCAGACTGTCAGCGGGCATAGCTTTTTCCTTCACGACGGCCGCGCGAGAAATCTCACTGAGGCGATTCTCTGGCATGGCGGCGAGGCGCAAAAGGCGCGTGACGCTTTTGCTTCCCTGCCGAGAGATGATCGGCAGGCACTGATTACATTTCTGGAGTCCCTTTGATGCGCCTTTGGCAACCTCTTCTCCTCTGCCTTGCCCTTGTTTCTTCCGCTGCCGCCCAGACCCCTGCACCACAAGCCGGCCTGAACGAGGAAGCGGTGTCCGCAGTCATGCAACGGGCAGTCGATGAAGTGATCCGGCCCGGCTACCGCAATGCCCAGCAATCGGCAGCGCGCCTGACAACTGCGATGAAGGACCTCTGCGAAGACGCAACGCAGCAGAAGCTCGACAAGGCGAAGTCAGCCTTCGATGACGTGATCCGCTATTGGTCTGTCATCGAAATCGTCCAGACAGGACCTGTCATTCAGGACAATCTCTTCGAGCATGTCCTGTTCTATCCCGATCGCAAGGGTGTCGGCCTAAAGCAGGTTCAGGCTCTGATCGCCAAGGCCGACCCCAAGGACACGACTGTCGATGCGATCGCCGGCAAGAGCGTGGCGCTGCAGGGGCTGACCGCATTGGAATACGTACTCTATGGCACCGGTTACGAAGACCTGACAGGGCAGAAGAACAGCTTCCGATGCCTCTATGGCGCGGCGGTCGCCGGCAACATCCAGCGCGAGGCCGGCGAAGTCGTTGCGGCCTGGGAAAAGCCCGATGGCGTGCAGGCGAGCTGGAAGCATCCCGGCCCACAGAGCGAAGACTTCATGGACAACAAGGAGGCCGTGACCGCCTTGCTCGGTATTCTCGTTCACGGCGCGGAAACCGTGCGCGATCAACGGCTCGAGCAGTTCTACAAGGGCAAGGACACCACGCCGCGTCCGCGCATGGCGATCTATTGGCGCTCAAAGAACACCTGGAAGTCGATGACGGCCAATCTTGAGGGGCTGCGGACGCTTTGGCAAAAAGCCGGCATGGCCGAGCTTTTGCCTGCCGACAAGAAGCCGATTGCCGACGCGATCGACGCCAGCCTCAAGTCGCTGCTTGAGACCGTGCCTAAACTCAACCCCGATATCGAGGTCGCGACAAGCGCCCCCGAGAAGGCAAAGCTCGATGCGCTTCTCGCCAGCACGCGCGAATTGATCACCAAAATCAGCGATGATTACGGCGCCGCAATCGGCCTGTCAGCCGGCTTCTCCTTCTCGGACGGCGATTGAGCTCATGTGGAACAGCTCGGCGATCGACCGGCGCAGCTTCGTCAAGGCCGCCGGGCTGACATTTCTGGCTTCGCTTCAGCCGCGCGCACTGATGGCGCTTGAGCGGGCGGATGCCGTCTTTGCATCCGGCATGCGAACGGCAGGCGGAAGCTATGCCATTGCCACTGTCTCGGAGCGTGGTGAAATCATCGATCAAATCGCCCTTCCGGCGCGCGCCCATGGCATGGCCTTCAGCCAGACGACGGGCAAGACTGTCGCATTCGCCCGCCGTCCCGGCACCTATGCGATGATCTTCGATGCCCGCGGCAAGAGCCAACCAATCGTGATTGCAGCTGCCGAGGGTCGCCACTTCTATGGGCATGGCACCTTTTCACCTGACGGCCGGATTCTTTACGCCAGCGAGAATGACTTCGACGCCAACCGCGGCATGATCGGCCTCTATGACGCGACAAACCGCTTCGAGCGGATCGGCGAGTTTGAAACATACGGCGTCGGGCCACACGACATGACGGTATCCGACGACGGGCGCATGCTGATCGTTGCCAATGGCGGGATCGAGACGCATCCGGATTTCGGCCGCACAAAGCTCAACCTCGACAGCATGCAGCCGTCGTTGACGCTCATAGACGCGGCGACGGGCGCCCTTATCGAGAAGCACGCGCTACCTTCGCAATGGGCGCAGCTCTCCACGCGGCACGTCGACATCGATGACAATGGCCGCATCTGGTTCGCCTGCCAGTACGAAGGGCACCGTAACGACCTGCCGCCGCTCGTCGGCTCGTTTGCGAAAGGCGAGGAACTCCGCTTTGTCGATCTGCCGGAAGACACCACGCGCCGGCTCGCAAGCTATGTCGGCGCGATCGCAATCAATCGAGCGGAAGGACTGGTCGGTGTGACGTCGCCCAAGGGCGGCGCTTCCGTGACGATCGATGCGAAGACCGGCCGGGTGCTGCGCGAGGAGCTGGTACCTGACGCGGCGGGCATCGCCGCCGCCAAGAGCGGTTTTGCTGTATCATCCTATGATGGCGAGTTCCTCTCGACCCGGAGCGACGTTGCCTGGGACCAGCACATCGTGCGCATTGCGACCGTCTGAATTGTGCGCAAAAGATCGCCTGCTATCTGGCTCAAGGGCATAGTCCGCCCTATGTCAGGCGGATGAGCAAAACCCTGACCTATTTCGTCTTCATCGCCATCGCGCTGGGTGGTGGCCTGGTCATCGGCTTCAACAATCTGCCAGGGGAATGGTATCAATCTCTCGCCAAGCCACCGTTCAATCCGCCTGACTGGATCTTCGGGCCCACCTGGTCCGTTCTCTACGTCCTGATCGGCATTGCCGGAGCGCGGACGTGGCTGCGCGGGCACCTCTCCATCGGCATGCTCATCTGGGCCTGGCAGATGGTGCTGAATTTTCTCTGGTCGCCATCCTTCTTCGGTTTAAGGATGCCATGGGCTGCGCTCGTCGTGATCGTCTTGCTGCTGGCGCTGATCCTTGCCTTTATTGCCAACCGTTGGAAATCGGACCGGATTTCCGCGCTGCTCTTCATTCCATATCTCGCATGGGTAAGTTTCGCGACGCTGCTCAATGCGTCGATCGTCTATTTGAACTAGCGACTTGCCCGCCGTCACGACTGGGCATCACAGATCCGCGAGAAACTCGAGCAATCGCCGTTCAAGAACGGCCGTCGCGGCTGGATCATAAGCGGGCAGTGACCGGTCGGAAAAGAGGTGTGCGTCGCCAGGGTAGAGGAAAAGCCTGACGTCAGCCGACTCGCCGGCCAACGCTTTCGCCGCCTCGATATCACCGTCCCCAACGAAGAACGGATCTGCATCCATGGCGTGGATCTGCGCAGGCAGGTCTTTCGACCAGGCCGGACCGAATTCCGAGCGCGGCAAGCAGGCGTGAAGGAAGATCGCACCGCGCGCGCCGGGACGCGTCTGCGCCAAATACTGTGCCGGGAGCACTCCCAGGGACAGGCCGGCATAGACGAGATCGGTCGCAAGGCCATCCACGGCGCGGGCTCCACGTTGGATGATCTCGCCGAACCCGATCTCCTGAGCGTACCGCACACCCTGATCCAGGGTGTCGAAGGTCCGGCCGTCAAACAGGTCAGGCGTATGGACGACATGACCAGCGACCTGCAGATCGACTGCAAGAGCGACCACGCCTTGCGTCAATCCAAGCGCGTGGTGAAACAGCACAACCTCTGCCATGGCTGGACCTCCCGATCGTTTTGCGCCGAGGGAACCGACAACGCCTCAGCCTGATTTGGCGACCCAGTCGTGCCAGTCTTCCTCGCTGCCGTGGAACACATTGAGGTCTATGCGGCCGTCGACGCCGTGCGATATGCCGGAGCCGGAATACTGCCAGAACAGCCACCGGCGTCCGGGATAAACCTTGGAAGGGTGTGCCGCGACCGAACGGAGCCAGAAGGGATAGTTGAGGAACGCGCCCTTGAGGTTGTCACGGTAGAAATCCGGCGCGGTATAGATGATCGGTCGCTGCCCGTAGTGCCGCTCGAGCTTGTCCATGAAGACCTGCATCTTCTCGCGAACCTTCTCTGGAGATGGTTGCCGCTTGCAGCTCGACTCGCCGTTCCATTCGACGTCGATAACCGGCGGCAGGGCCCCGGCTTCCCGGGGAACGTTGCGAATGAACCAGTCGGCCTGCTCGCCTGCCGTGCGGCACCAGTAGAAGAAGTGATAGGCGCCACGCTTCATTCCGGCCTGTTTGGCATCGCGCCAGTTTTTCCGGAACATCGGATCGAGATGGTCGCCGCCATCGGTCGACTTGATGTAGACGAAGTTCGCGCCCTGCGTTCTCAATTTCTGCCAGTCGATATCGCCCTGCCAACGCGAGACGTCGACGCCATGAACGGCAAGCTTTCTGGGCGACGAGGATCCGAAATTGATCGGTTTGACGTCACTGAAACGGTGGCTGTAGATCCGCGAGCGGGTGCGGGGCGCCGGATCGATATCGGGTGCAGCAGGCGTCAACACCGCCGGGCTCACCGTCGCAACGGGCCTTTCGGAAGGCATGGGTGGCGCTGCAGCCACGCCGGCTTGTGGCGTGAAGGCCCGCGGCTGAGGAACCGGTCCCGCCCAAGCAAGTTCCTCCTGGTGCGGTGCGGCTTCGGGCGCGGCCTCGACCATATTCGCTGACGGCACAGGCGTTGCCGGTACGGGCGCGCTCGGGCGCGTCACGGAGCTCGTCGTTTCACGAGAAGGTATGCCAGCGACGAGGCCGTCTGGCCCCAAACTGGATGTGCAGCCCGACAAAGCGAAGCAAGCAAGGATGATAGCTGGCGCAGTCGATAAACGCATAAGAACCCGCACGCAAAACATTTGTCGACGGCAGATTCGCTGCCACCGGGGACCCATTGAAAAGCAATGGCTAACGTAGAATTACCAAAAAAGACTGAATCCAATCTTTACGCCCGGCGTGGCACGGGGTGTCGATGAACAGGGTGAACCACCCGATTTCGGGGGACCCGCTTGTCTGACGCGGCGCAGCATGCCACTTTCGCGCTCGCAAGAAAGGCACACCGATGACTGACACCGACAGCGGCGATTTCCACGAGCGAATCCGCCAGAACTTTGCCCGCCAGGCGGCATTGCATACACTCGGCGCCGAATTGACCCGCATCGAGCGGGCCATGGTCGAGCTCGAGCTGCCTTTCGACGTCAAGCTTACGCAGCAGCACGGCATCCTGCATGCTGGCGTAATCTCGGCTGTGCTCGATTCCGCCTGCGGTTTTGCCGCCTACAGCGTCATCGACGCAGAAGCATCGATTCTGACGATCGAATTCAAGGTCAACCTGATGTCGCCCGGCCGTGGCGATCGCTTCCTGTTTCGGGGCGAGATCACCAAGCCGGGATCGAACATCATCGTTGCGGACGGGCGCGGCTACGCGATCGGCGACGGGGCCGCAAAATTGATCGCTTCCATGACAAGCACCATGATGATCATCCGTGGCAGAGAGGGCATTTCGGGATGAAGTTCGAGTTGAAGTCGGTCGCCGGCAAATCCATTCTCTTCGTGATGGCGGCGGAGGCCGAATACGGCCCGTTCCTGCGCTCTCGTTTCGAACCACTGATGACGGGTGTCGGTCCGGTCGAGGCAGCCATTGTCCTCACACGAGCCCTGGCGCAATTGCAGCAGGCAGATGAGTTGCCCGATCTCGTCGTCTCGCTCGGCTCGGCAGGCTCGGCAAAGCTCGAACAGACCGAGGTCTATCAGGCCACGTCCGTCTCCTATCGCGACATGGACGCCTCGCCGCTCGGCTTCGAAAAGGGGCGGACACCATTTCTCGACCTGCCCGCCATCGTCGATCTGCCGCTCAGGATCCCCGGCATTCCGGAGGCGAGCCTGTCGACCGGTGGCAACGTGGTGTCCGGGCAGGCCTATACCGGTATTGCCGCTGACATGGTCGATATGGAGACCTTCGCGGTCCTACGTGCCTGCCAGGCTTACGAGCTGCCGCTGATCGGCCTGCGCGGGATTTCCGACGGCGTCGAAGAGTTGCAGCACATTTCCGGCTGGACAGAATACCTGCATGTCATCGACCGCAAGCTTTCCTATGCCGTCGACAGCCTGTTTACGGCGCTGGAAGACGGCGTATTCTGGTTCTAACCCCTGCGGGATAGGGACAATCAGCACAATAAAATCCTCGGCCGGGGATTTCGCGCATTGCAAGACCGGGTGCTTTTCATTAAAGGCTCGCCATGACCCAGACAGCACATCCAGACAGCGTCCTCATCGTCGATTTCGGCAGCCAGGTAACCCAGCTGATCGCACGCCGCGTGCGCGAAACGGGTGTCTACTGCGAGATCGTTCCCTTCCAGTCCGCCGATGAAGGCTTCAAGCGCCTGCAGCCGAAGGCCGTGATCCTGTCCGGCAGCCCGGCCTCGACGGTCGATGAGGGCTCGCCCCGTGCGCCGGATATCATCTTCGAAAGCGGCCTGCCCGTCTTCGGCATCTGCTACGGTCAGCAGACGATGTGCATGCAGCTCGGCGGCAAGGTCGAGAGCGGCCATCACCGCGAATTCGGTCGCGCCTTCCTCGAAGTCGACGAAGACAACCAACTGTTCGAAGGCCTCTGGTCGAAGGGCTCCCGCCATCAGGTCTGGATGAGCCACGGCGACCGCGTGACGGCGCTGCCTGAAGGCTTCAAGGTCGTGGCGACCTCGCCGAACGCGCCTTACGCCTTCATCGCCGACGAGAAGCGGAAGTATTACGGCGTGCAGTTCCACCCGGAGGTGGTGCACACGCCTGATGGTGCGAAGCTGATCGCCAACTTCATTCACAACATCGCCGGCATCAAGGGCGACTGGTCGATGTCGGCCTATCGCCAGAAGGCGGTCGACACGATCCGCGAACAGGTCGGCGACAAGCGCGTCCTCTGCGCGCTGTCCGGCGGCGTCGACAGCTCGGTTGCGGCCCTTCTGATCCACGAGGCGATTGGCGACAAGCTCACCTGCGTGCTTGTCGACCACGGCCTGATGCGCAAGGACGAGGCGGCCAACGTCGTCGCCATGTTCCGCGAACACTACAATCTGCACCTCATCCACGTCGACGCTTCCGACAAGTTCATCGGCGAGCTCGAGGGCGTGTCGGATCCGGAAACCAAGCGCAAGATCATCGGCCGCCTGTTCATCGAGACCTTCGAGGAAGAGGCCAAGAAGCTCGGCGGCGCCGACTTCCTCGGCCAGGGCACGCTCTATCCCGACGTGATCGAAAGCGTTTCCTTCACCGGCGGACCGTCGGTGACCATCAAGTCGCACCACAATGTCGGCGGCCTGCCCGAGCGCATGAACATGCAACTCGTCGAGCCGCTGCGCGAGCTCTTCAAGGACGAAGTACGCGTGCTCGGCAAGGAACTCGGCCTGCCCGACTCGTTCATCGGCCGCCACCCCTTCCCGGGTCCGGGTCTCGCGATCCGCTGCCCGGGCGGCATCACCCGCGAAAAGCTGGAGATTCTCCGCGAAGCCGACGCCATCTATCTCGACGAGATCCGCAAGGCGGGTCTCTACGACGCGATCTGGCAGGCATTCGCCGTTCTGCTTCCTGTCCAGACCGTCGGCGTCATGGGCGACGGCCGCACCTACGAATTCGTCTGCGCGCTGCGCGCCGTGACCTCGGTCGACGGCATGACGGCCGATTTCTATCACTACGACATGGAATTCCTCGGCCGCGCCGCGACTCGTATCATCAACGAGGTGCGCGGCATCAATCGTGTCGTGTATGATGTGACCAGCAAGCCGCCCGGCACGATCGAGTGGGAATAATTTTGAGCGTCGCCTCGGCCGAGGCGACCTCCCTCAGAAATCGAGCGACTGCTGCACCGGCTTTGGCGGTGCCAGGCTCACGCCTTCAAGTTCAAGCATCCTCTGCTTGGACGTCGAGCCGCCGGGCGCGGAGAAGCCGCCGATCTTGTTTCCGGCTGCCAGAACACGATGGCAGGGGATGATCAAGGCGACCGGATTTTTCGCCATTGCCTGGCCGACGTCGCGGGCGGCCTCCGGCCCTGCACCAAGTTGCTTGGCGAGCGCGCCATAGGTGGTCGTGTTGCCCCAGCCGATCTGGCGGGCGGCGTCATAGACCTGCTTGAAGAAGGCATCCTGACCAGCAAGATCGACCTTCACGGTTGAGAAGTCCGTGGGCTCGCCGCTGAAATAGCGCTTCACGGCCTCGACAGCCTCAGCGACTGCGGCCGGCGGCCCCGCGGGCTCGGCACCCGGAATCCGGCGCAGCAGCAACCGCTCGGTGGACTCGGCACTCGACGTCGGTAGCTGAAAACGCGTTATGCCGACATCGTTCCAGGCGACGCCGCAGAAGCCGCCAGCCGTCTCGAAAATCAGATAGTTGTGCGCTGCCTGTTGCATGGGTCATGCCTCCCTGCTGGGTTACCCCGAAGATCGTCCTGCCACCGCCTGAATTCAACCCGTTTCTTGCGCAGGCGGCGCCTTGCTGCACAGGTCGCTTGAACGCATGTTCTTTTTTTGTTCTTGTTATTTCAAGTTCAAATGTTACGATCCCCGTCTTCCAGAAGAATGAGGAGCGGGGCTGTTGCTCCGAAGCCGGTCATGCATGAAAGGTTGCAGGCATCTTTTGATTTCGCCTCACCGAAGACGCGCCAACAGCCATCGCGCTTCGACAGGGAAAGCCTGTTCTTCGCAATTTTGCCGGACGCGCAGTCTCTCGACGAATGCGTGTCGGTCCAACAATGGCTGCAGCAGGATTACCTTCCTCTCGCATCGCGACGCCCACGGTCGGTCGTCCACGTCTCGCTCTATTGTGCCGGCAGGAGCCCGCGCATCCCCGATAGGATGATCGCGGCGGCGCTCCGGGCGGGAGCGACGATCCAAGCGTGTCAATTCGAGCTGACCTTCGATCATGTCATCAGCTTCCTGCTGGCACAGCGCAACGCGATCGTTCTTGCCGGCAACGGCGGCCGTGAACTGTTGCGACAGCTGCATGTGCAGATAGGCATCGAGATGAGCAGATTGGGCGAAGACGCCAATCTGAACCCGAACTTTCAACCTCACGCCACGCTGCTCTATGACCGGGACGTGGTGCCGCGGATCGCTCTGAAAGAGCCTGTCGTGATGGCTGTGCGCGAATTCGTGCTGCTGCACAACCGCCAGGGCCAATCGGGCTACGACGAACTCGGCCGCTGGCCGCTTCATGCGCGCGGATAACGGTTGCCTCGACCCATTGAAGTCGCTTAAAGCTCCTCCGATTGGTATGAAAGCGGAGAACCACATGAATATGTCCGAGATCGTTATTGCGGGCGACACCGCGGGCATCGAGTGGCGTTTGCCGGTTCTTCGTTTCAAGGGAAGTGATCCCAAGGCGCCGAAGGTCTATATTCAGGCGGCTCTGCACGCCAACGAGCTGCCGGGGACGGCGCTGGTCCATTTCCTGTGTGAAAAACTGCGGCAATCGGAAAGTGCCGGCCAGATCAAGAGCGACATCATCGTCGTCCCGCATGCGAACCCGATCGGCGCGGCGCAGTCTCATTTCGGCGAGCTTCAGGGCCGCTTCGATCTTGGATCGCGCACCAACTTCAACAGGGAATTCCCTCTGATCTCGGTGAAGGATCGCGACGGGCTGCTTGAGGGCCTCGAGCGCCGTTCGGCCGTCGACAAACTGAAGCGCCAGCTGCTGCATATGGCGCTTGGCTGCGATCTGGTGATCGACCTGCATTGCGATGATGAGTCACTGCAGTATGCCTATATCGACGAGGCGTTCTGGCCGGAGGCTAGGGATCTGGCTTCGGCAATGGAAATGGAGGCGGTTCTCCTTTCCGACGGCGAGAGCTCCGCCTTCGAAGAGGCCGTCGGCTTTGCCTGGAAGTACGAGACGGCGGAAAAGCAAAAGCGCTTGCCCGGCAAGCTGTCGGTAACCGTCGAGCTTCGCGGCCGTCGCGACGTCTATCCCGAGATGGCCATGAAAGATGCCGAGGGACTGTGGAAGTTTCTGGCAGGTCGCGGTGCGATCGACGCCAGCGTGTCGCTGCCCGCTTTTGATGGCCCCGCCGTGCCGCTCGACAACATCGAAATGGTCCGTGCACCGCAGGCGGGCACGGTTCTCTTCCACCGCAACATTGGCGAATGGGTTGGCGAAGGCGATGTGCTTGCCACGTTGATTACCCGCCCCGGCATGGCTGATGGCAGCATCGAGATTCGTGCGCCGCAGGCCGGCCTGATCGTGACACGCAGCTCCGAACGGCTCGTTCGCCGCCGCGCCGACCTGATGAAGATTGCTTGCAAGACCGCAAGCAGCGCGACGCGCAAGCCTGGAACGCTGGAGGACTAAGTGACCGTCACCATCTACGGCATCAAGAACTGCGACACCATGAAGAAGGCCCGCAGCTGGCTGGAAGAGCATGATGTCGCCTACCAGTTCCATGACTACAAGGCGGTCGGGATCGATCGAGCGCATCTGCAGGCATGGACGAAGGAAGCCGGGTGGGAAACGGTGCTCAACCGGGCCGGCACGACGTTTCGCAAGCTGCCTGAGGCAGACCGCGAAAATCTCGACGATAGCAAGGCGATCGCGCTGATGCTGGAGCAGCCATCGATGATCAAGCGGCCGGTTGTCGAGGCGGACGGCAAGCTGCTCATCGGCTTCAAGCCCGAGATCTACGGCAGCTTTTTCAAGGCCTGATCGATGTCCAAGACCACGCGCGCCACGCAGGTTCTCAGCAAGGCCGGGGTTGCCTTTACCGTCCATAGTTACGACTACGATCCGAATGCGGAGCGTGTCGGCCTGCAGGCGGCGGAAGCGCTCGGCGAGGAGCCGCATCGCGTGTTGAAGACGCTGATGGCCGAGGTCGACGGCAAGGCCGTCTGCGTCGTCGTGCCGTCGGATCGCGAGGTCAGCATGAAGAAGCTCGCAAGCGCCTTTGCTGGAAAGTCCGCCAACATGATGAAGCCCGCCGATGCCGAGCGTCTGACAGGTTACCACGTCGGCGGCATCAGCCCGTTCGGCCAGAAGAAGCTCGTCCCGACGGCAATCGAGGAAGCAGCGCTTGCCGAGGCGCAAGTTTATATCAACGGCGGACAACGCGGCCTGCAGGTGCGGCTTGACCCGAAAGACGCGTTGAAGGCGCTGAAGGCTGCAGCGGCGCCCCTCATTGCCTGAAATCAGCTGAAGCGTGCCAACAGGCAGCCAAGCGTCGCGGCATCGGCCTCGCTGAGCTTGGCCCCGACGTTGTCCTCGATGGCTTTGGCATAGACCGTCCAGATGCGCTTCTGCAGCGCCCGCCCCTCCTCGGTAACGACCACCCACTGTCCGCGCCCGTCCTGATCGAAGGTCTGGCGCTGCACCAGCCCCGCCTTCTCAAGGCGGTCGATCAGTCGCGAGAGATTGTATTGGGCAAGCAACGTCCGCTCTTCGATCTCGAACGGCCGCAGCCTGCCCTGCGGCGAGCGCACCAGTTCCCAAAGCACGTCGTACCAGCCAAGCGGCGGAAGTTCGGCCGATTTGAGATCCGCCTCGATCTGGCCGAGCAGCCGTCGCTGGGCGCGCATCAACCTGATCCACACATCGATCACCGTATCGGATGGCGTCGCGCGGTTCGTTTTTTCATTCATACATGCATTTACATCTATCTTGAATCCTCGCGCAAGAGCTATTACATGCAATTGCATCTACAATGGAGATTGCCACCATGGATCACTTGTCACCTGTAGCATCCTCGGCTCTGCTGCTCGTCAGCCACCACCTTTGCCCGTACGTGCAGCGGGCCGCGATCGCGCTGGCGGAGAAGAGAGCACCCTTTGAGCGGATCAACATTGATCTCGCAGACAAGCCTGGCTGGTTTCTTGAGATTTCGCCGCTCAGCAAGGTGCCCCTGCTTTGCGTCCGCAACGGCGACGGCGGTCATGACGTGCTTTTTGAGAGCAGCGTGATCTGCGAATATCTGGAGGAGACGCAGGATGGCCGCCGCCTTCATCCGGCTGATCCGCTGACGCGCGCCCGCCACCGCGGCTGGATGGAGTTCGGCTCTTCGATCCTGTCCGATCTCTGGGTCTACGAGACGACACAGGATCGCGCCCAGTTGGAGACGAAACGGCAGGTCCTTGCATCGAAGTTCGCGACTATCGAAGAGGAACTGACGAGCGGCCCCTACTTCGCGGGCGACAGCTTCAGCCTGGTCGATGCGGTGTTCGCTCCGATCTTTCGCTACTTCGACGTTTTCGACACCATCGGCGACAGCGGCATCTTTGCTGGCTTGCCCCGCGTCCAGGCCTGGCGGAAAGCATTGTCCGAGAGGCCGAGCGTGAAGGCCGCGGTCGGACCTGACTATGCAGGCCGGCTGATGGCCTTCCTAAGACGCCACGACGCGGTGCTGTTGCAGCAACCATCCGTTTCGGAAGCCTAATCCCGGGTATGGGCCGATGGCGGCAAAGAGCGCCATCGGTCGACAAGCAAGCTTCAATTTCGCCGCAAAGGGGTCTAAGTCTACCGGCCAGTCCGTTTCGTTCGAGGAGTGACCGATCATGAATTATATGCCCCAAAGCCAGACCTCCGTGGATCCGGTAAAGCTTGAGAAGCTTGCGGAAGTGGCCGTCAAGGTCGGCCTGCAGCTGCAGTCGGGCCAAGATCTGGTCATCACCGCTCCCGTGGTCGCCCTGCCCCTCGTCCGCCTGATCACGAAGCATGCCTATATGGCGGGTGCGGGTCTGGTGTCGGCATTCTATTCCGACGAGGAATCGACTCTCGCACGATACAGATACGGCAACGATCAGAGTTTCGATCGCGCTTCCGACTGGCTCTACGACGGCATGGCCAAGGCCTATGCCAAGGGCGCAGCCCGTCTCGCTGTCGCCGGCGACAACCCGATGCTGCTTTCGGAGCAGGATCCGACAAAGGTCGGCCGCGCCAACCGGGCGAATTCGGCTGCGTACAAGCCGGCGCTGGAAAAGATCTCGAATTTCGACATCAACTGGAACATAGTCTCCTATCCCAACCCGTCATGGGCGGCACTGGTCTTCCCTGATGATCCGGAGGCCATCGCGGTTGCCAGGCTTGCCAAAGCGATCTTTGCGGCATCGCGGGTCGATGTCGAAGACCCGATCGCTGCCTGGGCCGAGCACAATGCCAGCCTTGCCAAGCGCTCGCACTGGCTAAACGGCGAACGCTTCGCCTCGCTGCATTTCACGGGACCCGGCACCGATCTCAAAGTCGGGCTCGCCGATGGGCACGAGTGGCACGGCGGCTCGTCAACCGCCAAGAACGGCATCACCTGCAACCCGAACATTCCGACCGAGGAAGTCTTCACGACGCCGCACGCGCTGCGGGTCGAGGGCCATGTTTCGAGTACAAAGCCGCTGTCCCATCAGGGCACGCTGATCGACAACATCCAGGTCCGTTTCGAGGGCGGCCGGATCGTCGAGGCAAAGGCTTCGCGCGGCGAGGAAGTGCTGAACAAGGTGCTGGATACCGACGAGGGTGCGCGCCGGCTCGGCGAGGTGGCACTCGTGCCCCATTCCTCCCCAATCTCCGCCAGCGGCATCCTCTTCTACAACACGCTGTTCGATGAAAACGCCTCGTGCCACATCGCGCTCGGCCAGTGCTATTCGAAGTGCTTCGTCGATGGCGCCAGCCTGACGCAGGAGCAGATCAAGGCACAGGGCGGCAATTCCAGCCTGATCCATATCGACTGGATGATCGGCTCCGGCCAGGTCGATATCGATGGCATCAAGCCGGACGGCTCGCGCGTTCCGGTGATGCGTCAGGGCGAGTGGGCCTGACAGCCGGTCTGCATTGACTGCCCCCAGGCGCCCGCGAACACTATTGCTAGGCAGAAACGCTGCGCGGGCATGGGGGCGCAGCGGTGCGCTTGATGGCGCTAGCCTTTTGCAAACACCGTTGCTGCGCAGACCCGGCGGCAAGACCGGCCCCAGCGGACGAACCGGAATGAATGCAAGCGTACAGCCGCTAGAACAGGCTGCCCTGCTTTGGTGGGGCAGCGGCATCTGCCGCCTTCGACACACGCTTCTTGCTGATCGCAGGCGCGTTGCCATCCTCGGTTGTCACGGCGCCGACGCGACCGTCCGCAAACTCGATCGAGATGCCTGTGCCCGATGACAGCATCGCGGCTTGAGACACTGGCTTGTTGTCATCGTCCCGGATGACGGCGTAACCGCGCTTCAGGACGTTCTTGTAGGACAAGGACTGCAGCACGCGATCTTGAGCCGTAAGTTCGCCCCGTGCCCGCACAAGCTGGTGTCGTACGGCCGTATCGGCGTGACGTGACAGGTTGGCAAGATGATCCCGCAGCCGAGCAGTCTGCGTCCTCAGCCGTGCCGGAAGCGTCGCGAAAATTGCATCGACGCGGCCGACGCGCGATTTCGAGCGATCGACGAGGCGCTCGATCGTGCGCTCCGCACGCGTGATCCGTTCATTCAGGTATTGGCGGCGCTCCGCGATGCGGTTTGAGAGAACGTCGGGACGCAAATGCGCTGCCGTGCGCTCGAAGCTGCGGCGCTTGTTTATCGTGTTGAGTTCGAGGCCGCGGCCAAGACCGGCGGCAGCCTCGTCAAACCGGCGACGCGGCAAGGCCAGCAATTGATCCAGCGACGGGAGCGCGCGGATCAAAGCCCGTACGGACTGGCGATTATGGTCCATGCGGCGGCTCATACTGCCTTGCAGGCGCGCCGCGAGCCCCGCCGTCTGCGCCTCCAGTTCGGCCTTCACGGGCACCGCCATCTCGGCCGCGCCTGTCGGCGTCGGCGCACGCACGTCGGCAGCATAGTCGATCAGCGTCCAGTCGGTTTCGTGTCCGACGGCTGAGATCAGCGGAATCTGACTCTCGGCAGCGGCACGCACGACGATCTCGTCGTTAAAGCTCCAGAGATCCTCGAGGCTCCCACCACCACGCGCAACGATCAAGACATCCGGGCGCGGCATTTCCCCGCGCGCCTCGAAGCTGTTGAACCCTCTGATCGCGTTGGCGACCTCCTCGCCGGAACCTTCGCCCTGCACCTTGACGGGCCAGACGATGACATGAACCGGGAAGCGATCGGAGATACGGTGCAGGATGTCGCGTATGACGGCACCGGTCGGCGAGGTCACGACACCGATCACTTCGGGCATGAACGGCAGCCGCCGCTTGCCGGACTGATCAAACAGGCCTTCGGCGCCGAGCCTGCGCTTCCGCTCCTCGATCAGCGCCATCAGCGCTCCGGCACCCGCCGGCTCCAGCGTCTCGATGACGATCTGGTACTTCGACGAGCCAGGGAAGGTCGTCACCTTGCCGGTGGCGATCACCTCCATCCCCTCTTCGGGACGGAATTTCAGCCTGGAGAAGGTGCCTTTCCAGACGACGGCATCGATGCGGGCACGATCATCTTTCAGGGCAAAATAGGCGTGCCCGGAAGAATGCGGGCCTCTGTAGCCTGAGATTTCGCCGCGCACTCGCACCTGGTCGAAGGCAGTTTCGACGGTGCGCTTAATGGAACCCGAAAGCTCCGAAACCGAGTATTCGGTGAGATTGCTCGGCGAATCATTCTCGAAGACGTTGCTCATAGTGTTGTTCTAGCCGATGAGCCAGAAAAGGGCAGCCTCTGAAAGAGGACGATTTTTTGGTGCGCCCAGCCGGCAAGATTGGAAGTGGCAGAGGTTTTCTTTTTATATCAAGTCGTTAACTCGAGGGCGCAACGAAACTGACAATCACACGCCTCTTCGTTTTCCCCGACGATCCCCGCGAGGCGATCATCGGGCGAACATGAAAGGAGTTTCCCATGTCTGATCGCTTCGCCTCCCATGCTCCCTCACTCACCGGTCCAGCAAGCGCTGGTTTCGCTATCGTCCCCAACGACAATCTCGATATCGCCGAGACCACAAGGGCGCTCTATATCGGCGTCGGCGGCAATCTGACCGTGACAATGGCGTCAGGGCAGATGTTGTCGTTTTCCTCTGTCCCCGATGGCTCCCTGTTGCCGCTGCGGGTTTTGCGCGTCCATGCCTCCGGGACGACGGCAGACGATATTGTCGCGCTGATCTAGGTCGGGCGCAGGCAGCGACAAGGCAGCAAGGGGTTTAACTGATTAATTGTTCGTCAAGACAGGTCGGCCTATAATGCGGGGAATCGGGAGAGGCTGATGATCGCCCTGACGGCAACAACACTCGGTTTTGTTACCGCGCCATTGCGTTCGATTTTTGCGATGGTGCTGGTCGGCACCCTCGTCTGCGTCGCTTACGGATGCGCCGCTTTTGTCTCTTCGACATCTATTCTCGATCTGGCAGCCGCCATCGTCTGCTACGACACCGGCCTATTGCTTAGCCTTCTTGGCCTCCATGCCATGGATCGCATTCGAAATCGCCGACGCTTCGTCTAGGTTTTACGAGCCACCGGGCAGATAGCGGAAGAACCGGGCGGGCGCGTCCTCAGGTCCTGGCAAGGGCTTCAGGTAGGCAGGAACGACACCCTTTTCCAGTTGCGCATAGAGACCATCCGGCTTCATTTCCGCGAGTTCCTTGGTCTGCGTATTGTCGGCACAGAATGCGAGCGCAGTGACGCCTTCTCCCCGCAGGAAAGCCTCTGCTTCCTTCGGCGTAGCCAGGCCGATATGTATTTCAGTCAACATGCCGCCCTGATTTCGATGGTACGGCGCCGCCAAGATCCGGTTCTCCGTGAAGCGGAGAATTGAGACGCCCATATCGGGCGGCGCAACCACCAGACCCGCCGGAACGCCGACCAAGGGCGCCAGAGACGACTTCGCGGAGCACGATCGTGCCGGGGCCACCTGCAAGACGCTGCCGCCGTTGTTCACCTGCATGCCGATCAGCCCGCCTGCAAGCCCCCAGACCGCGGCCACGCTCATGATGACAGCAGACAGGTAGCAGAAGGCAGCGGCGACATCTTCGCTGTCGCTGGCCGATATCCGACGCATGTCGATGATCAGCAATGCCAGCGGCAGGATTGCAAGCAGATTTGAAAACATCGCGCCGCGAACCTGGACCGCGGCGATGGCCCAACTGACGGTGAGGAGGACGAGCAGGATCACGTGGATCCGCACCCGATCCCGGTACACAACGCGGAATACACAGACGGCAATTGCAAAGAAGCTGGTCGCATAGAAGAAGCCGAGCGTAAACGGATCCAGCCGGTTGGTGGCGAAGATGGATAACGCCTCTTGCACGCGGTTCAACCAGAGTTGGACGAGGATCGGGTCGAGATCGGCAAGCGGATTATGCAGGCATTGGGGAGCAATCGTGATAGCGGAGAAAAGAACGACGGCACCGATCCCGACCAAGGTAGCGAACCGCAGCAAACGACTTGCCCGGCTTGCAACGGTGGCCCCGAGGAGCAGCAGCCCACCGCCGATTGCCGCAAGACTATAGTAGCCAAGCGAGAGGCTATCGCAGGTCACCGCCGAATAGAGATGCGGCGGGACGGTGGCAAAGAAGAGCAGGCTGATCGACAAGGCCAGCGCAAATCCGAAGGCCTTGGCTGCGCGCGCAAACGGCTCACCGTCAAAGGCCCATGAGACAGCAACAACAATGCAGACAGCCGCGACGAACGGTGTCGTTTCTGCCCCGATCGCAATCGCCATTGCGGCTGCCAGCCCGGCGACCATATAGCTTAGCGGTCGATGGTTCTCGTCAAGCAACATCGCCGTCATGATGGCAACAAGCGCAAGCTGAGCGTTGTGGTGATCGATCGCACCGGGCAGAAAGCGGTTGCTCGTCACGAGCAGCAGCGCAGTCAGCGCCAATGCGACATGCATTCCGGAAATGCCGCCAATACGCCGACCAGCAAGCCCCATCGCCCACATACAGGGGATCGTCAGCGACAGTGGCCAGACGGACAGTGCAAGAGCTTCGGCGCCTTCCTGCGGGAGCAGCAGTCCGAAGAGTCTGATGAGGGTGGCAATCGGAAGATCGATCAGCCGGGACCAGTGCATCAGCGTGCCGTTACCCAACCCCATGCGGTACTGCATCAGATCGAACCAGCCCTGCCCATTCAGGAAGTCTCGCACCTCGACAAGCCGCATGCCGTCATCGTTGTCCGCGCCAACATAGTCGGTGGCGCCGGGCAGCTTGAGAGCGAGAATTGCGGCGACGAGCAATGCCGTGTAGACGAAGACGGACGGCCAAAGCTTGCTCATCAGGGCGCGCAACCTGGCGATCGGCAACGCCGGTTCGCGATCATCGAGCACCTGGGCAGCATTCGTCATGAAGCGGATCTCACGGTTTGAGAGTGCCGAAATCTACCTTCAGTCCTGTCAAGAAACCGTAAAGGCCAAATCGGGCCTTCGCTTTTTGCGAGGGTTCATAGCTACTTGTTAACGGCCGGCATTTACTCTCATGCGGATTTCTTCGCCACGGGTGTGATCATGACCGGATCGCGTATCGACAATCTCAGCATTGCCGTCCTCCTGCCCTGCTACAACGAGGCCGCGACGATCGGTAGCGTCGTGCGCGGGTTCAAATCCGCTTTGCCCGGCGCCATCATTCATGTCTATGACAACAACTCGACCGACGGCACCGCGCTGCACGCAATGCTTGCCGGCGCCCGCGTGGTGCGCGAACGGCGCCAGGGCAAGGGTCACGTCGTCCGGCGCATGTTCGCCGATATCGACGCCGACATCTACATCATGGCCGACGGCGACGGGACGTACTCGCCCGATGACGCCGAGGAACTGATCCGCACGCTGCTGACGGAACGCGCCGACATGGTGGTTGGAACGCGGCGCGGTGTGCGCGCCGATGCCGGCAGACAGGGCCACGCCTTTGGCAACAAGATCTTCAACATCCTCTACCGAACGATCTTCGGAGCCGATTTTACCGATATCTTTTCGGGCTACCGCGTGTTTTCACGTCGTTTCGTCAAGAGCTTTCCCGCCGTTTCCGGAGGCTTTGAGATCGAGACGGAAATGTCCGTCCATGCGTCCCGTCTGAAGCTACCGGTCAGCGAGCTCGAACTCGACTACGGCCGCCGGCCGGAAGGCTCTCACTCGAAGCTTTCAACGTTTCGGGACGGAGCCAAGATTCTCTGGATGTTCGCTATGCTAATGAAGGAGACCCGTCCCTTCGCCTTCTTTGGTCTCATCAGCGCATTCTTCATGCTTTCCAGCCTGGGGTTCATGGCACCGGTTCTCGCCGAATATTTCGAAACAGGCCTCGTCTACCGCATGCCGACCTGGGTCCTGTCCATGGCGCTGATGATGATCTCATTCATGGTCTTCACCGCGGGCCTTATTCTTGATTCCGTTGCCCGCTCACGCGCCGAACAGCTGCGCATCTTTTATTTGAACGTCGCTGTTGGAAACAACGGATCGACGACTGCCGTACCTAAGACAACCCCTGACAACAGCAAGACGGCTCGCATCGCATGATTGCTCAGCGTGACACGGTACAATTGTGATGAACAGAGAAACCACGAACCGAATTCGCTTCGTTCTCGAGGACGTTCTACCGCCGTTTTTGCGAGACTCCGGTGTCTTTCGCTGGGCCGCGAGGTGCGTCTGGGGTGAGCATATCAGTCACCTTGCAAAATTCCGCGAGCGGGCGCCATTCCTTTCCGCCGACGAATATGCCGAACTCTACCGCAATCATCCGCGCGTTCACGAAGGTACCGACAACTCCGCGGCATGCATCGACCGAATCGTCAAATCGATCGAGGGAGAGAGCGTATGCGACGTCGGTTGCGGTACCGGAGCATTGCTAAGCCGCATCCAGTCGGCACATCCAGCGCTTGCCCGGCTTGTCGGCGTAGATTTCGTGATCGATGACGCGTCATCGCTTCCCGGCATCGAATACGTCGCCGCCAAGGTCGAGACCTTGCCGTTCGAAGACGGCGAATTCGATACAGTTATCTGCACGCACGTCATCGAGCATATTCTCGACTATCGACAGGCGATTGCAGAACTGCGCCGTATCGCCAAACGGCGGCTGATCATCGTCGTGCCGCGGGAGCGCGAATACCGCTATACATTCAACCCGCACTTCAACTTCTTTCCGTACACGCACTCGTTTCTGCGAGCCGTTCACCCAGTCCCCTCGGTGTTCGCTTGCGAAGACATCGGGCGCGACATTTTCTATGCAGAAGACCGGCAAGCTGCGAATTGAAAGACCGTCATATGCTCTCCAACCTTTCGATCGGCAACTGGATCGGCCTCGTCGGTACGCCGCTGCTCATCGCCTCCGGCCAAGTCCTATTCAAAATAACGAGTGCGACCGCTGGCGAGCTCAACGTCCGCAATCTGCTCGCGCTGCTACTGAACCCTGTTCTGATCGCTGCGCTTCTCCTCTACGGTGTGGGCACCATCATTTGGATCTATGTCCTCAGGGCGGTGCCGTTGACCATGGCCTATTCGTTCATGGGGCTAACGTTCTGCTTCGTACCATTGCTCGCACAGGTCTTTCTCGGCGAAGCGCTGACGCTGCGCTATGCGATCGGCGCGGTCTTTATCGTTGCCGGGATGTTGGCGATCAATGGCTGAGCGCGAGCGTGGCGCATTGTTTTTGCGCTTCCTCGCGCTGTCTACCGTCGGCGCAGCAGTGGATGCCTTGTTATACCTTTTGCTGCATACCGCACTCAGAGAGTGCATCGCACGTGCGCTCAGCCTGTTCGCCGGACTCGTCGTCATGCGCACTCTGTTGGTTTTGAGCACAGCGACCCCGGGCGGCAACTTGGCGGTCAGCAGGGCAGGTGTGACTACCGTCCTGAGCATTGCCGCCCTCTTGAACTATGCTCTGTTCATCTCGCTAATTGCGATCTCTCCGTCGCTGCAACCGCTTGCAGCGATGGCATTTTCTGCGGTCGCCTCGCTAGGCTTTGGATGCTTCGGCTACCTGCGGTTTGCGCTCCGCGGCGAATAATCCTCAGACCGGCTCCCAACCGTCCTTTTCGCTGGCGCGATAAATCGCGTCGATGAATTTCTGGCTGAGCTTCGAACTTTCCAGCGTTACGATCTCTTCATTCTCGCCCTTGGCAGCACGTGCAAACGCCTCGGCTTCGCGCTTGTACTGACGGCTGTCGGGGAAGCGGAAGATGGTCGATTCATTGTGGCTGCGATTGGTGAGCTCGATCTCTTCGGCGCCCCAGCGGTCGGCGTTGAACGGCGACTTGACCTCGATAAAGCCATCGGTGCCGTGAAACACCATGACCTGACGGTTCGCCATCTGGGTGGCGACATAGAAGGTCAGTTCGAAATCGCCGAAGTCGGCCTTGACGCTGGAATAGATGTCGGTGCCGAACTCAGGGTCGCGGCGGGTGACGGCCTGGACACGTAGCGGCTCCTTGCCGGTCGAGAAGCGTGTGCCGATCGTCGGGTAAACGCCGATATCGGGAAGCGCGCCGCCGCCGAGTTCGGGAATGTTGCGCATGTTGCCAGGGTCGCGGTTAAAATAGGTGAAAGCGCCCTGCACGTGAAGGAGTGTGCCGATCGCGCCGTCGGCAATCAAGGAGCGGACCTTCCGCCAGACAGGCGCGTAGGTAACCATATAGGCTTCGGTGATGAGGACCTTGTTGCGGTCACGGGCGGCGATTAGGCTGTCGATTTCATCGGCATTGAGCGCGATCGGCTTTTCGCAGAGCACGTGCTTGCCGGCATCGGCAGCCTTGATCGTCCACTCGACATGCTGCGAGGTCGGCAGCGGGATGTAGACGGCGTCGATCTTGTCCGAGGCCAGCATCTCCTCGTAGGAACCGAAGGCGTGCGGGACGGAAAAGCGATCGGCCATCTCGCGGGCCCGGCCGAGATCGCGGCTGGCAACTGCCGTCACGACGCAGTTTTCCGCATCCTGGATGGCGGGAACGACGAGTTCGCGGCCGATCTTCGCGGTCGAAAGAATACCAAAACGCAGCATAGCCTTGTCCTCTCCTAGTTTGATTTTTGCGCAACCTTAGTGAGGCGTCGAGCGCGAGGCAATGGCGCGATCACAATTCGAGGAGCAGGTTTCCATCGGGCGGCGACCGCGCTAGGTTAGCTCCCGGCGGCGTTCTGCCGCGTCACCGATTTCAATCAATTCAGCACTTTAGGAGAGCGCCATGGAAATGCGCCGTCTTGGAAAAACTGGCCTTTCGATCGCCCCGATCGTCTTCGGAGGCAACGTCTTCGGCTGGACCGCCGACGAGAAGACGTCCTTCGACATTCTTGACGCCTTCTTCGACGCCGGCTTGAACACGATCGACACCGCCGACGTCTATTCGGCCTGGGTGCCGGGCAACAAGGGCGGCGATTCCGAGGAAATCATCGGCAAGTGGCTGAAGCGCGGCAAGGTTTCCCGCGACAAGGCTGTGATCATCACCAAGGTCGGCTCCGACATGGGCCAGGGCAAGACGCTGAAGGAAACCTATATCCTCAAGGCGGTCGAGGATTCGCTACGCCGGCTGCAGACCGACTATATCGATCTCTACCTCTCGCACTGGCCTGATGAGAACACGCCCTATGAGGAAACGCTCGGCGCCTTTGCCAAGCTGAAGCAGCAGGGCAAGATCCGCGCGATCGGCTGCTCCAATCTCGACGCGACGCAGCTTCAGGCGTCTTTCGATGCCGCCGAGAAAGCGGGCGTGCCACGCTACGACGTGATCCAGCCGGAATACAATCTCTACGACCGCGCTCCCTTTGAAGGCCCGCTGGCCGATCTCTGCGTCAAGGAGGATATCGGCGTTATCACCTATTTCAGCCTCGCCGCCGGCTTCCTCTCAGGCAAGTACCGCAGCAAGGCTGATACCGAAGGAAAGGCACGCGGCGGCAAGGCAGGCGGCTATCTCGACGACAAGGGGCTGAAGATCCTTGCAGCACTCGACAAGGTCGCGGCGGAAACCGGCGCCAAGCCGGCCGAGATCGCGCTTGCATGGCTGCTGAGAAAGAAAGGCGTGACGGCGCCGATCGCCAGTGCCACCAGCCTGTCGCAACTTGACAGCCTGACCAAGTCGGCGACACTTTCGCTCTCCGACGACGCAATGGCGCTGCTCGACAAGGCCGGCGCCTAAAGGGAGCGAGGCGATGACCGTGACGATCCGCGATGCGAAGCCCGAGGACGAAGCGCGCTGGCGCGCGCTCTGGGCCGACTATCTCGCCTTCTACGAGGTCACGGTCGATCCTGACATCACCGATGCGACATGGCGCCGGGTCTTCGATCCGGCGTCAGCGATCTTCATGCGCGTCGCCGAGGTGGACGGCAAGGTGATGGGCTTCACGCTCAGCCTGACGCATGAAGGGACATGGATCCGCGGCAAGGACTGCTATCTGGAAGACCTCTTCGTCGATGCTGACGCACGCGGCAAAGGCGTCGGTCGCGCCTTGATGGACGACCTCGTCTCGCTCTGCGGGAAGAACGGCTGGTCGCGGCTCTACTGGCACACCAGCGAGCAGAACAAGACGGCGCGAGCGCTCTACGACAGCTACGTCGAAAACGACGGGCACATCCGCTACCGCGTCAACTTCTGAGCGGCGGGAAACCCTCGTAGAGGCTGGCGTGGCTGCCCGCCCAGTTTTCCATCCCCGGCTTCGTCAATATGCCGCGCGGCCGGACATAGCTCTGGATGACGCGGCGCGGCCGCTCGTGCCACTGGATGTTGAAAGCCCAGAGCTTCGGGAAAAAGCAGAGCGCGGCATAGGGCAGATGATCGTGGATCCACCAGGCAAGCCGCTGCCAGTCCTCCTCGTTGCTGTAATTATCGATCATCCACGGGACGACGACGCAGGCTGTTGCCCCCATGCAGCCGTCGAGATCGCGAAGGTCCCAGATGTGATCGGCGGCCGTTGCGGCATTTGACGAGCAATTGAGATTGTTGCGGTTGCCGAACTGGTTGACCTCGGGCGAACGATAGCCGGAACGGATGTGCAGCCGGCCGAAGGTGGCCTGCAGGGGTTCCAGCAGTTCCTCGCAGAGCCGCCTCCCCGCCTCGATCGCCAGATCGGGATTTTCGGGAATATTGGGAATGCGATAGAAATCGGCGATCTCGGAGTGCAGGAAATCGCGGAGGAAGAAATTCTTCGAAAGACGCGCACGCCCGAGTTCTTCCAGGCCCTTCATCGATCCAGGTTTCTTCACACAAGGCTCCCATTGCTTGACAGCCTCAGTCTGCCGTCTCTGCCGATCGGCGCAACCCGAAAAACTGCCGGAACAATTAGCGTCCTCTTATCTTACCCTTTCGTCCGCGCTTCGCGGTTCTCCACACAACAAGGGAAGAGACAATGGCCAAAGAAAAGACGCTCGACGATCTGTTCTACGATACGCTGAAAGACATCTATTTTGCCGAACGGCAGATCCTGCGTGCCCTGCCGAAGATGGCGCGGGCGGCCCAATCGCAAGAGCTGAAAGCCGGCTTCGAAAAGCATCGCGAGCAAACGGAAGGCCATGTCGAACGTCTGCAGCAAGTCTTCGAACTTGTCGGCAAGCGCGCCCAGGGAAAGACGTGCGAAGCGATCCAGGGCATTATTGCCGAAGGCGAAGAGATCATCGATGAGTTCAAGGGCTCGCCGGCGATCGATGCTGGTCTCATCTCCGCAGCGCAAGCCGTCGAG
Source organism: Hyphomicrobiales bacterium (assembly GCA_900466605.1). GTDB lineage: Bacteria > Pseudomonadota > Alphaproteobacteria > Rhizobiales > Rhizobiaceae > Rhizobium. The sequence goes on from UBMU01000008.1 coordinate 231,732, forward strand.
CACTACGAGATCGCCCGCTACGGCACGCTGAAGACCTGGGCGCAGACGCTTGGCAAGAAGGACGTCGTTGCCCTGCTCGACAAGACGCTGCAGGAAGAAACCGCAACGGACAAGACGCTGTCACAGCTCGCCACGACGGCCGCGAACCAGAAGGCCGCAGCCTGATTGCCTGTTCTATCGGAGTGGATGCCGCCAGGCATCCCTCCGCCTCAGGCAACGTATCGAAAGAAGTCGATGAAGGCGCGCAAGGCCGGTCGCATTTGGCGACGGCTCGGATAATAGATGAACGGGCCCGGATAGGGCGAGCACCAGTCCTCCAACACGCGAATGAGCTTGCCGCTTGCCAGCTCATCCTCGACACGCAGGTCGAAGAGATAGGCGAGGCCCACGCCGTTCAATGCGGCGATGAGCGCCAGCCTGTCCTCGCTGACGATCAATGGACCATCGACCGCGACCACCAGTTCCCGGCCATCCTTTTCGAATTCCCAGCGATAGATCGTGCCATTGGTAAAGCGGCGCTTGATGCAGCGATGGTGGACGAGATCGGAAGGATGCAGCGGTTTCGGATGCCGCTCGAAATACTCGGCCGATCCGGCAATGACGGTCGTCAGGTTCGGCGAGGCCCGCACGGCGATCATATCCGCCTCAAGGCTTTCCTCCAGGCGGATGCCGGCATCGAAGCCTTCGCGCACGATGTCGATGAAACCGTCCTCGTTGGCGATCTCTAGGGTGATGTCGGGATAGCGGTTCAGGAATTCGCCGAGCCGCGGCGCAAGCAGGATATCCGAGGCAAAGCGCGGCGCTGTGACGCGCAGATTGCCGGCCGGTCGTCCACTCGCTTCGGTGACGGCTTCCAGCGCGATGCCGATCTCATCCAGCGCCGGCTTCAGGCGCTGCAGCAACAGCCGCCCCTCCTCCGTCGGCGCCACACTGCGCGTCGTTCGTGCCAGCAGCCGGACCCCAAGGCTTTCCTCCAGGCTTGAGACGGCATGGCTGACCGCCGAGGGCGCGATCTGCAATTCCTTGGCGGCGGCGCGAAAACTCCGCCGCTCGGAGACGGCGGCAAGGACGGCGAGTTGAGCGAGCTGAGTTCGGTTCATTGATCTATCAGTTAGAACAGCCCGTTATGTATTGCACGTATTTTTTGATGGCCGCTAGAGCGCTAGGTTTGCCTCGTACCGCAACACGGCGGTTCGAATTGCGCTCGACAAAGGAGCACCCGCATGAAAACCCGCAAACTCGGAAACCTCGAAGTCTCTGCCGTCGGCCTCGGTTGCATGGGCATGAGCTTCGCCTATGGCGCCAGCGACGAGACCGAGTCGATCAGGACGCTTGGTCGCGCCGTCGACCTCGGCATCACCTTCTTCGATACGGCGGAGATGTACGGCCCTTACACCAACGAAGAGCTGCTCGGCCGGGCGCTGAAGCCGGTGCGCGACCGCGTCGTCATCGCCACCAAGTTCGGCTTCACGTTCGATCCGAACAAATCCGGCGCTGCGGCCATCACCGGCGTCGACAGCCGTCCTGAAAACGTCAGGCGGGTTGCCGAGGCTTCGCTGAAGCGGCTCGGTACCGATGTGATCGATCTCTTCTACCAGCATCGCGTCGATCCCAACGTGCCGATCGAGGAGACCGTCGGCGCCATGGCCGAGCTGGTGCGGGAGGGCAAGGTGCGCGCACTGGGTCTTTCGGAAGCAGGCAGCGCCACGATCCGCCGCGCCCATGCGGTCCATCCGATCGCGGCACTGCAGAGCGAATATTCGCTGTGGTCCCGCGACCCCGAGAATGGCATTCTTGATACCTGCCGTGAGTTGGGGATCGGCTTCGTGCCCTACAGCCCGCTTGGTCGCGGCTTCCTGACGGGGGCGATCCAGAAGCGCGAGGATCTCGGCGCCGACGACTTCCGCAGTCAGCTGCCGCGCTTCCAGGCCGAGAATTTCGACGCCAATGCCGCGCTGGTGGCAAAGCTCGAGGCGCTTGCGACGCAGAAGGGCGTAACGGCGGCGCAGCTGGCGCTCGCCTGGGTTCTGCACCAGGGCGACGACATCGTGCCGATCCCGGGCGCGCGCAAGGTGAACCATCTGGAGCAGAATGCGGCTGCCGCCGATATCGTCCTGAGCAAGGGCGAACTGACCGAGCTGACGGAGACGATCTCGCTCGATCAGATCGCCGGCAAGCGTTACTCGGAGGCATCGCTTGCCATGACCAACCTCTAAAGGTTGAAGCTTCGGATGCTGACCCACATCCTTCTTCGGCCTTGCCGCGCGCAGTCCCTGCACTATGCTAAGGACATGTTCTGGCGAGGTGAAGCATGTCGGACCAGCAAGCAATCGAAGCAGTCGTTCATCTCTACGTGGAAGGCATGACCTTCGCGAACGAAGCCGCATTGCGGAAGGCCTTCCATCCGCAATGCGCGATCATCGGCCATTATGAAAACGCCGTAGAATGGCTGAGCCGTGACGAGTTCATTGCCGCGATCGTCGCGGAGGGCTCGGCGCCGCCGACGACACAGCCGCATATGGACATCCAGATGCTCGATATCGTCGGCGATGCGGCAAGCGTGAAGGTCAGCGACGACTTCGCTGGCATGCGCTTTACCGACTATCTGTCGATGCTGAAGATCCAGGGCCGCTGGACGATCGTCAACAAGCTCTACTATCTCCACACATAGAAAAGCCGGCGAGACGACGTCGGCCTCCGACGCTGGTGCTCTTTTCGCTCAGCGATCGCTTTTTCCGTACAGCATACAGGGATGGATGCCTTATCCGTCGTCACCCCGGACTTGATCCGGAGTCTAGCGCGTGCAAGTCCTTGCGCGCAAAAGGGCCTTTCGCACCGCAGACGCGATGCTGCTGGATGCCGGCTCAAGGCCGGCATGACGGACAAAACGATCGCTCTGCAAAAAAGAGTGCTTCGTCAAAAGCAAAAGGCCGGCGAAACGATCGCCGGCCTTTTGCTTCAGAAGATCTTGCGCCTCAGGCTCTGAGGACACCGCCGGTGAATTTCGTCACGCTGGCAACGATCTTCTGCGTCAGCGCTTCGAAATCCTCGTCGGTCAGCGTGCGCTCGACCGGCTGGATCTGCACCTCGATGGCGACCGACTTCTTGCCTTCGCCGAGCGACGGGCCTTCGAAGATGTCGAAGACGTTCACGCCCGTCACCAGCTTGCGATCTGCGCCGGTCGCTGCCTTGATGATCGCGCCTGCTTCCACCGACTTGTCGACGACGAAGGCGAAATCGCGCTTGACCGCCTGGAACGGCGAAAGCTCGAGCGCCGGCTTTGTGCGGGTCGCCTTCTTCTTCGGCTCGGCCATCGCGTCGATATAGACTTCGAAGCCTGAGAGAGCACCCGATACGTCGAGGGCTTCCAGCGTCGAGGGATGGAACTCGCCGAAATAGCCGAGAATGACCTTCGGGCCCATCTTGATCGTGCCGGAACGACCGGGGTGGTACCAATCAGGTCCACCCTGTTCGATCTGGATGTTGCCCATCGGCAGGCCGCAGGCCTCGATCACGGCTAGCGCATCGGCCTTGGCGTCGAAGACGTCGACCGGCTTGCCGCCGCCCTTGGCAGCGTTCAGCCACATGCGGCCGGCGCCGGCAAGCGAGGCGGTGCCCCGGCGGACACCGCCGGCAACGCGGCGCTGGCCCTCGGGGCGATCGTTCTCATAGGTGCCGGAGACTTCGAAGATCGCGACGTCGCCGTAACCCTTGTCAGCATTGCGCTGGGCAGCCGTGAGCAGGCCAGGCAGCAGCGAGGGACGCATGTCGGACATGTCAGCCGCGATCGGGTTGGCAAGCTTCAGTGCCGGCGAGCCGCCGCCGAAGAGCCTTGCCTGATCTTCCGCGATGAACGACCAGGTGACGGCTTCCAGCATGCCGCGCGAGGCGAGCGCGCGCTTGGCAGTGCGGGTGCGGATCTGCAGCGTCGTCAGGATCTTGCCGTTGACGGCTGCATGGCTTTCCAGCGGCGCCGGCTTGATGTTGTCGACGCCGTGGATGCGCATGACTTCTTCGACGAGGTCGGCTTTGCCGTCGACATCAGGACGCCAGGAGGGAACGGCGACGGAAACGCGCTCGCCGGAACCGGTGACCTTGAAGCCGAGGCGCGTCAGGATCTCGACGCTCTCCTCGGTGGAGACCTCGAGGCCGGTCAGGCGCTTGACCTCGGAGAAGGGGAAATTGACGATCTTGGGCTCATAACCCTTGTAGCCGACGACATCGGCCTTGGCCGCCGTACCGCCGCAGAGTTCGACGACCAGTTCGGTGGTGCGCTCGATGCCGGGGACCATATACTCAGGATCGACGCCGCGTTCGAAGCGGTAGCGGGCATCGGTGATGATGCCGAGGCCACGGCCGGACTTTGCGATGTTCATCGGATCCCAGAGAGCGCTCTCGATCAGGACGTCAACGGTGTTCTCATCGCAGCCGGAATGCTCGCCGCCCATGATGCCGCCGATCGACTCGATGCCATCGGCGTCCGTGATCACGACATTGTTGGGCCCAAGCTTGTACTCGCGCTGATCGAGCGCCAGCACCGTCTCGCCATCCCTCGCGCGGCGGACGGTCAGGTTGCCCTTGACCTTGGCGGCGTCGAAAACGTGCATCGGACGACCCTGGTCGAAGGTCATGTAGTTGGTGATGTCGACGAGCGCGTTGATCGGACGCAGGCCGATCGCCAGCAGGCGCTGCTGCATCCACTTCGGGCTCGGGCCGTTCTTGACGCCGCGTACGAGGCGGAGCGCAAAGCCCGGGCAAAGCTTCTCGTCATCGAGGTCGAGCGTCACCTTGACCGGCGTCTCGCCTTCGACGGCGAAGGACGGCGCGGGCCGTGTCTTCAGCGTGCCGAGGCCGGATGCCGCCAGATCGCGGGCGATACCGTAGATCGAGGTGCAGTCCGGACGGTTCGGCGTCAGGTTGATCTCGATCATGGGATCGTCGAGATGCGCGTAGGCGGCGAAAGAGGTGCCGACAGGCGCATCTGCAGGCAGGTCGATGATGCCGTCGTGGCTGTCGGACATGTTCAGCTCCTTTTCGGAGCACATCATGCCTTGGCTTTCGACGCCTCTGATCTTGCCGACGCCGAGCGTGACGTCGATACCCGGCACATAATCGCCCGGCCGCGCCAGCGCGCCCACGAGACCTGCGCGGGCATTCGGCGCACCGCAGACGATCTGCAACGGCTTGCCGCCGTTCACATCAGGACCGGCATCAACCGACAGCACCTTCAGGCGATCGGCCTCCGGATGCTTTTCAGCCGACAAAACTCGGGCGATGACGAAGGGCTTGTAGGCCGCCTTGTCGTCGACATCTTCGACCTCGAGCCCGATCTCGGTCAGGCGCTTGCAGATTTCATCGAGGGTCGCATCCGTTTCCAGATGATCCTTCAGCCAGGAAAGTGTGAACTTCATGATCTCTATCCTCCCTTACGCGCTCAGACCGCCGAACAGCGTCGGCATGTCGAGCGGGCGGAAGCCGTAATGGGTCATCCAGCGGACATCGGCGTTGAAGAAGTCACGCAGGTCGGGCATGCCGTATTTCAGCATGGCGATGCGGTCGAGGCCCATGCCCCAGGCAAAGCCCTGATATTCATCGGGATCGAGACCACCTGATCGCAGCACGTTCGGGTGCACCATGCCGCAGCCGAGGATTTCCATCCAGTCGGTGCCTTCGCCGAACTTGACGATCGGGCCGGAACGGTCGCACTGGATGTCGACCTCGAAGGACGGTTCGGTGAACGGGAAGAACGACGGGCGGAAGCGCATCGTCACGCTGTCGACCTCGAAGAAGGTCTTGCAGAACTCTTCGAGCACCCAGCGGATATTGGCGACATTCGCCTTCTTGTCGACGACCAGGCCCTCGACCTGATGGAACATCGGCGAGTGCGTGGCGTCCGAATCCTGGCGGTAGGTCTTGCCGGGGATGATGATGCGGATCGGCGGCTTCTGCGCTTCCATGGTGCGCACCTGCACCGGCGAGGTGTGCGTGCGCAGCACCTTGCGCTCACCATTCTCATCCGGATTGAAGAAGAAGGTGTCGTGCATCTCGCGGGCCGGGTGGCCTTCGGGGAAGTTCAGCGCCGTGAAATTGTAATAGTCGGTCTCGACATCGGGACCTTCGGCAATCGAGAAGCCCATGTCGCCGAAGATCGCGGTGATCTCGTCGATGATCTGGCTGATCGGATGGATGCGGCCGCGCTCGGCCGGCGACGAACGCACCGGCAGGCTGACGTCGACCGTCTCGGCCTTCAGGCGCGCGTCGATCGCGACCTTCTTGAGCTCGGCCTTGCGTTCCGCGATCGCGTCGGTGACGGCGTTCTTCAACGCGTTGATCGCCGCGCCGCGCGTCTGGCGCTCTTCCGGCGTCATCGACCCGAGCGTCTTCAGGAGCTCGGAGACCGAACCCTTCTTGCCGAGTGCGCCGACACGCACGGCTTCGATCGCCGGCTCGTCGGCAGCGGCTGCCACGTCAGACAGAAGTTGCTTTTCCAGGGTTTCGAGTTCGGTCATCTTTTCCTGCCTCACAGGGCGTAAGTCTTGTCGATAATTCACGAAACTTGCTTCAGATAGCTGGTCGCCACGATGAAACGTCGCAGATCACTACCCATGTGCACGCGGCCAATCAACCGGTCACACCACAAAAAGCCCGCGACGTCGAAAGAGGAGCGCCTAAGCCGTCTCAATCACATCGCGCCAAATGCAAAGAACCCGCGCAAGCCTGGCCAGCGCGGGTTCCAAATCATCGAAGCAAAAGCTCTGATAGCGCCGGCTTAGTTGACGGCTGCTTCAAACTCGTTCTTCGTACCGGCGTCCTTCAGGTACTCGAGAGCCTTCTTGGAGGCTGCGACGAGCGCACCGAATGCTTCCGGCTCATGGATAGCCATGTCGGAGAGAACCTTACGGTCGACTTCGATGCCAGCCTTGTTCAGGCCGTCGATGAAGCGGCCGTAGGTCAGGCCGAATTCGCGGACAGCAGCGTTGATACGCTGGATCCAGAGGGCGCGGAAGTTGCGCTTGTTGATCTTGCGGTCGCGGTAAGCGTACTGCTTCGAACGATCGACAGCAGCCTTCGCGGCGCGGATGGTGTTCTTGCGACGGCCGTAAAAGCCCTTAGCGGCCTTCAGAACCTTCTTGTGCTTGGCGTGGGCGGTAACGCCTCTTTTTACACGTGCCATTTCATGATCTCCTTAAATCTAAAGCGTTCGCGGAATAGTCTTAGAGACCGTTCGGCAGGTAGTTCTTCACGACCTTGCGGCCATCAGGTTCTGCGAGAACCATGGTGCCACGTGCATCGCGGATGAACTTGTTGGAACGCTTGATCATGCCATGGCGCTTGCCAGCAGCTGCAGCCTTGACCTTGCCGGTCGCGGTGATCTTGAACCGCTTCTTGGCGGAGGACTTCGTCTTCATCTTGGGCATTTTGCTACTCCGTTTCTATACTCCCTGCGCTTCATCAAAGAAGCCTTCCTGCGATGTCCGGTATCCGGCCGTCGCAACAAGGTGCGGGAGCGTTGTTGTTGATCTGCGGCTCCGGTGACGAACCGTTCCGCAAGCATTCGAAACCGCCACGGCATGCCCTGCCGGTCAGTTCGGACGCGCGCTTATAACCGCAGCGTCATAAAAGTGCAACGGGGCGGCCAATGAATCTTCTAGGTAACGACGGGAGGCCGGCTGGCCATGGCCGGAAGCATCAGTTTTACCTGCAGGCCGCCCCATCGAGACTCTGAGAGATCGAGCCTGCCGCCGTAGGCCTCGAGGATATCGCCTGATATCGCCAGGCCAAGGCCCGAACCTGCGGTCGCTTCGTTGATCCTTACCCCCCGCTTCAACATCAGATCGTAGCTCTCAGGGTCGGCCCCCGGCCCGTCGTCGCAGACGCTGAGCACAACGTCATCCCTTGTGCGGCCCGCAGAGAGCTCTATGCGCGTTCTGGCAAAACGCACGGCGTTGTCGAGCACATTGCCCAACGCTTCCGCGATGTCGGCTGGGTCCGCCTGCACCGTCAACGTCGGGTCGATATCGAGGTGCCAGTCTATCCCCTTCTCTTCCGTGAAAGGCGTCAGCACGTTGACGAGCTTTCCCGAAATGCCGAGCAGCGATGTCGTCGCCATCTGCTCGACGCCCATGCGGGCTGCCTGCAATTGACGGTCGGCACGCTGCCGGACCAGCTCGATCTGTTGCAATGCCGCTTCTCTTTGGTCGGTCGGCAGGGCCTCGACCAGGTGAGACACCACCGTCAGCGGCGTTTTCAGACCGTGAGCGAGGTCGCTGGCGCGGGCCCGCGCCCGCTCTATCGCCGTCTCCCGCTCGTTCAGCAGCAGGTTGATTTCGCGAACCAGCGGTTTGACCTCGCTCGGCCCCTCGGTGCCGATGTGGGCGGCTCGTCCGGCGCGGACGTCCGCGACGCGATCGCGAAGCCGCACCAGCGGCCGCAAGCCGATCCACCCCTGCAGAAAGGCAGCCAGGACGAGAACCCCTCCGGTCGAAAGCAACATCAACCGCAATGGACGGTGAAAGGTTTCAAGGGCAGCTTCCATCTCCGGCTTGGAGAAAGCAGCATAGACGGTGAAGTTCTTCTTCGACGCCGCCTCGCCCAGCGTCATCGTCTTCGTCGACACCAGCAGCGGGGAACCGTCCGGCCCGTCCGTCTCCCGGAATCCATAGTAGATCTCCTTGGACAGCGCGCCTGGCGCGATCTCCTCGTCCCACAGGGAGCGGGAGCGCAGCGGCTCTTCATCGTCATCCGGTGAGATCTGCCAGTAGCGGCCGCCTGCCGGGATCTGGAACCGTGAATCTGCAGGCTCATTCTTCAATTCAAGGGCACCGTTCGTCACGGCGAGCCGCGCCGCCAGAGAGTCCATGACCGACGTCATCTCGTTGGAATACTGGTCGGCCAGATAATCCGTGAACAGATGGCTGAGCACCGCCCAGACGAGCGTCAATGCCAGCGCGATCGCGACAAGCGCTCCGGCAGCAAGACGAAAATGCAGCGAGTGGATCACCTTGGTCGCTCCGGAAGGACATAGCCGAAGCCGCGCCGGGTCTCGATGGCGTCGCTGTCCGTCTTCTTTCGCAGCCGCGCCACCATGGCCTCCACGGCATTCTTGGCGGCATCGTCATCGCGTCCCTGAACCTGGCTTGCCAGTTCGGTCGGGCTCAGGACCTCACCGGGCTTGCCGATGAAAAGCGCGATCATCCGGTATTCGAGCGGACTGAGATCGAGTTCGCGTCCATCGAAGGTGACGCGCCTTGCGCCTTCGTCCAGCGTGAAGCGATTGGCGGACTTGACGCGAGCGGCGACAGCGCCGGTGCGGCGCAGCAGCGCCCGCAGGCGAGCCAACAGCTCCTCTGTGCGAAACGGCTTCGGCAGATAGTCATCGGCGCCCGCATCGAACCCGTCGACACGCTCCATCCAGGAGCCGCGCGCCGTGAGAACGAGAACCGGCGTGTTGACACCGGCGCCGCGCCAGCGCTTCAGGATGGAGAGCCCGTCCATGCCGGGCAATCCGAGATCGAGGATGATGGCGGAGTAGTCGCCCGTCTCACCCTCTTCCCATACCGCAGGCCCGCTCGCGAAAACCTCGACGCGGTAGCCTTCCCGCCCAAGCTTTTCGACCACGTGGCCGGAAATATTGGGATCGTCCTCCGCCAACAGGATTCGCATAGCCCCTTTAGCCCCCCAGCAATGCTCCGTTGCGGGCGTCCACGCGCAATGTCCTGATCGTTCCCGCCCCGTCGCGAACTTTCACCTGGTAAACATCCCTGAACATAGAGCGCCTGAGATTGACGTCGATCACCCGCCCGTAGCGTTTTGCGTCAATGCGCTCCAGAACCGTCTTCAGCGGAAGGATTCTTCCTTCGCGAACCGCATCGCGAGCCCGATTGTAGTCCGACGAGCGCCCACTTCGTCCGCTACCACTGCTATCGCCACCGCCATGATCGTCACCGTCGTCATCGTCCCCATGATCGTCATGCCCGCCGCGTCCCGAACCTGAGCCCGAACTGCCGCTACCGGAGTTCGAGCCTGAGGAACCGGACGAGCCGCTGCCGCTGGAGCCGCTACCACTGGAGCCGCTGCCAGAACCTCCGCTGGAGCCTCCTCCACCGTCGCCGCCGCTGCCGCCGCCTCCGCCGTCGCCGCCGCCGTCGCTGCCGCCATCCTTGGCTTCGGCCTGCGCAATGAGCATCGGCCCGCCGGCAGCAAGACCCAGCGCCAGGATCAACATCGTCATGAAAGTGCGACGGCTTGTATTCATTGACCTTCCAAGTACCTCAATGCGCCTGCAATCGCGGAACCTAGACTGAACGCTTTATCTCGATCAGACAAGGCTCCAAAAATCCAAGAACTCCGCCGGGGCGCGGCGGAGTTCTTTCTTCCGAAGGGGTGGCCGGAAGACCGCGCCGGGCAGATTATTGCGCCGAAGCGGGAACTATGGTGACGCTGGTGATCGCGCCAGGATTTCGAACAAAATCACCTCTGTGCGGATGGGCGACAACCACGCTCGTTCCGTGTTCGAGTTCAACTTCTACCTCGAGACGCCGGCCAAGCTGGTCAACGGCAGCAAGTGAACCATTCAGCAGGCCCGTCAGGCTTGCCTGGGATACCGAGAGTGTCACTTCCGGGCGATTGTCGTTGCGTCCGCCACGGCGCTGGCCGGGATTGTCGTCATTTTGATCGTGCTCGGCGCCGTCATCGCGGCCACGTCCGCGACCATGATCGTCGTTGCCATCGTCATGACCGCTGCGGCCGCTGTGGTCATCACCACCATGTCCGCTACCGCTGCCGCCGTGGTCGTCACTGCCACCGCTGTGGCTCGATCCGCTGTTGCCGCTACCGCCGCTCCCTCCAGAACCGCTTCCGCCAGAGCCGCTGCTGCCACCGCCGTCGTCGCTACCGCCGCGGGCAAATGCAGCCGACGAGAAGTGATCCGGGCCGAACGTCTGTATCGTCGGGAGCGACAAGGTTACCGCAACTGCGGCAACGGAAGCCAGGAACGTGCGTGAGATGCTCTTCTTCATGATCTTTGCCTTCTGCTCTCTTCTTTGTTGAGTGCAGAATGCCAAAGTCTCGCTGACAGAGCGTTGAGCGCCTTTGTCAGCATCTTGTCAGATTGGGCAAGCAGTGGCCCCAAAATACAAAAGCCGCCCTCACGGACGGCTTTGATACGAGACTGGCGTTGCGCCTCACTTCGGCGCGAGTACCATCATCATCTGGCGACCTTCGAGCTTCGGTTCGGCTTCGACCTTTGCGAACTCGGTCGTATCGGCCTTCACCTGCTGCAGCAGCTTCATGCCGAGTTCCTGGTGCGCCATTTCACGGCCACGGAACTTCAGCGTCACCTTCACTTTGTCGCCTTCTTCAAAGAAGCGGCCCATCGCCTTCATCTTCACCTCATAATCATGGGTGTCGATGTTCGGACGCATCTTGATTTCTTTGACTTCGACGATTTTCTGCTTCTTGCGCGCCTCAGCCGCCTTCTTCTGGTTTGCGTATTTCAGCTTGCCCAGATCGAGGATCTTGCACACCGGCGGTTCGGCATTGGGGGAAATTTCCACCAGGTCGAGTCCGGCTTCCTCAGCCATTCTCAGGGCCTGGTCTGTGGCGACGACGCCTAAATTCTGTCCTTCAGCATCAATCAGCTGAACTTTGGGAATGCGAATTTCCCTATTCGAGCGCGGCCCTTCCTTAACGGGCGCGTCGTTTTTAAACGGTCTGCGAATGGTCGTATTCTCCTCGCGTTGTTTATGATCGCCGCAGCCTAGCACCTCCAGTAACGGAAGTACAAACGTAGTTTCGCCATAGCTGCAACGGAGTCAGTAACATCCTTTAGCGGAAAAATCACCTGCTGTCAGCCTGTCAAGAATCTGTTTTATAGGGCAAAACAACTGGAGTTCCGCGATGTCTGACGCAAATCTCGTCGATGACCTACAATATCTGACCGTCGGACAGGGCGAAGCCTCGCGCCAGATCGCATATATAGTGCGAAGCCGATCCGCGAAGGCGACCGGCCCGACCCTCGTGTGGCTATCCGGCTACCGATCCGACATGAGCGGCAGCAAGGCGATCGAACTCGACAATTTTGCAGCCGAGAACGGTTTCGCCTGCCTGCGCCTCGACTATTCCGGTCACGGACGATCCGGTGGCAAATTTACCGACGGAACGATTTCGCGCTGGCTGGAGGAGGCGCTGGCCGTGATCCTCCATGCGGCGCCCGACCGTATCCTCCTCGTCGGCTCATCGATGGGCGGATGGATCGCCCTGCGGCTCGCCCAGGAGCTGGCCAAGCGCAAGGACGGGCCGAAGCTGGACGGCATGGTGCTAATTGCGCCGGCGCCGGACTTCACCTCCGATCTGATCGAACCCAACCTGACGAAGAAGGAAAAAGCATCGCTGGCGGAGCGCGGCTACTTCGAAGAACGGTCCGCCTACAGCCCCGAGCCGAATATCTATACCCGCGCGCTGATTGAGGACGGGCGCGACAACAGCGTGCTCAAGGGCGTCATCGAGACCGGCTGCCCGGTGCATATCCTGCAAGGGATGAAAGATCCCGATGTTCCCTATCAGCATGCCATGAAGCTCGTCGAGCACCTGCCTGCCGACGACGTCGTGCTGACCTTCGTGCGCGACGGCGATCACCGCTTGTCGCGACCCCAGGACATCGAACGCATTATTGCCGCGGTGAGAGGTCTCGTTCGCTAGGGAAGACGATAGCACCTGTGCCAAATCCTAACGGATTTTAACCATGTTGGTGGGTAGCAGCCGCCTCCCCAGAAGTAACGATTGACTCTCCGAGCCTCCGTCCGTTAACTTTTTGTTAACAATACACGGGCGATGCAAGGAAGAGCGGGCGTGCGGATCAAGGGTTTCGTCGTGGCCATGATGGCTGTGTTTGCTATGTCTACGGCCGCAACACCGGCTCCCACCAACAGCCTCTCCATGGTCACCGGCGCGGCCACCTCCCAGCCGATCGGCCATTACGATTTCTGCCAGACCCATCGAGACGAATGCGGCCCGAACCGCAATACCTCGCCGGCCGAGATGTCGGATGCAAAATGGGGATTGGTGCGATCCGTCAACTCCACGGTCAACACCACCATCACACCGATGACCGACAAGGAAATCTACGGCAAGGATGAGGTTTGGGCGTATCCGACGACAGCGGGCGATTGCGAAGACTTCGCATTGCTGAAGCGTCGCATCCTGATCCAGCGCGGTTTTTCGCCGGCAAATCTGCTGCTTACCGTGGTTCGCAAGCCTGATGGCGAAGGCCATGCGGTCCTGACGCTGCGCACCAGCAGCGGCGATTTCGTCCTCGACAACCTGGCATCCAACGTCAAGCCGTGGTTCGAGACCTCCTATTCCTTCATCAAGCGTCAGTCGAGCTACAATGCCGGCCGCTGGGTCACCATCGAGAACGGGCGTGATGTTCTCGTCGGCGCTTTGAAGTAAGCAACACGACATTGCAGCGAGTTGAAAAGGCCGGCGAATGCCGGCCTTTTTCGTGGCTTAGCCATTTCCGATCAGAATACCGGCACCAAGAACGAGACCACCGCCGACGACGACCTGAAATGCGGCGCGCAAGAATGGCGTTTCCATGAATCTATTCTGGATGAACGCAATCGCCCAGAGTTCGAAGATAGCAATGATCACGGCCATCGTCGTCGCCGTCCAGAAATCCGGTATCAGGTAGGGCAAGGTGTGGCCGAGGCCACCAAGTGCGGTCATGACACCACAGGCGATACCGCGTTTGATTGGGGAACCGCGGCCCGAGATCTTGCCGTCGTCGTGCGCAGCTTCCGTGAAGCCCATCGAGATGCCGGCGCCGACAGAGGCGGACATGCCGACGAGGAAGGTCTGCCATGTATCTTGCGTGGCAAAGGCGGCAGCAAAGATCGGCGCCAGCGTCGATACAGAGCCGTCCATCAGGCCAGCAAGGCCGGGCTGCACATAGGTCAAGACGAGCTGCCGTCGGGCCGCCTGGTCTTCAGCGGTTTTCACTTCGGTCGGCGTATGCTTCTCACCGAGCATGCGCGTAATGTCCTCGTGGCCCTGCTCCGCCAATGCGAGGTCGCCTAGCAGCTGGCGCGTCTGGGCGTCGGTAACGCGCCGGGCTGCCTCGACATAGAAGCGATAGGCCTGCTGCTCCATCGCTTCCGCTTCGCCTCTGATTTTCTCCAGCGGCAGGTTGCGGCGCAGCCAGTCGGGTTTGCGCTCGTAGAATCCGCGCACATGCTCCCGGCGAATGAGCGTGATGCGTTCCCCGAAGCGCTGCCGGTAGATCTCGATCAGGGATTTCCGGTGCGTGTCCTCGACCTCGGCCATATCCTCAAAGACCTTTGCGGATGCGGGGTAATTGCCGCGCAACATATCGGCGTAGGCAAGGTAGATGCGCGCATCTTCCTCCTCGGCGCCGATGGCAAGCGCCAGTATTTCCTGCTCGGACAAAGACTCAAAGGAACGCTTGGATGACCAAAAAAACCTACGCAGCATGACAACCTCATTTTTAGAATTGTTCTAAAATAAGAGTCGCCTCCGCTGTGGTCAAGTTTGCTCTGGCACGGCACGAGAAGAATCGGCGCGTTAGCTGCCAAGTAAAACACATCGCCGTTCGAGCCGATTTCCCGCCCTTAACTGGCATTCCAAATAATGTGCACGCCAAGGTCGGCATCTACATCGAAAGTCTAGGATTACCGACCAGAAAACCACAGAAAAAGCTGGTTGAATTTTGCAACTGGTGGGTTGAGATATTGCAAAAGGCGGGCATAGTACTGGGCAAATATAATCGCCTCATAAGGGAACAACACGGTGCCAGATCCGGTAGATATTATTGTCGGCAGAAATGTTCGGTCGCTCAGGGCCAAACGACGAATATCACAACTGGAGCTGGGTGAGGCGCTGGGCCTGACTTTTCAACAAATCCAGAAATATGAAAAGGGCACCAATCGCGTATCGGCGAGCAAGCTCCACCAGATTGCTGTGTTTCTGGGCGTAGACATTTCCGAATTGTTCGCGGGAGCCAACCCCAACGAGGGACCGGCAAAGCAGGGACTGAGCGCAGAAGCCTATGAGCTTGCCATGCACTACGACAAGCTTCGTTCCACAGCCGGCAAGGAAGCCGTGAAAACGATCCTCTCCATCATGTCTGGTGACAGCTACGCCGAGGCTCTCGGCTAGGTTCTCATTACCGTCAGTGCAGGTCGCTCTCATGAAGGGCAACAAGCAGATCGTCCTGCGTCTGATGACCCGCGTGATAGAGATCAATCGCGATATTTGCGATCGAAAGTCCCTGTTGACTGCGCAGTTTGATATTGCGCTCCGCACACCAGGAGTAGAGCGCGCCGGCAAGTACATCGACGTCATCGGACTGCAAAGACAGGATAGTGGCTGCTGCCGTCATGGAAGTTGCCCTTTGTTTATGGTTGATCCCCGAAAGGATACTGGCGGCTTCGCGCGGCTTTGCAAAGCGGCATTCACTGCCTGCGTTAACGCAAGGCAGATATGCATTTCCGCCTGTTTCATAATGGAACATCGGCGGGTGCAGGCGCTATTCCGACGCTACCCTGTAGTCCAGCGAGGCCGAGCACGCCTCGATCGCATCCATCATTTTACCGAACCGCGGATGATCGCGCACCGAATCCAAGTCCGAATCATGCTTGAACCACAGGATCTGGTAGCATGATGACTGCGGCAGCAGCGCCTCCAGCATATCAAGCGCTGCGTCGCCCTCATTAAGCAGCGCATAGACGCAGGCAATATTGTACTGCGCGACAATGTCATCCGGATCGATCATCTGGGCGCGCTTCACCCACTCTTTCGCTTTATCCGCCTCGCCGAGGTGAGCCAATGCAAGCGCCCCGCGATGAGCCGGCCCCGAATTTTCGGGATGGCGGTCCAAGGCGCGCTCTGCGCGCTCGACGCATAGGCGAGCCCAATTGTCGCAAGCCTCATGGAGCCCCAGCGATCGGCACGCACTCATCAGATGGATAGGCGAGAGATAATCGTCGGGGCGTATCTCGGCCGCCCTGGTGAAAAACGTGATCGCGCCTTCGAACTTCCCCTGCATGAACAGGAAGCGTCCGTAGTGGAAGTTCGCCTCGTAGAGGTCGGGCTCCAACGCCAGCGCCTTCTCGAACTCCACAACAGCTTCCTCGTCCCGTCCGTCCTGATGTAGGGCCAGCCCCCGCGAAGCATGGGCTTCCGCGAGATTAGGATCGAGTGCGAGCGCCTTGGCGCTCAGGCCAAGAATTCCTTGCAGCGTGTATTCGCCTGCATGCCAATCGCGCAGCGCCGACTCGCAATCCGCCATGCCAGCATAGGCACGCGCATAGTCCGGATCCAGTGCCACGGCTGTTGCGAACATGCGTCGCGCCAGAAGCAGATAGGGCCTTGTCCATGTGTGAGAAAGCTGCCGACCGCGCAGATAATAGGTATAGGCCTCGACATTGCTTGTCGGCTCGGCTTCGATCGCGCGCCGCTCTTCGGGCAGTAGCTTGACCTTGAGCTGGTCGACGATCGCATGAGTGATCTCGTCCTGAATGGCGAAGATATCGGTCAGATCACGATCGAACCGATCGGCCCACAGGTGCCCGCCATTCCGCGCATCGATCAATTGCCCCGTGATACGGACACGCTGCCCGACCTTGCGCACGCTTCCCTCGAGAACGAAGTCGACGCCAAGCTCGGCCGCGACCTGCTTCACCTGCACCGACTTACCCTTGTAGGTGAAGGCGGTGTTGCGCGCGACGACATAAAGCTTCGATATCTTCGAGAGATCGGTGATGATGTCTTCGGTAATGCCATCCGAGAAGTACTCCTGCTCGGCATCGCCGCTCATGTTGGTGAAAGGCAGCACAGCAACGAGCTGCTTGTGCTTTTCCCGGGCGGCGGTCAAAGCGGCCTTGTTGACCTTCAGCGGCAATGCCCGCCGCGGCGAAATCGCATAGACCCGAACCGGCTCCTTGATGTTCTTCAGCCGATGTTCGCCCCTGTCCTCGAACGACAGATCCAGGCGCGTTCCGACATGGTCCCTGACCGAGGCGGAGACCGCAATGCCACCCGGCTCAGCCAGCGTCTCCAGTCGAGCTGCGACATTCACGCCATCTCCGAAGATATCGCCTTCCTCAACGATCACATCGCCGAGATGGATGCCGATCCGGAATTCGATGCGCTTGTCTTCAAGGACAGTGAGGTTTCGCTGCACAGCCTCCCGTTGGATCTCGTCAGCGCATGCGACCGCGTTGACGATACTGGAGAACTCCACAAGCATCCCGTCACCCGTCAACTTGACGACGCGACCGCGGTGGTGAGCAATCTTCGGGTCGAGCAGCTCCGCGCGGCAGCTTTTCACCGCGTTCAGCGTCCCGGATTCGTCTGAACCCATCAATCGGCTATAGCCGACGATGTCTGCTGCGAGAATGGCTGCGAGACGGCGTTCCAAGTGTCCCCCGGCGCTGCGATGTTATTGGGCTCGCTAATCTAACCCTTTATTATCTCGATGTCCCACCAATCATTTGGTTGATCCAAGATTATAGAACCATTTCGAATGTGAAATCGAGCCGCCGGGACAGGCCCGCTTAAACAAATCCAAAGAATATACAACAAAGGCCCGGCCGCGACAGCAACCGAGCCTTCAAGACAGCCGTATTTGACTGATCAGTTCTCGAAGAATTCCTTCATCCGCGCGAAGAAACCCGTCGATTCCGGATTGTTCTCCTTTGAGGAAAGCTGCTCGAACTCCTGAAGCAGCTCCCGCTGCCGCTTCGTCAGCTTCTGCGGCGTCTCAATCTGGATCTGGATGTAGAGATCGCCCGTCTGAGGCGAACGCAGTACCGGCATCCCCTTGCTCTTCAGGCGGAACTGCTTGCCGGCCTGCGTGCCTTCCGGCACCGTCACGCGCGACTTCGTGCCGTCGAGCGTCGCCACGTCAAAAGTGCCGCCGAGGGCCGCCGTCGTCATCGAGATCGGAATCGTGCAGTAGAGGTCGGCCCCATCGCGCTGGTAGAACTCATGCGGCTTGACCGACAGGAAGATATAGAGATCGCCCGCCGGGCCGCCACGCGTGCCGGCCTCGCCTTCGCCCTGCAGGCGAATGCGCGTGCCGTCTTCGATACCGGCCGGAATGTTCACGGAAAGCGAACGTTCTTCGGTGACGCGGCCCTGGCCGTGGCACTTCGTGCAGGGATCGGGAATGATGGTGCCGCGACCATGACAGGTCGGGCAGGTACGCTCGATCGAGAAGAAGCCCTGCGCTGCACGCACGCGGCCCGAACCCTGACAGGTGCCGCAGGTCTTCGGTTGCGTACCTGGCTTTGCGCCCGAACCTGAGCAGACGTCGCACGTGATCGACGTCGGGACACGGATCTGCGCCGTCTTGCCGGCGAAGGATTCCTCTAGCGAAATCTCCATGTTGTAGCGAAGATCGGCGCCACGCTCGCGGCCACCGGACGAGCGCTGCCGTTGACGGCCGCCGCCCATCATCTCGCCGAAAATGTCCTCGAAAATATCGGAGAAACCGCCGCCGCCAAAGCCGCCGCCACCGCCAAAGCCGCCACCGCCCATGCCGCCATGCTCGAAGGCAGCGTGGCCATAACGGTCATAGGCCGCACGCTTCTGCGGGTCCTTGAGCATTTCGTAGGCTTCGTTGATTTCCTTGAATTTGCGCTCGGCGTCATGATCGCCCGGATTCTTGTCCGGATGGAACTTCATGGCGAGCTTGCGAAAGGCGCTTTTCAGCTCTTTTTCGTCCGCCGTCTTGGCGACACCCAGCGTTTCGTAAAAATCGGCTTTTGCCATTAAGGATTAGACCCCGGAAATGGTTTTCCGGCTGCCATGGTGAGCAGCCGGAACGTCAGTTTCAAGCTAAATCGCTTCGTCTCGCTTATGCGGAC
This sequence comes from Hyphomicrobiales bacterium, assembly GCA_900466605.1. GTDB lineage: Bacteria > Pseudomonadota > Alphaproteobacteria > Rhizobiales > Rhizobiaceae > Rhizobium. The sequence goes on from UBMU01000008.1 coordinate 250,619, forward strand.
TTCTTGCGATCGTCGTCCTTGACTTCTTCATAGTCGGCATCGACGACATTGTCGTCGCCGGCTTCTGCGGATGCGTCTGCCGCACCACCTTCAGCCTGCTGAGCTTCATAGATCGCCTGACCGAGCTTCATGGACACTTCCATGAGGGTCTGAGTCTTCGCCTTGATGTCTTCGGCATCGGGCTCGGAGGCTTCGGTCGCAGACTTCAGCGCTGCGATCGCATCGGAGATCGCGGTGCGGTCGGCTTCAGTGACCTTGTCGCCGTAATCCTTTAGCGACTTCTCGCTGGAGTGGATCAGGCTTTCAGCCTGGTTCTTGGCTTCGACACCTTCGCGACGCTTCTTGTCAGCTTCGGCATTGGCCTCTGCGTCCTTGACCATCTTTTCGATGTCGGCGTCGGACAGACCACCGGAAGCCTGGATGCGGATCTGCTGTTCCTTGCCGGTGCCCTTGTCCTTGGCCGAAACTTGGACGATGCCGTTGGCGTCGATGTCGAAGGTAACTTCGATCTGCGGAACGCCACGCGGTGCAGGAGGCAGACCGACGAGGTCGAACTGGCCGAGCAGCTTGTTGTCGGCAGCCATTTCGCGCTCGCCCTGCGAAACGCGGATGGTGACGGCCTGCTGGTTGTCGTCGGCGGTCGAGAAAGTCTGCGACTTCTTCGTCGGGATCGTGGTGTTACGCTCGATCAGACGGGTGAAGACGCCACCGAGGGTCTCGATGCCGAGAGACAGCGGGGTTACGTCGAGAAGCAGAACGTCCTTGACGTCGCCCTGCAGAACGCCGGCCTGGATGGCTGCGCCGAGTGCCACGACTTCGTCAGGGTTGACGCCCTTGTGCGGCTCCTTGCCGAACAGCTGCTTGACGACTTCCTGAACCTTCGGCATGCGGCTCATGCCACCGACCAGAACGACTTCGTCGATCTCGGCTGGCGTTACACCGGCATCCTTGAGGGCTGCCTTGCACGGCGCGATGGTGCGCTGGACCAGATCGTCGACCAGGCTTTCGAGCTTGGCGCGGGTCAGCTTCAGCGTCAGGTGCTTCGGGCCGGTTGCATCGGCGGTGATGAACGGCAGGTTGATTTCGGTCTGCTGAGCGGAAGACAGTTCGATCTTCGCCTTTTCAGCAGCTTCCTTGAGACGCTGCAGAGCAAGCTTGTCGCCCTTGAGGTCGATGCCGTTGTCCTTCTTGAATTCGGCAACGAGGTATTCGACGAGGCGCATGTCGAAGTCTTCACCGCCGAGGAAGGTATCGCCGTTGGTGGACTTCACTTCGAAGACGCCGTCGCCGATCTCGAGGATCGAGATATCGAAGGTACCGCCACCCAAGTCGTAAACGGCGATGGTCTTGCCGTCCTTCTTGTCGAGACCGTAGGCCAACGCCGCAGCCGTCGGCTCGTTGATGATGCGCAGAACTTCGAGACCAGCGATCTTGCCGGCGTCCTTGGTTGCCTGGCGCTGTGCGTCGTTGAAGTATGCGGGAACGGTGATGACGGCCTTTTCGACCTTTTCGCCGAGGTAGGACTCGGCGGTTTCCTTCATCTTCTGAAGGATCATCGCGGAAATCTGTGCAGGCGAATAGCCCTTGCCCTGAGCTTCGACCCAGGCGTCGCCGTTGTCGCCCTTGACGATATTGAAGGGAACGAGGCCCTTGTCCTTCTCGACGGTCGGATCTTCGTAGCGGCGGCCGATCAGGCGCTTGACAGCGAAGAGGGTGTTGGTGGGGTTGGTGACAGCCTGGCGCTTGGCCGGCTGACCGACGAGACGTTCGCCATCATCGGAAAATGCTACCATCGAAGGCGTCGTGCGCGCACCTTCGGCGTTCTCAATGACCTTCGCGTCCTTGCCGTCCATGACAGCGACGCAGGAATTTGTCGTTCCGAGGTCGATACCAATTACTTTTGCCATGTCATTCTCTCCTTGAAGCAAGCTGTCGGAACCCCGAGAAGGCATTTCCCTGACAGCCCCTTACGGGATGGGTCTTTAAGATTAACGCAATCGTGATTGCGGTGATGCGGCGTATATAAGGAGCGGTTTTCGGGACTGCAAGGCGAGAAATAGCCAGAAAACCAGCAAAACAAGCGCCCAGCGATTAATTTCGACAGACGCAGGAAAATGGCATTTTTCCGGCGAAACGCTCTGGCTACTGTCCCATGATCAAGTCGAGCAGTGTCGTTCGTCTCGGCCTGCCCGCGGGCGACGCTTCAGGCTCGCCAATATCACCGGGCGGCAGCGCATCGCCGTACCCATGACCACCCTCCTGAGCGATGTCGGCAGGGGGCACCGGGCCGCCATTAACCGGTGCCATCGGCTGGCGTCTTGGTCGGTCGTTCGCCTGCGGATAGCGCTCACGCGCATCGTCGCCGTTGCCGAAGACCCCGGATAAAATACTGCCGATTGTGGTGGGCTCTTCAAGCGGCGGCGCCATGCCGGGCTCGGCCGAAGCCATCGGCTGGTCGCCGAAACCGGGATTGGCGGCCGGATCTGCCATGAACTGGCCGTTGCCGAACAGCGGCGCCGGCGACAGGCCCTTGTGCGCTGCGACCATGAATTCCTGCCATGCCTTGGCCGGCAAGCCGCCACCCGTCACTTTCTTCATCGGCTTGCCGTCGTCGTTACCGAACCAGACACCGGTGGTCAGGTTGCTGGTGAAGCCCACGAATAGCGCGTCGCGAGAGTTCTGGGTCGTGCCAGTCTTTCCGGCAGCCTGCCAACCGGGAAGCTTGGCGCTCTTGCCCGTTCCCTGGTTGATCACGCCCATCATCATCGTGCTCATGTTGGCGGCAATTGCTTCCGACAGGACACGGGGCGGATTGTCGTAGGTGTTCTCGTAAAGCACTCTGCTGCCATCGGCCGTCGTCACGCGCCGGATCACATGCGGGGTCGCCTTGTAGCCGCCGTTCATGAAGGCAGCGTAAGCGCCCGTAAGTTCGGTCAGCGACACTTCCGATGTGCCAAGAGCAATCGAGGCATTCGGCTGCAGCTCCGATTCGATACCGAGCCGGTGTGCGAGCTTGATGACCTGATCCGGCCCGTCATACATCACCAGCTGGGCAGCGACGGTGTTCAGCGACTTCGAAAGTGCTGTCGCAAGCGTCACTTCGCCATTGTATTTCTTCTCGTAGTTCTCGGGCGTCCAATCGCCAATGCGGATCGGCGCGTCATTGAATACGGAGAACGGTGTCAATCCCTTCTCGAGCGCAGCAGCATAAACGAAAGGCTTGAAGGACGACCCCGGCTGGCGCTTGGCTGTCACGGCGCGATTAAATTGGCTGTCGGCATAGTCCCTGCCGCCCACCAATGCACGGATTGCGCCGGTTCCGTCGAGCGAGACCAACGCGGCCTGCGAAGCATCGAGCTTGGCACCATCCTTGCCGAGCACATCGTTCAGCGACTGCTCCGCGCGCTTTTCCAGCGTCTTGTCGATCGTCGTATCGACAACGACGTCTTCCTTCACGTCGCCGATCAGGCCAGGCAGCTGATCCATGACCATATCGGCCACATAGTGACCGGCGCCCGACCAATAGCGCTTTGCCTTCGCCGGCGTCTGCGACATGGCGGTCTTCACTTCGTCATCGGAGATATAGCCCTGCTCGCGCATCGTCTGCAGGACCACCTGAGCGCGGGCGTTGGCGGCGTCGGGATCGCGCGCCGGCGAAAGGCGCGACGGCGCCTTGACGAGGCCGGCTAGAAGGGCGGCTTCACCAAGGTTTACATCGCGTGCGGACTTGTTGAAATAGCGGCGCGACGCAGCTTCGACGCCATAGGCATTGGACCCGAAGAAGACACGGTTGAGATACATCGCAAGGATCTGATCCTTGGTATATTTCTGCTCCAGCCAAAGGGCGAGCAGAACCTCCTGCACCTTGCGCTCCAGCGTTCGATCCGGCGACAGGAACAGGTTTTTTGCAAGCTGCTGCGTCAGCGTCGAGCCGCCCTGCACCATGTGCCCCGTTGTCACATTGGTGACTAGAGCGCGTGCGAGGCCAAGAGGATCGACGCCGAAATGCGAATAGAACCGGCGATCTTCAATGGCGACGATCGCTTCAGGAATGTAGGGCGACATGTCTTCGAGCGCGAGCGCTTCGCCGCCCGTCGTGCCGCGATTGGCGATAACGCTGCCATCGACCGCCGTGATCTTCACGTTGGGCGGGCGCTCCGGGATAGCCCAGGTGCTGGCGCTCGGCATACGCGACCCGTAATAGAAGACGAGGCCGGCAACGCCGATCCCGGCCCAGATACCGAGAACGATGCACCAATAGACGATGCGGCGGATGAGGCCGAAGAAACTTCCGCCTTCCCGTTCGCGCCGCTCGCGTTTGCGTCTTTCGGGTTGCCGCGTGCGCGATGATTTCGGCGGCGGTCGCTTGGTCGAGCGTCCCCTGACGACACGGTCATCGGCATCAAGCGAGAAGTCCTCATCGTCGTCACGATCGTCGCGACTGCTGAAGGAAGGTTCGATCCTGTCGCGTGATTTGCCTCTGCCCGCCATCTAGTACCCGGTACACCCCATCTTCGCCCTGAGCTGCGATGCCGCAGAAACCGTGCTTTGCCAAACGGTTCCCCACCCGGTTGAACTTTAAATGCGGCGATTTAAGGGGTGGTTAAGAAGTGGTTAGAATGCGCAGCCTTTGCCCCAACAATGTCAAATTTGGTTCAGCCCCCGTTCACCGAACCGGCTCTCTAATCGACGTGCAAGGGACTTGCATAACAGAGGTGCAGAGATGCGTATGAGAATGATTGCGGCCGCGATCGCCATGTGTGGATTTGGCGTTACCGTGGCTGAAGCGATGCCGGTCGCACCGGTGAACGGCCCCGCCGCGAAGAATACGGTGCTTGTCGACTACGCCTGCGGGCGCGGCTACCATCTTACTCCGCGGGGCAATTGCCGGCCCAACTGGGACCGTCCGCCGCCGCCACGCTATGGATGGCGCAATGATCGCCGCTACGGATGGGGCAACCCGCCACCCCGTTACGGTTGGCGCTACGAGCGATCCTATGGATGGGATCGTCCGCCGCCGTGGGTTCGCGGTCGCTACCGCGACTGGCGCTGATCTCAACAAACAAAGCCCGGCGCCACACGGCCCGGGCTTTGTTTTGCCTGATTTATCAAGCCACGCTTTTTTGGCATAGCTGCCATTCGTTGCGACCGTCACAAATCTGACATATAGCACGCCGACTTGCGCCTAGGATTAGCGCAGAACGCGCAATATGTAGGCATTCATGAGCATCGACATCAGTAAAATCGAAGAATTCAGGCTGCGCGAAGTTTGGGACGTGCACGAGTTTGCGCGCCGTTACCGGCTGACAAAAATGGAAGAGAGCCGCCTGAAGATGCTGCATGGCCCGTTCGCAGAGTTGCGCGAACTGCTCGCCGGTCGTCAGCGCACCGTTTCTCTCTGGTAGCCGGGAACCATTAGCGCGCCAGTGAATTAATGCCGTAGCGAAGCACCCCTACACGTTTCGCTGCTGGTCGGCCGTCTCCCCTCAAACGTGCCGATCGCGATCCGGCCCGGTGTCTCTCTCAGAGCGCCGGGCCTTCTCATGTCCCCCACGGAAAAGGGCGGCCTTGCGGCCGCCCGGATGCGTCACTGCCGATTGCCGCAGGCCGGATCACCCGGCTGGCACGGCGGAGGTCCCCGACGACCGTCACCGCCACGGCGTGGATTGGCATCGTCATTGCGCTGCGGCGGTCGCTGGAAGTTCCCGCGATTGTCGTTGGGCCGCCCCTGGAAATCCTGGCGGCCGGGGCCGCGGTCGAAATTCGGCGACTCGGGGCGACGGTCTGGCCTGCGGTTTCCATCGGGCCTCCGATCCGGACCGCGATCAAAATCGGACCGCGGGCGGCCGAAGCCGGGTTTTCCGTCGAATTCGGGCGGCCGCGCCGGGCGAACGACAGCCGGCGGGCGATCATAGACAGGATTGCGGCGCCAGCGATCGCGGTCCCGATAGAAATCACGATTTCGATAGTAGCGATCCCAATAATTTCCAACGCTGAAGACCACCGTCGGGATTCCGAGTGGACGATAGTAATCAGGCCCGACGTAGACACGCCGGCTCTGGTAGAGCGCCTGAACATAGCGCCCAGCAACCCAGCCGCGACCACCGTAGAATTCCACATCGCACCACGGCACATCCGCGAGGCAACCATGGATCTCCACCGATTCGCCGGCGGGAATAACGGTTACGGCAGGATATTGCGTGCTCGGTCCGGCCCGCATGTTGACGTTGGCCGTCGCAAAACCCTCAGCGGCCTCGGCAATGGCCGGAGCGAGCAAGAGGGCGGCCACTGCTGCGGCCTTCACCAGTATGGACTTCACGTTTCAACTCCTTTGACGACGCAGGTCGACAGCGTCGGCTGCATTTTCCCGAAACGGCACTAGCATGCTTCGGGCACGGGTCCGGCATTCGCCGCTTCGCGCCGATTTCAGCTCAATCACCTTTTCTTTCAATGATTTGTAGTCGGGTTGGATGAACCTTAGTTGAACGACTGACAGCCGCAAAACGCGACGAATGCGCCGGTCCCACTTGAAACGCGAGGTTAGCATTCCGATATGGGGATCAGCATATTGCAGTCGACGGATAGCTGTGCGCGCAAGCAACGTTGCCGCTTCCATCGTTTTGATCGAGGCTTTGCAGTTAACCGTTGGTTAACCTTTCCCGATCAATCTGGCTGCAACATTCGCTTCCTCCTTGACCACGGATGTACTGGCATCGAAGTGAAGCGGATGACGAAAGGCCGGATTGTTCCGGCCTTTTTGTTTTTCAAGCGGGGCGCGCTTTTTCGTTACCTGGCCAGCGCTTCCAGTATGCGAATCCAGGAGCGGATGCCCTTGTGATAGGACACGAGCTCGTACTTCTCGTTCGGTGAGTGAATGCGGTCGTCGCTGAGGCCGAAGCCAACGAGTAGCGATTCCATGCCGAGCATCTTCTGGAAGTCGCCGACGATCGGAATCGATCCGCCCATACCGATGACGACGGCAGGCTTCGGCCACTCGTCGGAAAGCGCATTCTTCGCCTTGGTCAGCACCGGCGAATCGTAAGAGAGATGAATGGCCGGCGAGCCCCCGTGTGGATGAAACTCGACAGAGCAATCGGCCGGGATCTTCGAACTGATATAGCTGCGGAAGCTTTCGCGGATGGCAGCCGGATCCTGCGTGCCGACCAGGCGGAAGGACACCTTGGCAGAGGCCTTGGCGGCGATCACCGTTTTGAAGCCCTCACCTGTATAGCCGCCCCAGATGCCGTTAACTTCGGCAGTCGGGCGCGCCCATGTCAGTTCCAGCACCGACCGGCCCTTTTCTCCAGACGGGATAGACAGACCGACCTCGCCCAGGAAGCTCTCGGCGGTCTTGCCCAACGTTTCCCAGGATGCTTTGACATTGGCCGGCGTTTCCTCGACGCCGTCGTAGAAGCCTTCGAGCGTGATGCGACCGGTTTCATCGTGCAGGCCGGCAAGCGCGGCCGTCAGGATGTGGATCGGATTTGCGGCGGCACCGCCGAACAGGCCGGAGTGCAGATCACGATCGGCCGCCGTCACGACGACTTCCTCGCCGACGAGCCCGCGAAGCGCTGCAGCAATCGCCGGCGTATCGCGGTCCCACATGCTGGTGTCGCAGACGAGGGCGTAGTCCGCCTTCAATTCCGCAGCATTGGCCTCAAGGAAGGGCTTCAGCGACGGCGAACCGGATTCCTCTTCACCTTCGAAAAGGATGGTAATGCGGCATGGCAAAGCACCGTTGACCTCCTTGTAAGCACGGCAGGCCTCGACGAAGGTCATCAACTGGCCCTTGTCGTCAGCGGTACCGCGCCCCGTAAGGATCTTGCGGCCATTGCCCACATCCTTGATCGACGGCTCGAATGGATCATTCTCCCAAAGCTCGATGGGATCGACCGGTTGCACATCGTAGTGGCCATAAAACAGCACATGCGGCGCGTCGGCGCTCGCAGCGGCGTGATGGGCGACAACCATGGGGTGGCCGGGCGTATCGCGCACGGAAGCATCGAAGCCCAGCGTCTTGAGGTAGGAAACCAGCCATTCGCCGGCCTTGCGGCACTCAGCCTTGAAGGCCGGATCGGTAGAAATGGACTTGATCCTCAAAAGCTCAAACAGCCTGTCGAGGCTTGAAGGCAAATTCTGATCCGCGCGCGAAAGCACCGGCGTTACGTCAGTCATTTTCGACTCCTTTCGAAATTCCGCGGGACGATAGACCAAAGACAAATCGCTTTCGAGTTGAAAAATATTAGGGGCGGAATACGGATTGCCCGGGCATACCGGAAGGCGAAGGCATGAAATCGCGGATACAATTTACGGTTATTTAGGACGAGCTTAGTAACATGCCGGCAATCGTTGCTCGGGGTGAGATATGCTCTCGGTGGTCACCTGCATTCGCGACAACCATGACTGGCGGTTGATCGTCGCCGCCGCCATCGTTTGCCTGATCGGCAATCTTGCCTCCATGCTGCTTCTGTCTCGCGCCCATGAATGCGATCCCGGACGACAGCGAAACTGGATCATGGCTGCTGCATTTGCCTGCGGTGTCGGCATCTGGGCCACCCATTTCATCTCAATGCTCGCCTATGACGGCGGCTTTGCCATCACCTACCGGCTTGGTCTGACCGCGCTCTCTGTCGTGCTCGCCATATGCGTTTCCCTGCTGGCCATGCTCGTCGCTTCCGAGGGACCGAGCAAATATTCCTTCGTCTCGGGCGGTGTCCTGATGGCGCTTGGAATCGGGTCGATGCACCTGACGGGGATGCAGGCGATCGAAGCCCAGGTGGACGTCGTCTACAATCTTCACGCGACCCTGATTGCGCTTTTCATAGGGGCAATGCTTTCGGCCCTTGCCTTTCTTTCCTTCAAGAAACTGAGCGGCGCGAAGCGACTGCTCGTGTCGGCGATCGCCATGGCGCTGGCCATCTCCGCGATGCATTTCATTTCCATGAGCAGCATTGCGTTCGTTCCGCAGCCAGGGCGAAATGTCACGGAAATGGCCCTTGAACCGAAGACACTTGCTGCAGTCATCATGGCGGTATCGACGGCGCTGATCCTGGTTGCGCTCGTTGTAGCGTTCCTGGAAAGCCATTTGACGGATTTGCGCGGCCTTGCAAACGCATCGATGGAAGGATTGCTCGTCGTACGCGAAGGGAAAATCGTCGACGCCAATGAGCGTTTCCAGGAAATGTCAGGCTGGCAACTGGGCGAATTGCTCGGAACGGAGCCGACCTCCTTACTGGTGGGCATGGATGGGAGTGCAACGCTCCCCCACCATCTTGAAACACTGCTAACCACCAAGGGCGAGAGCGAGATACCGGTGGAAATCATGGCCCGCCGTATGGTCTATCGCGGACGCAACTGCGAGGTGCTCGTGCTTCGCGATCTGACCGAGCGCAAGCGCGCCGAGAGAATGATCGAGCATCTGGCGCAGCACGATGTTTTGACCGGATTGCCGAACCGCTCGCTGTTCGACACGCGCATTCGTCACGCTCTTCAGCTGGCACAGCGCAAACGCACCGAGATCGCCGTTTTCTGTCTGGACCTCGACCGTTTCAAGGCTGTCAACGACATCTTTGGACACGCGGAAGGCGACCGCATCCTCTGCAAGGTTGCGGCGATCCTGCGGCGCGTGGCGGACGAAGGCGACACCGTTGCCAGACTTGGCGGTGACGAGTTCGCCATCATCCAGACCGGCAAGCAGCAGCCGGACGCGGCGCGCAACCTCGCTGACCTCATCCTTAACGGTCTGGCGGCTGAAATGGACACAGCGCGCGATCCGACGGCCGTCGGCAGCAGCGTCGGCATCGCGATCTATCCTGCGGATGGGCAAACAGCCGAGGAACTCTGCGACAATGCGGACACTGCGCTCTACCGGGCAAAGCATGCCGGCCGTGGCAAGGCCTGCTTCTTCGACGCGGAAATGGACGAAGCGGTCCGCGCCCGTCGGCAGATCGAGACCGAACTGCGGCATGCCATCACGCGCAACCAGCTCTCGGTAAGCTACCAACCGATCCTCGACAGCAGGACCGGCTCAATCACCGGCTATGAGGCCTTGATGCGATGGAACCGGCCGGGGCAGGGAATGAGCGAGCCGGAGGTGTTCATCGGCATTGCAGAGGAGAGCGGCGTGATCGTGCAGCTGGGCGAGTGGGTTTTGCGCCAGGCCTGCACGGAGGCGGCGCGCTGGCCGCAGCCGCTTTCCATTGCCGTCAACATCTCGCCTGTGCAGTTCATGCTGCCTAACCTCTGCGAACGGATTGCCTCGATCCTAGAGGAGACCGGACTTGCGCCTCAAAGGCTGGAACTGGAAATTACCGAAGCTGCCTTCGTGCGCGATCGAAGTAATGTCATTGGTACACTGATGCGCCTGCATGGGCTTGGGGTCCGTATCGTCATGGACGACTTCGGGACCGGCTTCTCGTCGCTCTCCAACCTGCGCGCCCTGCCCTTCGACAAGATCAAGGTGGACCGCAGCTTCACGGGCATTCTCGAGCATGATGCAGCCGCCCGTTCCATTGTGCGCGCCATCATCGGCCTTGGCCACAGCCTCGGGATTCAGGTCGTGACCGAAGGCGTCGAAACCGAGCTGCAACGCCAGATCGTCATCGAGGAAGGCTGCGAGCAGCTTCAGGGCCTGCTTCTCGGCAAGCCGGACATCGAGCCGAGCGTAAAACTGGCGGCACGGGAGAACTTTCTTTCAGGACACGGCGAGATGTTCGACCGGCCGCGCAGCGCTTCAACGGTAACGGCAGCCGGATAGCGCCTGCTCAGAGCTTCTTGGCGTTGTCGAGAAGGCGGCGGATATATTCCAGTGTCAGCTCGCGCTCGAAACTCTTGAAGCCCTGAAAGAGCGCAAGGTCGGCTTCGCGTGCCGCCTCGAGTGCATCGTCTTCCATGCTTTTGGCCTTGTCGGTCAGGAAGATCAGCTGGGCGCGCTTGTCGGAGGGATGGGGACGGCGGGCTATCAGTCCGTCACGCGCCATACGGGCAAGCGTGTTGGCCATGGTGGCTTGCTCGATATCGACACGAGCAAGCAGTTGCTTCTGGGTCAGCCCATCCTCCGCCCATAGCTCGAGGAGAACCGGAAACTGCCCTGGCGAAAAGCCGAGCCGAGCCGCACGCTGCTGGAGCGAGCGGGCAAAACCCTTGGCCAGCTGGCTGGCAAGGTAGGCTCCCGAGTCCATACGATTAATTCCCATCTTCCCAGTTAGTCGCAAAATATCAGGCGAAACAATGCAACAAATCGCATGCGATGCATCACAAGTGCTTCATCGCAGGTTGTCCTTGGAAAGATAGAGCACAAAAACAAAGCCGCCATAGCCTGGAGGTCTGGCTATGGCGGCTCTAAAATGGGGACAAAGGCCCGGAGAGGGGATAAGGCCTTTGTCCAAGTCCGAAGCGGCGGGGGACAAGCCAGCTGTCAGACCCTCGACGCGACCAAACACGATCAAACGTCGGTAGTAATCATTTGTGATTGGGAATGTGGCTTTTCAAGGGAAAGTTAAAGTTTGACAATTACAAATTAGTAACAGTTTGGTGAGGCGGAATCTTTTCTCTCCGGAAGTTTATATGGACCTTCCAGGGACGCCGCGCTATCCATGACGCCATGAAAAAAGGCGATCATCTTTTCCTTATCGACGGCTCCGGTTTTATCTTTCGAGCCTTTCACGCACTTCCTCCCTTAACCCGCAAATCCGATGGTTTGCCGGTGGGCGCCGTGTCGGGATTCTGCAACATGCTGTGGAAGCTGCTGACGGACGCGCGCGACACCTCCGTCGGCGTTACGCCCACGCATCTTGCGGTCGTCTTCGACTACTCGGCAAAGACGTTCCGCAAGGATCTCTACGACGCCTACAAGGCGAATCGCTCGGCGCCGCCCGAGGAGCTGATCCCGCAGTTCGGCCTGATCCGCCAGGCAACACGCGCCTTCAATCTGCCGTGCATCGAGACCGAGGGTTTCGAGGCCGACGACATCATCGCAACCTATGCCCGCCAGGCCGAAGCGCTCGGTGCCGACGTGACGATCGTGTCCTCCGACAAGGACCTGATGCAGCTCGTCACGCCTGCCGTCCACATGTATGACAGCATGAAGGACAAGCAGATAGGCATCCCTGACGTCATCGAGAAATGGGGCGTGCCGCCCGAGAAGATGATCGACCTGCAGGCGATGACCGGCGACTCGGTTGACAACGTGCCCGGCATCCCGGGTATCGGCCCGAAGACCGCGGCGCAGCTGCTTGCAGAGTATGGTGACCTCGATACGCTTCTGGAGCGCGCGACCGAGATCAAGCAGGAAAAGCGTCGGCAGACGATCATCGAGAATGCCGACAAGGCACGGCTGTCGCGGGAGCTGGTGCGCCTGCGCACCGATGTTCCGCTGGAACTCAAGGTCGAAGACCTGACCCTCGAGCCGCAGAACGGCCCGAAGCTGATCGGCTTTTTGAAGGCGATGCAGTTCACATCGCTGACCCGGCGCGTGGCCGATGCCTGCGAGTGCGATGCCAGCGCCATCGACGCCGTCGATGTTCAGGTTGAATGGGGCGCAGGCGCCCGCGGTCCCGATCTCGATGCCGTTCAGCCCGCGCCCGTTGCCGGTGGCATTCCTGAGGTCGCCGGTGAGGCGGTGCCCGTTCCCGCAAAGGCGAATGGAACGAACGGCCGAGAAGGCACCTTCCTGCCTGCTGATCTTGCCAAGGCGCGCGCCGAGGCGTTTGCCTCCCTGCCCTTCGACCACTCGCGCTATGTCACCATCCGCGATGTCGCGACGCTCGACAAATGGATTGCCGATGCGCGTGACACGGGGCTCGTTGCCTTCGATACCGAGACGACATCGCTTGATGCGATGCAGGCGGAGCTCGTCGGATTCTCGATGGCGATTGCAGGAAACGACAAGGATCCCACCGGCACCAGCATCCGCGCCGCTTATGTCCCGATCGGCCACAAGACGGGTATCGGTGATCTGCTCGGCGGAGGCCTCGCGGACAACCAGATTCCCATGCGAGACGCCCTTCCGCGGCTGAAGGCGTTGCTGGAAGACGAGTCGATCCTGAAGGTCGCCCAGAACCTCAAATACGACTACCTCCTGATGAAGCGTTACGGCGTCGAAACGAAGAATTTCGACGACACGATGCTGATCTCCTACGTGCTGGACGCCGGAACCGGCGCGCACGGGATGGATCCGCTTTCGGAAAAGTTCCTCGGCCATACACCGATCGCCTACAAGGACGTGGCCGGCAGCGGTAAGTCGAACATTACATTCGACCTCGTCGATATCGATCGCGCAACGCACTACGCTGCCGAAGACGCCGACATCACATTGCGGCTCTGGCTGGTTCTGAAGCCGCGCCTTGCCGCCGAAAAGCTGACCACGGTCTACGAGCGGCTCGAGCGGCCGTTGCTTCCCGTTCTGGCGCATATGGAAGCACGCGGAATCACGGTCGACCGGCAGATTCTCTCGCGCCTCTCCGGCGACCTCGCGCAGGGCGCTGCGGCGCTGGAGGACGAGATCTACAAGCTGGCAGGAGAGCGCTTCACCATCGGCTCGCCGAAGCAGCTGGGCGACATCCTGTTCGGCAAGATGGGGCTTGCCGGCGGCAGCAAGACAAAGACTGGCCAGTGGTCGACATCGGCAAGCGTGCTGGAAGACCTCGCGGCCGCCGGCTTGGAACTGCCGCGCAAGATCGTCGACTGGCGCCAGCTGACCAAGCTGAAATCGACCTACACGGATGCGCTGCCGGGGTACGTCCACCCCGAGACGAAGCGGGTCCACACGTCGTATTCGCTCGCATCGACGACAACAGGCCGCCTCTCCTCCTCCGAACCGAACCTTCAGAACATTCCGGTGCGCACGTCAGAAGGCCGCAAAATCCGCACAGCTTTCATCTCGACGCCCGGGCACAAGCTGATCTCGGCCGATTACAGCCAGATCGAACTGCGCGTGCTGGCGCATGTCGCCGAGATCCCGCAGCTGACGCAAGCCTTTGCCGATGGCGTCGACATTCATGCCATGACCGCATCGGAGATGTTCGGCGTACCGGTCGAGGGCATGCCGTCCGAAGTGCGGCGCCGGGCGAAGGCGATCAACTTCGGTATCATCTACGGCATTTCGGCTTTCGGTCTTGCCAATCAGCTCTCGATCGAGCGCTCGGAAGCGGGCGACTACATCAAGAAGTACTTCGAGCGCTTCCCCGGCATCCGTGACTACATGGACAGCCGCAAGCAGATGGCGCGCGACAAGGGCTACGTCGAAACGATTTTCGGACGGCGAATCAACTACCCGGAGATTCGTTCCTCCAACCCGTCGGTTCGCGCCTTCAACGAGCGCGCCGCCATCAACGCGCCGATCCAGGGATCGGCGGCCGATATCATCCGCCGCGCGATGATCAAAATGGAGCCGGCACTTGCCGAGGCGGGACTCGACGACCGTGTCCGCATGCTCTTGCAGGTGCACGACGAATTGATCTTCGAGGTGGAGGACGCCGACGTCGAAAAGGCGACGCCGATCATCGTTTCGGTCATGGAAAATGCCACCATGCCAGCGCTTGAAATGCGCGTGCCGCTCAGGGTCGACGCACGTTCGGCAACCAACTGGGACGAAGCGCACTGAGCGCTTCGTCGAAAATCCATTAAAATTTTCATTACCTTCCAAGGCATTGATGAATAACAGTTTTGCTGCGATTCTTCGCGAAAGGACGGCGTCGATGGAAGGAACTTATTAACCTTCAGTTCCTAATTCGAAAGCGGGTATTAGTTGCTAATCATGAGTGAGTAGCGGTCGTATGCGCTTTCCGAGAACCAATCTGACAGGGGCCGAGGATATTTCCGCGGAAGTCGAAGGTGAACAGCTGCAGGAATACGCAGGCGAGAAGCCTACGGCACCGATCTGGCAGAACAATTTTTCACTGGCTCCGAACGTGCGATTCACCCGCACGCCGGAGAGCCTGATCAATCCTAAACGCGTGCCGGTGCCGCCCGTTCACACGCCGCCTCTTGCGGCGCAGGAACACGTTGCGGCAGACGAGCGCGTGAACATTCCACCGCCGGCACCGCTTGTCGTCAACGTCCCGTTTGACGTCTACGAGCCGGAGACCCCGCCCACCAGCGAGGCGTTGCAGGTTCCGGCCGCGTCACCGATGGTACCGGCCCAGCCCGACGTCGGCGCCTCCGTTCGCGCATCCGCCGAACTGGCTGCGATCTCGGACTTCGCGTTCTGGGAAGTCATGGCATTCGAGGAGGCTCCGGCAGAACCGATCCTCTTGCCCCAGGCTGCTCTGCCTAGGGCCGAGGTCAGCCCAGAATCGATCATCAGCCGGTTCCGCATCATGGAATGGCAGCCCGGCCGCCAACGGCCCGCAGCAGTCGCAGCTCCCGCGTCGACACCTATGCCGGCCGCGCCAGCACCGACCGCACCTGCCCCTGCCCCTGCCCCTGCCTTGACACGCAGCCGCACAACGCAGATCCAGGTAGAGGAAGCCGTAGCGGCCCAGCCGAAAACACAGCCGATCGCTCCTTTGCCGGTCCGCACACTGGCGCCACAGCCGCTTGCGCCGGCGCCGCGTTTTGCCGCGCCGAAGATCGTTCCTTCCAGGGTCGATGCCTCCGGCTACGAATTCCCATCGCATTCGCTGCTGCAGGAGCCGCCGGAGCGTGTTGGCGAGATCATGTCGCAGGAGACGCTGGAGCAGAATGCCGGCCTCCTCGAAAGCGTGCTTGAGGATTTCGGCATCAAGGGCGAGATCATCCATGTCCGCCCGGGCCCCGTCGTGACGCTCTATGAATTCGAGCCGGCACCAGGCGTCAAATCCTCACGTGTCATCGGGCTCGCCGACGACATCGCCCGTTCGATGTCGGCGCTGTCGGCACGCGTCGCCGTGGTTCCCGGCCGCAACGTCATCGGCATCGAACTGCCGAACGCACTGCGCGAGACCGTCTATTTCCGCGAGATGATCGAAAGCGCCGACTTCGAGAAGAGCAGCTTCAAGCTGGCACTCGGCCTCGGCAAGACGATCGGCGGCGAGCCTGTCATCGCCGAGCTCGCGAAGATGCCGCACCTGCTCGTTGCCGGCACCACCGGTTCGGGCAAGTCCGTCGCCATCAACACGATGATCCTGTCGCTGCTCTACCGGATGTCACCGGAGCAGTGCCGCCTGATCATGGTCGATCCGAAGATGCTGGAACTATCTGTCTATGACGGCATCCCGCACCTTCTGACGCCTGTCGTCACCGACCCCAAGAAGGCCGTTATGGCGCTGAAGTGGGCGGTGCGCGAGATGGAGGATCGCTACCGCAAGATGTCGCGCCTCGGCGTGCGCAATATCGACGGCTATAACAGCCGCGTGGCGCAGGCGCGCGACAAGGACGAGACGATCCACGTCATGGTCCAGACCGGCTTCGACAGAAGCACCGGCGCTCCGATCGAGGAGCAGCAGGAACTGGACCTGACGCCGATGCCTTACATCGTCGTCATCGTCGACGAGATGGCCGACCTGATGATGGTCGCCGGCAAGGAAATCGAAGGTGCGATCCAGCGTCTTGCGCAGATGGCGCGTGCGGCCGGTATCCATCTGATCATGGCAACGCAACGCCCGTCGGTCGACGTCATCACCGGCACGATCAAGGCCAACTTCCCGACCCGCATCTCTTTCCAGGTGACCTCGAAGATCGACAGCCGCACCATTCTCGGCGAACAGGGCGCAGAGCAGCTGCTCGGCCAGGGCGACATGCTGCACATGCAGGGCGGCGGGCGGATCTCGCGCGTGCACGGACCGTTCGTTTCGGACGCCGAGGTCGAGAAGGTGGTCGCGCACCTGAAGACGCAGGGTCGGCCAGAATATCTTGATACGGTCACCGCGGATGAAGAGGAAGACGCAGACGAAGAGGACAGCGCCGTCTTCGACAAGGGCGACATGGCGGCCGAGGACGGCAACGATCTCTACGACAAGGCTGTCAAGGTGGTCTTGCGGGACAAGAAGTGCTCGACCTCCTACATCCAGCGCCGCCTCGGCATCGGCTACAACCGTGCCGCCTCGCTTGTCGAACGCATGGAGAAGGAAGGCCTGGTCGGCCCGGCAAACCATGTTGGCAAGCGCGAGATCGTGGCTGGACGCAGCGAAGGGGAGTGACCTCCCGGACGGAATGAAATGCTGGCGGGCGCCACAAGTGACCGCCAGTCCCCGACAATGCCAGGATTCGGCTTCTTGCGAAGTCAGCCACGGTGCGACTGCCGAGGAAACCGGCGATTGCGACACGGCGCGTCCGCAGCTATAGATACGCCTGTAGGCACTGCCCTTCATGTTGAAACATTGGAGCGCGCGCATGGTCTTCCGCACCGCCGGAGCCATTCGCGACGTCTCGGAAGGAGATTGAGCGATGAAAGAGATCGCTGATCACGGTGTCCGCTTCGGACGCATCGCCGCGATGCTTCCCGTAAAAGATATCCGTCGGGCATTGGACTTTTATAGCGGCGTCTTGGGCTTCACCAAGGTGTTTGAAAACGGCAACCCGGTCGGCTTCGTTATCCTGAAGCGCGATGCCGCCGAACTGCATCTGACGCTGCAGCCGAACCACGAAATCCCCAACTTCAACGTCGCCCATCTCATGGTCGACGATGCGGATGCTCTCTATGCGCTGTGCGAGGCGCATGGCGCGCGGATCATCAAGAAGTTGCAGGACAAGGACTATGGCCTGCGCGCCTTCGTGTTCGAGGATCCGGACGGCAACCGTATCGATGTCGGGCAGGCAATCTAGGCCGAAGCCGGACCCGGGCGCATCGCGCGTTCGGGTCTCTCGAGCGGGCGCGACCAGCGTTTCGCCTGCTCGAACCGGAGGATACCTGCGCCTCGATGCTCATCTCGCTATCCGGTAAGCAGCAAGCCTGTCTACCATGTTGCCGGACAGCACAAACCCCGCGCCGGAAAAGCTCCGGTACGGCATGGTCTGGCTGGGATAGGCAGGCGGCAGTAGTGTTGGATTGGGATTGTCAGGCGGTGCAGCCTGCTCGGTCGCATCGAGATTTCCGCACTTCCGGGCCGACAGGAGCGTCTCTCGGCCTTTCCGATGCGGTGAATCGCCAGCCCTGACGACTTGCGATCCCCCTTCTGCAACCATCATCGAACGCCGGACTTTCGACCAGTTTTGTCAGATCCGGTTCGCGACCCGGCTCCCTGTCCAATGACGTGATCAGTCTGCGGCAGATCGGCCGCGCGGGGATCGGCGAGGACGTACAGCCTCTTCAACGCATTGAAAGTCTTCGGGATTTATTTCGGCGCCGGCGACAATCATGCCCGCTTCGGCGTCAATCACGCCTGCCGGTGGCCGCCAAATGCAGGGTCTCGCTTACGAAGGCCGTCTTGCCGCCGGTGTAATAGGACCAATCGTCATTCGCCTCGCCCATCAGGCGAAGCTTGAGCGCCGCGTAGGCCTGAGCCCTTTCGGGATGCGCCCTCAGATAGTCGCGGAAAATGATGCGGTCACGAAGCACTGTATTGTCGGAGGCGCAGAGATAGAGCCGAGCGCCGTAGGAGCCCTTGCCGCTGGTGAAAGTCCAGCTCTGGTCGTTGTACTTGTCGCCGTGAAAGGTGTAGGCGGAAATGCCCTTGACGCGCTCGATCGCGACCGCCAACGCGTTTTCATCATGGAAAGCAGCATGAAGATCGATCTTCGGCTTCGCTGCGAGGCCTGGAACGGATGTACTGCCGACATGATGAAAGACCGGGGCGAGATATGAAAGCAGCGGCTCCAGCTCTGCCCTGACCTCAGCAAAGTACTGCGGCCATTCGGGGTTATACGGGACAACGACGATGGCCATGGCTCTTCCCGATCCGGCTAGGATACTTCCGTGAGGAATCCGTTCAGCACATCCACGATCTTTAGTTCACCCGCCTCCAACGAGCCGCTGTTGTCGAGCTCGGTTACGTCGTAGTCCCCACGCACGGTGAGCGGGCCACGGGCGAGCCTTGCCATGATATCCTCGTGGGTCTCGCGGCCGCGAGCCTCCAGACGGGTGGCCAGCACTTCGGCACTGGCGGTGACGTTGACGACCTTGAGGCGCGGGAAAACGGCCTTGAAATGGTGTAGCGCCGAGCGCGAGCCGTTTGCGATGACGAGGTTGCCTGAAGCCAGCGATACCGAGACCTCGGACGGAATGCCGTATTTCAGGCCGTGCGCCTCCCACCAGACGGAGAAGCTGCCGGCCTGTTCCATCGAGGCGAAGCCCTGCTCGGAGACAGCCAGATGATGTTCGCCACCGGCGTCGCTGTCGCGGGTGATGACGCGGCGAACGAAGTGCACATCGGGGCGGCCATGGAAGTGCTTGGCGGCAAGTGCCATCAACGTATCCTTGCCGGCGCCACTCGGGCCGACGACGACCACCATGATGCCGCGCTCGGTGCCTGGAACAATGTGGGGTTCGTGCGAGGGGATCATGCGACGCGGCGCCCTTCGCGCCAGACGGAGCGGCTGACCGGAACGCCATGGTCCCGGTAGACACGGACGAGATCGGCGCGCAGCCCGAGGGCGATCCTGCCGCGGTCGTTGAGGCTGACGGTACGCGCCGGGGTGGCGGTGACCATGGCGATCGCCTTAGGCAGCGAGATGCTCTCCACTTCGTCGGCAATCAGGAAGGGCGCGTAGAGCAGGCTGAGCGGGACATAGTCGGAGGACAGCACATCGAGCACGCCGCGTTCGGCGAGATCGCGGGCGGCAATGTTGCCGGAGTGCGACTTACCGCGAACGATGTTCGGGGCACCCATCAATACGCTCATACCATGCTCGTGAGAGGCCTTGGCGGCATCGAAGCTGGTCGGGAACTCTGCCAGGCGCACGCCGTTCTCGATCGCTTCGTCGACATGGGCGAGCGTGGCGTCGTCATGGCTGGCGACAGTGATGCCGCGCTCGGCGCAGACCTTGGCGATGGCGAGGCGGTGTGGCGTGGAATTGCGCTCGGATTCCGAGACGCGGCGATCAACGAACTTGGCGAACTCGGCATCGGAGAGCCCGCGCTTCTTCTGATAATAGAAGATGTACTGGTCCATCGTCTGGAACTGGCGCTGGCCGGGAGCGTGATCCATCAGCGAGACGAGACGGACATAGGGATCGTTTTCGAAATCGGCAAAGTGCTGCAGCACGTTGTCAGCGGAGACTTCGCAACGCAGATGGATCAGATGCTCGGCGCGCAGGCGGCCTTCCTGCTCTGCCTTCTGGATCGCATCAGCCATCTCGCGCATCTCGCCATGTTCAAAGCCGCCATCCTCGTCGGCGCCCATGCGCAGGCAATCGAAGACAGTCGTGATACCCGACGTGACGATCTGGGCGTCGTGCGCCTGGATCGCCGCCGTCTTGTGCCACCGCAGGCCGGGGCGCGGCGAATAGTGGCCTTCAAGATGGTCGGTGTGCAGTTCGACCAGTCCGGGGATCAGGTAGTCGCCCTCGAAATCCTCGCCGACCGCAGAATTTCCGGTCGAGATATCGGCGATCTTGCCGTCGCGCACCAGAACCGATCCGTTGACGATCTCGTCTTCGAGAACGATACGCGCGTTGGAAAAGACGGTCTCTTTGCTCATGAATCAGGTCTTTCAGCTTTCGGCGCCGGCAAGCGGCCACCAGGAATGAACTTTGAACGGCGCGCCCCGCGCCTCTTCGACGAATACGGCCAGGCCCGATATCGCCAGCGGACGGCCCGTGAAGGCCGAGAATCGCTCGGCCAGAATTTCCTTCATCACGCCTGATCGCTCTGGCGGCACCTTGCCGGTGAGGGTCATGTGGAAACCGAAGTCATCCATCACGTAGGGGTAGCCCCAGCGCAGGAGATTGGCCCTCTGGCTTTCCGTCAAATCCTCCGGCTTGCGGCGCGCGACATCAGCCTCAGAAAGCGCGGCGCGAAACGGCTCGAAGGACTTTACCACCTTCGCGGCAAAATCCTGAAGTGGCGGATGCAAGAAACCGGGCACCAACGCGAAAAAGCGACCGAGCTGGCCGAGCACCAGTTCCGGAATCTCGAAAGCGGGCGTGCGAGCCGCAAAATCCTCGACAACAGGGATCAGGTCCTTCTCAGTGACCGACGCAGCCAATCCAAAGGGCGCCTTGATCGTCGCATGGAAACCGTAGCGCCGGGGGTCCGCCGTCAATTCGAACTGCTCGCCGGCCGGGAGTCGCGGATGATCGGGAGCCGGGTAAATTCCACCTGTGAAGGCATCGCGGCCAAGCCAGAGCGAGGCGGTGCCGTTCAAAGGATGATCCTTCGGCGGCGTGAAATAGAGTGCGTAGCGCAAGGCTCGTATCCTGGGAAATCGTTCCGAAAGCAGGCCGCAGTCTGCCGCGATTTGCGCGGCAACTCCAAGGCCGGCTTCCGGCTAAAAGATTTCCATGACAGAATGATGATGAGCGACGCCGATCCTCATTTTTAATGGGCTTTCGTTCCCATGAGGCGCTGGCGCAAGGCGCTGGATGCCATATCGAACAGGAAAACCACCATCAGGATCAGCAGGACCATATAGGCGACGTTTTCCCAGTTCGCATTGGTTCGCATCGATTCCCATAGCTTCAGGCCAATGCCGCCCGCGCCAACGGCACCGATGATCGTCGCACCGCGCACGTTCGATTCCCATTGGTAGAGCGTCTGGCTGACAAATACCGGCACGATCTGCGGAATGATGCCGTATCGATGCGTGAGCATCGTGGACGCGCCGGTCGACTTGATGCCTTCGCGCGGCTTGTTGTCGATGTTCTCAAGCCCTTCGGAATAGAGCTTGCCGAGCGTGCCTGTTTCCGTGAGGAAGATCGCGCCGGAACCTGCCAGCGGCCCGGGACCGAAGGCGCGGGTCAGGAACAACGCCCAGATCAGCATGTCGACGGATCGGAGGAAATCGAAGAAGCGCTTCAGGACCTGATTCAGCAACTTGTTCGGAGTGATGTTGCGGGCGGCGAGAAATGCCAACGGGAAAGCCGCGAGTGCCCCGAGCAACGTCCCAAGGAACGCCATGACAATGGTCTGGAAGAGCTTGGTCCACACGTCGCCGTGCTGCCAGGCGCTGTTGTACCAGATATTGTCGAAGGCGAGCGACAGGTTGGGTTGGCCCGGCTTCAGTTCCGGTCCCGAAATGATCAGCCTCAGCACTTCGCCCGCTGGCTTGTCAAAAAAGGGAGACTGCGTATCGAAGACGAAGTTCGCCCAGCCAAGGAAGCGTCTGCGGACCTTCACGCGATCGGCCGAAATGCTGGCGTCGCCGGCAAAGCCAAGGTCGGCAAGGACGTTGTCGTCGTAGACGGTCATCCAGCTCGGGACGGGTCCGACAACTTTCGGCGCGCCGCTCGACAGATCGACCGGAACGCTGACGCCATGCGCGGTGACGACGATCTCCGACCTCGAGACGGTCACGGTGCGACCGGTGCCGTTCACCGAAACCGAGACACTGCCATCGGGATTGTTGACCACCCAGTCGGGATGCGGATTGTCGCCGAGTGGCGAGAAGCGCGGATACTTGACGGTGATGCCGGTGTCGGAGATGCGAAACTCCGGCTGGACATCGTAGCTGACCCACTGGCTCAGATAGAGACCGACACGCTCCCAATGCGCCTCGGCGAGCAGTTTCGGCAAATCGAAGAACCACGCGGCATAAATGCCGTACAGCAGCGTCGCGATGATGACCATCAGGCCGCCGAAACGCTGACGGAAGGATCGCTTGAAGTATTCCGGATAGCGGGCTTCAATTTCGTGCATACGGTTGGCGTCGATCACCGTCATAGCGGACCTCAATGCTGCAGAAGGAAGGCGTGCTCGCCGACGAGGCGGCGGCGCAGCCATGCGGAGAACTGGTCGACCGCGACGATGGTGATGAAGAGCAACAGGACCAGCGCCATGGTCTTGGCACCGAAACCGCGCGAGATGGAAAGCTTCAGCTCCTCGCCGATACCACCACCGCCAACGGCGCCGATGATGGTGGAGGCGCGAACGTTGACCTCCAGGCGGAGCAGCGCATAGGACATGAAATTCGGCAGGACTTGCGGAAGGGCGGCAAAGCGGATGCGCTCCCCCCAGTTGGCGCCGACCGCCTTCATGCCCTCATCCGACTTCATGTCGATATTCTCGACGACTTCGTAGAAGAGCTTTCCGAGCGCGCCGATCGTGTGGAGACTGACGGCAATGATGGCGGAGACCGGCCCGATCGACAAGATCGCGGCGAAAAGGCCGGCGATGACGATTTCCGGGAAGGCGCGCAGGAACTCCATGAACCGCTTGGCGACGATGCGCAGCGGATTGGACGGCGCCAGGTTGCGGGCTGCGAGAAAGCTCAGCGGAACGGCAAAAACGAAGCCGATGATGGTCGAGACCAACGCGATGTTGATCGTCGTGATCATCAGCTCGAAGTATTCAGGGATGTAGTAATTGCCCCATACAGGCACGCGGCCGAGCGCGAAATTGTATTCCTCGCCGGTCTTATGGCTTGGGCTTTCGATATCGAACAGCGCCCGCCAGACATCGTTCCAGTCCTTGGGAACGAGCCAGCTCAGAAAGTCGAAAAGATGAGGAAGGCGGTCGAAGAAATGGCCGGCATTGCTTTCGTCCGCGAATTTTACCGAACTGACGAAAGCCACCAGCAGGATCAGCAGGCCAAGACCCGTGTACAGACGGCGGCGGACGACCATCCTGCTCCACGCCTCTCCGATTTCATGGGCGCTCTGCTGCGGTTGCTGCACGCGATGCGTCTGAGAATGGGGATCGGCAAACGTCATGAACGATGTGTCCGCTTTCTTGGCAGGAAAAAGGGCGGCCGCAAGGGGCCGCCCCTCTCGATCTGATGATCGATCAGCCGCCGATGGCAGCCTTGCGAGCGTCGATGATCGCGTTGTAGAAGTCTGGCTTGACCTTGGAGTAGCCCTCGAAATCACCGCCTTCGATCGCTGCGAAGCACTTGGCGTCCTTTTCCGGGAGCTTCAGGAAGAAGTCCGTGAGCTTGGCCTGCCATTCAGTACCGAGTTCGTTGCGAACGACGAGCGGGCCGTTCGGGATGAGCGGCGAGCGCCATACTTCGACGAGCTTGTTCGGATCAACGGTGCCCTTGTCGACAGCCTTGCGGAAGGTGCCGGAGGTGTAGCCATCCTTGAAGTCGCCGATGCCCGAGGAATCGTCAACAGCGATGTCGACCTTACCGTCATAGGCAGCGAGAAGGTTGTTCTCGTGACCGCCGTTGAACTGCGTGGACGCAAAGTACTTGTCGTTCGGAGCGCCGGTGTCCTTCGGGATCTGCGTCAGCGGGATCAGGTAGCCAGACGTGGAGTCCGGATCGGCGTAGCCAAGCTTCTTGCCCTTGGCGTCCTTGATGTCCTTGATGCCGGCCGACTTCAGTGCGAGGCCGATCGAGTAGTAGCCGGTCGAGCCGTCCTTCTGCTGCGTCGTCAGGATCGGGGTCACAGCCTTCGGGTCCTTGATGTGGACCGCAGCGTAGCCGGAGGCGCCGAGTTCTGCGAAGTCGAGCGTGCCGCCGAGCAGACCCTGGATAACGCCGTCATAGTCGGCAGCCGGGAACAGCGAAACCTTTTCGAAGCCGAATTCCTGCTTGAGGTGGTCGGAAAGGCAAGCGTAGTTGCGCAGGCGGTCGGCTTCATTTTCACCACCGAGGATACCGACGCGGAACTCCTTGAGATCCGCAGCATGCGAAACGCCGGCGAGCGCAAACAGCGCCGTCGCGGCAAAGAGTGCTTTCTTCAACATGGTTCTCTCCTGATTGACCGGTGTCCCCGGCAACTCTGTTTAAGAAGAAGTCTGCCCATAACGCAGGCCTGCGATCGAGGCCGCCCCTCTCAGAGACCGGCCAGCGCCAGCGGTTGCAGGCCAGCGGATTGCTGCGCGGCGGAGGCCGCGGGAATGTTGATCGACGTGGAGGTCATCGTTTCGTCGATGCCGGCGCCGTCCTTGTCGGTGCCGTAGATCTGCTTGACGGCTTCGGCCGTCAGTTCGGAAGGCTTGCCGTCGAAAACGACGCGGCCGGCCGACATGCCGACGATGCGCTCGCAGTAATTGCGCGCGGTATCCAGCGTATGAAGGTTGGTGACGACGGTGATGCCTTCGCGCTCGTTGATGTCGCGCAGCGCGTCCATCACGATCTTGGCGTTGAGCGGATCGAGCGAGGCGATCGGCTCATCGGCCAGAAGCATCTTAGGGGCCTGCATCAGGGCGCGGGCGATGGCGACGCGCTGCTGCTGGCCGCCGGAAAGCGTGCCAGCCATTTGGAGCGCCGTCTGTTCGATGCCGAGACGTTCCAGCGCTGCAATGGCGTGAATGCGCTCTTCGCGGCTGAACACACCGAGCACGCTCATCGCCGTCGAGCGATGATTGAGGCGGCCAAGCAGGACATTGGTAAGGACGTCGAGACGCGGAACGAGATTGAACTGCTGGAAGATCATCGCGCAGTCGCGCTGCCAATTGCGCAGTGCCTGACCGCGGAGACTTGAAACCTCGACGCCGGCGAAATGGATTGAACCGGAGCTTGGCTCTTGCAGGCGGTTGATCATGCGCAGAAGCGTGGATTTGCCAGCGCCAGAACGGCCGATGATGCCGACCATCTGGCCCTGAGGAATATCGAGCGTCACGGAATCAACGGCGGTCTTCTTTCCGAATCGACGGGTGACATTCTTCAGTTCGAACATCATGCTCTTCCTCATAGTCCAGATGCGATATTGAGGGAGTGCATTAGTCCCGGTTCATGAAGCTCCAATGTCAGTTTTGTGTAAGGACTGTCACAATGAAAGCTTTCGCGGGCGTTGAAAGCCGGCCGGGCTGCCTGCCAACAAGAACCCGCCGATCGGGCCCGGCAGCAGGATTTCAAACCGGCCCGTCGCCATTGACGGTTGACCCGACAGCCGGTCGATGGCAGGCAATCTAGAAGCCTCGACGATACTGGAGTAAGCGATGGATCAGACACTCTTCAAAAGCCTGTGCAAGGCGGGGAAGTTCAAAGAGGCACTCACTCTCGCCATCAGCGGACACGAGGACGAAAAATTCACGCCCAGCCGCTTTTCCATGGACAAGAAAACCGGCCTGCCGATCTTCTACCGCGGCAACAAGCGCGTCGAACCGGATGAGACCGGTGAATGGCAACTGGCAAAGAACCCGTGGGCGTGAGGGCCAAAGCCAACAGTTGATCGCGGCAAGGTTACATTGCGGCAGCGCCTATCGGAAACCGGCAAAGCCGCGAGCGGAGCCACTTGGGTCAACCAATCATCGGGCACCTTTGCCACGCAACGACAGGCGGCCGCGCTCGGCGAGTTCATCCGCGCGCTCGTTGCCGACAAGGCCGGAATGACCCTTGCACCAGGCGATGGTCAGCATGCGATTGCGCGACAACTGACCATCCATCGCCTTCCAGATATCCGGATTTGCGATGGTTCGGCTTCTTGCCTTCGCATTGGCACTTATCTTCTTCCAGCCATTGTTCTTCCAGATGTGGCGCCAATGATTGCAGCCTTTGACGGCATAAACGGAATCGGACCAGACGATGGCAGCTTCCTCCGTGGGATTGAGGTTGATCCACGTCACGGCTTCGAGCAGCGCGATGAGTTCCGTCGTATTGTTGGCGGTATCCTTGACGCCGCCGAACCCGGAGGCGACCTCCGCATCGTTGCGATAGACCACGAAGGCCCAGCCGCCCTCGCCTGAATCGGGCTCATAGCAACCATCGGCGAAGACATGGAGATCGTGCCCCGCAGCGATATTTTCAGGGAGGAGGATAGTGTCGGTGCGATCGGTCATTTGCGCCTTGTGATATCCATCCGAGGACGGATCGCGGGAGGCTCGGTCCTATGCTAAACTACCAAGAACGCCAGACCTATTCGGCAGCAGCCAAAAACACGGTGTTCTCTGACGAAGACGCGAGGGCGCGAACCCTGGCTTCCGTCTTGGCGATCAACCGATAAAACTCGTCCTGCGCGTCGACATCGAGCTGGATGACGGCATTCACGTCGTCCGGCGTATCGCAGACACAGGCGACCGCCGAAATCGGACAGATGCCACCCGGATACCGCTTGCCGGTTCCCGTGTAGGCGCGGCGGCCCCACTGTTCGGAATAGACCGTTTCTTCACGGTCCAGCTCAAGGATCGTGCCCTTGCAGGCTGTCACGATCGCAGCCTTTCCGTAAGCGAACCAATGATAGTTCAGCTTGCGCAGAATATACTTGCCAGTGATATCTTCGCCGGCCAATTCCGCCGGATCTTCAATCATTCTGATCATGATGACTTCCTCAAGATCAGTCTAATATCCATGAAGTGCGATTATGAGACAAGCTGGAAAATTGTAGCTTTTGTAACGACTTAGTCACAATGTGTTTCCGATTCTTACAGGAACTGGCATTCGCGCAAGCTCATCCACGGCCAAGACGCGTGGTTATCCTTGCGGCAAACGGGGGCGTCTCCTGTTCTTTGTTAGCAGAGATAGACGCGACTATTGTGACAATGGGGGTGCGCCGATGCTTCGTCGGCTGCGAGTTTTAGGCGCCCGGGCGAACCGCGAATAGCGGCGTTCGGCCGGCCTATTTTTGGGCGGCCAAGCTCCGGGGCTGGATGAACGCCCCTCTTAGGGGCGTCCGATCATGCTTCGTAGCGGGCGAGGAAATCTTCGGCGCCAAGCGCGCGGAAATCGGCCAGTGCAACGCGCAGGCGGTCGTGCTCCCAATTCCACCAGGCGAGCTTGTCCATACGTTCGCCGACCTCTTTCGGGAAACGTTCGCGGATTAGCTTGGCGGGGACGCCGCCGACGATAGTGTAGGGGGCGACATCCTTGGAGACGACGGCACCGGCGCCTATGACAGCGCCATTGCCGACCGTGACGCCAGGTAGGATGGTGACGCCGTGGCCGATCCAGACGTCATGGCCGATGACGACGCGGTTGGAGCGGCGCCATTCGAAGAAGTCGGTCTCCATATCGGCATCCGGCCAGTAGTCGGCGGCGCGATAGGTGAAGTGATGAAGCGTTGCGCGCCAAGTCGGGTGGTTGGTGGCATTGATCCGGACGGAAGCGGCGATGTTGACAAACTTGCCTATTGTCGCGCACCAGATGGCTCCGTCCTGCATGACGTAGGAGTAGTCGCCGAACTCGACTTCCTCGATGCGGCAACGCTCGGAGACCTCCGTGAAGCGGCCGAAGGTGGCGTTCTTCACGGATGCGGTTTCGTGGAAATAGGGCTCGAGGCCAATCTTCCGGCTCATGCAGCGATTGCCTTTCGCGGCGAGAACTTCTGGACGTCGAGAATGCGGTCGGCAACAGCCTCGCGCACTTCCTCATCGTGGAAGATGCCGAGAAGGGCGACGCCCGCCTTCTTCTTCTCCTCGATCATGCCGACGACGACGGCGCGGTTCCTGGCGTCGAGCGAGGCGGTCGGCTCGTCGAGCAGCAAAACCGTGTGATCGGTGATGAAGCCGCGGGCGATGTTGACGCGCTGCTGCTCGCCGCCGGAGAAGGTGGCGGGCGGAAGCTGCCAGAGTGCTTCCGGCAGGTTCAGCTTCGAGAGTAGGTTTGCCGCCTTCTCGCGCGCCGTTTCCGCCTTCTCGCCGCGGGCGACCAGCGGCTCGGCGACAACGTCGATCGCCGCGACACGCGGAACGGTGCGCAGGAACTGGCTGACATAGCCAAGCGTATCGCGGCGCACGGCGATGACAGTGCGCGGGTCGGCTGTTGCCAGATCGACGATCTTGTCATGGTGCTTGATGAGGATCTGGCCGCTATCGACGGCGTAGTTGCCGTAGATCATCTTCAAGAGCGAGCTCTTGCCGATACCAGACGGGCCGCCGAGAACGACGCATTCCCCGCATGCTACGGAAAACGATACATCCGAAACAACAGGCAGCTTGATGCCGTCGCGCAGGTGCATGGTGAAGCTCTTGACGACTTCAGAAACAACGAGTGGCGTTGCCATGATTTCTTTCCTTAGTTTCGCTTGCCACGGACACCGTTAGCCGGAGTCCCGACGGCATTTGCGATCAGACCTGCAGGATGGATGAAACGAGGAGCTGCGTGTACGGCTCGCGCGGATCGTCGAGGACGCGATCGGTCAGGCCTTGTTCGATCACATGGCCATCCTTCATCACCATCATGCGATGCGACAGCAGGCGCGCGACGGCGAGGTCGTGAGTGACGATGATCGCAGCAAGACCGAGATCATTGACGAGGCCGCGAACGAGATCGAGCAGGCGGGCCTGTACCGACACGTCGAGGCCGCCGGTCGGCTCGTCCATGAACACGAGGCGCGGGCCGGTCACCAGGTTGCGGGCGATCTGCAGGCGCTGGCGCATGCCGCCGGAGAAGGCACGCGGCTGGTCGTCGATACGGCTCTCGTCGATCTCGACGCGCTGCAACCAGTCGACGGCGGTGGAGCGGATATTGCCGTAGTGGCGATCACCGATCGCCATCAGGCGCTCGCCGACATTGGCGCCGGCCGAGACCGTCATGCGCAGACCGTCAGCCGGATTCTGATGCACGAAACCCCAGTCGGTGCGCATCAGGAAGCGGCGTTCGGCCTCGCTCATGCGGTAGAGGTCGCGATAGGCGCCGTCGCGCATATGGTATTCGACGCTGCCTGTTGTCGGCATCAGTCGGGTCGAGATGCAGTTGAGCAGGGTCGTCTTGCCTGAGCCGGATTCACCGACGATGGCGAGTACTTCGCCGGGCCAGAGCTCGAAGGCGACGTTCTTGCAGCCGATGCGGTTGCCATAGAACTTCGAGACGTCATTGACTTTGAGAAGCGGGGTGTCGCTCATTCGGCGGCCTCCTGATTGGGTGCCAACATCTCGCCGGCATGCCCGTGGGCGCGGCGATCTTCGCAATGGTCGGTGTCGGAGCAGACGAACATGCGCCCGCCCTTGTCGTCGAGGATGACCTCGTCGAGATAGACTTCTTCGGCGCCGCAGAGCGCACAGGGCTTGCCGAAGCGCTGGATCTCGAAGGGGTAGTCCTCGAAATCGAGGCTGACGACGTCGGTGTAAGGCGGAACGGCATAGATGCGTTTCTCGCGCCCTGCCCCGAACAGCTGCAGCGCATCCGACATGTGCATTTTCGGATTGTCGAACTTCGGCGTCGGCGATGGATCCATGACGTAGCGGCCGGCAACCTTGACCGGGTAGGCGTAGGTCTTGGAGATCCGGCCGTTATGCGCGATGTCCTCGTAGAGCTTCACATGCATGAGGCCGTATTCCTCAAGCGCGTGCATCTTGCGGGTTTCGGTCTCGCGCGGCTCGAGGAAGCGCAGCGGTTCCGGGATCGGAACCTGGTAGACCAGCACCTGGTTGGCACCGAGCTTTTCTTCCGGGATGCGGTGGCGGGTCTGGATGATCGTCGCATCCTTGGTGTGCGTCGTCACCGCGACATTCGCAACCTTCTGGAAGAAGGCGCGGATCGAGACGGCGTTGGTCGTGTCGTCGGCACCCTGGTCGATGACCTTCAGCACGTCATCCGGGCCGATGATCGACGCCGTGACCTGCACGCCGCCAGTGCCCCAGCCGTATGGCATCGGCATTTCGCGGGAGGCGAAGGGCACCTGATAGCCGGGGATGGCGATCGCCTTCAGGATGGCGCGGCGGATCATCCGCTTCGTCTGCTCGTCGAGATAGGCGAAGTTGTAAGTGGCCAGGTCGGTCATTCGGCTGCCTCCTTGATGCTATCGTCGCTGCCCGACCGGGCGGCTTCGAATTCGTTGCGCATGCGGCGGACGAGATCGAGTTCCGCCTGGAAGTCGACGTAGTGCGGCAGCTTCAGATGCTCGACGAAGCCTGTTGATTGGACGTTGTCGGCATGCGAGATGACGAATTCCTCATCTTGCGCCGGGGCGGTGATGTCCTCACCGAGTTCTTCTGCACGCAGTGCACGATCAACGAGCGACATCGACATTGCCTTGCGCTCGCTCTGGCCGAACACCAAGCCATAGCCGCGGGTGAACTGCGGCGGTGCCTTGGACGAACCCTTGAACTGGTTGACCATCTGGCATTCGGTTACCTGGATGGTGCCGAGCGAGACGGCGAAGCCGAGTTCGGGAACGTCGAATTCGACCTCGACTTCACCGATGCGGATTTCGCCGGTGAAGGGATGGTTGCGGCCGTAACCGCGCTGTGTGGAATAGCCGAGCGCCAGCAGGAAGCCTTCGTCGCCGCGGGCCAGCGCCTGCAGGCGCAGGTCGCGGGTCATCGGGAATTCCATCGGCTCGCGGGTGAGGTCGCCGATTTCGTGATCCTCGGGCATCTCGCCATCGCCCTCGATCAGGCCTTCCTGCGAGAGGATTTCCGAAACGCGCATGACGCGGCCGGATTCGGCATCACGGAGCGTCGGCTCCTCGACGGCTTCGTCGGTCAACAGCGATGGATCGAGCAGGCGGTGGGTGTAGTCGAAGGTCGGGCCGAGCAGCTGGCCGCCCGGAAGATCCTTGTAGGTGGCGGAGACGCGGCGCTCGATCTTCATTTTCGCGGTGTCGATCGGCTGCGAATAGCCGAAGCGCGGCAGCGTCGTGCGGTAGGCGCGAAGGAGGAAGATCGCTTCGATCATGTCGCCGCGCGACTGGCGGACAGCGAGAGCGGCAAGCGTGCGATCGTAGAGCGAGGCTTCGGCCATGACGCGATCGACGGCCAGCGCCAGCTGCGCGACGATCTGGTCGATACCGATAGCCGGCAACGAACGGTCACCGCGACGGCGATCCGCCAGCAGGCGATGGGCGTTGGCAATGGCGGCCTCGCCCCCTTTGACAGCAACATACATGAGTCACATCTCCGTTGCGGTGATCTTGGTGGTGCGCGGCAGGCAGAGGAACCGGCTGCCCGAGGTCAGCACGATGTCGATGCCGCGCGGAAAGAGGGCGCGGTTCTCCGTCCAGAGGCGCAGGAAGGTGTCGGGCAGGCCGAGCGGCGCGATATCGGTGACCGTCTTGATACCCGGGCCCATGAGTGCCAGCTTGCGGCCGCCTTCGATATCCGCCAGCTCGATGACCAGTGTCGTCGAACGGTCCGGATATTCCTGGGTGCCGGCGGCAAAGAGGCCGAAAGACGAAAGGGGCGTTCCGGCCTCGACAAAGGCGAAACGCGCTTCGGCCTTCTCCGGCGTGACAGGCGCGCCGGTGTGGAAGCCGAGCCATTGCGGCACGGCGGATTTCGCGAGACCGGAAGTTAACCAGACAGGGGTATCGTGATCGCAGAGCGTGAGCGCGATCGCGCCCGCAGCAACGCCGAGCGGGGCCGGCGGCGTCGCGTCAGGAGAAACCGTCTGGATCGTGCCGGGACGCGCCATCGCATCCATCATCAGCTTGAACACGCTCTGGGCGTGGAAGACCGGCTCGGCGAAGCCTCCGGCCAACACGTCATTCTTAAGAACTTCCGTCTTCAGGCTCATCAATCGTCTCCGCGAACCATGGTGAAGAAATCGACGCGCGTTGCCGCCGTCTCGTCGGCCTTGCGGCGATCGGCATCGGCCACGCGTGCTTCGATGGGTTGCAGAAGGCTCTGCTCGACGAGCGGCTGCGTAGCCGGCTCCTGCCAGAGCGCGTCGAAGATGGCGGAAAGCCGGGCCTTTTCGCGATCCGTGCCGAGCGACTGGGCGTGACCAACGGTGCCCGAGGCAAGGCGCACGGTGGCGCGGGTGACCGTCACCTCACCCAGATTGAACGGTGCACCGCCGCCGCCCATGCGGCCGCGAACCATGACGAGACCGGTTTCCGGTCCGCGCACGGGCTGGACAGCGGGCTTTTCCGTCAGCTTGTCCCATGCCGCCAGCAACTCGTGCCGTTCCGCACGCGCGAGCAGGTCGACGACGCGTTTGCGCCCACCTGCCGCCGGGTCATTCTTTTCCGCTAAGGTCATCGCCACATCCTTTAAATGTCTATTGATATAGACAACTATACAAGATATGAGTAGGCTTAAATCGGCGAGATGACAAGCGTGTGACATCAAGGGGCAAAATGGCCGGGCAGGTACAAAGACAGACGGGCGTGGCGCTGTGGCGGCAGATCGCTGATCGCATTCGTCAGGCAATCAGCGCCGGCGCCTACGACGAAACCGGCATGGTGCCGCCCGAGACAGTTCTGGCGCAGCAGTTCGGCGTCAACAGACATACTGTGCGAAGCGCGATTGCCGCCCTTGCCCAGGAAGGCATTGTGCGTGCGGTGCAAGGGCGGGGCACGCTGATCGAGCGCAAGGAGCGGCTGAATTTCCCGATTACCAGGCGGACGCGGTTCACTGCCGGGATCGGCGAGCAGGCGCGCGCGATGCGTGGCTTGCTGCTCGATCACGGCGAGGAGAGAGCGGATGAAGAGGTAGCGCGCTGGCTGAAACTGCGACTGGGCGCTCCTGTCATTCGTATGGAGACGGTGCGCAAGGCCGATGATCGCCCGGTCTCGTGCGCAACTGCATGGTTTCCGGCAGACCGCTTTGCAGGCATGCCCGCAGCTTACGAGAAGACGGAGTCGATCACCCGTGCCTTTGCTGACCTCGGTCTCTCCGATTACGTGCGCGCGACAACGCAGATCACCGCAGCCCATGCCGATGCCGCCGACCTTGCCGCACTCGAGCTGACGCCGGGAGCGATCGTGCTCATCACCAAGGCTGTTAACACAGATCTTGAGGGCGTTCCCGTGCAGTATGCAATAAGTCGGTTTTCAGCGGATCGCGTGCAGTTTACGATCGAAAATTAAACGGAAGGCGAGCCGTAGCTCCGGCGAGCCGGGGCCTTTCCGGTACCGCCCGGAAGCAACCAGCCTATTTTGCCTCCCAGGGAAATCGTCCCGCCCCTGCCCCCGGCTCGAAGTCGGTGGAAATGCTGAGATCTCGCCATTGCCGATGGGCTTCTGCCCTGACGGCATCGTTCTGCTCCAAGCCGCGAATGGCGTCACTGCCGAGCGGCAGGCGCAGTGGCGGTTCGGCGAGGCTGGCGACATAAACCACTGCGGCAGCAGCTCTCGCCGGATCGCCTGGCTGTTTGCCGTTATAGTCGCGCTGATAGCGGGCCATCTTGCCGACAGTGTCTTCATATTCCGGGCGCCCCTCACGAAGAGTGGTGGACGCGCCGGCAAAATCAGTCCTGAAGCCGCCCGGCTCGATGATCGTCACTTTGATGCCGAGGGGGCCTACCTCTCTTGCAAGCACTTCGGAGAAACCCTCGACACCCCATTTGGCGGCGGCATAAGGCGCGCGCCCCGCCGGGCCGATGCGGCCGCCAACGGAGGAAAACTGGATGATGTGGCCGAAACCCTGCTCGCGCATCAGCGGCAGGGCCGCCTTGGTGACGATTATCGTTCCGAACAGGCTGGTTTCGATCTGAGCGCGGAAATCGGCAAGGCTTGTATCCTCGATCGATCCGACGTCACCATAACCGGCATTGTTGACGAGCACGTCGAGGCGACCGAACGTCTCGACCGCTGCCTTGACCGCCAAAGCGGCGGATTGCTCGTCGGTGACATCGAGAGACATCGTCAATACATTGTCGGCGTAGCGCTGTCTGATGTCCTCAAGCTGCGAAAGGTCGCGCGCTGTCGCAACCAACTTGTGCCCTGCCGCCAGCACCGCCTCCGCGAGCGCCTTGCCGATGCCACGTGAACTGCCGGTAATCAACCAAACCTGTGACATCAGAAATCTCCTTGATCCGTCAGAAGGCCATATATGGCTTCATCGTGAAAGAAGGCGGCTGATGCTGCTATACATACCTTGAGGTAGCTGACCTAGACGATGGTATTCTGGCCGCCGCAGATGATGCCAAGTAAGACGCGCCGGGCCTCCAATGAGACGCGGCGCTTTTCTATCAATGCGCGCCGGACATGTCGCCGAGCACCTCCTTGGAGTCGACGGTCGAGTCGGCGTTGAGCTTGTAGACCATTGGAACGCCGGTCGCGAGGTTGACGCCGAGGATCTGTTCCTTGGTCAGGCGGTCGAGCACCATCACCAGCGACCGCAGCGAATTGCCGTGGGCGGCGACCAGCACCTTTTCGCCACGCAGCACGCGAGGCAGGATTTCCGTCAGGTAGTATGGCCAGACGCGGGCGCCGGTGTCGCGCAGGCTTTCGCCGCCGGGAGGCGGAACGTCGTAGGAGCGACGCCAGATATGGACCTGTTCTTCGCCCCACTTGGCGCGGGCATCATCCTTGTTGAGACCGGAGAGATCGCCGTAGTCGCGCTCGTTCAGAGCCTGATCCTTGATCGTCTGAAGGCCCGGCTGGCCGACGTTGTCGAGGATGATCGTCAGCGTATCCTGAGCGCGCTTCAGATCCGAGGTGAAGGCGATGTCGAACTTGATGCCGTAGTCCGCGAGCGCCTTGCCGCCGGTGTTGGCTTCCTGAACGCCGAGCTCGGTCAGGTCAGGGTCCTTCCAGCCCGTGAAAAGGTTCTTGAGATTCCAGTCGCTCTGGCCGTGGCGAACGAGGACGAGAGTGCCGCTCATGAAAAATGCCTCCGAAAAAGATTATTTTGAAGAAAGCCCGAGGACGTCGAGCATGGAGTAGAGACCGGGCTTCCTGTCGCGCGCCCAGAGCGCTGCTTTGACGGCGCCGCGGCCGAAGATCGAGCGGTCGGTAGCGCTATGCGACATCGACACCGTTTCGCCCTCGCCGGCGAAGATCACCGAATGCTCGCCGACAACGGAGCCGCCGCGCAGGGTTGCAAAACCGATGGTGCCCTGCTCGCGCGCGCCGGTGTGGCCGTCGCGTACGCGCACCGACTTCGACGAGAGATCGATGCCCCTGCCCTTGGCGGCCGCTTCACCGAGAAGCAGCGCGGTGCCGGAGGGTGCATCGACTTTGCGCTTATGATGCATTTCCAGAACCTCGATGTCCCAGTCGGCCGGATCCAGAGCACGGGCAGCCTGCTCGACAAGGACGCTGAGCAGGTTCACGCCGAGCCCCATGTTGCCCGACTTCACGATACGGGCATGCCGGCTCGCGGCCGCAATCTTCGCATCGTCCTCCGCAGAGCAGCCGGTTGTCCCGATCACATGGACAATGCGTGCCTGAGCGGCGAGTGCGGCAAATTCGTTCGTTGTCGCGGGGGTCGTAAAATCAAGGACGCCATCGGCGTGAAGAAACGCAGCGAGGGGATCGTCCCCGATGATGATGCCATTGGTCCCGAGACCGGCAATTTCACCTGAATCCTTGCCAACGAACGGCGAACCGGGCCGCGCCACAGCCGCGTGCAGCGTGACCCCTTCCATCGAATGGACAAGCCGAATGAGCGTCTGACCCATGCGACCCGCTGCACCAACCACCACCAGCTTCATCGCAGTATCGCTCATGTCAGTTGGCCATCCTAAATGTCAGCGGGCATCAGAGGCAGCCGGCCTCTGCAGATTGTTGAGGCGAGCGTAGAGACCGTCGCTGCGCTGCGCAAGGCTGTCATGATTGCCTTCTTCGATGACCCGGCCCTGCTGCATGACGACGATCTTGTCGGCGCGGACAACGGTCGAGAGACGGTGGGCAATGACAACGACGGTACGTCCGACCATCGCTTCGTCCAGCGCCTTCTGAACGGCCGCTTCCGACTCCGTGTCGAGCGCCGAGGTTGCTTCGTCAAGAAGGAGGATCGGAGCGTTGCGCACGAGTGCGCGGGCGATCGAAAGCCGCTGGCGCTGACCGCCGGAAAGCGTCACGCCGTTTTCGCCGACCGGCGTATCATAGCCTTGCGGCTGCGCCAGGATAAAGTCGTGTGCGTAAGCGAGGCGCGCCGCGCGTTCGACCTCCTCGTCCGTCGCCTCCTGGCGGCCGTAGCGGATGTTGTCGCGGATCGTGCCTTCGAAAAGGTATGGCTGCTGGGAGACATAGGCCAGCTGCTCACGCAGCGACTGTTTCGTCACATGCGCGATGTCCTGGCCGTCGATCAGGATCTGACCGGCCTTCGGATCGTAGAAGCGCGGAATAAGCGTGATGATCGTCGATTTGCCGGCACCCGACGGCCCGACAAGAGCCGTCGTCTTTCCGCCGTCGGCAACGAGGCTAACATCGCGCAGGACCTCATCGTCGCCGTAGGCGAAAGAGACGTTGCGGAACTCTATCCTGGCGTCCGTGACGACAAGCGCTTTCGCGCCAACCGCATCACGCTGATGCGGCACCGTATCAAGGAATTCATAGATCATGCGGGCGTTGACGACGGCACGCTCCATCTGCACCTGAAGGCGCGCGAGGCGGCGTGCTGGATCATAGGCCAGCAGCAGGGCCGTTACGAAGGAGAAGAAAGCGCCCGGCGGAATATTCTGGTAGATCGTGCCGTAGGCGGCATAGGCAAGGACGCTGGCCACAGCAAGGCCGGCAAAGCTTTCGGTGAGCGGCGCGGTCCGTTCGGACAGGCGGGCGATACGGTTCGCGCGCCGTTCGGCGCTTTCCACAAGCCTGTCGACCTTCTGCCCGAGCTGGCGCTCCATGGTGAAGGCCTTGACGATGGCGATACCCTGGATGGTCTCCTGCATCGCACCGGCGACGTGGCTGTTGACGTTGATTGCCTCCTTGGTCGCCACACGAAGCCGCTTCGACACGTATCGCAAGGCATAGAGAAGAGGCGGCGCCAGAACGAAAACTGCGAGGCTCAGCAGCGGATCCTGAATGATCATCACGGCAAGCAGTGAGATGAACGTCAGGAGATCGCGCACTGTCGACGTG
Source organism: Hyphomicrobiales bacterium (assembly GCA_900466605.1). GTDB lineage: Bacteria > Pseudomonadota > Alphaproteobacteria > Rhizobiales > Rhizobiaceae > Rhizobium. The sequence continues at coordinate 288,209 of UBMU01000008.1, forward strand.
ATCGTCAGGTTCATCACATCACGAATGCCGCTGATGTTCTGGTTAAGCTGCGCAACGACATGGGCCGAGCGCGTCTGGTTGAAGTAGCCGAGCGACAGCTTCATCAGGTGCGAATAGGCACGCTGCTGATAGCGCGCGACAATGTTGTTGCCGATCTTGGAGAGGACCACCGCCTGGCCGTAGCTCGCGAAACCGCGCGCCACGAAGGCAACGAAGATCGTAAAACAGATCACCCAGACAATGTCGGCGCGTCGGTTTGCGAACGCCTCGTTGATCACCGACTTCATGATCCACGCCGTGTACGCCGTCGACAGGGCAACAATGACGAGGCAGCTGATGGCAAAAACATAGCCCCACAGGTGATCACGGCCGTTTTCTGCGATGATACGCTTCAAGATGCCGGTGATGCTGTCGCTCGTTACAGGCTTCTGCTGGGTGTCGGGTGATTGCAAAAATCAGTCTTCCTGTGTGTCAGGACACGCATGTCCTCATGACTGCGTGCGCTCGCGCGGCTCTATAAAGAGTTGGCAGCCTTTTGACCAGAGCCGTTACGCCCGCCACCGGCGGCCGTCTGTCGAGACGCCGAAGCTCTCTGGCTTGCGGGCATAGGACGAGAGCCCTGAAAGAGCCGCAAGCGGATGCGTGACGACGTAGGTCGGGATCGTCGCAAGCAACTTGGAGTGTGGCGCCTTGTCCTCGAATGCCGCGCGGAATTCTGGCTTCTTCAGCGCCGGCAGGATCTTCTGCGAGATGCCGCCGGACAGGAAGACGCCACCGCGCGCCATGAAGATCATCGCCATGTCGCCCGCGACACGGCCGAGATAGGTCGAGAACAGGCTGATCGTCTCGACGGCGACGCTATCGGAAGCCGCAAGCGCGTGCGACGTGATATCCGCGGGATCGGAATAGATAGGCGCAATGCCATCCGCCGTGCAGATTGCCCGATAGAGATTGACGATGCCGCGGCCACAGAGAATCTGCTCTGCCGAAACTCGGCCCTCGATCGTCTCCACATGCGGGAAGATCTGCAGGTCGCGCGCGGTGCGCGGCCCGAGATCGACGTGGCCACCTTCGCCCGGCACAGGAATCCAGGCGCCGCGTGCATGCACGAGGCCGCCGACGCCGAGACCGGTACCCGGACCGAGGACAACACGCGATGCAACCATCTCTCCCGACGCATCGCCAAGGCGCTCTCGGTTCTCGTCAGAAAGATTGGCGATTGCCAGTGCCTGCGCTTCGAAATCGTTGACGACGAGCACGTCTTCGATGCCGAGGCCGTCGATCATTGTGCGCGGACGGACGACCCAGTCGCAATTGGTCAGCGGTATCTCGTCCCAGCTGATCGGGCCAGCGACGGCAAGGATTGCCGAGCGCGGCCGCAAGCTGCTCTTCTCGAGAATGCAACTGCGGATCGCTTCGTCGATCGTCTCAAAATCCGCGGTGCGGACATTCGGAAAATGGATCTGCTCTGCCGCAGCGTCCGGGATGATCGCAAAACGGGCATTGGTGCCGCCGATATCGCCGATCAGGATCGGGAAGGGCATTGCGGTGTCGCTGGTATCGAGATGAGACATGGCAGGTTCCGTGCGTGCGCGCTTCGAGCGCCGGTTACGCGTGAAGGGTGGCGATAAGCTTGTCGGCGGTCGCTTCGTTCAGCGCCATCGGGATATCGTAGACGATTGCAAGCCGCATCAAAGCCTTGACGTCGACATCATGCGGCATCGGCGTCAGAGGATCGACAAAAAAGATCAGCACGTCGACTTCGCCCGTAGCAATGAGCGCCCCGATCTGCTGGTCACCACCGAGCGGGCCGCTTTTCAGCCGGGTCACGTCGAGGTCCGGAGCGGCTTCGAGCACCCGGCCGCCGGTCGTGCCCGTGGCAACGATTCTCCAGTTCGCAAATGTCTCGCGGTTGCGGCGTGCAAACTCCGCCATGTCGTCCTTCTTCTGGTCATGCGCAATCAATGCAAGGCACTTGCCGCCGGCCATGAAAAGGACCTCCGCCTGAAAATTCAATCGATTTGGCTGCTTCTATACGATGCGCCCGTCTTTTGAAAGACCACTGCCGGAACTGGCAATGCGTCACTCGCCGGACGGCTTATCGTCCGGCACCGGGCCGATGTCAGGCAACGCATCGTCGGACGCACCGGCCGGCATCACTGCCATCGGCGCGACTGCCGGGGCACCGGCGGCTCCGCCAAATGTCGCCGCCTGAATGGAATCGACGGATGGTGCTGCGAGAACCGACGCGCAGGCATTCGGAAGATCGGAGACCATCACCTCGCGCGGCTTGACCGGCTTCACGCCGGGCTTCGGTGGCTTCGGCGGCGCCCATGGTTCCTTCGTGAACCACCATGCCAGCGGCTTGCCGCATCCATCGTCAGCAGGAACCGGCGCCTGCGGTTTGCATGAGGTTGCGCCCGGCGGGCACTTGATGCGGATGTGGAAGTGCGAATCGTGACCGTAGATCGGGCGTAGCTTGCCGAGATTGGTGCGATCACCCGTCCAGGTGTCACACATCTTCTTCTTGATGGCAGGATTGACGAAGATCCGCTCGACCTGGGGATAACTCGCCGCACGCATCAAAAGCCTGGCCCGAGATTCGGTCCAGACATTCGGATTGATGGTCAGAAACGCGTTTTTCTGCAGCATCGTCGTGAAGGGCAACGTTTCACGCTCCTCGATGCTAAGGGGGTGAGCAGGCATTGGCGTCAGCCAGATGTCTGCATCGAGTCCGATCTGGTGTGAAGCGTGGCCGTTGAACATCGGCCCGCCGCGCGGTTGCGAGATGTCGCCAACCAGCAGACCCGGCCATCCGTCATACTTTGCCGCGTCACGCGACAGCCGCTCCAGGAGCGAGATCATGGCTGGATTGCCCCAGCGACGATTGCGCGAAAGCCGCATGGTCTGCCACGTGGGTCCGTCGACCGGCAGCGCCACGGCGCCGGACATGCAGCCTTTCGCGTAGAAACCATAGGGTTGCGCTACGCCCTGGTTCGGCAGAGACACGGAGCCAAAAATGGCTTTGGCACTGCCAGGACTCGGTTGCTTCTGTTGGGCAGCCACGTCACCCGCGACAACACTTGCGCCGAGCAAGCCGGCGAATGCCAATTTCAAAAATGTCTGGAAAGTTGTGGTGGTATGGAGAGCCATGCCATGTCCTGAGCGTCTGCGGCGCGCGGCCGAGTGATTTGCAGTCGAATCTATCGTGAAAAGCAATTTTGGTGAATCAATGTTTTATAGATTTGGCGATTGAAGCAGCATCACGGCCGGCTGGTCACGATCTCGCGAGCCAGACAAAAACAGTCACCTCACCTGTTTTTCGCCTGCTTTTCGCCTATTGTCGGCGAAAGCAGAAAAACAATCGGGGTTGGCGAATGGCGCTTACGTGGTCGAAACTTGGTGTGGTCCTTTCTCTCTTCGGCACATTGGCGTTGCCACTGGCCGCGACAGCGCAGGACCTGGATTTCAAGATCGGCACGTCTGTTATCAGCGAGCTAAAATACAAGCCGGGCTTCACGCATTTCGACTACGTCAATACCGAAGCGCCGAAGGGCGGCAACCTCAACCTTTCGACGGCCGGCACGTTCGACACCTTCAATCCGCTTCTGAGCAAGGGAGAAGTGGCAGTCGGTTTGAGCCTCGTCTTCGATACGCTGATGAAGTCGGCGGACGACGAGCTGCTCGCCTCCTACGGCTTGCTGGCAGAGGGCGTTTCCTTTCCTGACGACGTATCAAGCGCCACCTTCCGGCTGCGCAAGGAAGCCAAGTGGGCTGACGGAAGCCCGGTGACACCCGAGGACGTCGTCTTCAGCCTGGACAAGTCGAAAGAGCTCAATCCGCTGCTCTCCAACTACTACAAGCACGTCGTCAAGGCCGAGAAGACGGGCGAACGCGATGTGACCTTTACCTTCGACGAGAAGGGCAACAGGGAGCTTCCGAACATTCTCGGCCAGCTTCAGATCGTGCCGAAAGCATGGTGGGAATCTAACGGCCCGGACGGAAAGCCGCGTGATATCTCGAAGACCACGCTGGAACCTGTCATGGGTTCCGGTCCCTACAAGATCGCCGCCTTCTCTCCCGGCGGCAAAATGACCTTCGAACTGCGCGATGACTATTGGGGCAAGGACCTCAATGTGAATGTCGGCCAGAACAACTTCCGCACCATTTCCTACACCTATTTCGGCGACCGTGACGTCGAGTTCGAGGCTTTCCGCGCCGGCTCGATCGACTACTGGTACGAGAACTCCGCGGCCCGCTGGGCGACCGGCTTCGATTTCCCGGCCGTGAAAGACGGCCGCGTCAAGCGCGAGGAGCTGGAAAACCCCTTCCGCGCCACCGGCGTCATGCAGGCGCTGGTGCCGAACATGCGCCGAGAAATATTCAAGGACGAACGGGTGCGGGAGGCGCTGAACTACGCCTTCGATTTCGAAGAACTGAACCGCACCGTCGCCTTCAACAGCTACAAGCGGGTCGACAGCTATTTCTGGGGTACCGAACTTGCCTCACACGGGGTGCCTGAAGGCCGCGAGCTCGAAATCCTGCAGGGCATGAAGGACAAGGTGCCGCCCGAGATTTTCACGACGCCCTATGTGAATCCCGTCGGTGGCAATCCGCAAAAGAGCCGCGACAACCTGCGCAAGGCGGTCGCCCTGCTGAAGGAGGCTGGATACGAGATCAAGGGCAATGCCATGATCAACTCGAATACCGGCAAGCCGCTTTCCTTCGAGATCCTGCTGAGCAGCGCCATCCTCGAGCGCTGGGCCGTTCCCTACACCCAGAACCTTCGCAAGATCGGCATCGATGCGCGCGTACGGACCGTCGATCCGGCGCAATACACCAACCGTGCCCGCGCTTTCGACTACGACATGACCTGGGTCGTCTGGGCGGAAACGATGAACCCAGGCAATGAGCAGGCGGATTACTGGGGCTCCGGTTCCGTCAACCAGCAGGGTTCGCGCAACTATGCCGGCATCGCCAATCCTGCGGTCGACGAACTGGTGAAGATGATCATCTTCGCGCCGAACCGCGACGATCAGGTCGCCGCGATCAAGGCAATGGACAGGGTGCTGCTCGCCAACCACTACGTCGTGCCGCTGTACTACGGCAATACCGCGCGGATCGCCTATCGCACCACCCTCACGCATCCGGCGGAGCTGCCCACCTACGCCACCGGCTTTCCTGATGTCTGGTGGTCGAAGGACGCGAAATAGCCTGCCGGCGAGCAGGCTTGCATTGCCGATGTGAGTGGGCTCCAAATGAACGATGCGAATCAGGGCAAGGCAAAGCATGCCTGCCCACACCACTAGGAGACTGCACGGATTGAACGGCGATAGACTGGACAGCGCTCGACGCAAGCTTTGCCGGAAGGGCCGCTACTGATGGGCGCCTATATCCTTCGCCGCCTGCTTTTGATGATCCCGACAATTATCGGCATCATGGCGATCTCGTTCACCGTCATCCAGTTCGCGCCGGGCGGTCCGGTCGAGCAGGTGATCGCGCAGCTGACCGGCGATGCGCAGGGCGCAGACTCCCGGCTTTCCGGCGGTGGGGGCGATCTTCTCGGCGGCGGGGGTCTTGATGAAGGCGGCTCGAAATACCGCGGCGCCCAGGGGCTCGATCCGGAACTCATCGCCAAGCTCGAAAAGCAGTTCGGCTTCGACAAGCCGCCGCTGACGCGCTTCGGCGAAATGATGTGGAATTACATCCGCTTCGACTTCGGCGAGAGCTTCTTCCGCAACACCACGGTTCTCGAACTGATCAAGGAAAAGTTGCCGGTTTCCGCCTCGCTCGGCATCTGGATCATGATCTTTTCCTACGGTATCTCGATCCCGCTCGGCATCCGCAAGGCGGTCAAGGACGGCTCGACCTTCGACGTCTGGACGTCTGGAATCATCATCATCGGCTATGCGGTGCCGAGCTTCCTGTTCGGCATCCTGCTGATCGTGCTCTTTGCCGGCGGATCCTTCTACGACTGGTTTCCGCTGCGCGGCCTCGTCTCCGACAATTTCGACCAGCTCGCCTGGTGGCAGAAGCCACTCGATTACTTCTGGCACCTGGCGCTACCGCTGATCTCGCTTTCGCTGGCGGCGTTCGCGACGACGACGCTGCTTACCAAGAATTCCTTCATCGAGGAGATCAAGAAGCAGTATGTGGTGACCGCGCGGGCGAAGGGCTTGAACGAACGGCAGGTGCTTTACGGCCACGTCTTCCGCAACGCCATGCTGATCATCATCGCCGGCTTCCCCGGCGCCTTCATCTCCGCCTTCTTCACCGGATCGCTCTTGATCGAGAACATCTTCTCGCTCGATGGGCTGGGACGGCTCGGCTATCTCTCGGTGGTCAATCGCGACTACCCGATCGTCTTTGCGACGCTCTACATCTTCTCGCTGCTCGGCCTGTTCGTTAGTCTGGTTTCCGACCTGATCTACACATGGATCGATCCGCGCATCGACTTCGAGCGGAGGGACGTCTGATGGACACCGCCGCCAATCCGACGACCGCAACGCCGGTCAAGCCACCGCGCAAGGGCCTGCTGTCGCCCACCAACATCAGACGCTGGAAGAATTTCAAGGCCAACCGGCGCGGCTACTGGTCGCTGTGGCTGTTCCTCGTCCTGTTCGTGCTCACCCTGTTTGCCGAATTCATCGCCAATGACCGGCCGATCATCGCTTCCTACAAGGGCGAGATCCTCTTCCCCGTGCTGGTCAACTACCCAGAAGAGAAGTTCGGCGGCTTCCTGGCCGAAACCGACTACCGCTCCGACGTCATCTCGGACGAGATCAACGCCAACGGCTGGATGATCTGGCCGCCGATCCACTACTCGTATCGGTCGGTCAACTCGAATATCCCGCATTCGGCACCGACCGCGCCCTTCTGGCTGATGAGCAAGGAGGAGCGCTGCTCCGGCTATCCGCAGGGCGCGGCCGATCCCGGCTGCAACTTCGGCAATCTCAACTGGCTCGGAACGGATGACCAGGCGCGTGACGTGCTCGCCCGCGTCATCTACGGCTTCCGTATTTCCGTGTTGTTCGGCCTGGTGCTGACGATCTTCTCTGCTGTCATCGGCGTTACCGCCGGCGCGATCCAGGGCTATTTCGGCGGCTGGACGGACTTGCTGCTGCAGCGCTTTATCGAGATCTGGTCGTCGATGCCGGTGCTCTATATCCTCTTGATCATCGCGGCTATCCTGCCGCCCGGCTTCTTCGTCCTGCTTGGGATCATGCTGCTCTTCTCCTGGGTCGGCTTCGTCGGCGTCGTACGCGCCGAGTTCCTGCGGGCCCGCAATTTCGAGTATGTCAGGGCGGCCCGCGCGCTGGGCGTCGGCAACAAGACGATCATGTGGCGGCATCTTCTGCCGAACGCGATGGTGGCGACGCTGACTTTCCTGCCATTCATTCTGTCCGGCTCGATCACCACGCTGACCTCGCTCGACTTCCTCGGCTTCGGCATGCCGCCGGGCTCGCCGTCGCTCGGCGAGATGATCGCACAGGGCAAGGCCAACCTGCAGGCGCCGTGGCTCGGGCTGACCGCGTTCTTCACCATGTCGATCATGCTGTCGCTGTTGATCTTCATCGGCGAGGCGGTTCGTGACGCATTCGATCCCAGGAAGACGTTTCAATGAGTGACGCTGCCGAAACACTGCTGTCCGTTCGCGATCTTTCGGTGGCATTCCACCAGGGCGGCGATACATCGCTGGCTGTCGATCACGTCTCCTTCGACATCCGCAAGGGCGAGGTCGTGGCGCTGGTCGGCGAGTCCGGTTCGGGAAAATCGGTCTCCGCCAACTCGATCCTGCGGCTGCTCCCCTACCCCGCAGCCAGCCATCCTTCCGGCGAAATCCTGTTCAAGGGCAAGGACCTCCTGAAGGCATCCGACAAGGCGCTACGCGAGGTGCGCGGCAACGACATCACGATGATCTTCCAGGAGCCGATGACGTCGCTCAACCCGCTGCACACGATCGAGAAGCAGATCGCCGAGATTCTCGAACTACACCAGGGCGTGACGGGTCAGGCGGCACGCATCAAGGTTCTCGAACTGCTGAACCAGGTCGGCATCCGCGAGCCGGAAAAGCGGCTGAAAGCCTATCCGCATGAGCTTTCCGGCGGCCAGCGGCAACGCGTGATGATCGCCATGGCGCTCGCCAACCGACCGGAACTGCTGATCGCGGACGAGCCGACGACCGCGCTTGACGTGACCGTGCAGGCGCAGATCCTCGAACTGCTGCGGCAGCTGAAGGGTCAGCATGGCATGTCGATGCTGTTCATCACCCACGACCTCGGCATCGTGCGCAAGTTCGCCGACCGGGTCTGCGTGATGACCAAGGGCAAGATCGTCGAGACCGGCACGGTGGAAGAAGTCTTCAGTAATCCGAAGCACGATTACACCCGGCATCTGCTGGCCTCCGAGCCGCGCGGCGAGCCGCCGCTTGCTGACGCCTCGAAACCCGTCGTGATGCAGGGTTCCGATATCCGCGTCTGGTTCCCGATCAAGGCCGGGCTCATGCGCAAGGTCGTCGATCATGTGAAGGCGGTCGACGGTATCGACCTGCAGCTGCGTGCCGGGCAGACGCTTGGCGTCGTCGGCGAGTCGGGCTCGGGCAAGACCACCCTCGGCCTGGCGCTGACGCGCCTGATTTCGTCGCAGGGTCGGATCAGCTTCGTCGGCAAGGACATAGCCAGCTATTCATTTACGGAAATGCGGCCACTGCGCAACCAGTTGCAGGTGGTGTTCCAGGATCCCTACGGCTCGCTCAGTCCGCGCATGTCGGTCGGCGACATTATTGCCGAGGGGCTGAAGGTGCATGAGCGGTCGCTCTCCTACGAGGAGCGCGACAGCCGCGTCTGCTGGGCGCTGGAGGAAGTCGGCCTCGATCCCCTGACCCGCTGGCGCTATCCGCACGAGTTCTCCGGTGGGCAGCGTCAGCGCATCGCCATTGCCCGCGCCATGGTGCTCAAACCACGCTTCGTGATGCTGGATGAGCCGACCTCGGCGCTCGACATGAGCGTCCAGGCGCAGGTCGTCGACCTCCTGCGTGATCTGCAGAAGAAGCATGATCTCGCCTATCTCTTTATCAGCCACGACCTGAAGGTGGTGAAGGCGTTGGCGAATGACGTCATCGTCATGCGCTTCGGCAAGGTAGTCGAGCAGGGACCGTCCGCCGATATCTTCGGTGCGCCGAAGGACGATTATACCAAGGCACTGATGGCCGCCGCCTTCAACATCGAGGCGGTGCCGACATCCGCCGTCCAACAGTAAAGACGATCATGTCCGCAAAACCGCCGATTCTGGTCGATCTGAAATTCGACCCCGATACCGTTGCCCGCATCCTGAAAACGGCCTTTCCTAATCGCGGCAGCATCAATCTCGCAGATCCCGCCAACAAGGATCGCGATCTGACCGGCATCGACTACGGGCTGCTCTGGAAGCCGGATGCGGATCTTTTCAGCCGCGCGCCTAATCTGAAGGTCATCTTCTCAGGTGGCGCGGGCGTCGACAGCTTCATGAACCTGCCCGGCCTGCCGGACGTGCCGATCGTTCGCTTCTCCGACCGCAGCCTGACGACGCGGATGAGCGAGTGGGTGGTGATGCAGTGTCTCATGCATCTCCGCCAGCAGCATCAGCATGACAAGGATCAGCGGGCGCGCGTCTGGGGCAAGCTGGTTCCGCCGGAGGCTGCCGAGCTCACCATCGGCATCATGGGCCTCGGTGTGCTCGGGCAGGACGCGGCATACAAGCTGAAGGTCATGGGATTCAACGTCATCGGCTGGTCGCGCAGCCGTAAGGAGATCGATGGTATCGAGACCTTCCATTCCGGGCAGCTCGATGAATTCCTCTCCAGAACGGATTTTCTCGTTGGCCTGCTGCCGCTGACACCGGAGACGACAGGCTTCTACAATACAGCGCTGTTTTCAAAGCTGCGGCAGGGTGGCGCGCTCGGCAAGCCTGTTTTCATCAATGGCGGGCGAGGAAAGAGCCAGGTACAGGCCGACATTGTCGCCGCCATCAAGGGCGGCGTCCTCGGCGGCGCGTCGATCGACGTCTTCGCAGTCGAGCCGCTGCCCTCCGACGATCCGCTCTGGGGGCTGGAGAACGTCTTCATCACACCGCACGATGCGGCCGTATCCGATGAGACGGCACTCTTCCGTCATGTCGAGCGCCAGATCGCTCGCTACGAAGGTGGTGAGCCGTTGCAATTCGTCGTCGACCGACAGAGAGGCTACTGAGCGCAGGAACCATGCTGCGTGCCGTTCGTTTTTTCTCCGAGATGAGCGGCACCGAGAGGAGATGCGCATGGTTCAACGGACGGAAACACACTGGCAGGATGCGGATGGAGAGCACCGTGCAGAGCAGACGTTTTCGCCCGTTGAGGCGAAGCAGGGCCGGACTGGCAAACGGATACTGACCGTTCTGATTGCCGCGCTGGTGCTTGCATTCATCGTGTGGATCCCCGTCGAAATATGGGGAGAGAAGCAGTCGGACGATGCCGTGCCGCAGCAGTCCGGACAGCAGATGCAGTCGGAGAAGCCTGCGCTGGCATCATCGCCGTCACCGCGGAATGTCAACGCGATGCCCACCGAAACGCCATCTACGCCGAGCGAAGCGAACACAGTACCTGCAGCGCCGAAGACGCCTGCACAATAGAATGGGCGGGTCAACGCGGTCACCACCGAGCACCCTGCCGGACAGCCGGCAGGGTGCTCGTCTGTTTAGGCTGGACTTTGGCGGCTGATTTTTCGATAAGAAGCGCACGAGCCGGTCTTTGCGCGTCGGCTTATGACGCGATTTTGTCCGGTTGGGGAATGGGCGGAGTTCATGGCCAAGACCGATATCGCACGGCGCGTTTATAACCACACCTGGAAGCTCGATCCGATTGTTCGCAGCCTGATCGACACAGACTTCTACAAGCTGCTCATGCTGCAGATGATCTGGAAGCTCTATCCTGATGTCAACGCGACCTTCACGGTCATCAACCGCACCAAGCGCGTGCGGCTCGCCGAAGAAATTGACGAAGGCGAACTGCGCGAGCAGCTCGACCACGCGCGCTCGCTGCGCCTCTCCAAGAAAGAGATGATCTGGCTCGCTGGTAACAGCTTCTACGGGCGCGCGCAGATCTTCGAGCCGGAATTCCTCGCCTGGCTTTCGCATTTCCAGCTGCCCGAATACGAGCTGTCGAAGCGCGACGGCCAGTATGTGCTCGACTTCCACGGATCGTGGAAGGACACGACCATGTGGGAGATTCCGGCGCTCGCCATCATCAACGAGCTGCGCTCGCGGTCGGCCATGAAGGCGCTCGGGCCGTTCACGCTCGACGTGCTCTACGCCCGCGCCAAGGCCAGGATGTGGGAGAAGGTGGATCGCCTGCGCGCGCTGCCGGGCCTGCGCATCTCCGACTTCGGCACGCGCCGTCGTCACAGCTTCCTGTGGCAGCGCTGGTGCGTCGAGGCGCTGAAGGAAGGCATTGGTCCGGCCTTTACCGGCACCAGCAACGTCCTGCTTGCGATGGACTCCGATCTCGAAGCCGTGGGCACGAACGCTCACGAACTGCCGATGGTTGCCGCAGCCCTTGCGCAGACCGACGAGGAACTGCGCAATTCGCCCTACAAGGTCTTGCGGGACTGGAACAAGCTCTACGGCGGCAACCTGCTGATCGTGCTTCCCGATGCCTTCGGCACTACCGCATTCCTGCGCGACGCGCCGGAATGGGTGGCCGACTGGACAGGCTTCCGTCCGGACAGCGCCCCGCCCGTCGAAGGCGGCGAGAAGATCATCGAGTGGTGGAAGAAGATGGGCCGCGATCCGCGCCAGAAGCTGCTGATCTTCTCTGACGGCCTCGATGTCGACGCCATCATCGACACCTACAAGCATTTCGAAGGCAAGGTGCGGATGAGCTTCGGCTGGGGCACCAACCTTACCAACGACTTTGCCGGCTGCGCGCCGAACGAGATCTCCGGGCTGAACCCGATCTCCATCGTCTGCAAGGTCAGCGACGCCAACGGACGGCCGGCGGTCAAGCTATCGGACAATCCTCAGAAGGCAACGGGTGACCCGGCGGAGGTTCAGCGCTACCTGAAGTTCTTCGGGACGGAAGACCGCGTGGACCAGGCGGTGCTCGTCTAGGCGCTGCACGGCAATGTCTTCAAAACTGTGGAACCTCGCGTTTTCTCGTCGGGCCGCGGCAGCGTCACGGCCGTTCCGGACGCGCGCCCTGACCACATTGTCGCCCAACCCTCATTCATGCTCGGATACCCGATTCCCAATGGAGAAAACCATGAAGATATCATCAGTTGCAGTGATCGGAGCGATGCTCATCGCCACGCCGACCCTTGCCACGGAGAAGGCAGCTTCGTCTTCACTGATGGGCACGCCTTGGATGGAAACCAAAGCGAAGTCCGGCCTACCCGGCCCGATGATGATCTTCCTGCCGAAAGGCAAACTCCTTGTCGATTCGTGCTGGGAGACCTATGCGCTGCGGGCCTGGAAACAGACGTCCCCCACAGAGCTTTCGTGGGATGAGGATGGAGCGACGATACGGGCCAAGATAAAGGCCGTTTCCGCGGATGCTCTGACGCTTCAGATCGCCGCCGGAAAGGACGTCGTCGAGCACACCTATTCAGCGGCAAAGACTCCCTACGTCTGCCCCGACATGAAGCGGTAACGCGCAACGGCCGCTACGAGACGGTTGGAGCGGCATAGGCTGGCAAAAGTCGGCTCCAGTTCCCATTTAAGGGGCAAGGCGCGGCTGCCCATGGTTGACGCGCATCATTTCGCTGAAAGGACAATCCAATGACTGTAGAGCGTGCGGTACTGGCGGGCGGTTGCTTTTGGGGTATGCAGGACCTCATCAGACGCTATCCTGGCGTGGTCTCCACTCGCGTGGGGTACACGGGCGGTGAAGTGGCGAACGCCACCTACCGCAATCACGGCAATCATGCCGAGGCGATCGAGATCATGTTCGACCCCGCAAAGATCAGCTACCGCGACATTCTTGAGTTCTTCTTCCAGATCCACGATCCGACGACGGCAAACCGGCAGGGCAACGATATCGGCGCCAGCTATCGGTCGGCAATCTTCTACGCCAACGCCCAACAGCGCGCGATTGCCGACGACACCATTGCTGACGTCAATGCCTCAGGCTTGTGGCCCGGAAAGGTCGTCACGGAAGTTGTCCCGGTCAGCGATTTCTGGGAAGCGGAGCCAGAACACCAGGACTACCTGGAACGCATTCCAAACGGCTACACCTGCCACTTCGTGCGACCCGGTTGGAAACTGCCGAAACGCGCGCAGACCGCAGCTGCTGCCGGCTGAAAACAGCGCCGGCTTGGTTCTGAATCGAAAGGCCTTGCCGCAGCGGCAAGGCCTTATCTACTTCGTTTATGTCCCGGCGAGACAAATGTTCGGCGCATGCGTCCTTAGACGCCACGCCAACGCAGCCTGCACCTCGAAATCGACATGCTCTTTCGTGATCGGCAGCATTATCGCAGATTCAGGCTTAGCTGCTGTCCCGGAAGCTTCGGCAAAGGGCGGCCGATCTCGATCTTTCCAAAAACGCGCTTCCGCCGCTCGGCGTCACGTTTTCGTTCGGCTCGACTGGCGGCCACCACAGCGAGTGCGTTGGCGATCACTTGCTCAGTATGGGTCATAAGAACCTCCGTCGTTTGTTCTTATTTTGTTCTATAAGCCATGAATGTCAAGGGAGCGAACGATGGCAAGGTCTCCGTTATCTGCGGCTTTCTAGGAAGGACGTACCCGGCGGTGAATTGGAAGGCAGGCGTTGCCGCTATAAGATGTCGTGGTTGGGATGCTTTTCGCGGAGGGTCGTCATGGCAAAGCGCGCGGCTTGGAGCATTGCCGCAGCTCTATTTCTGCAGTTCGCAACGGGCATCGTCGGAGCCCAGGCTGACGACGGCGTACAGCAGTATAAAGCTGCCGTCACCAAGATCTTCCTTGGATTGTATGGGGCCTTTCCAATCTATTACACGAACCCGATCTTTCCCGGTGACATTGTTTCAATGGAGAAGGAAGGCATCAAGAAACGAGGCTGTTATAAAAATCAGATCAACGGCAACTATGTCGCGATCAATGGTTTTATGACTGGTCTGAACGTTGGCCGAGGTATCGCTGCGGAGGTATCCGGGGAACTTTTGAGCAAGCGCATTGCCGGCTTGGAAGCTGGCGGCAAGGTCACCGTTGACTACCAGATGAAGATGACAGTCTCGCCGCTGTCGGTGGATCGCCCCGATCCCGATCAGTCCTCGCTGAACAAGTGGAACAAGGCAGACCGCGATTGCCAGATGATTGGCGACCTACTTGTTGGCCGAACAGGAGGGTATTTTCTGGTCTCGGAGGTCCTTCACGGCCGGCGAAATGAATGGGTCGAAAGACTAGTCTCCGGCGAGCAGATGGTATCTGCGAACGAGGTAAACCGAGAGCAACTAAACGCCGCCGCGACCTATGGAGCCGCGATGGAGATCGCCAAGTCGGCAATTTAGCCAAAGGGGAGTGATCTCTGGCAACTCGAACTCACCGATTCTCGGTTGGGGCCGTTCCCGGTCCAACCTTCGGACGTTCCTGCTGCGGCCACAGATCGACCGTCGACGCGACGTGAGCAGCCAACGTGACGCTGGCGTTGAACTCACCAGCTCGTCAGTTGGGGCATCGAGGCGGAAAAAACTAAGTCAATGCCAATGGCGGACAGGGTGGGATTCGAACCCACGGTACGCTTTCACGTACACACGCGTTCCAGGCGTGCGCCTTAAACCACTCGGCCACCTGTCCTTTAGGCGGTCTGCATCGGCTAAGATGCAAATCGTTGGAACGGCCGCGATATATACCGATGAATTTTCGCCGATCAACCCAAATCTAACAGTTTTTTGACTTCTTCCAGTAAAAGTGCGGCTAGGCCCTCCATTGCAGTCTCACCCACCTCTAACTATGTTTTTGTTGTAGGCAGCAAATGGCACGGCTGGTCGGGCAAAGGCCCGGCGCGTTTGGTAGCCGGAGAGATCGATGCGTTTCCTTTTGCGTTTGACAAGTCTTGTTGCGCTGGCTGTTGCCGTTATTGCCGGGACGATCGATTCAATTCAGTCCGTTGCCGCCTCCTCCGTCGTCATAACGCCGATGGGCGACGCGTGGCAGGATTTGAGCCCATCGTCGCTGGAAAGCCTGCAATCGACCA
This sequence comes from Hyphomicrobiales bacterium, assembly GCA_900466605.1. GTDB lineage: Bacteria > Pseudomonadota > Alphaproteobacteria > Rhizobiales > Rhizobiaceae > Rhizobium. Next base: position 303,387 of record UBMU01000008.1, read on the forward strand.
TCGCCTACTATATCCACCCGCGCTTCTATACCCTTGCCTTCCAGTGGCTGATGCTCCAGCCGGCGTTTGCCGTGTTTCTGGTGCTGTCGCTGCTGTTGTGGATGGCCGGCTACAAGAAGCAGCCGATGGCCGGCCGCTTTGCCGCATAACAATCGGCGTCGGCAAGTTCAACCGAAGGTCCGCGCCCTGCCCAAGACCGATATCAACCGTCTCTTTGACTAGAAAAATCGCAACCCGGCGATGATTTTGCGTAAAAATACGCCCGCATGAGCTGATTTTTGGCAATTGCGCCAAATTTTTACCAGCCGAAAAATTTCTCGTGAATTTTTTTTTGAGCCATGCAAGGATGCGCCCAGCCAGGCCTCCGGGGGGAGGTCGGTGGTTCCGCAGACATGCCTAAACGGCTTGCGGGAGGACCCAAACAAATAGAAACAAATAGGGCTGCAACTCATGAAAAAATCCCTTCTGACTCTCCTGGCCGTGGCTGCCATGTCCACGACGGCGCTGGCCGCCGACGTCAAGCCGGCGCTCGTTTACGGTACCGGCGGGAAGTTCGATAAGTCCTTTAACGAAGCAGCCTTCAATGGCGCCGAGAAGTTCAAGACCGAAACCGGTATTGCCTACCGTGACTTCGAGCCGACCGGCGACACCCAGGGCGAACAGGCAATCCGCAATTTCGCAAGCCGTGGCTTCAACCCGGTTATCGCCGTTTCCTTCGCCTGGACCTCGGCCATCGAGAAGGTCGCAGCAGAATTCCCCGACACGAAGTTCGTGATCGTTGACGCCGTCGTCGATAAGCCGAATGTCCGTTCTGTCGTCTATAAGGAAGAAGAAGGCTCCTTCCTCGTCGGCACACTCGCCGGCCTCGCTTCGAAGACCGGCAAGGTCGGCTTCGTTGGTGGCATGGACATCCCGCTGATCCGCAAGTTCGAATGCGGCTATGAGCAGGGCGCTCGCTCGGTCAAGGCCGATGTCGAAGTGTTCCAGAACATGACCGGCACGACGGGCGCTGCCTGGAACGACCCGGTTCGTGGTGGCGAGCTCACCAAGAACCAGATCGATCAGGGTGCGGATGTCATCTACGCGGCAGCAGGTGCGACCGGCCTCGGCGTCCTGCAGACTGCTGCCGACAACAAGAAGCTCTCGATCGGCGTCGACAGCAACCAGAACCACCTCCACCCCGGCTCTGTCCTGACCTCGATGGTCAAGCGCGTTGACCTCGCTGTCTATAACGGCTTCAGCGACGTCAAGGGCGACAAGTTCACGGCTGGTGTCCAGGCACTCGGCGTCAAGGAAGACGGCGTTGCTGCCGCCATCGACGACAACAACAAGGCCCTGATCACGCCCGAGATGCAGGCTGCGCTCGACAAGGCCAAGGAAGGTATCATCGCGGGAACCATCAAGGTTCACGACTACACAACGGACAACGCTTGCCCGAAGTGATCCGTGACTGAGACGGGCGTATGGCGGAGTTGCTCCGTCATACGCCCTTTTCGTATTTGGAGCCTGCTGTGACAGACACGCCCGCTATCGAACTTGTGGGCATCGACAAGAAATTCGGTGCCGTTCACGCCAACAAGGACATCAATCTTACCGTCGCCAAGGGCACGATTCACGGCATCATTGGAGAGAATGGTGCCGGCAAATCGACCTTGATGTCGATCATTTATGGCTTCTACCATGCCGATAGCGGTGAGATTCGCGTCAACGGCAATGCCGTGACGATCAAGGACAGCCAGGCTGCGATCGCCACCGGGATCGGTATGGTGCACCAGCACTTCATGCTGGTCGACAATTTCACGGTACTCGAGAACGTCATGCTTGGTGCCGAAGGCGGCGCGCTGCTGGCCAAGGGTGTTTCTTCCGCGCGTGCCGAGCTGCGCCGCCTGGAGAAGGATTACGGCCTCGAAGTCAATCCCGATGCGTTGATCGAAGAGCTTCCGGTCGGGTTGCAGCAACGGGTCGAGATCCTGAAGGCCATGTACCGCGGCGCCGAGATCCTCATTCTTGACGAGCCGACGGGCGTGCTGACCCCTGCCGAAGCGGACCATCTTTTCAAGATCCTTCGTGTCCTGCGCGACCAAGGCAAGACCGTCATCCTGATCACCCACAAGCTGCGCGAGATCATGGCGATCACCGACACCGTTTCCGTCATGCGCCGTGGCGAGATGGTCGCGACCCGCAAGACATCAGAAACGACGGTCGAGGAGCTTGCCGAGCTGATGGTCGGCCGCCGGGTCCTGCTGCGTGTTCAGAAGGGTGAAGCCAATCCGGGCAAGGTGATCCTGTCGGTCCGCAATCTCACGGTCAAGGACAATCGCGGCGTCATCATGGTCGACAACGTATCCTTCGATGTCCGGGCCGGCGAGATTGTCGGCATTGCTGGTGTCGCCGGCAATGGGCAGTCCGAATTGCTGGAGGCTATCGCCGGCATCCGCAAACCGCATTCCGGCGAGATTTTCCTCGACGGCCAGCCGATCGACAAGTCCGATCCGGCGCGGCTGCGCGAGCTTGGTCTCGCACATATTCCGGAAGACCGGCATCACATGGGGCTGGTACTGAAGTTCGAGGAATACGAGAATTCCGTTCTCGGCTATCACCGCAATCCCGGCTACAGCAAGGGTCCACTGCTCGATCTCGACGCGATCCGCAAGGACGCCATGGAGAAGATCGAGAAATACGATATCCGTCCGCCGAACCCCCGGCTGAAAACGGCGAATTTCTCCGGCGGCAACCAGCAGAAGATTGTCGTGGCTCGCGAGATCGAACGCGACCCGACGGCGCTGATCATCGGCCAGCCGACACGCGGCGTCGATATCGGCGCCATCGAATTCATTCACCGCCGAATTATCGAGATGCGCGACGCCGGCAAGGCGATCCTGCTCGTCTCCGTCGAGCTCGACGAAATCCGCGCCCTTTCAGACCGTATCCTTGTCATGTTTGCCGGCCACGTCGTCGGCGAGAAGACGCCCGATGCCGGTGAACAGACCCTCGGCCTGATGATGGCCGGCATTGCCGCGTGAGGCCTTGATGAGCACTGCTTCAGTTCCACTTCCAAATTGGATCAACTACGGCCTCATTCCGCTGTTGAATCTGGTAGTCGCCTTCCTGATCTCCGGCTTCGTCGTCTGGCTGATCGGGGAGAGCCCGCTTGCCGCCCTGTCGCTACTGATCGAAGGTGCGCTCGGCAGCGGCGAAGGCATCGGCTTCACGCTCTACTATGCGACAAGCTTTATCTTCACCGGTCTTTCCGTTGCGGTGGCGATCCATGCCGGCCTGTTCAACATCGGCTCGGAAGGCCAGGCCTACCTCGGCGGCCTCGGCTGCGCGCTGGTGGCGCTGGCGCTCGACCATTATGTGCCGTGGTATGTGACAATGCCGGTGGCGGTCCTTGGCGCGGGCCTTTTCGGCGCCGCCTGGGCGTTCATCCCGGCTTTCCTGCAGGCGAAACGCGGCAGCCATATCGTCATCACCACCATCATGTTCAACTACATCGGCGCGGCATTAATGGTGTACCTGCTGGTGCATGTACTTATTGTTCCCGGCAAGATGGCTCCGGAAACCCGCACCTTCCTTGAAGGCGGTCAGCTTCCGAAACTCGGCTGGCTGATGAACCTGGTCGGTGCCAAGCTTGGCGCCGCGCCGTTCAATGTCTCGTTCCTCATCGCGCTTGTTGCCGCCTATTTCGTCTGGCTGCTGATCTGGCGCACCAAGCTCGGCTTCGAGATGCGGACGCTCGGCGTCAGCCAGAGTGCGGCAGCCTATGCCGGTATTCCCTATGCGCGAACCGTCATGATCGCCATGCTGCTGTCAGGCGCCCTTGCCGGCATGATGGCTTTGAATCCTGTGATGGGATCATCCGCCCGTCTGCAGGTGGAATTCGTCGGCGGCGCCGGTTTCGTCGGCATTGCAGTATCTCTCATGGGAAGAAATCATCCCGTCGGGATCATCTTCTCGGCTATTCTCTTCGGCATCCTTTACCAGGGTGGCGACTGGATCTCCTTCGAGATGCCGACCATCACGCGCGAAATGATCCTGGTCATCCAGGGTCTCGTGATCCTCTTCGCGGGCGCGCTGGAATACATGTTCCGCCCTGCGATGGTTCGCGTCTACCAACAGTTCAAGGCCGCGTGAGGGGAATGGGCGATGGATTATTATGACATCTTCATCAGCGTCCTGAGCTCCACGATCCGCCTGTCGATCCCGCTGATCTTCACGGCGCTGGCAGGTCTCTTCTCCGAGCGAGCTGGCATCTTCGATATCGGCCTCGAAGGAAAGATGCTCGGTTCTGCGTTTGCGGCAGCGTGCATCGCTTATCTGACCGGCTCGCCATGGCTCGGTCTCGGCGCCGGTATCATTTGCTCCGTGGCGCTCAGCCTCGTTCACGGCTTTGCCTCGATCACCAATCGCGGCAACCAGATCATCTCGGGCGTAGCGATCAACTTCTTCGTCGCCGGTATCACGATCGTCCTCGGCGGCGCCTGGTTTGGCCAGGGCGGCCGCACGCCGCAGCTGGCGCCGGACGCGCGCTTTGCGCCGATCGTGCTGCCCGGCGCGGATGCGATGCGCGAAGTTCCGGTTATCGGTCCGCTCTACGCCAATGTGATCTCAGGCAACAACATCCTGACCTATCTCGCTTTCCTCGCGGTCCCGCTTTCCTGGTGGATTCTCTACCGCACCCGCTTCGGCCTGCGGCTGCGCGCCGTCGGCGAGAATCCGGGCGCCGTTGATACGGCCGGGATTTCGGTGAGCTGGCTGCGCTATCGCGCCGTCATGTGCGCCGGCATCCTCTGCGGCTTCTCAGGAACCTATCTTGCGATCGCGCAGTCGGCGGCCTTCATCAAGGATATGTCGGCCGGCAAGGGCTATATCGCGCTTGCGGCGCTGGTCTTTGCAAAGTGGAAGCCGGTGCCCGTCATGTTTGCCTGCCTGCTCTTCGGCTTCCTCGATGCGCTGGCAAACTTCATGCAGGGCAAGCAGGTTCCTCTGATCGGCGAAGTGCCGGTGCAGATCTTCCAGGCGCTGCCCTATATCCTCACCTGCATCCTGCTCGCCGGTTTCATCGGCGTGGCGACCCCGCCAAAGGCGGGTGGTGTCCCCTATACGAAGGAACGTTGAGAACATGTCCCACGATCTTTTCGAGGCCGCTCGCGGCGCCATGGCTTTCGCTCATGCCCCCTACTCGAAATTCCCCGTCGGCGCTGCGATCCGCGCCGAGGACGGCAAGGTCTATACCGGTGCCAATATCGAGAACCTGTCCTTCCCGCAGGGCTGGTGCGCGGAACCGACGGCGATCAGCGCCATGATCATGGGCGGCGCCAAGAAGATCGTCGAGATGGCCGTCATCGCCGAGAAGCTGCCGCTCTGCCCGCCCTGCGGCGGCTGCCGGCAGAAGATCTCGGAGTTCGCGTCCAAGGACACGAGGATCTATCTTTGCGATGAAGCGGGCGTGAAGAAGACGATGACTATGGACGAGCTCCTGCCGTTCAGCTTCGAGACCGAACTCGGATGAGTGCCGCTCTCGACGTGCTTGCCGGCAAGCTCGGCGGCCTTTCGCCGCGCGTGGGCATTGTGCTTGGCTCCGGCCTCGGTTCACTAGTCGGCGAACTGAAAGACGCGCAACGCATCCCTTATCACGACTTGCCGGGTTTCCCGGTCAGCGCGGTTTCGGGTCATGCCGGAGAGGTGGTTGCCGGTTCGCTTGGCGGTGTGCCTGTCATCATGCTGTCCGGCCGCGTGCACTTCTATGAGAAGGGCGATGCCGGCGCGATGCGGCTGCCGATCGAAGTTCTCAGGGGCCTTGGCATCGAGGCTTTGATCCTCACCAATTCCGCAGGGTCGCTCCGAGACGACATGCCACCCGGCTCGGTGATGCAGATCACCGACCACATAAACTATTCCGGCATGAATCCGCTGATCGGCGAGGAAAGCGACCGGCGTTTCGTCGGCATGACCAGTGCCTACGATGCCGGCCTTGCCGACAGGATGCGCAAGGCCGCCGAGACGCTCGGCATCGCATTGTCGCAAGGCGTCTATATGTGGTTCTCCGGCCCAAGCTTCGAAACGCCCGCTGAAATCCGGATGGCCCGCATCCTCGGCGCAGATGCCGTTGGTATGTCGACCGTGCCTGAGGTCATTATCGCGCGAATGCTGGGCTTAAGGGTTGCGGCAGCGTCCGTTATCACCAACTATGGGGCTGGCATGACCGGCGGCGAACTGAGCCATGAGGAGACCAAGGATATGGCTCCGATCGGCGGCGCCCGCCTCGCCGCCATACTGAAAGAGATGATCGCAGGAGAACGCGAACAATGACCAGTCATTCCAGCAAGGAGACGGCCGCCGTCGCCCTCTCTCTCCTCGATCTGACGAACCTCAAGGACGACTGCACTGAAGCGCAGATCGACGCGCTCTGCGCCCGCGCCCAGACGCCCTATGGCAACACGGCAGCGATCTGCATCTGGCCGCGCTTCGTCGCCCGCGCTCGCGCCATCCTGGGAACAGCCCATCCGGTGCGCATTGCGACCGTCGTCAATTTCCCTTCTGGGGAAATGGAGGTCGCTGACGTCGCCGCGGAAACCCGCGAGGCTATCGCCGACGGCGCCGATGAAATCGACCTCGTCATCCCCTATCGCAAGTTCATGACGGGCAGTGCCAAGGCTGTGACAGAGATGGTCGCGGCGGTTCGCGCGGAATGCAAGGATCCGGTTCTTCTGAAGGTCATCCTCGAGACCGGCGAGATCAAGGATGCGGCGCTCATCCAGCGCGCCTCAGAACTCGCCATCGAGGCCGGCGCCGATTTCATCAAGACATCCACCGGCAAAGTCTCCGTCAACGCCACGTTGGAAGCGGCCGACATCATGCTGAGGGTCATCCGTCAGAGCGGTCGCAAGGTCGGCTTCAAGCCGGCGGGCGGCATCGGCTCGGTCGCGGACGCGGCGCTCTACCTGAGCCTTGCGGAGACGATAATGGCGCCGGATTGGCCGATGCCATCGACCTTCCGTTTCGGGGCATCTGGTTTGCTCGACGACATCCTTGCAGTCCTCGGCGGAACGCAATCCACGCCCGCCGCTGCTTCGAGCTATTGACATGATCCCGCAGGAAATCATCCGCCGGAAGCGAAACGGCGGGACGCTTTCCGAAGAGGACATACAATCGTTCATCAACGCCCTCGCCACTGGCCAGCTTTCCGAAGGTCAGATCGGTGCCTTCGCCATGGCGGTCTGGTTCAAGGGCATGTCGCGCGAAGAGATCGTGGCGCTGACCCTTGCGATGGCGCGCTCGGGCGACACGCTGAGCTGGTCAGACATCGACCGGCCAATCGCCGACAAGCATTCGACGGGTGGTGTCGGCGACAATGTTTCCCTGATGCTCGCACCGATAGCGGCAGCCTGTGGGCTGGCTGTTCCAATGATTTCAGGGCGTGGTCTCGGCCATACCGGCGGAACACTGGACAAGCTCGAGGCCATACCCGGCTATAACGTCACCCCTGACGCTTTGCTTTTCCGCAAGGTCGTGAAGGATGTCGGTTGCGCCATCATCGGTCAGACGGGCTCCCTGGCGCCTGCCGATGGCAAGCTCTACGCGGTCCGCGACGTCACTGCGACCGTCGACTCAATCCCCCTCATCACCGCCTCGATCCTCTCGAAGAAACTCGCGGCCGGCCTGCAGACACTTGTCCTCGATGTCAAGGTCGGCACCGGCGCGTTCATGGCCGAACCCAAGGATGCCGAGACGTTGGCACGCGCACTTGTCGATGTCGCCAACAGCGCGGGCGTCAGGACATCAGCCCTGATCACCGACATGAACCAGCCACTAGCCGATGCCGCAGGCAATACCGTCGAAATCCAAAACTGTCTGGATTTTCTGGAGGGCAAAAAGAAGAACACACGGCTGGAGGCCACCGTGCTTGCCTTCGCGGCCGAGATGCTGGTGGAATCCGGCGCGGCCGCATCGTTGGAGGATGGGGAAGCGAGGGCGACCGCCGCTCTCTCATCAGGCAAAGCGGCTGAGAGCTTCGGCCGCATGGTTCACCTGCTCGGCGGCCCCTCGGATCTGTTGGAAAGACCGGACAAGTACCTCGTCCGGGCGCCGGTGACGAAGCCGGTCCCTGCGCCTCGATCCGGGTGGCTTTCCGGCTGCGAGGTACGCGAGATCGGCATGACCGTCGTCGATCTCGGTGGCGGACGACGGCATCCGGACGACCGGATCGATCATCGCGTTGGAATATCCGATATTCTGCCGCTCGGCACCCGTATCGAGCAAGGCGATCCAATTGCGCTGGTGCATGCCGCGAACGCGCATGCGGCGGATGCGGCGGCTGCCGCACTGGCTGCCAACTACAGGATCGGCGACCGCCAGCCTGCAATCGCCGCTGTCGTCTGCGAGCGCATCGTCGCTATTGCTTCAAGCTGAGAGATCCGTCGGCAACGGAATAAGAGGCAAGCTTCTTGAGGAAGCTCATGCCAACGAGCGTGGAGGTAAGGGCGTCATCCTTCAGGACAAAAGCCTCGACGTCGCGCACGCGAATTCCACCGATTTCCACCCGATCCAACGTGACATGCGCCGCCTTGGTGGCGCCGTTGGCGGTGTTCACCGAGTAACGGAAATCAAGCTGGTTGCCGGTGTAGCCAAGACGTCTGGCGAAACTCTCGTTCAGGGCAACATAGGTTGCGCCCGTATCGATCAAGCCCTGTACCTGTCGACCGTTGATCCTGAAGTCTCCGGAATAGTGGCCCTGGGCATCGGCGCGCAGGCGCATTGTGCCGCCATTGGGCGTGGCAGGCTGTTCCCCGGAAGGGCCGGTAACGAAGTTGGCCGAGGCGACCGCTTCGTTGCTGCGTTTTCCCATGAGGGTTGGTATCTGCGTTGCAAGCACCGCAGCGACGCTTGCAAAAATGACGGTACGCACGAGCATCGGGACAGAAATCCTTCCTGTATAAACCCCGCGTCATGCGTGGCCATGCTTACAAGTGCTACGCCATAATTGCTGACAAGTTGCTAATGGCGGAAAAGCAAATGGCCCGGCAAACTTGCCCGGGCCATTGGCTGCATTGATTTGGTAAACGGATTATGAATTATTTCGTGCCGTACATGCGATCGCCGGCATCGCCGAGGCCGGGCATGATATAGCCCTTCTCGTTGAGATGGCTGTCGATGGAGGCCGTGAAAACGGGCACATCAGGATGCGCCTCGCGGAAGTTCTTGATGCCCTCAGGGGCAGCCAAGAGGCAGAGGAAGCGAATGTTGTGGGCGCCGCGTTCCTTGAGCTTGTCGATCGCCGCAATCGAGGAATTGCCGGTGGCAAGCATGGGATCGACGACGATGATCAGGCGCTCCGAGATATCCTCCGGTGCCTTGAAGTAATATTCGACCGGCTGCAGCGTCTCGTGGTCGCGGTAGACGCCGATATGCGACACGCGCGCCGACGGCACGAGATCGAGCATGCCTTCAAGAAGGCCGTTGCCGGCGCGGAGGATCGAGGCAAAAACGAGCTTCTTGCCCTCGAGGATCGGCGACTCGATTGTCTGCAGCGGCGTCTCGATGGTCTCCATCGTGAGCTCAAGATCGCGGGTCACTTCGTAGCAGAGCAGCGTGGAGATTTCACGCAGGAGCCGACGGAAACTTCCGGTAGAGGTCTCCTTGCGCCGCATGATCGTGAGTTTGTGCTGCACAAGCGGGTGATCGATGACCGTTACGCCGTCCATGGCCAGAGCCCTTCCTATCGTTGTTCTTATCGGATGTTTCTTCCATGGAAATTGCCTTCACCGCAAGAGCGGAGGCTATTTTGCAGTATCGATCCCCAGGGTCGGATGCATTACATACGGGCAAAAAGCGCCTGGCGCGTCGGCTCGTCGACGAAGGCTGCCTCGATCCCGGTTCGGGTCATCTCGTCGATCGCGGCGTCACTGAAGCCGAAGGCGTCGGCAGCCAGCTCGTATTCGCGCTTCAGCGATGTGTGGAAGAATGGCGGGTCGTCGGAACTGATCGTCACGCGGACACCGGCTTCCTTGAGTACCCGCAGTGGGTGCGAGGCGAAATCCGGAAAGACCTTCAGTGCAATATTGGAGCCCGGGCATACTTCCAGCACCGTTCCGAGATCGGCCAGGCGCTTGACGAGATCCTTGTCCTCGATTGCGCGCACGCCATGCCCGATCCTGGAAGGCCTGACAACGTCGAGCGCATCGGCAACGCTGAAGGCACCGCACACTTCGCCGGCGTGGATGGTAAGGCCCAACCCCGCATCGCGCGCAATGTCGAAGGCACGCGCATAGTCAGCGACCCGACCCATCCGCTCCTCGCCGGCAAGATTGAATCCCGTGATGAGTGGGTTCTTAGCCTTGGCAGCATATTCCGCAGCGCCAATGACGCTTTCGGGGCCGAAATGACGCTCGCCCGTGACGATCAGGCGTGCCTCGATGCCGCTCTTCGTCTTCGCACGACGAATGCCCTCGCACACTCCCTCGATATAAGCGTCCGCACCAAGCCCGATCCGCTCGCCGTGATCGGGAGACACGATCAGCTCGCTGTAGATGGTGCCGATGCCTGCGAGTTCATCGAGATAGGTTTCGGTCAGCAGCGCATAGTCTTCCTCGGTCTTGTAGACCTCGGAGACCTTGTCGTAGCATTCCAGAAAACTTCCGAAGTCACGCCAGATATAAGCGCCATCAGAGAGATACGCGCTTATGTCGACATTGTATTTGCGGGCCTGCGCCAAAGTGAGCGCCGGTGGTGCCGCACCTTCCAGATGGCAGTGCAGCTCGATCTTCTTCAAATGCGACGTCATAGAAAACTTCTCCCATGCGCTCCAGCTGGAATGCGCAGATGGCGGGCAATCGTTTCGCCGATATCCGCGTAGGTGGCGCGAATGCCGATATCGCGAGAACGCAGCCCGGGCCCATAGGCAATGATCGGCACGCGTTCGCGCGTGTGATCCGTGCCGCGCCATGTCGGATCGCAGCCGTGGTCGGCGGTCAGGATGACGAGATCGCCGGGTTTGAGCTTGCCACCGACCTCAGGCAACCGGGCATCAAAGGCTTCAAGTGCAGCGGCGTAGCCAGCCACATCCCGGCGATGGCCATAAACCATGTCGAAATCGACAAAGTTGGTGAAAACGAGTTCGCCATCCTCGGCGGTGTCCATGGCTGCAAGGCTCGCATCCATCAACGCCTCATTGCCATTGGCCTTGATGACCCGGGATACCCCCTTGTGCGCGAAGATATCGCCGATCTTGCCGATGGCGTGGACCTTGCGACCCTCCTTGACCAGCCGGTCGAGGAGGGTCGGCTCCGGCGGTGGCACCGAGAAGTCGCGGCGGTTTCCGGTGCGCTCAAACTTGGAAGCAGTTTCCCCAACGAACGGTCGCGCGATGACGCGGCCGATATTGTAGTGGTCCAGCAGGGCGCGGGCGATCGTGCAGAAAGTCATGAGCCTGTCGAGGCCGAAATGCGTCTCGTGCGCGGCGACCTGAAAGACGGAATCGGACGAGGTATAGCAGATCGGCTTGCCGGTCCTGATATGCTCTTCGCCGTAGCGCGCGATGATGTCGGTGCCGGAGGCGTGACAGTTGCCGAGAATGCCGGGGACTTCGGCAGCCCTGCAGAGTGCCTCGACGAGCTGCGGCGGAAAGGCATCGCCTTCAGCCGGAAAGTAACCCCAATCAAGGGTCACGGGCGTTCCGGCGATCTCCCAATGACCGGAGGGGGTATCCTTGCCGCGCGAAACTTCGCTGGCTGAACCGAACATCGCGTAGGTTCTTTCCGGAACTGGCATGCCGGCGGGGAACCGACCCGACGCCGCCTTGGCGAGATGGACCAGCCCAAGCGCCGACATATTCGGAAGCTGAAGAGGCCCGGAGCGCAATCCTTCACGGTCGCCTGCACCCACGGCACAGAACTCCGCGATATGGCCGAGCGTGTCGGCACCTTCATCGCCATAGGCGGCCGCGTCTGGAGCACCCCCGACGCCAAAAGAATCAAGAACGAAAAGAAAGGCTCGCGCCATGCTTCACCCAGCGACAAAAGACTGACGACCCATGCACAGGGCCACAACTGCTCAAGCCTTATAACGGCAAAGCACGCTTGGCAAACCGGCAGATGGTTTGCTCAGCAGTCGCCGCAGGTGACAGTGTCGCTCGCACGCGGCAGATAGAAATAGGCACGGCTGATGTTAATCGTGCTCTGGTTCGGCATCAGGTTCGGTGCAAAGAGGAAGAGCTTGTAGGGAATGCTCAGTTCCGTGCGGACAAGGAAGATATTGGCTTTCTTCATGTCAGTGGGGACCGTTGTCGCGGAGTTCACCACATAGGGGCGACTTCCATCCTGCGCCCACGACCATGCGACTTTCGGGTTTGCGGAGCCGTCAAGCGCGATGCCCGTGACCTTTACCTTCAGACCGCTCGACGCATAGGGCACAAAGACTGCCGAAGCGACAGACGGCATATCGGCTAGCCAGGCCTTGGTGACACTCTTCTGCTGCGTCACGATATCGGTGATCATGCCGGCGGCGCGGCTCGCGCGCTTGCTCATGCTGAGACCGATCGTGATCTCGAATGCCCCGACATAAAGCATCACCAGGATTGGGAACAGGATGGCAAACTCGATCGCGCCCACACCTTCCCGATCGCCGATGAAGCGTTTTGTCAGCCGATGAAGTCGTGTCAACACGCCGCCAACCGCCATTTCTAATACTGCTCGTTTTGAAAGGCCGTGGTGGCGACGATCAGGAAGTATGAGGAAGACCCGTCAGTCGGCCGGATGTTGGTAATATAGGGCCGGATCAAATCCGTGATGATCTGCCAGCGGTAGTACGCGCGAACCATGTTGATCGTGCCGGAGCCACCCGGCTGATACTTGAAGTCCGACGTTTTGATGTCGGCATAGGCATTGGTCGAGGTCCTCGGTATCGTCGTCGGAATTGCGGCGAACGTACTGAAGGTCTGCACGTCGACAAAGAGCTTGCTCGGGGTGGCTACCTCCGTTGCAGAGCACTTTATGAGGATCGAGACCTCATTGCAGAGTGCCGTCCTGAACGCTGTCACGTTGGTGTTCGTAGGCGTCATCTGTCCTGTTCGCATCTTGCGACTGACCGTATCCACGGCATTGGACACCAGCTGTTCACCGGCGAAGGCGATGAACGTTTCGATGATGGCAAAGACCACAAGAAAATAGGGAATGGCGAGAAGCGCGAACTCGATCGCAGCCGACCCGTCGCGCGAGCGCGCCAATTCGGTTAACCGCGACCTCTTTGCCCGGTGCGGGCGGCAGGCCGGGTCCGCAGCTTGATCGATTTCCTTCATGGCCTGCATCCGGGGACAGCTTCGATCACATTCTTTTAGAGCGTGATCGTTGATTTTCCGTTTCAAGCCGGATCAGAAGTTTAACGGAACCAATATTGGCCGGTGGAGGCCACTATGGACCTGCCGCTGCGGTTTCCGCGCCCTGCTGGCTGTGCTGCTCGCAATTCGGTGTGCAGGAAAGCACTGAGCGCTCCGTCTGACGAAAGACGCGGACGGTGTTCGCTTCGTCGATCGAGACCAAAATGCTCTCGTCAAGGATCGCGTTGCCGTCCACATCGAGCAACACAAGGTTCGTCGTTCCGAAGCTACGCCCCGTCAAGACGATTGTTTTTGAATCGGCAACCGTCGCATCCGCTACCTTTGCATTGCCGACGATGACCTTGCTTACCGGGCGATCGAGCTTCAGAACGCGCGCCTGATCCATATAGACGCGCAGGATGTGCTGCTGTGCATACGCGGATTCGCAAAGGCCGAGGACAGCAAGAAAGCTGGCTAGGATGATCCTCTTGCCACTCGGCGACATTTTGGCTCTCTTTCAAGGGTTACGGCGACTTTCACCCAACAGCATGAGAAAAATTGGTGAACGAAGCTTTAATTCTGTTTCGGTGCGCGCAGGATTTCAGGCCTGCGCCCCATATGGATACAGGTTTTTGCTCATACGGGGTGCGTTGCCGCCGTATGGAGTATCGCCAAATTGTTCCTCAAACATCTCAAGCGTCAATTACTGCAGCGCATGCGGGATCTGCAGACAATTTTACGCAGCGATGCAAGCAAATACTTACCATTCTCAAGTGTCGAAAGGCATTTACGAAATGGTAACCCAACTCTTTAAGTTGATGGAAACAGGGCCTCGCTAAATTGTGGCAATCCGATCAACGGCAACAGTTGGCGGACGTGCTGAACATCAACTGGAGTAGGAGTTTACCATGACCAAGCTTGTTAGCCGTTTTCTGAAGGACGAATCCGGCGCGACCGCCATTGAATATGGCCTGATCGCAGCGCTCATTTCTGTCGCGCTCATCACCGGCGCAACCACGCTGGGCAGCAAATTGAACAGCGTCTTCGTCGGCATTTCGAACAAGATGAACGACGCAGTTACCTCGTCGAAGTAATCTTGAGTGGCATGCGATCAGACGCGCAGGTGTCTGGTCGCAACATCGGCTCACTTGCGGTAGCAGTGGGCCTTTTGTTGTTGGGGATCGAAGAATGATAGCGGCTTCCGTCTTTGTGATCTTGCCACTTTGCCTCGCCATCGCGGCATTTTCCGATCTCTTTACCATGACGATCCCCAACCGCGTATCGGCCATTCTCGTCCTTTCCTTTTTTTTCATCGCACCCTTCGCAGGGCTTCACTTGAGCGAAATCGCCAATCATGTCGGCGGTGCGACCACTGTGCTTCTCGTGTGCTTTATTCTCTTTGCGACGAACACCATGGGCGGAGGGGATGCAAAGCTTCTGGCTGCAACGTCGCTCTGGTTCGGGTTGAACTCTTCTCTCGTGGAATTTCTTGGTTACGTCGGCATGTTGGGCGGCCTGGCCGCTATGGTCATCCTCGTGATCCGGTCGCAGACAGACATCATCATCGCGACGGGGCTGCCTGTTCCCCGGTCAATCCTTCTTGCAAAGAAGATGCCCTACGGCATTGCCATCGCGGCTGGCGGCTTTCTTGCCTTTCCCTCCTCGCCTCTCTTCCTCGCGGCACTGCAGAGCCTGAAGTAACGACCAATTAAGCCTCCGTTAACTTAAGATCGAAGGCTTTCATTAACTATAATTATACCAATTGCGGGCAATTCTTCGGGTCGAATATCGCGAATCCCCGAGGAACCTTCGATGAGACCCGCCCGCCTTTTGATACTTGGAGTGGCTGTCGTTGCAGCCGGCCTTGCCGGGGTGCTGGCGATGAGCCTCGCAGGCCGCGGTTCCGTGGTCACCAAGGTTCAATCGGTCGTCGAGAAAGAGCCGACCGTCAACGTGCTCGTCTCCGCCGCCAATCTGCCGGTCGGCGCCCGACTGGATGACAAGGCCGTTCACTGGATGGGCTGGCCTCAGAGTGCCGTCGTCCAGGGCTTCATCACGGAAGCAGAAAAGCCCGATGCGTTGAAAAGCATGCAGGGCGCCGTTGTTCGCCTGCCGATCTTCGAAGGTGAACCGATCCGCGCGGAAAAGATCGCAGATTCGAACAGCCGCATCATGTCCTCACTCCTGCCGTCCGGAAAGCGGGCCGTCGCAACCGAAATCTCGGTTTCAACCGGCGCTGGGGGCTTCATCCTGCCGAACGACCGCGTCGACGTGATCATGGTTCGCAAGGCGAAGGAAGCCGACAAATTTCTGACCGAGACCGTGCTCAACAATGTACGCGTGCTCGCGATCGACCAGCAGATCCAGGAAAAGGAAGACGGCTCCAAGGCCGTGGTAGGTACCACAGCGACGCTGGAGCTCACCCCCGATCAAACAAAGGTTCTGGCTGTCGCGCAACAGATGGCCGACCGGTTGTCACTGGCATTGCGCTCAGTCGCCGACGCCCAGGAGCAGGACACCAGCGCCGCGGACTACCTCCTCAGCGGCGACAACGGCAGCGCCATCGTCCAGGTCATCAAGTCAGGCTCAATCGTAACCGACAGCAGCGCGCCGAAGGCCGAGTAAAGGAAATGGGAATGGGCAATTTAAAGCGCCGCACGAAGCCCTTGATGGCAGGCTGCTTGTCCTTTGCGATCGGATTTACCGGCATAGCTCCGGGCTTTTTTTCGCCGGTCCTCGGCACCCGCGCAGCCTGGGCCACTTCCGACGGCATGGTCACGATCACCCAAACAGGTCCTGGCGCGCATCGCAGCCTGAAGCTCGGTTTGAAGAAGGCGATCGTCGTCGATCTGCCGGCCGATGCCCACGATATCCTTGTTTCGGACCCTTCCATGGCCGACGCGGTCACGCGCAGTTCGCGTCGCATCTACCTCTTCGGCAAGACCGTTGGCCAGACGAACATCTTCATCTTCGGCGCCGATGGCCAGCAGATCGTCAGCCTCGATATCGCCATCGAGCGTGACGTTGCCGGACTTGAAACCAATCTCCGGCGCTTCATCCCGGACTCCAGCATCAAGGTCGAGATCGTATCCGACAATATCGTGCTGACCGGCACGGTGCGGACGCCACAGGATGCCGCCCAAGCCGCGGACCTGGCGCAGGTCTTCCTGAAAGGCGGCGAAGCAACGACACGCACGGAAACCGCTTCAGGTTCGGGCGGCGACAGCTCGGTGGCCTTGTTTGCCGAAAACCGCCAAACGTCCCAGGTGGTCAACCTCCTCCAGATCCAGGGCGAGGATCAGGTTACGCTGAAGGTCACCATCGCCGAGGTGCGGCGAGATGTGCTGAAGCAGCTCGGCTTCGACAACCTGATCTCGAACTCCAAGGGCCTCTCGGTTGCTCAATTGGGTGCGCCCGCCACCAGTGGTGCGGCGGCGACAATCGGTGGAGGCCTAGCCGCCCTCTTCAAGAGCTCGATCGGAAAATACGATATCTCGACCTATCTAAGCGCGCTGGAGCAGGCGAAGGTCGTCAAGACGCTGGCCGAACCGACGTTGACCGCAATCTCCGGCCAGGCCGCGACATTCAACTCCGGCGGCCAGGTACTTTATTCCACGACCGATAATGACGGAAACGTCACCATCGTCCCCTATAACTACGGCATCAATCTCGCCTTCAAGCCTGTCGTGCTCTCATCGGGCCGCATCAGCCTGGAGATCAAGACAAACGTATCAGAGCCCGCACCTTCCGTGTCCGGCTCGACACCAACCTATCAGCGTCGTGCAGCCGAGACCTCCGTCGAGCTTCCATCCGGCGGTTCCATCGCGCTTGCCGGTTTGATCCGCGACGACGTATCTCAGACTTCGAACGGTACGCCTGGCGTCAACAAGATCCCGCTGCTTGGTACGTTGTTTCGGCAACGCACCGTCGAGCGCAACGAGACCGAACTTGTCATCATCGCGACGCCCTATCTCGTCCGCCCCGTTGCCCGCAACGAGCTCAACCGACCAGACGATAACTTCAGTCCTGAGAACGACGCTGCAGCCTTCCTGCTCAACCGCGTCAACAAGGTTTACGGCGGCCGCGAAACGCCCGTCGCCGACGCTCAATTCCATGGCTCCATCGGATTCATCTACAAATGAGACCCGCAGGATCAGCAATGGCACAACACAGAGATCAGCCGATGGCTCACAAGCAGAACGCCGCGCATGAATTCCGCTTCTCGAAATCGCTGCTGACCGCAGTCGCCGTAGCGACCGCCTTGCTTTCAGGTTGCGCCTCTCGCGACGAACTGACGACGGGTGGCATTCCCGACGACTATCGGCAGCGCCA
Source organism: Hyphomicrobiales bacterium (assembly GCA_900466605.1). Lineage (GTDB taxonomy): Bacteria > Pseudomonadota > Alphaproteobacteria > Rhizobiales > Rhizobiaceae > Rhizobium. The sequence continues at coordinate 321,031 of UBMU01000008.1, forward strand.
CCCGATCGTGGTTGCCGAAGCAGAACAATCCGTCGACATCCCGGTTGCATCGACGGATCGCCGCCTCAACATTGCCCAGCGTGACATGATCCGCGGCTTCGCCCAGAAATACACGTCGCGGGCAACCGGACCTGTCTATCTGCTGACGCCCGAGGGGTCGCCCAACGCGGCAGCGGCACGGCAGCTGCGCGCCCAAGTGCGGGCCGAGCTTTCCACACGCGGCATCGCGAGCTCCAAGATCGTCAACAGCACCTATGCCGCCAATAGCGCCGGAGATGCTGCCCCGATCCGCCTGACCTTCGTCGGCACAACCGCGATGACATCGCAGTGCGGTCAATGGCCGAGAGATATGATCAACGATTTCAGCAACCAGAATTACTACAATTTCGGCTGCGCGACGCAGAACAACCTGGCTGCGCAGATCGCGAACCCGGAAGATCTGATCGCGCCTCGCGGCATGACTCCAATCGATGCAACGCGCCGGAACGCTGCAATCAAGGAATATCGCGAAAGAACAAGCAACATCGAGGACGTCAGCGGCAGCGCCGATAGCTTCTGATCAGGTGGAACCCGAGATGAGTACCGTCGAATACGAAATCAAGAACACCGCCGAGTTGCGGAACGCCGAAGAGGCTCTTCGGATGGCCGAGCTCGAAAACATGCGGCCCTTGCCACGCATATCGGTGCATGCTTTTTGCGAAAGCGACGAGCTGCTGCGGGTCATCGAGCGCTGCGGCAACGATCGCCGCATGTCGAAGGTCAGCTTGCGCATTACCAGCGGCGGTATCGCAGCCGCTGCAAACATGTTTGCGACCGCACCGACCCCGAACCTGATTATCCTTGAAACCAAGGCCGGATCGGCGGGCCTGCTCAATGAGCTCGCGCCGCTCGCCGCGGTTTGCGACCCTTCGACGAAAGTCATCGTCGTCGGCTATTACAACGATATCGCGCTCTACCGCGAACTCGTGCGCAACGGCATTTCCGAATACATGGTTCAGCCCGTCGCCATGCCGGACATTATGGCGGCGATGGCCACGATCTTCGTTGACCCCGATGCAGAGCCGCTCGGCCGCAGCATTGCCTTCATCGGCGCCAAGGGCGGCGTCGGCTCCTCTACGATCGCTCACAATTGCGCTTTCGGGATTTCCAATCTGTTTTCAACCGAAACGATCCTGGCCGATCTCGATCTGCCCTACGGCACGGCCAACATCGATTTCGACCAGGATCCGACCCAGGGTATCGCGGAGGCCGTTTACGCGCCCGAGCGCCTTGATGAAGTGTTTCTCGATCGCCTGCTGACGAAGTGCTCCGAGCACCTGTCGCTGCTTGCAGCACCTTCCCTGCTTGATCGCGCCTATGATTTTGAGGAGCAGGCATTTCAGCCGGTTCTCGACGTCCTGCAGCGCAACGCCCCTGTAACCGTTCTCGACGTACCGCATGCATGGTCGGAATGGACGCGCTCGGTGCTGGCCAGCGTCGACGAGGTCGTCATCTGTGCATCACCCGATCTCGCCAACCTGCGCAACGCGAAGAACATGATGGATGCGCTACGCAAGATGCGGCCAAACGACAAGATGCCGCATCTGATCCTCAATCAGGTCGGCATGCCTAAACGGCCGGAGATCAACCCCTCCGATTTCTGCGAGCCGCTGGAAACCGATCCCATCGCGATCATCCCCTTCGATGCCAACCTCTTCGGCAATGCGGCCAACAGCGGTCGCATGATCTCGGAGATGGATGCGAAATCGCCGACGGCCGAAACATTCTCTCAGATATCGCACATCGTGACCGGGCGGATTGCCATCAAGAAAGCACGCAAGGGCGGGTTGCTCGGCCTGTTGAAGCGCAAGTGACGCCCGCCAAGAGTGGATTGGAATAAAGCATGTTCGGAAAACGCGGAAACGAGGGTTTTGGCAAAGCGGGCGGCACGATCGCGCCGCCGCCGGTTCAACAATCCTCGCCGTCGGCGCCAGCGGTTCTTGTCGAACCGCAGCGTGAGCCTTCGCGCCAGCAGGTTTCACCGCCGCCGATGCAGACCCCGCAACGCAAGCGGCCTGCCCGCACCGACGAATACTACGATACCAAAGCGCAGGTCTTCTCCGCGCTGATCGACACGATCGACCTGTCGCAGCTTGCCAAGCTCGACGGAGAAAGCGCGCGCGAAGAAATCCGCGACATCGTCAACGACATCATCACGATCAAGAATTTCGCGATGTCGATTTCCGAGCAAGAAGAACTGCTCGAAGACATCTGCAACGACGTTCTCGGCTACGGCCCGCTTGAACCGCTGCTTGCGCGCGACGACATCGCCGACATCATGGTCAACGGCGCGGGCCAGACTTTCATCGAAGTCGGCGGCAAGACGATCGAGTCCGAGATCCGCTTCCGCGATAATTCGCAGCTCCTTTCCATCTGCCAGCGTATCGTCAGCCAGGTCGGTCGTCGCGTCGACGAATCGAGCCCTATCTGCGACGCGCGCCTCCCTGATGGCTCCCGCGTGAACGTCATTGCGCCGCCGCTCTCCATCGATGGACCGGCGCTCACGATCCGCAAGTTCAAGAAGGACAAGCTTACCCTCGAGCAACTCGTTCGGTTCGGTGCCATCACGCCGGAAGGTGCAACGCTGTTGCAGATTATCGGCCGCGTTCGCTGCAATGTCGTCATCTCGGGCGGTACTGGCTCCGGCAAGACGACGCTGCTCAACTGCCTGACACGTTACATCGATGTCGACGAGCGCGTCATCACCTGCGAAGACACAGCCGAACTGCAGCTGCAGCAACCGCATGTGGTGCGCCTTGAAACCCGCCCGCCGAACATCGAAGGCGAAGGCGAAATCACCATGCGCGATCTCGTCAAGAACTGCCTGCGCATGCGACCGGAACGCATCATCGTCGGCGAAGTGCGCGGACCGGAGGTTTTCGACCTCCTGCAGGCAATGAACACCGGCCACGACGGCTCCATGGGCACGATCCACTCGAACTCGCCACGTGAATGCCTCAGCCGTATCGAGTCGATGATCGCCATGGGCGGCTTCACGCTGCCAGCCAAGACGGTGCGCGAGATCATCTCCGGGTCGGTCGACATCATCGTCCAGGCGGCGCGACTGCGCGATGGCTCTCGTCGTATCACGCAGATCACCGAAGTGATCGGCATGGAAGGCGACGTCATTATCACCCAGGATCTGATGCGTTACGAAATCGAGGGCGAAGACTCGTCCGGAAAGCTGATCGGAAGGCACAAGTCGACCGGTATCGGCAAGCCGCATTTCTGGGATCGCGCACGCTACTTCAACGAAGAAAAGCGCCTTGCTGCCGCGCTCGACGAAATGGAAGCGAAATCCAAGGATTAGTAAGATGTTCGGGTTCGATCCTGTGGTGTTGGCCATTATCCTGCTTGCCGCCGTTGCGGCGGGCGCCGTTTGCTATGGCTTCCTCTTCACGCGGATGGAGACCGAAAAGAAGTCGGCCAATCGCGTCAACCGCGTTGCCTCGGCGGAGGCCGACAAGGCGAGCCTCAAGGCGGCCCGCGACCGTGTCCAGGAAATGTCGAAGCGCCGCAAATCGGTGCAGGACAATCTGAAGGACCTCGAGAAGCGGCAGCAGGAGAATACCAAGAAGAAGTTGTCGCTGAAGTCGCGGCTGACACAGGCCGGTCTTAAGATCACGCCGGGGCGCTTCTACACGTTCAGCGCCATTTTTGGCTTCGTACTGATGTTCGTCGCCTTCCTCGCGGATGCGCCTGTCATGGTCGTGCTCGGCCTACCCATCGTTGCCGGACTTGGGCTACCGCGCTGGGTGCTCGGCTTCCTCATCAAGCGTCGCCAGAACAAGTTTCTCACCGAATTTCCCAACGCGCTCGATGTCATCGTGCGCTCGATCAAATCAGGCCTGCCGTTGAACGATGCCATCCGGCTGATCGCCAACGAGGGCAAGGATCCTGTGAAGAGCGAGTTTCGCCGCGTCGTCGAATCGCAGCAGGTGGGCCTCAGTGTGCCGGATGCTTGCGCACGCATGACAAATCACATGCCGTTGCAGGAAGTTAGCTTCTTTGCAATCGTCATCGCGATCCAGTCGCAGGCGGGCGGCAACCTTTCGGAGGCCATTGGCAATCTGTCAAAGGTGCTGCGAGACAGAAAGAAAATGAAGGCGAAGGTCAAGGCGTTGTCGATGGAGGCCAAGGCGTCTGCCGTCATTATCGGCGCACTGCCGTTCATCGTCGCCACGCTCGTCTATCTGACATCACCCGAGTACATGCTTGTTCTGTTTACCGACCCCCGCGGCCACCTAATCATGGGCATTTCGGCGGTCTGGATGTCGATCGGCATTTTCGTCATGCGCAACATGGTCAATTTCGACATCTAATGGAGAACGGGCGATGTCATCTGATCTCGCGACCCAACTGACAGACCCCTCCATGCTGATCGCCGTGCTCGTGGCGATCGCGGTTTTCGCCAGCCTCTACACGATAGCTGTGCCGTTCTTCGAACGCGGCGATCTCGACAAGCGCATGAAGGCTGTGTCCACAGAACGCGAGCAGATCCGCGCCCGCGAACGCGCGCGCATGAATGCCGATTCTGCCGGGAAGGCTTCGCTTCGTACCCAGAACAACCGATCGGTTCGCCAGATCGTCGAAAAGTTCAACCTTCGCGAGGCGCTGGTTGACGAAAATACCGTGAACAAACTGCGCGCCGCCGGGTTTCGTTCGGAGAATGCACTGAACATGTTCCTTGTGGCGCGTTTCCTGTTGCCGTTCCTTTTCTTCGGCTTCGCGGTTTTCTGGGTCTTCGGCCTTGACCATCTGGCCGACAAGCCAACGCCGATGCGCTTTCTGCTGACGCTCGGGGTTGCCTATATCGGTTTCTACGCACCGAACATCTTCATCTCCAATCGGATGTCGAAGCGCCAGCATTCGATCAAGCGTGCCTGGCCGGACGCGCTGGACCTGATGCTGATCTGCGTCGAGTCGGGTATTTCGATGGAGGCTGCAATGCGCCGCGTCTCGGAAGAACTCGGCGAGGCTTCCCCGCCGCTGGCGGAAGAGATGATTCTGACGACGGCCGAGCTTTCCTTCCTTCCGGATCGGCGCGTCGCGCTGGAAAACCTCGGCATACGCACGCAGATCCCATTGGTGCAGTCCGTCACCCAGGCCCTGATCCAGGCCGACCGCTACGGCACACCGGTTTCGCAAGCGTTGCGCGTCCTTGCGCAGGAAGGCCGCGACGAACGCATGAACGAAGCCGAGAAAAAGGCTGCTGCCCTGCCGCCGAAACTCACCGTGCCGATGATCCTGTTCTTCCTGCCGGTTCTCGTCGCGGTCATCCTCGGGCCCGCTGGGATCCAGGTGGCCGATCGCTTCTAGGCATCGATTCTTCGGGGCTGGCTATCTCAACCCTGTGGGCATAGGTTCAGCGGAAACTCTTTCAGCCAGCGGGAGCCGCCCATGTCGTCCGCAAGCATCTTCCTGAGTATCATTGCTGCTTTGTCGATCGGCGCAATGAGCCCGGGGCCAAGCTTCGTCCTCGTTTCGCGCATCGCGATCTCACGCTCCCGTCTGGACGGGTTCTCAGCCGCGCTTGGGATGGGCATCGGGGGTGTTGTCTTCAGCGTCTTGGCGCTGGCCGGACTGACGGCCCTCCTATCGCAATTCGAATGGCTCTATCTCGCTTTGAAGGTGGCCGGCGGATCCTATCTCGTCTATATCGCTTTTAGGATCTGGATTGGTGCACGCGAGCCTGTCCATATTGGCGACGCGGGCAGCGACAGCCGTGCGTTTGCGCGAAGCTTCACCACCGCGCTCCTCACGCAACTCAGCAATCCAAAGACAATCGTCGTCTACGCAAGCATCTTTGCAGCCCTGCTGCCGAAGACGGTTCCGCTTGGTCTATTTTTGGCCGTCCCGATCGGTGTTTTTACGGTCGAAGCCGGCTGGTACGCGATCGTAGCGTTCACATTCTCGGCCAGACGGCCGAGACGGCTATACCTTGCCGCAAAAACGTGGATCGATCGCCTTGCCGGGACAGTGATGGCCGGTCTCGGCGTGCAGCTTGTCACCTCGGGACTGGCCGGCCGCTAACGTCAGTTCGTGCTGGTCGGCGTAGTTCCGCTATCCTTGGCCGCTAGCTTTTGCCAGGAATTCTGCTGCGACAGCATCGAGCGCAGATAGGCAACGTTGGCGTCGGCCTGCTGCTGCGAAAGTTCTCCGCGCGCAATCTTTTCTGCCTCGGGGAACCGCCCCTGGAGACCGACGACGAGCGCCAGATTCTGCCGGACCCGGCTATCCGCCGTCGGTTGACCGGCCGCCTGGCGCATATAGGTCTCGGCCGTCCGGAGGTCTCCGGTCAGCACGTAGGACATGCCGAGGTTTGAAAGGATCGATGCCTCGCCCGGTTGGATGTCAAGCGCCTCGCGGTAGCGCTGGCGGGCTTCGGCGGAGCGCCCAAGCTGGTCAAGGATGGCGCCTTCGGCAGATGCCAATTTCCAATCAGGACGATCAGGCGTCTGAGCGCGACCGATGGTGTCGAGCGCCTGCTGCAATTGGCCGGCCGCCGCCTGTGCCTTGCCGTAGGCAGCGAGCACAATTCGGTCGGTGGGGTTGGAAATCGCAACCTGCTGCATGACGGCAAGCGCCTGCGCATCGCGGCCCTGCATGCGCAAGAGGTTCGCGTAGTTCACGCCATTAGCGGCATCGCGCGGGTTCTTTTCGTACGCCTGCCCGACACGTTCGGTCGAGCTGCGCAGCTCGGCTTCATTCATCGTTTCGACCGGCTTGGTAAGCGTGGGTACTGATCCCGTCGTCATCCGGTCCTTGGTCGTCGTGCAGCCGGCAAGCGCCAATACGACGAACGCGGTTGCGACGCCCTGAAAAACACGGGTTTTGAACAGAGTATTGGCCGTAGCAGGCATCGTGCGTCCCTGAGATCCGAATCGGCGCCTGACCTCAAAGCGGAACAGGGAAAGGTTTTGACGCAATCTTCACTCCAGCAATAGTCTGTTAACCCTAACAGACCGTTAAGATGCGATTCCCGGACGCCCCGAAGGATAAACATGGCCCCCTATCAGTTCATCGAGAGACCGACCCCGTTCAACAGCAAGGGCGGTTCGACGCTGCCGATCTTTGCCGTCACCCCTGCGCACATCGAAACGGGCACGATCGATCCGATCGCGCTCGATTGGGCAAAGAAGGCGGGGTACAAGGCCGAGAGCGGCTCGCTGCTGCTCATTCCGACTGAGGAAGGCCATCTTGGCGGGGCGCTGTTCGGGCTTGGCACCAACCCGTCAGAGCAGCCTTACATCACCGGGAAACTTGCGCGCACTCTGCCGGCCGGCGATTGGCATATCGAGACGGCGCCTTTGACGGCAAACCGTCTCTCGCTTGGCTTTGGCCTCGGCAGCTACCGCTTCGACCGGTATAAGTCAGAAAAGTCTTCGGTTCCAACGCTGATGATCCCGCGCGATGCTGACGGCGCGGATATCAAGCGACAGCTCGCTGGTGTCTTCCTGGCTCGCGACCTGATCAACACGCCAACGAACGACATGGGGCCGAACGAGTTGGAAGCCGCCTTCCGCGGCCTGGCGGCCAATTACAAGGCCGAGATCAATGTCGTCAGCGGTGACGACCTCAGGCAGAACTTCCCGCTCGTCCATACCGTCGGCCGCGCCAGCGCCGATGCACCGCGTCTGCTCGAAATGCGCTGGGGCAAGAAGGGCCACCGCAAGATTACGCTTGTCGGCAAGGGCGTCTGTTTCGACACTGGCGGCCTCGATATCAAGCCGGCATCCTCAATGCTGCTGATGAAGAAGGACATGGGCGGCGCAGCGAACGTCATGGGCCTCGCGTTGATGATCATGGACGCCAAGCTCAAGGTCGACCTCAGGGTGATCGTTCCTGTCGTCGAGAACTCGATCTCCTCCAATGCCTTCCGCCCAGGTGACATCTACCGGAGCCGCAAGGGGCTGACCGTGCAGATCGACAATACCGATGCCGAAGGCCGGTTGATCCTCGCAGATGCGCTTGCCTATGCCGATGAGGATGCGCCTGACCTCCTGATCGACATGGCGACATTGACCGGTGCAGCCCGTGTGGCCCTCGGTCCCGATCTGCCGCCCTTCTTTACCGATGATACCGAACTGGCTCAGGATTTGACCGAGGCAAGCATCGAGACGGACGACCCCCTGTGGCGACTTCCTCTCTATGCCGGCTATGAAAAGGATATTCGCGCCAAGTTTGCAGATATCACCAATGCGCCGGCGGGCGGCATGGCCGGCGCAATTACCGCTGCCCTGTTTCTCAAGCGCTTCGTCTCCAGCGCAACGAGTTGGGCGCATTTCGATATTTACGGGTGGGCACCTTCCGAACGACCACACTCCCCCGGCGGCGGTGAGGCACAAGCCATTCGTGCGCTCTACCATCACATCCGCCAGAGCGTGCGCTGAGAGCCAATCGTTAAAATTTTATTCACCGTGATGGGCGGCAAGTTTGCCGCCCCATTGCGCCGAACGTTGCACTGCCGGAAAATAGAACGCGGGCGTAGCGAGTTTCCGGAGGACCCATGCCGATCGAACTGACGGCTTCTCAGGCATTAGGCCTGTGGCATGGTGTGACGCTCGATCAGGTCAGGCTCGATGAGCACGATTTGACGTTGCGCCAGATGGCGATCCTGCTGCATATCTATCTCGTGCCGCCGCCGCATACTGTGCGCGGCCTGGCGGCTACGCTCAATGTGACCAAGCCTGTCATCACCCGGGCGCTGGACACGATGGGTGAGATGGGTTTGGTCGACCGCGTGCGCGATGAACGCGACCGCCGAAACGTGGTGATAAAGCGCACCGTCGGAGGCGCGCTTTATCTGGAAAAGCTTGGTGATCGCGTGCGCGACCAGGGTCGCCGCCTGACACCGTGAAAGGGATAGAATGACGATGCTTGACCGCCGCCTGCATGCCTACCGAACGGACCTTGCCGAGGCAGGGCTTGAGGGTCGCGTCGAAGCAACGCATTTCGTCGCCGGTACGCCGGCAAAGGTAGCCATACCGGTCGCCGGACTGCGCCCGGCGCCCGACGCTGCCAAGGGAATCGATACTGAAGTGCTCCTCGGCGAGAGCGTCGCAGTGTTCGACCGCGCAGACGGCTGGTGCTGGGTCAAGGCCGCATCCGACGGCTATGTCGGCTACCTGCCCGAAGCCGCCCTCTCGGATGCGTTGATCGAGCCGACGCACATCGTGACGGTTCAGCGCACGTTCCTCTATCTGGAGCCGGAGCTTCGCAAGCCATACAAAGCCATTCTTTCCATAGGCAGCCTGGTCCAGGTCGTCGGCGAGGCAGAGGCGCGCGGCAACCACTATGCCATGCTGGCAGATGGTACGGCGATCTTTGCCAAGCACGTGCAGCCGATCGGCGCGGGCGATGGTGGCGACTATGTCGATGTGGCAAGCCGGTTTCTTGAAACGCCCTATCTCTGGGGCGGTCGTTCGGGACTTGGCATCGACTGTTCGGGGCTCGTCCAGCTTGCGATGCTGATGACGGGACGAAGCGCGCCGCGTGACACCGACATGCAATCGGCGACCCTCGGCGAACCGATCGACCGGTCCGAACTGCGCCGCGGCGATCTTGTTTTCTGGAAGGGTCACGTTGCCGTTCTGGAAGATCCGGAAACGATCATTCATGCCAACGGCCATACGATGACGGTGGCGCGCGAGAACCTCGAGGATGCCATCAAGCGGATCGGCTGGCTCTACGAACAGCCCACCGGCTATCGTCGCCCGTTCATCTGACAGGCAGCTTCGGCCATGAAGTGATACCGCCTGTCCAGGTCTCAAAGGCCTTCGACAGCCTCAGAACAAGCATGTCGCCAAAGCGTGGGCCGACGATCTGCAGACCGATCGGTATTCCGGATCGCGAGAAACCGCAATTTATCGACGCGGCGGGTTGCTCCGACATGTTCCACGGCACGGTGAAGCAGATGTGCTCGAATGGGCGCGCCGGATCGTTCGTCGGCGAAGCCCATTCGGCCGGATAGGAGATGATTGGGTTGGTCGGGGAAATGACGGCGTCGACTGTCGTGAACAGCCTGCCGCAACTCTTCCGCATCTCAAACGTCTGATTGAAGCCCCGCACGGCGTCCACGCCACTTATGGAAGCACCACCCTCGGCCCACGCATAGATGTAGGGCAGAATCTTGCTTCTTCGCTCCGCGTTCAGGGTCTCGATATCGCCCCAGAAACGCGACCGCCAAAAAGTGTCCAACCCATCAAGCATTTCTCGCGTCAGAACGGGCTGAACAGGGATGACAATCGCACCGGCGTCTTCAAATCGTCGGGCAGCAGCTTCGACGGCAGCCCGTACCTCGTGATCGACCGGAAGACCACAGCCAGCGTCGAGCATCAATCCAATCTTCAGTCCGCGAACATCGATCCCGAGATCCATCCAATCGAAATCGTTCGGCGGCAGGCCGGTGCCATCACGCCAATCCGGCCGGGAGAGCGTTGCCATGGAATAGGCCGCATCCTCGACGCTGCGCGTCATCGGCCCTGCACAACGGCCGACATAATACGGATCGACAGGAATGCGGCCATGGCTTGGCTTGAAGCCGAACGTACCCGTCCAGCCAGCCGGCAGCCGCACCGATCCTCCTATATCGGTACCGACGTGAAGAGGTCCGTAGCCTGCCGCGGCCGCGGCAGAGGCTCCAGCACTCGAGCCGCCGGGATTCTGCGTCGTATCCCACGGATTGCGACTCAGAGGGTGGAAGCTCGAGAGGCCCGACGACAGCATCCCGTAATCCGGGCAGGTCGTCTTTGCAAAGAGCACCGCGCCGTCTTCGCGCAACCGTGCCGCAGTAGGAGCATCCTCAGTTGCGGGCACCAATTCGACGGCGCTGGTCCCGAGCGGTACCGGCTGCCCCTTCGTGGCGATGAGTTCCTTCAGCGTCGCCGGAATACCGTCGAGTACGCCAAGGGGCGCGCCCTTCGCCCAGCGGTCGGTCGAAGCCTGCGCCTGATTGCGCGCGGCCACCGGATCGTAGGCGTAAAGGGCACAGATGGCGGGCTCCCACGCTTCGATATGTCTCTCCAACGCCAGCCAGTATTCGAGCGGAGACAGGCTTCGGTCCGCAAAGCGTCGTCTCAATTCGCGGATCGTCAAGTCGGTCTCTGACATGGCACTCTCATCCGGGCATTTGGTTTCGAAAACTAGCGGCGGCTTGCCTCGCGCGGGTCGAGCATGTCGCGCAGCCCATCGCCAAGCATGTTGAAGCCGAAGACGCAAAGCGCGATGGCAAGCCCGGGCAAGATGGCCAGCCACGGCGCGAGCGCCAGGTAGGTTTGTGCATCGGCAAGCATTCGGCCCCAGGTTGGAGTGGGTGGCGCGATGCCGAGGCCAAGGAAGCTGAGGCCAGCCTCCGTCAGCACCGCCAGCCCCAGCTGGATCGTCGCCTGAACGATGATCTGGCTCATGATATTCGGCAGCACGTGACGGACGGAGATCGTGAAGCGGCTGTTTCCGATTGCGCGAGCAGCGAGGACATAGTCCCGGCTCCACGCCTGTAAGGCGATGGCCAGCGTGACGCGTGCAAAGACCGGGATCATGAACGTCGCGATGGCAATGATAGCGGTGAGCCTGCCCGGGCCGAGAAAGGCGCCTAGCATCATCGCCGAAAGGATCGGCGGCAGCGCAAAGATGACGTCGCAGCCCCGCATCAGCAGAGCTTCAAATGTACCCCGCACGGCCGCCGCCGAGATACCGGCGATCGAACCAACCGTTCCGCCGATCGCAACCGCCACGATGGCGATCGAAAGGGAGTTCCAGCAGCCGACCATCATCATCGAGAGAACGTCCCGGCCGAACTGATCGGTGCCGAGAATACCGAACGCAAACGGCGGCTGAAGCTTGTGAATGATCTGCATCTTCGCCGGCGGCAGCGGTGTCCAGACCAGCGACAGCAAAGCAACGGCGACGAGAAGCAGGATGATGCCGCCGCCGACCATGAGATTTATTCTCCGGCTAATTTCGAAACGCCGGCGCCTGAGACTAACTTGATGGGATGTGATGGGCGTCATGTCAAACGCCCTTCCGCAGTCGCGGATCGATCGCCAGATAGGACAGATCGACAAGGAAGTTCATCACAATCACGAGCCCGGCAAAGAACAGTACCACATCCTGCATGACGATGATGTCGCGCTGCGACAGCGCTTGGTAGGCAAGCCGACCGAGACCGGGAAGATTGAAGACGTTTTCGACCAGCACAGCGCCCGCGACCAGAAACGTGAACTGAAGACCGAGGATCGTCAGAACAGGAACAAGGGCATTGGGCACCGAGTGGCGCCATAGCACACGCTGTGCCGAGAGCCCCTTTGCCACGGCGGTGCGGGTGAAATCCTCGTGCAGGGTCTCCAGCACGGCCGAGCGTGTGACGCGCGTGAGGACGGCCGCCTGCGGCAAGGCGAGCGCGAAGGCGGGCAGGAGAAGTGCCTTCAACGCCGGCCAAAGGCCGTAACTCCACCCTGGGAATCCGCCGGCCGGCATCCAGCCAAGTGCCGACGAAAAGAGCATGATCAGCAGCAGTGCCACCCAGAAACCGGGGACGGCGATGCCGATCTGCGAGAAGATCGAAGCAATCGCGTCGGGCACGCCGCCGCGATGCGATGCCGCAAGAACGCCGAGGGGTAGAGCGATGGCAACGGAGAGGATGATTGCCATCAGCGCCAGGGGCAGCGTCACCGCCAGCCTCTCAAGGATCAGCCCGGCCACCGGGACGCCATAGGTGTAGGATTGGCCGAGATTGCCGCGCAGCACCCCGGCGAGCCACTCTCCATAGCGCCACAGCAGCGGCTGATCGAGCCCGAGCTCATGGCGCAATGCGGCGAGCGTTTCCGGCGATGCGGACGTGCCGAGCATGATCGAAGCGGGATCACCCGGCAGCAGATCCATCACCGCAAAGATCAACAGCGAAACGACAGCGAGCGTAAGGATGAGACCAGCGAGGCGACGGGACAGAAGCGCTATCATTTCACGTCCGGTTCTACTCGCCGCCTCGCCATCTCACTCACCCGCAATCAGTCTTCCCAGGAGACGTTCGTCAGGACGTTCGACGGAATGGGCTCGTTCTCCCAGAGACCCTTCAGCTTCTTGTCCCAGACGCCCAGCTTGGGCATGACGAAGAGATAGAGCGCCGGTACATCCTCGGCCAGAATCTTCTGGGCGTCGCCGTAGATGCTGGCCTGCGCCGCCGGATCCGAGGTTTCCTGCACCTTCTTCATCAGCTCGTTGAAAGCCGGATTCTTGTAATTGAAGTAGTAGGGGTCGCGTGCGTAAATGTCGATGTCCAGCGGTTCGGCGTGGGCGACGATTGTCATCTCGTAGGCGCGGTCCTTCATGACATCCTGCACCCACTTGGCTGGAAACTCGGTTGGCTCGATGTTCATCGTCACGCCGATTTCGGCCAGCATCGCCTGCATGACCTGTGCGCTGCGTGGCGCATAGGCCATTTGCGGCGACTTGATTGTGAAGGTGAAGCCATTCGGATAGCCAGCTTCGGCAAGCAGTGCCTTCGCCTTTTCAGGATTGTAGGGCAAAGCGGCGGTAAGATCGACATAGCCCGGATCGTTCGGCGTGTAGTGGCTGCCGATCGGCGTGCCGAGCCCTGACCAGGCAACATCGATGACGGTCTTGCGATCGATCGCCATCATCAGCGCCTGGCGCACACGCTTGTCGTCAAAGGGTTTCTTGGCGTTGTTCATGCCGGCCACGACCTTAAGCTCGGTGTTGCCGATCTTGGTCGCAAGCTTCGCGTCACCATCAAAGGAGCTCATCAGCTCGGGTGCTGCGAATTCAGGAATGGCGTCGACATCACCCGACTTCAGCGCCGCCGCCTGGGCCTGCGGATCGGCGATGAAGCGGAAGGTCACTTTATCGAGCTTTACCGCGACGTCCTTGTTCCAATAGTCGGGGTTCTTTTCCAGCTCGACCTTGTCGCCCTTCGCCCAATTGACGAATTTGAACGGACCGGTGCCGACAGGCGTCGTCTTGTCTGCGGCGGCAGACTTCGAGCCGACCATGACGGATGCCGGCCAGCCGAGCCAATAGAGAAGGCTTCCAGTTGGCGCAGAGAGCTTGAGGACGAGCGTTTCCGGGTCAGGCGTTTCGATGGAAGCGATCGAGGTGAAGAAACGCTTTTGCGGGTTCACCGAGTCTGCTCCGCGGGCGCGGTCGAGCGCGAACTTCGCGGCAGTTGAATCGAAGGCCTCGCCATCGTGAAATTTGACGCCGGCTTGCAGCTTGAACGTATAGGTGAGGCCGTCAGGAGAGACATCCCAGCTCTTGGCGAGTTGCGGCTGCACCTTGCCGGCCTCATCAATCGAAACAAGCCCCTCGAAGACATTCTGCCAGGTCACCTGACCGATTGCGACCGGGGCCGCGATCGTCGGATCGAGGCCCGTCGGCTCCACGGTCATACCGAGCGTCAGCGTGGTTTTGGCTGCTTCCGCTGGGCTAAGTCCGAGCAAGACGAGGCCGACGGAAGCGGCCGCGCCGAGATAGAGTCGCCGAACAAGCCGCGCCGACGGCGCGCGCGAAACCTTGATCATTCTGTTCCCCTGTCTGGCCGCCGCCGCAGCAACGACCTTTTATGCGCTAAGGTGTCATTGCCCGAGTGCACACACAATGACAATTATGTGTTCTCGGTGTAGCCGAAAGTGCTACACTCGAAGAGCGGTCCCGAGCAAGTCCACGGGGCTAATCTTTTGCGCGCTCGCGCATGAACCGCTCGATAAAATCGACCAGCTTCGTTGCCGCAAAGGAAAGCTGGCGATCAGGGGCGACACAAAGATCGACATAGGTTCGTATCGCGCTCTTGCCGGCCAAGGGAATAGCGAGGAGCTGGCCAGCCTCGATCTCACGACGAACGGTCAACGCGGGCAACAGAGTGACGGCCGCACCGCTTAGAACCAGCTCCTTCAGCATTTCGAGCGAGCTGGTAACGAACACCGGCTCAACATCCAAGCCCTCCTTCTCGATCCGCGCATCGAAGGCCTGACGGAAACTGAAGGACTGATCGGGGAGCGCCAGAGAGAACTCCGCGATATCCTTCAACTGGATTTCCGACCGGTCTGCTGCGGCATGTCCGGGGGCAACGATCAGATCATAGGCGATTTCCGAACGCAGCCGTATTTTCGTGCCGGAGAGCGGTGGCGCAAACAGCGTTACGGCAATATCGGCCTCGGCGCCGTTGACCGCTTCGATCGCCTGCCGCGCGCTCGTTATCACAACCTCGAAACGCAGCTTCGGATATTTCAGGCTGAACTCCGCGAGCGCCGGGGCGAGCAGATTGGCGACCGTGGCGCCGTTGGCATAAATGTTGACCTTGCCGCGCTGCAGCCCTTTCAAATCCTCGATCAGCTGGCCCACGTGATCGAGTTCGCGCAGTGTCCGTCCGGCGCGGGCCGCAAGCAGCTCGCCGGCCGCCGTCAGCTTCACGCCGCGGGCGCTGCGCTCCACAAGCGGCGCGCCAAAGTGATATTCGAGATTCTCGATCTGCCGGCTGATCGCCGTCGGGGCAACGTTCAGATTCTCCGCAGCCTGGCGCATGGAATTGGTGCGCACCAGCTCGTCGAAATACATCAGGGCACGGATCTGCATGTCGTGGTCTCCGCCGCTTCAGGCAATGTCGTCCTGTTTAGGCGATCTTGCGCGATCAGGGTAGCGGTCTCGCCAGGCCTGCTGCGCGCCAGCGACCGGAAGTGCAGTAGCCTCGTAGACGCCACGCGCGATAGCGCGCGCCATCACTATCGTGGCGAAATGGCAGAGCTCTAGAAAGGCTGGAAGGTCCGGCCGCAGTTTGCTGCCCGTCGCCGCGGCAAAGACCGTGTCGCCATCCAGCGGCAGATGCGCCGGCAACAGCGCCCGCGCGAAACCGTCATGAGCCATGATCGCGAGGCGGTGCGCCTCCTGCTTCGTCAACTCGGCATCGGTGACGATGGCGCCGATCGTCGTCGCCGTTGCATTCGTGCCCTTCAGCCGCATACGGGTATCGGCTTCAGAGATCGGCGAGGGCAAGCCGAGGCCGCCAAATTCTGCGTTCTGCTCGAAAGGCGCCGACCAGAAGTGCGGCCCCTCCCCCACCGTCGCCGAGCCGAGCGCATTGACGGCAACGATCGCAGCGATCGTCAGTCCACTGCTGGTTTCGGCGCTTGCCGAACCGAGCCCGCCCTTAAAAGTCGCGGTCGTAGCTCCCGCCCCCGCACCAACACTGCCGAGCGCGAATTGTCCCTTTGCGGCCGCCTTGAACGCTTGGTAGCCCATGTCGCGATAGGGCGACTGCAGACCCCACCCCTTGTTGCCACCGTTGAGAAGGTCCATCAGGATTGCCTGGGGAACGATCGGCACCTTGACATCACCGACGGGGAAACCTCGACCGGCTTCGCGCAGACCCGCCTGAACGCCACCAGCAGCGTCAAGGCCGAAGGCCGAGCCCCCGGATAGGACGAAGGCGTCGACCGCGCCGACCGTCATCGAAGGATCCAGGAGCGCCGTGTCGCGGCCGCCGGGTGCGCCGCCCAGCACGACGCCCGAGGCCGTCGCGGGCTCATCGAAGATGATGGCGGTCACGCCAGAGCCGAGCAGCAAGTCCGTCGCGCTTCCGACGGCGACGCCTTCAATGTCAGTGATCAGATTGAGCAAGCGCGCCATCCTCGTTCAGCCAAGAGCGCGCGATAGGACCGCAACAGCGGTCAAAAGACAAGACCGGCCTCACCTTTGGGCAAGACCGGTCTGAAACCTGTCAGGGCGGGTTAAGCCGCGCCTCATGCGCTCAGGCATGGAGGGGCTTCGGGTGACGGCGGGTCATCAGGTCATGGATGGCGAGCTTCACTTCCGCCGGCGAGCTGAAATGCTGCTCGTCCAGATCGTGAACGTGAAATTTCACTGCGATGAACTTCAACCGGTTCTCATCCGGGATGACGATCCCGACGGGAACGCCTGCGTACTCGATTACTTCTTTTTTCATGCGTAGAACTCCTGCCGCGCGCTATGCGCTGGCGATGGCGAATTGACTTGTCTGATTCCGGTAAGGGTGGACGAAGGTCACATTCGACAGTTCGGGCGGGAGAGGGCGCCCGGACGGTCATTGCCAAGCACCGATCGCCCAAGGAAATTGGCGAGAGTGTCGATGTCAGTCATGTCTCGTTCCTTTCTTTGGCGTTGCGCTTGCTTCAGGCCCCGGATTTCCGGAGCCGGCGACGACGGCGCTATTAATCTACTTCATTTATAGACTATAATGCGCAGTCGATCAGAAACATATTCCGAAACGTGTCAAAATATCGACCATTCGGAAAATTTCATTCCATCATACTCGAATTGACTGCAAGAACCCTATCAAGTCTTTGTGCCATTCGCGTGACAGTCCGAAGCTCTCTTTCGATCACGGACCAGAGATAGGAAGTGCTGCCGATTCCGGCAATGGTACATTTGATTAAAAACCGCAAAGCCGCGAAATGACCGAAATGGTTAACGCCGCTCGATGTAGCCTACCATCCCTCCGAGAGCACCTTTTCCAGCATGTCGGCGAAGAAGTCGGCGCTCTCGGCAGTCAGGCAAAGCGGCGGCTTGATCTTCAACACGTTCAGGTGATCGCCGGTCGGCTGCATCAGGATACCGAGATCAAGAAGCCGGCTGCAGATCGCCGCCGTCTCTGCCGTTGCCGGCTCCAACGTCGTTCTGTCGCGGACCAGCTCCAGGCCGAGATAGAGCCCCATGCCGTGCACGGCGCCGACAATAGGATAACGGTCGATCAGTGCGACCAGACGGCCTTTGAGATGATCGCCAATATCGCGCGCATTCTCCTGGAGCCTTTCGTCGGCCATGATATCGAGCACCGTCAGGCCCGCGACACAGCTGACCGGACTGCCGCCGGTGGACGAGAAGAAATAGCCTTCTTTCTCCAGCGATTCGGCGATGGCTCTTGTCGTGATCACGGCGCCCAGCGGATGGCCGTCGCCCATCCCCTTGGCAATCGTGATGATATCGGGGACGGCACCTTGCTGCTCGAAGCCCCAGAAATGATGCCCAAGCCGCCCGTAACCCACCTGCACTTCGTCGGCGATGCAGACGCCGCCCCGAGCCCGGACCTGCCCATACACAGCCGCAAGATAACCATCCGGAAGCGATATGCCACCGGCATTCCCATAGACCGGCTCTGCGATGAAGCCTGCCAGACCCTCACCCTTTGCATCAATGGCTTCAAGAGCCGCAAATACGGCATCCAGATAGCCGGTTGCTGATTCCGCACCGCGGAAAACACCTCTGTACATGTTTGGTGAGAGAACGGGATGCACCCAGTCGGGCCTCGTCGTGAGCGCCCGCGGGTTGTCAGCGATCGAGGTTGAAACGGCGTCGCTGGCGACCGACCAACCGTGATAGGCCTCGAGCAGGCAAAGCGTCTGCTTGGCGCCGGTGTGTGCCCAGGCGAGGCGTAGCGCGAGGTCGTTCGCCTCCGATCCGCTGTTGACGAGGAACACCGTGTCCAGCCCTTCCGGAGCAAGCGATGCAAGGCGCTCCGAAAACTCGGCAATGGCGCCATAATGGAAGCGCGAATTGGTGTTCAGTCGCAGCCATTGTTCACTGATCGCTTCAGCTATGCGCGGGTGGCCGTGACCAAGGATGGTGACGTTGTTGAGCATGTCGAGATAGGCGCGGCCCTCGACATCGAACATATGCTCTTTCCAACCGCGCTCCATCTGCGGCGGCGTGCCATAGTAGTTCTTCTGCGGCTTTGCGAGATGCGCCTCCCTAAGGGCGAACAGCTCCGCGGACACCGGCTTAGGTGCAGTTACGCCCGGGGCGAGAAGAGCGGCTGGCGACGGGCATAGTTCCGACCAGGCGACCGCTTCCTGAGGGCTGCAAAACAACGGAGGTTCCGCGCCCTGCAGGGTGGAGAGCTGCACGCGCAGGCCGCCGAGAGATCCGCTTTCACCGGAGATCGTTCCGATCGGCTGTCCTGCCTCGACTTCGGCTTCATCGTCAAGCGAAGGCTCGATTCCGTCGAGATGAAGGCTGATGCCCTCGCCTGCCAGAACGAGATGGTGGTTTTTCCAACTTACTTTCCCGGCGAATGGAGCGGCAACGGCGCTGCCGCCTGCGAGGCAAATATCGGAATGCAGCGTGAAGGCTGCGGACGGCGAGGCGCTCCGAAGCTTCGAGCGCGACAATCGGTATTCGCCGTAGCGCGTCGCCGCAGTGCCTGTCTCGGCCGCCGCCCGCGCAAGCAATCGCCAATCCATGTCGGCCTGCGACCAGTTACCGGCGGCGAAATTCGGGCTCTGGACACCTAGATCGACGAAGGAGATTGTCGTCGGATCGACGTCGGGAAGCAGCGGATGCCAGTTCTCGGTCGATAGCGCGGCCGTTTCGATGCCGACCGACTTCAGGACAGCGATCTCCATGAGTTCGAACGGAACGGATACCGCCGTATCGAATATGCGGCGCTCGAGCTCAAGATTGCCTCGAACATAGTCGTTCTCGGGGTCGATCGAGATCTGCTGCTCGCCGCTGGCGACAAGAATGACGGCGCGGGCAACGACCAGCGGCCAGAGCGCGCGCAGCTCCTCCTCCGTCAGCGGATAGACCTCGTGATATGCCTTGACTGCACGAAGAATGTAGAGCGGATCGCCATCGGCCTGATGCAGCAGCGAAGCGCAGGTGACCGCAAGATCCCCGATCAGCCAGCCGCGAATAATGTCGCCGAAATCGATGACCCCGTCTGGAACCAGACGCCCCTGGCTGTCGCGATAGCTGACGACGTTGTCGCCCGTTACGTCGTGATGTACGGCCTGCAAGCGCAAAGACGGTGCCAGGGGCTGGATTCGCCGCACGGCAGCTACCATCGTCTTGGCGATGCGATCGCGCGCGGCACTGTCGGTGATGGCCGAAAGCAGCTGCACGGCGACCGGACCGGCGCGGCGCAAGTCCCATTGCAGGCTCCGATCGAGACCAGGATGCGTGAAATCGGCGAGCGACTGCGCCAAGCGCGCGCAGAGGGCGCCGAGGGCAGCGACCGACTCCTTCGGCAAATGCTTTCGATGCGTCAGTCCCTCGCCTTCGAGATACTCCAGCAGCCTCACCTGAAAGGTCTGGTCGCGGACGGTGACGGCAACAATATCCTGCCCGTCAGTCGACGGGATGACCCGCGGGACGCGCGGTGCACCCGCTCTCGTACTGATGTGGTGGATGGCCGCGTTCTGTGCCTCAAGCTCCAGCGTCTCGTAGGCCACGTGGCAGATCTTCAGCACATAGCGGCGCTCGCCGGTATCCAGACGGTAGTTGCGATCCTGTTGGCTGCCTAGCTCCGCGATCGTTCCCGACAAACCATAGCGTGACTGAAGAATGTCGCTGGCTTCCGCGGCGCTCACGTCAGGGCGTGGCAACGTCGCGCGATCGACAAGCGTCTCGTCAGTCATGGCATCCCCCGCGGCATGATTCGATTTTGCAGACTACGCAGATAATCGAATCCGTGCCACCAGCAAGCGAGGAGATCCAAGCTCAATGGCAAATCCGCTGTGGCTTGCGATCAGCCCATGCGCTCGGATGCGTAGCCGCCCGGGCTTGCGGGGAATACGATCGTGCGGTTGCCGTTCAGGAAAACGCGGCGATGGATGTGCGCATGGATGGCACGCGCCAGCACCTGGCTTTCGACATCACGGCCGATCGAGACATAATCGTCGGCGCTTTGAGCATGCGTGATGCGGGCTGTGTCCTGCTCGATGATCGGACCTTCATCGAGATCCGCCGTTACATAGTGCGCGGTCGCGCCAATCAGCTTCACACCACGCTCGTATGCCTGCTTATAAGGGTTGGCACCTTTGAAGCTCGGCAGGAAGGAATGATGAATGTTGATGATCTTGCCAGACATCTTGCGGCACATGGCATCGGAAAGAACCTGCATATAGCGGGCGAGGACGATCAGTTCGGTGCCGGTCTGATCTACGAGGTCGAGCAGCTGGGCTTCGGCCTGCGGCTTGTTTTCCTTGGTCACCTTGATGTGGTGGAAGGGAATATCGTGGTTCACCACCACCTTCTGATACTCGAAGTGATTGGACACCACGCCGACGATGTCGATCGGCAGCGCGCCGATCTTCCAGCGGTAAAGCAGGTCATTCAAACAGTGACCGAAGCGCGACACCATCAGCAGCACCTTCATGCGGCTGTCGCCAGCATGGATTTCGGCATCCATTTCGAATTTTGCGGCGACCGGCTTAAAGCCTTCCTTGAGTGCCGCAAGGTCGACGCCCTCTTCTGAAATGAAACTGACGCGGGTGAAGAACCTGCCGGTATCGAGGTCGTCGAACTGCGACGAATCGACAATGTTGCATCCCTGATCTGCTAGGTAGTTTGCAATCGCCGCCACGATCCCGCGCGTCGACTTGCACGTCACCGTCAATACAAAATTCGTCATCTGTTTTCGTCCTTCCCGCGGCGCGCTGTCGGCTGGCCTGCTTAGATCAAAGCGAAAGTCGCGGATAGAGCACCGCGCCTTCATTCGTGCAACTATCTGCAAGAGAGGCCGTCAGAAGCTTGCAGGTTCCTGGCGTCTCTTCGTCGCAATCAACTTACGGCAGAGCGCGCAAAACTTCGTTCCGCTTGCGTCGTCAAGACGCGTATCCCCGCCGTGGATCGCACTTGTACTAACCTCGTCAACGAACTCACGTTTGCGAGATCGCAGCAGACGGGCCGATCCGCTTGCTTGATGTTGATTGCCGGGACGCCTACATCCACGGGAGATGAAGAAGTCCGGGATTCGGCGAGGCCACGAGATGCGGTTCGCGATAGGGTTGTTGATAGCCGTGACATCGGGCGCGAGCCTGGCACCGGGAGCGAGCTTTGCCACCGACTGGCGGCGCGCTGGCGAAACAAATGCACGCTCGGCTTACCCCTATTCCAACCTGCCGGGCGTGAAGGCGCAGCCGGAGCCGAAGGACGAGGAACAATATAACTGCCGGACGGAAACGCGACCGCTGCGCCGCGGATATGACAAGATCTTCCGTACCGGCGGGTTACCTACCCTTGTCTACGTCTGCGATCGTAACGGCGTGGAGAGCGTTGGGACGCAGGTGCCGCTGCGCGGGCATTACCAGCCGGTCCGCTGACCCTGACTTGACCTTCCCTGGGAGACTTTACGCGTGGTGTCGAAGAACGAAAGCATGCGTCCGATCGGACGTCATTTACCTGCTCAAGCAATGCCTTTCGAAGAAGAAACAAGAAGCCGTTGGCATCGGCTTTCTCTTTGCATTTCTTAGGGAATGGTGCCCAGAAGAGGACTCGAACCTCCACACCCTTTCGGGTACCAGCACCTGAAGCTGGCGCGTCTACCAATTCCGCCATCTGGGCGACGGAGAGCCATGTACGGGGGTGGCCTCTTGCTGTCAACAGGGTTTTTGAAGTTTTCCTGACAGGCAGCAAAAAAGTCGTTGATGCCGGCGTATGGTGAGGATTGCGCAATCCCGAGCGGCGGTAGCGATCGGCGCAAGGGCGCCCTATATCTGCAGCAAGAAAGGATCGTCCGATGCCTGGCCTTCACAATCTCTACCTCATCGCCCTCTTCTCCGTGCTGCCCTGTGCGACGTTTGCTATGCCGCTTGGCGTGCTTTCACCCGCGGACGAATCAGACATCGTCCGGGTCGGATCGACCATGTGCGACGCGCGCGGCTGCTTTACCTTCGGCCCGGTACAATCGTTCCGCCCCTCCTATGTGCAGCCGAACTATCGCCCCCCGACGGCCACCGGCCCGACCTACTATCGGCCAGGGGCACAGGGGCGCGGACCGCTTTATTACGATCCGCCGCCCCCCGTACGCACGGCGCAGCCGAAGGCACAGGGCCGACAGTTCCATGTGGATTGGTGCCGAAATCAATATCGGAGCTACAATGCGAAGACCGACCGGTTCGTGACGTTCGAGGGAATCTACAAGACCTGCAATTCGCCCTTCGATTGAGGCGTGCGGCTGAAAATGCTGCAGCCAGTTGAAGGGGTCAGCTTTCCAGCGACGCGCGATCGACATGGCCGAGATCGCGGCCGGGCTCGATAATATCGCGGATGCGCTGCTTCAATTCCTTCGGACCGGGAAAGCCGCCGTCGCGCTTGCGCTCCCAGACCAGTTCGTTGTCGACCCGGATCTCGAAATTGCCGCCGGTACCGGGAATGAGCGCCACTTCGCCGAGGTTGTCGGTAAAAGTCTGCAGAATTTCCTGCGCCATCCAGCCGGCGCGCAGCAGCCAGTTGCATTGGGTGCAGTAGAGGATAGTCACGCGGGCCTTCTTGTCGGTCATGTCAGAGCTTCCTTTCGCCATTCCGATTTAAGAACTGCCGTTGCGTGGCGCAATCGATATTGCAATCGCGAAGCGCTTGGTGTTCCTCTCCGTATCGAAGATCGTAGTGGAGATGCTGATGCGGGTTGCCGTCATTGAGAACATGAAGAGCACGCCGCTCGGTTCGCTTGGCGTGGCGCTGGCAGAGGCCAACGCAGAAATCGAGCGTTTCAAACCCTGGATCGACTGCACGCTGCCAACAGGCATTGGCGATCGTGACGCGCTGGTCGTCCTCGGCGGCGAGCAGAATGCGATTGACGATACGAACTATCCGTACCTACCGGCTCTTGCGCGATTGATGCGCGACTTCGCCGAAGCCGACAAGGCTGTGCTCGGCATCTGCCTTGGCGCACAGATCCTGGCGCGCGCCTACGGCGCTGAAAACCACCTGAATGCCAGGCTGGAGTTCGGCTGGCATTCGGTCCGCAAATCAGAAGAGGGCGAGACAGACCCGTTGCTCTCCGGGCTCAACGGCGATTTCACGACGTTCCAGTGGCACAGCGACACCTTCACGCTGCCGGAGGGGGCCACACGTCTTGCCGTCAGCAGCCTGACGCAGAACCAGGCGTTTCGAGTTGGGCGCGCGGCCTATGGTACGCAGTTCCATTTCGAGGCCAGCGCTTCGGTGATCGACAGCTGGAAGGTCGAATTTGCCGCATCGATCGAGCAGATGGAGCCGGGCTGGCATGAGCGCTACGCGTCGCTTGCCGCGAAACATGCGAGAGAATCAGATGCAAGCGGCCTTGCCATCGGCCGCAATTGGGTGCGCATGATCAAAGCGGAAGCACGGCCGCGGCCCAGGGCCGTCGTCGCTGACAGATAGCAACAGCGACGTCAATTTGCTTGCGCGACGTGGCCGTCGCACTTGTTATCGAGTGACGGCAAGGAAGGATCGCCGCTGACTCGTGTCCGCCGCGATCCAGTGATCAGCCAAAGTCGAACACGATCAGCCCTTGATCGTTGACTTCCCTTCCTCGAGCAGGCGGGCCGCCGCTTCGGCAGGCGTCGTCCGTTCGAAGGCGAGTTCATCGGCGATCGGGCGGAAGACGCGTTGATCGAACTGCGTCGAGCCAAGCGGCGCGGGGGCGGGATATTCACCCACCTGATCCTTTAGCAGGTTCACGTATTTCACCGTGTCCTGCTCGGTGGGATTGAGATGGGGGAGAATCGCCTCCCGCACGACGGGCGACATGGGCACGCCACGCTCCACACCGAGGATCTTGCCGGCTTCCACGTCATTGACGAAGAAGTCTATGAACTTGGCAGCCGCCTCGCCATTCTTCGTGGTCCCGCCCACGCTCCAGATCAGTGCCGGGCGGTAGTAGTGCCCGGAGGGGCCGCCCTTCTTTTCACGTGGCAGGAGTGTGATTGCGAGCTTGTTCTTGGAGATCAGCTGATAGCCGACGAGCTGGTTGGAATAGGCCATGCCCATCGCCGACTTGCCGAGCGCAAGGCAGTTCGTATCGATCGTATTCTGGTCGAGCGTCTGGACGTCGGCAGCGACGGTACCGCCCTTCTTGCGCAGATCCTCCCAATAGCTGAACCAGGCCGTCGCGTCGTCCACGTCGAAGCCGAGCTTGCCGTCGGCATAGAGACTTTTGCCGCGCTGACGCAGCCAAGCATCGAAGACGTAGGTGTAGCGCGCGCCATAGGGGCCACCCCAGTAGTTATTCTTGCCGCCAGCCTTCGTCAGTTCTACCGCGAGCTTGGCGTACTCATCCCAAGTCAGGTCAGCGGTCGGCACCGGAATGCCCGCTTTGTCAAAGGCCGTCTGATCGAAGAACAGGGCGAAGGAATTGAGGCCGAGACCGATACCATAGAGTTTGTTGTCGACCGTCGTCAGCTTCAGCATATCCTTGCCGAAGGAATCGACCTTCAGCGTCGAGGGCACGAATTCATCGAGCGCAAGGCACGCGCCGCGCTTGGAATAGTCAGAGATCGTTCCCGGCTCGAGCTGGAAGACGTCGGCGATCGCGCGTCCGGCCATCTGGGTCGAGAGCTTTGTCCAATAGCCATCGCCGCTCAGCGACTCGCCAACGACCGAAACGCCAGCGTTCTTGCTTTCATATAGCTTGGCAACATCGAGCGTGCGTTTGGCACGATCATTCGATCCCCACCACATGGCTCGCAGCCTGGCGTCTTCCGCGAAAGCGGGAGATGAGCCCCCGGCGCCGAAGGCCAGCCCGGCAGCGACGCCTGCCGAACCCATGAGAAATGAACGGCGATTGACCTGCATGTTAGATCCTCCTTTTCATCGCCCCGCCATCCTCCAACAGCTCTAGGGGCGTATGTCGGCGTAGATTACGCAAAAAAATTCCCAATGCAACAAATTATCTTTTTCTTGCAAATTTGCATTATTTGCATAATCTGGACGCATGAACGAGATCAAGACGAAGAGACTTAGACAGGCCGACATCGCTACAATGGCAGGTGTTTCGGTATCCACCGTATCCCGCGTGCTCGCCAACGAGCCCGGCATCAGCGAGAGCGTGCGCCAGCACATTCTCAAAGTAGCGGCCGAAAACGGCTACTCGGCACGCACCGCAAGCGGCGCGCTGCGCGGCACCCTCGCCCTGATTGCAAGCGATGGCCTAACCGGCGGGCTCAGCGTCTTCTATGAAGGGATCGTTGACGGGTTACGCGCAGGCGCGCTCGATGCCGGCATTCCCTTCGAAGTTCGGCTGATCCGCGAAAACAGGGCAACGCCGGATGTGGTTCACGAGTACATGCAGACGGCAGGTGCCGGTGGCCTGTTCCTAGTCGGGATAGATCCAAGCGCCGAGCTGCGCGCCTGGTTTGAGGACGCGGAAATCCCGACGGTACTGGTCAACGGCACCGATCCGCAACTGCGGCTCGACGGCGCTTCCCCCGCAAATTTCTTCGGCGCATATGCGGCTACAACCCGTCTTCTGAATGCCGGCCATCGTCGGATCCTGCATCTGACTGGCTCGCACCGAAACACCATCCGCGAGCGTGTGCGGGGCTTCAAGGCTGCAGTTGCCGAGGTAGAAGGCGCAGAAGGACGTCTTGTGTCGATGACCTTCCACGGAAGCGCAATTCACGAGGCACATGAGCTGACGGCGGCTGTTCTCGCCGAGAATGCCGGTTTTACCGCCGCTTTCTGTATGAACGACTTCATCGCCGTCGGTGTTCTCGAAGCCGTGACAGAGGCAGGACTGCTCGTTCCTGATGACTTCGCTATTATTGGCTTCGACGACCTGCCGTGCGCCCTGATGACCAACCCGCCGCTGTCAACCATGCGCGTAGATCGCGTGGCGCTCGGCAGGGAGGCGGTCAGCCTCATGGTTGCGCGCTTCAAGGATCGCACCGCCCCTGCCCGCCAGATCTGCCATGCCGTCGTGCCGATTGCCGGCGGCACCGTTCCGCACTCTTGATACGACGAGCAATGCCGATGACCTATGATCCTGCCAGTGCAAATCCGCTTGCCGACAATCCGCTGAAGACGCGGGAGGATATGTCGCGCGCACTTCGCGACCTCTTCTATCCGCTTTTACCCTATTTCTCGGCAGGCAACGCGCGCGTGCGGCTCGATGGCGCCGCTGCGCATTTCGACCGCGCAGCGGCGGACCTCGAGGGCTTTGCGCGACCGCTCTGGGGGCTGGCACCGCTCGGAGCCGGCGGCGGCGAATTTGGGGAATGGCATCGCTTTGCCGAGGGCATCGCCAATGGCACGGACCCGAAGCACCCGGAGTATTGGGGAGCCATCAAAGGCCGCGACCAGCGTATGGTGGAGTTGGCGGCGCTCGGCTTTGCCCTGGCGCTCGTGCCGGAGAAAGTATGGGAGCCGCTTGGAGGGCGGGCGCGCGACAACGTCGTCGCCTACCTCAAGCACGCAAGGCAGTTCGACTATGCCGACAACAACTGGAAGTTCTTCCGGATCTTCGTTGACATCGCGCTTGACCGCGTCGGCGCCAACTTCGACCGTAGCCTGACGCAGCAATATCTCGAAGAACTCGAGGGCTTCTATATCGGCGACGGATGGTACCGGGACGGCAACGTGCGCCGGATCGACCACTACATTCCATTCGCCATGCATTTCTACGGGCTGATCTATTCGAAGCTCGTCGATGACGACTACGCAAAGCGTTACCGCGAACGCGCCCTGCTCTTCGCAAGCGACTTCAGGCACTGGTTCGGTGCGGATGGGGCGACGATCCCGTTCGGTCGCAGCCTGACCTACCGCTTTGCATGTGCCGGCTTCTGGTCGGCGCTCGCCTTCGCCGATCTTGAAGCGTTGCCTTGGGGCGAGATCAAGAGCCTTTGTTTGCAGCACCTGCGTTGGTGGAAGAACAAGCCGATGACCGACCGTGACGGCGTACTGTCAATCGGCTTCGGCTATCCCAACCTGTTGATGTCGGAGAACTATAATTCGGCAGGTTCGCCTTACTGGGCATTCAAGGCATTCCTGCCACTTGCGCTCGCGGACGATCACCCCTTCTGGACCACCGCGGAAACACCATCTGCCGAAACGGCAACTGTCCTGCCGCAGCGCCATCCCGGCATGGTCCTGATGCGCAATGGCGGCGACGTCGTTGCCCTCTCCTCCGGCCAGGAGAACCTGCAGATGCGTTTCGGCACGGAGAAATACGCGAAATTCGCCTATTCCAGCCGCTATGGGTTCAGCGTGGAATCCGACGAGCGCAACTTCGCTGGCGCGGCGTTTGATTCAACCCTCGCTTTCAGCGACGATGGTCTGCACTACCGCGTTCGCGAGAGCAACCGGGAAGCCAAGCTTGCAGGTGAGGTTCTTTATTCCAGGTGGGCGCCCTTCCAAGATGTGGATGTGGAAACATGGCTGGTGCCGGCGTCGCCCTGGCATATCCGTGTCCACCGCATCAACACGCCTCGACCGCTGCAGACGGCAGAAGGCGGCTTTGCGATCGCCCGCCGGGACTTCGAACTCGACACGCTCGTTGCGGACGGTGCAAGCGCCTATGCGATCGGCGAAACGGACTTCAGCGGAATTGTCGATATCGGTTCCCAGACTTTACGCACGGGCCTGACACAGAAGGCGCCGCCGAATACCAATATGATCGTCGCCAAGACGCTCGTACCGCAATTGCGAGGCAGAATACGAGAGGGGCAGACGATCTTGATGACCGCCGTCCTGGCTGCAAACGACACGGACACCGTGGCTGGCGCCTGGACAACGCCACCCGAGGCACCAGATATCGCCGAACTCGAAGCGCTTGTCGCGAATGAAGGCGTGACGGTCAGCGCGATCGAGGCGCCGGGGCAGATGCCATGACGCGCCATTCCATTGCGCTCGCCATGCAGCCGGCCAGGACAGAGCATGTCCTGCCTGCCGAGGCATTGCGCCGGCTCGGTGAGATCGGTCATCTTCTTGACCCCCAGCCACTCCAGAGCTTCGACGACGATCGCGCCCGGCGCATTCTTGCAGAAACCGACATCCTCCTGACAGGTTGGGGTGCGCCCTATGTCGGGCGCGAGGTGCTCGCAGCCGCTCCACGGTTGCAGCTGATCGCGCATGCCGCCGGGACAGTGAAGGGGATTGTCGACGAGCAAATCTTCGACGCCGGTATTGCCGTAACCCACGCGGCCGAGGCGAATTCAATCCCGGTTGCGGAGTTTACGCTTGCGGCAATCATCTTCGCCGGCAAGCAGGTGTTTCGCTTCCGTGATCTCTATGTCGCCGATCGCAACCGCGACCGGACGCACGCGATGCAGCGGTTGGGTATCGGCAATTACGGCCGTACGGTCGGCATTGTCGGCGCCTCACGCATCGGCCGACGGGTTATCGAGCTGCTGCGACCATTCGAATTCCGTATCCTTCTTTTCGACCCCACCGTCGATGCCATCGAGGCGATCGGCCTCGGAACCGAGAAGGCGGATCTGCCTGAGCTCCTGAAGCAGTCCGACATCGTCTCTGTGCATGCACCATCGCTACCCTCGACGCGCCATATGATCGGAGCCCATGAGCTTTCCCTGATGAAGGACGGCGCCACGCTGATCAATACGGCGCGTGGCGCCTTGATCGATGAATCCGCGCTGCTCAAAACACTTGGAACCGGGCGGATCGACGCGATTATCGACGTGACCGACCCCGAAGTACCAGAGGCGGCATCAGCCTTCTACGACCTCCCCAACGTCTTCCTGACGCCACACATTGCGGGTGCGGTGGGGCTGGAACGCGGACGGCTCGGGGACATGGCGGTCGATGAAATAGAGCGGTTCATGAAAGGCGAACCGCTCCTCTACCAGATCCTGCGTCGCGATCTGGCGCTCATTGCTTAGCCGGCTTTCAGATTTGCAGGTGCGCCAGTTACGATCTCCGGCATCAGGTCGGAGATTTTCACCACCTTGCCGCTGCGCGAGCTTGTCAGTGCTGCAATACCGCACAGCACGGACATGGCGCCGGCGCGCGTACCGGCACGCTGGCCGAGCTTGTCTTCCATCCCCTGCTTGAAGATCATGTTGCGCATCCGGTCGTCGCCGCCGTAGTGGCCGCCCGGATAGTGCGGCACGACGATGCGCTCGACGGCATCGTTGCCCTTCGGGAAGTTGCGAACGAGCAGGATGGTGTCCTCGTCGGGCGTTTCCCATGGCTGCTTTTCGTACTGGCGCAACTCGATGCGGCCATGCGTGCCGTTGAAGGCGATGTGGTGGCCTTCGATTGGCTGGAAGGTGTTCAGCGAATAGGAGACGTGAACATTATTCTTGTAGCGGATGCTGACGACCATGGTGTCCGGGATATCGATATCCTCGCGATAGACGCAGCCATCGCGGAAGTAGCCGTCGAGCTTCGAAGGGTCCTCGTAGAGCGTATCGAGGAAGGGATCAGCTTCCAGGTCGAGATAGTAGTCGCACTCTCCCGTATGCGGACAGAGCTTGCAGCGCGGGCCGCGGAACGGTCCCTTGCGACCGTAGTTCTGCAAGTCGGCGAAGGAAGTGACGGCATCCGGATCGCTGTCGAGGTACCAATTCAACAGATCGAAGTGGTGCGTCGCCTTATGCACGAAGAGGCTGCCGGAATTTTCTGTATAGGCATGCCAGCGGCGGAAATAGTCCGCACCGTGTTTGGTATCGAGGTACCAGTGGAAATCAACCGAGGTGACGCGGCCGATCTCGCCGGCGTTCAGCAGTTCCTTGATCTTGGCCGCCGTCGGCGAATAGCGATAGTTGAAAGAGACATCCACTCGCCTGCCAGTTCGCTTTTCGGCATCGAGGATCCGGCGGATCTTGTCTACCGCCGTGGTCATCGGCTTTTCCGTGATGACGTCGATGCCGGCTTCCAGCGCGCGGACGACGATGTCGTCATGCGTATAGTCGGGCGTGCAGACGATGACGAGATCGACTTGCTGTTCGGCAAGCATGGCATCGATGTTCTCGTAGATTGGCGCATTGCTGCCAATCATCGTACGGGCGCGCTCGGCGCGCAGTGAGTTGGTATCGACGATCGCGACGAGATCCACATGCTCGCGCCAGCCGGCGAGCAGTTCCTTGCCCCACATGGTGGTCCCGCGGTTTCCCGTTCCGATCAAGGCAAAGCGCCGTTTCTCCATCGAATGATCCTCCTTCATGCGTCATGAAACGAACAGTGACCTGATGCCTGCCAGAAGAAAGTCGCGCCCCTCGCGGCTGAAGCAGGCTGTAACTAAACAGTTACCTGATGATAGACACCGCCCTCTGTCAATAGCCGATCTCGAATTTCGAGGATCAGGCAGCGATCGATGCGAGCGTCACATGGACGATATGCTGCTCCCAGGCATCGAGACTGCCCGGATCGACCAAGTTGCGGCCAAAAATCGTCGAAAGAGTATACTGGTTGGAAAGATAGAAGTATCCGAGCGAAGCAATCGTCAGATAGACGTTCAGCGGATCTGCATTTGCGATGAAGACGCCGGTTTTTTTGCCACGCTCAAGCACATCGGCGAGTTCGCCGATCAGATGTGAATGCAACTCCTTCAGCCGGACAGACTGGCGCAGCCAGCGCGCGCGGTGAAGGTTCTCGGTCCCGAGCAGGCTAAGGAACTCGGGGTGTTCGAGAAAATAGCGCCAGGTGAACAGTGCCAGTTCACCGATCCCTTCCTGTGGCGTGCGGTCACCGATATGAAGCTCGCGCTCGGCCGTTCGGATACCGACATAGGCTTCCTCAAGCACCCGCAAGTAGAGCTGCTCCTTGTCACCGAAATAGTGGTAGAGCATGCGTTTGTTGGTACCGGCGCGCTCGGCGATCGCGTCAACTCTGGCGCCACCCATGCCGTTCTCGGCGAACTCTCTCGTCGCCGCTTCCAGGATTGCCGCACGGGTTCGTTCGGGATCGCGTTGCAGCACACGTTCAGGCGATTGACGCCTAACTCTCTTCTTTTCCCCGTTTCCGCCGGCGCCTTCCATCGGCCTACCCTTTCTTATTTCCCCATTGCGCTCATAGTACGTTGAGAACAGATTGTAAAAACGAGAAGCACGAGGAGCACTATCACATCAGCGCTTGACAGCCTCAATGCTTCTCCATAGCTTGTAACCAATTAGTTATTTGTTGCAAGAGAAACCAGCAAGGAGCGTGTGGAGGCGCTCCCCAAGGGAGGAGGAGAACAGATGACACTTCGCGTAAGCAGACGTAATTTCGTTGCGGGGGGAGCAACGCTTCTTTCGCTGTCCGCACTGGGGTCCAAAGCCTTTGCCGCCGATGCCCGCCTGCGGCTTCTGTGGTGGGGCTCCCAGCCGCGCGCCGACCGCACCAACAAGGTCTCGCAGCTCTATCAGACGAAGAATGCGGGAACAGCGATCACCGGCGAATTCCTCGGATGGGGGGACTATTGGCCACGACTGGCAACCCAGGTTGCCGGCCGCAATGCGCCCGACGTCATCCAGATGGACTACCGCTATATCGTTGAATATGCACGACGCGGCGCGCTTGCTCCGCTGGAATCCTACATGCCGTCCAAGCTCAATCTTGGCGACTTCGACCCGGCGCAGATCGAGGGTGGCAGCGTTGACGGGCACTTCTACGGCGTCAGCCTCGGCGCCAACGCGGCATCAACGGTCTTGAATACGACTGCATTCCAGGAAGCCGGCGTGGACCTGCCGACGCAGGCAACCACCTGGGAAGAGTTCGGCAAGATGGGCGCCGAAATCACCAAGGCCGGCAAGCGCAAGGGCTTCTTTGGATTTGCCGATGGCGGCGGCAATGAACCGCTGCTGGAAAACTATCTCAGACAGCGGGGCAAGGCGCTTTACACCGCCGATTCCAAGATTGCCTTCGGCGCGGACGACGTGTCCGAATGGTTCGACATGTGGAGCAAGTTCCGCGAAGCGGGCGCCTGCGTTCCACCCGATGTCCAGGCGCTCTACAAGGATACCATCGACAGCAGCCCGCTGATCCTCGGAAAAGCGGCCGCCGACTACGCACACAGCAACCAGTTCGTCGGCTTCCAGACGATCAGCAAGGACAAGCTGGCGCTGACCAACTACATGCGCATCAAGCCGGACTCGAAGGGCGGACACTATCGCAAGCCGTCGATGTTCTTCTCGGTGTCCTCGCAGTCGAAAGCGATCGACCAGGCAGTCGATTACGTCAATTTCTTCGTCACCAATCCGGATGCTGCATTGGCGCTCGACGTCGAACGCGGGATCCCGGAATCAAAGGCGATGCGCGATGTGGTAGCCGCCAAGCTCGACGAGACAGGCAAGATCCCGCTCGAATACGTCAGCGGCCTCGGCGACCTCGCCGGCAAACTGCCTCCGCCCCCGCCTTCGGGTGCTGGCGAAGGACAGGTCGTGCTTCGCACGATCTCCGAGCAGATCGCCTTCGGCCAGCTTACGCCGAGCGACGGCGGCAAGCAGCTGGTCGATGAGATCAGCCGCATTCTCGCCAAAGGCTGACGCGGATGAGTGATGTGATGCGCACGACCGCCCCGGACGCAATCAAGAGTAAATACGGGGCGGCGGCCGAGGGGCGTTTCAAGCGCCTCTGGGCCGCCAATGCTCCGGGCTATCTCTTTCTTCTGCCGTGGCTGATCGGCTTTTTCGGGCTAACGCTCGGACCGGCCGTCATCTCGCTGTACCTCTCCTTCACGGATTTCGACATGATCCGGTCGGCCGAGTGGGTGGGTACGGCGAACTACGTGCGCATCGCAACCGCCGACGCTAAGTTTGCTGCGGCGATGAAGGTCACACTGACCTATGTCGTGCTGTCGGTGCCCTTCAAGCTGACATTC
This sequence comes from Hyphomicrobiales bacterium, assembly GCA_900466605.1. GTDB lineage: Bacteria > Pseudomonadota > Alphaproteobacteria > Rhizobiales > Rhizobiaceae > Rhizobium. The sequence continues at coordinate 354,575 of UBMU01000008.1, forward strand.
GCACTTTTGGTCGCGATGGCCCTCAACAAGGGTGTTCGAGGCTTGCCACTTTACCGCGCGATCTTCTATCTGCCGTCGCTGCTTGGCGGCAGCGTAGCGATCGCCGTTCTCTGGCGGCAGCTCTTCGCCGGCGACGGACTTGTCAACGCCGCGCTTGCCCATTTCGGGATCGAAGGCCCGAGCTGGATCTCGCATCCAAGCTACTCAATCTACACACTGGTGGCGCTGAGTGTCTGGCAGTTCGGCTCTCCGATGATCATCTTCCTGGCCGGCCTGCGGCAAATTCCGACCGACATGTATGAGGCGGCCAGCCTCGACGGAGCATCCAAGTTCCGGCAGTTCTACAAGATTACCCTGCCACTCCTGACACCCGTCATCTTCTTCAATGCCGTCGTGCAGACGATCGACGCCTTCAAGGCCTTCACGCCGGCCTTTATCATATCAGGCGGAACGGGCGGACCGATCAACTCGACGCTCTTCTACACGCTCTATCTCTATCAGGAGGCTTTCGGAAACTTCCGGATGGGCTATGCCTCGGCACTCGCCTGGATCCTCGTACTGATCATCGCGATCTTCACGGCCTTCTCCTTCCTGACCTCGCGTTACTGGGTGCACTACGATGACTAACGGGATCACATCAGCCGTCACGGCGCCGCCTTCCGATATCACCAAGCGCAGCCTTCCTGCTTCGGTCGCGATCCACACGCTACTGATCCTGGGCTCGTTGCTGATGCTCTATCCGCTGCTGTGGATGGTGTCCGCTTCAGTGCGCCCGGAAAACGAGATCTTCTCGTCAACTTCGCTCATTCCGTCATCGATCGATTTTTCCTCCTACCTGCGCGGCTGGACAGGGCTTGATATCACCTTCGGGCGCTTCTTCTGGAATTCGCTCGTCATCTCGGTCCTTACCGTCATCGGCAACGTCGTTGCCTGTTCGTTGGCGGCCTATGCCTTTGCGCGCCTGCACTTTGCCGGCCGGAACTTCTGGTTCGCGATCATGCTCGGCACGCTGATGATTCCTTATCACGTGACGCTGATCCCGCAGTATGTGCTGTTCCTCAACCTTGGCTGGGTGAACACTATCCTGCCGCTCGTCGTGCCGAAATTTCTGGCAAGCGATGCCTTCTTCATCTTCCTGATGGTGCAGTTCTTCCGCGGAATCCCGCGCGAACTCGACGAAGCGGCGATGATGGACGGCTGCAGCGCCTGGCGGATCTACTGGAAGATCATGCTGCCGCTGTCACTGCCCGTGCTGGCGACTGCGGCGATCTTCTCCTTCATCTGGACCTGGGACGATTTCTTCGGTCCGCTGATCTACCTGAACGACATGAACACCTACACGATCCAGCTCGGCCTGCGTACCTTCGTCGACTCGACCAGCGCATCGGACTGGGGCGGCCTGTTTGCCATGTCGACGCTGACACTGGTGCCGGTGTTCTTCTTCTTCCTGTTCTTCCAGCGGCTCCTGATCGAAGGCATCGCCACGACGGGCATGAAGCGCTGATGCAGTTACGGATACAAGTCCTATGAGTATCAAGAGAGTTGCGATCGTTGGCTGCGGCATCGGCCGTTCCCACATCGTCGAAGGCTACCTCCCGCATCCCGACAAGTTCAAGGTCGTTGCGATCTGCGACCTGAACGAAGAGCGCCTGCGCGAGATCGGCGACGAGTTCGACATCGCCAAACGCACGACCTCGTTTGCCGATGTATTGGCTGACGAAAGCGTCGATATCGTCGACATCTGCACGCCGCCCGGCATTCACTTGGAGCAGGTGGTGGCAGCGCTGGCAGCAGGCAAGCACGTCATCTGCGAGAAGCCGCTAACCGGCTCACTTTCCGGCGTCGATACGATCATGGAAGCGGAAAGGGCGGCAAAGGGCACGCTGATGCCGATCTTCCAGTATCGCTACGGCGACGGCATCGAAAAGGCGAAACGGATCATCGAGGCGGGTATCGCGGGCAGGCCCTATATGGGCTCGGTGGAGACTTTCTGGCGCCGAACGCCCGAATATTACTCCGTGCCCTGGCGCGGCAAATGGGCGACAGAGCTTGGGGGCGTGTTGGTAACCCATGCGCTGCACCTGCACGATATGCTGTTGCATCTGATGGGTCCGGTATCGAAGGTGTTCGGTCGCGTCGCAACTCGCGTCAACGACATCGAGGTCGAGGACTGTGCGTCGGCAAGCCTATTGATGCAGAGCGGCGCCTTCGTGTCTCTCTCCTGCACGCTTGGCTCCCAGGAGGAGCTCAGCCGTTTGCGGCTGCACTTTGAAAACGTCACCTTCGAAAGCAATCATGAACCTTACTCGCCGGGTAAGGATCCATGGAGGATCATCGCCGCGAATGACGATGTGCAGGCGCGCATCGACGCCATCATCGGTTATTGGCAACCGGTCGCGCCGCGCTTCACGACGCAGATGGAGCATTTCCACGCCTTTCTCAGCGGCAATGGACCGCTGCCGGTCACAGCCCAGGATGCGCGTCGCGCGCTGGAACTCGTCACCGCCATCTATCAATCGTCCGATACCGGCAGCCAAGTCATCCTGCCGATCGGATCGGACAGCCCGAAGTACGCCGACTGGCGTGCTCGCACGAAGTAACGGACCAGGGAGGATCCTTAGATCATGGCAACAAGCGTCGTTCTCCAGAAGGTCGAAAAGCGCTACGGCGCGCTTGACGTTATCCACGGCATCGACCTGAAGATTGATCCCGGCGAGTTCGCGGTCTTTGTCGGTCCGTCGGGCTGCGGTAAGTCCACGCTCCTGCGCATGATCGCGGGTCTCGAAGAGATCACCGGCGGTGCATTGCTGCTCGACAATGAGCGGATGAACGAGGTGGCGCCGGCCAAGCGCGGCATCGCGATGGTGTTCCAGTCCTATGCGCTCTACCCGCATATGTCCGTCTACAAAAATCTTGCCTTCGGGCTTGAGACTGCCGGCTACAAGAAGGCCGAGATCCAGCCGAAGGTGAAGCGCGCCGCCGAAATCCTGCAGATCGAAAAGCTGTTGGAGCGCAAACCGAAGGCACTCTCCGGGGGCCAGCGCCAGCGCGTCGCGATCGGCCGCGCGATCGTACGCGAGCCGCGCATCTTCCTGTTCGACGAACCACTCTCCAACCTCGACGCGGAACTGCGCGTGCAGATGCGCGTCGAGATTTCCCGCCTGCATCGCAGCCTTGGCAACACGATGATCTATGTCACCCACGACCAGGTGGAAGCCATGACCATGGCCGACAAGATCGTGGTGCTGAACGCCGGCCGTATCGAACAGGTCGGCGCACCGCTCGACCTCTACAACAATCCGGCCAACCGCTTCGTGGCGGGCTTTATCGGCAGCCCGAAGATGAACTTCCTGCAGGCCCGCATTGAGCAGGCGGGCGAAGTCGACACGACCATCAACGTCTGCGGCAACTCCGTTCGCCTGCCGCGCCGGCTCAACGCCGAGGCTGGGCAAGCCGTCACCTTCGGCATCAGGCCGGAACATCTTTCGGTGCTCGACGCCAACGGGATTACACTCGCGACCGTCAATGTCGACCTCGTTGAAAACCTCGGCGGCGCGACCATGCTCTACGCGAAGACGCCGGATGGGCAGCAACTGACGATCGCGCTCGACGGACAGCAGAAAGTCGAACGCGGGACGAACGTGAAAGCCTACTTCGATCCGGCTCGGTGTCATGTCTTCGACGCGTCGGGGGCCACGATTTAGCTGCGCTTGACAGCTGATCCCGCTCTGGCCATGATTTCAATAGGATAGGCCGCGAGGGGGAAAAGCGTGACGGCTGAAGATCGGATTCATGCGCTCGGTATCTGGCAAGGTCCGATCGAAGTTGTGCCGATCACCGGCGGCATCACCAACCGGAACTATCTGGTGCGGGATCGCGCCGTTCGCCGTGTGGTTCGACTGGGAGAAGATATTCCGGTCCATCACATCAGCCGGCAGAACGAGCTTGCCGCCAGCCAGGCCGCGCACGCTGCGGGGCTTTCGCCTGAAGTCATCCATCATGCGCCGGGCGTGCTCGTCCTCGACTACATCGATTCTAGGGCGCTCACGGCGGAGGATCTTCGGCGCCCCGAGACTTTGGAGCGTGTGATCCCGCTGGTGCGGGCCTGTCACCATGACATTGCGCGCGAATTTCGCGGCGCGGCAGCGATCTTCTGGGTCTTCCATGTCATTCGCGACTACATCGCCAATCTGGAAGCCGCCGATAGCCGCTATCGTTGGCTTTTCCCCGATCTGCTGGCGAAAGCCGAAACGCTGGAGGTGGCAGGCGGCCCGTTTGAGATCGCCTTCGGCCACAACGACATGCTGGCCGCCAACTTTCTCGACGACGGCAAGCGCTTGTGGCTGATCGACTGGGACTATGCGGGGTTCAACACGCCGCTTTTCGATCTGGGCGGCCTTGCCTCCAACAACGAGTTTTCCGAGGTGACCGAGCGATCCATGCTCGAGGCCTACTACCGGATGCCGCTGAGTGCTGATCTCTGGCGGCGCTACCAAGCCATGAAGTGCGCGTCGCTGCTTCGCGAGACTCTGTGGAGCATGGTCTCCGAAATCCACTCCACCATCGACTTCGACTACGCTGGCTATACGGCCGAAAATTTAGCGCGCTTCGAGCGCGCTTATGACGCTTTTGAACAGGATCGGTAATATGATGAAGGAATTGCCAAAGACAGCCAAGGCTGTCGTCATCGGCGGCGGGATCATCGGCTGCTCGACGGCCTATCATCTCGGTAAGCTCGGCTGGACGGACACGGTGTTGCTCGAGCGCAAGAAGCTGACTTCAGGCACGACGTTTCATGCCGCTGGTCTGGTCGGCCAGTTGCGCACCAGCGCCAACATTACACAGTTGCTCGGCTATTCCGTCGATCTCTACAAGAAGCTTGAAGCCGAGACGGGGCTTGGCACCGGCTGGAAGATGAATGGCGGCTTGCGCCTTGCCTGCAACAGGGAGCGCTGGACCGAGGTCAAGCGGCAGGCGACGACCGCGCAATCTTTCGGGCTGGACATGCAGCTGCTGACGCCGCAGGAGGCTTTCGATCTCTGGCCGCTGATGACGGTTGACGATCTCGTTGGCGCGGCGTTCCTGCCGACGGACGGTCAGGCGAGTCCATCTGATATAACCCAGGCACTTGCAAAGGGCGCGCGGATGTCGGGCGTCTCGATCTTCGAGGATACCGAAGTTCTCGACCTCGAAATCGACAAGGGCAGGATACGCGCCGTTATCACAGAACATGGCCGCATCGAATGCGAACGCGTTGTCGTCTGCGCAGGCCAATGGACGCGGGCTTTCGCGGCGCGCTTCGGCGTCAACGTGCCGCTCGTATCCGTCGAACACCAGTACATCATCACCGAGTCCTTCGGCGTGCCGTCGAACCTGCCGACGTTGCGCGACCCGGACCGCCTGACCTACTACAAGGAGGAGGTCGGCGGCATTGTCATGGGCGGCTACGAGCCGAACCCGATCCCCTGGGCCAAGGACGGTATTCCCGAAGGCTTCCACTATACGCTGCTCGACAGCAATTTCGATCATTTCGAACAGATCATGGAGCAGGCGTTGGGCCGAGTTCCGGCACTTGAGAATGTCGGCGTCAAGCAGCTGCTGAACGGGCCGGAGAGCTTCACGCCTGACGGCAATTTCATTCTCGGCGAAGCGCCGGAGTTGAAGAACTTCTTCGTCGGCGCAGGCTTCAACGCCTTTGGCATCGCCTCCGGCGGTGGCGCCGGCATGGCGTTGGCGGAATGGGTCGCCAAGGGTGAACCGCCCTATGACCTCTGGCCGGTCGATATCCGCCGCTTCGGCCGCCCGCATTTCGACACGGACTGGGTGCGCACGCGCACGCTTGAAGCCTACGGCAAGCACTACACATTGGCCTTCCCCTTCGAGGAATACTCGAGCGGACGACCGTGCCGCAAATCGCCGCTCTACGACCGGCTGAAGGCGCAGGGAGCCTGCTTCGGTGAAAAGCTCGGATGGGAGCGGCCGAACTGGTTTGCCGATCTCTTCGCCAACGAGGAGCCGAAGGACGTCTACACCTATGGCCGCCAGAACTGGTTCGAAGCCGTCGGTCGGGAGCACAAGGCGGTGCGCGAGGCCGCCGTGATCTTCGATCAGACGTCTTTCGCCAAGTTCGTACTGAAGGGGCGTGATGCCGAGGCGGCGTTGTCGTGGATCGCCTCCAACGACGTGGCAAGGCCGGTGGGTTCGCTTGTCTACACGCAGATGCTGAACGACAAGGGCGGCATCGAGTGCGATCTCACCTGCGCCCGCGTGACTGACGACGAGTATTATATCGTCACGGGCACCGGCTTCGCGACGCATGACTTCGACTGGATCGCACGCAGTATTCCGGATGGGATGCATGCCGAGCTCGTCGACGTCACCTCCGCCTATTCCGTCCTGGCGCTGATGGGACCGAATGCCCGCGCCGTGCTCGAAAAGGTGACAAACGGCGATGTTTCCAATGCCGCGTTCCCCTTCGGGCGGGTCAAGACAATCGGCATTGCCGGCTGCCCGGTTCGGGCGCTGCGCATCACCTACGTCGGGGAACTCGGCTACGAGCTGCATGTGCCGGTCGAATATGCCACGACTGTCTATGACGCGCTGATGGCGGCCGGTGCTCCGCTGCAGCTTACCAATGCCGGCTATCGCGCCATCGAAAGCTGCCGCCTCGAAAAGGGCTATCGCGCGTGGGGCTCCGATATCGGCCCGGATCACACACCCATCGAAGCCGGGCTTGGCTGGGCGGTGAAGACGAGGAAGAACACCCCGTTCCGCGGCCGCGAGGCGATCGAACGGCAGCTCGCCTCTGGCGTCAAGAAGATGCTGGCCTGCTTCGTGCCTGAGGATCCCGATATCGTGCTGCTTGGCCGCGAGACGATCTACCGCGACGGCAAGCGTGTCGGCTGGCTCTCCAGCGGCGGCTTCGGCTACACGATCGGCAAGCCTGTCGGTTACGGTTACGTTCGCAACCCGGAGGGTGTGACGGAGGATTTCGTGCTGTCGGGCACGTACGAGCTGGACGTCGCTCGCGTGCGGGTGCCCTGCCGCGTATCGCTGAAGCCATTGTACGATCCAGAGATGGCGCGGGTGAAGGCCTGATAGGCGCACATCACCCCTTAACCTTCATGGCGCGTGCCACAGGAATCCAGCTACCGCGCGTCGGCGCGGTGAACGACTGATCGACAGTTGAAAAGAGCCTTTCGCGCTCAAGGACTTGAGCGCGCTGGATCCCTGTGTCGAGCACAGGGATGACGAATTGGGGGCTGGCATTCCGCCAAAACAGCCACCACGGGCGATTCAAGGGCACGCGATCAGATGCCTAGAAAACTCGCCGGAGACTACGACGTCTGTCTCAGGCTCTTCCTCAAAACAGCGGCAGCTTGTTGTCCTGGATCAGGATCTCCAGCTTGTTCGCCACATCGTCTGTCCAGCCGACGTTATCGGTCAGCGCCGCCGGGAAAAGGCCCGGCAGACCGAATAGCGCCTTCGACACGGCGCCGCCATTGCGCGGCACGTCGGCCAGCAGAGCGGCAATTTCCGCCGCGCGGGGATCGCGCAGTTCGTAGCGTTCGCCGTTCCTGTCAACGCCCAAGGCATAACGCATCCAGGCGGCCACGGCGATCGCGTATGTCTCTGCCTTGCTACCATGCGCCAATGCCTCGGACGCAGGCTCGAGAAGACGCTGCGGCAGTTTCTGTGTGCCGTCCATGGCGATCTGATAGGTGCGGTGGGCAATCGCCTTGTTTGCAAAGCGTGCGATCAACTCGTCGGCATAGGCTTCGAGATCGATACCGGGCACGGGATCAAGCGTTTCTGCGGCTGCATTCATGTGACGGCGTGCCAGAGCTGCTAGCCCGGTATCGTCCATGACGTCGCGGATGAATTCATAGCCGCCTATATATCCGAGATAGGCAAGCAGCGAATGCGCGCCGTTCAACATGCGCAGCTTCATCTTTTCGTAAGCGGAGACTTCCCCGACCATCAGGGCACCGCTGACCTTCTCCCATTCCGGGCGACCGTTGGCGAAGTGATCCTCGATCACCCATTGCGTGAAGGGTTCGGTTTCGATCGCCGCCAGATCCTGCCTGCCGGTTAGCCTTTCGGCATCGCGATAGGTGGCATCCGTGCTTGCCGGCGTGATGCGATCGACCATGGTCGATGGGAAGGGTACGTTTGTTTCAATCCACTGTTTCAGCTCCGGATCGATGCGACCGGCGAACTCGAGCACGAGCCGCCTCAATACCGCGCCGTTGTTCGGCAGGTTATCGCAGCTGAGCGGTGTGAACGGTGCGATACCCTTGGCTCGGCGGCGCGCAAGACCTTCGACGAGATAGCCTATGACGCCGCGGGGAGTATGGCGGTTGGTAAGGTCGGCAGAAATATCGGGGTGCTTCAGATCAAGCCCGCCTGTGGCGGAGTCGAAACCATAAGCCTTCTCCGTTACCGTCAGACTGACGATGCGGATGGCTGGATCTTCGAGTCTTGCAAGCAGGTCGCCGGGATTGCGAGTGGCGACATGGGCGCGCAGGATCGGGCCGATGACATGCGCGGTCGTGCCAGACGTATCGCGCACGAGCATCGTGTAGAGCCCGTTCTGTTCATTCAGGTGATCGGCAACATCGGCCGTGCGCAGGCTTGCGACCTCGATGCCCCAATCGCCGCCGGCGGCCGCAATCGCCGCGTCAGTGAACGGCGCAAAGTGGGCGCGAAAGAACGCGCCCGGACCGAGATGCAGGATGCCCGCCTTCAGCGCCTTGCGATCATAGGCCGGGAGCTTGGCAGTTGGCGCCAGGCCGGAAAGGCTCGTCAAACGTTCGGTCACAGCTTGTATGCCTTCTTCGCGTTTCCGTATGAGAGATCGCCAGCGACGATCTCGGCTTCCTTGCGGGACATCCGGTGTTCCGTCACGAATTGCGCCAGGAAGCGGCAGACCTCGCGGCGCCAGACATCGTGGCGAGCCGGGATCGACAGCAGCGCCCGCGTATCGTCGTTAAAGCCTGCCAGATTGGCGAAGCCAGCCGTTTCCACCACCTGATCGAGATAGCGGCGAATGCCGTTCGGGCTGTCGTGGAACCACCAAGGAGGGCCGATCATCAGGCAAGGCCAATGGCCGGCCATTGGCGCCAGCTCGCGGGCATAAGTCGTCTCGTCGAGTGTGAACAGGAGCACGCGCAGGCCAGACGCATGGCCGTATCTTGCGAGCATAGCAGAGAGACCGCCCACCCAGTCAGTCGTCGTCGGAATGTCCGCGCCCATGTTCGGACCGCGGGTCTGGAACAGCTCACGATCGGTGTTGCGGCGCGAGCCCGCGTGGATCTGCATCGTCATGCCGTCTTCGGCCGAAAGCCCGGCCATTTCGGTCAGCATCTGGCCGCGGAAGAGCTCCGCTTCCTCTGCGCTCAGCGTGCCCTTGTGCGCCTTGTCGAGCAACCGCTGCTTGTCGGCGAGCGGCAGGTCCGCAGTGAAGGCCGTCGGGACACCATGGTCGGTGGCAGTAGCGCCATATTGACGGAAATAGGCGCGGCGCTTGCGGTGGGCTTCGATCAGACCATCCCACTTTGTCACGTCGCAATCGGTGAGTTCGCCGAGCCGGACGAGGTTCTCGCGGAAGCCGACGGCATCCGGGTCGGTAACGCTATCCGGCCGATAGGTGGTACGAACGCGCCCGATCCAGCCGTCCTTGGCCATCGTCTGGTGATGCACCAGCGGGTCGAGCGCACCTTCGGTCGTGGCGATTGTCTCGATGCCGAAACGCTTGTGCAGGGCGCGCGGACGGAACTCCGGCAGCGCCAGCTGCGCATTGATGTAATCGTAGAGCGCGTCGGCATTTTCAGGCGTCAGCGGCTCTTCGCAGCCGAGGACAGCCGACATCGCGTGATCGACCCAGAGGCTGGACGGCGTGCCGCGGAAGAGATGGTACTGCGCGGCGAAAGCGCGCCAGATGCCGCGACCGGTGGCGACCGGCTTGCCGTCGAGGCGCGGAACGCCGAGATCATCGAGCTTGACGCCGACGCTATGCAGCATGCGGAAGAGATAATGGTCAGGAATGACGAGCAGCGACGACGCATCTTCGAACGGTTTGTCATCTGCAAACCACGACGGTTCCGTATGCCCGTGCGGGCTTACGATCGGCAGCGCGCGAACCGTCTCGTAAAGGTCGCGCGCGACGATGCGGGTTGCCGGATCGGCCGGAAAGAGCCGGTCCGGATGAAGAAAGCCGTTGCCAACATCCATAAGAATTCCTCCCTGAAGGGTTACCGGCCTACCCCACAAGTCAGAACGCGGCAAGGGCTTTTAGTAACCAAACGGTTCACTTTTACAAATCGCTCTGCCCAACCCTCGAAACGATTGACCGCGCGGACTATTTCCGCTTTTCAGATGCGGATTGCATTGGCCGCTTGCGGCAAGGAGGTTCCATGTCCGAAGAGACGAGCCGCGTGACGAAGCTCGAGGAAATCGTCGCCCATCAGGCAAAGACGATCGAGGAATTGTCCGATCAGTTGGCAGAACAATGGAAGGTCATGAAGCAAACACGCGCCAAGCTCGACAGGTTGACGGAGCGGTTTCTGTCGCTCGAGGAGCAATCGTTGGAAGCCCCGGCAATTACACGGCCGCCGCACTACTGAGCAGCTCCCGCTCTTGTTTTCGACATCCGGAATACCTATTAAAAGGTCGTGAGGACGACCTCCCCCTCTATGGGCATCAATTCGGGACGACCCGACTTTCCCACTGGGGGTAACTATGCGTAAGACCGCAGACCGTATCCGTCACGCCATCAGCTTCGAACTCATTGGACTCGCGCTCGTCGCACCGCTCGGCGCGCTTGCCTTCGGCATGCCGATTGCCGATATCGGCGTGGTAGGCGTTGCAGGCGCGACGCTGGCGACGGCTTGGAACTACATCTACAACCTTGGCTTCGACCGAGTGATGCAGCGTCTGACTGGCAGCACGCAAAAGAGCGTTGCCATCCGTGTCCTGCATGCAGTGATGTTCGAAGTGGGCTTGTTGTTGGCGTTGCTGCCAATGATTGCCTGGTATCTCGGCATCAGCCTCACTCAGGCTCTGATGATGGACGTGTCTTTTGCGCTTTTCTACATGGTCTATGCCTTCGCCTTTAACTGGGCCTACGACCGTGTCTTCCCGCTGCCGGATTGGCAGCCCGCTGCGCAAGCATCACAAAGCTAAGCATTTTGTCAGTCAAGGAAGAAAGGGACCGCCGGCTGCCGACGGTCCCTTCTGGATTGCCTCAACGAGCCACCTACGGCTCAGATATTGCCCATGCAGATATACTTCATCTCGAGATAGTCTTCGGCACCGTGACGGGAACCTTCGCGGCCCAGGCCGGATTGCTTGATGCCGCCAAAGGGTGCCGTTTCCGTCGACATCAGGCCCGTGTTGATCCCGACCATGCCGTATTCCAGCGCCTCGGCAACCCGCCAGACCTTCTTCAGGTCGCCGGCGAAGAAATAGGCAGCGAGGCCGAACTCGGTATCGTTGGCCTGGGCGATCACGTCCTCGACTGTATCGAAGCGGAAGAGCGGCGCGACAGGGCCGAACGTCTCTTCGCGTGCGACCTTCATCTCGCGGGTAACGCCAGTGAGCACGGTCGGCGTGAAGAAGGTGCCAGCACCTTCGACGCGCTTGCCGCCCGTCATGATCCTGGCTCCCTTCAAAACGGCATCTGCAACATGACTTTCGACCTTTGCAAGCCCCTGCTCATCAATCAACGGGCCGATCGTCACGCCTGCCTTGAAGCCGTCGCCGACCGCCATCGTCTCGACCTTGGCAGCAAGCTTGGCAGCAAAGGCGTCGTAGACACCAGACTGGACATAGAGACGGTTGGCGCAGACGCAGGTCTGACCAGCATTGCGATACTTGGACGCCAACGCACCCTCGACCGCCGCATCAAGATCGGCATCGTCAAAGACGATGAAAGGCGCGTTGCCGCCGAGCTCGAGGCTGATCTTCTTGATCTGATCGGCGCACTGGCGCATCAGAATACGGCCGACCTCGGTCGAACCGGTGAAGCTGATCTTGCGTACCTTCTCGTTGCCGCAGAGTTCCTTGCCGATTGCCGGACCGTCTTCGCCGACGATGACGTTGAAGACGCCGGCGGGGATACCAGCCTGCTCGGCAAGAACGGCGAGCGCCAGAGCCGACAGCGGCGTCTGTTCGGCCGGCTTTGAAACGACGGTGCAACCGACTGCGAGTGCCGGAGCGATCTTGCGCGTGATCATCGCAGCTGGGAAATTCCAGGGCGTGATGGTGCCGACGACGCCGACGGGCTGCTTGATGACGATCATACGCTTGTCGTTCGACGGCGCGGGAATCGTCTCGCCATAGATCCGCTTGGCTTCTTCTGCGTACCATTCGACATAGGCTGCGGCATAAAGGATCTCGCCGCGGGCCTCCGCGAAGGGCTTGCCCATTTCGGCGGTCAGGATAGCAGCCAGCTCATCGGCATGGGCGACCATCAGGTCGAACCATTTGCGCAGGATCCCGGCGCGCTCTTTGGCAGGGAGCGCTGCCCACGCCGGCTGCGCGGCATAGGCAGCGTCGATCGCTTCCCGCGTTTCTGCGACACCCATGTCGGGCAGCGAGGCCAGGACTTCGCCAGTAGCAGGATTGCGGACATCGAAAGTCTTCGTCGCACCACCTGCTGTCCAGCTACCGTTGATGTAACCGGCATCGCGCAGGAAGGGTGAGGAGAAGGGAACGTGTTTTGTCAGTGCAGTCGTGAATGCCATGTCATGTAACTCCGGGACAGAGCGGGCCAGCGAGCCTACTTGCCACTTGCTTCAAGGATCGAGGTCTCCAGAATGTCGAGCGCTTCACCGAAGACACTATCCTGGATCGTGATTGGCGCGAGGAAGCGGATGACGTTTCCATGGACGCCGCAGGTCAGGAGAATCAGGCCCTTCTCAAGCGCGATCAGGCGAACCTTATTGGCGAAATCGGCACTCGGCAGCTTCGTCGTTCTGTCGTTGAATTCGACGGCATTCATGAAGCCAGGGCCACGGATATCAACGATCTCTGGGGCCTTTTCGCGCAGCGATTCCAGACGCTGCTTCAAGCGGTTACCGAGCTGATTGGCGCGATTACAAAGATCTTCATCCTTAATGACATCGAGAACCGCGTGGGCGGCGGCGATGCCAAGCGGATTGCCGCCGTAGGTGCCGCCGAGGCCGCCAGGCCCAGGCGCATCCATGATCTCGGCGCGGCCGGTGACGGCCGCCAGCGGGAATCCACCGGCAAGGCTCTTTGCCATCGTCATCAGGTCGGGCGCGACCTCGTGCTGGTCCATCGCGAACATCGTGCCGGTTCGGGCGAAGCCCGTCTGGACTTCATCGGCAATCAACAGGATGCCGTGCTGGTCGCAGAGTTCGCGCAGTGCTTTCATGAAGGACGTCGGCGCTGCATAGAAACCGCCCTCACCCTGCACCGGCTCAATGATGATTGCGGCAACACGCTGCGGATCGACATCGGCGGCAAACAGCTTCTTCAACGCGGCCAGCGACTGATCTGCCGTCACGCCATGGAGCTCAACCGGGAACGGCACGTGAAAGACGTCGCCCGGCATTGCACCGAAACCTACCTTGTAGGGCACGACCTTGCCGGTCAAAGCCATGCCCATGAAGGTGCGGCCGTGGAAGCCACCACCGAAGGCGATGACGGCGGAGCGACCGGTTGCGGCACGCGCGATCTTCACGGCGTTCTCGACGGCTTCGGCGCCGGTCGTAACGAAGATCGTCTTCTTGGCGAAGTTACCGGGCGTCAGCGTGTTCAGACGCTCGGCAAGGTGCACGTAGTTTTCGTAGGGGACGACCTGATGGCAGGTGTGGGTGAAGTGATCGAGCTGTTCCTTGACGGCCGCAATCACCCGCGGGTGGCGATGACCGGTATTGAGAACCGCGATACCGGCCGCAAAGTCGATATAGCGGCGGCCTTCCTTGTCCCAGATTTCGGCATTCTCAGCACGATCGGCATAGATCTGCGTTGTCATGCCAACGCCGCGGGAAATCGCTGCATTCTTCCGGTCTGTAAGGGTGGTCGCGGTCATCGGTGCGGTCCTGCTCTGGAATGGATCGGAACTATCTTGCATAACTTCGGCAAGAGATGTAGAAAATTCCTACATTTTTCCTGCAAGAAATCAAGCGGCATTTTCCACTTCAAACCGTCGTCGTTTTCGGCGATGGTCGCGGAAGAAAACGAGGGCCGGCAAGGCCTCAACGAACCGGGAATATTTGGCTTATGAGCAATGGAACGCCCGTGCGCTACAAGGTGGCGGAGGCGGCAAAATCGGCGGGCGTTTCCGCGTCAACCTTACGACTTTGGGAAAGCCAGGGTCTCGTCGTTCCGGATCGGTCGGAAACCGGACACCGGCAATACAGCGCCGAAGACGTAGCGCGAATAAAGAAGATAGCATGGTATCGAACCGAGCGTGGGCTCAATCCGGCCGCCATTCGCGAGGCGCTGGAAAGCGAGGAGCCATCGGAAATTTCGGAAGTATCTGACTCTTCGGATCTCGGGCGGCGGCTGCGCAGCCTGCGTCATGGTGCGGGTAAGACGCTGGACCAAGTCGCGGGTGATATCGGTATTGCTGCATCGACGCTGTCGACGCTCGAGCGCACGTCGCAGGGCGTGAGCTTCAAGACACTTCACGACCTTGCGGAATATTATGGCACCACCGTTTCTCGCCTGTCCGGAGAGGAACGCGACGACGCGCCCGAGATAGTTCGCTCCGGCACCTGGCGCACGTGGCCGGAAACGACGCCCGGCGTCACCGTGCAGCTTCTGGCGGAGGGCCGCACGATGATGGATTGTCACCGCTTCGTGCTCGCGCCGGGCGCGGCGAGCGAAGGCGCTTATCGTCACGAGGGTGAGGAGTTCATGCACGTGCTCTCGGGACGGTTGGAACTGGTTCTCGATTCCGACCAGTTCTTTGACCTTGGACCCGGCGATTCGCTCTACTTTGAGAGCCGCCGCTACCACTCCTGGCGCAACCGTCACGACGGTGAAACCATCCTCATCTGGATCAATACGCCGCCGACATTCTGAGCCTCGGCCGTATCGCCCGACATGGCTTTGCGCTATAGCGCACAAGTGACAGTTTGAGTGAGAGACAAGATCGATGGCAGCCACCATACGTTACCATGAAGGTGATATTTCCGCGGCAGACGCCGCCCGCTACGCCGGAGCGATAGCCATTGACACGGAGACGTTGGGCCTCGTGCCGCGCCGCGACCGCCTGTGCGTGGTGCAACTCTCACCTGGCGACGGCACGGCCGACGTTATCCGCATCGCTGCCGGCCAAAAGGAAGCGCCGAACCTCGTAGCACTGCTTGCCAACGGGCAACAGAAGATTTTCCACTACGGCCGCTTTGACATCGCCGTTCTGTTCCACACCTTCGGGGTCACCACCCGGCCCGTCTTCTGCACCAAGATTGCCTCGCGCCTCAGCCGCACCTATACTGATCGGCACGGCCTCAAAGACAACCTCAAGGAAATGCTCGAGGTCGATATTTCCAAGGCACAGCAATCCTCCGACTGGGCGGCCGCAACGCTGTCTCAGGCGCAGCTCGAATATGCCGCCTCCGACGTGCTCTACCTGCACGCGCTGCGCGACAAGCTGACCGAGCGGCTGGTGCGCGACGGGCGCATCGATCACGCCAACGCCTGCTTCGAATTCCTTCCGACACGCGCCAAGCTCGACCTGCTCGGTTGGGAAGAGGCCGATATCTTCGCTCACAGCTAGCACGCTCCTGGATTACACAGACCAGACGGGCACGGCCATCCGCGCGCCGGCGTTAGCGATTCATTAACGCCACTTCGTTAGATTATTTACCAATTTTTATGCATTCGACGGCGCAATGAAGCGCCACTTCGGACAGACAGAACTGCCGAGGAATGCGACGGGCCGGATGAGCACGGCCTTCTTGTAACCTGCTTTCATCGCACTTTACGAAAGAAGGAGCATGCCATGTTGACTCCGGTTCGTGCAGCGTCAAATGCAAGTCTTTCCACCCAGAGCCAGACTGCGGCGGTGAGCACCGACGGCCTGGTGCGCGCTGCGAGCGCCGTTGTTCCCGTGCAACAGATTCAGGGTGCGGATCTCAATTCCTCCGTTGCGGGCAAGCTCAACATTCTCTTGCTGGCTGTGCGTGCACGCATGGTCGATGCCCTTCTCGATGTGCTCAATGCCGCCGGCGAGGCGCTTTCCATCCCACGCGAAGACGACGAGACCGATCTCGCGTTTGCCTCCCGTCTGGCGGCTGCGATCCAGAAGCTGCCACCCGCAAAGATTGAGCAAATCGAGCGCCAGCTCGCGATGCAAGGTCGTGCGGTTCCGCTTCGGCTGCTTGCAGAAGCACTCCGAAATCCGGCTGGACCGGAGGCTGCTCGCATAGCCACCTATCTTGAAACCATCCGCTACAAGGATCGCGATCTGGCGACCCGCGCCGTTGTTCGCTCCTATGGGCAGAACGATTCCTCGCCGATGCGCCAGGAGCATCGAAGTGAAATCAGCATACATCGGGACAATCTGGCCGGAACGGCACGGGCTCCGCTCCCGACCAAGCAGGAACCGGAAGCTGCAAAGCCGCAGACGATGCTGGCAGCCGCAGCTTATATCGATGCCGATGAAGAGCGCGCCCAACTCGCCGACGGGGCTGCAGCCGCTGACGAGACGGCCCCAAGCCCGACCGTGGAAATAGTTGCCGAGGAGACGCTCGCCGAGCCAAGCCAGGACCCGCAGGAGAGCGCACCACCCGAGGAAGCTGCGGATTCCGCACACCAGACCGCGCAAACCGAGACCCCTCGATCGGCGTCCAGGGGCGATCCCATCATTCCGAAGAACTGGCCGGCGATACCGGCGTCGCTTTCGAACGATACGACGAAAATGATTGTTGCAATCATCGAGGATCAGGAAGCCGAAGGGTTGCTGGAAGCTGGCACACCCGATCCCGCAGTTGAGATTGACATCATCCTCGACGAGACGCTCCTTGCGGATCTGCCCAAAGAATTGACCACACTGCCGGACGGGCACTCGCTGGTGGATGGCCTGGCGCGCCAATCGTCCCCGGTTGCACAGCAGCCTGAAGCCGAAACTGGCAGCGCAGCTGCGGCAAGGCACCCCGCGCCGGAGGCGCCGCCGCCATTGGTGGTGCAGCAGGCAATCGACGAAACCTATGTGCCGGTGCTGATGAAGATCGTCGAGGGTGTGCCATACGCGATGCAGCCTTACGAATTTTCGAAGGACGAGGCCGACGACAGCGGCGCCCGCGAGATGTACCGCGAAGACCACAACGGAGGCGAGCAGCAGGAGCCGGAGGAGGAAGAGCAGCAGCGCAAGCCGTCGAACGAGGACGAGATGGATATCCTGGTAGACAGCGATGCCGCCGCCATGGCCGCTCGGGAAAGCCAGATCAGGGCTGGAACGCCGCCGCACCGCCCCTCACCAGCCCTGCCCATCGCTGCAAATACGGATGAGGCCTATCTGCTCTACCGGAGCAAAGTCGACTGGGAATAGGACCCCGAACGCCAGAATGGCAATACAGAAACAAAGAACCCGCCGGATCGCTCCGGCGGGTTCTTTTGTTCTTCAAGCCTGAGGCTGGCGATTATTCGCCGCCGCGGTTCTTCAGAGCCGCGCCGAGGATATCGCCGAGCGAAGCGCCCGAGTCGGACGAACCGAACTGAGCAACAGCTTCCTTCTCTTCTGCGATTTCCAGAGCCTTGATGGACAGCATGATCTTGCGGTCCTTCTTGGAGAAGTTGGTGACGCGGGCGTCAACAACCTGGCCAACCGAGAAGCGTTCCGGACGCTGCTCGTCGCGGTCTCGCGACAGGTCTGCACGACGGATGAACGAGGTGATGTCTTCGTGATCGACGAGCTTCACTTCGATACCGCCATCGTTGACCGCGATAACTTCGCAGGAAACGACTGCATTCTTGCGCAGGTCGCCGGAAGCGGCTGCTTCGCCGACAGCGTCCTTGCCGAGCTGCTTGATGCCGAGCGAGATGCGCTCCTTTTCGACGTCCACATCGAGAACGACAGCCTTGACGACGTCACCCTTGTTGAACTCTTCGATGACCTGTTCGCCCGGACGGTTCCAGTCGAGGTCGGAGAGGTGCACCATGCCGTCAACGTCGCCGTCGAGGCCGATGAACAGGCCGAACTCGGTCTTGTTCTTGACTTCGCCTTCGACTTCAGCGCCGGCCGGATGGTTGCGAGCGAATGCCGCCCACGGATTTTCCAGCGTCTGCTTGAGGCCGAGCGAAATACGACGCTTGGACGGATCGACTTCGAGAACGACTACTTCGACTTCCTGGCTCGTGGACAGGATCTTGCCGGGGTGTACGTTCTTCTTGGTCCAGGACATTTCCGAGATGTGGATCAGGCCTTCGATGCCCGGCTCCAGCTCGACGAACGCACCGTAGTCGGTGATGTTCGTGACGGTACCGGAGATCTTCTTGCCTTCCGGATACTTGGCCTGGATGCCATCCCACGGATCCGACTCGAGCTGCTTCATGCCGAGCGAGATGCGGTGGGTTTCCTGGTTGATGCGGATGATCTGAACCTTGACCTGCTGGCCAATGGACAGGATTTCCGACGGATGGTTCACACGGCGCCATGCCATGTCGGTGACGTGCAGCAGGCCGTCGATGCCGCCGAGGTCAACGAACGCACCGTAATCGGTGATGTTCTTGACGACGCCGTCAACAACCTGGCCTTCTTCGAGGTTTTGAACGATTTCAGAACGCTGCTCGGCACGGGATTCTTCCAGAACCGTACGGCGCGATACGACGATGTTGCCGCGACGCTTGTCCATCTTGAGGATTTCGAAGGGCTGCGGGTTGTGCATCAGCGGAGTGACGTCGCGGATCGGGCGGATGTCGACCTGCGAACGCGGCAGGAAGGCAATCGCGCCGTCGAGGTCAACCGTGAAGCCGCCCTTGACCTGGTTGAAGATGACGCCTTCAACGCGCTCGCCAGCTTCGAACTTGGCTTCGAGCTTGACCCAGCTTTCTTCGCGGCGAGCCTTCTCGCGCGACAGAACAGCTTCGCCGAGAGCGTTTTCGATGCGCTCAACGTAAACTTCGACTTCGTCGCCGACCTTGAGCGAGCCGTCCTTGGCCTTGGCGCCGAATTCCTTCAGCAGAATGCGACCTTCGACCTTGAGGCCGACATCGACAACGGCGGAGTCCTTCTCGATTGCCGTTACGATGCCCTTGGTGACATAGCCTTCAGCCAGATCGTGCTTGGCAAAGGATTCTTCGAGAAGGGCCGCGAAATCTTCGCGAGAGGGAGTAGCTACTGACATGTAATCTCCTGCATATCCGAATCCGGATACGTATGCGCCGGTTGGTTCGTGTTGAACGGGCCTGAACCCAGTCCGCCTCCTATCGGGAAGCAATCCGGCGCTTGGACGGAATTTCAGGCTTAGTCTTCAAAAGCGCCCCAGGCAGGGCCCAGGCAAATCGCTCGAATTCAGGTATTTCGGCTCAAGGCTGCATCGATGATCGATTTTGCAGCTTGAAACGCGGCCTCTATACTCATTTCCGACGTATCAAGCAAGTGCGCGTCATCAGCTGGTTTCAAAGGGCTGTCGGCCCTTCCCATGTCGCGTTCGTCGCGGCGCTTGACGTCGTCGAAAATGGCATCGAAATCGGCAATTCCTCCCTTGCCTCTTATTTCGTCGTAGCGGCGTTTCGCCCGAACCTCGGGACTCGCCGTCACATAGAGTTTCACCGGCGCTGCCGGGCACACGACCGTACCGATGTCACGGCCATCCAGCACCGTTCCCGGCGCCTTCTCGGAAAACCGTCGTTGCGCCTCCACCAGGGCGCGCCGCACCGCGGGCATGACCGCGATCTTCGAGGCTGCCTCGCCGATTTCGTGTTTTGAGAGTATATCGCGATCGAGACCCCCCAGTTCAACCTCGCGCGCCATCTTTTCCGCCACCGCCTCGTCGTCGAGCGTCAGGCCAGCGTCAAGCAGGGCTTTTGCCGTGGCGCGGTAGGTGAGACCCGTATCGAGATGGTGAAAGCCGTAGGTCTCGGCGATGCGGCGCGACAGCGTGCCCTTGCCCGCCGCAGCCGGCCCATCGATGGCAATCGTAAGGTGTCTGGAAGTCATCGTCCGTTCATTTCTCCGCAAGCCCACCGTAGCGGCGGACAAGATCAATCATGTCAGCCTGACCGGCCTCTTCACCGAGTCCGGCAGCAACACCTTCGCGGTCGGCAACCGGTCGGTTCTGGCTGACCTTCCACTTGCCTTCGATCGCGGCAATCTCGATTTCCACGCCGATGATTCCTTTCAACTGCGCACGGATGAAATCATCCGGCGCGTCGCCGACCGCCCAGGGCCTGTCGCGCGACCCTTCCTGTTGCGTGGTGATCGCGTTGATCTGCTGGAGCAACCAGCCCGCATCGTCTATGACGCGGGCCTTGCCCCTCACCTGCACGATTGCATAATTCCAGGTCGGCACGACTTTGCCGGTCTCCTGCTTGGTCTGGTACCAGGATGGCGTAATGTAGGCATCGGCGCCCTGGAAGACCGCCAGCACATCGGTGCCCGCGTCGATATCGCGCCATTGCGGATTGGCCTTGGCGAGATGAAGGCGCAGCGTTCCTTTCTCCGATGCCGCGGCATCGAGATGAAAAGGGACCGAATTCGCCATCAGGCCGGACGCACCTGCAGTGATCAGCAGACCCAGCGGATGGGCACGGATCAAGGCGTGCTGAACGCTCAAGTCTTCCTCACGAAAATGCGGCGGCTGGTACATTTCTCGCACCTATCCCGGCAGCCAGCCACGCGCCGATCTGCCCTGCAAATGAACAATTGCCGGCTCACTACCACAAATGGCGACGCCGGTCATCCGGCGCGCATGAGCGATGCATGAAGTTTGGCTTTGACATGCCGTGCTGCAACGATTATGGGGACCGGCTTATAAATTCCGAATAGAACGCCGGCTTTCACGGCATTTGCCGAATCTTGATTCGGCCATTCTCACGAGGCTTACAGTGGCGAAAGCTGAACTTGGAACGAAGCGTACCGATCCGGAAACCGGCAAGAAGTTCTACGACCTGAACCGGGATCCGATCGTTTCTCCCTACACCGGCAAGTCCTACCCCTTGTCTTTCTTCGAAGAAACCTCGGCTGCAGCCGCAGCGGAAGCCGCTCAGGACGAAGATGAGGTGACGGAAGTCGATACCGAAAGCACCGAGGTCGAACTGGTTTCGCTCGAGGATGCCGATGAAGGCGCATCCGGCGACGACATCCCCGACATGGGCGATGACGATGTCGAAATCGAAGGCGATGACGATGACGACACCTTCCTCGAAGCTGACGAAGACGACGATGACGACGACATGAGCGACATCATCGGCGTGACCGGCGACGAAGAAGACGTTTGATCGATCAAGTATCGGCCCGGGCGAGAAATTTTCGTCCGGCCGATTCTTTTAGGCTTGCCATCTCCGAAAACCGGAAGTAATAAGCCGCCACTCCGCGAGACGAACAGCTTCGCGAAGCATCCCAGGACCGGCATGCCGGACTACCTTGATGGGGCTATAGCTCAGCTGGGAGAGCGCTTGCATGGCATGCAAGAGGTCAGCGGTTCGATCCCGCTTAGCTCCACCAAACTTTTTCTTAGTCAATAATTCCCCTTATTTTCAAACAGATAGAGCACATCCCGGCGCAAGTGAGTACCCAAGAAAGTACCCACAGCAAGTACCCAAAGTGCGGCGTCAGGTTCAGTTAATGCAAAGCAGTGTAGCTTTTTGATTCGCGTTGGGCGAAACTTCATGCCGACCGTCGGAGAGATGAGCATTATGTCATGAGCGGGGGATATGACCCACGGGCGGTAGCGAACCTGATGCTGGACGAGGCTGACCGTCTAGACGTTGGCGTGTCCCACATCATGCTCCAGAAGCTGCTCTATTTCGCTCACGGCATTTACCTCATACGGACCAAGACCCCTCTCGTCTCAGGATATTTTGAGGCATGGCAGTACGGACCGGTCCACCCTGCCGCCTACAAGTCTTTCAAGCAGGGTGGCAGAGAGGCCATTACCTTCCGGGCAAGCGGGCAAGACCCCCTCACCGGCGAGCCTCGGCAAATCCAGACACCCAGCGATCCCCATATTGTGGACCTGCTGCGCCAAGTCCTGCTGAGCTACGGCAAGATGCCTGCTGGCCGACTGGTGGACCTTTCCCACGCAAAGGACTCGCCTTGGGAGCATGTTGTGGCGAAGGCACGCACAGAAGTTGCATTCGGTTTGCGAATCCCGGATAGTGTGATCTCAGAACGATTCCGATTCCATAAGGTGTCGGTAGGTTCGGAACCTCTGTCTGGAGAGCCCATTGACGATACCCCTCTTGCCTGACACAGACTTGGCGCGGCTTGGTCCTCTTCCGGACGACATGAAGCGCTCGGCACTCAGGCAGATGAAGGGCCGTTTCTCTACCTTCTCCTACAAACCTGTTCGTGCTGCATTTGCTGATATCTTCAATGTGCAGCCTGGGGTGTTTGGCCCCGTGGCACCGACCCCATGGACCACCATTGAGGCGCAACTCGGCAAGGCGTGTAAGGCTGGCGTCGAGCTTCGCAACAATCTTCAGATCGGCAAGGCACTGCACGATTACGCAACGTCCATGAACATCAAGGGAAGGCAGCACGATTTCTTCCCGATGCCAATGGGTGTTGGCAAGAAGGTGACTTTCTGGCTGCCAATGGTGCTGGCCTTGGATGCGAAGCCATATGCCGTCTTCATTGACCCCCGCAGGTCCAAGGGACTTACCGAGCGGGGCCGTCGCTTTGCGTTCTCCATGATGCACGAGCGTATCCGGACTGCCGACGAAGACTTTGCGAATATCAACCTTGGCATTATCCGCTTCGAGGATGACGAAGAGGACCGTCGCACGGTTCGGTTCTTTAGCGATGAAGGCGTTGACCTCTATTCGCTGGACGAGCTGGAGAGCATGGTGGCCTCGACCTACCGCATTTGGCAGGAAGTTTGGGACGAACGCACCGCCGAGACGCGACGCAAGGGGACCGGAACAGGTGGATTGCTCTAGCTAATGGCGGCAGGACGGCAACGCCATGCCAAGCCTTTGCCGCCCTACTTCCTAACCCTCATCTCGCGCGATGCTCGCTGTAACGGTGCCCGCCTGGTAGCGGCATAGTGCCGGTCAATCGGCTTCTTGCGCGGTGTCCGGGCCGACTCCTAGTTTTCCTTGACGTCATTCGCATCAGTCACGCTCAGAGATGCATCGATTTCGGAATCGCGTGGCGTCTCCTTTGTTTGTGCCATCGACCGCCGCCAGCGCGATGAACTCCGCCCCTTAACGTGTTGTGATACATACCTTGCGGCTCGAACAAGCCTGCCGACATTCTTCACAAAGTCTTCCGGGAGTTCTCCATCCGCAAGCGCTTCCATCTGATCGCTCACAAGATAACTGAAATCTTGCAGATCGCGATATGCGGGATGACTCGATGGCAAATCCACAGATGTCTCGGAAGCCGCCGCCGCGCGGAGGTATTCCGGAGGCACAAGCTTTTCCGGCGTATTCAGTAGATTGAGCTGCGCCCTCGACAGCACGAGGAGCTCCTGCAAAATGGGATCGAGCGATGAAGTCCCACCATCCTTGGTGTCTTCCTTGCCGCCTTTTCTATCTACTCCCTCGTCCGGAAGTTCGGCGATGGCCTTGAGTTCTTTTTCGATCTGTGGCCAGCAGGCGTCTACCGATCGATATGCAGTGTCGATATTAACAGCGTTTTCTTGGTCGCTTTCATTGATAGTCTTGATTAGCCTTTTAAAATCATTCCGTTCAACAAGAACGGCATTAAACTGGGTTAGAGGCGTTGGTAGCTCAGATGGTTTCACGCCAACAAGAAAGGGTGCGACCTGACTGTCTCGAACAAACTTTGACAGCGCTCCCGCTTCAAAAAGAACCCAAGGAGCCAATAGATTTGACCCAGTTAGGCAAACAATTCCGAAATTTGTCTGTTCGAGTTCGGTCGAGAGTTCTGCAACCCAGCGCCCTCCCTTCCGAAGGTCCTCGGACGATATGAACGGTTTGATGTTTTGCAGTACTACGGGAAGCCACTGGTACAAGACTTCCGCGACTTTATGACTTTTAGAACCGGACCAACTTATGAAAACTCTTGGCATTGCGACAAGACCCCATTGATTACGCCGGGGAGTACACGCCCCGACCAAGCGCGATCAATAAACGCCGCGCCTTAAAGACCCTTTAAGTTGTATCATCGTTCACGCTGTTCGCTCGCTCAACCTGCTCTCGTTTTGATGCCCTGAGGTAACGCAGGGGTCTCGTATCTGAGAGGTGTAGTAACACGGAGCAGGAACGACCTTCCCCCCGGTGCCATTGATGGGACCCACACGTATATGACGTTACCGCTTGGCTAACTCCGTGAAGCTGGACGAGTTGTCCCGTGCGATGATGCCCTCAACCACCAGCAGAGTGGAAAGATTGGACAGCTCACTGGTTGGGGCAGGAACAACAACCGTCTCCATTGAGCCCGAGACCAGTTGCACCAAACCGGTACGGAGCAGGGCGTGGCCCATTGCGGTTGCCACGTGGCCTTCCAACCCGTATTCGCGCTGTAGAACCTCCGAGCAGTTTAACCAAAATTGAAGCGAAGGTGCGACACTGGCGCTAACTACTGGCGGCTGCTCGGCCAACCTTTGCATGACGCCCAGCGTAATGACCTCCTCGCGCTTTAGCCCCGCCAAGATGTCCGCCCATCGCAGGAACTCGTCAGCATAAAGGCCGCCACCTGAAATCTTTCCGGCAATTACTCCCGCCAGCAAGCGAAGGTTAAGCCTAGCAGTCCCTTCTTGAGCGGCCCGCATGTAACGCAGCGTGACCGCCACGGCCTCGTCCTCGTTCGGCTCAATCAATGCCCGACCTAAAGCCATTTCTGAGAGGAGAATTTCCCTCGCGGCCTCGGCTCGCCGTTGAGTTATTCGGCTGATGGTGGCACCAACGCCCGCCGCCGCCAGACCTGCACTCGGGAGTCCCCATACCGAGAACCATTCGGAGAGAACCGCTGAGATGATTTCACTGCTCATTTGCTTCCCTCGTTGGTCGCGTCACCTTGAGGGTATAGGGCACACGGCGGTCATATTGAAAGCTCCTAACGCTTCACTTCGAAAAGGTATGCCCAAAGCGAATCGTCCCCAACGCCTCGATAGACCACTTCGATAAATCGTATTGACAACCTAAAGCGAAGCATGAAATATCGAAGCATGCAAAACGAAGCAAGGAGCTTTCTGCATGTTTATTCGGGCATACCTTCGAGCCTCCACCAAAGAACAGGACGCCAGCCGAGCAAAGGCAGACCTCCAGCACTTCGTTGACGAACGGGGTCTGAAGATTGCTGCCACTTACATGGAGAACGAAAGCGGGGCCTCCCTAAAGCGTCCTGAGTTGTTCCGCCTCCTTGCCGATTGCCAGCCTGGTGACGTGCTGCTGGTGGAGCAGGTAGACCGCCTAAGCCGCCTCAATGCCGACGACTGGGAAAAGCTGAAGGTGGAGATAGCAGCCAAGCGTGTACGCGTGGTGGCCCTAGACCTCCCAACCTCTCACCAGCTGGTGCAACAAGGTGGCGATGAGTTCTCTGCCCGAATGCTTGATGCCGTCAACGGGATGATGCTGGACATGCTCGCCGCCATCGCTCGCAAGGACTACGAGGACAGACGCAGACGACAAGCCCAGGGCATCCAAAGCGCAAAAGCCCGTGGAGCCTTTAAGGGACGCCCCGAAGACGAGAAGCGCAATGCAGCCCTCACTGCCATGCTGGAAGGCGGACAGACCTGGGCGAGCATTGTGGCCGCTACTGGGGTCTCAACGTCAACGCTGTCCCGCCTGGCAAAGCGCATTAGAGACAACGATACGGGCCTATGAGCTTTGGCTCTCAGTGCCAGGGACCGAAGTCATACCGCGCCTGGTCTCATCAAGCTGCCCCAGGAAAATCACCTGGGCGCAGTCTTCGAGATACCTGCGGTAGCCTTTGAGGTGACCCTTGATGAGAGCGGAGCTGACTTTCAAGTCCCGCTCCAGGAGGCACGTCACGATGCTTACGGCGCCGAAGACCAACGAACCAGGCATTGAGCCAAGCACCAGGGCACGGGCCGTGAGATTGGCCTTCTTGCCGTAGTTGATGGCTTGGTCGTAGCCGCGATGCTCCTGGACATACCAGAAGAGAACGGCACTGAGGGTTACGATGAGGAGGAAGAGTATCAATGGGTAGAGTCCTTGTTGGATTGAAAGCAATGTGCCGGTTTCGTTGGTCTCTAGTATTACTTCGCCGCTACCCTTTTATCGTCTGGGCAAGCTCTATCGATCTCAGAGACAGTCGCATCTGGTTTCTCTATCGCGGCCAGGCAGACGGCAATCTCGGCATCCACTTTGGCGACCTCGCGATTGGCATCACGTTGGCAACGGTCGAATGACCATCCGTTCCGATATTCCCTGATGCAGGAGTCTCGGTAGCTGACCTCGCGGGCTACAGCGGCCTTTTCTTCCCACTTATCGGCAAAGCCATAGAAGATTATGGTAGCCACCATCCCGACTACCGCACCGAGAAAAGCTGAGCTTAATTCCATCGCGACATCCCCGAGAGGCATCGCCTGCGGTTCGCCCCCGCAAGCATAACCTCCATGACCCATGATCGGGGAGTTGGAAAACCGAGCTTAGCCGGTCCCTGAGGCCTTTAGTTCGAAGAACCTGGACATACGCCACAGGCTCCCCGACCTAAGAAAGGTCAAGGATTGGCACCCCTTCCGGTGGGAGCCATACCGCTAAGCTCGGGGTTTCCACGCCCCGGAACGCTGCGTCGCGCTCAATGTCTTGTGTGACGGAACGGGGAAAAATTTGCAAGCATTTCGATCACAGTCCCCGCGTGTACGTTTCCACCTCTGGTAGTTACCCTCCGTATAGAAAGAGAACGGCAAATTCCTTGCCTTTAATGGGCACATCGTCCCTTCGCGAAAGTTGTGTCCCATAACGAGAGAGAACGCTCAAAAGGTAATAGGTGGCATAACGAAAGAGGACACCCAAAAATTACCCGCCGTAATGAAAGAGCGTGGTCAAAACCAATATACTTCGTAACGAAAGAGCACGGCCAAAAACAATAACCTGCATAGCGAGGAGGAGAGGCCGAATTTTCCTTCGCCGCCGCCGTCTCTCAAATAACTCGCTCCATACCCAAGCGGCAAATCGAAGCCTGCACCCCTGAGACCACATCAATCCTCTGCTCACTTGGTCACCTCGATCTAGGCGACACCAAGTCAGACACGCGGCGACGACAACTGGTCAACCGTGACGGCCCGCCTATTGGTCCAAGCACACCTCCGCACCACGCGGCCAAAGTGATCCCCAACTCCAATCCAAAACAATGCACTCAGAAAGGAATCCTTAAATGGACAACTCAAACATTATGCATGCCTCAACGCCCAACAAAACGCCCGCCACGAATGCCGAGAGCACCGAATACAGGCTGTTCTTCTCAGTTGCAGGTACACCCGGCAAGAAGGGCTTCCCACAACACGTCTGGGCGGCATACCTCGTAGACCCAGATGGCAAGCAAGTATGGACGAATACGAGGGAGAAGCCCCTCCTGCTGGATGGTCATCAATACGAGGCACTCTACGCGGTCATCGGGACAGCGATGGAAAAGACTCCCGATGGGGGCATCCTCGCACTCTTCGCGCCGCAAGAAGAGATTTATTCGGTCTATCGCGTGACGCGTGAGCAACGGCGAGCTGGTAGGTATCTTGACTCGAAGGGGAAGGAGCGGGCTAGAGCCCACCTCATTATAGCGCTTGATGATCTGGCGGAGAGAAGGGGTCTGACGCTAACCTCCCGCCCCCTGGAACTTCATGATGAGGACGCGCTGCTGGGGGCGGCCCGCGAGGATGCCAGCGAGAGGTGGAGGAAGGCACGCGGAGTAGTAGATAGCGAGTTCTAGGCTAGTGGGTGACGTTATGGCGGACATGCATTTCGATCCCTGGCTAACCGCGACCGGGGCCGCTCTCGCCAACGCTTGCGCTGAAATCTTTGCCGCTCTCCCTGCCCCAGAGATTACGCCTGGACGCAAACCTAGAGCAGACGCTACGCAGAGGCGGAAAGTTTGCCTGCAAAGCCTGGTGGCCAACCTCGCGGCCTTTATCTTCATCCCCGACCTTCACCGTGCCCTTTCGGTGCCTCTGAGCGGCGAGAAGCGGTCCCGGTACGATTGCACCAACTTTGGCCCCAAGCTGCTCTCTAGGGTTCTCAAAGGGCTTCAAGCGACTGGCTTAGCTGGAATCGTGCCTGGCAAGGCAAAGCAACATCGGACCTCCGTTTTACCGACAGCACACTTCGCGGGCCTGCTGGCTCGGCACGGTGTGACGCTCCGAGATGTCGCGCGGTTAGCTGGAGGGGAAACCGTTCTCCTCCGCTCCAAAGACCCGGATGAAGCCAGCGCCACACTGCGCGAATACGCCGATACTTCAGAGACCTTCACCATGCGTCGGGAAATGGACGCGATCAACGAGGCCATCAACTCAGCGGACATTCGGCTAGGTGGAAAGCCAGTCCCGCCCACACATCTTGTCCGCATGTTTCAGGGGGACTTCCGGCACCATGGGCGCATGTATCGTGGTTTCTGGCAGTCGCTTCCCAAAACCGAGCGGTACCTTCTCAGCATCAACGGTGAGGCAGTGGCCGACCTCGATTTCAGCGCAATGTTCCTCCAGCTCGCCTACTTAAGGGAGGGCGTTGAGATGCCATGCGGTGACCCATATGCGGTCCCAGGGCTTCACGGGTGCAGGGGAGCGGTTAAGAAGCTGATTTCCTCTCTTCTCGCTCGCAATGGCGGGGCGTTCCGACTGCCACCAGGCATCAAGCAGGACCTGCCTGACGGTTGGACCATGAAGCGATTTGAAAAGGAAGCACGCCTCAAGCACCCCGTGATTGCCGGACTTTTCGGAAAGGGGCTGAGCCTAGAGTTCATGTTTACTGAGAGCCGCATCCTGGTTGCCGTTCTGCTTGGGCTCGCTGCGAAGGGCATTGTGGGTTTGCCGATGCACGATGGTCTAATGGTAGCTGCCAGCCACAAGGGAACAGCCGCCGACATGATGCAGAAGATTAGCTTTGAGATACTCGGCAAAGCGCTGCCAGTCGCAGAGAAAACAATCGCTTAGCAACGGCCCGACAATAACTTGCCGCATATGGCCTATATGTGTGTCCCTCTAAGTCCACAGAGCTGAGAGTATTTAGACCCCTATCATCATCCAATCCCCCTAGCTGCCCCCTGGCGACACCTAGAGTCGGATAACTTGAGGCCTAGCCTACAAGTGTCCAACTGAAGGGGCGCAGGAGGTTACCACCGGGAGGTATGATGGGGGTCTAAGACACTAACAACAGCTTTCCGTTGCCAACTTGCAGACTCAACCTCCGTATGTCACGATTCCGGCAACCACAACCATTGCCTCATGGTAGCAGATTGACCGACCCCGGCTTCTCCCTTGAAGAAATCCACGAGATGCTGGACGCCATCGAGCAGAGCCTTAGCAGGCTGAGAGCTGCAAACCTCCACGATAAGCTCATGCCCATGGCGTACATCCCAGAGGCAGTTTCCGTCTTTATGGATTTCGAGATGAACGGCGTTCTGTACGACACAGGGATCAACCGTTCTGTGGCGAACAAATTGAAGACCTTTGATGCAAAGCTTAGAGCCCCCGTGATGGTGGCCGCGCTTCAGAGGGCTCGCAGCTACCTTCGAACATTGGAGAGCGAGCACGGCGGCGCATCACTTTCAGAGCATGAGGCACACCAAGACCTTTGGAGGCAAGAGGTTGCCGAAGCGCATCCCCCGCAACCCATCCAGATTTGGACAGATCAGTGGGTCTATGTGAAGCGTGGATCACGCGCCAAGGAGATTATCGTTGACGTCTCCGAGCTGCTTGACGAAGCAGTCCTCCTAGCCAAGACCACGAACTTACCCGAAGATCAGGCCGCATTGACTGACATCGAGCGGGCCCAGCTCATTGCGATCTTAGAGACCACGCTCGCAGTGCTGAAGGCTCCCATGATCGAGCCTGGGCTCTTGAAGAAAACGGCCAGCATTGCAAAAGAGGTTGCCGAGAGGACAGCCAAGAAGAAAACTGAAGAGGCGCTTGGCGTCGGGCTCGCATACGTTGCGAAGAGGCTTTTGGAGCTTGTCGCGAGTTTGTTCTAGGTGTAGTGCCAACTTTGCTCTCACCAGAGCGAGAAATTTGGAAAGAAGTGCGTGAAGGCGGGCTTGGCCAGGAAGTCGTACACGAATGTGAAGATTTGGGTGGTGATGAGGCCGACAACGAAGCTGATCAAATAACCCCACCGGACCTGGGAACGGGTAGGGATGCTAAGCGCGGTCCGGATACTTTCAGCCTCGATTTCGCTGAGCTTCTTGAGGTTATCATTGTGGTTGACGAGGCTTTCTTTTTCCTTGGACGCCGTCGTAAGGGCTGTCTGCAAAGTGGTTAGCTCCGCCTGATTTTCCGTGGCCATCCGCTTCAGATCGTCCATTGCTGAAAGCGCGTCGGCAAGGTTATCACGGGCCACGTCTATCTTTTTGATCCGCGCGTCCATGCTCTCAGGGGATTCTCGGTCGAGTAGTTGGTTGAGGCGACGGTCGAGTCCGGTTTCACGGATTACAGTGAGCGTGACCGCACTGAATGGCAGTAGGTCCACCACAACAGGCAACGTCCATTTTAAGAGGACGCGATTGAAACGGTCGACAAGCGTCTGTTCATTCTCTGTGTTCTGCATGTCGCCTCCCGAGTCATCACGGGTGGCACCTTTATCGATCTCCCTGCTGAAGCGAAAGCTCCACTTGGGGAAATCACCGGTTGAAATCTGTTGCTGCGAAAATCTCAGCCGCCATCCTTTTCCAGCGAAGGAAGCTTCACCGCCTCGACACAAGCTCTCGCCTGCTCCAGCAGCGGACCACCAGAGTAGACCCCGAAAGTCATCCCCGTGCGTTTGTGCCCTACGACGGTCGCGATGGTGCTTTCAGGCTGGCCCGCCTGCTCTGCCTTGGTGATGAACCAGCGGCGGAAGCTGTGGAAGTTTATGAGACCCCTACGCCTGTCCTTCCTGTCCTCCTCAACGCCCACGCTTCGACGGTAAGCAGTGAACTCGTTGGATGTCTTGAAGGATCGCTCCCGCAACGACTTTGGGTTCTTAGGCCCAGGCCACTCGGGGAACACAGGATCATCTGGGGACTTGTTAGCCGTCCGACGCTCAACGATTTCCTTTAGGGCCGAATGGATGGGGCAGTCCCTTGGTCCGGGCTCTTTCTTCTGGGGCTTGAAGGTGAACGTACCGCCGTCGCAATCCTTTACCCTAAGGCAGACGATTGCATCCAAGCGGGCACCTGTAAGCGCTCCTATCCGCATAACATCGTGCATCTCTGGCGTAGCGTCACCTTTGAGCAAAGCTTTCACTTCCTCATCCGTGAAGGGGCGCTCCTTTTCATCGGCCGTCTTGGGACGTTCTTTTAACCTCCGCCCTATCCATACGTTGCTATCAACTTCATGACGGTTCTCAAGCCATGCCCAGTAAACCGAAAGGCGGCTGATGTACTTATTGAGGGTTGTCGGGGTCAGACCCTTCTTGAGGCTCGGAAGGGCATCGCAGAACCGCACGGCCTCACGCTTGGTGATTGCCTGGAGGTAGGCCGGAATGCCCTCCTGCTCCAGCCACTCTTTCAGCACTGACATTGCCCGCTCATCGTCAGCCTTGGTGCGGCGATTGACGTGGGATGTGGACATGAAAAGCTCATGGTGCTCATCTACGGGGGTCTGCTCGCCTCGCGCCACGCGGGCAAACTCAAGGGCGAAGGCCTCCTTTCCGGGCGCGTAAGCCAACTGCCCGTACTCATCCTCACCAATCGGGCTTCCTGCTAGCTGCTCTGCTCGGTGGGCAATCTCCTCGTTGAGGTTCTCTTTGTCCTGGGCAATGAGCGTTGAATTCCGCAGCCGCCTAAGCGCCACGGCCTCGTTGAGCAAACGCTTCTTTAAGCCGTCACCAGCAGAGCCATCCGCGCTGGCCTGCTCGATGATGCCTTTGAGTTCCGCCACCACGTCCCACTTACGCCGATTGGCCTCGCTGAGGCTGTCAGTGTGCAGCGGACGCTTGAGCTTTGTGCCGAGCTTGGAGTGCAGCTTCTTGGGAACCGCAACGACCACACGCCACTGGCTTCCGTGCAGCTCTAGAAATCGAGGATCGGTAGAGGAAGAGGCTGGCATCTGGTGTCCATAGAAAGGGGTAAGTACCCAAGAAAGTACCCACTGTTAGACCCACTAGCGACTGAAACGCAACAACAATTTGAAATCATTGGGCGGCTTGAGTTGGAATGTTACCTCCCGCTTAGCTCCACCAAATCTTCCCTGCAGATACAACCGCTTGCTACAAGTCGATCATCGTGTAACTTCGCCTTGGGGACCTGCTAGGGACGTACAAGTTCGCTGTCGAATCATGTCCCTGATGGCCAAGGTCGCGAGGTTGGGATATCGACGGTTCGAAATATCGAGGCCGAACGATCAGAGTATCGAGCCATCGTAGAGAGGGGCGTCGCTTTTGCCTACGATCGCGACGCGGAAGTCAGCGGTCCAAAGAGCGGAGCATGTGCCCGCACGACCTTTTAACTGTAGATGAGAACGGGCTGGCGAAACGCCTGGAGAAGGGCGAGAGCGATCACTTCGCACCAATCGCAGGTGCAAACGCCGCTACTGAACGCCCGAACGGACGGCAGAACGTCTGCTTCGTCAGCGCCAGCGCGCCCTTGGCCCTGGTGAGGTACGGGCAACGACCGCCGCAGAATTGATCATTGTCGTCCAAGTAAATCCGACCTGAGTGATGAAAACGTCAGGAATTAACTGCCATCCCACACACGACGTGACCCACCGGTGTTTTCCCGTTGACCACGACCATCAAAGGTTGCAACATCTGTTCTTTAAACTTTTTGGAGATCTTGATGTTGCCGCGATTTTTCAATGTCTTTGCAGTGGTGATTGTAGCGGCTGTACTTCTCTGGTGGGCGATGAAATGGTGACAGCGTGTAAGGGGCGACCCTGAGATGATGAAATTGCGTTTGATACGGATCTTCATTCTTGCCTTGCCGGGGCTGCCGATATCGATCGCAGCGCAGGCGGACACGCTTGCGCTTTCGAAGATCAATGGAAAAATTGAGGACCACATTCAACGCAGCAACACGAAGCAGAACATGAAATGTCTCGCTTTCATACTGAAGGATTTTCAGGAGCGGAAAGTCCCAAAATCGGACATTTACGTCACATTCGACGATCCAAACATTGACGGCATTGGCGTCGGGCTTGCCGAAACGGACGAGAATTACACCTGCGAAGCCGGCGAATTACGAGCCTGGGAAGCGAACGAGTACCAGCTCGTGAAGACATTTTAGCCGGACAATCTGTTCGCCCATCTGCTGACTGTCACTTCTCAGACGCTCCTCGCCACGCTGCGGCCACCCGGTTGGTCATGTCGATGGCTCGCTACCCGCATCACCGCCAGATATTGAAGTGGGTCTGCATATACTCAATGCATCGGCGATTTGCTTCGACTCGACCGGCCCCCTCGATCGTGGCCATGTAAAGCGAAGAAACGTCATCGGCGTCCGTCGAACACGGTTCAGCCAGTCCTGCGGGCAGGTAAATCGGGACACCCTTGAGAGCGAGCATGCCAGACAGCCAATAATCATCGACCGCCCAAAGGACTTTGGGGATGTCATAAGCGATCTCATCAAAGAACTCGGGCCGGACGACTACACCGCCAAGCCCCTGCAGAATATCAACATAGCCACCCTTCTCTACGAGACTTGGCATTGGACGCAGTCGGTCAGCGCGAAAAACCTTCCTCGCGACCTTGTAGTGCAGCCTACGCGCGCGAATCTCCAACGTCAGCTTTCGTTTGCGCACTGCCTTAGGCAGGAACGGCGTCGATCTCGCAAAGTCGCTCGGAACATCCTTACCAATCAGGGAGACGCACTCGTCCGGTCGTTCTCTCTGCGCAGCAAACAGCCGGGACGCCCAATCAGGCGCGAAAATCTTGTCGTCGTCACAAAACAGGATTTGCGCGCCCTTCCCGCGAAGTTCGCGAGCAGCAAAAAGCACTTTGGACGCTGGGCCCATGTCATCTTCGGGCTGCACAATTGTAACGCCGTCAGGAACGACCGGAAGTGACCCATCATAGTCGGGAAACCGACGATATCTCTTCGGAATATAAAGTCGGATTTCGTTAATCGGACCGATCTGCTTTGTCAGGCTATCAAGGGTGGGCGCGAGTTTATCGAAACGCGGTGGGATGCTGGATAACGATATTATGCGCAACGTAATGCTCGAAGGAAAAATGAGGACAAGAATACTCTCTTCGTCTCCAGCCATCCGGTTGCGGCAACAAGTACGAAAAAGGAAAACTGCGGGAAATCACGGATGTATTGCTTACCAGATTTTCTTGGAAACAAAAGGGCTTAAGGCACCTGTAGTAGCTGCAATTACGGCCCGTTGCAGTGCATGCAAGAGGCGTCGGTCCGATACCAAATTTCTAGACAGAACAATCTGCTCCGATAGGCAGCAGTGATGGTCCTCGTTGCCGCAACTTCGCGCATGGGCCGCAATCAAACGGACGATGCGTGTATGCCGAAGCAGTGTTGCTAGACAGCCTGCCGTTTTGCAAATTCTTCAGTGACTCGGTCTATGCTGTCGGTCAAACCGGTGTTGCCTGGAGCTTGGTTCGATGACACGAGAAAGACGGCGGCGGATCGTTCATACACGCAGAACGGCAACGGGCCTGACGCTTGCCGGTGCGATCTCCTTTCTGGCTGGAATGACGGATGCGACGGGCCTTGCGCTGACAGGAGATTTCGTGTCGTTCATGACCGGCAACACGACACGCGCGGCCTTGGCGCTCGGCGATGGCAACCTGCGGCATGCGATCATTCTTCTTTCCGCGATCATGGTCTTCGTGGTTGGAAATGCCGCCGGTATCGTGATCGCCCACTTCACAGAGCGGCGCACCTTCGTCGTGCTGTCATGCGTCAGTATTGCGCTGGCGACTGCCTCGCTTATGGCGGGGGAGAGCCTGGCGATGCCGCGTTTCTATCTGATCGTTGCTGCCATGGGGATGGTGAACGCGGCGGTAGAGCAGATCGAGGGCCTGCCGATCGGGCTGACCTACGTGACAGGAGCGCTCTCGCGTTTCGGGCGCGGTCTGGGACGCTGGATTATCGGAGACAGGCGGCTGGACTGGACGATCCAGATCGTGCCCTGGATTGGCATGTTGGCCGGAGCGATCGTCGGGGCTTTGCTGGCGCAGATCGCTGGCGCAGCGGCCCTTTGGTTGATTGCCGTCTTTGCGATCTTGGTTGCGCTCGCCACCTTGCTGATCCCGAAACGCATGCAAGGCCGGTTCAACGCCATGTCGAGTTCACCAACCCGTGTGAAGTGACGGTCGCAATTACGCCTCACCGAATCGGATAGAGGGCGTTCAGGAACTCGCTGAAGGAAGGCATCCTTGTTTCTTTTTTCAAAGCTCGTCTGGGTGTTCGGACAACCGCTGTCGCTCGCTTTCCTCTTCGTCGTGCTTGCCTTGGCGGCGGGCATTGTCGGCTGGCGCAAGACAAGTCTCAGTTCTTCCGCCATCACCGGTCTCATCTTGTTCGTCACGCTCTACACGACGGTCGGCAACTACCTTCTCCAGGGCCTGGAGGACCGGTTTGCGAAGCCCCAGGATCCGGAAAGCCTGCGCTGCATGATCGTGCTTGGAGGCGCTTTCGAAAACGAAGTGAACACTGCCCGCCATGGTATAGAGCTCAACGCGGGCGGCGACCGCTTTATCGAGGCGTTGCGCCTGGCTCAGAAATATCCTGCGGCTCGGATCCTGATCTCCGGCGGCGATGGATCGATCTCCGGCATCTATGAAGGCGATGCTGTGATATCCGCACGGTTCTTTCCGCTATTCGGCGTCCCCAAGGAGCGGCTGGTCGAGGAAACGACGTCAAGGACGACCTTTGAAAATGCCGCGAATACCAGGGAGCTGCTGGCGGCGCAGGGCCTCTCGAACTGCCTGCTGGTCACATCAGGCTACCATATGCCGCGCTCGGTCGGCATCTTCCGCAAACTTGGGATCGACGTGGTGCCGTGGCCGACCGACTATCGGACGGACGGAAGGGAGAGGCTTGGCCTCGATTTCACGCAGCCGAGCAGGAATTCCCAGAACCTCGCTACCGCGATCCGCGAATGGTTCGGGCTTGTCGGCTACTACATTGCCGGTCGCACGTCGGAGCTCTATCCCGGCTGAACACGGCTATTTCTTGGAGATGGTCACGAACTTGGTCCCGCGTACACGGGCTGTGACGATACAGGGCTCCTTGTCCTTGTCGGCATCCGGACGATCGCAAAAGCGCGGATGCATTTTCATCGCCAGCACCATGTTGCCGAAGCGCTTCACAAAGTCGTAGCCGTAGACTTGGGCGGTTGCGATCATGAAATAACCGCCCTCAGCGACCTGCAGGTAGAAATTATAGGTGCAACCATCGTCATTGCACTGCGGGCCCTTCTCACCGTCGCAGGTGAGCTCACCCTCGTTGACCACGGCATCAATGAGGCCGTCATTGTTGATGTCCTGGCGAATGACGAAGCTGTCCGAAAACTCCGCCTTGGTGCATTGCTCCTGAAAGTGCTTTTTCTCATAGATCTCCGGGTCCGAGATAAGCGATTGCTGGGCAAAGGCCGCAACCGGGACGGCGAGCAGCACGGCAATGTTCAGTGCGATCAGGAGCGTTTTCACGAGGGGCTTCTCTATTTGGTCGAATAATGGCGCTGTTGGCCGCGCAGTTTGCTTGATCCGCCTTGCGCCGCCCTTGCCGCCGTGATTCATATTTCGCAAAGATACGCGTCGGTTCTGGAGGACTGCATGCCGCTGTTCGTCTACCTGGATTATGCCGGCGTTGCGCTCTTTGCAGCGACGGGCGGACTTGCGGCTTCGCGCAAGCAGCTCGACCTGATCGGTTTCCTCTTTTTTGCGTTTGTCACCGGGACAGGCGGCGGCACGGTGCGCGACATCATCCTTGGCCGCGTACCGGTGTTCTGGGTGCTGAACCCGATCTACGTCCTCATCTGCTGCATCGTCGGCATCCTGGTATTTTTCACCGCCCACCTGGTCGAGTCGCGCTATCGCTGGCTGATCTGGCTGGATGCCGTCGGGCTCTCCGCCTATTGCGTGATGGGCGCAGCAAAGGGCCTTGCCGCCACGGGTTCGCCAATTATCGCCATCGTCACCGGCACACTGACGGCGACCTTCGGAGGCATCCTTCGTGATCTCTTGGCGAATGAGCCGTCGGTTCTGTTGCGACCGGAAATTTACATCACGGCCGCGCTCATAGGCGGCGGCATCTTTACGGCTGCCAATGCGCTCGACCTGCCGCTTTACGCAGCCTCCGCTGTCGGAGTTATCGCGGCATTCTCAGTGCGTGGCGGCGCGCTCTATTTCGGCTGGACCTTTCCAACCTACAAGGCCAAGCCCGGCCGTCACCCCGACGATGTAATGTGAAATCAGCGCCGCTTCGGGCGCAGGCGGATTACCACGTCAACATGGGCGATCTCCAGCCCTTCCGGCGGCTCAGGCAGATTGCCAATCGTCAGATTGCTGATCGGAATGTCCAGCACATCATTTTGGCCTTCGACAAAGAAGTGGTGGTGATCGGAGACGTTGGTGTCGAAATAGGTCTTAGCGCTTTCCACCGCGAGAACCCGGATCATGCCGGCTTCAGTGAACTGGTGCAGCGTGTTGTAGACAGTCGCCAGCGACACCGGAACACCCGCCTGCACGGCCTCTTCGTGGAGTTCCTCGACCGTCAGATGTCGATCGCCCTTGGCAAAGAGCAGATCGCCAAGCGCAACGCGCTGTCGCGTCGGACGTAAGCCGGCGTGTCTCAGCCGTGCCTCAATGGTAAGCGGGGCCTCTGCCACCATCCGACGAACTCCAGTTAATCTAGCGTCAAGTAATCAGGTTTCATTAGCCATATAACTTTTGCGCAAAAGTGTTTCAATAGTTTCAATGGGGACAAAGAGTGCGAAAGCGCCGCAAAATCGGGCTTTTGGCGCAATTAGTGCTGGCCGGGGGCTTGGCCTTCCTGTATGCGACCACCAAATAAGGCGCGCAGCCGGTCCTTCGAAGGTGGGTGAAGCTCAGTCATGCTAATGCTTCATTTTCCGCTGAACTTGGACTAAACGTTCACATCCATCGGCATAGTTGCGGGGGGAATTAGAGTTTTCATGGCGACGAAACAATCCAGCTTCAACTACGAGGAAATTCTGGCCTGCGGCCGCGGCGAACTTTTCGGCCAGGGCAATGCGCAGCTGCCGCTTCCACCGATGTTGATGGTTCATCGCATTACAGACATCTCCGAAACGGGTGGCACCTTCGACAAGGGCTACATTCGCGCCGAGTACGACGTGAAGCCTGACGACTGGTATTTCCCTTGCCACTTCCAGGGCAACCCGATCATGCCGGGCTGCCTGGGCCTCGACGGCATGTGGCAGCTGACCGGCTTCTTCCTCGGCTGGCTCGGCGAGCCCGGCCGCGGCATGGCGCTTTCCACCGGCGAGGTGAAGTTCAAGGGCATGATCCGCCCGACCACCAAGCTGCTCGAATACGGCATCGACTTCAAGCGCGTCATGCGCGGTCGCCTGGTGCTCGGCACCGCCGACGGCTGGCTGAAGGCCGACGGCGAAACCATCTATCAGGCAACCGACCTGCGCGTCGGCCTTTCCAAGGACAAAGAAGCCTGATTGCACCGGGCATAGCTGCCCGGTTTCCAAGTTAGAAAAAACGAAAAGGTCGAAACACATGAGACGGGTAGTTGTTACGGGTCTGGGTGTTGTCTCCTCGATCGGCAATGATGCCGCCGAGGTCACTGCGTCGCTGCGCGACGCCAAGTCCGGCATTTCCTTCTCCAACGATTTTGCCGAGCATGGATTCAAGTGCCAGGTCTGGGGTAGCCCGACGCTCGATCCGACCGATCTGGTCGATCGCCGCGCCATGCGCTTCCTCTCCCAGGGCGGCGCCTGGAACCATGTTGCGATGAAGCAGGCGATCGCCGATTCCGGCCTCGAAGAGAGCGACATCAGCAACAACGAGCGCACCGGCATCATCATGGGTTCCGGCGGCCCGTCGACGCGCACGCTGATCGAAGCCGCCGAGATCACCATCAAGAACAACAGCCCGAAGCGCATCGGTCCGTTCGCGGTGCCGAAGGCGATGTCCTCGACGGCATCGGCAACGCTTGCCACCTGGTTCAAGATCCACGGCGTCAACTATTCGATCTCCTCGGCCTGCTCAACCTCAGCGCACTGCATCGGCAATGCCGCCGAGATGATCCAGTGGGGCAAGCAGGACATCATGTTCGCCGGCGGTCACGAGGACCTCGACTGGACGATGTCGAACCTGTTCGACGCGATGGGCGCAATGTCTTCCAAGTACAACGATACGCCGGAGACGGCTTCGCGCGCCTATGACGCCACCCGTGACGGCTTCGTCATCGCTGGCGGCGCTGGCGTGCTGGTTCTCGAAGAACTGGAACATGCCAAGGCGCGCGGTGCCAAGATTTACGCAGAAATCGTCGGCTACGGCGCAACCTCCGACGGCTATGACATGGTCGCACCATCGGGCGAAGGCGCTATTCGCTGCATGCGCCAGGCGCTTGCCACGGTGAAGGGCGACGTGGACTACGTCAACACGCACGGCACCTCAACCCCTGTTGGCGACAGCAAGGAAATCGGAGCGATCCGCGAAGTGTTCGGAACCAAGATGCCGCACATCCAGTCGACCAAGTCGCTGACGGGTCACTCCCTGGGTGCTGCAGGCGTGCAGGAATCAATCTACTCGCTGCTGATGATGCAGGCTGGCTTCATCGGCGAAAGCGCGCATATCACCGAGCTCGATCCCGAATTCGACGGCGTGCCGATCGTTCGCAAGCGTATCGACGATGCCAAGATCGACATTGCTCTCTCCAACTCCTTCGGCTTCGGCGGAACCAACGCCACGCTCGTCTTCCAGCGCTATAACGGATAATAATAATGACGGGAATCATGCAGGGTAAGCGCGGGCTTATCATGGGCGTTGCGAACAACCATTCCATCGCCTGGGGGATTTCGAAAGCACTGGCCGCACGGGGTGCGGAACTCGCCTTTACCTATCAGGGCGACGCACTCGGCAAGCGCGTCAAGCCGCTGGCGGCCGAAGTCGGCTCCGACTTCGTTCTGCCATGCGATGTCGAAGATATTGCATCCGTCGATGCGACGATCGACGCTATCAAGGAACGCTGGGGCACGCTCGACTTCGTCGTTCATGCCATCGGCTTTTCCGACAAGAACGAACTGAAGGGCCTCTACGCAGACACCACGCGCGAAAACTTCAGCCGCACGATGGTGATCTCCTGTTTCTCCTTCACCGAGATCGCCAAGCGCTGTGCGCCGCTGATGAACGAAGGCGGCTCGATGCTGACGCTGACCTACAATGGCTCGACACGCGTCATCCCGAACTACAACGTCATGGGCGTTGCGAAGGCCGCTCTCGAGGCGTCCGTACGCTATCTGGCTGCGGATTACGGTCCACTTGGAATTCGCGTCAACGCGATCTCCGCAGGCCCGATCCGGACGCTCGCCGGCGCCGGCATTTCCGATGCGCGCGCGATCCTCTCCTGGAACCAGCGCAACGCGCCGCTGCGCAAAACGGTGACGATCGATCACGTGGGCAATTCGGCTCTCTACCTGCTGTCCGACATGTCCGCAGGTGTTACCGGTGAAATCCATTTCGTCGATGCTGGCTTCAACATCACCTCGATGCCGACGCTCGAGACACTGCGCAGGGCTGATGTCGAATGAGCGCCAACTGTTGAAACAAAAAGGGCGGCCGATGGCCGCCTTTTTT
The DNA here is from genome assembly GCA_900466605.1 of Hyphomicrobiales bacterium. Lineage (GTDB taxonomy): Bacteria > Pseudomonadota > Alphaproteobacteria > Rhizobiales > Rhizobiaceae > Rhizobium. The sequence goes on from UBMU01000008.1 coordinate 395,579, forward strand.
ATTTCTTCGCCCACAGCACCTTGAAGCGCGCGTTGCGGCAGGTTTCGCCGCTTTCCCGGAAGTTGGCGGCTAGGACCGGCTCGTAGGGCAATCCGCGATTGGCAACCAGCAGCAAGCGCCCACCACCGCGCAGCGCCGAGGCGGCTGTCTTGATCATTGCCTGACCGAGCGACGGCTCCGCCGCATGGCCTTCATGGAAGGGCGGGTTCATGATGACGAGGTCGTACTTGTCCTTGACCGGTTCGCCCGCCAGATCAAGCCAGAAGAAGCGTGCGGGCACCTCTGGGCAGTTCTCCGCGAGATTTGCCTTGGCAGCCTCCAGAGCGGCGTGATTGGCTTCGTAGAGGTCGAGACGGCTGACACCGGGTGAGCGCTCCGCCAGCTCCACCGAGAGATAACCCCAACCAGCGCCGAAATCGGCGACATCGCCGGTAAAATCGGAAGGCAGGCGCGAGGCGAGCAGCTCCGATCCGTCATCGATGCGGTCGTGCGAGAACATGCCCGCCGCCGCCACGAAACGACCGTCGACCCGAACCGGCGGCTTGGCGAACTTTCCGACGATCTCGCTGATATCAGCCGGCCGCGCGAACCACAGTGCGACGCCGTGATACTTCGGCATATGCTCGACCTCAAGGCCAAAGCTTTCCATCCGCTTGCGCAGCGACTGTATGCCATCCTCCTTGCCGCCAGCAATCACTATGAGGCCGCCGACCTTAACACGCTGAAGGGCTGCCGCGATGTTTGCCTCGTTCTCGCCCTTGTGCTTGTTGCACAGCACCAGAACGGCGTCGTAGCCCTCACCTTCGATCTCAGACGCGGCTTCGATCCGTTGGGCGAGCAACTGCCGGTACAGCGACCGGAAGCCCTGTACAGCGCTCAGCGAGGCGGCAAAGCCCTCCGGCAGGGCGAAGCCCGCCTCGGCGCCGAGGAAAAGCACGCGCTCGCCCTCGCCGGGCGCCTCGACGGTGCCGCTTACAAAGGGGTGGAACAGTGTCTTCAGCGTCTCGCTGCTCATCGTTTTATCTCGATCTCGAATAGAAAAAGGGCGCGGAAACTACCCCGCGCCCATGACGTCTTGGGAAGGCGCAGCTTACTCGGCTGCAGCTTCTTCCTTCTTCTTGTCGGCAGGGATTTCCTGGCCGGTTGCCTGGTCGACAACCTTCATCGACAGGCGGACCTTGCCGCGCTCGTCGAAGCCGAGGAGCTTGACCCAAACCTTCTGGCCTTCCTTGACGACGTCCTGGGTCTTGGCGACACGCTCGGAAGCGAGCTGCGAGATGTGGACGAGGCCGTCGCGGGCGCCGAAGAAGTTGACGAACGCGCCGAAGTCGGCGGTCTTCACAACGGTGCCTTCGTAGATCACGCCGATTTCAGGCTCGGCAACGATCGAGTGGATCCACTTGCGGGCCGCTTCGATTTCCTTGCCGGAGGACGAGGCGATCTTGACTGTGCCGTCGTCTTCGATGTTGATCTTCGCGCCGGTCTTTTCGACGATTTCGCGGATGACCTTGCCGCCCGAACCGATGACTTCACGGATCTTGTCGACCGGGATGTTCATGACTTCGATGCGCGGAGCGAATTCGCCGAGCTGGCCACGGCTCTCGGTGATTGCCTTTGCCATCTCGCCGAGGATGTGCGTGCGACCGCCCTGAGCCTGGCCGAGAGCGACCTTCATGATCTCTTCGGTGATACCGGCGATCTTGATGTCCATCTGCAGCGAGGTGATGCCATCGGCAGTGCCTGCGACCTTGAAGTCCATGTCGCCGAGGTGGTCTTCGTCGCCGAGGATGTCGGAGAGAACCGCAAAGCGGTCGCCTTCGAGGATCAGGCCCATGGCAATACCGGCAACCGGCTTAGCGAGCGGAACACCAGCGTCCATCAGAGCAAGCGAGGTGCCGCAGACAGTCGCCATCGAGGACGAGCCGTTCGACTCGGTGATCTCGGAGACGACGCGCAGTGTGTAGGGGAACTGCTCGGCGGTCGGCAGCATCGGACGGATAGCGCGCCATGCGAGCTTGCCGTGACCGATTTCGCGGCGGCCTGGGGAGCCCATGCGACCGGTTTCACCAACCGAGTAAGGAGGGAAGTTGTAATGGAGCAGGAAGCGCTCCTTGTACATGCCGGTGAGCGAGTCGACGTACTGTTCGTCTTCGCCAGTGCCAAGCGTCGCAACAACGATCGCCTGCGTTTCACCGCGCGTGAACAGCGCCGAACCGTGCGTGCGCGGCAGGAGGCCGACTTCCGATACGATCGGACGAACAGTCGACAGATCGCGGCCGTCGATGCGGCTCTTGGTGTCGAGGATGTTCCAACGAACGATCTTCGCCTGCAGGTGCTTGAAGACGGCGCCGATGACTTCCGGCGTGTACTTCGGCTCGACACCCTCAGGGAAGAAGTGAGCCTTTACCTTTGCCTTGACGGCGTCAACGGCTGCATAGCGATCAGCCTTCTGGGTGATCTTGTAGCCTTCGCGCAGTTCGGCTTCGAACAGCTTCAGCATTTCGGCTTCGAGCTCGGAATGATCTTCCGGCTGGAAATCGCGAGGCTCCTTGGCGGCAACTTCAGCGAGCTTGATGATCGCGTCGAGAACCGGCTGGAAGCCGCGGTGGCCGAACATGACGGCGCCGAGCATGACTTCTTCGTTGAGTTCCTTGGCTTCCGACTCAACCATCAGAACGGCGTCGTGCGTGCCAGCGACGACGAGGTCGAGCACCGACTCTTCCATTTCGTCGAGATGCGGGTTGAGGACGTATTCGCCGTTGATATAGCCAACGCGCGCGCCGCCGACCGGGCCCATGAAGGGAACGCCGGAAAGCGTCAGGGCTGCCGAAGTCGCAACCATCGACAGGATGTCAGGGTTGTTTTCAAGGTCGTGCTGGATGACGGTGACGACGACCTGGGTGTCGTTCTTGTAGCCTTCCGGAAAGAGCGGGCGGATCGGGCGATCGATCAGGCGGGAAACGAGCGTTTCGTTTTCCGACGGACGGCCTTCGCGCTTGAAATAGCCGCCCGGGATCTTGCCGGCTGCGTAGGTCTTTTCCTGGTAGTTGACGGTAAGCGGGAAGAAGTCCTGGCCCGGCTTCGGCGACTTGGCGGAAACGACGGTGGCGAGAACCACGGTTTCGCCGTAGGTCGCTAGAACGGCGCCGTCAGCCTGGCGGGCGATCTTGCCGGTTTCCAGCTTCAGCGGGCGGCCTGCCCACTCGATTTCCACACTATGAGTATCAAACATATGTCTTGTCCTTCAATGCGGGAGCATGCGCTTCGCCTTCCAAGGCACCGCGCACGGTCAACCGCAATCGGTGTGACGCATCATGGGCAAGACAACGGGAGGCTTTGCACTACCGATCTCTCAAAGAGACCGGGCCAAAGCGAAGCTCTGGCGAAAGCATCCGGCAATCCTGCCCCATGACAGGTCAACGGTTGGTTTGGCAGAACCGGCCCATCCGGGTCTGCCGGGCAATCCGCCAAGCGTGGCGGGATCGGGAAAAGGTTTCCCGAAAAAATCCGGCGGGCGTCCCAAGGGGAGCGCCCGCCGAGAAAACCTTAGCGGCGGATACCCAGGCTGGTAATCAGCTTGGTGTAGCGGCCTTCGTTCTTCTTCTTGAGGTAGTCAAGAAGCGAGCGGCGGCTGGAAACCATCGTCAGAAGACCACGACGGGAATGGTTGTCCTTCTTGTGGTCCTTGAAGTGGCCGGTCAGGTTGTTGATACGCTCGGTCAGGATGGCAACCTGTACTTCCGGTGAACCGGTGTCGCCTTCGAACGTTGCGTATTCCTTGATCAGAGCCGTCTTGCGCTCAGCAGTAATCGACATCGTATGATCCTTTCGATGAGAGGAGATAAGGTCGCCAAAAGCCGGGATGTCGTCCAGCTTTGGCCGCGAATGCATTCAAGCAAAGCCTGATGCTGGCGCTGCCTATAAACCAAATGTGCTGCAATGGAAAGGGGCATGGCACAGATGGCCGATTCGTCACTTTCCAGCCATCGCATCCCGGATCATCGCATTGTAACCCTCGGGATCCTGCAGCATGGCGAAGTGGCTGGTGTCCTTGAGGATCACCAGCTTCGCCCCTGGAATCTGCTGGGCCATCATCTCGGTATGGTCGAGCTTGACAGCCTCGTCGTGATCTCCGATCGCCAGGGTAACGGGTACCTTGATCTTGCCAAGGTCGTCAGCTGTCCAGGCAGGTTGACTTCCCCACATCGCCGAGATCTGGGTAACAAAAGCTTCGTACTCGTTCGGCGTCGGCGACAGTGTCTTGTAAGCCTCGCCGGCCGCATTGATGTAGTCACTGAAGGTCTTGTTGGTCATGACGTCGGCTTTTACGCCGTCGGTTGTCACGTTTGCCGCCTGCGCAATCACGCGCGTCAGCTTTTCAGGGTTCTTCATGGCCATGTCGATGCCGATGATGCCGCCATCAGACCAACCGACCAGCGTCACCTTGTCGAGCTTCAGATAGTCAAGCAAGGCGACATAGTCCGAGGTCATAAGATCATAGCCGAACGGCTTCTCGCTGCGCGTCGAGCGGCCATGTCCGCGGCTATCGGCGACGATCACCCGATGATCCTTGGCAAACTCAGCCACCTGGTAGCCCCAGACGTCGGCGCTACCAAGCCCGCCGTGGATGAACAGGATCGGCTCACCCTCACCGTATTCGGCGTAATACATCTTGATGTCGTTGACGGGCGCCATGCCGCTCGTCTTGGCGGCCGGCATTGGCGGGAAGGCCGGCAGAGTTGCCCAACGCTCCGCCGAATAAGTGCCCGCGGCCATCAAAACCGTCGAGAAGAACATCAGGATGCCGGCTGCAAGTCTGCGCATGACTGTCTCCCTGATCCAAAGGGCTCCATAGCCCGGATCAGGGAAACATATCTCAATAGTAAAGGCTGACAACTGCCATCCATGGTTTCGCCGGCCCGAGGGCGAATCAAAACCAGAAGTTTATGAACCTCAGCCGAAGACCCGCTTCGGGCGGAACTCGCCTTGGCCGATCTCGCCGATCGCAACCAGCTTGCCGCGGGACGTAGCATAGGCCTCGCTCTCGGCAACTGGCGCGTCTCGACCGCGCACCAGGATGGGATTGCCCATCTTCAGCCGGTGTGCCTGGTCGTCGTTGACGACGAGATGCGGAAGCGAGGAGAGCGCTTCGCTGGTGTCGATCAGCAGAGCATCCAGAGCTGCAAGCCGTTCGTCGGCGTCTTCGACAGCCTCAAGCGCGACGAGGTCAGCGAGCGGTATCATGGTCTCTTCGGCAAACGGCGCGACAAAGCTGCGACGCAGGCCGGAGATATGGCCATAGCAGCCAAGTTCGCGGCCGAAATCGCGAGCGAGCGCCCGGACATAAGTGCCCTTGCCGCATTCGACTTCGAAATGCGCAGTATCCGCGTCCGGGCAGGACAACAGCGTCAGACGGAAGATCTCGACCTCGCGGGACGGAATCTCGACGGCCTCACCCTCGCGCGCCAGATCGTAGGCGCGCTCGCCAGCAATCTTGATGGCCGAAAACTGCGGCGGCACCTGGCTGATGACGCCCGTGTATTTCGGCAAAAGGTCGCGGATCTGCTGCTCACTCGGACGGCTGTCGGAGCTCTCCGTCACATCGCCCTCGAGATCGTCCGTTGCGCGTTCCTCGCCCCAGCTTACAGTGAATTCATAGATCTTGCGGCCGTCCATCACATAGGGAACGGTCTTCGTCGCATCACCAAGGGCAATCGGCAGCATCCCCGAAGCCAGGGGATCGAGCGTACCGGCATGACCGCATTTCTGCGCCTTGAACAGCCACTTGATCTTGGAAACGGCTTCGGTGGAGCCGAAATCGACCGGCTTATCAAGGATCAGCCATCCCGAAATCGGGCGGCCCTTCGGTTTACGTGGTTTGGACATCAGTCTCTTCTACTATTTTTCTTCGGTATCGCCGTGGTCGAGATCGCGCTGGACCTCGGGCGAGCGCAGCAACTCATCGATCTTCTTGTAATTGTCGAAGCTCGTATCGTCGCGGAAGCGGACCTCCGGCATGTACTTCATCTGCCGAAGCTGTGACCCAAGACGACCGCGAATGTATTTCGCATTGCGGTTCAGCGCACCGATCACCGCATCATGATCCGTCACACCGAGCGGCGTCACATAGGCCGTCGCGATCTTCAGATCGGGCGACATGCGGACTTCGGAAATGGAAATGACGGTCTTCTCGATCAGGTCATCGCGCACTTCACCACGCTGCAGAACCTGCGTAATGGCGGCGCGAACCTGTTCGCCGACGCGCAGCATGCGCTGAGAGGGTGCGGAGGTTGTTGATCTTGTTGCCATTTTTCTTTGCCTCAAAAGGTTCGGGCGCCGGCCTCACATGATCCGGCGCCCGTCAACACTTCTAGTCTCGCACGATCAGAGTGTGCGGGTGATATGCTCGACACGGAAGCATTCGATCGTATCGCCTGCGCGGATGTCTTCGTAGTTTTCGAAGGCCATACCGCACTCCTGACCGACCGGAACTTCCGATACTTCATCCTTGAAGCGCTTGAGCGTCTTGAGCTTGCCTTCGTGGATGACGACGCTGTCGCGCACCAGGCGGACGCCTGCACCACGTTCGACCTTGCCTTCGACGACACGGCAACCTGCAACCTTGCCGACCTTCGTGATGTTGAACACCTCGAGGATCTCGGCATTGCCGAGGAAGGTTTCGCGACGCTCCGGCGAGAGCAGACCCGACATTGCCGCCTTAACGTCATCCACGAGGTCGTAGATGATGTTGTAGTAGCGGATCTCGATGCCTTCGCGTTCGGCGGCACTACGAGCCTGAGCGTTGGCGCGGACGTTGAAGCCGATAATCGCGGCGTTGGATGCCTCGGCCAGCGAGATATCCGATTCCGTGATGGCGCCGGCGCCCGAATGGACGATGCGCGCACGCACTTCGTCGGTACCGAGCTTTTCAAGCGCACCGGCAATGGCTTCGATCGAACCCTGCACGTCACCCTTGATGACCAGCGGGAATTCCTTGAAGCCGGTATCCTGCAGCTTGCTCATCATCTGCTCGAGCGAACCGCGCTGACCGGACTGGCGAGCGGCTGCCTTGTCGCGGGCGAGACGCTGACGGTATTCCGAGATTTCGCGGGCCCGGCTTTCGTTCTCGACGACGGCGAACTTGTCGCCGGCTGCCGGCGTGCTGGACAGACCGAGCACTTCAACAGGAGTCGCCGGACCGGCTTCCTTGACGTGGTCGCCCTTGTCCGTCACGAGGGCGCGAACGCGGCCCCACTGATCGCCGGCAACGATGATCTGGCCCGGCCTCAGCGTACCCTTCTGGACGAGCACGGTCGCAACCGCACCGCGACCTCGGTCGAGCTGGGCTTCGATGACGGTGCCTTCGGCGGTACGGGTCGGGTCGGCCTTCAGGTCGAGGATTTCAGCCTGCAGCAGGACGGCTTCGAGCAGCTTGTCGAGGTTCGTCCTGTTCTTGGCCGAAACTTCGACGTCGAGCACTTCACCGCCCAGCGATTCAACGAAGACTTCGTGCTGCAGAAGCTGCTGGCGGACCTTGTCCGGCTTGGCTTCGTGCTTGTCGATCTTGTTGATCGCCACGATGATCGGAACACCGGCCGCCTTGGCGTGGTTGATGGATTCGATCGTTTGCGGCATCACGCTGTCGTCGGCTGCGACCACGAGGATCGCGATGTCGGTTGCCTGCGCACCACGGGCACGCATGGCCGTGAAGGCGGCGTGGCCAGGGGTGTCGATGAAGGTGATCTTGTGACCGTTCTGCTCGACCTGATAGGCACCGATATGCTGGGTGATGCCACCGGCTTCGCCGGACACCACGTTCGCCTGACGGATGGCGTCGAGCAGCGAGGTCTTGCCGTGGTCGACGTGACCCATGATGGTGACAACAGGCGGACGCGAGACCATTTCGCCTGCATCGTCGGCCTTGTCGAAAATACCTTCTTCGACGTCGGATTCCGAAACGCGCTTGACCGTGTGGCCGAATTCACCGGCGATGATTTCAGCCAGATCGGCGTCGATGACGTCGCCCGGCTTCATCATCTGGCCTTCCTTCATCAGGTACTTGATAACGTCGACAGCGCGTTCGGACATACGCTGCGACAGTTCCTGAATGGTGATGGTCTCAGGCAGGATAACTTCGCGAACAACCTTTTCGCGGGTTTCCTGCATCTGGCTGCGGCGGAACTTTTCCTGGCGGCGGCGCATGGCGGCCATCGAGCGGCCACGTGCAGTGCCGTCGTCGTCGACACCGGCGGTGCCGATTGTCAGCTTGCCACGGCGACGTTCGTCGTCTGTCTTCGGACGTGTCGTGACCGGCTTTGCCGGTTCTGGGCGAACGACGCGGCCGCGAGCGGGAACGCCGCGGGGTGGCCCACGATCTTCTTCCTCGTTTTCACGGCGACCGCGAACGGCCGGGGCGGCAGCGCCGCCCGGAGCAGGGCGCGCCTGGGTGGGCGCAGGAGCGGCGTCTGGACGACGTGCTACTGGCTGAGCCGACTGGACGCGGGGAGTTTCTGCCGGCGCAGCAGGTGCCTGCGCCGCTGCGGCAGCGGCTGCTGCAGCGCGTGCCGCTTCTTCCTCTGCACGCTGCTTGGCTTCCTCAGCTTCGGCAACCTGACGCGCGGCGTCCTCGGCAGCGCGGCGCTTTTCATCCTCGGCGCGACGGATGGCATCTTCGGCATCACGAACCTGCGCCATGGCAAGTGCACGACGACGGGCGTCCATTTCTTCCGGAGACAGGTGGTTCAGGACTACCGGCCGCGGACGATCTTGAGGACGCGAAGATTGCGATGAAGGCTGCTGCGGACGCTGCTGCTGTCCACCCGGCTGATGCAAGCGCGGCTGCGGCGCCTGCGGAGCGCGGGCCTGAACCGGGGCCGCTGGTGCCGGAGCACGAACAGCGGGTTCGGCCGCGCGAAGAGGCGCTGCGGGCGCCGCCGGCGTGATCGGCCGCTCATCTTCCGGGCGCATCGGACGCCGCTTGCGGGTCTCGACAACGACCGCCTTGGTGCGACCGCGGCCCATATCCTGGCGCACGGTGCCCTGGCTTACGCCCGACGGCTTCAGGGTCAGAGTCTTCTTGCCTGGTCCGTTCAGTGTCTTGTCGTCATTGCTATCGGTCATTCGTTCCCGTTCCTTCGGACAGGGAGCGATGACGTCATCAGGCCCTGTCAATCAAATAGTGTCGATCAATGATCTGGGGACCGGACAAGTCCGGTGACCGCATCATTGTTTTTGCCGGCCAGCGCCGCCCGCTGCCCGGGACTGACCGCCACTGCGGTACTGTTCGAGCATCTTTGCGCGCTTCACTACACCCTCACCCGCCTGCCCTGCAAGCACTGCAGCATGGATAAAAGCGTTCTGACCCATCAGGCCTTCCATTTCGCTCTCCGAGAAGAGGTGGTAGGAAGGTATTTCCTCCTCGGTCTCCATTCCGAGGTGCCAGGCCTTGCGGGCCTGGTCGATTTTTCTGACGCCGTCTTCGGCGGCATTCGTCGCATGGAACACGGCAATCGCCGCTCCACTCCTGACTGCGGCGTCCACTTTCGCGGAGCCGGTAACGAACTGCCCCGCCTTGCGGGCCATGTTCATCATTTGCATCAACTGCTGTTCCAGCAGCGTCTCGACAGTCTGGCCGAGATCGGCTGCCGCCTTAACATCCGCTTTCAAAGCGCGGGCGAAGAGCTTCTTCGCCACAGCCTTGTCGACCAGCGAGCGATCGATCTTCACCCAACAGCCGCGACCCGGAAGCTGACGCTTCAGGTCCGCGATAACAGTCCCATCGGGTGCAGCGACGAAGCGGATCAGCTCATCCGGCGATCCGCTTTCGCGCGTCACGATGCACATGCGACCATTCACGTCATATCCTGCAAGATCATCGTCCTCAGGAGAAACGGTAGGCTCACGCGCAGACATTATACTTCCTGCTCGGCCTCGGGAGCTTCCTCAGCTTCCGCGTCCTTGGCGAGGTCTTCCTCGGTGATCCAGCCAGCCGCAAGGCGGGCCTGAACAACCATCTGTTCGGCTTCGACGCGCGAGACGTCGAACTTAGAGAAGAGACCTTCGAACTTCTTGGTCTCGCCGTTCTTGCGTTCGCTCCAGCCGACGAGATCGTCAGCGGCGCAGCCGGCGAAGTCTTCCATCGTCTTGATGCCGTCTTCGCCAAGCGCAACCATCATCTGGGCGGTTATGCCGTCGATCTGACGCAGTTCGTCGGAGACACCGAGCGCTTTACGCTTCTCGTCCATCTCGGCTTCGAGCTTTTCGAGATATTCGCGGGCACGCGTCTGAATTTCCTGGGCCGTGTCTTCGTCGAAACCATCGATCGAGGCGATTTCGTCGAGATCGACATAGGCCAGTTCTTCAACCGCTGCGAAGCCTTCGGACGCCAGAACCTGGCCGACCATTTCGTCAACGTCGAGCGAATCCATGAACAGGTTGGTACGCTCGTTGAATTCCTTCTGACGGCGCTCAGACTCTTCGGCTTCCGTCATGATGTCGATGTCCCAGCCGGTCAGCTGCGAGGCCAGACGGACGTTCTGGCCGCGGCGGCCGATGGCCAGCGACAGCTGTTCGTCCGGAACCACGACTTCGATGCGCTCGGCATCTTCATCGAGAACGACCTTGGCGACTTCGGCCGGTTGCAGGGCGTTGACGACGAAGGTCGCCGGGTCCTGCGACCACGGAATGATGTCGATCTTCTCGCCCTGAAGCTCGCCGACGACGGCCTGAACGCGCGAACCACGCATACCGACGCAGGCGCCGACCGGATCGATCGAACTGTCGTTCGAGATCACGGCGATCTTGGCGCGCGAACCGGGATCGCGGGCAACCGACTTCACCTGGATGATGCCGTCATAGATTTCAGGCACTTCCATGGTGAAGAGCTTGACCATGAACTGCGGATGTGTGCGCGACAGGAAGATCTGCGGGCCGCGCTGCTCACGACGAACGTCATATACGTATGCACGGACGCGATCGCCATAGCGGACGTTTTCGCGCGGGATCATCTCGTCGCGGCGGATGATGCCTTCGCCACGGCCGAGATCGACGATGACGTTGCCGTATTCGACGCGCTTGACGGTGCCGTTGACGATTTCGCCGACGCGGTCCTTGAACTCGTCGAACTGGCGGTCACGCTCAGCTTCACGAACCTTCTGGACGATGACCTGCTTGGCGGACTGGGCAGCAATACGGCCGAAATCCATCGGCGGCAGCGGATCGGCGATAAAATCGCCAAGCGCTGCGTCCGGGTTGCGGTCGCGGGCCAGTTCGAGCGGGATCTGCGTCGAATAGTCCTCAGCCTTGTCGACAACTTCGAGCAGACGCTGAAGACGGATTTCGCCGGTCTTCGGATTGATGTCGGCGCGGATGTTGGACTCGGTGCCGTAGCGGGAGCGCGCGGCCTTCTGGATCGCGTCTGCCATTGCGGCAAGCACGATCTCGCGGTCGATGACCTTTTCGCGCGCCACTGCATCTGCGATCTGCAGAAGTTCGAGCCGGTTCGCACTGACTGCCATGTCTTTTCTCTCCGTCTAGGCGTTCAGGGTTCCCTTCCCCGGCGCCACAAGTTGATCGGTTTATTCTTCGTCTTCCGCTTCGTTCTGGTTCGCGGCCTCTGCCTTCGCCAGCTTGTCGGCGCGCAGGGCATCACGGATCAGATCGTCGGTCAGAATGAGTTTCGCATCGGCAAGCGCCGTGAATGGAATGACGATATTCTGTTCTTCGCCCTCGGAAACCTGGTCGCGCTCAAGCGTGAAACCGTCTGCGTCGGTCGCAACGATCTTGCCACGGAAGCGCTTGCGATTGCCGACCATGATCGACGTTTCGCACTTCAGAAGATGTCCCTGCCAGCGCACGAAATCAGACTTGCGCACCATCGGGCGGTCGATGCCGGGCGACGACACCTCCAGATGATACTCTTTATCGATCGGATCTTCCACATCGAGAACCGGAGAAACGGCCATCGAGACCTCTTCGCAGCCTTCGACGTCCATCGTCCCATCGTTGCGCTCGGCCATAATCTGCATGGTAGCGCCGTTCTGGTTCAACATGCGCACGCGGACAAGGCGATAGCCGAGGTCGATTAGCACAGGCTCGATGATATCGGCGAGGCGCTGATCGAGACCAGTCTCGGTGATCAGCCGCGGCTCAATTTCGTTTTCTGCTTTCGTCGGATCCGACAAGCGATGCGCTCCTAGCAATTTCATGCATTTTGGGTGATCGCGGTAATAAAAAAGAGCGGGTCCTTGCGGCCCACTCTTCATCAATGCGATCAAGATTTGAGAGCCATATAGGCCCGTTTTTACAAAAATGCAAGGTCTGTCGCCAACCTTCAGCCAGGAGGGCCACCGAGGTAGCCAGCCGCACCTTTACGCATATATTGGCTTCAGGGACCGAGATCGGGAGGGATCGTGCCTTATACTTCGTCGACACTGGCGCCGCTGCGGCATGAAACCTACCGGACAATCTGGTTTGCGAGCCTCGTTTCTAATTTCGGAGGGTTGATCCAGGCGGTCGGTGCGGCCTGGATGATGACGACCATCACGCCTTCCGAAGACATGGTGGCGCTGGTACAGACATCTACGGCGCTGCCAATCATGCTTTTCTCCCTTGTATCTGGCGCGCTTGCCGACAGCTTCGATCGCCGCCGGGTAATGCTGACCGCACAGTTTTTCATGCTGGCAGTTTCGGCCCTACTCAGCATCTCGGCCTACTTCGGCTGGCTTTCACCCTGGCTGCTCCTCTTCTTCACATTTTTGATCGGCTGCGGCACGGCTCTGAACAATCCGTCGTGGCAGGCTTCCGTCGGCGACATGGTGCCACGTGCGGACCTGCCGGGCGCGGTCACGCTGAACAGCGTCGGCTTCAACATCACCCGCAGCGTCGGTCCTGCGATCGGTGGCGTCATCGTCGCTGCTGCGGGCGCGGCAGCGGCCTTTGCGGTGAACACGCTAAGCTACTTCGCGCTGATCTATGCGCTGATACGCTGGAAACCGAGCCTGCCGGCCTCGACACTTCCGCGGGAGACACTGGGCAGCGCGGTATTTGCGGGCCTTCGCTATGTTTCCATGTCGCCCAATCTGCAGAAGGTGTTGTTGCGCGGCCTGATTTTCGGGATCAGCGCCAGCTCGATTCTTGCGCTGCTGCCAATCGTGGCCATCGACCTCGTTGTCGGCGGACCGCTGACATACGGCCTGATGCTCGGCTCCTTCGGTATCGGCGCGATCGGCGGCGCAATGCTGAACGATCGGCTTCGCGAGCGCTTTTCGAGCGAGACGATCGTGCGGATTTCCTTCGCCGGATTTGCACTGAGCGCCATGGTGGCGGCCTTCAGCCCGATTACCGCACTAACCTGTGCCGGACTGGTGATATCAGGGGCATGCTGGGTGCTGGCACTGTCGCTGTTCAACACGATCGTACAGTTGTCAACGCCGCGCTGGGTCGTCGGCCGCGCATTGTCGCTCTATCAGACCGTGACCTTCGGCGGAATTGCCGGCGGCAGCTGGCTGTGGGGCGTGGCGGCCGACCGTTACGGCGTCTCAGACACCTTGCTGATCTCGGCCGTCGTGATGCTCTTCGGCATCGTTGTCGGGCTGCGCTTTGCCATGCCAGCCTTTGCCTCGCTCAACCTCGATCCGCTCAACCGGTTCATCGAGCCGGCGCTTAACCTCGACATCACGCCGCGCAGTGGTCCGATCGTCGTGCAAATCGATTACGAGATCGCCGATGCAGATGTTCCCGAGTTTCTGGCTCTCATGGGCGAGCGACGGCGTATCAGAATTCGCGATGGTGCACGCAATTGGGCGCTGATGCGCGATCTCGAAAAGCCAGGGCGATGGACCGAGACCTACCACACGCCGACCTGGGTCGAATACATCAGACACAATCAGCGCCGCACACAGGCCGATGCTGACAACATCGAACGGCTTCGGGCACTTCACCAGGGCGAACAGCTGCCGCAGGTCCACCGGCTGATCGAGCGCCAGGCCATCCCGCCCGACAGCGACGTTTTCTACAAGGCGCCGATTGATCTGCACCATTGACGCAAGACATGTATTCTTTTCGCCCTGCCGGTTCGTCCGATCTGATTGACATCATCGCCCTGCTTTCCGACGACGATCTCGGCGCCACACGCGAAATCGTCTCGGATCAGCCGGATGCCAGGTATATTGCTGCGTTTGAGGCGATCGAATCCGATGCAAACCAACTCCTGGCAGTCGCGGCAGATGCGCGTGACCGTGTCATCGGCTGTCTGCAACTGACGTTCATCCCCGGCCTGTCGCGAACCGGAATGTGGCGCGGGCAGATCGAAAGCGTGCGGATCGCCAGAGAGTCGCGCGGCTCAGGCCTTGGCACCGATTTCATCGAATGGGCCGTTGCGCGCTGCGCCGAGCGCGGTTGCGGCCTGGTACAACTGACCTCCGACAAGTCACGGCCGGATTCGATCCGCTTCTACGAGAAGCTGGGGTTCGTCGCCAGCCACGAAGGGCTGAAGCGCAGCCTCTAGGCCTACTTCAACTTGCCGATCATCGATGCCTCGGGATAGCAGGTCGGCTTCATGCCGTTCTTTTCCTGCCACTGGCCGATGGACCGGCGCGTCTTGTAACCCGGCAGCCCGTCGGAGCCGCCGACATCGTATCCCTTCTTCTCCAATGCCTTCTGCATGGCCGCGACGTCGGAGCGCAGCATCTTGCCGACATCGCCCCATGCCCCATGGAAGGCGCCGGAGCCGTACGCAATGCGATCGGCGAGGTTGCCGATATAGAGCGCGTAAAGGTCGGAGTTGTTGTATTCCTTGATCACGTAGAAGTTCGGCGTGACGACGAATTCCGGCCCGTCGCGGCCGGCCGGGACAAGCATCATGCCAGATGCCTTGCCTTCATCGGAAGGGAAAGCCTTGCCAGATATGCGCGCGATGCCAAGCGAGGCCCAGTGCGATATGGGCTTGGCGAGATCCGGTCCTTCTTGCGCGCAGGAAACCTGATCGGGAATCGTCACTTCATATCCCCAGCCGCGGCCGCGCTGCCAGCCCTTTTGGACGAGGAAATTGGCGATCGAGGCAAGCGTGTCGGGAACAGATGTCCAGATGTTGGGATGGCCGTCACCGTCGAAATCGACGGCATATTTCAGGTAACTGGTCGGCATGAACTGCGGCTGGCCAAGCGCTCCGGCCGATGAGCCTTTGAATTCGGCCGGGGTCGCGTCGCCGCGGTCAATGATGTGCAGGGCAGCGAGCAGCTCGGTGCGAAACATTTCCTTCCGGGTCGACATGAATGCCTTCGTCGCCAGCACTTCGATCGCCGAGTTCGGAATTTTCGCTGCTCCGAAACCCGTCTCGCGGCCCCAGACGGCGAGCACGATCGAACCGGGGACTCCGTAGGTCCTTTCGATCTTCTTCAGCGTCGATGCATATTGCGAGGCAAAACCACGACCGGTGGCGGCCAGCCGTTTGAGCCGGTCCTCGTTGAAATACGGTGCCGGGGAAGAAAACTCGGCCTGCGTCTGCTTCTGCTGCTTCGGCGGCGGGAAGCCGGGAGGAGCAAGATCGGTCAGGCTCCAGTTGAGTTCGACACCAGCGAAGGACGCGCGAAACGCCCGCTCCGAGATGCCGTTCTTCTGCGCTTCCGGCCAAAGGTCCGTCTGCACCCATCTCTCGAACTGCGCCTCCACATCCGCTTTGGATGAAGAGAGTGCCTGCGGGCATGACAGCGCCAGCAGAGCCGCCATTGCGATCAAGAGGCGGGCGAAAATGCTGCTGTTCATGCTTCCCCCTAAATTGCTGTACGTGCTCTGAGCGCCGCCTGCAGCGTTCCTTCATCGAGATAGTCGAGCTCGCCGCCGACCGGCACGCCGTGCGCCAGGCGCGTGATCTTCACATCCAATCCGCTCAACTGGTCGGTTATATAGTGTGCTGTCGTCTGTCCCTCGACGGTCGCATTGACCGCGATGATCAATTCGCGAATGCCGCCGGCGGTGACCCGCTCGATCAGGCCGCGAATGTTGAGATCATCAGGCCCGACACCGTCCAGCGGCGAGAGGGTGCCGCCAAGGACGTGATAGGCTGCGTTCAGGGCGCCGGCACGCTCCAGCGCCCAGAGGTCGGAAACATCTTCGACAACGATGATGACGGATTGGTCGCGTCGTTCGTCCGTACAGACCGTGCAGGGGTCCACCGTATCGACATTGCCGCAATGGGAGCAGATCTTTACCTTGTCATAGGCCTCGCCCATTGCGTTCGACAAGGGGCCGAGCAGCTGGTCTTTCTTCTTGATGAGATGAAGTGCAGCCCGGCGCGCCGAACGCGGCCCGAGGCCCGGCACCTTCGCCAGAAGCTGGATCAATTTTTCAATTTCGGGGCCGGTGACTCGCTTTGCCATGAGCGGTTATTAGCCCATATGCTGCAAAAACGGAAACAGGTTGGGAGAGCCGCTCGATGAAAATCCTCGCCGTCTGCATGGGTAATGCCGAGCGGCTACCGGGTAAGAGTTACAAGACAGGGATCTACAAGCATCAGGTCGGCGGCAACGTGCTTGTCGACGGTGAGGGGCTTGTCGGCGACACCATCTGTAACCGCAAGCATCATGGCGGCGTCGATCAGGCTGTCTATCTCGAGGGCTCACTGACACTCGACTGGTGGGCTGAAGTGCTCGCGCGGCCGATCGATCCCGGTACATTTGGCGAGAACATGGTGGTCGGCGGCCTCGACAACCGCATCGTTGCGGTTGGAGACCAGTTTATAGCTGGCGATCTTGTTCTGGAGGTCACCAGCGCGCGCATTCCCTGCGCCACTTTTGCAGCGCGGATGCGCGATCCGCTGTTCGTCAAGCGCTACACGCAAGCAGCCCGGCCCGGCATCTATTGCCGCGTTCTTACGAGCGGGGCGGTCGCGGCTGGAATGACGGTCGACCACGTGCAGTACGAAGGCGAAAAGGTCACGATGCCCGAGATGATCACCACCTTCGGCAAGGTGCTCGGTGCGCAGGATCGCAACCGCTATCTCGCGGCTCCGATCCACTACAAACTGCGCAACATTCTGGAGGTACAAGCCCGAGCTTAACGCCAGCGCGCCTCGAGGGCCGCCAATGCCGCCCTTCCCTCCGGCCAATCGTCAAGGCCACTCTTCCCGTTGATATGGCCGCGAGCGCCGATATCCATGAACTCGCTGCCCCACGCAGCGGCCCAGCCACGGGCATAGTCGAGCGAACCGAAAGGATCGTCGCTGCTGGCTACAACGAGTGACGGAAACGGGAGCGCGGCAACCGGCGGATCGGCGAAGCCTGCAGCCTCCGCCGGAAAGGCGGCCGAGCGTGGGTCTGGTGGCGCGACCAACAGGGCGCCAATGGCGCGGCGCACGGTCCGTCGTACCCAATGGGCTACCAGCAGGCAGGAGAGACTGTGAGCGACGAGAACCGGTTCGGCCGCGGCCTGTCCGACTGCCCGATCCAAGGCGGAAATCCAGTCCTCAAGATCAGGATAATCCCAACTCGCGGGTGAAAAACGCCGCATGCGTGGTTCGTTTGCTTCCCATCGCGACTGCCAGTGGCTTTCGCCCGACCCGCCGATACCGGGCACCATGATGATATCTCTCATCGCTTCCTTCCTGTTGCTCGACGCACAAGCTGCATGAGATAGTCCGCGAACGGCATGGGAAATCATCGGCAAAGTTTTCCTTCAGCCGATAAATTAAAGGCAAAGCGCAATGGGCGATTTCATGAACCGGCAACTCGACCCGACCGATATTTCGATCGTCGAGATCATGCAGGCGGACGGGCGCATCTCCGTTTCCGAGCTGGGGCGCAAGGTTGGCCTGTCGCAGCCGGCTGCCTCCGAGCGGCTGAAGCGTCTCGAGGAACGGGGAATTATCGAAGGCTATGGCGCCCGCATCAATGCCGCTGTGCTCGGGCTGGGCATGATGGCCAGCATCCGGCTGCGCACCACTCATGAACATATCCGCGCCTGCCTCAAGCAGTTCGCTGACATGCCACAGATCATCGAAGTTCTCAGGCTCACGGGAGAGGATTGCTTCGTGCTCAAGGTCCTGGTTCCATCGCCGTCAGAGCTTGAAGTCATCGTCGACAGTATCGCGCGCTATGGTTCGGTGACCACCTCGCTTGTGTTGCGCGCCGAACCGATGAAACCGCTTGGGCGCGACCTGATGAAACTGGTACGAAACCGCTTCTAAGGCGATTTCAATCGACACCACTTGCTGACGAGGCCGAGGCTCCTAGTTTTTCACCCACGGGGTGTAAATCGAAGGAGGCTCGCATGTCCATCGCTAGACTTTTCGCGGCGGCAGTCATCGCCGTAACAGCCACTACCTTCCTATCGGCAACGCCGGCGGCAGCCCGCGTCAAGGTCGGCTCTCTGGGCTGTGACATATCTCCCGGATTCGGCGTCATCATCGGCTCGAAACGGACGCTCAATTGCATCTTCACACCGTCCTCCCCCGACCGGCCGAGTGAACGCTACACCGGCACGATCACCAAGCTTGGCGTCGACATCGGCACTCTTGCGGGTGGCGGAATGATCTGGCTCGTCTACGCGCCGACCAACCGGCTCGACGGCGCCCTCCAGGGCAGCTACTCCGGTGTTTCGGCCAACGCGACCGTCGGCCTCGGGGTGGGGGCCAACGTCCTGCTCGGCGGCTTCGAAGGCTCGATTGCTCTACAGCCTGTTTCGGCTGAGGGCACGTCCGGCCTTAATATCGCGGCAGGTGTCGCCAACATGATCCTGACGTGGGTACCGCCGGCACCACCGCCACCCGCCCCAAAGCGGCACGTTTCGCAGAGATAGCCTAGCGCATTGCAATGGCGACAGCAGCGCCGGCCATGGTTCCGGCGCTGGCGCGATTGGCCATTCGCACAGCACGACGGCTCTTCAGGAAGCCTCTCGCCTTGGCGGCAAGCAGCGCCCAGCTGATATCGATGACAATCAATACCAGGAGCATGGTCGCAACGAGCTCGGCCCAGCCAACCACGGTCACAGCGCCAATGTCGATGATCGAGGGCAACAGCGCCATGTAGAACATCATGATCTTCGGGTTACCGAGCGTCACCGTCATGCCCGCGAAGAAAAGCTTCAGCGGCGACGGCGTGTCGGGCAATGCATCACCGTCGGTGTCAGGCGAAGCGAACCACATCTTCCAGGCGAGATATAGCAGATAGCAGACGCCCAACCACTTGATGGCAACGAAGGCGTAATGGAAGGTTTCGGCAATCGCTGCAAGGCCGGCGACGGCGCAGGTCAGCCAGATCGCCTCGCCGAGCCACATCGCAGCCAGGAACGGAAGAACGTCACGCGCCCCCTTGGAAATGACGCGGACGACCAGGGCTGCCACGCTCGGTCCCGGAGAACCGGCGGCCACGAACAGCGCACAGGCAAAGACAAACAGGCTGGTCAACGTCATCTGCATGCCTCCTTGTTGCATGACAAAAGCCGTGCCGGACGCGGCCGGCACTGCACTTGTCGCCTACCGACGAATCAGAACGGCATCTTGAAGCCGGGCGGGATCGGCAGGCCGGCAGTCAAAGCCTTGGTCTTTTCGGCTGCAGCTGCTTCCGCCTTATCCTTGGCATCCTTGTGAGCGGCAACGATGAGATCCTCAAGAATCTCGACGTCATCTTCCTTGAAGAGCGACGGGTCGATCTTCAGGCTCTGCATTTCGCCCTTGCCGTTGAGGATCACCGTGACGAGGCCGCCACCCGATTTGCCTTCCGCATGGAGTTCGGCGATCTCCGCCTGCATCTTCTCCATCTTGGCCTGCATTTCCTTGACTTTGCCCATCATGCCCATGATGTCGCGCATCGTCTCGCTCCTTTTCGATAACTCAGAATATTATGTCGTCGCCCGGCAGGATGTCGCCCTCGTCGGACTCGGCAGCAGCAGGCGCCTTCACTTCCTCGTCCTCATCCGGCTCCGGCGCTCGCACGCGGACATCGATGATCTTGGCCCCCGGAAACTGCGCGAGGATCGCTGCCACATCCGGGTCCTGGCGGGCGTCGCTGACCTGCTGCGCCTTGGTGTTCGCTTCGACCTCGACAAGTGTCGGCTGCCCTTCCTCTCGGCTGAGGCTGACGATCCAATGGATCCCAGTCCAGTCCTTGAGCTTGACCGCCAGTTCGTTCAACAGCGTGCCAGGGGCGCCTTCCGTCAGATTGACGTCAAGACGGCCGGGCTCGATACGAACCGGCCGCACGAAGTTGCGCACCAGCGCCTTGATCTTGGCATCGCGCTTTTCGCCCGCCAGATTGGCGATATCAGCAATGGAATTGACCGCAACCAAAGGCTTCGGCGCCTCGGTGGGCCTCGTCTCGACACGCCCGACCGGCACGTAATGCGGATCCGGATTGGGCACCGCACGCAGCATGGCAGTCGGTCCTGCGGGCTGCGGACGCGGAATGGACTCCGTCGACCGCGCTGCCAGATTGCCCTGGTAGTTCACCGTTGCGCCGCCACCGCCATTGCCTGACGGCGCTGACGGACGGCCGCCACCGTTGCCCTCGGAAAACTCCGCGAGCCGACGAGCGGCATCCTCAGGGGGCGGCAGATGTGCGGCATGCGCCAGTCGAATCAGCACCATCTCGGCAGCACCGGCCGGGCGTGACGAGCCTTCGGCTTCCGGAATACCCTTCAGCAGCATCTGCCAGATGCGCGACAATGCCGTCACCGCTACGCCTTGGGCGAATTCCGCGGCCTTGGTGCGTTCGATCTCGCTAAGCGAAGGGTCATTCGCCGCATCGGGCACATATTTCAGTCGCGTGACCAGATGCGTGAAATCGGCGAGGTCCGTCAGCACCGCAACCGGATTGGCACCGGCCTCGTACTGGCTTTCGAATTCGCTAAGCGCTGCGGCGACATCGCCTTTGACGATGTGGTGAAAGAGATCGACGATGCGAGCGCGGTCGGCAAGGCCAAGCATGCCGCGCACGGCTTCGGTCAAAACGGCGCCGCCGCCATGGGCGATTGCCTGATCGAGCAGCGAGAGGCCGTCACGCGCTGAGCCTTCTG
Source organism: Hyphomicrobiales bacterium (assembly GCA_900466605.1). Taxonomy (GTDB): domain Bacteria; phylum Pseudomonadota; class Alphaproteobacteria; order Rhizobiales; family Rhizobiaceae; genus Rhizobium. The sequence continues at coordinate 416,585 of UBMU01000008.1, forward strand.
CGGCACGGGCAATCATCGCAAGAGCATCGGGCTCAGCCTCGATGCCTTCCTTCGATGCGATCGTGGTGAAGAGGCCAACGAGATCGGAGGCGCTGATGCGGCGCAGGTCGAAGCGCTGGCAGCGCGACAGGACCGTGATCGGCACCTTGCGGATTTCGGTGGTCGCAAAGATGAACTTCACATGCTCCGGCGGCTCTTCGAGCGTCTTCAGCAGGCCGTTGAAGGCCTGCGTCGAGAGCATGTGCACTTCGTCGATGATGTAGACCTTGTAGCGCGCCGAGACCGGGCGGTAGCGCACCTGCTCGATGATTTCTCGGATATCGTCGATACCGGTGTGCGAGGCGGCATCCATCTCGATAACGTCGACATGCCGGCCTTCCATGATCGCCTGACAATGTTCGCCGGGGATGCGCAGATCGATCGTCGGCTTGTCGATGTCAGCGGTCTTGTAGTTCAGCGCACGCGCCAGAATACGCGCGGTCGTCGTCTTGCCGACTCCGCGAACGCCGGTCAGCATATAGGCCTGTGCGATGCGGCCGGTCTCGAAGGCGTTGGTCAGGGTCTGGACCATCGGCTCCTGGCCGACCATCAGATCCGTGAAATCCTTGGGGCGGTATTTGCGTGCCAGCACCCGGTATCCGGTGCCCGTCGAGGCGGCATCTTTTGATTGTCGCTCGGTGTCGCTCATCGCCCTGCTTAGCGCCCGGACTAATCGGGCAAAGGATGGAGAGAAGGGTGGGAGGCTGGCACGATGACCCGTGCCGGGCTCGTTAGGGCTGCTTCCTTCCGGACCTGACCCGGTTGGCGAGTGGCTCGTCCACCACCAACCTCCCGGATGCACATATCGGCAATATCGCCATCAAAAGCAAGCCAAGCTCAAAAAAAACTGCTAGCCTCTGGAAAACATGGAGGAATGCCTGTTGGACGATTTCAAGCTCGACCGCCGGTTGGAAAGCGATAGCGACAGAGTTATGCAGACGGGGCTCTGCGATCTCAGGCTGTCGAAGGACGCCCGTTGGCCGTGGCTGATTCTCGTGCCACGCAGGACGGACATTACCGAAGTTTTCGAACTGACTCCGCTCGATCAGGTGATGCTGACATTCGAGACGGAGATGGTCGCCTCGGCCCTGAAGAAGGTCACCGGCGCCACAAAAATCAATATCGGGGCACTTGGCAACATCGTCCGTCAGCTTCATGTTCATGTCATTGCCCGCTTCGAAGGCGATGCCAATTGGCCAAATCCGGTTTGGGGATTTGGCAAGGCTGAGCCTTATGCGGCGGATAAGAGAGATGACCTTATAGAGAAGTTGCGGGAAGCCCTTTCATCATGAGCCGTTCGCTTTTCGATTCGGATGTTCCGCATCCGGAACCCAGCAGCCTGACTGCCTTCGCTGCCAACGACCTGATCCGTGATTCCGAGCATCGCGATGAAACTTCGGTCGACAAAGCGCTGGCCAAGGAAGGAACGCATATTTTCGCCTTTGCTGGCGACAAGCTGGTCCTCAAGCATGACGGACAGGTGCTCGATCCGCTGTTTGCGCGGTACGAACTGAAGGATCTGCGACCGAACTGGGACGAAACCGTGCTTCTTGGCTATCGCAAGACCGGCGAGCCCCGGCTTGCGGTCCCCGTCGGCGTCGCGGAAGAGGAATTGGCCAGCCAATACAAACCCTCGGACGGGCGCTCGCTATTTCGGGAGATGCTGCTCGATGAAGTCCTGCTGGGTGAGTTCGCGCAGGGAGCCAGCCTGATTCGCTGGAACCGTGACAATAAGTTCTGCGGCCGCTGCGGCTCGACCATGGAAATCCATATCGGCGGCTACAAGCGCGTCTGCTCCGACTGCGGACACGAAATCTTTCCGCGTACTGATCCCGTCGTCATCATGCTGACGATCGATGAGGAGCGCGATCTCTGCCTGCTCGGCCGCAGCCCGCATTTTGCGCCGGGTATGTATTCATGTCTCGCCGGTTTCGTTGAGCCGGGCGAGACGATCGAGAACGCGGTGCGTCGTGAGACGTTGGAAGAATCCGGAATCCACACCGGACGGATCCGCTATCACGCCTCGCAGCCTTGGCCGATGCCCCATACGTTGATGATTGGTTGCTACGCCGAAGCCAGATCCAAGGACATCAAGTTCGATGGCCAGGAACTTGAGGACTGCCGCTGGTTCACGCGTGAAGAAACACTCGAGATGCTTGAACGCCCCGGCGCGACCGGCAAAGCACCGCCGCCCAAGGGCGCGATTGCCCATCGGCTGATGCGCGATTGGGTGGAATGGAAAAAGCAATAAGGCCTGACTGAACGAGGCCCCCAGACATGGCACGCTCCGAACGCCTCCTGACGCTGCTGCAAACCCTGCGGCGCTACCGCCGACCGGTCAGCGGCGCCGTGCTGGCTACGGAGACCGGCGTCAGCATCCGCACCCTTTATCGCGACATTTCTAGCCTGCAGGCACAAGGGGCGCTGATCGAAGGAGAGCCCGGCCTCGGCTATGTGCTGAAGCCGGGCTTCATGCTGCCGCCGATGATGTTTTCGCAAGATGAGATCGAGGCGCTCGTGCTCGGTTCGCGATGGGTAGCACGTGCCGCCGATCCGCGGCTTGCCGCTGCCGGGGCCGACGCACTGGCCAAGATCGCCGATGTTCTGCCGCAAGAAATGCGCGACGAAATCGAGACCTCGACTTTGCTCGTCCATCTCCGGCCGCCCGTAGCCGACAAGGCCGATCTCAGTGCCGTTCGCAAGGCGATCCGCAGCGAACGGATCCTTAAGCTGACATATTCGGATGAAAGCGGCACCGTCTCCGTCCGTAATATCTGGCCTTTTGCGCTGAGTTATTTCGAGCACGTTCGTGTCGTCGTTGCCTGGTGCGAATTGCGCAAAGATTACCGTCACTTCCGCACCGACCGAATCGTCGAAATGATCCCACAGGACGGACGCTATCCACGCCGGCGTGCGGTGCTTCTCAAGGAATGGCGGGAGCAGCAGGATATTGCTCACTGAGCGCGACACCACTGCCATAAACTGACAGTGGTCTGCACTATCATCGGTACCAATCCAACAGGAGGACCGATGATGACGAGCTTGAGCCTTACCCGATCGACGCGTGGCAATCATCCGGTCGAGGAAACTTCCGACCATGCAGGATATCCGCAATCCACGCTGCTTCGCATGATGCTGAACGCATCGCGTCAGATGGCACGAAGCAGGTATCCGCGCCTCGATCCGGAGACCATGCCCGAGACGATGAAACGTGATCTCGGCTTCGTGGACTGGGGCCAGACCTGCCACGAAGGATAGACCGAGACCAGCAACTCCCAAGACGCGCAACCGGCCGCCGCTGCCACGGGTGCAGCGGCGTTTCTTCTCTTCCCACTGTCTTACCGAGGACGCCTCAATGAACAGCCCGAATCTCATCATTCTCTATGTCAGGGATCCGGCCACAAGCGCCGGTTTCTATCGATCGCTGCTTAACCGCGAGCCTGTGGCCGAAGCTCCAAACTTTATCGCTTTTGCACTCGACGGCGGCTTCACGCTCGGTCTATGGCGGCTAAGCAACGTTGTACCGCAGCCGTCCGCCACCGGCAGCCGCGCCGAGATCGCCTTCATGGTTTCGGGAGAGAACGGCGTGTCAACGCTTTACGAGGACTGGCGCAAGCGGCAGCTACCCATCGCACAGGATCTTACGGACATGGATTTCGGCCCGACCTTCGTCGTTCTCGATCCGGATGGCCATCGCTTGCGTGTTTGCGAGCCAGACAAATGAGCCACAATGAAAAAGGGCGCCCTGAGGCGCCCTTTTTCATTTCTGCAGTTGGCCTCGCATCGGGTGGCCCTTGTAGACGCCGAGAATGCGCACCTTCTCTGAGAAGAACCGCAGTTCCTCAAGCGCGCGCCGCACGTTCGGATCGTTCGGGTGCCCTTCGATATCAGCATAAAACTGCGTCGCGACGAACTTGCCGCCCAGCTGATAGCTCTCCAGCTTGGTCATGTTGATGGTGTTCGTCGCAAAGCCGCCAAGCGCCTTGTAGAGCGCCGCCGGGATGTTGCGGACGTTGAAAACAAACGTCGTAACGAGCTTTTCCTCGCTCGAGCTGCGGTGCGCCCATTCCTCGTCGCGAGAAAGCACGACAAAGCGGGTGACATTGTTTTCGGTGTCCTCGACATTCTCGGCAACGATATCGAGTCCATAGAGATCCGCAGCAAGGCGCGGCGCGAGGGCTGCCATAGAGCGATCCCCAGTCTCCTGGACGAGCTTTGCCGCACCTGCGGTGTCGCCCGCAATCACCGGCTTCCAGCCGTGAGAGCGAACGATCTTGCGGCATTGGCCGAGCGCATGGATGTGACTGTGCACAGTGCGGATCTCATCCTTCGTGACGCCAGGCAGCACCATCAGCTGGAAGCGAATCGGCATGAAATACTCGCCAATGATGTGCAGACGCGAGTCTGGCAGAAGGTGGTGAATGTCGGCGACACGCCCGGCGATCGTGTTCTCGATCGGGATCATCGCGATATCCGCATCACCGTTCTCGACGGCCACGAAGGCATCCTCGAACGTCTGACAGGGCAGCGGTTCCATGGTTGGAAACATGTCGCGGCACGCCATGTCGGAGTTCGCGCCGAACTCGCCCTGGAAGGCGATCCTGTTGGTCTTGATATTCATGGAAAATCCGTCACTTCGTTCTAGCGGAAAGGATGCGTCGCGCCTTTTCGAGATCTGCGGGAGTATCGACACCGAGCGGAACCGTGTCAACGATCTCGACATCGATGCGCATGCCGGCTTCCAGAGCACGCAGCTGCTCCAGCGACTCGCGCTTCTCAAGCACAGATGGCCCGAGGGTGACGAAACGCTCAAGCGCCGATCGGCGGTAAGCATAGAGGCCGATGTGATGATAGAGCGGACCGTCCCCGTAGGGCGCTGTTGCGCGTGTAAAATAGAGAGCCCTTAGGCGGCTATCAGAAAGCGGCGAACCGACAACCTTGACAATATGCGGTGCGACCTTGTCCGCCTCGTCATCGATCTCGATCGTCAGCGTCGCAATATCGACGTTCGGGTCCTCCAGCGGGCGCAAGGCGGATCGAACTGTTTCCGGCTCGATGGTAGGGAGATCGCCCTGCACATTGACGATGAACTTGGCTCGCCCTTCCGGGTCAATTTTTGTCAGAGCCTCGTAAATGCGATCGGAACCGGACTGGTGATCCTTGCTGGTCATAATGACCTCGAAACCCGCCCGCGCCACGACGTCGAAGACCTGCTGGTCGTCGACAGCGACGACCACGCGGCCGATTTGCGCTTCTCTCGCCCGCAACGCAACCTGCACGATCATGGGTAATCCGCAAATATCCGCAAGTGGCTTGCCCGGAAGACGGGTCGACGCCATCCGGGCCGGGATCAGAACGAGCACGTCATCTAAATTTGGATTGGTCATTGGTCGGGCCTTCTAATCCGGGCTGAAAGGTGTCAAAAAGTCTCACGCAGCAGCCCATTTAGTCTGTTGCATAGGACAGCCAAAAGACATAGGTTCCGCGCGATTTCAAGATGGTCCGGTCTATGTCTACCGGCTGCAAGGGGAGCATTGCAGATGAATTCATACGTGAATACGGCGGTGGGGGCGCTGCTCGGAACGGTGTTCGTTCTGATGTCCATCTCCATCGCATCGGAGGGACTATTTCATTCTGAGGCGCCGGAAAAAGAAGGTTTCGCGATCGTAGCGGAAGAGGCATCGGCCGCAGAAGGTGGCCAAGCCGCACCGGCTGCAGCTGTTCCAATCGCGCAGTTGCTTGCAAAAGCAGACGCGAAGGCCGGCGAAACCGTCTTCAAGAAGTGTCAGGCTTGTCATGACGCGACCAAGGGGGGGCCAAACAAAGTCGGCCCGAACCTCTATGGTCTCGTCGATCGTCCCATCGGCACGCATGAGGGCTTTGCCTATTCGGCGGCTATGAAGGACTTCTCCAAGGGCGGAAGCGAGAAGTGGACCTTCGATCATCTGAGCCACTTCCTGGCAGCGCCGAAGAAGTACATTGCTGGCACGGCAATGGGCTTTGCCGGCCTTCAGAAGGATGCCGACCGCGCCAACGTCATTCTCTATCTTCATACGCTGGCCGATTCGCCGGTTCCGCTTCCGGATCCGAACGCACCCGACAGCGCCACGCAGTGAGCGCGAATTCGTTCCTGAAAGAACCTCGAAGCCCGGTCTCAGCCGGGCTTTTTCTTTAAGCCCCAAGCAGATAGGCCCAAAACGACACGGAGATGGCGCCCAGTGCGGTGGTCAGCGTGATTGTGGAGGCAGCCAGGCTGTGGCCGACACCAAAGCGATTGGCGATCAGCCAGGCGTTGACGCCCGTTGGAACAGCCGAAATCAGCACCAGGGCGGCCGTCCAGTCACTCGCGAGGCCGAGCAAATGGCTCGCCGTCCAGACGCAGGCGGGCAGCAGCAGCAGCTTGAAGGCCGCGGTGACGCTGGCAATGCCGGCATTGCCGGAGATCCCGTATTTCTCCAGCGCCATGCCGAGTGAAATCAGCGCAACAGGGCCGGCAACGCCGGCAATCTGATCGACGAGGGATTCCACCGGTGCCGGCATCGAAAGACCGAGAAGATGCATGACGGCACCTCCGGCCAAGCCGATGACCAGCGGGTTTCGCAGGAGGTTATGAGCAATCTGACGGACCACCTTGGCGATGCCGCGCTCCTGCTTGCCGGCGATCTTGCGCTCGGCGCGCTCCATCATGATCGTCCCGATAATCATCATGACTGGCAGATGGACGGCGATCAGGATCGAGAGCGGCACGAGCCCCTTGTCGCCAACCGTTCGCTGCACCAGCGGCAGACCAATGAAAATGGTGTTGGCGAAGGCTGACGACACGCCGGCGACGACGCCGATGCGATCATCGCGCCCAAAGAATCGCGTAGCTGCAATGTGGGCTGCGATCCATGTCACAGCGACACCGGAGAAGTAGGCGATCCAGAGACGGAATGGCGAAGCTCCGTGAAAATCAGACTCGGCGATCGTCCGGAAAAGCAGCAGCGGTACGGCGATTTTGAAGACGAACTCGCTCAGCGCGTCTCCTATCTCCGCCTTCATCAGTCGCAGTTTCACGGTCAGCCAGCCGATAAGGATCATTATGAAAATGGGGAGGACGTCGAAGATGATGGCTGACATTCACTGCGGCTGCCTTGCGAGAGATCATTATGCGTAGCAGCAAACCGGCCGGGATGACAAACATACCGGTCGCAAAAACAAAAAAAGCGGGCCTCGCCCGCTTTTCCGCATCCGGACCTGCCGGATAGCCGGTTCGCGATGCTGCCAGTCCATCCGTGGTCAGCGTCGCTCCGGTATCGTCGAAGGGTTTCATCCCTTCTCCATTGGCTGCGGCCCGAAAGCCGCCCATGCCAATCTCGTTGAGGTTGTTTATAGTGCCGGAAAATGACGCGCGGATGACGTGGGGACGGCACTTTTGCGAATTGGTTCACGCCAATCCCACGACGTCGGATCACTCCGGGTAGGCCAACGCACCATCCTTGACAGGTTCGTTGTAGAGGACAAAGAGCAGCATCGTACCGGGTTCGGCAGTCGCATCCGTCCGTCTGGCTGCAACCTCGCCCGCCACCCCACTGACGTACTCCGCAACAACCTCACCAAATGTATTCCGCTGGATGGCAACTTTCTGGCCGGCCTCCACCTTGTCCTTCAGGTTGACGAGCAACTCGACAAAGCCGCCCTCGCTGGCCATAACTGGGTGCGCTCTGTTGCCGACGAAGATATTCGTATCCTTTCCGGTCCGCCCTATGGCACCCGCTATCACACCGTGATGCTTCAGCACGTTAAGAGTCCCTTCCACGAACACCGGGATCATGTTGTGATCAAGGATACGCGGCGCGCCGATTTCAGGCGTGAAGGCGGGTACGCCTGCATCGATCAAGGCGCTCGCCAGCAGGCCGGGATAGGCGGGGTTATCGAAAATCTGGCTGATCGGATAGAGTTCAGCCATCGCCTTGACTTCGGGCAAATCCATGCGCGCCAGATGGAAGGCAGTCATGTCCATTCCCGTCGCAGCCGTATGAAAATCGATCGCATAGTCGATATTCGGCCTCAGGAGTCGGTTGAAGACAAGGGCTGCGTGCCGCGTGGCCGCATCTGGGCCATTTTCATTTCCCGGGAAGGTGCGGTTGATATCGATCAGGTCTACTCCACGACCCGAGTTTGGCCACCGCCGCGCCATCCCTTCGATGGCGGGGCGCGAGACGTCGAGTACGGCCAGCACAGAACCTGACATCTGCGCAGGGTCGAGTTGCCGCATGACTGTTTGAATAGTGTGCATGGGGCTCATTTCGTCGCCATGCACACCGCTGATGAGCCCGATCCGCTTGCCTGATTTGGAACCCTTTGCGACGAGCACAGACACATACCAGCGCTGACCGGAAGGCATCTGCACACCCTGAAAATAGAAGGCATGCATGCCCGGCTCGAGGTCGGCGATGTCAAGGGAGCTGATAACCTTCTTGCCTTGGATAACGTCTCCCGAATAAAGCGTTCCCGAAGATGGATCGGCGTTTGGAGCCGCGGACTTGGCTTCCTGCGCCCCAGCTGGATTAGAACCCGCCGCCAGCGCGACGGCACCGACGGCAGTTATGGACGAAACTAGAAAATCGCGGCGAGGAAAGGCATCATTGTCCGGCATATTGCCCCCTTGGATCGGCAGCCACTACGTCAACGCATGCGTCTAGCCATAATGTGAAAGAAGTCCCGGTCTGGCAAGCAGCAGCGGACCGAAGCGCCGTCTATTGCCAAAGCGCCGACCGGCATTCGACCATCAGAAATGTTGGGCAGCCCGCCACGACACGCTTTTATCGACGCTCTTGTGCCGGCCGGTAAAATCGTGCGATGTCCAATGTCGGCTGGGGGAGACCAACATTGGGGGTAAATTTTGCCAACAGGTAAAGTCAAGTGGTTCAACCAGGACAAGGGCTTTGGATTCATCGCGCCGGATGACGGAAGCACCGATGTCTTTTTGCACATCACCGCCGCTCAACGGGGTGGAATCGACGCTGTGAGCGAAGGCATGGATATAGCATTCGAAGTGGCGCAGGACCGCCGCACGGGCAGAACGTCTGCCGACAATGTCCGGCTGGTTTGAAAATCATCAGTGCGGCCGACGGGCCGCACTGACCTTGCCGCTAGGGGGTATCGTAAAGCTTGTCCTCGCTGCCGGCCTCTTGGCGCTGTCGGCCACCCGGCCATCATCCGCCAATGACGCGAGCTCGAAGGTTGCCTTCTTTTACGACAGCTGCGTTTCCTCGGGTCCGGACTTTGAGCGGACGTCCGAGCGCGCGAAGGCCGACGAATGGCCAGCGATGGCACAGGATTTGGCGCTCACCTTTACGCCGATGGAAAACCCGGAAGCACTGGAAGGATGGATTGTCAGCGGCGAAAGCGAAAGCTTTCAGGCGCTGGTGGTGTCCCGCGCGCATGTCGGGGGCAAGTGGTTGAAGGCTGCACAGTGGCCCTGGGCGATGTCGATGCGACTGTCTTCGAGAATACATTGATCGAGAAGGTCAAGGCGGTCTCGGCCGGCGAGGAACAAGGACAGGACCGAATCTACAAGCGGTATACGGTCAACATCAACGGCCGAAGCGAAGCGATCACCCTGGCGCTACCGCTCTATGCAAAGGGTTCCGATCAGATCATCGCCAGTGCGGTTGCAGAGCAACAGATCGAACACTAAGCGGGACACGCGCTGTGGTGCGTAGTGCTTCAATCACTATGAGATTTTAAGATTCGACGCCCTGGGCGCGAATGGAATGCCTATCGCCGTTTCCCCATCCTTATGACGAGGCGCCTGGAGCGCAGCGAAACTAGGACCGGAGAACAGCGATGTACTTCGAACTCAAGGATAAGACAGCTGAAATTCTGGCGCGGTCCCGAAGGCGTGAGCAATTGTGCGATCTTCCGCTCGATCTCATTGCGTCGGAGGAAGAGGCGTATGGCATTCAGGCCATTGCCGCGGACGCACTCGGCTTCGAGCGGACCGGCTACGCTCTTATCGGCAGCAGCGAATCGTCGAGGCGCGCGCTCGGTCTGACCCAGCCGGTATTTTCTGAAATTCCCGCCTCCGTCCTGATCATGGGAGTAAAGCAATTCAGGTTGCCGCCAGGCGCCATCGGCGCTCAATGCGAGTTTGTGTTCAGAATGCTGCGTCCCTTCCCGGAGGCAGGTGAAGCGATCAGCCGGGAAGCGGCAGCGAGCGCCGTGCTCGGTTGTCATCCCGCGATCGGTATACTGGGTCGTCGTACGCACCAGAGCTTTGCCGGAAACAATGCGGCCATTGTCGATTTTGGACTGCATGTCGCCACGCTCTGCGGGCCCTACGCAGATGAGTTTGATGTCGAGCGCATGACCGATATCAACGTGAACGTGTTCCTTTTCGGCCAGACCATGTTCGCTGGTCCGGCCACCTCGATTCTCGGGCACCCCTTGGAAGCCTTGGTCTGGCTCGCCAACAAACTTTCAGCGCATGGCAAGCGGCTGGAGCCGAACGACCTTATAGCCACAGGCTCCTGCACGACCATCCTTCGGGTTCTTCCCGGTCAACACTTGGCAGCCGATTTTGGACCGTTCGGCCAGGTCGACTGCATCTTCAGCTGACCAACTTACGAACCATCAGGAACCCCACATGCGTCCCCAAACGAAGCCGTTTGTCGTGCAGATCAAGAAAACACGCCGCCTTTCTTCAAGATTGCCATCAAAAAGCGACGTTCCTTTGGAGAAAACCAGCCCCGACCACGAGAGGCGCCGACGCAACATACTTGCTCTGCGCACAGTAACGAACGACGAAAGGCCATGAGGATGGTGAGCAGACACCTCCCGCACGAATACTTCTTTCTCAGCGGCTCCCGCTCCGACGGACCGGCCATAGGCCATATCGATGGAAGGCCCATACCCGCCCGGGTCGTCGACATTTGCGGCAGCCGCTACCGCTTCGTCGGCGTCGCCCGCCGCGATCGGCGCGGCAGGCTCGATGTTTCGGCGTTGCGGAAGAACGAATGGCTTGTCGCACCAAACCTCATCTACGCCGCGGTCGCCTGAACGGTCTCCCCGCACCGGCAGGAGCGAGTTTTTGTGCCTAGATGGATGATAGAGACGGCATTTCCGCTTCCCATGCGGCTAAAATTCGCTAAGACCGATCACCGGCTATCACCAAAACCGGGACCTTCCCTTTCATGACCAAATTCGATGTTCTGACTGTCGGCAACGCCATCGTCGATATCATTGCGCGCTGCGACGACCAGTTCCTCATTGACAACGCAATCACCAAGGCGGCGATGAACCTCATCGATGCGGAGCGGGCCGAACTGCTCTATGCTCGCATGGGGCCGGCGGTGGAAGCCTCGGGCGGCAGCGCCGGCAACACGGCAGCAGGTGTTGCGAGCTTTGGCGGTAAGGCCGCCTATTTCGGCAAGGTCGCAGAAGACCAGCTCGGCGAGATCTTTGCTCACGACATCCGCGCACAGGGCGTTCACTATCAGACACAGCCGAAGGGGACATTTCCGCCCACAGCGCGCTCGATGATTTTCGTCACCGACGACGGCGAGCGCTCGATGAACACCTACCTCGGCGCTTGCGTCGAACTCGGCCCCGAGGACGTCGAGGCCGACGTGGTTGCCCAGTCCAAGGTAACCTATTTCGAGGGCTATCTCTGGGATCCGCCGCGCGCCAAGGAAGCGATACGCGAGTGCGCCCGTATCGCACACGAGAACGGTCGCGAAATGTCGATGACGCTCTCCGACAGCTTCTGCGTCGACCGCTACCGCGGCGAATTCCTCGACCTGATGCGCTCCGGCACCGTCGATATCGTCTTCGCCAATCGCCAGGAGGCGCTGGCGCTCTATGAAACCGAAGACTTTGAAGAAGCGCTGAACAGCATCGCCAAGGACTGCAAGATTGCGGCCGTGACAATGAGCGAGAACGGCGCGGTGATTCTCAAGGGCAAGGAACGCGTCTACGTAGATGCGATCAAGATCAAGGAGCTGGTGGATACCACTGGTGCCGGTGATCTCTTTGCCGCCGGGTTCCTCTACGGCTACACCCAAGGCCGGACGCTGGAAGACTGCGGCAAGCTTGGCTGCCTTGCCGCCGGCATCGTCATCCAGCAAATCGGGCCACGGCCGATGAAGTCGCTCGCCGAAGCGGGCAAGCAGGCGAGCCTTACTTGAAGGCTTCGCCGGGATAAGCGCCCCAGATCTCCGACTGCGCCACCCAACCTTCGGCGCCGTCGATCTTGGCAAAGCACCAATCGCCATTGCATTCGCCGATGTTCATCATGACGCCGGGCTCCAGCTTGGCAACGACGCTTGCCGACGGCAGGGCATCGCGGCGCATGTTGACATATACGGACCTGCCCTTCCCCTTCATCCATGGCGCAGCGATTGCTGCACGCGAGCCTGACAGCAACGATTGGTTGACCCAGCCCTCGGTGCCGTCGGCATCGCGGATCTGGCGCCAGTTGTCGTATTCCTGAATGATCTCGACCGGCAGGCCAGCCTTGAGATACATCCACGAGGCAGCATAGTCCGTGCCGGGACCGATGCGCAGGTTGACGCGCTTGGACTTCAGCGTGACGAAACGCGGCAGCGGCAAGCCACTCGGTCCCTTTGCCGCCTGTGCGGAGGCCATTTCAGCCGTGCCCGCAGAAAGCACGAAACCGATCGCAAGGGCGAGGCAGGATTTCAGGACTTTGCTTTGCATGGGACTTCCGTTTGCTCAGAGGAGGGCAGGACTGCTGCCTGATTCCGGGAATTCGACATTCCTGCGCACGCTGAGCGAGTTTTGTTTGTCTTCGCGCGCGGGTCTGGTAGAAATTCCCCGGAACGGGAAAATTATCCCGCGTCTTGGTTAAGGACCTCTGAACAAGTTAGCGCCAGCGCACATGACGACGAAGAAAAAACCGAAGGTCTACATCACGCGGAAGCTGCCCGATGCCGTCGAGACGCGCATGCGCGAGCTCTTCGACGCGGAACTCAATATCGACGATATGCCGCGCTCCAAATCCGAGCTCATCGTTGCAGTCAAAAGCGCCGACGTGCTGGTTCCGACCGTCACCGACCGAATCGACGCAGCCCTGATCGAGGAAGCCGGACCGCAACTGAAGCTCATCGCCAGTTTTTCGAACGGTACCGACCACATCGACGTCGAGGCTGCAGCGCGCAAGGGCATCACCGTCACGAACACGCCGAATGTGCTGACCGAAGATACTGCCGACATGACCATGGCGCTAATCCTCGCCGTGCCGCGCCGCTTGGGCGAAGGTGCGCGGGTATTGACCGACCATCCGGGCGAATGGGCCGGCTGGTCGCCAACCTGGATGCTCGGGCGGCGCATCCATGGCAAGCGCATCGGCATCGTCGGAATGGGCCGGATCGGTACTGCCGTAGCCCGTCGCGCCAAGGCCTTCGGCCTTTCGATCCATTATCATAACCGCAAGCGCGTGAACCCGGCGACTGAAGACGAGCTGGAGGCAACGTACTGGGAGAGCCTTGACCAAATGCTGGCGCGTGTCGACATCGTTTCGGTCAATTGCCCGTCGACACCTGCGACCTTCCACCTGCTTTCGGCGCGCCGCCTGGCGCTGCTGCAGCCGACAGCCTATCTCGTCAACACTGCACGCGGCGACGTGGTCGATGAGGCGGCGCTGATAAAGAGCCTGCGGGAGGGCAAACTTGCCGGTGCGGGCCTCGATGTCTTCGAGAACGAGCCGGCGGTCAATCCGAAGCTGATCAAGCTCGCCAATGAAGGCAAGGTCGTGCTTCTGCCGCATATGAGTTCGGCAACGATCGAGGGCCGCATCGATATGGGCGACAAGGTTATCATCAACATTCGCACGTTCATCGACGGGCATCGGCCGCCGAACCGCGTGCTGCCCGGCCGCTAGGCCAGCACCGGTTTGCGCATCTCGATCGATGTGGTCCTCGTGAAGCCGGGATGCGCGTTTTCAGCGGTCTTCACAAATCCCCAGCGCGCAAAGACGTCGTGATTCTCGACAAGCTCGATACGAGTCTCAAGCCGAAGTGATGGCAACGCGTGGGAGCGCGCAACCTCAACTGCGACAGCCAGCAGCCGACGACCGAGGCCCCGGCCTTGCGCGTCCGGCGCAATCGCCAGCTTGCCGATATAGAGGCAGTCTTCTTCCGGGCGCAGGAAGACGCAACCGCACAAGATATCGCCTTCCATCGCCACATAGGCGATTTCGGAATGCGCCTTGTCGGCAAGCGTCGCCAGTCTCAGGCTCAACGCCGAAGATGGAGGATCGATGCGGCCCTTCATATATGCAAAGGAGGAGAGGATCAGCTTGAGGAGCTCATCCCAGCGCTGAAAGCTCTCATCGATGCGAACGACCTTCATGACGCCTGGTTCTGCCTCTGGCGCCGCCGCTTGTAGCGGATCGTATCGAAGCGGGCAGCAAGGGCGTCATAGAGCAGCAGCCGCCCGATCAGCGGTTCGCCAGTGCCGGTGACGAGCTTGATCGCTTCCATCGCCATCATCGTGCCGATCACACCGGTCAGCGCACCGATGATGCCGGTCTCCGCGCAGGCGGGGATCAGGCCGGCCGGTGGCTTTTCCGGAAAGAGATCGCGATAGGTGGGGTTCGGCGTACCATCCTCCCCCACTTCATAAGGCTTCAGCACCGTGACGGAACCGTCAAAGCGGCCGACGGCGCCCGTAACCAACGGAATCTTTGCTGCCTCCGCCGCATCGGCTGCCGTATAGCGGGTATCGAAATTGTCGGAGCCGTCGATTAGGAGATCGAAGCCCGAAAGGTGACGGCGGGCCGAATCCGGCGAAAACCGCTCCTCGAACCGGATAACGTTGACATGCGGGTTCAATCTGGCAATCGCGAAGGCCGCGCTTTCCGTCTTCAGCTCGCCGATCGTGCCGGAGTCATGGATCACCTGCCGCTGCAGGTTGGAAAGCGAAACGCGGTCGTCATCGGCGATGCCAAGCGTACCGACGCCGGCCGCCGCCAGATATTGCAGGACTGGCGCGCCAAGCCCGCCGGCACCGATAACGAGGACGCGTGCGGCTTTCAGTTTCTGCTGGCCTGCGCCGCCGATCTCGGGGAGCAGGATATGACGCTGATATCGCGCTATTTCTTCCGGGCTCAAGGGTTCCATGGGCATGATGCTAACATGACCCTTGCTCGAGGGGGAAGCAGCATCGGTCATACCAAAACCTTTCCATCGGCAACCGTGAAGAATTGCGCCCGCCCGCCAAGGGCCGAGAACATGGCGCGATCCGTACCAGTCATGAAGGCCTGACCACCCAGCGCGTCGATGAGATCGAAAAGGGCGGCGCGCCGGTTTTCATCCAGGTGCGCGGCGATCTCATCGAGCAAGAGTATTGGTGCGTGGCCGGTAAGATTGGCAACCAGGCGGGCATGGGCGAGGATCAGGCCGACCAGCAGCGCCTTCTGTTCGCCGGTCGAGCAGCGCGCTGCCTCCATCTGCTTTTGCCGGTGGCGGACGACGAGATCAGCTCGATGCGGCCCCTCGAGCGTACGACCGGCGGCGGCATCGCGGTAGCGGCTTTCGGCAAGCATCGCGGCGTACTCGTCCTCCAGATCGACCGCAGGGCGAGAGAACTCACCATCCATGAAACCCGCGAGATCGAGGGATGCGGCCGGAAATGGCGAGCTATCGTGGGTTTCCTCGATTAGC
Source organism: Hyphomicrobiales bacterium (assembly GCA_900466605.1). Lineage (GTDB taxonomy): Bacteria > Pseudomonadota > Alphaproteobacteria > Rhizobiales > Rhizobiaceae > Rhizobium. Next base: position 432,292 of record UBMU01000008.1, read on the forward strand.
CGTGCGAGAAGGCCAAGCATCTCCTGGCGCGCCATCGCCATGGCAATACCGAGGCTCGCCATCTGCTGCTCGATGCCGGAAAGCCAGGCGGGATCGAAGCGGCGCTCGTCGAGCAGCTTGTTGCGGCTGCGCATGGCGCGTTCGAAATCGCTGGCACGGCGGCCATGGGCCGGATCGAGCGACAGAACTAGCCGATCCAGGAACCGGCGGCGTTCGGACGAGCCACCCGTAAAGAGGCCGTCCATCGAGGGCGTCAACCACAGGAGACGCAGATGGTCAGTCAGTTCATCGGCCGATTTTGCCGGCGTGCCGTTGATGCGCAGGCGGCGGGACGCGCTGTCATCGGTGGTATCGACACCGGTGCCGATCTCCACTTCACCATCCATGCCATCGATCGCGGCGAAGATCGAAAAGCCGCCGCTCGCGCCGACGCGGGTGACATCGCCATAGGTGGCACGACGCAGACCGCGGCCCGGCGACAGAAAGGAGACGGCTTCCATCAGATTGGTCTTACCGGCGCCGTTGTCTCCCGTCAGCACCACATGCCGAGCGTCGAGCGACAGCGAGACAGACGCGTAATTGCGAAAGTCGGTCAGCTTGAGACGGGACAGGGAGACCTTGTGGGGCATTCGATATCCGGATTCGTGGTGTCCGAGAGCTAAGCGCAACGAGAACGGATGGCAAGGGTGAAGGCCGGTCAACTGCGGACGAGGTCGCCAACGACCGTAGATAGAACTGCGTTCATTGAAGCGGCCAGATTCCCGACGCCAGCCGATCGAGTTTCACAAAGCTTCGAATCAGTGAAAGATGCGGCAGCCAACTACGGGAGGCGCGTCCTTGAAAATCGCCGCAGCACAGACCCTCGTTTCATCCGACATCGCCGCAAACGGTGCCGCGATCCGCACCATGCTCGCGACCGCGGCCGGTGATGGCGCACGGGTGATCAACTTCTGCGAAGGCGCTCTTTCGGGATATTCGAAATTGCAAATGATGCACCCCGATGATTGGGCCAGTTTCGATTGGCAGCAGCAGGAGGCCGAGCTTCGTGCAATCGCCAGTCTCTGTGGCGAGCTTCACATCTTCGCGGTGATCGGTGGAGCGCACCGACTGTCGGGGGGATACCCGCCGCACAACAGCCTCTATGTGTTTTCCGAGACCGGGGCGCTGCTCACCCGCTACGACAAGAGGTTTCTGTCTAACAGCGAGCTTGGCGGCTGGTACTCGCCCGGCACCGAGCCGATCACCTTCGACGTTGATGGCTATCGGATGGGCTGCGCCATCTGCATCGAATCGCAATTTCCGGAGGTGTTCGAGGAGTACGAAAGACTTGGCGTCGATGCCGTACTCTTCTCCTCTTACGGCATTCCGGACTATTTCCAGATTGCTTTGCGCGCGCATGCGGGCCTGAACTGCATATGGATCGGCGCTGCGACGCCGGTGCAGAAAGCCCACAAGGGGCCAGCCGGCATCATAGGACCGGATGGAAAATGGGCGACTCAGTGTCCGGCAGCTGCCGAACCAAACCTCGCAACCACTGTGCTGGATCGCGATAATCCGGTCTACGACATTCCGCTGCAGAAGGCCCGGCCTTGGCGGCGGAGGGCGCGCAAGGGGGATATCTATCGCGAACAGATCGTCGATGATCCCCGCAGCCGGGAAAGAGGCGGCTATTGACGCGCAATGCTGCCTTGCGTCGCAGTGCCTTCAACTCAGGCCACCGACCGTCTATATGAGGATAGTCGCGGATTGCGACATGCCGGAGTTGACGATGGATATGGAAATACAGGGCCGCGCGGCGCACGTCGCCGCCATCCGCGAGCGTGCCGAAGCCGAGATGAAGGCCATGGGCATTGATGAGGCATTCATCGACCAGCTGGTCGAGACGTTCTACGCCCGCGTGCTGCAGCATCCGACGCTCGGACCGGTGTTTGATTCCCGGCTTTCCGGCCGGTGGCCCGAGCATATGCAAAAGATGAAGAGCTTCTGGTCATCGGTCGCCTTCCGCAGCGGCGCCTATGGGGGTAAGCCCGTCCAGGCGCATACGGGCGTCGCGAACATGACGGCAGAACTCTTCCCGCAATGGCTTGCGCTGTTTTCCGAAACACTCGGCGATATCGCTCCGAACGCCGAGGCCAAGGCATGGTTCATGGCGACCGCGGAACGAATCGCCAGGAGCCTGACGCTATCGCTGTTCTACAATCCGGCACTCGACGACCCCCAGCGCAAGCCGGCCTGACATTTTCAAGCGACCCGCTTGTAGAAGAGCGTGGTGGCGCAGAGGCCACCTTCCGGCCACAGCGCATAGTCCGGGATCACCCCGACCCGCTCCCAGCCTAGCCTAGGGTAGATCGCCTCGGCATCGCTGCCGGTTGCGGTGTCGAGCACGAGGATCGTCTTGCCCCGGAGCGAGGCTTCACGCTCGGCGGCATCCATCAACAGCCGCGCGAGACCCTTGCCACGCGCGGAGCGATGCACGAGCAGTTTCTTCAGATCGCCGCGATGCGGCTGGTTCGGCATCTGCGCCACGCCGACCTGCACCGTGCCGACGGACCTGCCCTCGACTTCGGCCACGAAAAGTAACGTTGCGCCTGACGCAACGGCATCCGCAACACCCTGCCAATAAGGCTCGGCGTCGGCGTGGGTGTAAGGCTGCATGAAACCGACCGAGGCGCCACTGTTGACGCAATCGGCGAGCACTTCGCAAAGGTCGGGGATTGCCGCACGGGCTTGTGCCGTATCGAGCAAGCGAATGGTTGCCGTCATATTCTTCTCCTGAAATGAACTAGCGCCCGCGCCGGTCGAGGACGACGCAATAGCGGGCTGGTATGTTGCCGGGATTGTGAAAGACATGCCCCTCGCCGACGGGCATGAGCAGGCAGTCGCCGGGCAGAAGGCGATAAACCGCCTCGCCCGTCGTCATTTCCAGCTCGCCATCGAACAACCAGACATGCTGGGTCATGCCGCTGCTTGCTACATGCGGAGGGAAGCTGACGCGGCCGCCAGGCGGGAATTCGACATCGACGATGTCCACATCAGAAGCCGTTCCAGGCGGCGAGACGGCACGTCTGACGTAGCCCGTCTCCGGATCCCGCCAGACCTGTTGATCCTGTCGGCGCAACAGAGGCGAAACTTCGCCCTCCTCGGCAAAGAAGGCCGAAAGCGACAAGCCGAGTGCTGCACACACCCTCGCGAGCAGCGAGGCCGTCGGGCTCGCCTCGCCGCGCTCGATACGCGATATCATCGCGCGGCTGACGCCCGAGGCGTTGGCGAGGTCATCCAGGGTCAGACTCTTCGCGACCCGAAGCTTGCGAATGCGGAAACCAATCGCCGCTTCCAATTCCTGTTCCATCATAGGATCCATTTTTCTACTATAATAGAATTGCATGGCCTGATGGTGGAATCAAGCGCCATGTTTCAGCCTGCGAAACAACCATTTATCGTAAACGAACCCCTGCTTTTCTGCTTTGCGGCAAGGGGCGGCGCTGCTATATGGCGCGCATGAGCACCAATCCGAACCGCACCGCCCTTGACCATATCCGCAACTTCTCGATCGTGGCCCATATCGACCACGGCAAGTCGACGCTGGCCGACCGTCTGATCCAGTCGACCGGTGGCCTCGCCGAGCGAGACATGTCGGAACAGGTGCTGGATTCGATGGATATCGAGCGTGAGCGCGGCATCACCATCAAGGCGCAGACTGTTCGTCTGCACTACAAGGCCAACAATGGCGAAACCTACATCCTCAACCTGATCGACACGCCCGGCCACGTCGACTTCGCCTACGAAGTCTCGCGCTCGCTCTCGGCCTGCGAGGGGTCACTGCTGGTCGTCGATGCGTCGCAGGGCGTCGAAGCGCAAACACTTGCCAACGTCTACCAGGCGATCGACAACAACCACGAGATCGTCACGGTTCTCAACAAGATCGACCTGCCGGCGGCAGAGCCGGACCGGATTCGCGAGCAGATCGAGGAAGTGATCGGCATCGACGCCTCTCAGGCCGTGCTGATCTCCGCCAAGACGGGCCTCGGCATTCCCGATGTTCTGGAAGCGATCGTTCACCAGCTGCCGGCGCCCAAAAGCCCGGCCGGCGAAACCGGACCGCTGAAGGCGCTACTCGTCGACAGCTGGTACGATACCTACCTCGGCGTCATGGTTCTCGTGCGCATCATCGATGGCGTGCTGACCAAAGGCCAGACCATCCGCATGATGGGCACGGACGCAAAATATCAGGTTGAGCGCGTTGGCGTGCTGACGCCGAAGATGCTGGCGGTCGACAGCCTCGGCCCGGGCGAGATCGGTTTTTTCACCGGCTCGATCAAAGAAGTGGCGGATACCCGCGTTGGCGACACCATTACCGAAGACAAGAAGCCGACGGCGCAGGCGCTGCCGGGCTTCAAGCCCGCCCAGCCGGTGGTGTTCTGCGGTCTCTTCCCGGTCGATGCGGCAGACTTCGAAGATCTGCGCGCCGCCATGGGCAAGCTACGCCTCAATGACGCATCGTTCTCGTTCGAAATGGAATCGTCTGCCGCACTCGGCTTCGGTTTCCGCTGCGGCTTCCTCGGCCTGCTGCATCTCGAAATCATCCAGGAGCGCCTCGAGCGCGAATTCGATCTCGACCTGATCGCGACTGCACCTTCGGTTGTCTACAAGCTGCACATGACCGACGGCACCGAGCGCGAGTTGCACAATCCGGCGGATATGCCCGATGTCGTGCGCATTTCCGAAATCCACGAACCGTGGATCAAGGCGACAATCCTGACGCCGGATGACTATCTCGGCGGCATTCTCAAACTCTGCCAGGATCGCCGCGGCATCCAAACGGAACTCACCTATGTCGGCAAGCGTGCCATGCTCACCTATGAGCTGCCGCTCAACGAAGTGGTGTTCGACTTCTACGACCGTCTGAAGTCGATCTCCAAGGGCTATGCCTCGTTCGACTACCATCTCGACACCTATCGCGAAGGCAACCTCGTGAAGATGTCGATCATGGTCAACGGCGAGCCAGTGGATGCGCTGTCGATGCTGGTGCACCGTTCGGCGGCGGAGAAGCGCGGCCGCGACATGTGCGAGAAGCTGAAGGACCTGATCCCGCGGCACATGTTCAAGATCCCGATCCAGGCGGCGATCGGCGGCAACGTAATTGCCCGCGAAACGATCTCGGCCATGCGCAAGGACGTGACGGCGAAGTGCTACGGCGGTGACGCCAGCCGCAAGCGCAAACTGCTCGACAAGCAGAAGGCCGGCAAGAAGCGCATGCGCCAGTTCGGCAAGGTGGAAATCCCGCAGGAAGCGTTCATCGCAGCGCTGAAGATGAGCGACGAGTAACACATCATTTTCAACCCGGCCGGCACGCGTGCATGGCCGGGTTGCTGTCTGGATACCGCTCTGCCTTAGCTGCAGGCCATGTACTCCTTTACCAGCCCTTCGTAGGCATCCATCTCGGGCAGCGCCTCGTAGCTGCGGACCGCGCCCGTTTGGGCGAAGGGCAGTTTCTCGCGCGTCCAGGTTTCGATGAATGGGCGGAACCAGCGCGGATCGTCCAGCATCGTCGGGCGCACATTGACGAACCAGTCCATCCCCTCCGACCGCGTGAACATCCAGGTCATGCAGTGGCCGCAAAAATAGTGGTGCGCCTCAGCACCGTGCAGACCGCCGATCACGGGCTCCCCCTCGGTGATCTCGAAGCCCTCTGCCGGAATCGCGGCGCTGAGCGAATAAGCACTCGACGACATTTTCTGGCAGCCCGTGCAATGGCAGGCCATGGTCAGCAGCGGCTTGGCACTGACCTTCAATCGCACGCGGCCGCATCGGCAGCCACCTTCCCAAGGCAAATCTACTTCTGTCATCATGGCCTCCCTTTCGTCATGCTCAATCTAGTGGCGGGCAGCGCGGCGTCAAATCAGCCGGCTTCCGACCGCAGACAAGCCGACAGCGGCATTGCCCTCTACAGCATTGGAAAGTTACGATCCCGCTCTGACATCTGCGCAACAGGCAGCGGCCAGGCGATCAACACCCTGGGATCGAGCGCGTTGACCCCACCTTCGGCGCCCGGCGCGTAAGGCTTATCGTGCAGATAGATCAATTCGCAGTTCTCGGTCAGCGTCTGGAAACCATGGGCAAAGCCCGGCGGGATCATCATCGAACGAGCATTCTCGGCGGAAAGAACCTCGCCATGCCACTTGAGATAGGTTGACGACTGCGGCCTGAGATCGACCGCAACGTCGAAGACGGCGCCTGCGAGACATGAGACGAACTTCGCTTCGTCATGCGGCGCCCGCTGGAAATGCATGCCGCGAATCGTCCCCTTTGCCTGTGTCATCGTGTGATTGATCTGCGCGATACCGCCAATGCCGAAATCGGCAAGCTCTTCGCTGCAGTAAAAGCGCGAGAAGAAGCCGCGCTCGTCACCGAGGCGCTGGCGTTCGACGACGACGAGGTCAGTCACGGCGGTGGGGATACGGGTGAAGCGGGACATGGGTTCTCTGATACGTGGACTCTTTGTTACCGCAAAGCGATCTCGGCGGCGCCGCGCCGCCACTTGACCCGATTCGGAAATTAGGCTCAAGAGTTGCCATTCTACCTTGACCGGGGTCGTGATGAAGCAGCGCATTCTCTACACCAAACCATCTATAACCGAACACGAGATAGGCTATGTCGCGGACGCCGCAGCCAACGGCTGGGGAGATCGCTGCTACGAATATATCAACAGGTTCGAGGCAGCCTTTGCCACGCACCTGGATGTCAAACATGCGATCGCGACGTCCAGTTGCACCGGAGCGCTGCACATGGGGCTTGCCGCTCTCGGTATCGGCCCAGGCGACGAGGTGATCCTGGCTGACACGAACTGGATCGCTTCAGCCGCTCCGATCGTGCACCTGGGTGCGAAACCCGTATTTGTCGACGTTCTTCCCGATAGCTGGTGTATCGATCCAAAGAAGGCCGAGGCGGCGATTACCCCGCGAACAAAAGCCATTCTGGCCGTTCATATCTACGGCAATCTTTGCGACATGGACGCTCTTCTTGACATCGCCAAACGCCATGGCGTGCACGTCGTTGAAGATTCCGCCGAAGCGCTCGGATCGGTTTGGCATGGAAAACGCGCCGGCTCCATGGGTGCCTTTGGAGCTTTTTCGTTCCACGGAACGAAAACCGTCACCACCGGAGAGGGAGGAATGTTCGTCACGAACGATCCGGACCTCTACAACAGGGTTCTCACACTATCGAATCACGGGCGTGCTCGTGGACAGACAAAGCAATTCTGGCCCGACGAAGTCGGCTTCAAATACAAGATTTCTAACCTCCAAGCTGCGATCGGCCTGGCGCAAGTGGAGCGAATCGAAGAGCTGACCGAGCGAAAACGGCAGATCTTCTACTCTTACCGCGACGCGTTCCGGCATATCAATTCATTGTCAATGAACCCTGAGCCCGAGGGAACAGAGAACGGCTTCTGGATGCCGACGCTGGTGTTTGCGCCCGAGACCGGCATCACCAGAGAGCGGCTTCAAGCTGCCTTCCTAGAGGAGAACATTGATGCACGCGTGTTCTTCTGGCCGCTGAGCTCATTGCCATCCTTCGCCGACGTACCGGAAAACTCCGTCGCCTACGACTTGCCGGGAAGAGCGATCAATCTGCCGAGCTATCATGACATAACCGACGCCGAGCAGGATCGTGTCATTGATGTCGTGAAGCGCATATGTGGCCAGATTGCCGCGAGCTGAGACCGCAATATGGACGAGATAGAAAGCATATACCTGCTTGGTGCGGCGAGTCCGGAGACCATCCGCATGGTGCAGGCCGTGCAGGCATCGTCGCCGGTCAGCTTTCCCGGCTTGCTTGACAACGATAGGCGTAAACACGGGACTCTCTTTCTCGGCATGCCTGTGCTTGGCGGATATGAAGTCATTCCAAGCCTTGCTGGTGCCAGGGTTGGCTTTGTCAGCCTTGTGACCGGCAGCACACGGGCGCGAGAGGAGACCGGTCGCGGTATCGAGGCAGCCGGCGGCCAACTCGCCAACTTCATTCACCCCACCGTCGACACCAACATGGTTACGCTCGGGCGAGGTATCTATATCCAACAGGGCGTTCATCTCGGCGCGCAGGTCGAAATCGGCGACAACTCGAGCATCCATATCGGCGCTGTCGTGAATCACGAGTGCCGTCTTGGTCGATCGGTCTTCATCGCGCCGTCCGCGTGTATCGCCGGCTGTTGCGAAATCGGCGACGGCGTGTTCGTCGGCGTCAACGCGACGATCCTGCCTCGCCTGAGGATTGGCAACTGGGTGACTATCGGCGCCGGTGCCGTGGTAACCAAGGATGTGCCTGACCATGCTGTTGTCGTCGGCAATCCAGCCAGGATAGTGAAATCAAACAAAACCAGCTGAGCGAAGGCTCTCTTCGCATCAACGAGCCAGGAATCCGGCAGATTCCTCTGTTGAGCCCGGTGGCATTGGACTAAGATCAGGCCCGCGCAAGATAGTTGCCGCCATTGTGCGAAGCCCAATTTTCGCAGAATCAACGTCGCAGCACGGCAATAAACATATCGAGGCATAGCATGAGCAACTTTAAGGCAGAGGTCCCGGATCGAATCGCGGCGCTGCGATCCAATCAGGCTCTCAACCTCATCGCATCAGACTTTCTTCGAAAGTCTGTCGATCTGAAGTATTCCTACAACTACTTCTGGATGGACCGCCCGATCATTCAGTATCCGCAGGATATGGTCGCGATGCAGGAGATCATCTGGGAGACGCGCCCGGATCTGATCATTGAAACCGGCATAGCACATGGTGGTTCGCTGATACTGAGCGCCTCGATGCTCGCGCTGCTTGACATGACCGACGCAATTGAGGCGGGCGTCTCGCTGGATCCGCGTCAATCGCAACGCAAAGTTCTAGGCATCGATATCGACATACGCGCGCACAATCGGAGCGCAATTGAAGCTCATCCGATGGCTTCGCGCATCCAGATGATCCAGGGATCCAGCATCGACCCTGCGGTCATCGATCAAGTTCACCAGATTGCAAAGCCGTTCAAAAGGGTTCTCGTGTCGTTGGACAGCAATCACACCCACGAGCACGTCTTGGCAGAACTCGAAGCCTACGCACCGCTGACGTCGGCTGGCAGCTATTGCGTCGTCTTCGACACGGTCATCGAGGACATTCCGAAGGATGCCTACCCGGATCGCCCGTGGGGACCCGGCAACAATCCCAAGACGGCAGTTTGGAAGTATCTCGAGAACCATCCCGAGTTTGAGATCGACCGATCCATCGATCAAAAACTCATGATCACCGTCGCGCCAGATGGTTTCTTGAAACGACGCTAAGTCGTTTCAAGCGGTTGGACTGCGCTGCGTTTTCCTTAGCGTCCGTTCCAACCTAACGAAACCTCGCAATGATCGAGAGCACGTCACGATGAAGATCGTCATTCTCGCCGGGGGATACGGCACCCGCATTTCTGAAGAGAGCCATCTGAGGCCGAAGCCGATGATCGAGATCGGGGGGCGCCCCATTCTCTGGCACATCATGAAGATTTACAGCCACTTCGGCTTCAACGACTTCGTGATCTGCCTCGGCTACCGCGGCTACATGGTCAAGGAGTACTTCGCCAACTACATCCTGCACTCGTCGGATGTGACCATCGACATGGAGCGCGGCGAGACGACGTATCACGCGACGAAAGCCGAACCGTGGCGCGTCACGCTTGTCGACACGGGCGAAGGGTCGATGACGGGCGGGCGTCTGAAACGCGTCGCGAACTATCTCGACGACACGTTCTGCCTGACATACGGCGATGGCGTTGCCGACGTCGATATCAAGGCGCTGACCGAATTCCACCAACGCCATGGACGCGAGGCGACCGTGACGAGCGTCGTCCCGCCGGGCCGCTACGGTGCGCTGCTGACCGAGGATGGGCTGGTCAGAAGCTTTACCGAGAAACCGGCCGGCGACAACGCGCGGATCAATGGCGGCTTCTTCGTGCTCAACCGATCAGTGCTCGACCGTATCGAAAGCGATATCACGCCCTTCGAGGGAGCGCCGCTTGAGGGGCTCGCACAGGAAGGCCAGCTGATGGCATTCCCCCATGACGGATTCTGGCGACCGATGGACACGCTGCGCGACAAGAACCAGCTTGAAGAGCTCTGGCAGAGCGGCCATGCGCCGTGGAAGCTATGGTCATGAGCCGGCTGCCGGATCAGCGCTTCTGGGCAGGTAAACGCGTCTTTTTGACGGGCCATACGGGCTTCAAGGGAACGTGGGCGCGTGTATGGCTTTCCAGACTCGGTGCCGAGGTGACCGGATATGCGCTTGCGCCGGCAACAGCACCATCGTTGCATGCGCTCGCCGGGCCATCGGGGCTTTCGACAGACACGATTGCCGATGTCCGCGACGGCGCGAGGCTCGCGAATGCGCTCACGGAATGCAATCCCGACATCATCCTGCACATGGCGGCTCAGCCGCTGGTGCGGCGCAGCTATCTCGAGCCGGTCGACACGTTCGATGTCAACGTGATGGGGACGATCCGCCTACTGGAAGCCGCGCGTCGGCTGGAAGCGCTCAAGGCCTTACTCGTGGTGACGACCGACAAGGTCTACAGCAATGACGAAAGCGGGCGGCATTTCGTTGAAACCGATCGGCTTGGCGGACATGACCCCTATTCCGGCTCCAAGGCGGCGGCGGAGATCGCTACAGCGACCTATCGGGATTCGTTTTTCCACACAAAGGGCGTGCATGTGGGCACGGCGCGTGGCGGAAACGTACTTGGCGGCGGCGACTTCTCCGAGGATCGCCTGGTTCCCGACATCGTGCGCGCCGCCATCGACGGCAAGATCCTTGATATCCGCAGCCCGCTTGCGACACGGCCTTGGCAGCACGTGCTCGACTGCCTGAACGGCTATTTCCTGTTCTGCGAGGCACTCTACGACGGCACAGCATCGGCGGATGCACTGAATTTCGGACCATCGCCCGACGAGGCGCAAATCCCCGTTGGTGCCGTCGCTTCATCGGTCCAGGCCGCGATGGGACTCGGTCACAACTGGCAGGATACCTCGACATCGGACAAGCCGCGCGAGATGCACGCGCTTGGCCTCGACCCAGCAGAGGCCTATCGCTGCCTGTCGTGGCAGGCAAGGCTGAGCCAAGCGGAAGCGATAGAGTGGGCCGCACGCTGGTATGATCAATGGCGCCGGGGCGAGGACGCGCTCTCGCTCGTCACCGCCCAGATTGATGCTTTTACGAAAGGCTCCTAACCACATGTCTCACCAATGCCGTTTCTGCTCCGCACCGCTGACAACAGTTGTCGCGGATCTTGGATCGACACCGTGGTCCAACTCCTTTCTGCCTGACGCAGCCGCGATCGCCAAGGAGCGCACGTTCCCCCTGAAAGTCATGGTCTGTTCGGAGTGCTTTCTGGTTCAGACGACCGAGAACGTACCGGCCGACGAGATTTTCAACGCTGATTACGCCTACCTCTCCTCGTTCTCGACGAGCTGGCTTGAGCACGCGAAGCGCTATGCCGAGATGATGACGGAGCGTTTCGGACTTTCAACGGATTCGACAGTGCTCGAAGTGGCCTCGAACGACGGCTATCTCCTTCAGTATTTCGCCGGCAAGGGTATTTCGGTGCTCGGCGTGGAGCCGGCAGCCAATGCGGCCAAGATAGCGGAAAGCCGCGGCGTGCCGACAAAGGTGGCCTTCTTCGGCAAGCAGACCGCCCGGGCGCTGGTCGACAACGGTATCCGCGCCGATGTGACCGCCGCCAACAATGTTCTGGCGCACGTACCCGATATCGCTGACTTCGTCAGCGGTTTTGCCATCTTGCTGAAGCCGGACGGCGTCTCGACGTTCGAATTCCCGCATCTTTTGACGATGATCGACGGAATCCAGTTCGACACGATCTATCACGAGCACTACTCATACATGTCGCTACTGGCAGTCGAGCGCATTTTCGGCGCGTGCGGGCTGAAGGTCTTCGATGTCGAGGAGATTTCGACGCATGGCGGCTCGTTGCGGGTCTTCGCACAGAAAGCGGGAGGCAAGCGCATCGAGACGGACAGGCTGCTCGCGCTTCGAGCGAAGGAAGAGGCATTCGGTCTCAAGGAGATGGCGACCTACGAGCGGTTTGGAACCCGGATCGAGGGCGTGTGTGAAGAGTTCAGGACCTTCCTTCGTCGCGCCAAGGCCGAAGGCAAAACGGTGGCTGCCTATGGCGCCGCGGCCAAGGGTAACACCTTTCTGAACGTCTGCAGCGTCAATACCAACGACATCACATTCGTCGTCGACCGCAGCGATATCAAACAAGGAAAGCTGCTGCCGGGCAGCCATATTCCCGTCTATGCGCCAAGCCATATCGAGGCCGCCAAGCCTGACTATCTAGTGATCCTGCCGTGGAATCTCACAGACGAGATTATCAAGGCGAACGACTACATCCGGGCGTGGGAAGGACGCTTCGTGGTGGCAATCCCGACCTTGCGGATTCTGTAAGGACGAGCGGGGCAGTGCTGGCCAGCCTTGCTCCGCCTCCCGGCCCACACGCCGATCCGGGCAACGGGGCGACACACCTGCGGCGTCCGAAGAAGCGACGGTGGCGTGACTTCAGGTGTGGATATCTCGTGATGGCACCTGCTTCGCGGACATGCGACATGCATCGTCCTGCGGTGCTCCTGCATGATCTCGGCTGAGCTTTCCCGGAGTTCCCAGGTACAACGAAGCATTTCAAATCAACGGCAGCGCCATGTCGCAAACAGGCGACAAACGGACGCAAGCGTATTGAAATCCCAAGGCAATTTTCCGCGAACACGCAGGCAATTGAGCCGGCTAGCGACACCGTATTCAACCGCTGATTGACACCTGAAGAATGTATCCAAACCTCCTGATTTGTGATCACGGGGCGCGAAAACATCCCCTTTCTGCGACCAGATGGTGGAATGTCGAGCGAAAATCACAGCGGCAAGAGGGCTCTCTGGCTACTTCATTTCAGGGCTTGCAACGCCAGACCTTTACGATAGGTTGCGCGCTGACCTGAACGTAACTGGTCACGGGAACAAACGACTAATAAGGCGCAAAGCCTAGAAAGGTGGCCCCCACATGAACTTCCTCACAAAACGTTTCCTGGCTTCCGCAGTGTTTGGCTCACTGCTAGCTGTGTCGGCCCACGCTGCGACACTCAACATCCACAACGGCGGCGACCCGCAGTCACTCGACCCCCAGAAGCTGTCGAGCGACTATGAGAACCGCATTGCAGGCGACATCTTCGAGGGCCTCGTCACAGAAGACGCGAAGGACGACCCGATTCCGGGGCAGGCGCAAAGCTGGACCGTATCGCCTGATGGCAAGGTCTATACTTTCAAGCTTCGCGACGGCATCAAGTGGTCGGACGGACAGCCGGTAACGGCCGGTGACTTCGTCTTCGGCTTCCAGCGTCTTATGGATCCGAAGAACGCCGCGGAATACGCCTACCTGCAGTTCACGATCAAGAACGCGGAAAAGATAAACAAGGGCGAAATCACCGATTTCAGCCAGCTCGGCGTCAAGGCGATCGACGACAAGACGCTCGAGATCACGCTTGAGAATGCCACCCCCTATTTCATTAATTCGCTCATGCATTACACCGCCTATCCGCTGCCGAAGCACGTGGTCGAGGCGAAGGGCACTGACTGGGTGAAGATCGGCAACATCGTCACCAACGGCCCATACAAGCCGACCGAATGGATTCCGGGCGCGTCCGTGACGACCGTCAAGAACGATCAGTACTACGGCGAGAAGGATCTGAAGATCGACGGCGTCAAGTTCTTCACGCTCGAAGATCAGGAAGCGGCTCTGAAGCGTTATCGCGCTGGCGAGTTCGACATCATGACCGATTTCCCGACCGATCAATACGAATGGATGAAGAAGAACCTCCCGGGGCAGGCGCACGTCACGCCGTTCCTGGCGAGCTACTACTACGTCCTCAACGCCACCAAGCCGCCATTCAACGACAAGCGCGTTCGTCAGGCCCTCTCGATGGCGGTCAACCGCGAAGTCATCGGCCCGAAGATCCTCGGTACCGGCGAACTGCCGGCCTATTCCTGGGTTCCACCGGGCACCGCCAACTATGGCGATCCGGCCTACGTAAGCTGGAAGGACATGCCGTACAAGGACAAGGTGGAAGAGGCAAAGAAGCTGCTCAAGGAAGCAGGTTTCGGACCTGACCACCCCCTGAAGGCACAGCTTCGCTACAACACCAACGACAACCACAAGCGCGTTGCCGTCGCCATCGCCTCGATGTGGAAGCCGCTCGGTGTCCAGATCGAGCTCTACAACACCGAAACCAAGGTGCACTACGACGAAATGCAGCATGGCCAGGTCGAAATCGGCCGCGCCGGCTGGATCGCGGACTACAACGATCCGGACAACTTCCTCGGTCTGCTCCTTTCCGGCGTTTCGATGAACTATGGCCGTTGGAGCAACGCCGACTACGACAAGCTGGTCAAGGAAGCGAACGCTCAGACGGACCTGAAGAAGCGTGCCGAAATCTTCAAGCAGGCTGAACAGCTTGCGCTCGACGACAGTGCAGCTATTCCGCTGTACTACTACGTCTCGAAGAACGTCGTCTCGCCGAAGGTCCAGGGCTTCGAAGACAATATTCAGGACATCCATCGCACGCGCTGGCTGTCGATCAAAGAATAGGGAACATCGGCCCTTCCCGCCTGAGGCGGGAAGGGCCGATCCACGACCATGATCAAATATGCACTCCGTCGCCTGCTGTCGACGATCCCCGTCATGTGGATCGCCGTGACACTCAGCTTTTTTGTCTTGCGCCTTGCTCCCGGCGGCCCATTCGATGGCGAGCGGCCATTGCCGCCGGTGATCCTGAAGAACCTCGCGGCCCACTACAATCTCGACAAGCCGCTGATCGATCAATACCTGATCTACATGTTTGACGTTTTAAAGGGCGACCTTGGCCCCTCCTTCGCCAATGAAGACTTTACCGTCAGCCAACAGATCATGATCGGTCTACCCTACACCTTCACGATTGGTGGCCTCGCCTTCATCCTTGCTATCCTTATCGGGGTGACCGTCGGCTGTCTTGGGGCGCTTTATCAGAATAAAGCGCCCGACTATCTCCTCGGACTGGTCATTCTCGTCGGCCTTGTGCTTCCGAACTTTCTGATTGCGCCTATCTTGCAGTTGATTTTCGGCATCCAACTTGGTTGGCTTCCGGTCGGCGGATGGGGTGACGGCTCGTTCAGGTATCTCATTATCCCGATCGTCGTGTTGGCATTGCCGCATGCGGGCCGTATCTCGCGCATGACCCGTGGCTCGATGATCGAAGTGATGAGCCAGAATTACATCCGCACCGCCAAGGCCAAGGGCATCGGTCCGCGGCTGACCGTCATGCGTCACGCATTGAAGCCTGCCATGATGCCGGTCGTTTCCTATCTCGGCCCGGCGGCAAGCTATCTTCTCACCGGTTCACTCGTCGTCGAGAGCATCTTCGGACTGCCAGGTATTGGCCGCTACTTCGTCAACGCGGCGCTGAACCGTGACTACGGCATGGTTCTCGGCACGGTCATCTTCTACATGGTGCTGATCGTCTTTTTGAACCTTCTCGTCGACATTGCCTATGCGTGGCTCGATCCGAAAGTGAGAAACCGATGATCCTCAATCCAGCAAAGAGAGAGCTGCTCGCGGCTGAACTTCTCGAGGCCGAGGGGCTTTCGCACAAGAGCCGCTCGCTGACCAGCGATGCGCTGCGTCGTCTCTCCCGCAACAAGGCAGCCGTCGTCGCCATCATCGTGTTGCTGCTCCTGATATTGGTCGCATTCATCGGCCCGTACCTGATCCCGTTCGACTACGAGGAGCCGGATTGGGCAGCCTTCCGGATGCCTCCCGATATGGAAAGCGGCCACTACTTTGGAACCGATCCAAATGGCCGCGACCTGCTTGCGCGCGTGCTTTACGGCACCCGCGTCTCGCTGGCAGTCGCTGCGACCGCGACCATCGTGTCGGTGGTAATCGGGGTGCTCTACGGAGCTATTTCGGGATATGTCGGCGGTAGGCTCGATGCCATCATGATGCGCTTCGTCGATATCATGTACGCACTACCCTACATTCTCTTCGTAATCCTGCTGATGGTGGTTTTCGGCCGCAACGTCTACTTGCTGTTTGCGGCGATCGGTGCGCTGGAATGGCTGACAATGGCCCGCATCGTGCGGGGACAAACGCTTTCGATCAAGCAACGCGAGTTCATCGAAGCGGCCCGTGCGTCCGGCCAGAAACCGTTCAAGATCATCCTGAAGCACATCATCCCGAACCTCGTTGGCCCGGTGGTGATCTTTGCAGCGCTGACCGTCCCAGAAATCATCGCGACCGAGAGCTTCCTGTCATACCTTGGCTTCGGTGTTCAGGAACCACTCACCTCGCTCGGCACGCTGATTGCCGAGGGCACCGACGCCATGGAAAGCATGCCGTGGCTCTTGGTTTTCCCGGCCTGTTTCCTCGTCGCCCTGCTCATGAGTCTGCTTTTCATCGGCGACGGCCTGCGTGACGCGTTCGACCCGAAGGATCGATAGAATGCACCCAGAAACAAAAAACGATACGCTTCTTGAACTGAAAGACTATTCGATCACCTTTGCGACGCCGGATGGCGAGGTGAAGGCCGTCTCCAACATGAACCTTTCGATCCGGCGGGGCGAGCGCGTGGCAATCGTCGGCGAGTCCGGGTCGGGCAAGAGCCAGACCTTCCTCGGCGTCATGGGTCTGCTTGCCAAGAACGGCCGCACCAACGGCCAAGCACTACTCGAGGGCAAGGATGTGCTGGCGCTGAAGCCGCGCGAGCTCGACCACGTCCGCGGCAAGGACATGGCCATGGTGTTCCAGGATCCAATGACGGCCCTCAATCCGTCGCTCAGGATCTCCCGCCAATTGACAGAACAGCTGGAGGTCCATCGCGGCTTTACGGCCCGGGCAGCCTCTGCCGAAGCGCTTGATATGCTCAAGCGTGTCGGCATCCCCGACCCGTCGCGACGCTTTAGCCTCTACCCGCACGAACTGTCTGGCGGGATGCGCCAGCGCATCGTTATCGCGATGGCATTGCTGACCAAACCGAAGCTGCTCATCGCCGATGAGCCGACAACCGCGCTCGACGTGACGATCCAGGCACAGATCCTCGATCTCTTCAACGATCTGACAGCGGAGATGAACACGGCGCTTGTCATGATCACCCATGATCTGGGCGTTGTGGCAGGCCTCGCGGACCGGGTCGCCGTCATGTATGCTGGGCGGATCGTCGAGGAAGCACCTGTCGATGAGCTTTTCGAAGTGCCGGCGCATCCCTATACAGCCGCACTGCACGCTTCCATCCCACGGCCGGACCAGGACGTCGATCAGCTCGCCGTCATCCCCGGCCGCCCGCCCAATCTGCAACATTTGCCGAAGGGCTGCAGTTTCTCGCCGCGCTGTCCTTTGGTGCAGAACGACTGCATAGACGCATCGCCGAAGCTGGAAATCCTGGCGAAAGGCCATTCGGCGGCCTGCTTCCATCCCTTCCCGCGCCGTGAGGAGGTTCTGAGCCATGTCTGACCGATCGCTTTTGAGAGTCGAGAATCTTACCACCCAGTTCGAGATTGCATCGAAGAGCTTTTTCAAACCTCCGACGCTGCTGACAGCCGTGAACAATGTCAGTTTCGACCTGAGAGAAGGCCGGACACTTGGGATCGTCGGCGAGTCCGGGTGTGGCAAGTCGACGCTCGGCCGTTCTATCCTGCGTCTCCTGAAGTCGCAGAAAGGCCGAATCCTGTGGCAGGGACGGAATTTGCTCGACTTGTCGGACGAGGAAATGCGCACTGCGCGCCGCGACATGCAGATCATCTTCCAGGATCCGATCGCCTCCCTCGACCCGCGCATGACAGTCGGCGACATCATTGCTGAACCGCTGACGGTGTTCGAGCCCAAGCTTACGAAAGCGGAACGAGTGGCACGCGTTCGGGAGATCATGGCGGCCGTCGGTCTGGTGCCCGAAATGATCAACCGCTATCCGCACGAGTTTTCGGGCGGCCAGGCACAGCGCATCGGCATCGCCCGCGCGGTCGTGACGCGACCGAAACTCATCATCTGCGACGAGCCCGTCTCGGCACTCGACGTTTCTATCCAGGGGCAGGTGATCACGCTCTTGCGCAAGCTTCGCAAGGAGTTCGGGCTGACGCTGATCTTCATCAGCCACGATCTTTCGGTCGTGCGGCTGATCTCTGACGACGTGCTTGTGCTTTATCTCGGCAAGGTGGTCGAGGCCGGCGACTGCGCCACGGTGTTCGACCGTCCGGCGCATCCCTATACGCAGGCCCTTTTCTCGGCCGCACCGGTGCCGGATCCGAAGCTTGCCCGCAACCGGCAGCGGATCCGTCTGCAGGGCGACCCGCCCTCACCGCTCAACCCGCCTCCAGGCTGCGTATTTTCTCCTCGCTGCTGGAAGGCGACGGATATCTGCCGCACAGAAATGCCGCCGACGGAAGCGGTTCGGGTTGGCCAGACGGCCGCTTGCTATCACATTGACAGCTAGCGGCATCTACTCAAACGTCAAACGGCCCGTTGATCGTCGGCGGGCCGTTTCAGTTCTTGTAAGTGCGAAGCACAGCAACCGTCAATTCTTTGCCGGTTCAGCTGTGCTCGCTGAGGCTCCGTGAGCCTCGAGACGCTCCGTGAGCAAACTGTAAGCCACATAGTATTTGAAGATATTGCCGACGTATTGGACCGTCTCTCGCCCGACGATTGCCGCAGCGGCGTTCTCGACATTTCCGAACCAGACATCGGGATTGAGACCCATATCCATCGCTTTCGCGCGAAACTTCCGGAGATTTCCCGGCCCTGCATTATAGGCAGCAAACGCCATCAGCTGCTGATCGCGCGGTGAGACACCTGGATCGTTGATATAGACATTGATCAGATGGCGCAGATATTTGGCCCCGGCTTCAACGTTTCGATCCTGGCTTTTCGCAATACCGGTGATGCCGACCTCCTTGCCCGCTGCCGTGGCCGGCAACAGTTGCATCACGCCGACGGCGCCTCTAGCGCTGTGGCGCGATTGATCAAGCTGCGACTCCTGATAGCCCTGAGCTATCAGCATGAGGTAGTCAAACGAGTACGTGCCTGCATGTTTTCGGAATATCTCGACCAGTTCTTTGAAGCGATCGACATCGGCAGGCGAATAGGCCCGTCGCAGCATCGTATCGCTCTTGAAATAGCGATTGCGCAGCATGTTGCCGAATGCCGTGCCGACCTTGTGTTGCTCGACGAACCTGTCGAGAACAGCCTTTAACTGCGGGCTGCCCTTGCGGATGGCCCAGGCGATTTTGCCGTGCTCCGACACGGCGATGTCAGCATGCACCTTCAGGTCCGTAAACACCTTTGCCCAAATGTCAGCCTTGTATTGGTCGACAACAGTCCAGGGAAGCAGGCCGGCGTTGACCATTTCCATCAGGTCTTCATCTTCGAGGTTCTCATCGATCGGCCTGACCTGGATCTCGGGCTTTCCCGCTTTCTTCAGTTGTTCATTGAGCGACAGAAGGTGCTCGTAATAGCTGCTTGTCTGCCGGACGCGAATTTCCTTTCCAGCGAGATCATCAACGCCTGTCACCGGTTCCGCCGAAGGCCCGGAGACCAATACTTCATTGGCATCGCTATAGAGCGGCGCACTGAAATCGGCCTCCCGAAGGCGCGCCGGCGTCACCGTCAGGTTGGCCATAATGATGTCGCCAAGCCCCTCCTTGAGGGCCGGAATCAATCGGTCCCGGCCGGTCGGAATGAATGCGACGCGGATGTGTTCGATTTCTTTCTTTCTGCCCTTGTTCAGCTCTGCTTCAAGGGCGGCCCCGAACTCCACCGCAGTTCCAAACTGCCGGCCCTTGTCGATGAAATAGATGGTCTTGCTGTATGGCACCAGGATGCGGACGAGCCGTATCTTGGTCATCGTATCGAGATCGCCTGTATTCGGTTTCGGCATCACCCTGCCGAGCTCGATCTTCGTTTGAGCGAAAACATCAACCTGCCCGAACAGTACGGCCATGGCGGCGAACACTAGGCTGAAAAGGAAATATCGCATGACCTGGCCCCCAGCTGACGCTGAGAGCGTATCACGTTTAGAAGACGATCAAAGCGACTTGGTGACGACGAGGAACGAGGCCTTTCCGTTCAAGTCAATTCGCCGGATTCATAAGTGGTAGACGCCGACCGGGCTCGCCGTTAGCGGGCCCCCCAGGTGTCGCTCAACCGATAGCCTTCCGGCCACGGGTCGGACGGATCAAGCATGTGCTGATGCGTGCCGGTAATCCAGGCACGGCCGGAAATCTCAGGCAGGATCGCCGGGCGATCGCCGACTGTCGTCGTGCCGAGAATGCGGCCGGAAAAGGTCGAGCCGATCAGCGAAACAGCCGTCAGACGATCTTCGAGCGTCATCTGGCCGCGCGCATGCAATACCGCCATGCGCGCCGACAGCGCCGTTCCGGTCGGTGAGCGGTCGACCTTGCCAGGCTGGATGGCGACGGCGGCGCCCGCGCGCAGACCTTCCGCGGTGCGCTCCACCGGACCTGCGAAGAGGCAGAAGGAAAAGTGCTTCCAGTCCGGGTTCTCAGGGTGATGAAAACCAAGAGCGGCATTGGCGGCATTGGTGATACGCACGCCGAGCTTCGCAATATCGTGCGCCTCGTCGGGCGATAGGCCGAAGCCCATGGCTGCCGCGTCGACGATGACGAAACTGTCGCCGCCATAGGCGGTGTCGACGGTCAACGTGCCCAGCCCCTCGACTTCCAGCTTCGCGTCCAATCGTTCCGCGAAGCTCGGCAGATTCTGCACGAAAATGCGTTCGGCCTTGCCGTTGCGGCACTCGGCACGGACACGAACCAGACCGCCGGGGGCCTCCAGCGTGATTTCAGTGACGGGCTCCTGCATTGGCAGGATGCCGCTGTCCAGCAATACCGTGGACACGCAGATCGAATTCGAGCCGGACATCGGCGGCGTGTCCTCGGGCTCCATGATGATGAAGGCGGCATCGGCGTCGGGATGCTTCGGGGGCACCAGCAGATTGACGTGACGGAAGACGCCGCCGCGCGGTTCGTTCAGCACGAAATTGCGTAAAGTTCCGTCGCTGGCGATCCAGCGGCTCTGCTCCCAGATCGTTTCGCCGGGTGGCGGGGTCACGCCTCCGACGATCACATCTCCCACCTCGCCCTCGGCATGGGCGGAAACGACATGGATGGTCTTGGTACTGCGCATGATACCTCCTCAGGAAAGCCAGTTGGGGAGCCGCGGAGCGACGCGTCCGGTCAGAGCCGCTTCGACACAATCGGCAAGGCTACCGAAGCGAACTGTGCGGCCGGAGAGCCCTGGGCCATAGTGAGCGTACTTGCCGGAATTCGTTATGAGGGCGCGTGTCCGAGTCGGGAACAGCGGCTCGGAAATCGAACACCAGCAAAGATCGGGCAGGACCTGCACGCCCGCGTCCTCCAGCCGCCGGATTAGACCTTCATTGCGGGCTTCGCTGATGACCTGCCGACCGGCAGTGACGATCACCGCAACATCGGCATGCCGGCGGCGGCCCGCCAGGGCCTCCGCCAAAGCCCGACACTCCGTCAAGGAGGCATGCGGGCTGCCGATAGCGATGAGTTCCACTTCCTCCGGTCCACCGTTGAGCACGGTCCAGGCTGCGGCCATGTCAGTGCGGGAGATTGACGCCCGGTCGGCATCGCCATGCGCTGCGCCAACGGCCTCTGGTGTCACGCCTTCCACATGCAGCATGGGTGCCGCAGAGGTGGTGCCGAAGGCGGCGCAAAGCGCCTTGAGATCGTCCTGCGTCGGCTGTGCGGGGCCAAGACCGCGCAGGAGCGGGATGCGGTCAGGCGACGCGCGACCGGCGAGATAGCCGATCAGCGGCCAGAAGGCGTCATCAATGTGTTCCGGCAGTTCGACATCGATGATCCGGCGCGCCTTCCGATGCTCATCGAGATAGACACCGGAGAGCGGTGCTCGGCCGGTCAACGCGATGCAGAGATCAAGAAAATCGGGGTGCTTTGCCGTCCTGGCTCCAAGGACCGTGTTAGCGAAGATCACCGCGTTTGATTCCGCCCAGGCAATAGATTCACCCGCCTGCGGCGCGCTTTCGAGTAGGTAGGGAGAACAGGTGAAGGTTGGCCGACAGCCCATGCGGACATAAGCATCGGCAAGCCGAGCTGCCGGGTCGCCGAAGGCCGAGGGCACGCCCTGCGCCTGCCAATTGGCACGGTCGACGGAGATGGCGTTCATGGTCGTCGGCAGGCAAACCTGCGCTCCCATGTCCGCCATCTTTTCCGCAAAGGTAAGATTTGCAGGGCTGGCGTAGATGCAGCCGTCAATATGCCCCTGCGTCACATCCACAAGTCGATGCGCACCCTGCTGCGCCGCCATGGCGCAGATGATGCGCATGGCCTGCTGGGCGGCGACACCTTGCCGTCCATCCAGCATGGCGCGGTCCGCTTCGGTTAGGTCGAGCATAGCGGTCGCGGGAGGAGCGATCGGGATCTCCACACCGTCTGCCACAATCGACGCATCGCTTATCTCAGCCGCCTTCGCGCGGGAGAGCGCTGCGAAGGCTTCCGGCCCAAGCCGCAGGACGGGCAACGGCTTGCCGAACATTTCGGACGCGATCAGCGCGCCGAGCGTCAGCACATCCTCGGCCTCGGAAAAGACGAGGGCGGCCGGTGCCCGTCCTGTCAGCACAAGATCGAGCAGTACACCGGAACCCGTGCAGGACCCGCGGCTCGACGGCATCATCAGGATGCCGCCTGTCAGACAGGTCCCATGAAGCGGGTGGTGCACGTCAATCACGCTGCCCGTCGCCGGGTCGACCCCACCCCAGAAGCTCAGGGCCTCCTTGGTGGCAATGACGGGACCTTTGGCGAAACCGCCGAGAATGCTGCGATCGGGTGCGGGCTGGTTCATGTCAAGCGGAACCTTGAGTCGAGAGCGGACGGTCACCAACAGGGGCGCTACGAACCAACATCGCGGTTGGCGCGCGGTTGGCCCCCGTCAGAATCTTTGCGGCGAGAAAGATGCAATATCGATGGCGGGCTTCCTGCCAGTCAGAAGATCCGCGACGATCCGCGCGGTGCCTGCCGACTGGGTTAGGCCGAGATGGCCGTGACCGAAAGCATAGACGACTCGCTGGCTATCGCGGGATTGGCCGATGGCGGGCAGGCTGTCTGGTAGGGACGGGCGGAACCCCATCCACTGCACGCCGCCTTGCGGCTTCAGCCCCGGCAGGAAACTGCGCGCCTTCTCCAGCATCGCCTCCGAGCGCCGGAAATTCGGCGGAAGCTTGAGCCCTCCGAGCTCGACGGCGCCACCGACGCGGATACCCGTCGATAGCCGGGTAACCACGAAACCGTGGCCACCGAACGTGATCTGTGTTCGCAGATCGAAAGCGTCCGGGGGAAGCGTGGTATTGTAGCCGCGCTCCGTTTCCAACGGAATGTTCTCGCCGATCGCGCGGGCCACTTGATGGGAAAAGGCGCCCGCCGACAGGACCACCCGCGCGGCACGTCGCGAACCCCCGCCGGTGCTCACAACGTCGACGCCGCCCTCGACAGGACGCAATGCCGTTACTTCCGCACGCTCAATCGTGCCACCCATGGTGCGGAAGTGATCCGCCAGCGCAAGTGTGTAGAGTTTGGGATCAGCGATGGAGTACCAACCGGGCGTGAAGGTGCCATGGGTAAAGCGCGCGGCAAGGCCGGGTTGGATCTCCGCGATCCCGGCCGCATCGAGGTGATGGAACTCGACGCCGTGCGCTTCCCGCGCCTTCCAGCCGGGGAACGAAGCCTTCAATTCGGCTTCGCCCTCATAGACCTGGAGATTGCCGTCCTTGCGCAGCATGGCGACGGTGCCGGTCTGCTGCAGGAACGGTTCAAGCTCTGCCTTCGAAAGATCCATCAGCGCGGTTTGCGCCGCCGTGGAGTGGGCGACTCGACCCGGCGCGCAAGCGCGCCAGAACCTGAACATCCAGGGAGCGATCTGCAAGGCATAGGCTGGCGGCACGGACAGCGGACCGAGCGGATCGAGAAGCCACCTCGGCGCTTTCTTGAGGATGCCGGGCGAGGCGAGCGGCAAGATGTCGGTGAAGGCGAAGGCGCCGGCATTGCCTGCCGATGCGCCGGCAGCAGGGCCCTCCCGGTCGAGAACGACCACCGAAAGTCCTCTTGCCTGAGCTGCGATCGCCGCGGACAGCCCAACGACCCCCGCGCCGACCACGATCACATCAGGTTGGGTTTGATTGTTCATAGTCGCCTCAATGGGTCGCCGCGAGGAAAGCCTGCAGCTCCGGATCCTTCGGCGCACCGAACAGCTCTTCCGGCGGAGCGATTTCAGCCATCACGCCCTTATGGAAGAAAGCGACGCGGTCTGAAACTTCACGTGCAAACTTCATTTCGTGCGTGACGCAAATCATCGTCATCCCCTCGGAGGCGAGCATGCGCAGCGTGTCGAGCACTTCACCAACCAGCTGCGGGTCAAGCGCCGAAGTGACCTCGTCGAACAGCATGTATTCCGGCGACATTGCGAGTGCTCGGGCGATCGCCATGCGCTGCTGCTGACCACCGGACATGCGGTTCGGGTAGACCTTCAGCTTCTCCCCAAGGCCGACGTGGGTGAGCTGCTTTACAGCCATCGCTTCGGCTTCCGCCTTGGGAAGGCCGAGCACCTTTCTGGGCGCGAGCATGACGTTTTCCAGCACCGTGAGATGCGGAAACGCGTTCCACTGCTGGAAGACGATGCCGAGCTTGCGACGCAGCTTGTTGAGGTCGGTGGACTTGGCATGCACGTCGGTCCCGTCGACAACGATGCGGCCGCTGTCAATGCCTTCAAGACCGTTGATGCAAGTCAGCAGCGTCGACTTTCCCGAACCGGAGCCACCAATGATGGTCAGCACCTCGCCCTTCGGGACAGTGAGGTTGATGCCCTTCAGTACCTCCAACGGGCCGAAGGATTTACGGACGTTTTCAATCTCAATCATTGGGGGACCACCGTTTTTCGAGATACCCGCCAATCCGGGCGATAGGGAAGCTGATGAGGAAGTAGACGGCGCCGCAGATCAGCAGAATGAACAGCGGCTCCTGCAGCCGGGTCACGAGAATTTGCGACGCGCGGAGCAACTCGATCAGGCCGAGCCAGAGCACCAGTGCGGAATCCTTCATGACGCCCAGTGTCAGTCCGATCCAGGACGGCAGCGAAACGCGTGTCGCCAGCGGCGCTACAATATAGCGCATGTCCTGCCACCAGGTCATGCCCAGCGAGCGAGCCGCACGGCGCGTGGTTGGCGGCACCGAGGAAATGCCGCCGCGGACGATCTCCGTGCAATAGGCGGCCGTGTAGAGCGACAGCACCACGCAGGACGTTGTAAACGGAGGCCAGCCAAGCCGCATGATCGACTGGAGCGCATTGCCGAGGACAAGCTGGATCAACAGGGGCACCGAGCGAAAGACGTCGAGTACGAAGGTCAGTGGTGCGGACCAGTAAGGTCCGAGTTCCACGCGGATCATCCCGAAAAGGATTCCGAGGACGGTGCCGGCAGCGACCGAAACGGCAGTGACCGCGAGCGTCATCCCCGCGCCTTGCGCCAGGAAGGCCAGATCACTCCAGGTGAGGGCAGTATTAAACATCTCTCACCTCTCAGTAGCGGAACATGCGCCAGGCAAGCGCCCGAGCGGCAAGGGTCAGAACCTTGGCGATGACGTAGTAGATCACGGCAGCCAGGGCGAAGAATTCAAAAGTACGGAAGGAGCGTGCATTCAGCTCCTGCGTCACACCGGCAAGATCAGTGTTCATGCCAACGGTCACGCCGAGTGACGTCATCAAGACTGCCCAGACCATCTGGTTGGTCGCCGGCAGAAACGCCACGCGCAGCATCTGCGGCATGACGATCAGGCGAAAGGCCTGCATTGACGTCATGCCAAGCGAGCGTCCTGCCCGCGTCTGCGTGTCCGGGATTGCTTTCAGCGCGCCGCGGAAATTTTCAGCGAGATAGCCAGCGTTGTTAAAGGCGATGCCAACCAGGAGCGCGGTAAACGGGGTGAGATGAATCCCGAAGTTGCCGAGACCGAAATGCGCCATGTAGATCTGGAAGAGCGCCGGCGTGTTTCGCGCGATCTCGACCCAGGCGGTGGCGAAGCCGCCAAGGATGCGGTTGCCGGATAGCCGGAACAGGGTCAGCGCGATCGCGAAAGCCAGTCCAATGACCATGGACAGGAGCGCAATCTGCAGCGTGACCAGCGCACCGTCGAGCATTTGCGGCAATGCTTTGAGCGCTTGGTTCCAGTGGAAGGTGTAGTTGAACATTGCCGTCTCACCTTTTCATAAAGTTACGGCGCGAGGGATAACCTCGCGCCGCGGGAGAAACGGTCAGATCAGCGGTATACACCATTGACCGCGAGAGACGGTACCTCGCCGCCGACCCACTTCTTGTAGAGTTCGTCGTAGCGGCCGGTGCGAACCTGCTGGTTGATGAACAGATTCAGATAGTTGATGAGGCCGTATTCTTCACGGTTGGTGAAGAGCGCGACGTAGTCGATATCGAACGGCGCCTTGCCGACCACTGCAATGCCCGGGAACTTGCCGGTCTTGACGTTGGCTTGAGCGACAGTCGAGGTCGAAACGGTGGCGTCGAGCTGGCCCTGGCTCAGTGCCAGGAACACGTCGGCCTGCGTCTGGTAAGGACGGAACTCGCCGACGCCCCAGGCCTTGACCTGCTGCTCGAGCGCAATCGCTTCGTAGGTGCCGGCTGTTGCACCAACGACCTTGCCCTTCATGTCTTCGAAGGACTTTACACCCGACTTTTCATTGGCGGTTACGGCCATCTCGAAAGCAAAGTACGGAACCGTCATGCCGACAGTCTTGGCGCGCTCCAGCGTATCGGACGTGGAGGCGACGCCGACATCGACGCGGCCGGACATCAGCGCGGGGATACGCTCAGGGAACGGGGTCTCAACGATTTCAGCGGTTACGCCGAGCGCCTTGGCCAGATCGTTGCAGTAGTCCACGTCGAAGCCGATCGGATTGTTGTTCTCGTCGCGCGAACCCATCGGGGGGAAGTCCAGCACAACAGCGCAGCGCAGCGTGCCCGAACCGATGATGTCGTCCAGCTTGTCGGCCTTGGCCGGGCTGGTCAAGAGGGTGGCGGCGGCCAGAAGGCCGAAGGCGAGGACCGAGGATTTCATCTTTTTTCTCTCCCAGAGTGGATTTGCCGAAGACGGCGAGGCGCACTATTCCCCGTTGTCGCGCGCAAATCAATGTAAAAATACATCAAGTATGCAAAAAGTATAAGACGACCGTCATTCATGTCGACAAAAAGGGCGGCCAAGTAGTGACCGCCCTTTGCTTTTCTACCTACCGCTGAGATCAGCCGAGGAAATCTTCCGGCAGGAGATCTTCCGGCATGTTCTGGTAAGAGACCGGGCGCAGGAAGCGCCGGATCGACATCGTGCCGACGCTGGTGGCCCCGAAGTTGGTCGATGCCGGATAGGGTCCGCCGTGAACCATGGAATCGACCACTTCAACGCCGGTCGGGAACCCATTCACCAGCACGCGTCCAGCCTTGCGCTCCAATACCGGGCGCAGACGGCGTGCGTCGGCAATGTCGCCAGCATCCATGTGGATGGTCGCCGTCAACTGACCCTCGAAGCCACGAGCAAGCTGCTCCATATCGTCGATCGTCTTCACGCGCACCACAAGGCCGAGCGGTCCGAAGACCTCTTCGCCAAGGGCGTGATCGGCAAGGAACTGTGCGCCCGTTGTTTCGAATAGGTTAGGAGCGGCCGAACGGCCCGAAGACTCGCTGGTGAACAGCGAGTTGACCGTATTACGGGTTGCAAAACGCGCTTGACCATCCTGGTAAGCCTTCGCGATCCCGTCGGTCAGCATGGTTTGCGGCGCTACTTTGCCCAGTGCTTCGGCCGTCGCGGCAACAAAGCGATCAGCATCGGCGCCCTCTGCCACCACGGCAATGCCGGGATTGGTGCAGAACTGGCCGGCACCCATGGTCAGCGACCCTGCCCAACCCTGGCCGAGCGCTTCGGCGCGAGCCTTCAACGCTTCCGGCAACAGGAACATCGGATTGACAGAACCGAGTTCGCCGAAGAACGGGATCGGTTCTGGCCGTGCTGCGCAGAGGTTGAAGAGTGCGCGACCACCGGCAAGCGAACCGGTGAAGCCGACAGCCTTGATCCGCGGATGCTGCACGAGCGCATGACCGACATCACGGTTGCCGCCCTGGATCAGGGAGAAGACGCCCGGATGTACGCCTGTCTTGCGAATGGCCGCTTCGATAGCCTGCGCAACAATTTCGCCGGTGCCCGGATGCGCCGAGTGGCCCTTGACCACGACGGGGCAACCCGCGGCCAGTGCCGCTGCCGTGTCGCCGCCGGCAGTCGAGAAGGCCAATGGGAAGTTGGAAGCGCCGAAAACGGCTACAGGGCCGACCGGACGCTGAATGAGCCGGATTTCCGGCCGCGCCGCGGGCTGACGGTCGGGCAGTGCCCCGTCCAGTCGGCGGTCGAGATATTCGCCCTTTTCAATATGGTCAGCAAAGAGACGCAGCTGGCCGGTCGTCCGACCGCGTTCGCCCTGCAGACGAGCCTGAGGCAGACCCGTTTCCTGGCTACCGATCTCTGTGATCGCTTCGGCGCGAGCCTCGATCTCATCGGCGATGGCACGCAGGAATGCTGCCCGTTCCGCACGGGTGGAGTAGCCGTAGCTCCAGAAAGCATCTTCGGCTGCCTCGCAAGCGCGGTTTACCAGATCAACCGTGCCGGCGGCGAATTGATGTACTGGACCATGGGCCGGCGCGGATGCAAACGTACCCGCTCCGTCGAGCCATTCGCCCGCGATGAGGTGTTTTCCATTGGGAGTGAAGACCATCTGCGATTCCTTTCTTGAGAGCCCGGGCTGCTTTACGCGAAAATCCAGCCAAAGGCGAATTGCGCATGTCGGATCTTTGTATACTCTATGTATTTATAACATCAACACTCGATCGCCGTCGGCGGCCGGGCCATTCATGAGAGACACGAGATGAGCGACAACACCACCCTGACCGTACCTGCCCTGCAAGAGCGGGTCGATGCGATTTTCCGCAAGGCTGGCCTCAACCAGGTGCAGGCCGGCGCACTCGCTCGCGTAATCGTCGCCGGAGAGCGAGATGCCTGCAAATCTCACGGCATCTACCGGATCGAGGGCGCGCTGCGGACCGTCAAGGCTGGCAAAGTGAACCCGGACGCGGTGCCGGAATTGTTGCTGCAGGAGGGGTCGGCCATCGTCAAGGTCAACGCCAAGGGCGGCTTTGCCAATCCGGCCTTCGAGCTCGGCCTGCCGGCCCTTGCAGAGCGCGCCCGCGCCTGCGGCCTGGCGGCACTCGTCATCAATGATTGCACGCATTTCTCCGCCCTCTGGCCGGAAGCGGAAGCGCTGACCGAACAGGGGCTTGCCGGCCTCGTCATGTGCCCGAGCTATGCAACCGTTGCGCCGACCGGCGGCAACAAGCCGCTGCTTGGCACCAATCCCTTCGCCTTTGCCTGGCCGCGTGTCGGCCAGCCACCCTACGTCTTCGATTTCGCCACTTCGGTT
The DNA here is from genome assembly GCA_900466605.1 of Hyphomicrobiales bacterium. Classification (GTDB taxonomy): domain Bacteria; phylum Pseudomonadota; class Alphaproteobacteria; order Rhizobiales; family Rhizobiaceae; genus Rhizobium. The sequence goes on from UBMU01000008.1 coordinate 461,901, forward strand.
GCGGCGCGTGGAGAAATCGAACTGCACCGTCGGGCCGGAAAGTCGCTGCCCGAGGGCTGGGCGATCGATGCCGACGGCAACCCGACGACAGATCCGGAAGCTGCGCTTGCCGGCGCCATGCTGCCGTTCGGCGGACATAAGGGTTCCGCGATCGGTACGATGATTGAGCTGCTCGCCGGCATCATGATCGGCGACCTGACGAGCCCCGAGGTGCTTGATTATCTCGGTACGACGACGCTTGCTCCCTTCCACGGCGAATTGATCATCGCCTTCTCGCCGGAAGCCTTCGCCGCCGGCCGGCCGGGCAACCCTTTTGCGCGTGCAGAGATGCTGTTCGAGGCGATCGTCGGCCAGGGTGCCCGTCTTCCCTCGCAGCGCCGCTATGTGGCCCGCGCGAAATCGCAGGCCGACGGCATCACGCTGACAGATGCCGAAATCAAGCAGCTCGAGCGGTTGTTGGCGCTCGGTCTGGAGGCGGTGGCCTGAGCCACCACCTGAGACACCGGAAACGCAAAAAGGCCCTCCATTGGAGGGCCTTTCGATTTGAGAGCCTTTGAAGATCAGGCCTTGTACTTCTCCACCGCGCCGGGGAGCTTGCTCCACTCGCCGTACCAGTTGTTAAAGAGCTTGAACTGAGATTCAACGTAGCCGCGCTGGCTGTCCGTCAGGACGTCGCTTTCGTTGAAGTGGAGCGTGTATTCCTTGTCGCCCTTCAGCACCATCATGTGCTTGAAGAACAGCACGAGGTCCGGGCCTTCATCGAACGAGGAGAGAACGGCAAGCGCCTGCTCGAGTTCCAGTGCCCGCCGGCGGGCATCCGCGTCGCCCTCTGCTGCAGCCTGCGCGAGGTTGCAGAGGTGCAGCACTTCCTTTGGCAGCACGTTGCCGATGCCGGTGATGGCGCCGGTCGCGCCGCAGTTTACAAAGCCGTGGAAGACAGCCGTATCGACGCCGATCATCAGCGAGACGCCATCGTCACGGCTGGTGATGCTTTCAGCCGCATAGCGCATGTCGGCTGCGCCGCCGAATTCCTTGAAGCCGACAAGGTTCTTATGCTCGGCGCGCAACGCGAAGAAGAGGTCCGCACGAGTGGCGAAGCCATAGTACGGGCTGTTGTAAATAACCGCGGGAAGATCCGGAGCAGCCGAAAGGATCGCCTTGAAGTGCGCCTTCTGGGCGGCGATCACCGAGCCGCGCGACAGGACGCGCGGGATGACCATCAGGCCCTGTGCGCCGACCTTCTGGGCGTGAGCGGCATGCGCGACCGCAGACGCGCTGTTGACGGCACCGGTGCCGACGATGACCGGGATGCCAGCCTTCACCAGACGCTCGACGCCTTCCATGCGCTGCGCATCGGTCAGAAGCGGCCAGTCACCCATCGAGCCGCAGTAAACGACGGCCGACATGCCCTGAGCAATCAGCTCCTGCCCCTTGCGAACGAGGGCGTCGAAATCGGGGGTAAGATCCGGCTTGCAGGGGGTCATCAGGGCGGGAATCACGCCAGAGAAAATCTTGGCCTTCATATCAATCTCCTTTCGGCCGTTCGATCGGTCGGCCGCCACAAATGTGCCGGGCCTCGCTCTTTCATAGGCTATATATCAACTTGTATTTTATTTGTCGACAAGAAAAACACAGATCTTGCTGGCATTCTCATAGGGCGATGTCGATCCCGACATCACGGCTGAAAAGTTTCTGTACCTGAGCAACGATCTGCTCGGCGTGGGCCTTGCCCAGACGATCGGCCGCCTCGATGTCGCGGGCCTCGATCGCCGCGAGGATTTCCGCGTGCTCATCGACAAAGCGCTGCGGGAAATGCTCGTCATAGGACCGGTAGTAAAGTCGGAGGATGCGCCTGCCTTCATCGAGCAATCGACGGAACAGGCTCGTGAAGTAAGGATTGCGGCCTGCGTCGGCGATCGCTGCGTGGAAAGCTGCATTCGTGGAGATCATCCTCAAGGCATCTCGCGTCTGCACGGCCGCCGCATAGTCCTCGTGGAAGCCGCGAATGATTGCCAAGTCTTCCGGACGGTAGTTTCGTGCAGCAAGTCGCGTTGTCACGCGGTACATCAGGACCAGGGCGTCGAAGAAAGTATTGAGATTCAAGAAGTCGATATTCGATACCATGGTCGAGCGGTTCGGGAGCGTCTCGATCAGCCCCTCGCCCGCCAGCCGAACCAATGCCTCGCGGATCGGAGTGCGCGACATCTTGAACCGCTCGGCGAGCTGCACCTCGTCGATGGGGCTGCCGGGCGGCAAAACAAGATCGAGAATCTCATCGCGCAAGAGGTCGTAGACCATCTTGACGCCGGAGCCACGCTTGCGTTCGGGAATGGAGTTAGTATCGATATCAGTCATCTTGGAATCCTGTTGTCGACAAAAGAAATACTTTTTCTCAAGCATTGGTCAATAGGCCCGGCAACCTCGACGGGTGAAATGGCTGGGACGTTGCGTGCGGCAGACAAATGGAACGGAATGATCGCTAACGTGATAGACTGGCGGTTAGGCTGGATAGTCTGAATTAAGTGCTCATTTATCGCTCTAGTTTAGCATCACAGGCGCCCGTTCAGGCGAGGAAGTGTGTCGCGGAGCACGAGACAGGATGCGGATCAGCACCATTACAAATTGGGCATATGCCGTAACAGTTGTCCTCACTCTTCTTTCGGGTGCGGCTTTTATTCTGTCTGCCCATAGCGCCTTTCGCGAACGAACAGCGGTGGAAACCAGATTGCGACTCGACGAGCTCGTTGATCAACTTGCCCAAGCAGCCGAGCAGACCAGCGAAAACGCCCGCCTTTTTGTGATGCGGGGCGAGGAACGCCATCTCCAGGCGTTTCGGGGAGCAGAGGGAGAGGAACGTGCTCGCGAAGAGGCAATCAAGGGCCTGAAGTCGACCGAACTGTCACCGCAGGAGCTTGCTGCATTGCGCCGGCTGGAAAGTGATGCGGAGGCATTGGATCAGATTGAGGAGCGAGCTGTTGCCGACTTCGGAAACGGCGATCGCGATAGCGCTCGGCAGACCCTTTTCGGACCGGAGCACGAACGATTGCAGACCGATTTGCTAGCCAGCCTTCGGCAGTTCATCGATCTCGTCGCGACCCGCGCCGACGATGAGCTCGCTAGTGCGCAGGCACGAACCGATCTCTGGGATAACATAGCCAAGTCCATGTTGGGATTGACCGCCGCCGTCTTCATCGGCGTTCTGTATTTTGTGCTGAAGCGCCGGGTGGCAACACCGCTGCTTAGAATGGCGGGGATCGTCAACCGACTGGCGAAGCAGGACTACGACGTTGAGGTGCTGCACGACAATCGCCGTGACGAAATCGGCGAAATGAACGAGGCGATCCAGATCTTCCGCGACAACGGCCTCGAGCGAGAGCGTTTGGATGCCGAGCGGCGACGTGACCAGAAGACAAAAGATCACATCCTTCAGATGATGCATCGGCTTCAGGCCTGCCAGCAGCACGATGAACTTGCCGAGGTGGTCTCCCTTTTTGCGCCGCAGATCTTTCCGCATCTCGCAGGCCACCTGTACCTTATGAACAGCAGCAGGTCAGCGCTGGCGTCAGCCAGCTGCTGGCATCAGCCGCGCCGGTCGCATGACGTGCTGGCGCCGGCGGAATGCTGGGGATTGAGGCGTAGCAGGCCGCATGTCAGTGACCATAAGGGCGGCGACGTGCCTTGTCAGCATCTGGACGCCGGCGACGATGCCTGCATCTGCATCCCGCTATCGGCGCACGGCGATACCGTCGGTCTGCTCTATTTCGAAGGGACAGATGGCGGCAAAGCGATGGAGAGCGCCAGGCTGTACATCGAAATCATCGCCGAGAATATCGCGCTCGCGATCGCCAATCTGCAGCTCAGGGATCGGCTGACGCATCTTGCCTTCAGGGATCCTCTGACAGGTCTTCTGAACCGGCGCTCGCTAGATGACGAAATGAACCGGCTGCGTCGAGAGCCCGCCGATCGCCCGACGGCGTGCCTGATGGTCGACATCGATCACTTCAAGCACTTCAATGACGAGTTTGGGTAATCCTCCCCGTTTTA
>UBMU01000036.1 GCA_900466605.1 Hyphomicrobiales bacterium
GCCGCCGCAACAACCCTCGATCGCGCAACCGGCCAACCCTACTATCTCGCCTCCCTCTCGCTCGCCGACAAAAACCTCCTCAAGGACAACAAGCTCATCCCAGGCATGCCCGTCGAAGTCTTCGTCCAAACCGCCGAGCGAACGGCTCTGTCTTATCTCCTCAAACCATTCGCCGATCAGATGATGAAAGCCTTCAGAGAGGAATGAGGTGAAGGAGACGGTGGCTCTCGGGATAAGTGCGTTGCCAGAAAACGGCTTCAAACGCTCCAGCCCGGACGGATCGACAGACTAGGCTGACAACTCAATTGCCGGACACTCTCCGTCCTCGTTGCAAATTACAACGATATATACCTCTATTGTTGTAAGGCTGAGGCATTATTGCGCATTCTACAACAAGAAGGCGCATGCTATTCTTTATCCTGTAGTCTCTCCGACTTTATGTCGGGACTATAATCGATATGGCATGGTGAATTGCGCGCTCTGTTTGGTCCAGGCAGGCCAAATGAGTGCGTCAGCTTGTTGTCGGCGCTGGTCGAGCAGGTGAAGAGTAAAAGCAACCTGGAGGAGATATCCGATGTTTCGTATAGAGACGTGGCTTCTCTCCGGCTTTTCCTGAAAGCCGAGGCGAGGAGCCAACAGGCGAGTGGCTGGGAACCACCTTCGGCCGCATGGTCGGACCGGGATGAAGGTAGCCTGAACATCTAGTTGGAGATAGGAGCGCGGCAAGGAGGCCGCTGATATTGGCGGACCGCGTCGTGAGGCGGCGCGACCGGCTGGAAACTTGTGGGAATTCGCCAGGCATTGGAGTGGGTCCGATGATCAATAGCTTTGGTGAAGTTACTTACTTGCCTTTGGTGCAACTGATCTACGAGACCGTTGTGAGCCCTGCCGAGTGGGAGAAGGTCATAGCGGAATTGATCGATGGCACCAGGGCTGCGGCCGGCGCCGTCGTCGGCTTCAAGGGGGCAGAGGATCGGCGCGCGAGTGTGTTTGCAAAGGGCGTTCCGAAAGCCGCACTCAGCAATACGCAGATGATAGCTGCATTGCATGCAGCAACGCTCGCTTTGGGGCAAGGGGCGTTCCTGACGATCGATTTGAAGACCAGGCTCAATCCGCAATGGGACGGGCCTCTACACGAATGCTTTGGTGCCGAGGGCAGCCTGCTTCTGCTCGTTCTCGTCAAAGAAGGCGGGCGTCGCATCGCACTGTTGCTTCATTTCGATCGTTCGGGTCGAAGTGAGACGGACAGGGCGGCAGAGACGCTGATGAAATTGCTGCCGCATTTTCAGACCGCCTTTGCCATACAGAAAACCGCGCTTCTGGAGCGGGAGAAATCCGCGCATATGGAGAGTGCCTTCTTCAGTTCTTCTGCGCCCTCGGCGATTATCACTGAGGACTATCAGGTGCGTCTGGCGAACGCGAGCTTCGAGAAATTTGTCGAAGCGTCGCATCTGCTGGTCGAATACAGTGACTCGGTGATCGATTTCGTCGATACCGCTCTCCAGGGTGAGGTTGCCCGGCTGATCGGCATGGCGGCCATACATGGGCGTGTTCGACACGTCGCCTGGGTCGAGGACAAGGTGAAAAACATCAAATGGCTCGTCAGTGTCGACGCGTTGTCGGGACGTGTCGGTATTGGATCGCAGTTCAAGAACGTCTTTGCCACCAACGAGCGCGTCTACATGCTCACAATACGCGAACTTGGCGGAAACAGCCTGCTGGCGCCGGACACCATAAAGTCCATTTTCGGCCTGACGCCGACGGAGGCAGATCTCGCATACTGCCTTTTGAGAGGGGCAACGGCTTCGGAGATCGCCCGGCAGCGTGGCGTCTCAAAGAACACCGTCCATAACCAGCTTGCCTCCGCAATGGCCCGCGTCGGGGTCAGCCGGCAGACGCAGTTTCTTCACTGCCTTTCCATGCTCTCGTCGATGTGCTGACGCATTGCTCAGAAGCGCCAGGTAACGCTAACGGAGATGTTATAATCGATGGCGTGACTCATGCCGATCGTAGGCGATACGCTACCGGCGTTCGCGACGTAATTGATGGTTGGTACCTTATTGACATAGTCGACGCCGGCGTCCAGGCCCACCAGCAGGTTCTCCTTGGGCGCGTAGCGCAACCCGGCGCCAATGCCGGCAAGCAGGCTGGCGCCGTTGCGCGTTTCGGAGACAAAGTCGAAGGCGCCGGTCGATACACCGGGCAGAACCGCAGTATAGTGGGTCCTATAACGAGAGTGGAGGTAAGCGCCGCCAAATCTCGCGTCGAACGATAGGCTCAGATCCGGCTGCAGCGTCTTGGCGATACCCAATTCAGCCAAGGCGCCGACATAACGCGCATCGAGTTCGTCTTTCTGTTCGACGCCAATCTGCGGTACCGCGACGCCGGGGATACTGGCCCCAATAACGAGCGTTCTGCGAAAATCCACGTCGCGATCGATGGAACGATACATCGGGCCGAGTTTTGGCGTGATCGTCCAGCCGCCCTGCAGGTCGATCGGGGCGCCGAGCAGCAGTTCCTGATCGATGACGGTGGCATCCTCGCTGCGCTCGTCGACGATGGCGCTGCTGCTGAGGTCGCCAGTTGCGGCGAGCGTCATGCCGGTATTGTCGCCATAGGCCGCATAGGATGCTGCACTGGGTGTGCCGCCATTGGTCACGAGCGCGGTAAATACGCCGCCGGTAATCGAGTTGCTCGACGCAAATTGCGTAATCCGACCAGTGGGGTCCGATGACGATGCCGTGGAGTGGATGTGTACTGTCCCACCCGCGCTGTCATTCACTGTCACATCCGCCACCGCAGCAGCGGGGAGGGTGCCAATCGGGGACGCGCTCAGAGTGTTGATGCTGCCGTTGAACGAGTTGCCATAGCTCAGGTTCAGTGAACTACGTCCGGCAAGGCTCGTTGCGTCCGTCGAATTGGACGAAAGGTCTGCGATGCTGCCGTTCCACTCGAGGATAAAAGGCTGCGATCCTATCTGCCCAAGCGGTAGATCCAGGCTGACGCCAAGGTTGAGGCCGTCGTCAACAACCCTGCTGTCTCCGCTGCCAAAGAAATCAGGCCGTTGCGATCCCCAGCTTGGCAAGCTCAGCCAGTTGATACCGGTGCCGATCTGCAGGCTTGGTGTGGTGTCCCCGCTCGGCGCAGTCGTCTGCAGCTTGGTGTCGTCAGCAACTGCGGTGTAGGCTGTGCCACTAAGGCTTGCGAGGGCTGCGACCGCAATTACGGCCAGTTTCTGAGACAGAACGGCTTCGGGGGTCCGCATTCTCTCGTCACCTCAATATGACGCCGACGCACGCCGACGCGACACACTGAGGCTATTACTATTATAATTTAGTATACAATCAATTAGCCTCGGTCTCCGCTCTTGGGAGATGGCGCGAACGGTGCATAAATGTCACGGCACCGAAACCGCGCAGAGCTTCTCGCCGCCAGGACCGTAGACAGTGAGTCGGGCGCTCCATTCATTTGGCGAAACGGTAACGGTTGAACGAGAAAGCGCGAGCCGCCCCGGGGCATCCTTCTGGAAATCGCCGCCTTGAGCATTGCTTGAGCTGTTGCCGTTGGAGTTTGAGAAAATCTCGAACTGGTACGTTCCTTCGCCGCGACCATCACTTTCGATCGTCGGGACCAGCGTCATGGCGCCACCAGTTTCCTTGTGGTGCTCGATGATGCAATTTACGGGTGGGAGAGCCGCAATCATGGTTGAACTCCGAAAAGAGGTCAGCGGTGTCACCGCTGACCTTAAACTGAACTCGACTAGTGTTGAATCGTGAGAGAGGTGTTGCCGGTGCCGGACTGGTAGGTCTGCGAGTCATTGCCACGGCCAAACTGCACGGTACCAGAGAGGTTTCCTCTGCCCGTTTGTTCGGTATACGAGTCGTTACCCTTGCCTCTCTGCACTGTTACGGATTCATTGTACCTGCCATGCTGAACAGTTGTTGAGTCATTCCAGCCGCCACGCTGCAGCGTGCCGCTGAAGTTGCCTTTTCCGCTCTGGGCTGTGCCAGCGAAGTTGCCCCGACCGGCTTGATCCGTGATCGACTGGTTGTCAGCCGCGAATGCCGAGACCGACGAAAGAGCAAACACGGTTGCAATTACTAGGCCCTTGATTTTCATTGTATCTCTCCTCTTCCTCCCGCCGGAATTGACGGTTGAGAGACACTACCGCATCGCCATGCGCGCGCGGGTTTCAAAGCTTGCCCAACGAAATGGGTGAATTCCCTCTCAAAGGCAATTTAACCTGATATCACTCAGTGGCGAGGCACGCCGAAGGTGCTTCCACACCTACGGCAATAGTGAAATTTGCCAGAGAGATAGGTTGAAGACCGGTGCTGCCGGAGCGACTGTCGCCGGCAAGATGTCGTTGACCGTAATAGGCTTTTGCAAACGAGCGCAAGAGGTCGCGCATCGCGGGAGGATGAGACGGTTGACGAGTCGAATGCCCGCCTGCAGATCGTAAAGAGCGGTCAGATTTATCACCTCAGTCCATAATTCGTTAACCATAGGCTCTATAATTTAACACCCTAGGATGCATGAAGCGTCAACTTATCAATCACTAATGTACTGGTTGTTTCGGGATTTTCATGACTTCCGTCGTCACGAACACATCTGCGATTATCGCGCTTAAAACACTAAGGACTGTCAACGCTGGCTTACAGGATACACAAAGCCGCGTGTCCTCTGGATTGAGAGTCGAGAGATCCTCCGACAATGCCGCCTATTGGGCGATCGCAACTACGATGCGATCTGACAACAAGGCGCTGTCAGCGGTCCAGGACGTCCTCGGGGTCAGTGCGGCAATCCTCGACACAACTTACGCGGCCATCTCGGCCTCGATCGAGGTGATGTCCAGTGTCAAGGCGAAGCTCGTCGCCGCGTACGAAGCGGGCGTCGACAAGACGAAGATCAATGACGAGCTCTCGCAGTTGAAGCAGCAATTGCAGTCAACTCTTTATTCGGCTTCCTTCAATGGCCAGAACTGGCTCTCGTGGAACTCCGGCGCGGACTCTGCCGACAAGGTGATTCCCGCCTCCTTCATACGAAACAGCGACGGCACGGTGCAGATCGGCACCGTTGTCTATCCGATCAATACCCCTCCGCCACAGACGGATACCGACGTCCAGTACTTCGTGGATAACGGCGGTTCCGGCGAATACGGCATCCTGTCCAGTGAGGCCTTCGCCGTGAAGGCCGGCGCCGCCAAGAATTATGTCTTGCTGAAGGGCGCGACCGCTCCCGCCACGGCCACTGACATAGCGCTCGACAATTCCACGACCACGACCGAGCTTGACGATATGCTGAAGACCGTGGAAAGCATGATGAGGCAGATGGTCACCGTCGCCTCCACCATCGGCTCGCTGAGCAAGCGCGTCGAAGCACAAACTGGTTTCGCTCAGAAGCTGTCTGACTCGATTGACGCAGGCGTCGGGCGTCTTGTCGATGCTGACATGGAGGAAGAGTCGAGCAGGCTGACCGCAGAACAGACCCAGCAGCAGCTAGCCATCCAGTCTTTGTCGATCGCCAACTCCGCACCGCAAAACGTTTTGAGCCTTTTCCAATAGGCTGAGCCTCTAAGGGGCGGCTTCAGCCAACGCAAGGCTCTGTAGGACAGTTGCGGGCGATCCGCGGGCAAGGGAACTGTCATGATCGGATGTTCTCCGCCACTCGAAATTTTCAAGTGGCTATCCCCGACGTCGCCCGATCCGGCAGTGCCCGGCAAAATAGGAGTGACGGCTTCAGGCTAAATGGAGGAAGGAATGGTGCCGCTTACGTGACTCGAACACGTGACCCCATCATTACGAATGATGTGCTCTACCGACTGAGCTAAAGCGGCAATCCATGCGGCCGAACCATGCCGGCCGCGATTTGCATGGGGCTGATACAGCCATTGTTTGAAGATTTCAAGCGCCCTGTCGCCTCTCCGGTAAAAAAGAACGCCGCTATGGAAATCTGTTGTCTCTCTAGAGCGAAAGGCGTCTCCGGGCCGCCGCATATTCGGTATCCAGCCGATCGACGAGCCTGCTGACGGACTCGATGGCCTTGATGGCGCCGATTCCCTGTCCGCTACCCCAAATGTCCTTCCATGCCTTGGCACCGCCGACAGCTTGTTCGAAATCCATTTTCGAAGCGTCGGCAACCGGCAGGTTGTCGGGATCGAGACCGACGGCCCTGACCGACGGCTTGAGGTAGTTGCCGTGCACACCTGTGAAATAATTGGAATAGACGATGTCACCAGCCATGCCGTCGACGATGGCCCGCTTGTAGGCCTCGGAGGCGCGGGCTTCTTCCGTCGCGATGAAGGGCGTGCCGATATAGGCCATGTCGGCTCCCATGGCCTGCGCCGCAAGGATGGCGCCGCCATTGGCGATCGCACCGGCAAGCAGCAGCGGCCCATCAAACCATTCGCGGATTTCCTGGACAAGCGCAAAGGGCGAAAGCGTGCCTGCATGGCCGCCGGCACCGGCTGCGACAGCGATTAGCCCGTCGGCGCCTTTGCGGATGGCCGAGTTCGCATGGCGGTTGTTGATGACATCGTGGAGCACGATGCCGCCGTAGGAATGCACGGCGGCGTTCACCTCGGGCACAGCACCGAGCGACGAGATGACAACAGGCACCTTATATTTGACGCAGAGGCTCAGGTCGTGCTCCAGCCGCTTGTTCGACATATGGACGATCTGGTTGACGGCGAACGGGGCAGCCGGGCGTAAAGGGTTCGCAGCGTTGTGCGCGGCGAGATCCTCTGTAATCATGGCAAGCCATTCGTCGAGCTGGCTCTCCGGCCGCGCGTTCAGCGCCGGGAAGGCTCCGACGATCCCGGCCTTGCACTGCGCCAGCGTCAGCGCCGGGTGCGAAATGATGAAGAGCGGGGAGGCGACGACCGGCAATCTGAGATTTTGGGTCAGGATCGGAGGCAAAGCCATGAGACACCGTAAGAATTGACGTTTACGAAAACGTCAACGTGATAGCAGAGACTTTGGTGAAGGAAAAGCGCGCTCTATCGATTCCCCAAATATCGGCTATTCTTTGCAAGGGCATAGAATTGCATGCGGCAACCCTGCGTTTTCCCCCGCCGATGCGGATGGCGGGCGTGCCAAGGCTTGCGATTTGCCGTGGCACCGGTTACCGCATTTACGAATTGTTAAGTACTGGCCCAGTCTCAGAATAAAGGACCGGACGTGAGCGGATTAGAAACGGCTATCAGAACAGCGCTCAGCAATGCCGATCGCGACAATCCCGAAGTCCGAGCAAAAATCTATCAGTCCGCGCGGCAGGCTCTCGAAGCCGGTCTTCGCAAGCAGGATATCATCGACGCCGAGGCGGTTGCCTACCACCGCCACAGGCTCGAAACGACGATCCATACGATCGAAGCCGAGGAGCGCGAGCGCATGCATCCGCGACAGGGGCCACCGGAGGTGCCTGTCCCGCCCGTGGTGGAAATAAAGGAGCCTGCTGCTCATCCGGTAGAGGAAGAGGTCGGGAACGTGTCGATCGGTGGCGAGACCCGTGAGCACGCGGTCACGGACCCGCGGTTCGACGACGAATCCAGCCTCGCCGGCGTTCATGCCGGCAGCGGCGACCATCTAGGAGCAGCAGCGCCGGTTGCCGAGACGCCGGCTGCTGAACGAAAGCCGGCTCAGATGGATTTCCGGCCGGAGCGCGCGGCGGTGCGGCGAAAGCCGCGCAAGTTCTTCTCACGGCTGCTTGTCGCCTGCGTTCTTCTTGCCTTCATCGGCATGGGTGCGTGGTGGGCCTACACGTCGGGCTTGCTGATGACTGCTGCAGAGCGTGATACGAGCGTCGCCAATCCGCCGGCGAGTACGCAGCCGGAGGACTTCGACGGAACCGAGAACGCAAACGACAGCAATGATGCTGGCTCAAGCGGCAATGCGACGCCTGTCACGATCGACCCCCAGAACTCCTTCTCGGCCGACTGGATCCAGGTCTTCAAGCCCTCCAACGCGGACAAGATCAAGCCAGGTGCACAAGCTAAGATCCAGAATGTCGCCGAAAGCGACGGTCCGGCGGTGCGCCTGATCTCGCAGAGCAACGGCAGCGACGGCAATGTCGGCATCAGCGTACCCGCCGATGTGCTGCAGCAGTTGGCCGGCAAGTCCTCGACGATTGCCATCACGCTGCAATCGACGTCCGACGAGCCGACCCAGATTACGGTGGAATGCGATTTTCAGACGCTCGGCGACTGCGCCCGCCATCGTTTCTCCGTCACACGGCAAAAGTCGGATGTGTTGCTCCAGGTCCGCTTCGATCGCTCGCTGGCACCGAACTCTGCAGGAAGCCTGATGATCAACAGCGATGTGGACGGCAAGGCGCGCGGCATCAATCTCTATGCCGTCCGGATACTGCCGGGGCAATGACTTACTTCAGGAAGCCGGGGCCTGAGCCGATGATCTTGTCATCAAGCTTGCCTATGGCATCCTTGTCTTTGCCGTCGTAGTCCATCTCCTTCAGCATGTGACGAATGAGGTTCAGCCGGGCGCGGCGCTTGTCGTTGGCATGAATAACGGTCCACGGCGCGTATTTTGTGTGCGTTTCCTTGAGCATCCGATCGCGCTTTTCGCTGTAATCACCCCACTTTGTAAGTGCCGCGATATCCATCGACGATAGCTTCCATACCTTGAGCGGATCATGGCGGCGGTCATGGAAACGCTTCAGCTGCATTTCGCGGCCGATGTCGAGGTAAAACTTGAAGAAGAAGATGCCTTCGTGCGCGATCACCCTTTCGAGCTGCGGCGTCTGATTCAGGAAGTCCTCGTATTGCCTCGGCGTGCAGAATCCCATGACCGGCTCGACGCCGGCGCGGTTGTACCAGGACCGGTCGAAAAGAACGAACTCCCCGGCTGTGGGGAACTGCGCGATGTAGCGTTGGAAGTACCATTGTCCGGCTTCGCGGTCGGTGGGCTTGGTCAATGCGACAACGCGAGCGAGGCGAGGGTTCATGTGCGCCGACGAGGCTGAGATTGCCCCGCCCTTGCCCGCCGCGTCGCGCCCCTCGAAGATGGCCATGACGCGCTTGCCGGTGGCCTGCAGCCAGAACTGCACCTTGACCAGCTCGACCTGCAGCTTCTCGAGGTCCTCGAGGTATTCCTCTTCCTTGAGCTTCTTGTTGTAGGGAAAGTCGCCAGATGCCAACGCAGCTTCGTCGATCCAGTCAGGTAGTACCGGATCATCGACGTCGAAGAGACGCTTCTTGCCGCCGATGTCCAGTTCGACGGCTCTGCTTTCGACTTCATCGGCCATGGCAACCTCCCCACTCGGTGTTTCGTTCGACGCAGGCGACCATATTTCCCGTTAAAAATCAAATGTCTTGCAGATTGTTGAAATTTCTGTGCGTTCCCATCACGACCATCCCCTCTGCTGGCTGCAGCCGAAAACTTCTGTCATGATTCACGGCTATCAGGCAGAGTTTGAAGATAAAAATACGAGTCGAAGATCGCGAGGGGCAGTTGGAAGACGAAACGCCATGGACACGAAGCCTGATTTTGCGCATTCGCCAGGAGCGTCCCGTCCTGCTTGTGGCCTTGCTGATCGCGCTTATTGCTCTTGCCTCGGGTGCGAACAAGTGGGCAGTGTTCAGCCTTCTGCTGCTCTTGATCGTCACCGCCTTGTGGCACGCCGCTCCGGCGGTTCGGAAGGAACCGCGGGAGCCGCCACCCGAGGCCGTTGAGGCGCCCCGCAGCAGTTTGCCGGAGGTGTCCGCCACCTTGGCCGCGTTGGACATCCCGGTCATGTTGCTTTCCGCCGATGCCTCCGTCCTTTACCAGAACCGTGCAGCAGAAAAGGCCTTCGGTGGAGTCGCGGTCGGTGCGCATATCTCATCACGGCTGCGCTCGCCGGGCATTCTTGACATGGTTGGCGAAACGATCGCAACCAATACGCCGAACCAGATTGAGCACTCCGAGCGCCTCCCGTCCGAGCGTGTCTACATTGTCCGAAGCTCGCCCGTTGAATTCAGCGATCCACAGATGGCCAGTGGACGTTTCTTCGTCTTGTCCTTCCGGGATATTTCCGAAGTCCGTCGCATCGACCGAATGCGCTCTGACTTCGTCGCCAATGCCAGCCATGAGTTGCGTACGCCGCTCGCGTCCCTGAGGGGCTTCATCGAAACGATCCAAGGACCGGCAAAGAACGATACGAAGGCGCAGGAGCGCTTTCTTGGCATCATGCTGGATCAAGCGACCCGCATGAGCCGTCTCGTCGACGATCTTCTGTCGCTGTCGCGGCTGGAGTTAAAGTCGCATATCGCCCCTGATGAGAAGGTTGATCTCGTCCCGCTGCTTGGCCATGTCAGGGATTCGCTGGTTCCTCTCGCAAATGACGTTGGTGTCGAGATCGTCCTGCACCTTCCCGACGGCAGAGCCGAGGTGCTGGGTGATCGCGACGAGTTGGTGCAGGTTTTTGAAAACCTGATGGAAAACGCCTGCAAATACGGGCAGGAGGGCAAGACGGTCGATGTGTTCCTGAAAAACGGTCAGGGTGAGCCGGTGGAGGTGACTGTTGTAGACCGGGGGCCGGGCATTCCGGCAGAGCATGTGCCGCGGCTAACGGAGCGTTTCTATCGTGTGAGCATTGAGGATAGCCGCTCGAAGAAGGGTACGGGTCTGGGTCTCGCTATCGTCAAGCACATCCTCACGCGCCACCGAGCACGCCTCATCGTCAAGTCCGAGGTCGGCAAGGGAACGAGCTTTACCGTGCGGTTTTGACATAAAGCTGCAGTCCGCCATACACGGGCGTGATCTTTATGAAGAAAATTCAAATAGATAATCTGTCACAAATGTTTCATCAAACTGACATAAAAGCTCTAGTCATCAGGGGCTAAAGAGAGCGGGCCGCTGATGAAGACGGCACCGCAAAGGCCGCTCAAGGCCGCACTCAGAGCGCTATATGCCCGGGAGATTGTTATGAACGCTTTTAAACTCACGGTCGCTGCACTTGCCGCTTCCGCCGCTTTTGCTGGCGCGGCTGTTGCTCGCGACCAGGTTCAGGTTGCTGGTTCGTCCACCGTCCTGCCTTACGCCAAGATCGTTGCCGAGACTTTCGGCGAAACCTTCAATGATTTCAAAACCCCGGTTGTTGAATCCGGCGGCACGGGCGCGGGCCTCAAGGAATTCTGCAAGGGCGTCGGCCCTGATACCATCGACGTTGCCAACGCTTCGCGTCCGATCAACGCCAAGGAACTCGACGCCTGCAAGGCAGCCGGCGTGACCGACATCCAGGAAGTCAAGATCGGCTACGACGGCATCGTCTTCGCAACCGACTCGTCGAACCCTGACGTCGCCTACGTCCCGGCTGATATCTACAAGGCCCTGGCCGCTCAGGTTGTTGTCGACGGTAAGCTCGTCAACAACCCGTACAAGAAGTGGTCGGAAGTAAACCCGGCCCTCCCGGCTGTTGATATTGCTGCCTACATCCCGGGCGAAAAGCACGGCACCCGCGAAGTGTTCGAACAGAACGTTCTGGCTGCTGGCTGCAAGGCTTCGGGCGCTCTCGACGTCATCAAGGCTGCGATCTCGGATGCTGCCGCTCAGACCAAAGCTTGCGTCGCAGTCCGCAAGGACGGCGCGGCTGTCGACATCGACGGCGACTATCCGGAAACGCTGGCACGCATCGCTGCCAACAAGACCGGCGTCGGCGTATTCGGCCTGTCGTTCTATGAAAACAACGCTGACAAGCTGAAGGTCGCAACCGTCAACGGCATCGTTCCGTCGACCGAAACGATTTCTGATGGCACCTATCCGGTTTCCCGCCCGCTGTTCTTCTATGTTAAGAAGGCCCACCTCGGCGTCATTCCGGGTCTGAAGGAATACGTCAACTTCTTCGTTTCCGAGCAGATGATCGGCCCTGACAGCCCGCTCGTCGAATACGGCCTGGTTGCAGCTCCGGATGCAGAGCGCGAAGCGATCCGCAAGTCGGTCGAAGACGGCAAGACCATGTAATCAACTTTGCCGGCGCGATCTTGATGATCGCGCCGGCATTGCTTTTTCTGCGCCGTCGAAGACGGCATTGGAAATTCTCCTTGATGGAGAGCCGGATCGGTCCGCCTGCCGTTTCCGCTTTTGAGGTCAGAGGGCCTGGGGACCTTACGAATGAGTACATCCGTCATACTCCTGTGCCTCGTGGTGCTAGGCGCGGTTGCCTTTCTGGCAGCCAGCAGCCGCGCTACGGCACTTGCCGGAGGCAAGTCCTCTGCGTTGCATTCGCGACCGGGCTACTATGGTGCCTATGCTGCCATATGGGCGGTCCTGCCGGCGCTGATCGCGCTTTGTGCCTGGCTGGCGATCAGTCCTTCGATCATTGAATCTTCCGTCCGTGGAGCTTTCCCGGATGACATCAAGGCGCAGCCTGCTGCGCAGCAGAATTTGAACTACGGGATGGTCAGCGCGATTGCACGCGGGTTGCCGCTGCTCGGCTCGGAGGATATCAGCGGTGCTGCTGCCGATCCGGCAGGCCTCCAGGCAAAGCTCGCTGCGAAGGGCGTTCCGCTTGCCGGCCAGCCGCAGCCCTACATGATCGAGGCAGCGCAGAAGCTGAACGCCGAGACGGGCTCCAGCCGCCTTGTCATGACGGCGATCGTTCTCGTTCTTGCCGTTGCTGGCGCGTTCTATGCACTTCGCGAAATAGCCCCGCGGTTCCGTGCTCGAAACCGCGTCGAACGCGTCATGCTCTGGGGCCTGCTTTTAGCATCATCCATCGCTATCCTGACGACGATCGGCATCGTTCTGTCGATGCTGACGGAAGCGGCCCACTTCTTCGCGGCTGTTCCTGCTGCAGATTTCTTCTTCGGAACGACCTGGGATCCGCGCTTTGCCGGCGCTGGCAGCTCGTCCTTCGGGCAGTTCGGCCTGATACCGCTGTTGCTAGGCACGCTTTACATCGGCTTCGTCGCCATGTTGGTGGCGGTGCCTGTCGGTCTCTTCGCTGCGATCTACATGGCAGAGTATGCCGCCCCCAGGGTTCGGTCGATTGCCAAGCCGCTGCTCGAAGTCCTCGCCGGTATTCCGACGATCGTTTACGGCTTCTTCGCCCTCGTCACCGTAGGGCCCTTCCTGCGCGACCTGTCTGCGCAGGTGAGTGGCCTTCTCTCCGGCAACTACACCAACTTCATTCAGGCACAGAGCGTTCTGACGGCGGGTATCGTCATGGGCATCATGCTGATCCCATACGTCTCTTCGCTCTCCGACGACATCATTACGGCCGTGCCGCGCGCTCTGCGTGACGGTTCGCTCGGGCTTGGCGCGACGCGCTCGGAAACGATCAAAAAAGTTGTTCTTCCTGCCGCGCTCCCTGGCATCGTCGGCGCTCTCCTGATGACCGCCTCGCGCGCTATCGGCGAAACCATGATCGTGGTGCTTGCCGCTGGTGTCGCAGC
Source organism: Hyphomicrobiales bacterium (assembly GCA_900466605.1). Lineage (GTDB taxonomy): Bacteria > Pseudomonadota > Alphaproteobacteria > Rhizobiales > Rhizobiaceae > Rhizobium. Next base: position 13,388 of record UBMU01000036.1, read on the forward strand.
GCGCATCCAGATCAATCCGTTCGAGCCGATGACGACGGTGACGGTCAAGATCGTCAATCAGCTGACGGGGGATCTTGAGTTTACCTCACCGCAGACGCTGGTTGCGTTCGCGCTCGGCATCACCCTCTTCTTCATCACGCTTTGCCTCAACATCTACGCGCTCTTCATTGTGCGCAAATACCGGGAGCAGTACGAATGACGGATATTGTTTCCTCGGTTCAGGGCGTTGTCGTCTCGAAGGCGCCCGAACGCCGCGACATCGGGATCAAGCGTCGCTATGCCGCTGAGCGCCGGTTTCAGGCCTATGGCATTGCGGCCATCTCCTTCGGTCTGATCTTTCTGGCCATCCTGCTGTTCACCGTTATCAGCAAAGGCTACACGGCCTTCCAGCAGACGGCGATCACGCTGCCGATCGAGTTCAGCGAAAAGACGCTTGATCCAAACAACAAGCGCGCGACCGATCCCTCGGTTCTGATTGCCGCTAACTACCCGGTCCTCATCCGCGATGCGATGATCAAGACGTTGAACCTCAATGCGTCGAGCCGTCCTGATGTCCGCGACGCAGCCGCAATGATCTCCAAGGGAGCTCCGGTTCAGCTACGTGACATGGTCGTTGCCGATCCGTCGCTTATCGGAAAGACGGTCAAGGTGACGCTACTTGCCGACGCCAACATCGACTCCGCCAATAAGGGGCAGATCGACCTGAAGGTGGACGAGAAGAACCGCAAGGTGAACGATAAGCAGGTTGGTTGGATGAACCAGCTGGCCGAAAGCGGAGCGCTGCACAAGAAGTTCAACACCGGGCTCTTCGTCAACGGCAATTCCAGTCGTCCCGAAGCCGCCGGTCTCGGCGTCGCGCTGATCGGCTCGCTTTACCTGATGTTGATCGTGCTCGTCCTCTCGCTGCCGATCGGGGTTGCCGCCTCGATCTATCTCGAGGAATTCGCGCCGAAGAACAGACTGACGGACCTGATCGAGGTCAATATCAACAACCTCGCAGCCGTTCCCTCGATCGTCTATGGTCTGCTCGGCCTTGCCGTCTTCATCAACTTCGCCGGCTTGCCGCGCTCGGCGTCTCTGGTTGGCGGCCTGGTGTTGACGCTGATGACCTTGCCGACGATCATCATTGCTACCCGCGCGGCGCTTCGTGCCGTGCCGCCGTCGATCCGCGCGGCAGCGCTCGGCCTCGGTGCCTCGAAGATGCAGATGGTGTTCCACCATGTGCTGCCGCTTGCCATGCCCGGCATCCTGACCGGCACCATCATTGGTCTGGCACACGCGCTCGGTGAGACCGCGCCGCTGCTCCTGATCGGCATGGTCGCTTTCGTTGCCAACGCCCCGGCCACCCCCATGGATCCTTCCACGGCTCTGCCGGTGCAGGTCTATATGTGGGCCAACGAAGCCGAGCGCGCCTTCGTGGAGCGTACTTCCGGAGCAATCATTGTCCTGCTCCTGTTCCTCATTGTCATGAACCTCGGAGCCATCCTCCTGCGTCGTCGCTTTGAGCGCCGCTGGTAAACGGAGTAAACATAATGAACATGTTGACGGAAGCAGCAGTTGAGAAGGCGGTTGATCAGAAGATGAACACCATTCCCTATAAGATGATCGGCCAGGACGTTTCAGTTTACTACGGCGAGAAGCGCGCGCTGTTCGACGTGAAGCTGAATATTCGCGAGAACACCGTGACGGCCCTCATCGGCCCGTCGGGTTGTGGTAAGTCCACCTTCCTGCGCAGCCTGAACCGGATGAACGACACGATCGACAATTGCCGCGTGACCGGCAAGATCACGCTCGACGGTGAGGACATCTACGATCCCGACATTGACGTCGTCGAGCTCCGCGCTCGCGTCGGCATGGTGTTCCAGAAGCCGAACCCGTTCCCGAAGACGATCTACGAGAACGTCGCCTATGGCCCGCGCATCCACGGTCTCGCCAAGTCGAAGGCCGACATGGACCAGATCGTCGAACACAGCCTGCAGCGCGCCGGCCTGTGGAATGAGGTGAAGGATCGCGTTCATGAAGCCGGCACCGGTCTTTCCGGTGGTCAGCAGCAGCGTCTCTGCATCGCGCGTGCCGTTGCCGTCAGCCCGGAAGTGATCCTGATGGACGAGCCGTGCTCGGCACTTGATCCGATTGCAACGGCAAAGGTCGAGGAGCTGATCCACGAACTCCGCGAAAACTACACGATCGTCATCGTGACGCACTCCATGCAGCAGGCCGCCCGTGTTTCGCAGCGCACGGCCATGTTCCACCTCGGCAATCTCGTCGAGGAAAATGATACCGACAAGATGTTCACCAATCCGGACGATCCGCGCACCCAGGACTACATCATGGGCCGCTTCGGTTGATCGGACGCTTCGGTAACACTCACGATATTCAAGGATGAGCCCTATGGCATCGACACATATCTTTTCTGCGTACGACGATGATTTGAAGTTCCTGTCCCGCCGTATCTCGGAAATGGGCGGTTTGGCCGAGCAGATGGTCTCGGACGCCGTTCGCGCCCTCGTGAACGGCGATGCGGCTCTGGCCCAGAAGGTCATCTCGGACGACGTGATCCTCGATCACGCCGAACGCGAGATCGGCGACAAGGCGATCGTGACGATCGCCCGTCGCCAGCCGATGGCGGCCGACCTTCGCGAGATCATGGGTTCGATCCGCATTGCGGCTGATCTTGAGCGTGTTGGCGACCTCGGCAAGAACACCGCCAAGCGCGTCATCGCGGTTCAGAGCGCCGGGGTTCCGCGCAAGCTCGCACGCGGCCTCGAACATCTTTCCGAACTGGCGCTCGTCCAGCTCAAGGAAGTGCTCGACGTCTACACGAGCCGGGCCGCCGACAAGGCAAAGTCGATCCGTGAGCGCGACGAGGAAATCGACGCGATGTACACGTCGCTATTTCGCGAAATGCTCACCTACATGATGGAAGATCCGCGCAACATTACGAGCTGCACGCATCTCCTGTTCTGCGCGAAGAACATCGAGCGTATCGGCGACCACGCTACCAACATTGCCGAAACCATCTACTACATGGCCACCGGTGCCCAACCGGAAGGCGAACGTCCGAAGGACGACACCGCCAACACCGTCGGCGCTGTTACGGAATAATCGTTCCGCGACCTAGCCCCCAGGAGACCGAAACGAATGATCCCAAAAGTAGCTGTCGTCGAAGACGAAGAAGCACTGAGCGTGCTTCTTCGCTATAACCTTGAGGCTGAAGGCTTTGAGGTCGATACCATCCTTCGCGGCGACGAGGCCGAGATCCGGCTGCAGGAACGCACGCCGGACCTTTTGATCCTCGATTGGATGCTGCCTGGCGTCTCCGGCATTGAACTCTGCCGCCGCCTGCGTATGCGGCCGGAAACCGAGCGCCTGCCGATCATCATGCTGACGGCGCGTGGCGAGGAAAGCGAACGCGTTCGCGGCCTTTCCACCGGTGCCGACGATTACGTGGTCAAGCCGTTCTCGACGCCGGAACTCGTCGCGCGCGTCAAGGCAATGCTGCGCCGCGCCAAGCCGGAGGTGCTCTCGACGCTCTTGAAGTGCGGCGACATTGAGCTTGATCGCGAGACGCACCGCGTTCATCGCAAGAGCCGGGAAGTGCGCCTCGGTCCGACTGAATTCCGGCTCCTCGAATTCCTGATGGCGTCGCCCGGTCGCGTCTTCTCGCGTTCACAGCTTCTCGACGGCGTCTGGGGCCACGACATTTACGTGGATGAACGCACCGTCGACGTCCATGTTGGTCGCCTTCGCAAGGCACTGAACTTCTCCAACATGCAGGATGTCATCCGCACCGTGCGCGGCGCCGGATACTCGATGGAAGCCTAAGGCTTCCATCGCGCTGAGTGGCTTTCACCTGCGAAACGAAAAACGGGCCCGCGAGGGCCCGTTTTCTTATGTCCTTATCCGGCTTCCGGGTCAGGCGACCCGGTTGGCAGCCTTGCGGCGCTCGTTGACCGGCTGGTACGCCATACGCTGATGGTAGGTGCAATACGGGGAGTTGTCAGGGGACTCGCAGCCGCAGAAGTGGAAATCGTCCTTCAGCGGATCGCCGACCGGCCATTTGCAGGTGCGTTCGGTCAGTTCCGTCAGGCCAAGGCGCCGCGAAATCGGAACGACTACATTTGCGGCCGGACGGAAGCGGACTTCCTCTACCGTGTCGATCTCAATCTCTTCCTTGAGTATCGTCGCACCCTGCTGGCGAGTGACGGTGCGCGTGGCGACGCGGGATGCATAGTTCGGAGCGCGTGGCGCAGATGTCGTGCGCTTGGGTGTCCTGACAGTGCTCGTCGAGCCTCCGGCCTTTGCGCGGCCGGGTAAACTCAAACGGTGGACTTTGCCGATGACGGCATTGCGACTTACACCGCCAAGTTGTGCTGCGATCTGGCTGGCGCTAAGGCCCTCGGACCAAAGCTTCTTCAGTTTTTCAACGCGCTCGTCTGTCCAGTTCATGCCCCTGTCTCCGCCTTATTAGCGTTGGTGTAGGCAGAATCCTTCACCGTTGCCCCGGACGTATCCGAGGCAAGAAACGCTTGCTCGATTTTGGTGACTAGTTCCGCCGCATGCAGTCTAGTAATTGAGTTTTAACCTAGTGTGAGGCTGACTCCGTGACAAGAGTCGGTTGAATCCCGGCGAATCGAATTTCAAGTTTTCCCCAACTTGCTGGGCGGGAGAGTCATTTCTGCAACATTAGTTGTTGATAGGTCCGGCCGCCTTGGATGGCTGCTTGACGCATGCTGCAAAAGCTCAGTTTTGTTGACATCGCAGTGCGAAAAGTAAATAGTGCTGCTCGCCGCCGAAAGGCGGCATTTTTAATTTTCCGGGCTTGCTTTCTTTAGCCGGAGTCCGGGCCGCTGATGATTAATGACAGGAGATCGCGCCATGGCTGAAGCCGCGCTTTACGACACCTACTCTCGTGCCCCTCTGCGGTTCGAGCGAGGAGAAGGCGTGTGGCTGATCACCGAAACGGGCGAACGATATCTCGATTTCGGCGCAGGCGTTGCCGTCACTTCCGTCGGCCACAGTCATCCGCACGTGGTGGGGGCGTTGAAGGAGCAGGCCGACAAGGTGTGGCACCTGTCCAATATCTATGAGATCCCTGGTCAGGAAGTGCTCGCGAAGCGACTGACCGAGGCGACATTCGCCGACAAGGTGTTCTTCACGAACTCCGGCGCGGAAGCCTTGGAATGTGCGATCAAGACCGCGCGCCGCTATCAGTTCTCCAAGGGTCATCCCGAGCGGTTCTATATCATCACGTTTGACGGTGCATTCCATGGCCGTACGCTGGCTACGATCGCTGCGGGTGGTCAGGAAAAATATCTTGAAGGCTTCGGTCCCAAGGCGCCCGGCTTCGATCAGGTTCCGTTCGGCGATATCGATGCAGTTCGCGCCGCTATCACAAGCGAAACAGCCGCTATCCTGATCGAGCCTATCCAGGGAGAAGGCGGCGTTCGCCCGGCGACCAAAGAGTTCCTTAAGGCGCTCCGCGCGATCTGCGACGAGCACGACCTGCTGCTGATCTTCGACGAGGTGCAGACCGGCGTCGGCCGTACCGGCAAGCTCTTCGCGCACGAATGGTCCAGCGTTGCCCCTGACATCATGGCGGTCGCCAAGGGCATTGGCGGCGGCTTCCCGCTCGGCGCCTGCCTTGCGACGGCAGAGGCTGCTTCCGGCATGAAGGCCGGCACGCATGGCTCCACCTATGGCGGCAATCCGCTTGCCATGGCGGTGGGTAGTGCCGTGCTCGACGTGATACTTGCGGATGGCTTCTTGCAGCAGGTGCGCGACGTCTCGTTGGTCTTCCGCCAAGGCCTGGCCTCGCTCAAGGATCGCTATCCTGATATCATCGAGGATATCAGGGGTGAGGGGCTGTTGCTCGGCGTCAAGGCTGCTGTTCCGTCTGCCGAGTTGCTGCAGGCAATCCGTGACGCCCATCTGCTCGGCGTTCCAGCTGGCGACAACGTCGTTCGCCTTCTGCCGCCTCTGGTCGTCACCCCTGACGAAGCCCGCGAGGGCCTTGCCCGCCTCGAACGCGCCGCCGAAAGCCTGCGCGCTTCGAAGGTTAAGAAGACGGCTTAATGGACAGTGCCTGTTGCAAGACGGGCGTGATAGGTAAAGACAATGGCTTCCCCCAAACACTTCCTCGACCTCTCCGCCGTCGCGGCATCCGACCTGCGGCTCATCATGAATGACGCAATGTCACGCAAGCAGGCATTCAAGGCCGGGCAGGGCGACAAGCCGCTCGCCGGCAAGATGCTTGCGATGATCTTCGAGAAGCCCTCGACCCGTACCCGCGTGTCTTTCGATGTTGGCATGCGCCAGCTCGGCGGCGAGACGCTGTTTCTGTCGGGCACCGAAATGCAGCTTGGTCGTGCCGAGACGATCGGCGATACGGCAAAGGTGCTGTCGCGTTATGTCGATGCGATCATGATCCGCACGACCGATCATGCCCGCATGCTGGAACTGGCCGAGCATGCAACAGTTCCTGTCATCAACGCGCTGACCGACGATACGCACCCCTGCCAGATCATGGCCGACATCATGACCTTCGAGGAGCATCGCGGCCCCATCAAGGGCAAGACGGTTGCCTGGACGGGCGACGGCAACAATGTGCTGCATTCTCTGATCGAAGGTGCTGCCCGTTTCGGCTATCGCATGAACATGGCGGTACCCCTTGGTTCCGAGCCAAAGGATCACTATCTGAACTGGGCCCGCAATGAGGGCGCCGAAATTATGCTTGGTCACGACGCTGACCGTGCGGTTGCCGGCGTCGATTGCGTGGTGACCGATACCTGGGTCTCCATGAATCAGGAACATCGGGCCCGGGGTCACAACGTCTTCCAGCCTTATCAGGTCAACGCGGCTTTGATGGCGCAGGCCGGCAAGGATGCATTATTCATGCATTGCCTGCCTGCTCATCGTGGTGAGGAAGTTACTGACGAAGTGATCGACGGCCCGCAATCCGTGGTCTTCGATGAAGCGGAAAACCGTCTTCATGCGCAGAAGTCGATTCTTGCTTGGTGCCTGGGCGCGATCTGAACCATACTGGATGCCACATTAGGCCGGAATGGCCCGTGGCCGCGCGAGCGGATAGGCACTCTTGTCTGCCGCTCTCAGACTAGGAGAAGACCATGGCAGAACCTGCAGCCACCCTCGGCGAGTTCAATTTCGCCGGCGATGATCACGTCGTTCCTTTTCAGGTTGAGGGCCTGGATGTGCGCGGACGCGCCGTCCAGCTCGGGCCGATGCTGGACGCGATCCTCGAGCGCCATCGCTATCCGGCGCCCGTGGCGAGGCTTCTCGCCGAAGTCGTCGTTTTGACGGTGCTGCTCGGTACGTCGCTGAAGTTCGACGGTAAGTTTACAGTGCAGACCAAGGGGGACGGCCCGGTCGATCTGCTTGTCTGTGATTTCTCGACACCCGAGAACGTGCGCGCCTACGCGCGCTTTGATCAGGGTCTCCTCGATAAGGCAGTAGCAGCCGGGCAGATCGAGCCCGAACAGCTCCTCGGCAAGGGCATGCTGGCGTTTACGATTGATCAGGGCAAGTTCAGCCAGCCCTATCAGGGCATTGTTGCGCTTGACGGGGCAACGCTTGAGGAAATTGCCGGCACCTATTTTCGCCAGTCGGAGCAGATTCCGACGCGGGTGCGTCTTACCGCCGCCGAACTCTTCGACCGAGACGAAGCGGGCAAGCCGCGCCATCGCTGGCGTGCAGGCGGGCTCGTCGCCCAGTTCCTGCCGGAAGCGCCAGAGCGCATGCGCCAGCCTGACCTTCACGGCGGTGACGGAGACACGACCGGCGGCACCCACAGGGAAGACGACGCCTGGATGGAAGCCCGCTCGCTCGTCGACACTATCCACGCCGACGAATTGACGGACCCTCAGGTGGGCACCGAGCGGTTGCTCTTCCGCCTGTTTCACGAACGCGGTGTCCGCGTCTACGACCCGCGTGCGGTCTATGATCGCTGCAGCTGTTCGCGCGAGAAGATCAAGGGCGTGCTAAAGGGCTTTTCGGCGGAAGAAATCGACGCCAGTCAGGAAGACGGCGCAATTTCGGTCACCTGTGAATTCTGCTCGACGACCTATCGCTTCGAGGTGGAAGAGGTGGCCCAGGCTGCTGAATGATCAGTTCAGGACTCTGAGCAGTCCCGGCGAATCCAGCGAGAAGGCGGGAATTTCGACATCGAAAAGCTCGCCTTCGTCCGTCTCCATCTGGTAGTGGCCGTACATCAATCCTGATGGCGTATCCAGCGGGCAGCCCGACGAGTATTCATAGGTATCGCCGGGCGCAAGCCGTGGCTGTTCGCCAACGACACCGGCGCCCGTTACCTCGTCGACGATCCCGTTCTGGTCGGTGATGTTCCAGTAGCGGCTCACCAGCCGTACGGTCGTGTCGGAATTGTTGCTGATGACGATCTTGTAACCCCAGACATAGCGATCGTCTTCCGGATCGGATTGCTCCTCCAGATAAAAGGGTTCAACGACGACTTCAATGTCTCGTGTAAGGGCGCGGTACATGCTTACACCATAGTCAACATACGTTACCGGTATCTTATACGACGGCCGATCCGTCAATAAACCGATAGTCGATCACGTTCTGAATGCCGGCAATGGCGGCAGGTTTCGCGTGTTAAGCCTAATGTTAGGCCGCCTCGCGTGGTGGCGAAGCGCGCGTGGTGGCCGGCCGGATCGTTGGCGACCCGGCCGATTTCGGCTGATCAGGCCTGAACCTTGGCGAGCGCCTGCGCGAAATCCTCAATCAGATCGTCCGTGTCTTCAATGCCCGCGGAAAGACGAACGGTGCCGCCCGAGATGCCGAGTTCTGCGCGTGCCTCGTCCGTCAGGTTCTTGTGTGTCGTCGTCGCCGGATGCGTGATCAAGCTCTTGGCGTCGCCCAGATTGTTCGAGATCTTGACGATCTGCAGGGCGTTTTGCAAGGCGAAGGCCGCTTCCTTGCCACCCTTGAGCTCAATGGCAACCAGCGTCGAACCGCCCTTCATCTGCTTGGCGACGATGTCGGCCTGCGGATGGTCCTTGCGACCGGGATAGATGACCTTGGCGACCTTTGGCTGATCGGCCAAGAAGTCGGCGATCTTCGATGCATTTTCGGTCTGCTGCTTGACGCGCAGCGGCAGCGTCTCGAGACCCTTCAGCAGCGTCCATGCCGTGAATGGCGACATCGCCGGACCGGTGTGGCGATAATAGTCCTGCAGGTGCTCGTTGACCCATTCCCGGTCGGAGAGGATCACGCCACCCAAGCTGCGGCCCTGGCCGTCGATATGCTTTGTAGCCGAGTAGACGACGATATGGGCGCCGAGTTCGAGTGGCTTCTGGAAGATCGGCGTGGCAAAGACGTTGTCGACCACGACCTTGGCGCCGATCTGGTTGGCGAGCTTGGCGACGCCGGCGATATCGATCACCTCGAGCGTCGGGTTCGTCGGGCTCTCCAGGAAAAATACCTTGGTATTCGGGCGGATCGCCTTTTCCCAGTTTTCGAGATGGCGACCGTCAACCAGCGTGCATTCGATGCCGTACTTCGGTGCGAGCGTCTCTACGACCCAGCGGCACGAGCCGAAGAGGGCGCGGGCGGCAACAATGTGGTCGCCTGCCTTTACCTGGCAGAGGATAGCGGCCGTAACGGCTGCCATGCCCGACGCCGTGGCGCGGGCTTCCTCGGCGCCTTCGAGTGCGCACATGCGCTTCTCGAACATGTCGTTGGTCGGGCTGCCGTAGCGGGCGTAGATATAGCCTTCAGTCTCGCCCTTGAAGCGTGCTTCAGCTGCTTCTGCGCTTTCATAGACGAAGCCCTGCGTGAGGTAGATTGCTTCCGAAGTCTCGCCATATTGCGAGCGCAGGGAGCCGTCGTGAACGAGTTGGGTTGCGGGGCGCCAAGTCTTGCTCATGAATCACCACTTTCAAACAACAAAAAAACCGGCCGCGAAAGCAGACCGGTTTTGCACCCGGTCCTTTTAGCCACTTGTTTAACGTGGCTGCAAGCCGACCGGCCAAATCACCACGGGATAAAGCTGCAATACTGCCGTTCTATGCTTGCGTCAATTCCTTGAGTTTGGTTTTGTCTGCGACAAATATGGATGTGGCATGATGGCTCGCGAAACAGGAATTTTGGCAGATCGCGCGATAGCCGCGCTCTTTGAGGCGGGGCGCCTCCGCTCGGAGCGCGATTTGGATCACGATCAGATCCAGCCGGCGAGCCTTGACCTCAGGCTCGGTGCGAAGGCTTTTCGCGTCCGCGCGAGCTTCATGCCAGGCCCATCCCATCTCGTATCCGACAAGCTCGATCGCTTAAGCCTTCACGTCGTCGACCTCTCCGAAGGCGCGGTGTTGGAGACTGGCTGCGTCTACATCGTTCCCTTGATGGAGCGCCTCGACCTGCCGGCGGATATGTCAGCTTCCGCCAACCCGAAGAGTTCGACCGGACGGCTGGATATCTTCACGCGTGTCATCACCGACTATGCGCAGGAGTTCGACAAGATCCCGGTCGGCTATTCCGGACCGCTCTACCTCGAAATCAGCCCGCGCACATTTCCGATCGTCGTTCGCCGCGGTTCGCGCCTGTCGCAGATCCGCTTCCGCGTCGGTCACTCACTGCTCGGCGAGCCTGAATTGCTGGCGCTGCACGACGCCGAAACGCTGGTTGCCAGCAAGCAGCCGAACGTCTCGGGCGGCGGTATTGCTCTGTCGATCGACCTTGCCGGCGACAAGGACGGCCTGATCGGCTACCGCGGCAAGCATCACACCGCGGTCGTTGATGTCGACAAGAAGGCACAACACGACATCTATGATTTTTGGGAACCGCTCTATAGCCGCGGTCGCAACGAACTGATCCTGGATCCCGACGAGTTTTACATCCTCGTCTCCCGCGAAGCTATCCATGTGCCGCCGCACTACGCAGCGGAGATGACCCCCTTTGATCCGCTGGTCGGCGAATTTCGAGTGCACTATGCGGGCTTCTTCGACCCCGGCTTCGGCCACGCCCCCGCGGGCGGGCGCGGCAGCCGCGCCGTGCTCGAGGTCCGCAGCCACGAGGTTCCCTTCATCCTCGAGGATGGCCAGATTGTCGGCCGCCTCGTCTACGAGCATATGAGGGAGCACCCGGAAAGCCTCTACGGCTCCGGCCTCGGCTCCAACTATCAGGCACAGGGCCTGAAGCTCTCGAAGCACTTCCGCATCTAGGCGGTCGATCCGCCGGTGCGGCGACCGGCTATTAGGTCAGAGACCTTGCCGCCACCGAATTGCACCAAGGCCAATCGTGCGGGCCGGCTTCTTGCCGTGGAGGCGTTTTGGTCGCTTGACAGCGGCACTCATCTGTTGGAAATCTCATCTCACGCGGGTGTAGCTCAATGGTAGAGCAGCAGCTTCCCAAGCTGAATACGAGGGTTCGATTCCCTTCACCCGCTCCAAATCGATATTCAATCGGCGACAAATGATGCGGCCCGCGGTCGGGAGCATCGCGGCTCGGCGCGGCATTGGGTACGGTCACTAGGACATTGATAGTGACAAGTCCGGAGGCGAGTGCTTCGGGTTTCAATCTAACGTCACGGCGAGAATTGGATCTTGGTCAGGAGCCGTTTTGCGCGGAGCTCATATCACGCGCGAAGCCACGATCTGATCTTCTGCTTCGCCGCGTAACGATATGTCCGTACGAGAGGTGCCACACGAAGCTCCAGATGCTGACTGACGGCGGCATTTAGCTTTTTTCTGTCTGCGGGAGACCAATTTCCTGCATCCAGGATTTTGTAAGCCAGAGCCTTATACAGTCGACGCGCCTTGAGCTTTTCCGACGGCGCAAGATGGTACGTTGGTTCCCTTGTGATGCGTTGAACAAAGCTGGAGCCGGGAACAAGAACCGTGGCGTTGTTCAGGATCGCAGGAAGCATAATCAAGTGGTCCAGAGCCCACAGATAGGGATATTGCGCGGAGAGCCGGTAGGCCTGCACAATGGCCTCGCGGCGCCAAAGCCCGTAAAACCAAGTCGGTCTGCAGCCGAGGAGCGTTTCGGATACTCTCTCGACCGCTTCGGCGCTAACGGGTGGGGAAACCGGAAAAACGGTTTCGCTTTTCACATATTTCTTGTTGATCCGGATGGTGGGGCCAACCGCCAGCGCGGCAGTTGGCGTGTCGTCCAGTGCCTTCACCAGATTGCGCAGATAGTCCGGCTCCGATAGATCGTCATCGGCTCGCCACATAAAATACGAACCCTCGGATGCTTCCAGAGCTTTCAGGAAGTTGGCGCCGGCGCTGATCGTGTGGTCGGAGCGAATGTGCTTAAAGCGCGCATCGCGCAGCGCAAATTCAGCGCACACGTCAGTCGTCCCGTCATTGGAAGCATTATCGCAAATGACGACGTCGAAATCCTTGAAGGTCTGGGACCTCAGGCACTCCAGACACTCACGAATATGGCTAATACCGTTGTAAGTGGGTACACCTATGCTGACCTTGGCGTGCATGCCCTTTCCTTTGCAAATGCCGCTGCGCGAGGCTCTGATGACAGTGTTCTCTTATGCTGCTGTTGGCCCGCGTCGCGGAAGTGAACGCCGTTGAGCGCCGCTAGATCTTCTCCCAGCTCGAACTTCCGTTCTGCATGACCTTTTTCACGCCGTGGGTGGTCTGCCAGTTGCGTCCGATATCTTCGATCACAGGCTTGTTGTCGGGCGAAAAAATGTAGCTTTTCTTCTCTCGCACATACCGTTCAAGTCTGGGATTCACACCCTGGTAAAACTGCTTTTCTGGATCCTTCGTGACGTCCATCAGCCCTGCGCAATCCCGCGCAAACGAGCCCCGCAACAAGCACGGGGAGGTTGTGAAGATCGGGAAGGTTCTGAACAGCGGGATCTTGATGCCCAGGAATTTTCGATATTCGTTTCGCCGGTGAAGATGCCCGCGACGCGAGGTATCCCATTTCTTCTCCGCGGTATGGAATGTCACCTGTGTGACTGCCGGATCTGCAAACGCGTCCAGTGCTCGTTGGTCAATGTCGGTCAAAGCAAGCCAGTCCTCCTCCATGTGGAGAACGAAGTCAGACGTTGTAGCGGACCATAGCCTTTGAACAGCCGCGGGAAAACTGGGCGTTGCGGGTTCGAAGATAATGCCTCCAGGGAAGCGGCCTTTGAACTCCTCAACACAACGTGCATGGAGTGCCTCGTCCCCAAAGTAGGGATCGAGGTTCATATAGACGTCCCCGATCTCCAAGTGAGATAGAATTCGCGCGGAGAAGCTGTCCAAAGTCGCCGTTAGAAGCTCGGGTCGTCGGGTCGATACGATACAGACGTCGATTGAAGACATTTGGGCTCCTTTGAAGCTTTGCCTGAAATTCCAGCGGTTCCTTGAGAGCCAGCATGGCAAGGCAAGCGCGCGATCTCTTCGCTGTCAGACCTTGGGGACGGGCAGACAGAATCCCAAAGCCACAAGTTGGTCCGAGTTCACGAATTTTCTCGATACGCTGGAGTGTAGGCGCAACGCTCCCAGTGTCTCCAGTCTCTGCACGATCGCGCTGTAGGCAGAGGAGTTGTCAAAGTACTGACCGCCATCGACAGCGTCTCTAGCCACCTCCGCATAGTCCGCAAAGAACTTGAAATGAAGCAGCACACCCATCACCGGAACGAAATTCCGCCCATAGGGCAGGGGCTGGTGGATGCTTGGGCCAAATCCACATTCGTCATCCCAGTAAATTAGGGGATACTTGATCAGCTCAAGCCCTGCATTGAACTCCCTCTCTCTTGGTCCGCCTCTGACGGAGAGAGCCCGCTTTGTTGCTGTGATGGTGTAACCTTCGTCGTCGTAGTGGTCTGCAACCTCCCATGGAGGGCTGTTCTGGAGCTTTTCGGCACGAGCTGATTCAAGGTCGGTGGGATAGAGGTCGAGCATCGGCGCAGCCATTCTGGAAAGGGCCTGCTTTTCCAGCCCTCGGATGGTCGACCAAAGGTCTCTGTTCTCGAAATTCTCGTAGACGAGAAACTCATCGGAATCGACGTTCACATACCAGCGGTTTGTTCCATAAATTGCGAACAGCTGCTCTCGCCACAAACGGCCTCGACGCGCATCCTTATATCTGACCGGAGAAGTCCATAGATCGACGTCGCGCTGCTCCAATAGGAACTCGCGGGAGCCGTCCGTGGAAGCGTCGTCAACACATATGAAGCGCGCTACACCCATCCCCCGATAGTGAGCGAGGAACGACGGCAGAAGCTTTCGATCATTTCGTGTGAGGAAGATCAGAGGCAATTCATGGGCAGAAAGTGAGGTCTGGCCTCTGGGGCTGATGCATTGGAGAGCCACCTCGGATGCCCGGCGACGTTCACGTCGCGTTATTTTCACGGTCTCGTACCAGGTTGAGAGGCGCTGCAGCGGTGTACGGCGTGTCAAGCGCAACGCTGCTTCTTTCGATTCGAACGGGTAAGGAGACAGTGTCATACGTTTCGAAAGGCCCAATTTATCTTCGTGACGTCGATATATCGATATGACCCTGCTCGCCATGTGTTTTTCTCCAACACCGGCTATCACGCAAAAATCGGGATCAGGAGAGAACACCAAGTCCAAATCACGAGCGACGAGGTGTTTTCACCCCTGAGCGACCGTTTTCCGCCTGAGGGCTCAGGGAATGTTCGGCGCGGCTCAACGCGGGCTACGCATTTCCGTTAGTTGACAAACTTCTAATAAACATAGTTAATTTTTAACTATTCTCCGCTATCACGGGAACGCAGACGACCCATCGGTCGTTGTCGGCATCATCAGGAGGAGTGGCAGAATGCTATTGAAGATTTTCACGGCAAAGCGCGAAATCCGGGACAATGGCGATACCGGAACCTATGCGGACGGCTATCATGGGCCCGAGGTGGCTCTTGCCTCTGCGCGCGATGACGATCGGTCGTCCTATGAACGTGACTATGGTCGCGGCCGCAAGGTAGAGCAGATTCCGCTCGGGTTTGCCTGAATTCCTTTTTCAAGCTTTTTCGTGGCGCGAGCTTAGCGCCTGTAGCAAAGTCATGGTCTGCGTGAAGCGAGAAGACCACAATCGAAAAGGGCGGCCTGGAGCCGCCCTTCGTGTTTCATGGCGTCGCTCGGGTCAGAATTCAGTCCAGTCGGCCTCGTCCCGCGTGCTTGAAGGCGCGCTGGAGCCGAACGCGCTTGCAAGTTTCTGTCCGAGTGCCCGAGCCGGCGAGTTGGAGGGGCGCGAGACACCCGGGGTGGCTATGCGGACCGGCGCCTTTCTGGCTGCGGCCGGGCTGGGCGCGGAATGGATCGGAACGCTGTGCAGCGGTGCCGCGGCAACGGTCGCGCTGAAACCGCCGGTGCCGGTGAGCTTGAACTGGTCGAGCAGATTGTTCAGTGTCGCTGCCTCTGTCGCCAGCTTGTGGCTCGCAGCTGTGCTTTCCTCGACCATGGCCGCATTCTTCTGCGTTCCTTGGTCCATCGTGTTCACAGCCGTGTTGATCTCGTGCAGGCCGGTCGATTGTTCGCGGGCGGCCTCTGCGATCGCGTCGACATGCTGGTTGATCTCCTGAACCTCAAAAACGATCGCATCAAGCGCCTTGCCGGTTTCGCCGACAAGCGACACACCCGTCTGCACCTGATCGCCCGACGCGGTGATCAGCGACTTGATCTCCCTGGCGGCATTGGCTGAACGCTGTGCGAGTTCGCGCACCTCTTGGGCGACGACCGCAAAGCCCTTGCCGGCTTCGCCGGCGCGGGCGGCTTCGACACCGGCGTTGAGGGCGAGAAGATTCGTCTGGAAGGCGATGTCGTCGATGACGCCAATGATATTGCCGATCTCTGCGGACGATTGTTCGATCTGCTGCATGGCGTTGACTGCCTTGCGTACGACCTGCCCGGACTTTTCGGCTCCGGTGCGCGTGCGCGCCACCAGCCCACGCGCCTCCTCGGCACGTCTGGCAGCATCCTTCACAGTGGTGGTGATTTCCTCGAGAGCGGCAGCCGTTTCCTCGACGGACGCTGCCTGTTGCTCCGTACGCTTCGAAAGCTCGTCAGCGGACGCGCGGATCTCGCTTGCGCCGGCGGTGATGGCGCGGGCGTTGGCGCCTACCGTCTGCATTGTGTCGTTCAGCCGCTGGATCGAGTTGTTGAAATCCTGTCGCAGCGTGTCGAGGTCGCCGACGAAAGCCGTGTCGATCCGCGATGCAAGATCGCCGGCCGCCAATCGGCGCAATCCATCGCCAAGTGCGCCGACAGCGCGCGAAAGGTCCGCGGCCTCGGTTGCCCGCTGCGCCTCGTGTTCACGGCGCTCGCTGTCGCTAAGATTGCGGTTCCTCTCGGCTTCGCCCTCGAGCCGGATGCGATCGACGGCGTTGTCGCGGAAGACGGCAACGGCGCCGGCCATCTGGCCGACTTCGTCGCGCCGATCGATACCGTCAATGGCGCTTTGCGTGTCGCCTTGCGCAAGTTTGGTCATACGATCACGCAGGCGCACCATTGGGGCCGTGATTCCAGCCTGAGCCACCCATACACTGAGGCCGAGCGCACCCAGTACGGCGAGTCCGATCAGCACGAAACAGAGAGTGATACGCTCGTTGACGGTAACGGAAAGCGCGTCGCCGCCGTCGTTCAGCAACGCCATCAGCGCATCATTATTGGCGATCATTTTCGGGGTGACCATGTTCAGCTTGGCATTCAGCATGCTGGCTGCGAGCTGCGCGCCGGCACCGTCGTTTGCCTTGGCAAGGTCAATGACCTTGCTGGAAAGTGCCTCCATTTCGCTGATGCCGACGAGGATGTCGTCGATTGCCTGCTTGCGGCTCGGAACCAGTGCGGCGGCCTGCTCCAGACGTTCGCGCGCCTGAGGCATCTTGCTTGGCGTTGAAAGCGCCGTATTAAAGGCAGGCGTCTCTGGCTTTAGGCCGGCGATGACAGTCACCTGAAGCACCGCAGCGGTTGCCGAGGCGCTGGCGCGCGATGCCTGCATGGCGGCGAGCGCCTCGTGGTCGATGAAGGCGCTGTAGGTTGCGTCGGCGCCGCGGAATTCCGTTATGACGTAAACGAGGCCCCCGAGTGCGATCGCCCCGAGAAGCGCGACGACGGATATGATCTTTGTCCGGATTTTGAGGTTCTTCAGCATGGATATGTCCAGTCACTTGATCCGGCCGATGGCGGGCCAGTTACGAAGCATTTTGAGAGCAAGGCATGACGCAGGATACGGCATGTTGGGATGCCCGGAAGGCTCGACATGCGCATCATGCATTCGGCCTGTGAGCCGCGTCGTCTCGGCGAATAAAATGGGACATTGTTTAATGCGCCCCTAACGCATGCGGCCTGTCCAAGGAAAAATTTCGGTTTTGCCACCCAGGGGTGAATAACGCTAGGCGCGGCGCAGCGTCTCACGGGTACTGACTGGGACGTGAGGCGTCTTGTCCCAGAAGAAGGGCTTTCTCGGCAGCTCAAGAAGCGCGCGCCATGCCGCGACTGATATCAGCAGCCAGTAGAATGGGACATAAATCCAGCGCCAACCGATGCTTCGCTTTTCCTCGCGCAGCATAACGACCCTGCCGAGCAGCAAAAAGAGCCCATAACTTGCCGCCATGTTGGTGAGATCGAGGAGAAAGAGCGCGCCTTCGCTGCTGTCGGCCGGGGGAAAGCCGAGCGCCAGGTAGCCGGCCGTGGTGACGAGGAGCATGATCAGCCAGGGATGGCTCAGCGAGGAGAGCAGCATGCCGCCGATCAGCAACTGAAAAATTAGAAAGCCAACCACCCCCATCTCGCGCACGAGACGCGCCGGCTCGCGCATCATCACCAGCCATGTCTGCAGCCAACCTTTGAACCAGCGCGTTCGCTGATTGAGCCAAACCTTGAACGTGGTCGGAGCATCTTCGTAGGTTGGGCAGTCTATGACGCCGCACTTGTAGCCGAGCCTATAGAGCCGCATGCCCAGATCGGCATCTTCGGTTACGTTGTATGGATCCCAACCGCCGCATGCCCTCAGTTCCGCAACGCGCAGATGGTTTGAGGTGCCACCGAGCGGAACCGGCATGCCGCGTCGGGCGAGCATCGGCAGCAGCATGCGAAACAGGGCGGCATATTCCAGCGCAAATGCCGCGGTGATCCAGGACGCCGCACCGTTGGAAATTACGAGCGGTGCCTGAAGGCACACGACGTCGTTCGGGCTTGCGGCGAATTGCGCATAAGCTGCGCGCAATTGGTCGGGATGCGGGCGATCCTCCGCGTCGTAAATAACGACGAATTCGCCGCGCGCGCCGGCCAGCGCATAATTCAGCGCCTTGGGTTTCGTACGCGGATGGGCGGGCGGGACCTCGACGATCTCGAATTGCGACCCAAGCCGCTCTGCCCTTATAGTGCCGATTGTTGCGTGATCGTCCGCCTCGCACACCAGCTTGATATCGAGTCTCGAGGCGGGCCAGTTCAGGCGGCTGAGCGCCTTGACGAGCTGGGTTGCGACGCTCGCTTCCCGATAGAGCGGAACGAGTACGGTGTAGACGGGCAGACGCTCGGATACTGGCAGCTCCGGCCGCCGGCGCTTGCGGTCGACAAGTGCAGCCGCGCGAACGAGGATCGCAGCCAGATAGAGCAGCGAGATAGCCGCATGCAGAATAGTCGGAGTGAGTGTGCCGGTGGCAAGCGAGAAGGCAAAGGCGCAGATGCCCACCCCCGCGAGAAATCCCTGCCTGCCTGACAGAACGATCCGCGCGCTGAAACGTGCCTTGTCCTCGAAGAGCGTAGTGACACTTTCTCGCAGCCGCCTGTCAGTGCCGGTCTGCCAGACGGCGGCTCGCAATGCTGTGGGCGTCGTTACCACGATGCTGTCGGCAAGTCCCGGCTTGCTCTCGAAGGTCCGCGACAGTGCCGCGAGGTTCCGGGCTTCGGGTACGATCGCCAGCATGCCCTTGTTGATGTAGTTCAGCCGGATGCAGCGAGCTTGCATGAGTTGGCTGTCGAGTGCCTTGGCGTCGCTGACGAGCGAGTTGTCGATGACGGAAAGAAAGGGCACCCGAAGTCCGCGTGCAAGCGATGCGTAGTAGCTGTCGGCGTCGATGGAGCCGCTTGCAAGCAGTTCCTGCTCGATGCTGGTGCCGTTGCGGCGCGCGAGCTGCATCGCCCGGGCGATTGTCGGCTTGCCGATGCCGAGTTGCAACAGCACCTCTGCTTCCTGCTGGTAGGAATCACTGAACGTGCGCGCCGGGAGCGGCGCGTCATGGCGTATTGAACGATCATCCAAGAGCGCGCGGTCGTCGATCCCGCCCGGCGCATATTCCCCGATACGCATGACTCTGATACACCGTTTCCAGAATGGCAGTGCATGCTTGTCCCGAGGCGGATCATAATGGTGCAATTTAAACTGGCATCCCTAAATCTTAAGGGGCTATGCAGCTTTTGGCTGTCTCTGATTGTATTTTTCTGCCCGGTCGCGGCCTCGGCCCAACAGGCGACGCCGGGTTTGCCACTCCTCTTCGATTCCAGGGAGCGGCTTGCAAAGCCGGATCTTTCGTCGCTCGTGCGCTTGCGTTTCCTGACGACAATCGACTTCCCGCCGTTCAACTTTACCGATCAGAACGGGAAGCTGTCCGGCTTCAACATCGATCTTGCGCGCGAGATCTGTAACGAACTGGAGATTGCAGGCAAGTGCCAGATTCAGGCGCTGCCCTTCGACGATCTGAATGCTGCACTTGCAGCATCGCAAGGAGATGCCGTCATCGCCGGCGTTGCAGTCAGCCAAGAGCTTCGGCGGCAGTTCGCTTTTTCGCGTCCTTATCTGATGTTGCCCGCCCGTTTCGTTCGAAATTTGAAGGCCCCCATCAAGGGCGAGGATGCCGGTGCCCTCACTGACCGTTCGGTCGGCGTCGTCAGGGCGACGGCGCACGAGGCCATGCTGGCAGCCTACTTCCCGAAGGCGAAGGCCGTACCCTTCGACAGCAAGGACGCGCTTTTGGCGGCATTGAGAGATGGCAAGGTGGAGGCCGCCTTCGCCGATTCTCTCCAGCTTTCGTTCTGGGTTTCGTCGCAGGCGTCGGCAAAATGTTGCGCACTGTTCGACGGGCCCTATCTCTCCGAGCAGTTTCTCGGCGAGGGCATGACAATCATGCTGCGCCAGAAGGACGATGTTTTGACGGCAGCGCTTGATCACGCGCTGGCCGCCCTGTCGCGCAGTGGCCGTCTGCAGGAAATCTATCTGCGCTATTTCCCTTACGGCCTGTACTAGCCTTTGCGGAATCGTGCGATCGCGCTCCGCTCGATGGCGGCGCAGGTGAGCTTGTCGAGGCCGAGACGATCGCGCAGCAGGCTAAGCAGCCGCAATTCTTCCGCCTTGACGGAGAGATCGGCAGAGGCGACTTCGACCGCAAGCGCATAAGCTGTGTCGTAGAGGCGCGAAGGCAGCGTATCCTTGACGGTCTCAAGCACGATGTCGAGTCCCTCGGACCCGGCCAGTAGTGCCGCGCAGTCACGCGCGACAGAGATCAGCTTCTCGTCGTCGAAATCACGGAAGACCGGC
This sequence comes from Hyphomicrobiales bacterium, assembly GCA_900466605.1. Taxonomy (GTDB): domain Bacteria; phylum Pseudomonadota; class Alphaproteobacteria; order Rhizobiales; family Rhizobiaceae; genus Rhizobium. Next base: position 33,860 of record UBMU01000036.1, read on the forward strand.
AGGAAGCCGATCAGTTGGCCGATGCGCTCCATCTCGCGATCGTTCATCGTGCTGTCGACGGCGGATGCCATCACCATCACGTAAATCAATGCGTCGTGGGCGGAAAGCGGCTTGTTCATGTATCGATGATCCCTCTGAAATGAGCCCTGATTCTAGGAATTGAACGGCGACATTACAAGCCGTCAGGCGGCAGATCGGACGGCAGATTCTCAAGCGTGCCGGTTTCAGCGACGCTGCGCGGGTCGTCTCCATAGATGCCTTTGCCCGCCTGCTTTGCCGTATCGCCGGCCTCGACAAGTGCCGATCCTTTGGCTGCTTCTGCCCAACCGTTTTCGATCAGCCATTGCGAAATGTCCTGCGTGCCGATCCTGCAGGCGGTCGTGACCGTGCCGGTCCACTCACCGTCGTCGAGATCGCAGCGCACGGTTCTGAGGCGTAGAAACAGCCGCACATTGGTTTTTGCCAGCATCCCGCATGGCCACTCCCGACCTTTGCTGTCGGTGCATGTCTTGTCGGCCGGCGTGGGGTTAATGCCGGCAAGCTGCAGGCGGCTGTCGCCAAACGTGAGCACACCAGCGCTTTCGGCGATCGGGCGAGCGAGGTTCACGCCTTTGTCCTCGGCAGGCTTTGCAGGTTGCTCCGGCTCAGAGGCCGCGATGCGCTCGAGCGGCCTGCCGTCGATCGCTGCAGGATAGAACTGGCTGGCGTCATCGACATGCCGCGCGTTCATGCTGGCCTCGGGGTTTGTCGTCGATTGAGCTCCGGCGGGCGAGGGAGCATCGATCTCTGTCGGGGCTGCGGTTTCCGCCGGATCAATGGTCGAGCCAAGCCGCTGTCCGCCAGCGGCTATCAGGCCGGCAACAATTCCGATCCCTGCAACAGCCGTGAGAATTGCCGCAGGACGCATGGAATATCTTCCTACTGGCTGGCCCAGATAATGCGGGCGATCCAATCCACGTCGGAAAGCTCGATCGTCCGGTTCGGATGCTCGGGATTGAGCGACATCAGTTCAATCGATCGTGGGCTCTGGCGCAACAGCACCTTGGCCATCACCTCGCCCTCGCGTGTCTTGACGACGACGCGGTCGTTACGGCGGACCTGCGCGCCAGGCTCGACGATCAGCACGTCGCCGTCGCGGTAGAGCGGCATCATGCTTTCGCCTTGGACTTCGAGGGCATAGACGCCGGCCTTCTGCGAAGGCGCGGCCGGGAATTCCACGACGTCCCAGCCTTGCCCCGCTGGAAAGCCGCCGTCATCGAAAAATCCGCCGGCTCCGGCCTGCGCAAAGCCGAGGAGCGGGATCGAACTGCCCTGCGGCGGGAATGATCCGTCCGGAAGGCTGGAAAAGCTGCCTGCCGGGCGCATGAAGGTCAGGAATTGCTCCATGCTGGCGCCCGTTGCATCCAGCACCTTGGCGATCGATTCCGTCGACGGCCAGCGCAGCCGCCCGTCGACAGACAATCGCTTGGATTTGTTGAAAGAGGTCGGATCGAGCCCTGCGCGTCGGGCAAGACCGGATGGCGTCAGGTCATGCCGTTCGGCAAGCCTGTCGATCGCTCCCCAGATCTGCTCGTGTGACAGCATGTCGCCTGATTCCAGCGCGCGTGCGCAATCTCTTGATCGGCGAAATATTAACCGTAAGCTTAACGGGAGTAAAGAGAGAAGAGGAATAAAATCCTGTCTCGGCTCACGCCACCATGGCCATGTTGATCTTGCCGAGCTGGATTACCGCTTGTGTGCGGCTGTCGACATTGAGTTTCAGCAGGATGGCCGAGACATGCGCCTTGATCGTCGCCTCGGAAACGCCAAGCTCATAGGCGATCTGCTTGTTGAGGAGGCCCTCGGCCAGCATGGTCAGGACGCGGCTTTGCTGCGGCGTCAGCGTATGCAGCCGACGGATCAGGTCGGCGACGTCAGGGTCCTGTTCCTGCCCGTCGCGGTAGTTTTCAGGTGTAGCGATATCGCCGGCAAGGACCGTCTGGATGCCGCGACGGATGTCGTCGATCCCCGACGATTTGGAGATGAAACCGGAGGCGCCGAGTTCCAGCGCGCGGCGGATCGTGGTGGTATCATCTGTCGCGGAAATGATGACGATCGGCAGTCCTGTGAATTCGGAGCGAAGCGCCATCAGTCCGGAAAAACCGCTGACACCGGGCATCGAAAGATCGAGCAGCATCAGGTCCGCTTCGGGGTGCTCGCCGGCGGCCATGCGTGCCGCCGCAAAATCGCCGGCCTCGACGATCTCGGGATGGCCTTTCATGCCGATCACCGCCTGGCGAAGCGCATCCCGGAAAAGTGGATGGTCGTCGGCAATGATGATTGTCTGTTCCTGCATCGACAACTCCCTCCCAAGAGCTCGATTGCCGCGTTATGCCTTGTGCTCCCACACGATGCATGACGCAATTCTGATATGACTATACCAAATCATGTCTTTTGCGGAAGAGCGTTGCGGTCCTCTTCGCTTTGGAATTCCTTGACTATCCCCATGAAGCTGCGCATCCAGCGCTCCATGATCCCGATAGAGCGGTCGATTTCCGCATCCGACGGCAGGGCCTTGTTGACGATGCTTTTGTTCTCCAGCGCTGTGACGCGGGCCGAAAGCCGGTCGAGTTCCTGCTCGTAGGCGGCACGCTCGTCGGCAGCCATCCGGCAGACGAGGGATCCGTCCTTCTCTTCGCAGAGCGACATGGCGCCGGTCTGCTTGTCTAGACGCACGAAATGATCGCCGCTACGCTCGAGCTGGAAGCGGGACGTGTCGGTCTCCGCCGCATGGACGCCGAACGGCAGAAGAAGCGCGAGAAGGCCGATTGCGATATTTCTCATGGTTTCCTCCGGAAATCTCGGCGGCCGCCGCATTTTTCGCGGCAAGGCGTGGACATCGCCGCCGCTTTGCGGCAAAGCCCGGGAAAGACCAGCCATACCGAGGCCATCATGACCCTGACACCCACGCTTTACAAGATCGTGACGGAAACGCTCTGGCAGGAGGCGAGGGCGACCGGCATCTTCCGGGGGGCACCGATCGACCTTCAGGACGGCTACATTCACTTCTCGACGGTCGCTCAGGTCAAGCAGACTGCGGCGCTCTACTTCCGGGACCAGACGGGGCTCCTGCTTGTTGCCGTCGACGGCGGCAGGTTCGGCGACAAGCTCGTCTTCGAACCCTCGCGCGGCGGCGATCTCTTTCCGCATCTCTATGCCGATCTGCCTTTCTCGGCCGTGTTGTGGGAAAGCCCACTTCCTCTCGATGCCGCCGGCCAGCACATCTTTCCGGACCTTCAGCCATGATCGATCTTTTCAAGCATGCCGCCCGCAAGGGGCTGTTCCTCTTCGACCCCGAAACGGCGCACGGCATGTCGATTGCCGCCCTGAAGGCAGGCGCTGTGCCAGCCTGCCGGATCGCGCCCGATCCGCGACTGAGACAGAGCGTTGCCGGGCTGGACTTCATCAATCCGATCGGCATGGCGGCTGGTTACGACAAGAATGCCGAGGTTCCGGAAGCGTTGCTCAAGATAGGCTTCGGCTTCACCGAGATCGGCACCGTCACGCCGAAGCCGCAGCCCGGCAATCCGCGCCCGCGCATCTTCCGGCTGGTCGAGGATGAAGGCGTCATCAATCGCCTCGGCTTCAACAACGAGGGCCACGACGCTGCCTTCGCGCGCCTGTCGGCCATTCGCGGCAGCGGCATGATCGGCGTCAATATCGGCGCCAACAAGGACAGCGAGGACCGCATCGGCGACTATGTCCTCGGCATCCGCCGGTTCTATTCGGTCGCCCGCTATTTCACCGCCAATATCTCTTCACCCAACACGCCGGGCCTGCGCGATCTGCAGGCGCGCGAAAGCCTTGCAGCCTTGTTATCGGCGGTGCTTGCGGCTCGCGATACGGAAGCCGAAAAGGCAGGTAGGAAGATCCCGGTTTTCCTGAAGATCGCACCCGATCTTACGGAAGCGGGGCTGGATGATATCGCCACCGTGGCGCTGTCGCATGCTCTGGATGGCTTGATCGTTTCAAACACGACGCTTTCCCGCGAGGGCCTCAGGGATCAGCATCAGGCCAAGGAGGCCGGCGGGCTTTCCGGCAAGCCGCTGTTCGACAAATCGACCGCCGTTCTCGCAAAGATGCGCAAGCGTGTCGGCTCAGACCTACCGATCATCGGTGTCGGCGGCATCTCGTCGGCGGAAACGGCGCTGGAAAAGATCAAGGCCGGTGCCGATCTCGTGCAACTCTATTCCTGCATGGTCTATGAAGGTCCGGGACTACCCGGAACGATCGTCCGGGGGCTGTCGAAGCTGCTCGATCGCGAACGGGTAAAATCCATTCGCGATCTCAGGGATACCAGGACGGATTACTGGGCGGCGCGGAACGTTTGATCCGCCCGCGGCTTGACGAGCATCGCCAGGAACACGCCGCGAAACAGCAAGAAGCCGTTCATCGCCAGCCATAGCCCGTGGTTGCGAAACAGTGGCACGAAGACAGCCAGCGCCAAGAGATAGCCGGCAAACGACATCAGCATCCGGTTGCGCATGTCGGTCGACCAGGTGGCGCCGATGAACACCCCATCCATCAGGAAGGCAAGCGCGCCGGTCAGACCGGTGACGGCCGCCCAGGGCAGGTAGGTCTCGGCCGCCTGCTGCACGTCAGGCGATGTCGTCAGCACGGAAATCAGCCAGGGACCGGCCAGCAGGAAGAATAAAGAAATAACGCCGGCAAGCCCGAATGACCAGAGCGCTGTCAGCTTCAGCCCGCGGTCAAACGCGGGACGATAGCGCGCGCCGATCGCTCGCCCGGTGATCTGTTCGGCCGCGTTGGCAAGGCCATCGAGGTAATATCCGGAAAGCAGGAAGAAGTTCATGAGCACGGCGTTGGCGGCGAGTGTGACCGCGCCGAAGCTCGTGCCTATCCTTGTCATGATAGTGAAAGCGGCCAGCAGCACGAAGGTGCGGATCAGGATGTCGCGATTCAACGCGAAAAGTTCGGCCAGCCGGTGCCGTGAGAAGATCTCCGCGCGCGTCGGACGGTCGGCTCGGTCGAAGCCGCTAAACACGATCAGCAGGCCGACCAGCGCGCCGGCTGTCTCGCCGACCATCGTCCCCCAGGCGACACCGGCCACGCCCCAGTCGAGCCAGAGGCCAAGCGCGATCGCCAGCACGATGTTGGTGCCGTTGATAACAGTCTGGAGCAACAAGCCGATGCTGCCCTGGCCACGACCGAGCACGAAGCCGAGGATCGCGTAATTGGCGAGTGCTGCCGGTCCGGCAAGAATGCGGATCGAGAAATACGTGCTGGTGGCAGTGGCAACGGCGCTTTCCGGCCCCATCAGCTTCAGCCCCGCTGCAAGAAGCAGCGGCGAAAGACAGAGAAGTGCTACGCCACACGCGAGCGCAGAGATCAGCGCTCTCCAGAAAACGCCCTGCTCGGCGTGCCGGTCGTGCCGCCCGAAGGCCTGCGCCGTCAGTCCTGTGGTGGAGGCGCGCAGGAAGTTGAAGCTGCCGAGTATGAGGTCAAAGAGCATCGCGCCGATCGCAAGCCCTGCCAGTGCGTCCGGCTGGCCCATATGGCCGACGACGCCGGTGCCGACAAGGCCGAGCAGCGGCGTGGTGATGAAGCCGAGCGTCATCGGGATCGCGATCGACAGCACCAGCCGGTGCGTCACGTCGAATGCCAGCCTGTTTTCCTGAACTTGAGTATCCATGCCTGCCTCTGAGGCGTGAGGCAGAATCGCCTCAGCCGGAAAGCACCATGGCCCAGTAGGGCACGTTTCTGGAAGCGGAATTGCGCGCCACTGCAACACCCAAACCACTATAGCGGCCGAGCATGTTCTCCAGATGATGCGGCGAGTTGATCCATGCGGTCACGACCGCAGGCACCGATTGCTGCCCGGCCGCAATGTTTTCAGCAGCCGGCATCTGCACGCCGCTTGCCTTGACACGCGGCGCGAAGCCGTCGCCGATGCCCATGACGTGCTTCATCTTGCCGGCAGATGCCATGCGCTTCGCCTGGAACATCGCCGCATCCTTGGCGGCGGGATCCGCCGAAAGCGGCGGCAATCCGTTCTTGGCACGCAACTGGTTGACGAGCGGCAGTGCGTCCGCTGTCTCGTCCTGTCCGTCTGATGGGTTGGAGGATAGCTTCGGTGCCGTGGTGCAGCTTGCAACCCCGGCGACCAATGCAAGACCGGAGATATGCAACAGGCCACGCCGTGAAAGAATGAGAGAGGTCATGTTAGCGCCGATAGCTGAAGAGACGGATGAGAACGAAGACGGGAATGACGACCGTCGCGCCAAGCAGCAGATAGTCGCCGACGCGTCCCAGAGCGGAAAAGCCGCGATGCCAGATTTCCAGCACGAAATTGCGGAAGCCGTAGATGAAATCCAGGGGCGCCCAGCCGAATACGGCCATGATGAAGCCGACGATCAGCGATACGACCAAAAGCTTGACCAACGTGCGGCCGACGGAATCGCCGAGAAACTTGTTCACCTGATCGGACATGCGCCATCTCCTGTTTATCCCTGAAATACGGGCGCGAATCGTTGCTCGCAAGCCTTTTTCAGGTCTGGCGCTTCCGCCTCTGAAATAGGACTTGAGTTTTTTTGTGGCCACAGCCAAATGCGGACCGATCCAACAGGTCTTTACCATGCAGCCCAACCAGCTCACTTCAGGCGATGTCATCGCCGATCGCCGCGCCGACTACGCCAAGATGCTTGACGAAAGCGGCGAACCGGATGCGGCAGCCGAATTGATGGAACAGGCGCTGGAGCTTGCTCCTCAATGGGCAGCCGGCTGGTACCGGCTCGCCGGTTACCGCGAGAAGGCAGGCGACAGGGCCGGTGCGGTCGAGGCTTACCGGCAGACGTTGGCGGTCAGCCCGGACGATATTTTCGGCGCCGAGCTCAAGCTCGCTTTGCTTGGTGATGTCGACACGCCGGACCAGCCGCCGAGCAGCTATGTCGAGCGCCTGTTTGACGACTATGCGGAGCGCTTCGAGACCTCGCTCGTGGAAAAACTGGATTACAGCGTGCCCGGCAAGCTTGCCGCACTCGTTGCCACGACCGGCAGGCAGTATAGGCTCGCCGTCGACCTCGGCTGCGGCACTGGCCTGCTGGGACCGGAGATCCGCGATCGCGTCGCGCGGCTCGAGGGCTTCGATCTCTCGCAGAACATGCTCGCCAAGGCGGCCGAGAAGCACGTCTACGATCATCTGGCACAAGCCGACCTGTCGCTGGCTCCGGAGGCGACCGGCCTCTTTGCCGAAAGCGCGATGCATCGTGCCGATCTCGTCACGGCGGCGGATGTGCTGATGTATCTCGGCAATCTCGAGAGTGTGTTCGAGGCTGTTTCAGCAGTTGTTTTGCCAGGCGCCGATTTCGCCTTTTCCGTCGAGGATGCGGGGGAGGGAGATGGCTTCCATCTCGCGCCGTCGCTGCGCTACGCCCATTCCGAAACCTATGTGCGCGCCCTCTGCGCCCGCCATGGTCTCGATGTCCTTGCCGTCAGCAAGACGCCTATTCGCAAAGATGGCGCAAACATCATTTCAGGCATTCTGTTCCTTACGCACAAGGCGGCTTAGCTGAACGATTCTTGCGAAGTGATAATAGGTCAGTATTGCTTACGTATTTTGCTTGATCGCACTGCAAAACCGCCTGATAATGCTGACTAATTCAGTAGGGATGCGCTCGGCAGTCTGGGGCATCCGATATCAGTCATCACCGCACGTTTCGTCGCGCTCGGGTCTTGCTCGGGGCGCACTTGAACATGTCCGCCGTTTGGGGATCAACGACAATGGCACAGCTCTTCAATGCCCTCGGTTTTTGGAACACCAGCGCGGCCCGCCATACCCCTGTCGAAGACGTTCAAGGCATCTTTTCGGGCAGCCTCGTTGCGGCGCTCGGGCTCTACATGCTCGCCAGCGCCGGCCTTTTGACGGGCAGCACCGCCGGCATTGCGTTCCTGCTCCACTATGCCTTCGGGGTGAACTTCGGTCTCGCCTTCTTCCTGCTCAACCTGCCGTTCTTCTATCTTTCCTGGACGCGGCTCGGCGCAGCCTTCACGATAAAGACTTTCATTGCCATCGGCCTGACATCGGTCATGACCAGCCTGCAGCCGAAGGTCATCGACATTTCCGCCATCCAGCCTGCCTGGGCGGCCCTTCTCGGTGGTCTTTTGCTGGGTTTTGGCCTTCTTGCGCTCTATCGCCATCGTGCCAGCCTTGGCGGTGTTGGCATTCTCGGCATCTACATGCAGGAGCGTTTCGGCATCCGTGCCGGCCTCGTGCAGATGGCGATCGACCTCTGCGTATTGGCCGCTGCCTTCTTCGTCACCACGCCGCCGGTGGTCTTCTACTCGGTTCTCGGCGCGGTGGTGCTGAACCTCTTCGTGGCCATCAACCACCGCGCCGATCGCTATATCGCGCTTTAGGCAGCCTGTGCCGGCTTGTCGATCGGGTGCTGCGAGCGGAAGCCGACGGCCAGCCGGTTCCAGACATTGATCGCGCCGATCGCCACAGTGATCTTCGTGATCTCTTCTTCCGTGAAGTGGGCCTTCAGGGCCTCGAAGTCGGCGTCCGGTGCGCCGGTTTCGGCAATGCGCGTGACCGCATCGACCCAACCGAGCAGAGCGCGTTCCCTAGCATCATAGACCGGCGATTCCCGCCAGACGCACATCAGGTTGATCCACTGTTCGCTGAGCCCGTCATGGCGGGATTCCTTCACGTGCATGTCGACGCAGTAGGCGCAGCCGTTGATCTGCGAGGCGCGAAGCTTGATCAGGTGGATGAAGCGGCGCTCGAGGCCCGATTCCTGAACATACTGCTCCAGTGCGGCGACCGCCTTATAGGCGCCTGGTGCGGCCTTGGCGAAGTTGAAACGTGCTTGCATGGTTCATTCTCCTTTTTGGGTTGGGCGGCTCAGCGAGCCGCTCTGCGTTCATTCATTTCAAGGAAGGCGCAGCCGCGGGCGGCGATGCCGCCGTCGTCATCAGCAGCGAGCTGCACCAGGATGTCGGCGATGCTGGTCTTGGCGAGTTCGGCGCGATAGACGCGCTCGGCCCTCAGCATCGCCGCGCTGATCTGGCACGGTTTGGTGAAGTAGCGTCCCGGCAGCTGGTTCGGTCCGCGCTGGCGGATCTCGCTGCAACGGAATGCCGGCTCCGGCCCTTCGACCGCGAGCACGATGTCGAGGAGGCTGATGTCTTCCGTCAGCTTCGCCAGCCGATACCCGCCCTTCGGGCCCGAAACCGTGCTCACGATGCCGGCGCCGGAGAGCGCCTGCAGGTGCTTCAGAAGGTAGCTTGTCGAGACGCCGTGGAACTCCGCCAGCGCAGCGGCTGAAAGCACGCCGCCCTCTGACAGGCCGGCCAGCATCGCGACGCTATGTATAGCCTGTTCGACGCCATCACCCAGTTTCATCGGGTCATCTCCTCAAATCGTGGATAAAAAATATCGACGATTGTTTGATCTGTCAAGTGTGGTGTATGCGGAAGATCTAATAGAAGACGCTTCCTACTCGTCCGGGGTTGTGAAGCGATAGGGATTCGCTAAAGTCGGCCCTGTTGGGCAAAAACAATTCCAATAAGGGAACAGCAATGAGAAAGACGATTTTCCTGGCGGCCGCTGCCTTGCTTGCAGCGACGCACCTCGCATCCGCCGAGGACACGATCCGCATCGCAACGGAAGGTGCCTATCCTCCCTTCAACTACGTCGAATCCGACGGCAGCCTGAAGGGTCTCGACGTCGACATGGCCAATGCGCTCTGCGAGGAGATGAAGGCAAAATGCACGATCGTCGCGCAGGATTGGGACGGCATCATCCCCGGTCTTCTCGCCAAGAAGTATGACGCCATCGTCGCGTCGATGAGCATCACCGACGAGCGCAAGAAGCAGATCGATTTCACGAACAAGTACTACACGACGCCGCTTGCCGTCGCTGTGCCGAAGGATAGCCCGCTGAAGGGTGTTTCGGTCGACGACATGAAGGGCAAGGTCGTCGGCGCACAGGCTTCGACCACGCAGGCCGACTACCTCAACGACGTCTACGCCAAGGGCGGAGTAGAAGCGAAGATGTATCCGACGCAGGACGAGGCCGTGGCTGACCTGCAGAACGGCCGCATGGACGCGCTGATCTCCGACAAGTTCGTGGTGGTAGACTGGCTGAACAAGGCCGGCAAGGATTGCTGCAAGCTGCTGGGCGACGTTCCGGGCACGGAAACGCAGGCCGGCATCGGCATCCGCCAGGGCGAGACCGAACTGAAAGAGCGCTTCAACAAGGCGATCGACGCGCTCGTCGCCAACGGGAAGTACCAGGAAATCACCAAGAAGTATTTCCCCTTCGACATCTACTGATCGCTTGCCGATCCAATCGCGCGGAGGTGACAAGCCTCCGCGCCCTTTGACCAAGTTCATCTTATGAAAACAGATATCCTCGTTCTCGGTGCCGGCATTGTCGGCGTCAGTGCGGCCATTCATTTGCAGGATCGCGGCCGCTCCGTCGTGCTGGCCGATCGCGGCGAGCCGGGTGGCGGTACCAGCTACGGCAATGCCGGGCTGATCGAGCGCTCCTCCGTCATTCCCTACGCCTTTCCGCGACAGCTCGGCGCCATCGCCAAGTATGCGCTGAACACCTCGTCGGATGTTCGCTACGATCCGGCCTACCTGCCGCGCATCGCTGCATGGCTGGCGCGCTACTGGTGGCATTCGTCGCCGACCAATCTGGAAAAAGCGACGCAGGCGCTCCTGCCGCTGATCGAAGCCAGCGTTACCGAGCACGACAAGCTGATTGGTCGCGCCGGTGCTTCCGATCTTATCCGTGAACGGGGTTGGGTGTCTTTCTACAAGAATCCACGCCGTTTCGATGCCGCCCGCGCGGAGGCCGAAAGCCTGTCTGCCCACGGCCTGGCGATCAGCATTCTCGATAAAGCTGAGTTTCTGGCCCTGGAACCTGCCTTCGCCGAGAATGGCAGTCGCATCGCCGGCGGCGTGCACTGGCTCGACCCGAAGACGGTGACCGACCCGCAGGCGCTGACGGCAGCCTATGCGAACCTCTTCACGGCAGCCGGCGGCAAGATGGTTCGCGCCGACGCTTCCGCTTTGCGCGAGGAGAAGAACGGCTGGTCGATCACGACTGCTGAAGGCGAGATCATCGAAGCCGGCGAGGTCGTCGTCGCGCTTGGCCCGCAATCCGGGCTTATCTTCCGCAAGCTCGGCTATCCCCTGCCGCTGGCGGTCAAGCGCGGCTACCACCGTCACTATGCGCAAAGCGAAGGCCCGCCGCTCGGCCACTCCGTCGTCGACGAGGAAGCCGGCTACGTGCTGGCGCCGATGGCGCGCGGTATCCGGTTGACGACGGGCATCGAGTTCGCCGCGCCTGACGCGCCTGCGAACACTATCCAGCTCCGTCGCGACGAGAGACATGCCCGTGCGCTCTTCCCGCTCGGCGAACCGGTGGAAGCGAAGCCCTGGCTCGGGTTGCGGCCCTGTCTGCCCGACATGCGGCCGGTGATCGGCCCGGCACCGCGCCATCGCGGACTGTGGTTCAATTTCGGCCACGCCCATCACGGCCTGACGCTTGGCCCGGCCAGTGGTCGGCTGCTGGCAGAGCAGATGGCGGGCAACGACACCTTTGCCGATCCCAAGCCTTTCCATCCGAATCGCTTCCTCTAGTCGCCATTCTATTTCGATGATCGGTGCACTACCTTAAGCGCCGTGGACCAGATCGATTCCGAAGCCCGCGTTGCCCTGCCTCCGCCTTTCACCCGCTGGTTCGCGGACAAGGGCTGGCGCCCGCGTGCCCATCAACTGGAATTGCTGGCACGCGCGGAGGCAGGCGACAGCACGCTGCTGATCGCGCCGACAGGCGCCGGCAAGACACTCGCCGGCTTCCTGCCGTCGCTGACCGATCTGACGCGCCGCGGCAGTATCCTGCCCGGCTCCACCTTCACCGGCATCCACACGCTCTACATCTCGCCGCTGAAGGCGCTTGCCGTCGACATCGAGCGGAACCTGATGAAGCCGGTGGAGGAAATGGGCCTGCCTGTCACCGTCGAGAACCGCACCGGCGACACGCCCGTTGCCAAGCGCCAGCGCCAGAAGCTGAACCCGCCCGATATTCTGCTGACGACGCCTGAGCAGGTGGCCTTGCTGCTCGCCAACCGCGAGGCGGAACGTTTTTTCAAGGATCTCAAATACGTCGTCTTCGACGAGCTGCATTCGCTCGTCACCTCGAAGCGCGGCCACATGCTCTCGCTCGGATTAGCGCGGCTGCGGCGGCTTGCTCCCAACCTGCAGACGATCGGCCTTTCGGCCACCGTCGCCGACCCAATGGACTTGCAGAAATGGCTGGTTGCGCAGCGTGAAGGCGAGGATCATCACTCGGGGCTGGTCACCGTCGAAGGCGGCGCCAAGCCTGATATTTCGATCCTGTCGACCGAGGAGCGCATTCCTTGGTCCGGCCATTCGGCGAAATATGCGATTCCCGACGTCTACAAGCAGTTGCTCGAGCACCAGACGACATTGCTTTTCGTCAACACCCGATCCCAGGCCGAGATGCTTTTCCAAGAGCTCTGGACGGTGAATGAGGAAAACCTGCCGATCGCGCTGCATCACGGCTCTCTGGATGTCGGCCAACGGCGCAAGGTGGAGGCGGCGATGGCGGCAAACCGGCTGCGCGCCGTCGTCGCTACGTCGACGCTCGACCTCGGCATCGACTGGGGCGATGTCGATCTCGTCGTGCATGTCGGCGCGCCGAAGGGCGCCTCGCGGCTTGCCCAGCGCATCGGCCGCGCCAACCACCGCATGGACGAGCCCTCGAAGGCGATCCTCGTGCCGGCCAACCGTTTCGAGGTGATGGAATGCCAAGCCGCGCTCGACGCGAACTATATCGGCGCGCAGGACACGCCGCCTGTTGGTAAGGGTGCGCTCGATGCGCTGGCGCAGCATGTGCTCGGCATGGCCTGTGCCGAGCCGTTCGACATGCTGGAGCTTTACGATGAGGTCACCAGCGCCTCGCCCTACGCCGACCTCTCCTGGGAGACCTACGAGCGCGTCGTCGATTTCGTTGCGACCGGCGGCTATGCGCTGCGGACCTATGAACGCTATGCCCGCATTCGCAAGACGAAAGAGGGACGCTGGCGTGTCTCCAACCCGCAGGTCGCGCAGCAATACCGGCTGAATCTCGGCACCATCGTCGAAAGCCCTATGCTCAATCTACGCATGGTCAAGCGTGGCGAAGGCGGTCGGATCGGTCGCGGTGGCGCGACGCTCGGCAAGATGGAGGAATATTTCTTCGAGCAGCTGTCGCCCGGCGACACCTTCATCTTCGCGGGCAAGGTACTGCGCTTCGAGGGCATCCGCGAGAACGAGGCGCTGGCCAGCCAGGCCTTCTCGATGGACCCGAAGATCCCCTCCTATGCCGGCGGCAAGTTCCCGCTCTCCGCGTATCTGGCGGATCAGGTCCGTTCGATGATCGCGGACCCCGATCGCTGGCATCATCTGCCGGATCAGGTGCGCGACTGGCTGGCGATCCAGCAGGAAAAGTCGATGTTGCCGAAGCGCGACGAATTGCTGATCGAAACCTTCCCGCGCGGCAGCCGCTGCTACATGGTCATCTATCCCTTCGAAGGGCGGCTGGCGCACCAGACGCTCGGCATGCTGCTGACGCGGCGGCTCGAGCGGGCAGGCGCCAAGCCCCTCGGCTTCGTCGCGACGGACTATTCGCTCGGCATCTGGGGCTTCGAGGACATGGGGATGATGATCCGCAGCGGCCGGCTCAGCCTCGCGGATCTCTTCGATGAGGATATGCTGGGCGACGATCTCGAAAGCTGGCTCGACGAATCTTTCCTTCTGAAGCGCACCTTCCGCAATTGCGCCGTGATTGCGGGCTTGATCGAACGCCGTCACCCGGGCAAGGAAAAGACCGGACGGCAGGTCACGGTCTCGGCCGATCTGATCTATGATGTGCTCAGAACGCACGAGCCGGATCACATCCTGTTGCAGGCGACGCGGCAGGATGCGGCAACCGGTCTTTTGGATATTTCCCGGCTTGGCGATATGCTGAGGCGAATCAAGGGTCACATCACGCATCGCGCGTTGGACCATATCTCGCCTCTGGCGGTGCCCGTGATGCTGGAGATCGGCAAGGAGCCGGTTCATGGCGAGGCGCATGACGCCGTGCTGGCGGAGGCCGCCGACGATCTGATCGCCGAGGCGCTAGCCTAAAATAGTGCCGGATAGGTTCGTGTCCGCTTACCATCCGGCTCACGAAAGATATGGAGCGACCCGTAAGGGGCGCTCCTGAAACCAAGGACTGACAGGATTGATGAACCGCCTGGCGCTCGCGCGTGAAATGAACGGACTGGCTCCATTGGCAGGCGTCGAGACCTCCGTGCATGGTGTCTCTGCCGTTTGCGATCCGCTCGGCGCGCTATATATGCCCGATGCCGGCATTCTTGTCGTCTCGGACCTGCATCTCGAAAAGGGAGCGGCTTTCGCCCGTCGCGGCATGATGCTGCCGCCCTATGACACGCTCGCAACATTGACCGTGCTCTCGGCGGTCATCAGCCGCTACGATCCGAAGCTGGTGGTGTCGCTAGGCGACAACTTCCACGATCGCGTCGGCTCGGCGCATTTGCCCGAAACATTCCGCAGCCTGATATCGGAAATGGCTCGTGGCCGTGAATGGGTCTGGATCAACGGTAACCACGATCCCGATGGAACGGTGGACCTGCCGGGCACGTCCGCCGACGAAATGCACTATGGCGGCCTGACCTTCCGTCACGAGCCGAAGGGTGGCCTGCAGAAGGGCGAGATCGCCGGACACCTGCATCCCGCCGCAACAGTGCGCCGCCGCGAAAAATCGGTCCGCCGCCCGTGCTTCGCCACCGACGGCGCCCGCCTGCTGATGCCGGCGTTCGGCGTCATGACCGGTGGTCTCGACCTTCGCCACAAGGCGATGAAAGGCCTGTTCGATCAGGCCTCGCTGATCGCCCATCTCCTCGGGCGCGACCGGATCTACTCCGTCAGGTTTGGAAATCTGGTGGGGTGACCGCCAAGGCAGCGGCTTCTCCTCACTCGCCGAAATAATAGAGAGGCTGGCGCGTTAACTCGCCGTGGCCGACATGGCCGTACACGTCGTTTCCGAGAATCCAGAACGAGATTGCCTGGGTTTCCAAGTTGAAGATGTAGTCTCCCGAGATCCAGTGCTCCGCCTTGTTTCCCCGCAGCGCATAGAGATAGTCACCAACCTCATACATAACGGCTCGGTGCGAGCTGTAATCGTAAAAGTAGCGCTCTGCAGCCATTTATTCTCCTGATTCTATTTCAGAAAGAATTCCATGGGCGCCAATGTATTGTCAAACAATACTGCCGCCATTTGCAGATCAACCCAATTTTGTTTCATTCCTCGGAACTATATATGAATTCTACTAAATGTTGCATGTGGATCTCAATTGCACTCCTGCAATTGCCGCTGATACGTCGTTGCCATGTAGGAGAAACGCTGCGCGGTCTTCTGCAGTTGCGCATTCGAACGCCAGTCGCCGCGCATGTAGCCTTTCGGGCCGGAATAGTAGGCTAGGTAGAGGCCGTAGGCATCGTTGAGCGGGATACCGGTCACCTGGCTGTTTTGCGAGTGGTACCAGCCGATGAAGTCGATCGCGTCGGCGAAATTGGTACGGCGCGCGGCCCAGCTGCCGGTTGCGGATTGATAGTGATCCCAGGTGCCGTCGAGCGCCTGCGAATAGCCGTAGGCAGTGGACGGGCGTGTCCATGGAATGAAGCCGAAGAGCTTGGTACGTGGCGGTCGCGCATAGGGCTGGAAGCCGGACTCGGTATACATCGTCGCCATCAGGATCGGAACCGGAACCCCGTATTTGCGCTCGGTCTTTTCCGCGGCGCGTTGCCAGCTCGTAAACAGTCCATCGCGCTGGTCGAAGACCGCGCAGATGTTCCGGGTCTGTTTGGGAGCCGTCGCGCAGCCGGCAACAAGTGCCAGAAGCACGAGGGCGAGGAACGCACGGATACGCATTACAAGGAACCTCTCATTTCAGAGAGATTACTAACTCGTAAATATTAACGAGGGGTTTTTAGCCGAATGCGAGTTGCCACAGGCAAATGGCAATAGTGCTGGCCTGCTTGTGGGAGCAGTTTTTCCATCCGGAAATTGGTTAGCGCTTGTCCACGCTTTTCGACGCTTTGTCGCATCAGGACGATGAAGCCTCGCCGTTCGAAGAATGGTCTGGCCGTTAAGCTCGCTTCCGTAAAGATGCGTGTGAGCCCGAGGTTCCGTGCCTCGGCCTCTATCTCAAGCAGCAGCGAACTCGCCGCACCGATCCCTTGATGGTCCGGGTGAACGAACATCATGTCCAGATGCCCGTCGGGCTCCAGATCGGCAAAGCCGATCGGCAGTCCGTCCGCCACGGCAATCCAGGTCGGTCGGCTTGAGCGGCGCTCTGCCCATGCCTGGAGGTCGTCTATCTTTGCCCAGGCGTCGATCTGCGCCGGCGTATAGTCCCTGGATGCGACCTCGCGGATCGCCCGTAGGAAAATCTCCGCCGTACTAACGTAGTCGGCCGGCACGTAGCGTCGCAGAGTCACCATGGTCGCACGCGTCCGTTCGCTGTCTGGAAGATGCATACTCCTGGGCCTGATCAATCCCTGCGGAACACCACACTGGCCCCCCAGCCGGTGATGAGTGCCAGGAAGACGGAAAGCAAGCCATAAGCGATCGGCTGCGCGTGCGCCGCGTCGGTTATCATCTGCTCGATCCCCGTCTTGATGACGCGTAGCGGAACGGACTTCTCGGTGACGAAGCCGCCGCTCTTGAAAAGATAGGCGCGGACGGTGTGCACCCCGTTCGGAATGTTTGCCGGCAACCGCAGGCTTGCCTTGAAAAGGCTGGAGCTGACGAAACGCACGCCGCTCGGGTCACGATCGTAAAGACCGCCATTTTCCTGCAGCCGTCGGAAGGCCTGCCGGAATTCGCCGAGATTGCTGGCATTGCCGACGAAGCCAACCGGTGTCAGCGGAATGTGATCGATGCCGATCCCTCGGTCCGTCAGATCCAGTGGGGTGGTGATGTCATCGAGCATGCGCGAGCTCGACATGGAATAGGAATGCGGCACCGCTTCGAAGGTCATCGAGCGCGTGTTGATCCAGATGCCGAACACGCGCTCCTTCCGGCGCACGGTCGCATTCTCGCGCGGTCCCTCAAGAACGACGACCACGTCATACTGACCGATCGCCAGGAGCAGGTTGTCAGTGTTGGTCACGGCTCCGAAGATCGTCAGGTCTGCGCCGCGAAAATCCGAGGTGATGGCGATTTCGCTGGTGGAGGTGCCGATCTCAAGCCCTTCGGCGGTTGCTTGCGTCGCCTGCCCGGGAAGCAGCATTTGCGCGGTGGCGACACCGGGCAGCATGATCGCACAAAGCATTAGAACAATGAGGAGGCGCCGCATCAATTCGCCCCCATGACCACGGAGTAGACATCCGCCGGGGTAACGACGAGCGCAACGGCTAGACGAAGCCCGACAGCCAGAACGAGAAGCCCGAGGAGCGCGCGCAGCTGCTCACCGCGCAGCTTCTGTCCGACGCGCACCCCATATTGCGCGCCGATCACGCCGGCAATCATCAGGATGAAGGCGAGCACTATATCGACGGAGAAGTTCGTCGCAGCCTGCACAACTGTTGTGTAGGCGGTCACGAAGATGATCTGGAACAGCGACGTGCCGACAACCACGTTGGTTGGGATGCGCAGCAGATAGATCATCGCCGGCACCATGATAAAGCCGCCGCCGACGCCCATGACCGAGGTCAGGATGCCGATGCCGAAGCCGAGTGCGATGACCGGGATCACACTCAGAAAGATCTTGGATTTCTTGAACCGCATCTTCAGCGGCAGCTTGTGCACCCAATGGTGATGACCGGGCCGCCGCGGTGTTGGCGGCACGTTCTTCGCCGCGCGACGCATGGCGTTGACGCTTTCAAGCAGCATGAGCCCGCCGACGGTGCCGAGAAAAACGACGTAAAGCAGCGAGATGATGAGATCGAGCTGCCCGATCTGCCTGAGCAGCGAGAAGATCCAGATGCCGACGGTCGCACCGGAGAGGCCGCCGATCAGCAGCACCGTTCCGAGCTTCACATCGAGCGTTCCACGCCGGAAGTGGGTGATAGCGCCCGAGATGGAGGAGGCCACGACCTGGTTGGCGCCGGTGGCGACTGCAACGACTGGAGGGATGTTGTAGAAGATCAGAAGCGGTGTGATCAGGAAGCCGCCGCCGACACCGAACATTCCGGAGAGAAAGCCGACGGCTGCTCCCATTCCGAGAATGATGAAGATGTTCACCGACAATTCTGCGATAGGCAGATAGATTGTCACAGCAGACCCCAATCTATGAACTGCCCCCACAGGCAGGCGTCTCACATCCCGTTCGAATGGCGCATTATACGGTGAAATCGTTGCCAGAGGATTTCGATAAGCGACATGCAATCCGCCCGATGGCCTGATGCTCTCGAATAATCAGGCTTTTTTTGGGTTTTATGACAGGCCGTTAGCAGTAGGTCTCGACAAAACATCGCATTGCTGCACCTGGATCGCAGGTTGAATGCGAAGCGCCCGCCAACTAGGGTCTGAGGCTCATTGTCCGGGGGATTCGCGTGAAGGCAGGATTGGTTGGTTGGTTGCTCGCGGCCTGCGCTTTGCAGCCGGTTACGGCAAGAGCGGAATGGCAGCCGGTCGAACAGATACAGACCTACGCGGTGACCGGCAGCTCCGGCGCAGCGTTGTACGACTCTATCGGTGAGCGCGGCCCCCAGCTGGGCGTCAGCCGTGTGGTGGCGCATACGACGTTCAAGCTGACCTGGACCAGAAAATACGAGCGTCGCGGAAACGCCTGCGTGCTTGCCGTGGCGCGGCCGAAGCTGATCATCACCTACACGCTGCCGAAGCCAGCCGGAAAACTTCCCGCTGCCACCCAGTCAAGCTGGGCGACGTTCATTGCCGGCATCGAAACACATGAGCGCGTGCACGGCGACTACATCAAGCAGATGGCCAGGGACATCGAGGCGATGAGTGTCGGCTTTTCCGCAGACAGTGACCCGGACTGCCGCAAGATCCGGGTCGAGCTGACCAAGCGGCTCGGCGAACTCTCGGCGCGACAGCGGCAGCAGGGTCGCGATTTCGACAAGGCCGAGATGAGCGAGGGCGGCAATATCCGTCGCCTCGTCCTGCAGCTGGTGAACGGCCCCTGAGGGCCGTTCGAACGCAAGCCGGATCAGCCCAACGCGGCAGCGGCAACCGGCGCCAGGTGTGGCCAGACTTCAAGCGCACCGCGATAGATCATGCTCAATGCCACGTAGACGATGATGGCAAGGCCGAGATAGGCGATCCAGTGATAGCGGGTAAGAAGGCGCGCGATGAAGTTGGCCGCAATGCCCATCATGGCGATGGACAGGACAAGGCCGATGATGAGGATCGTTGGATGTTCGCGGGCAGCCCCCGCGACTGCGAGCACGTTGTCGAGCGACATCGACACGTCGGCGATGACAATCTGACTGGCCGCCTGGAAGAATGTCTTCCTCGGCGCCGCCACGCCGCCTTCGGTGCCCTCGGCTTCGCCGCCGCCGTTACGCAGATCGCGCCACATCTTCCAGCAGACCCAAAGCAGCAGAATGCCGCCGGCCAGCAGCAGGCCGATGATTTCGAGTAGCTGAACGGTGACGCTGGCAAGCGCGATGCGCAGCACGGTGGCAGCAAGAATGCCGACGAGGATCGCCTTCTTGCGCTGGTCGGTCGGCAGTCCTGCCGCGGCAAGACCGATCACGACGGCGTTGTCGCCGGCAAGCACGAGGTCGATGAGAATGACCTGCAGGAGCGCCAGCAAGCCGGCCGAGGTGAAGATTTCCATGATGTGACAATCCCTGACATATGCAAAACGCCTGCCGGCGCGCTGATAACGCATAAATGATCGCTGATCGGCTGATCAAGGGGCGCGGGCGCGCATTGTGGAAAAGTTCTGTCGGCCGTTGCAGTTCCGCCGAACCGACAAACGAGGTTCATCTTCCCCATCTAGACCTCTTTGCATGGCCCGGGATTGGCCATGAGGCGGTGAACGTGCTAGCGAGAGCCGCAAAATGCCCCGATACGCATAGCGGAGGGGGCGCAGCAACGCTTTCGGACCCCGCAGACATGATTCGTATCGAGAATATCAGCAAGCAGAACAGCCACCGGATCCTCTTTATCGAGACCTCCGCAGCCCTCAACAGAGGCGAGAAGATCGGTCTCGTCGGCCCGAACGGCGCCGGCAAGACAACGCTCTTTCGTATGATTACCGGGCAGGAGCAGCCCGATGAAGGTCAGGTCTCCGCCGAAAAGGGCGTGACGATCGGCTACTTCAATCAGGATGTTGGCGAAATGGAGGGGCGCAGCGCCGTGGCCGAGGTCATGGAGGGCGCCGGCCCAGTCAGCATCGTTGCTGCCGAGCTACGTGAGCTCGAAGCGGAAATGATCGATCCCGACAAGCTCGACGAGATGGACCGGATCATCGAGCGCTACGGCGAAGTCCAGGCGCGCTACGAGGAGCTTGATGGCTACGCCCTCGAGGGCCGCGCGCGCGAAGTGCTGGCGGGCCTCAGCTTTACCCAGGAGATGATGGACGGCGATGTCGGCGCGCTTTCGGGCGGGTGGAAGATGCGCGTGGCGCTGGCCCGCATCCTGCTTATGCGCCCCGATGTCATGCTGCTCGACGAACCGAGCAACCACCTGGATCTCGAGAGCCTGATCTGGCTGGAAGAGTTCCTGAAGACCTACGACGGTGCACTGCTGATGACCTCGCACGACCGCGAGTTCATGAACCGCATCGTCAGCAAGATCATCGAGATCGACGCCGGTTCGTTGAACAGCTATTCCGGCGACTACGCGTTCTACGAACAGCAGCGGGCGCAGAACGAGAAGCAGCAGCAGGCGCAGTTCGAGCGCCAGCAGGCGATGCTCGCCAAGGAAATCAAGTTCATCGAGCGCTTCAAGGCGCGGGCCTCGCACGCCTCGCAGGTGCAGAGCCGCGTGAAGAAATTGGAAAAGATCGACCGCGTCGAGCCGCCGAAGCGTCGCCAGACCGTCGCCTTCGACTTCCTGCCGGCACCCCGTTCCGGCGAAGACGTGATCAACCTCAAGAATGTTCACAAGAAGTATGGCAGCCGCGCCATCTATGAAGGTTTGGACTTCATGGTCCGCCGCAAGGAGCGGTGGTGCATCATGGGCATCAACGGTGCCGGCAAGTCGACTCTTTTGAAGCTGATAGCGGGTTCCACCGAACCCGATCAAGGCAGCGTCGCCCTCGGCGCGAGTGTCAAGATGGGTTACTTCGCCCAGCATGCCATGGATCTGCTCGACGGAGAGCGGACGGTGCTGGAGTGGCTGGAGGATTCTTTCCCCCAGGCCGGCCAGGCGCCGCTGAGAGCGCTCGCCGGGTGCTTCGGTTTCTCCGGCGACGATGTGGAGAAGAAGTGCAGGGTTTTGTCGGGCGGCGAGAAGGCGCGGCTCGTCATGGCCAAGATGCTCTTCGATCCGCCGAACCTGTTGGTGCTCGATGAGCCGACCAACCATCTGGATCTCGACACCAAGGAAATGCTGATCAAGGCACTGTCGCAATACGAGGGCACTATGCTCTTCGTCTCGCACGACCGGCATTTCCTCGCGGCCCTTTCCAACCGCGTGCTGGAACTGACGCCAGATGGTATCCACCAGTACGGCGGCGGCTATACGGAATATGTCGCTCGCACCGGCCAGGAAGCCCCCGGCCTGCGCAGCTGACGACATCACGGTTAATGCCGGTGGCCGGCCCTTGCGACGTCTACTTCAGATCGTGGGCCTGGCCGGCGGCACGCAGCTCCTGGAGCGTTTTGCCGACGCAACTTCCGCCGTCCTGTGTCCCGCCCACCGCTTTGGCTGGCCCGCCCACTGTGATCGTGCCAGCAATCCGGTCGGAAGCGACGAAGGTCGCTATCCCGTCCTCCGTTACCCTTGACAGGTAATAGGCATGCTCGGTTCCCTTGTTCTCGCATGTTATGACAAGCGGAAAGTTGTCAAAGGCACTCTTCGCGGAAGCCGCGGCACCGAAAAGTTGTGAAGCGATGGTTGCGGCAAGAATTGCGGCGACCGTCGCTTGAGATCCCGTCATCCCCAGGCACGATGTATGGCGCATTGGTCAAACCTCCCACAATCTGACGCCTAACGAACCTATGCCGCTCGACACTAGACCGGAGTTGTGCGGCGCTCCAGCGCTTTTAGGGATGAGAGTCGATTTCGGAAGGCCACTGACTATGGTGCCTCCGACCAGGAAGCCCAATCGGCCCTAGTGGCGGATCGTGCTGGGTCCACCATGGTCCGTCCAAGTCCAAGCACCGGTTTGATCATAGGTGAGCACCGTTTGATAGAGGTCCCCTGATCTTTCATCTTCTCCGAAGTTGACGCAGCCGATCGACGCGCTGGAAAGCAGACGCAACGCCTCGGCAAATTGTCTGCCGCTCAATGCGGCGTCCCCCTTCTCGATGAACACGTACTGCGGGGCCGCAAGAAGGGCCTTCGCCAGGGCCAATAGCAGATGTTCGCGTGGCGATAGAAGCACTGCCCAGTCCTGCTCCTTGTCAAAGCCGCCGGTTCGGGCGGTAAGATCCTTCAGGTCTAAAGCGTCCAGCACTTGCCGAATACGATCGTCGGTAGCAGCCGCGCGCTCTTCCGCGGCGAGCGTTTGACGCAGTGTGCCGGGCGGAAAGTGGGGGCGTTGAGGAAGAAAGTGTATATCAGGCAGTGGTGGTCGGATGATGCGCCCGCTTCCTTGAACGGAAACACCCGCCGTTGCGCGAAACAATTCCATGCCCGCCGCCTCGCTATCTCCGGCGATCAGAACCCGCGCGCCACGAGGAATGGCGAGCGAGAGATCCTTCAATATCGGGGTCTTGCCGACCGACGATAAAAGCGTGAGGTGTTCGTAGGTTAGAGGCGCCTCGGCCTCGATCAGCTGGATGGCGGTTTTCTCGCTGTCCCGGGCCTCCTCTATTGCCTCCAGCAGTGAGCTGAGACGGGCCACCACGGCAGCGAAATTCGAGATGGAATTGAATTGCCGGACGACAAACGAAAACGCACCGACCAGCATCGCAAACGCTGCACCAGACTGGGTAATGACGCCGAATTCGAGGTCGCCGCGAAAGAACGCCGGCGCGATGATGACAACCGGAACGATCTGGATCATCCAGTTATAGCCCGTGGTGAAGAAGCCGACGTTGCGATTGATGGCGATAATCCGCCTGAAATTGCCGGCAAGAATGTCGAGCCGGTTCATCAGCAGGTCGGCATGGCTTGCCTCGCCGCGTCCGAGCATGATCGGCTCTGCGTTTTCCCGCACGCGGATGAGGCTCGCCCGAAAGGCAGCCTCCATGTCGCGCTGATCGTGGTTGAGACCGATCAGGGGGCGGCCAAGGACGATCGTCATGTAGGACCCGCAAGCTGCGTAGATGACCGCCGCAACAAAAAGCAGTGGACTGATCGACCAGAGGACGCCTGAAAACGTCAAAATCGTCAGCGCGCTGCTGAGCAGCATCAGGAGGAAAGAAAGGGTGGTGGTGGTAAAGGCATTGATGTCGTCGGCAATCCTCTGATCGGGATGTGAGAGCCTGCCGGAAACGCTCAGCCGATAGAACGTGCCACCGTTCATATAGAGACCGACCGCGCGCCTAGTCAGGAACTCCCTCCAGAGCAGCGCCAGGCGCTGCTCGACGAAATGGGCGATCACCGAAACGACGGTCGAAGCGGCAAAGGCACCGGTGTAGAAGATGGCCTGTCGAAAGAACTCGCCGGCTTGCTTTTCGGCTATGGCAGTCATGAAGTTTCGACCGACGTAGCTGTTGACGATATTCAGCGCGCTTATGCCGCAAAACAGGAGGAAGACTCCCGCAAAAAGCACTCTCGCTTGTCCCCCCATGTCAGAGCGGATGAAGATGCTTACTGCTCTCGCAAACCGATGCGCGGTGAGCCTGATTGGCGTCTGATTTTGGCGCATACCGTCTTTCCTCCGCGGTGTTCTCGGCGCTCAGGCGAGTATAGATCCTGTCGCGTCTGAAAGGGAAACGAGCATCAACTGGCCAAGGCGACGAAGGTCGCAGCCGCTGTTTGCCGTCAGATTTTACCGTAACGTACTTCTGTTTTACGCTCCCGGAGTGCTCACTGCGGACAACACAGCCCAGACCGGAGGAAATGTTGCCATGCGGGTCATCACGCTATTGTGCCTGTTGTTGCTGACAAGCCCCGCCCTATCGGCAGACAAGACCGCGCAGCGTGTCTTCGACCAGGAGATCGAGCGCAAGGCAGTCCAGGCGGTCGTCTGGGGTATGCCGGCGGCCAACTACGATCTCATGCGTCAGGAGATGCTGACCAAGACACCCGGAAAGGTGGGGCAGGCGATCTACTGGGGTCGGCCGCTGAACTGGAAAAACCAGACGCTGACGCCCAACCCCGATGCACTCTATTTTATGGTGTTCTTCACCACCAAGGATGGCCCCGTTGTTCTCGATCTGCCAGCGGCGGAGAGCAGGGCCTCCTTCAACGGCAATATTGTCACGGCGTGGCAGTTGCCGCTGGAGGATGCCGGTCTGCTCGGATACGACAAAGGCAAGGGTGGAAAATTCGTAGTGCTGCCGCCTGGTTACAAGGATAAGGTGCCGGAAGGGTTCATTCCGTTGCAATCGGAAGTCTACGGCGGTTACATGCTGTTGCGGTCAAATCTCGCCAGCCATGGCGATGCCGACGTTCAGGCCTCGATCGACTATGGCAAGAAGCTGAAAGTCTACCCGCTGTCGGCTGCTGACCATCCGCCAGAGACCGTTTTCTTCGACGTGAAGGATATCCTGTTTGATTCCACGATCAAATGGGACACGAGCTTCTTCGAAAACCTGAACCGTGTCGTTCAGGAGGAGCCCTGGATTTCGCGTGACCGTGTCATGATCGACCAGCTGAAATCCATCGGGATCGAAAAGGGCAAGCCGTTCGAGCCGGATCAGCGTACGAAATCGCTGTTGACCAAGGGCATCAAAGAGGCCGAAGCGCTACTGGAAGCAAAATACGACGCTGGTCTTCCTCCCTTCTTCACCGACAAGAGCCGCTGGACCTTCCCCGCTTATCCCGATCTCATCAAGGCGGCGCAATCCGACTTTAACGAACCGGACGCCTATCCCGTGGATCATCGCGGCGTTGCCTATAGCTACGCCTATATCGGCATCAAGAGACTCGGGGCTGGTCAGTTCTATTCAATCTCGATCCGCGACAAGGATGGGCACGCCTTCGACGGCAGCAGGACGTATCGTCTCAACGTGCCTGCGAACGTGCCGGTGCAGCAGTATTGGTCGGTTACGGCTTACGACCGACAGACGCACGCGCTGATCAAGAACGTCTCCCGCGCCAGCCGCTCATCGCAAATTCCCGAGCTTGCGAAGAACGCCGACGGTTCCGTCGACCTCTATTTCGGCCCTAGGGCCCCGAAGGGCAAGGACGCGAACTGGGTGCCCACTGACCCGAAGCGGAAGTTTGAACTGATGTTCCGCGCCTATGGCCCCACGAAGGAGTTCTTCGAAAAGAAATGGGTTCTGTCTGATGTCGTCAAGGTCTCCGCACCCTAGGGCGGCGGGTATTGGCACCCGGACGGGCCCGCAAGGAGAATCTCGTGACAACCGTGGAGACGATCATCATCGGCGCGGGACCTGCAGGACTGGCCTGTGCTGCGGCTCTGCGGGCTCGCGGGCGATCTTCTGTGGTGATCGAGAAGGAGCATACGCTCGCTGCCTCATGGCATAGGCACTATGATCGCCTTCGGCTGCACACCCACAAGATGCACTCGGCCCTGCCGGGAATGCCGATGCCGCGCAGTTTTCCGAAGTATCCGTCGCGGCTGCAGATCATAGAGTATCTTGAAGTCTATAGCTCCTCGCACGACATCGAGGTCAGATTTGGCGTGCGCGCGACGACGATCAGCAAGGAGAAGGTGTGGACTGTGGATAGCTCCGATGGGGCGTTCCAGGCACGCAACGTCATCGTCGCGACCGGCCTCGCGAACATGCCGATACGGCCGAACTGGGCGGGACAGGAGCTGTTCACCGGCAAACTCCTTCACTCCTCCGAATTCAGGAACGCTGCGGCGCTTGACGCTAGGCGCGTCCTCGTCGTCGGCTTCGGCAACTCGGCAGGCGAGATCGCGCTCGAATGCGCGGAGGCTGGCCTCGATGTCGGGATGTCCGTGCGCGGTCCGGTCAATGTCGTCCCGCTGGAACTCTTCGGACTGACGACCGCCACTATTGCCATAGCCCAGCGATTTTTTCCCTCTCGTCTGGTCGATGCGTTGAACGCTCCGATCTTACGCCTGCGTTTCGGGGATCTCACGAGCTTCGGCCTTCAAAGAGCGAAAAAGGGGCCGCTGACGACGATCATGGAGAGGGCGCGTACGCCTTTGATCAATATCGGGACGGTCGAACGGATCAGATCTGGCGACATCCGCGTGTTCACCGGAATCTCGGGAACAGATGGTCGGCGGGTGCTCTTTGAAGACGGCCGCTCCGAAGTCTTCGACGCGATTGTTCTGGCGACAGGCTATCGGCCCGCGCTCGATACGCTGCTGCCTGATTTCAGACGGAGGTTCGGTGGCGCGGACGCTCCCGCGCGCGGGCAGCTTCAGCCCGCAGCTGATGGTCTGTATTTCTGCGGTTTCAACGCCGTGGCGACCGGGCTTCTCCGTGAGGTCGGCAAGGAGGCGCGTAAGATCGCGGCATCAATCGACAGTAAGTGATCGGAGCGTGCCATGCTGGCTCGTCGTGCGCCAGGACAGGTGTTCCGCTAAGATCCGGACACATGTCATACTTAATAGACCGCTAATATAATGATCGCTACTCTCCGACGTTTAACCTTGGAGGAGAAGATGGTCCTACGTTTGGACAGCAACGGCTGGTCATTGAACAACATGGAGGCCGGACATTGCCCGGCGGCGACCACGGCAGCAGTCCGATGCGCACTTGAAGCTGCATCGGAATTCGATAGCACGCAGATCGTGGTTTCGATGCTTGGCGATTTCGTCGTGCTCGAGGGGTTCGTCCGATGTCGCGGAGATGACGAACTTGCCGTGGATGTGGCAGGCTCCATTGTTGGCCACACCCATGTTCACAATCGTCTCCTGTGCCGCGGTTTTACTAAGACGCCGAACTAGGAGGCGAGCGAGGACATCCCGCGCCTGTCGGTGTCAGTGGTACCGTAGCGCGGAACGAGGAGGCGGCTTAGGCCGCCTCTTTCTCCTTCGCGTAAGGGTCGAAGCGGCCGTAGAACGACTCGCCCTTGGCTGCCATATCCGTCAGCAGCGCTGTCGGCTTGAAGTGTGCGCCGTAGGTTGCCGCCAGTTTCTCGCAGAGTTCCACGAAGGTCTTCACGCCCATGCCGTCGATGTAGGACAGCACGCCGCCGGTGTAGGGGGCGAAGCCGAAGCCGAGGATGGAGCCAACGTCGGCCTCGCGCGGATCGGTGACAATGCCTTCCTCGATGGTGCGCGCCGCTTCCAGCGCGATGGTGACGAGGAAGCGCTGCTTCAGCACTTCGACGCCGATGTCATCGGCCTTCTTCTGCGGGTAGAAGGTCTTCAGCTCGGGCCAAAGCGACTTCTTGGCCGGTTTCGCCGGATAGTCGTAGAAGCCCTTGCCATTCTTACGGCCGCGGCGGTCGAGTTCGTCGACCATCTTGTTGATCAGCGCCATGTGCTTCGGATCGACGGCGGCTTCGCCGAGATCGGCGACGGTGGCCTTCAGGATCTTCTGGCTGAGATCGATCGCCACTTCGTCGTTCAGTGACAGCGGCCCAACAGGCATGCCGGCCATCTTGGCGGCATTCTCGATCATCGCAGGCGGCACGCCCTCGATCAGCATGTCATAGGCTTCGTGGATATAGCGGAAGACGCAACGATTGACGAAGAAGCCGCGCGTGTCGTTGACGACAATAGGCGTCTTCTTGATCGCGGCGACGTAGTCGAGTGCCACGGCGAGCGCCTTGTCGCCTGTCTCCTTGCCGAGAATGACCTCAGTCAGCATCATCTTCTCGACCGGTGAGAAGAAGTGCACGCCGATGAAATCGGTCGGCCGCTTGGAGTTCCTGGCAAGGCCAGATATCGGCAGGGTCGAGGTGTTGGAAGCGAAGATGGCGCCTTCCGGCAATACGGCCTCAACCGCCTCGATCACGGCTTTCTTGACCTCACGGTCTTCGAAGACGGCTTCGATGACGAGATCGGCATCCTTGAGGTCTCCGTAGTCGGCGGACGGGACGATGCGTGCCAGCAGCGCCGCACCCTCGTCTTGCGTAAGGCGTCCCTTACCGATTGAGTCCTTCACCAGGCCCTCGCCAACGCCCTTGCCCTTCGTCGCCGCTTCGATGTCGCGGTCGATGAGGGTGACGGGGATGCCGGCGGCGGCGGTCACATAGGCGATCGAGGCTCCCATGAAACCGGCGCCGACGACACCCACTTTCTTCAACTCCGTTTTCGGGATCCCGGCGGGGCGGCGGGCCCCTTTGCCGAGCTCCTGCATGGAGATGAAGAGCGAACGGATCATCGAGAAGGCTTCGTTGGTCTGCAGGATCTCGGTGAAATAGCGCTGCTCGATCTTGAGGCCGGTGTCGAACGGCACCTGCAGGCCTTCATAGACGCATTTCAGGACGGCGAGTGCTGCCGGGTAGTTGCCCGCCGTCTCGCGGCGCAGGATCGCGGGTGCGGCCGGCCAGAGCTGCGCTGCCGCAGGCGTCCAGATGCCGCCGCCGGGCGCCTTGAAGCCCTTCTCGTCCCAGGGGGCGACAGGCTTCAGCCCGTCCTTGATCATCTGCTTGGCGGCCGGGATCAGCTGATCCGGCTCGACCACCTGATGCAGGAGGTTCATCGCCTTGGCGCGTGCCGCCGTCAGCGACTGGCCTGTCGTCATCATCTGCAGCGCCGACTGGGCGTCCGCCAGGCGCGAGATGCGCTGCGTGCCGCCGGCGCCAGGGAAGATGCCGACCTTGACCTCGGGAAGCGCGATCTTCACCGACTTGGCATTCGAGGCGACGCGGCCGTGGCAGGCAAGCGACATTTCGAAGGCGCCGCCCATGCAGGTGCCGTTGATCGCCGAGACCCAAGGCTTGCCCGAGGTTTCGATCTTGCGGAACAAGCCGGTCATGCGGCCGACGAGATCGAACAGCTTCTGCGCGGCGCCATCGGGATTGGCGGCCTTCTCCTGCTGGTAGAGGGAGAACATCGACTTGATCATCGAGAGGTCCGCGCCGCCGGAGAAGCTCGACTTGCCCGAGGTGATGACCGCGCCCTTGACGGCGCTATCGGCAACCACGGCATCGACGATGGCGTCGAGCTCGTCCATCACCTCTTCGGTGAAGACGTTCATGGATTTGCCGGGCATGTCCCAAGTGACAAGGGCGATGCCGTCTGCATCTGTTTCGACGGTGAAGTTCTTGTAAGTGTTCATGATGGGATTTCCTCTTCCCTCAAATTCCCAGGCTTTCAGAAGACGCCAAGCAGGTAGCAGGCCACGCCAATGACCAAGGCAAGGAACAGCAGCATGAAGCGATTTTCGCCTCGCAACCGCCGAACATGCTCCTTCGGATTGACCCGAGATGCCTTAGCAGCGGCCTCTTCCATGCTTTTATCGAGGTTTCGAAGCTCGAAGTGACGGTCCGTCTCGTTCTGGCCCATGGCGAATGTCTGCCTGATAATCCCTAGACGCGTTCGATGATGGTCGCCGTGCCCATGCCGGCGCCGATGCAGAGCGTGACGAGCGCGGTGTTGAGATCGCGGCGCTCCAGTTCGTCCAGCACCGTGCCGAGGATCATCGCGCCGGTGGCGCCGAGCGGGTGGCCCATGGCGATCGCGCCGCCGTTGACGTTGATCTGGTCATGCGGGACCTCGAAGGCCTGCATGAAGCGCAGCACGACGGCGGCGAAAGCTTCGTTGAGCTCGAAGAGATCGATGTCGGCAAGCGTCATGCCCGTGCGCTTCAGAAGCTTTTCGGTGACGTCGACTGGGCCTGTCAGCATCAGCGCCGGGTCGGAGCCGATATTGGCAAAGGCCTTGATGCGGCCACGGGGCTTGATGCCCATGCTCTCGCCGCCGGCCTTGGAGCCGAGCAGCACAGCCGCCGCGCCATCGACGATACCCGAGGAGTTGCCGGCATGGTGGACGTAGTTGAGGCGCTCGACCTCGGGATGCGCCTGGATCGCGACGGCTTCGAAGCCGCCCATCTCGCCCGGCATCTGGAAGGAGGGGTTCAGCGCTGCCAGCGCCTGCATGTCGGTGCCCGGACGCATGTGCTCGTCATGGGCAAGGATAACAAGGCCGTTCTGGTCTTTGATTGGGATGACGGAGTTCTTGAAGTAGCCCTTCTCCCAGGCATTCGCCGCGCGCTTCTGGCTTTCGACCGCGTATGCATCGACGTCGTCGCGCGAAAAGCCGTACTTGGTGGCAATCAGATCGGCGGAGACGCCCTGCGGCATGAAATAGGCCGGGAAGTTCACGGACGGATCCATGAACCAGGCGCCGCCGGACATGCCGAGACCGACGCGCGACATCGACTCGACGCCGCCTGCGATGACGATGTCATCGGCGCCCTGAGCGATCTTCGCTGCGCCGAAATTCACCGCGTCGAGACCGGAGGCGCAGAAGCGGGAAATCTGCATGCCGGGCGCCTTGGTGGAATAGCCGGCCTCGAAGGCCGCCCCGCGCGGGATGACCGCGCCGGCTTCCATCACAGGGTCGACGCAGCCCATGACGATGTCGTCGACGGTTGCCGTATTGAGCCCGTTGCGGTCGCGGATCGCCTCCAGCGTCTTGGCGGCAAGACGCACGGACGGCACCTCGTGCAGCGAGCCGTCCTTCTTGCCGCGGCCGCGCGGCGTGCGCACGTGGTCGTAAATGAAAACCTCGGTCATTCCTCTATCTCCCTATCGGCGACAGGCGCCGTTGAACTCAAAAGGCCTCGGCGGCCAAGGTCATCATCGTTTCCGCGCCGGTCTCGATCCGCGCCTTACGCAGCGCCGTTTCCGGCATGATCCGCTCCATGAAGAAGCGGGCAGTGATCAGCTTGTTGCGAAGGAATGCCTCGCGATCCGCGTCTCCCGCAGCAAGGCCGTCCTCGGCAGCCTTCGCCATCTTCGCCCACATGTAGCCGAGCACGACGAGACCGAAGAGGTGCATGTAGTCGGTCGAGCCAGCACCGGCATTGTCGGGCTTTGCCATGGCATGCTGCATGAACCACATGGTCGCCGCCTGCACGTCGTTCAACCCCTTCTTCAGGTTCTTGGTGAAGAAGGTCATCTGTTCATCGTTGCGGTTCTCTTCGCAGAAATCGCCGATTTCCTTGAAGAGCGCCATGACGGCGCGGCCGCCGTTCTGGCCGAGCTTGCGGCCTACGAGATCGAGCGCCTGAATGCCATTGGCGCCCTCGTAGATCATCGCGATACGCGCATCGCGCACATACTGGCTCATGCCGTGCTCTTCGATATAGCCGTGGCCACCGAAGACCTGCTGGGCCATGACGGCGTGGTCGAAGCCCTTGTCGGTCAGCACGCCCTTGAGGATCGGCGTCACGAGGCCGAGAATGTCGTCGGCCGTCTGGCGCTCCTTCTCGTCCGCCGAGCGGTGGGCGATGTCTGATTTCAACGCCGTCCAGAGCAGGAAGGCGCGGCCTGCTTCGTTGAAGGCCCGGATCGTCATCAGCGAGCGGCGGATGTCCGGATGCACGATGATCGGGTCGGCTTTTTTCTCCGGCGCCTTCGGCCCCGACAGTGAGCGGCCCTGGATGCGCTCGCGGGCATAGTTGACGGCGTTCTGATAGGCGATCTCCGAGATCGCCAGACCTTGCAGGCCGACGCTGAGACGCGCCTCGTTCATCATCACGAACATGGCGCTGAGGCCCTTGTTCTCTGCGCCGATGAGGAAGCCGGTCGCCTCGTCATAGTTCATGACGCAGGTGGCGTTGCCGTGAATGCCCATCTTGTGCTCGATCGCACCGCAGGAAACAGCGTTGGGCTCGCCAGCCGTTCCGTCCGCCGTGACCATGAACTTCGGCACGATGAAGAGCGAAATTCCCTTGGTGCCCTCGGGGGCACCTTCGATACGCGCCAGCACGAGATGCACGATATTGCCGGTCATGTCGTGCTCGCCGGCGGAGATGAAGATTTTCTGGCCCGACAGCTTGTAGCTGCCGTCAGCTTGCGGCACTGCCTTGGTGCGCAAGAGGCCGAGATCGGTGCCGCAATGCGGCTCGGTGAGATTCATGGTGCCGGACCATTCGCCGGAGACCATCTTCGGCACATAGGTCTGCTTCTGCTCGTCCGAGCCGTGGACGAGGATCGCCGCGATCGCCCCCTGGGTCAGCCCCGGATACATCATCAGCGACATGTTGGCGGCGGAGGTATATTCGCCGACGGCGGCATGAAGTGCGTATGGAAGGCCCTGGCCGCCGAATTCTTCGGGGACGGCAAGGCCCGTCCAGCCTCCCTGGCAATAGGCGTCGTAACCTTCCTTGAAGCCCTTCGGAACCGACACGGAACCGTCTTCGTGGCGTACGCAGCCTTCTTGGTCGCCGGAATAGTTCAGCGGGAAGAGCACTTCCTCGGCAATCTTGGCTGACTCGCCGAGGATAGCCTCGATCATGTCAGGCGTGGCGTCCGCAAACCCCGGGAGATTGTTGTAGCGTTCCAGGCCGAGCACGTCGTTCAGCACGAAGAGCGTGTCGTTAACCGGGGCCTTGTAGACTGGCATCGTTCGAATTCCTCCAATTC
Organism: Hyphomicrobiales bacterium; assembly: GCA_900466605.1. Taxonomy (GTDB): domain Bacteria; phylum Pseudomonadota; class Alphaproteobacteria; order Rhizobiales; family Rhizobiaceae; genus Rhizobium. Next base: position 66,681 of record UBMU01000036.1, read on the forward strand.
GGCGCGCCGGACGAAACCGGCATTTGAGAGTCTCTTACAAAATATTGACGTTTGCGTAAACGTCAAATTTTAGGTGGGCGTGAATTTGTGAAAATGATCTGGCCGGTCCTGTCGGAAAGGGTGTGGCCGGAACGTCCTTGGGCTGTCGAACATTTCGCCAGAGCAGCAACGAGGAGGACAAGTCATGCTCAAGATCACGTCGAATCTCTGGTTCGAGAAAGATGTAAGGCAAGCTGTCGAATTCTATGTGGCAACGATCCCGAATTCGTCCATCGGGCGCACCACCATGCTTCCGGCGGAAACGCCGAGTGGGCCTCCGGGCAGCGTCAAGATCATAAATTTCAAGCTCGGGAGCCAGGATTTTGTCGCGATGGAAGCCGGCCCGCTGGATGCCTTCAACCATGCCTTCTCGATCTCGGTGGAATGCGAGACGCAGGAAGAGATCGACAGGATATGGAACGCCTTTCTGGAAGACGGCGGCGTCGAGGAACAGTGCGGCTGGCTGCGGGATCGGTGGGGCCTATGCTGGCAGATCGTTCCGCGCGTGCTGTTGGAGATGATTGCCGATCCGGATCGGGAACGCGCTAAGCGTGTTACCGAAGTCATGCTCGGGATGGTAAAACTCGATGTCGCAAAGCTCGAGCAGGCATACCGCTAGTTCTTGATCGGCAGTTTGGGCCGCAGCGGGTGTGGGCTGCTGCGACCCTTGTTCTGTTGGGGTGGCATACTGTAAGGGCGCTATCTTTAGCCCCTGGCAATGTATACAACGGAGCGCCCACCCGACCTCGCGGACACTTGATGACTTCCACTGCCGCCTTTTACCGTTCCAGCCTGATCATGCTTGCCATCGGGATCCTCGCCCTGCTCGGCATCGTCGGCTCGTCGATCTGGCTTGTGAACGCCAACAACAATTACTCGGAGGAAACGGCCTCACTTCGCCGCGTGCGGAGCTCGATCGTCGGCCTCCTGACCACAGTGCAGGATGCCGAAACGGGCCAGCGCGGCTTTCTCCTGTCGAATGACTCCAGTTATCTAGAACCTTATGACAAGGCGCGGCAAGCGCTGCCTGAACGCCGCAAGGCACTCACCGACAATGTCTCGCCGCTTCCGAGCTATGCGTTGCAGCTTGATGCGCTGAATACAGCAATTGAAGGCAAATTGAACGAGCTGTCGACGACGGTCGCGCTTGCCAAGGAAGGCAAGTTTTCGGAGGCGATCTCTATCGTTCGCGACGATGCCGGGCGCGAATACATGGACAAGGTGCGCTCGATCCTCGGCAGTTTCCTCGAGCAGACCGACGATCGCCTGCGCGTCCTCGTGCAGGCGCAGCTATCGGCGGCAAGCAATCTTCAATGGGTCACGATCGGCGGCGCGGTCGCCATCCTGATCGTGCTCGGCGGCGCGATCCTGATCATCGTGCAGCACGTGCGCGACCTGCAGGCGGCGACCGACGAAGTGGAACTCCTCAACGTCGGGCTGGAGACGCGGGTGCGCGAGCGCACGGGTGAGGTCATCCGCGCCAACCAGGAAATCCAGCGTTTCGCCTATATCGTAACCCACGACCTGCGCGCCCCCCTTGTCAATATCATGGGCTTCCTCAGCGAACTCGACACGGCGATGAAGTCCGTTTCGACCTATATTCTTGCCGACGACAAAAGGCCGACGGTGGAAGAAATCCGGGAAGCAAGACAGGCCGTCGAGGAAGACCTGCCTGAGGCTCTCGGCTTCATCCGCTCCTCGACACGCAAGATGGACTCGCTGATCAACGCGATCCTGAAAATCTCGCGCGACGGTCGCAGGAAGCTGCAGCCGGATCGGGTAGACCTCAGGTCATTGCTTGAAACGACGGCGGCCAACGTTCATCACCAGCTTTCCGAATCCGGCGGAACGGTCGATATCCGAGTCCGTGTCGGCAACATCGTCACCGATCGTTTTTCGCTCGAACAGATTTTCGGCAATCTTTTGGACAATGCTGTGAAATACCAGATGCAGGGTCGACCGCTGGCGCTTGAGATCGACGCCTATCCGGACGGACCGGGTCGTGTGCGGATCGACGTCAAGGACAATGGCCGCGGCATTGGGCCCCAGGACTTCGAGCGCGTCTTCGAGCTGTTCCGGCGGGCCGGAGAGCAGGACCAGCGCGGGGAGGGTATCGGCCTCGCCCATGTGCGCTCGTTAATACGAAATTTGGGCGGAGACATTACCGTCGAATCCGAACTCGGCCAGGGTAGTACCTTCGTTCTGACGCTGCCGTCCGACCTCACCAAAATCGTCCGGAGTATGGAACTATGAAAGCCACGGGTCAGGAAGTCACGATCGTCATGATCGAGGATGACGAGGGGCACGCCCGCCTTATCGAAAAGAACGTGCGCCGTGCCGGCGTGCACAATGAGATCGTGCCCTTCACCCTAGGCAAGAGTGCGCTCGATTATATCCTCGGCCCGAACCGCGATGGCGTGATCAGCAAGGATCGCTATCTGCTCGTCCTCCTCGACCTGAACCTGCCCGATATGTCCGGTATCGACATTTTGGAGCAGATCAAGAGCAACGAGCATACCCGCCGCCTGCCGGTGGTCGTGCTGACGACGACCGACGACGAACGTGAAATCCAGAAGTGCTATGATCTCGGCGCCAACGTCTATATCACCAAGCCGGTCGACTATGACGGTTTCTCGACGGCGATCCGTAATCTCGGCCTGTTCTTCTCCGTCATCCAAATACCCTAACGAGTAGCCAGAATCTGTGCGCATCCTTTACGTCGATGATGATCCAGCCCTTGCCCGCCTTGCCGCGCGGGTCCTTGCGCGCAGTGATTTCGAAGTCGTCCATGCCCCGTCGATCGCAACCGGCCTCGAGATGTTCACAGCCGAGGAATTCGGGGCAGTCGTTCTCGATCACTATTTCGAAAACCAGACGGGCCTGAACTTCCTTGAGGCAATTGCCGAAATCGGCAAGGCTACCCCCGTCCTCTATGTGACCGGGTCGAGCGACGCCGACGTGGCGATCAGGGCGTTGAAGGGCGGTGCTGCCGACTACGTCGTCAAGACTGCGACGGACGACTTCTTTCCGCTTCTCGTCAGCGCCCTCGAGCAAGCGCTGGAAAACGCGCGCCTGCGCCGCGAGAAGGAAGAGGCAGATCGGCAGCTCGTTGTCGCCAAGGAACGGGCGGAGCTGCTCCTCGCCGAGATGAACCACCGTATTGCCAACAGCCTGTCACTCGTTTCGGCTATGATCCGCATGCAGATGCAGATCGCTCGCAGCGATGAGACGAAGACAGCGCTCGACGAGACACAAAACCGCATCACGGCGATAGCGGGTGTTCACCGGAGCCTCTACACGTCAGGGGATGTCGGGGAAGTGCACCTTGACGTCTATCTTCGGCCGCTCCTGGCAGAGCTGCACAGCACGAGCAGCCTTTCGCGCGGTATAGTGGTGCAATCCGATCTCTGCCGGATATCGACAACCGCCGACAGAGCCGTTGCACTCGGCGTCATTCTGACCGAGCTGGTAACCAACGCGATGAAATACGCCTATCCCGATGCCGAAGGTGAAGTGCGTGTCGTCCTCCGAAAAACGGAAGATGGCGGCAACGTGCTGTCCGTCGAGGACGATGGTGTCGGGTTCGATCGCGCCAGCGGGCCGAAGGGAACAGGCCTCGGCACGCGCCTCATCAACGCCATGACGACGACGCTCGGCGCAGAGCTGGTGTATGGCCGCAATGGTAAGCCGACGGGCACATATGTGGCGGTGCGCTGGCGCTGAAAACGCCTGCGGCAGCTTTAACTTTCCCGCACCACGAACCGGTCGCGGCCGGCAGATTTGGCCTGGTAAAGTGCGCCGTCGACGTAGCTTAATATGTCCGTACGCTTCGTCCCGGCCTGCGGTGCGACGGCGCCGCCGACGCTGATGCAGGCGCGCACTTCTTTTCCATCGATCTCGAAGGGTTTGCGGAAGGCCGCTACCAGCCGTTCGGCGACAGAGGACAATGCCGTTGCGTTTGGTGGGCTGGGAACGAAGATGGCGAATTCATCGCCGCCCATGCGAACGGCGATATCGCCGGACCGGATGACCTCGCGGATCCGGTTCCCGGCTTCTCGCAGAACCTCATCACCGGCGTGGTGACCGAATTTGTCGTTGATGCCTTTGAAACCGTCCATGTCGAGATAGAGTGCGCCGAAGGTCTGGTCGGCCGCAAGCGCGGCATCGAGCGCCCTGTCGACGACGCTTGTCAGGGCTGACCGATTGTAGAAGCCGGTCAGCGGGTCCGTCATGGCCGCCGTGCGCAAGCTGCGCTCCGCGATCCCCATGATCAGGTTTGCCTTTTGCAATCTGAGCAGGCCGCTGGCGACGAGTGCAAAGCTACGCAGGTTGGCGATCTCCACTGCGTTGAGTTCGCGTGGTGTCGTACCGAGAATGCAGAAGGCGCCGACGGCAAGTCCTTCGTCCAACGCGACGGGTGCACCAGCATAGAAGCGAAAATGCGGAGCTCCGGTGACGTAGGACATCAGGCCGAGTTCCGGATGCTTCGTCAGGTCAGGCACGATAAACAAGTCGTTCGCATAAACCACCCGCGTGCAGATCGATTGTTCCCGGGAGCATTCCGCAATCGCCATGCCCGCCTGTCCGGCGATGCGCTGCCAATCCTCGTCGATAATGTTGATCGCCGCATACGGTGCGGCAAAGACCCCTCTGGCGAGTTCCGCCAACGCGGCAAGCTCCGGCGTCGAGCTGCCGGCGCCGGAATTCAGCGCGCGCACAGCAAGCAGTCTGTCGGTCTCGTTGCTGGGGATCCGGACGTTTTGTCCCATCTGTTTCTCCGTCATCGATGCGTCGGCGCATAAAATGATGCGTTAGCGCCGGAGGGCAAGAGCGTTGCGGCGTCTCAAATGTGGACAAAGCCTGTGGTGCGACGCCAAAAACGATCATGGTTCCAATGCCGTGCGTGAGGCTTTCGTCGAATGCATGCAGGGACCGTTTGCTTCTGGAACGAGACACGCTAGATTTCGCATGCAGACTGACGAAAGAGCTTGGAGGAGCGTTTTTATGAGACGGATGTGGCCGGAGGAGTTCAATTCCATTCTCGACGGAGCCGAGGAAGTCACGCTGGAACTGCCGGCGATAGAGCACGAGGACGGCTCGCGCAGCGAAGCGGTCAGCCGTAAGGCACTGAAAGTCCGCATTTCAATGGATGACTATGAACGCATCTGGCCGCTGGCCGAGATGCGCTACCGGCTGGATGGTAGACTGGCCGGCAAGGCGATCACGCTGATTACCACCAGCCCGCATTTTCATCGCTGGCATCCCGCCGATGGCGGCAGCGTCGATAATGTTTCCGCCAGCGGCCGCCACTACACGACGAAATACATCGTCGTGCATTTCCTGCTCGACGATGTGAGGGAAACGGCGGCCGCCTGAGCCACCGTTCAATTCACGCCGCGTCCAGGGCCTGTTGTAGATCGGCGACGAGATCATCCGGATGCTCGATGCCGATCGACAGCCGGATGGTCGATTCCAGCACGCCGATCCGTTGGCGAACGTCGGCCGGCACGCCGGAATGGGTCATCGTTGCCGGATGGCTAGCGAGCGATTCCGTGCCGCCGAGGCTCACCGCCAGCTTGAAGATCTGCAAGGCGTTCAGGAATTTGAAGGATGCCGGCTGGCCGCCCTTGATGTCGAAGGAGAAAGTCGATCCGGCGCCGCTGCACTGCGCCGCGAAGGCACGCCCGAGCGGCGAATTGGCGTCGTGGTACGGCAGGTAGTGTATACCATCGACCTTCGGATGCTCGCGCAGGAAGTCGGCAACGACGCGGGCATTGTTGTTAGCCCGCTCCATGCGGATCTGCAGCGTTTCCAGCGACCGGCCGAGCATCCAGCAGGAATGCGGATCAAGCTGCGTACCGATGGCACCGCGCAGCGCCTTCACCTGCTTCATCACGGCCTTGGAGCCCAGCGCAGCGCCTGCGATGAGGTCCGAATGGCCACCGACATATTTGGTCAGCGAATAGAGCGAGATATCGGCGCCATGTTCGATCGGTCTTTGGAAGACTGGGCCAAGCAGTGTGTTGTCGCAGGCGATGATTGGCGTGTGCCCCTGCTTCCTTCCGATCGTATCGGCCACGCGGCGGATCATCGCGACGTCGACGAGGCTGTTGGTCGGATTGGCGGGCGTCTCTATGAGGATCATTGACACCCGGCCCTTTGCCATGGCTTCTTCAGCAGCCGCCTGGACGGACACCTCGCTCACGCCATCGGCGAAGCCGACAGCCGCGACGCCGAGGTTGAGGAAGGTCTTTGCAAGCAGCGTCTCGGTTCCGCCGTAGAGCGGCTGGGAGTGAAGCACGGCATCGCCGGGGCGAACGAAGGCCAGCAGCGTCGTGGCGATTGCCGACATGCCAGATGAAAAGAGGGCACAGCTTTCGGTGCGTTCATAGACGGCAAGCCGGTCTTCGACGATTTCGCTGTTGGGGTGATTGAAGCGGGAATAGACGAGCCCCGCGCCTTTGCCTGCTGGCGGCTCCTTGCGCCCGGAAACGTAGTCGAAGAAGTCGCGCCCATCCTCTGCGGATTTGAAGACGAACGTCGAAGTCAGGAATACCGGCGGCTTTACCGCCCCTTCCGACAGTTCAGGGTCGTAGCCATAATTCAGCATCTGCGTTTCGGGATGCAGGGCATGGTTGCCGATATGAGTCTTGGAAGGGTGTGGTGCAGTCATTATCGTCTCCTCAAGAGATGCGCGTGATGCTCGCAAATTATATCAGAACACGAGGGCTGTTCTTGCTATTTGCTGCACGGTAATGCTGTCTAAAGCAACTTATTGCGGAGAATGGTGAGTTGTGACGCAGAAAATTGCTGACGATATGGACCGGAAGATCCTCAAGGAACTGATGGGCGATGCACGCCTTGCGAACAACGAGCTTGCGGAACGCGTCGGGCTTTCGGCATCGGCCTGCCTGCGTCGCCTGCGCCGCCTTGAGGATGCGGAGATTATCCAGGGCTACACGACAGTCGTCGATCCGGCCGTCGACGGCTGGACGATGACGGCGCTGGCATCCATTCGACTAAGTCGCCAGCACGAGGACGAGATCGAGATGTTCGAGAATGCCGTTCGCGACTGGGACGAAGTGCTGGAATGCCATCTGGTGACAGGGTCGCGGGACTATGTCCTGAAAGTGATGAGCTCTGGCCTCGAAGACTACGAGCGTTTCATCAAGGAAAAGATTGCCCGCCTGAAATGCGTCGATACCATCGAGACGAGCTTCGTGATGAACACCATCAAGGCGCGGCGGGTGTAGTGTCCGCAGGAGGGCTATCATGACTGAATTTCCTTACAGCTCCGCTCTCATCGTCGGCGCAGGCCCCGGCCTCAGCGCTTCGCTTGCGCGTCAGTTGACGGAGCGCGGGGTCAAGGTTGCGCTGGCGGCGCGCAATATCGACAAGCTGAGCAGGCTTGCCGGCGAAACCGGCGCGCGTGCCTTCACCGCGGATGCCGCGCTGCCCGCTTCCGTCGCAGCGCTCTTTGAAGACGTCGCGGCCGCGATCGGGGATCCCGAAGTGGTCGTCTACAACGCAAGCGGGCGCCTGCGAGGTCCTTTGGCCGAGCTCGATCCCGCTGCCGTCGAACAGGCAATTGCAATCAGTGCCTATGGCGGCTTCCTTGTCAGCCAGCAGGCTGCAAGGCGTATGCTTCCGCATGGGCGTGGCGCGATCCTGTTTACCGGCGCGACCGCCAGCATCAAGGGATTTGCCCAGTCGGCGGCCTTTGCCATGGGCAAGTTTGCGCTTCGCGGCCTCGCCCAGAGCGCTGCCCGCGAGCTAGGGCCGAAGGGAATTCACGTCGCGCACTTCGTCATCGACGGCGCCATCCGTTCAGAGATGCGTCGGGAAGACCCGGGCAAGCCGGATGCAATGCTTGATCCTGACGCCATCGCGCAGAATTACATCGATGTCCTGCTGCAGCACAGGAGCGCCTGGTCGCAGGAAATCGAAGTGCGGCCGTGGACGGAATCGTTCTGATACCTGACTAACATCCGCTTGCCGCATGCGGATCGGGCATGGAGCTCGTGCCGGCCGATTTCAGCACGGGAAACGGCTGAAAACCCTGAAAAGTTAAAAAATTCTCGCGTTGGTTAACGGGTTGTTTACCACGTTTCGTGAAAGGTGCTTTCTGAGCATTGGCGACTTGCATTCCTTTTTTCAGTCTCGCGTTTCATGGGAATGCCGCTACGCCGTACAGGTTGAGGAAAGTCTAATTGATTATCTCTTCATGAACGGTGCTCTCGCCCGCATTCCGATGCGGCGGTGACGGAAGCCAATGATCGGCCCTGACGAGGGTTCGGACAGATGAAGCGAGCAAGAAGATGAACGGATCGCGATCAAATTCCCCACGGCATTCCGACAGGGCGTCGCTCGATGCGCTGAACCGTACCATCGAAGGTCTGGAGGCGAGGATCGAGGGTTTGATGGGCACCGGTGCTCGCGACCAGCGCCAACGCGCCCCGGCGCCGGAGCGCGAAGTCTACGCTGATCCTTACGCCGCGCGCGCTTCTCATGCCGCCGAAGCGCGGCCGGATCCTTTCGCGGAAATTCGCCAGCGCCAGCGGATGCTGGAGGCAAGCCGGGAACGCCCGGCGGTGCGTGAGTCCGCATCCTACACGCGCGAGCAACCGGCCCCGTCGCGCGCTCCGCAGTCGCTTGCCGAACGCACACAGCGTCCGGTCGTGCCGCAGTCGGCATCGGCTCAACCGGCCCATCGCGCAGCAGAAGAGACGATGACCGAGATCGCGCAGGCGCTCGTCAATCTTCGTCATGATTTGAAGCGCGACATCTCCGATGGCGTGACGCGCGAGATGAACGCGCTGCGCGACGAGATCCGCAGCATCAAGGTCGGTGCGGAAGACCGCCGCTTCGCCGATGACATTCGCACCGACATGAGCCGTCTCGCAAGCAGCATAGACGAGCTTGCCGGTCGTTCCGATGCGCCCGAGGCGCAGGGGCTGCGCGGCGAATTCGAAGAGCTGCGCTCGCTGATGGACGGCTTGGCGCGCGAAGATTCAATCCGCCATATGGAAACCCGCTGGGACGGCTTCGAGAACCAGCTGCACGCACTCGACACCGCAGGATTGCAGGAAGAGTTGGTGGCGCTTGCCTACCGGCTCGATGACATCAAGCGCCATATCGGCGGCATGGGCGAAAGTCCGGCTGTCCGCGCGCTGGAAGACAAGCTTCTCTCGATCGCGACGGCGATGGAGCAGTTCGGTAGCATGATTCAGCCGCATGACCGGGCGATGACCGAGCAGTTTGCGGCGGTAGACAGCCGCCTCGATGAAATCAGCCGCGCCATCGCGGCGACCGGCCGGGCCGCTGCCGCCGGCGATCCCGCCATGATGCATCGTCTCGAAGGCAGGCTGAACGCACTGGCTGAACAAATCGATCTGATGGGCCACAGCGTCGCGAGCCGAACGGCCCCAACCGATGCCCTGGCGGATCGGCTCGAAACCCTGACGCTGCGTGTCGAGGAACTCGCCAATGCTGAGGCGACCTCGCGCCTGGACGAGCGCCTGGAACACCTGTCCTACCTGCTGGAGCGTAACCACAAGGCTGCGCCGCAGCCCGAGCTAACGGGCGCGCTTGCTGACATTTCCCGCAAGATCGATGCGCTCGAAGCGGGCTCCGTCAACGACGCACTCGCGCAGCGCCTGGACTATCTTGCACGCCGCATCGACGAGATGGACTTTCAGCCGCTCCAGCCTGTCGTCGCTCCGGTGGACGATAGCGCCATCCGCCGTATCGAAGGCCGGCTCGGTGATATCGTTGCGCGGTTGGAGGAAAGCACCGCGGCGCCTGCGGCGGATCCGCGCGCGTTGAAGAACCTCGAAGACCAGATCGCAAATCTGTCGGCCCTGATGACCGAACCGCGGCCGGCGGCCGAGATGCCAGAAGAATTCGACCGCCGCATGGGCGCGATCGAAGATTACATGGCGACCAGTGACGAATACATCATCGAGGCTGCCCGGCAGGCGGCGGAAGCCGTGGTCGAAGCCTATGCAAGGAGCGGCGCGTTGCAGGGCGGCGCTCCAGCTGCCGCCGACATGTCGGCGCTCAATGCGCTTGCCGACGACCTACGTCAGCTGGAAGATCTCAGCCGCAGCAGCGACGAGCGCACCCACAGGACCTTCCAGGCCCTGCACGAGACGCTCGTCCAGATCGCCGAGCGACTGGACACCATGGAAGACCGCGCCGTCGCAAGGCCTGCGCCGAGAATGCCGGAAGCGGATGTCGATTTCACAGTCGATACTTATGCGATGATGCAGGCCGGCGCGGAGGATGCGCAGAAGCCGGCCGTGTTTGGAACCCGCGCCCCGGCAGGCCGTCAGCGCGAGGTCATCGACGAAGCGCCTGCAGCCCCGGTCATGGCAGCGACCGACACCAGCGTCGTCGCCATCGAAGCGGCGACGAAGCCCGCATCTTCTGCAAATCTCTCCAAGGGAAGTCTGCTTGTGGGACTGGGCAAGCGCCTGCTGCCCGGCAAGAAGGCCAAGGCCGAAACCGCGGCCACCGAACGCACGCTTGTCGATCCGGCGCCTTCGATCGATCCGGTTGACGTGATGCCGCCGGAAGCGGCCAATGAGCCACTGGAGCCGGGCTCGGGCGCGCCCGACGTCAAGAAAATTCTGGAGCGTGTGCGTACCAGCCAGAACGCCGCTCGGGTGAATGCGAAGCCGGCAACCGAAAACGAGCGCGCAGACTACATTGCTGCTGCCCGCCGCGCTGCTCAGGCCGCTGCGATGGAAACCGAGCCGGGTGCCAAGCAGCAGTCCGTCAAGGCCGACAAGAAGGCCAAGGACAAAGACGCGACCAAGGCAAGTGCCTTCTCGCGTTTCCGCCGTCCGATCCTCTTGGCCGTCGGTGCCGTTCTGCTGGCGATCATGGCGTTCCCGCTTGCCCGCACGCTAACGAGCGGCCAGCCTGCGCCGTCCGCCGAAGTTGCCGTGCTGACGGATTCGGCCAGCAATGGCCTGCCCGTCGACAGCGAAACGGCACCGGATCAGGTTGCCGCAACCACTCCGGAAGCCCCGGCCGCCGCCGCTCCTGTCGCGCCGCTTGCAAGCAGCGATCCAGCGCCAGCACCGGCAGCACCCGATCATTTGACCGCTGCCGCACCGCTGAATGGCGACGCGGTCGCCCCGTTTGTGCCTTCGGGCGCGCCGCAGGACGTGTCAGGCTTCGTTGCCAAGGATACTGCTCCAGTTGCTGCCGGCATGGCCGCGTCGGCCACGGAAACAGCGGGCATTGCCGTTCCCGAGGCAGTACAGCCGAAATCGCTCGCCGATGCGGCCAGGAGCGGTGATGCGCTGGCGCTATTCGAGATCGGTGCTCGCTATAGTGAAGGCCGCGCCGGTATCGCCGTCGATCCGAAGGAGGCGGTAAGCTGGTATCAGCTGGCTGCGGACAAGGGCTTCGCGCCGGCTGAGTATCGGCTCGGCAGCATCTACGAGAAAGGCACCGGCGTCGATCGCGATATCACCAAGGCCAAGCGCTATTACGAGCAGGCTGCCAACAGTGGCAATGCCAGCGCGATGCACAATCTCGCGGTGCTCTACGCGTCGGGCGCCTTGGGCCAGCAGGACTACAAGGCGGCTGCAGACTTGTTCACCAAGGCGGCCGACCTCGGCATCACCGACAGCCAATTCAATCTTGCGATCCTTTGCGCTCGCGGCAATGGCGTCGCGCAGGATCTGACCGAGTCCTACAAGTGGTTCGCGGTTGCCGCGAAGGGCGGCGACAAGGACGCTGCACAGAAGCGCGACGAAGTCGCCAATGCTATGAAGCCGGATCAACTGGAGAAGGCACGCGCCAAGGCCGACCTCTGGAAGGCTGCTCCACTCGACAACAAGGCGAATGGCATCAACGTCCCCGATGAATGGATCGGCAATGCCACCAAGACCTCTACTGTCGACATGCGGAAGGCGATTCGCAACATCCAGGCGATCCTCAACAACAACGGCTTCGACGCGGGCCAGCCGGATGGCGAGCTTGGTGCGAAAACCGTCGCGGCGATCAAGAGCTTCCAGAAGTCGGTCGGCCAGGAGCCGAGTGGAAAAATCAACGACGATACGGTGAAGGCGCTGCTGGAACGCAACAAGGGACCGGCCACCAAGGTCTGATCAGCGGGCTATTCGATCTCCCATTCGCTGAGTGGGGATCGGATGCGCACCCGCGCGGGCGTGCAAGTCCGTGCAAGCTTCGCCGAATATCCGAGAGCACAGCCCCTGATTCAGTTTGACTGGGTTTGGGCGTGGTGTGGTTGTATCTATCGCAGTTCAAGCAGAATAATTTCGCATTCGACGCGCATTCACTCGAAAATGCTATTTGCAAAATATTGCAACTATGATTCTTCTTGCTGTGTAAGTGCTCTGCGTATCGTGATTCGTGAATGTCTTTGATGCTGAATGATTTAGCGGAGATTCCGAATGATTAATCTTGATATTGAAAGTTGGGCGCTGACTCGAGCTCACCATATAGTTCTGAATGAGGGATTGAATCTTGCGAAGGCGGCGCAGGATCTGGACCGGAAGCGGTCGCGCACACTGGTTTACGAGCTTCAGAAAGTCATAGCCGCTGCCATTCTTGAGGCGCATGCAGCATCAGCTAGTTCCAGCATTGCCCCACAGGCGCAGCCGGAGAGCTAGGCTCCTCGGTCACATCCGGAGGGTGTACGCGCTTCCGGGTGAGACACCGTCGACAAGGCGGATTATGCCTTGCCAGGAACACAATTGCCGCGTAAATGGCCGACATCGATCTTGCTTGATGAACTTTGCTGCGGTGTTTGTGTCGTGGCTAGCGAACTTCCTCCAAAATCGGTCTTCGCCGTTCCCCAGTGGGGCGGTATGTTATCTATTATGCACGATTTGAAAGGAATCTCGTCATGAGCACAGGTACCGTAAAGTGGTTCAACGCAACCAAGGGCTTCGGATTTATCCAGCCGGATGACGGCGCAGCTGACGTTTTCGTCCACATCTCTGCCGTCGAGCGTGCTGGCATGCGCGATCTCAAGGATGGCCAGAAGATTTCCTACGAGCTCGTCGCCGACAAGCGTTCGGGTAAGATGTCTGCCGATCGTCTTCAGGCAATCTGAAGCGCAAGCGCTTAAAATGTCATCTCCGGGCCGTCATCTGGTGTACCGGGACGGTCTGTTGAGATGGAGAGAAGGTCGGGTTTGCCCGGCCTTTTTTGTTGTCACTCGGCCGCGGCCCGCTTCTGAGCGGAAATCTGCGTGATATAGGCTCTAAGGGCGGCCGGCCGCACCGGTTTGTGCTGAATGCCGATGCCGTGGCGCTCGACTTCGGCGCGGACCTCCAATGTGCGGTCGGCAGTGACGATCAGCGCTGGAATGAAAGCGGCAAATCTCTCCCTCAGCGCCAGGATGGCGGAAACGCCGGTGCCGTCGCCAAGGTGATAGTCGGCGATGACGAGGTCGGGTGGTGCTTGGCGCGCATCGAGCGCACCGGCCTCTGCCAACGAGCTTAAACACCGAACGTCGCATCCCCAACCGCTGATCAGGAGTTGCATGCCCTCCAGAATATGCGGCTCGTTGTCGATGCATAGAATTCGCATTCCCTTGAGGCTCTGCGCCGAATTCTCTACCGGCTGGGCAGCGCCGATGCGCTCGGCAAGCCGCGAGGCATCACGTGGCATGGAGATGCGGAATTCCGTGCCTTTCCCATGTGTCGAGTGCAGTTCCACGGCATGGTTGAGGACGCGCGCGATACGGTCGACGATCGAAAGACCGAGCCCCAGTCCGGAGGCCGTTTTGGCGCCTTCGTCGAGGCGGGCAAATTCCTTGAAAACGGTGCGGAATTTCGACGGCGGAATGCCGATTCCCGAATCCATCACCTGGATGACGACCTGATGTCCGCGCCGGCGCGCTCCGACCAGCACCTTGCCGTCGATCGTGTATTTGATCGCGTTGGAGACGAGATTCTGCACGAGACGGCGAAGCAAGTTGGGGTCGGAACGGACCCGAAGCGAGGTCGGCATCACCACGAGCTTCAGATTCTTTGCGCGCGCGATTGGCTCGAAGTCCGTCTGGATCCGCTCCAGCAGATCGGAAAGCGGTACTGACGCCAGCCGCGGCCGCATGGCGCCCGTATCAAGCCGCGAAATATCGAGCACCGCGCCAAGGATGCTCTCTACCGACTCCAGCGCCGAATCGATATTGCGAACGATCGCGCTGCTGTCGGATTGGCCCATGCGCTCGACGAGCGCCGATGAATAGAGCCGGGCAGCATTGAGCGGTTGCAGAATGTCGTGGCCGGCGGCGGCGAAGAAGCGCGTCTTGCCGAGATTGGCTTCATCCGCCGCGGCTCGCGCCTCACCGAGCTCGTGATTGACGCGCGTCAGTTCCGCTGTCCGTTCGGCAACACGCTGTTCCAGCGTTTCGTTCGCCTGCTTCAAAGCCCGGTCGGCGGTCACGCGCTGGGTGATGTCGGTGAAGGTCGCGACGATACCCTTGTCGGGCATGGCGTTGGAGCGTACTTCGATGATGCGCTCGCCGCCGCCAAGCACCAGCGCGAAGGGCTTGTCCAGTGTCAGGAAATGCCGGACCGTCTGAGGGACGTCGCCGGCCGGAATGTCGCCGCGCTGGCTGAGGATCGCCACGATGTCGGCCAGCGGGAAGCCCACTTGTCCGGTATTCTCCGGCAGGTCGAGCAATTGCCGGAAACGCCGGTTCCAGATCGTAAGATTGTTCGAGCTGTCGAAGACGGCGATGCCCTGGTCCATCTGCGAAAGGGCCGTCTGCAGCATGTCCTGATTGTATTGCAGCGCCTCGCTTGCCTGGTCGAGCAGCCAGGCAGTGTCGGCAGAAGCGTCTTCAACCTTCTGCAGGATCAGCGACAGCACGAGCCGGGCCGACGAGGAGCCGATGGCGCTGCCGAGCAGCTGTTCGGTAAAGTGGATGAGCGCCATGTCCGCCGGCTGGTCGTCCTCCAGCTTGCGGCCAGAATTCTGCTGGTAGGTCTGGAACGAGCGCTCCATGCGCTCTTCCCCGAGATAGCGTGAGATCGTCGCCTTCAGATCGCCGACGCTGATGCGGGTTTTCCAGCCACGCGTGGCAAATTGTGAGCGGGACTGCCGCTTGACGAAGATTCCCGCCTGGATGCGCTCGAGCGGCCGCGCATTCCGCGTCACCGATCCGATGACGAAGAAGGCGGTGTTGACGAGCAGGCTCATCACTGTGGCATTGACCAACGGATCGGCATCGGGGGCTGCGAAAACAGTCGTGCCAGGAAAGATGAAGCCGAGCACCGCGCTTGCAACGCCCGAATAGTCCGGTCCGCCAAGCGAAGGCAGGAACAGCAGATAGACCCAGATGACGAAGCCCGACGTCAGGCCGAGGATGGCGCCGCGCGCATTGGCCCGCCGCCATACAAGGCCGCCAAACAGGGCAGGGGCCATCTGCGCAATCGCGGCGAAGGAAAGCAGTCCGATCGAGGCGAGCCCGGTCGTGCTGTCGGTTGACCGGTAATAGGCGTAGCCGAGCAGCAGCACGGCGAAAATTGCGCTGCGCCTTATGTTGAGCAGCGTCGTGGCGAAATCGCTGCGCTGTCCGGTGCGATCGGTCAACTTCCGGTGAAGGAAGATCGGCATGATGATGTCGTTCGAGACCATGATCGAGAGAGCGACCGACGCGACGATCACCATGGCGGTCGCGGCTGAAAAGCCGCCGATAAAGGTAATCAGCGATACGACTGGCATCTGTCCGGCGAGCGGCAGCGAAAGTACGTAGAGATCGGCATTCCCGTTGCCGCCGAACGTCAGCAGACCGCCGATCGCCACCGGGAGGACGAAGAGATTGATGACGATGAGATAGAGAGGGAAGAGGAAGCCGGCGAGCCGGAGCTCCCGGGCGGTTCTGTTCTCGACAACAGTGACGTGGAATTGCCGTGGCAGCATGATGATCGCGAATGCCGACAGCAGCGTCAGCGTGATCCAGCGGCTGATGGGAGTCTGGTAATTCAATGCCGAGAGAACGAGTTGGTTCTCGCTGGCTCGCTGCCAGAGATCGGATGGACCGTCGAAGAGGAACCAGATCACGCAGACGCCGGCCGTCAGGAAGGCAAAGAGCTTGACCACGGACTCCATGGCAACGGCGAGGATCAACCCATCCTGATGCTCGGTCGCATCCGTGTGTCGCGTGCCGAACATGATCGCGAAGCAGGCAAGCACCAGCGTTACGAGCAGCGGCAGGTCGAGAAAATAGAGGTTGCCGCTGCCGATGCCGTAGTCCGACGGATTGAGCATCGCCGTCACCGTACTGGACACCGATTTAAGCTGCAGCGCGATGTAGGGGATGGCGCCGACCAGCGAGATCAGTGCCACAATCGTCGCAACCGTCGGATTCTTGCCGTATCGCGCGGAAATGAAGTCGGCGACCGACGTCAGCTTTTCGGCCTTGGCGAGTTCGATGATCCGTCGCAGCACTGGCATGCCCAGCGTGAAGACGAGGATGGGACCGATATAGATGCCGAGGAATTCCAGCCCGCGCTGCGAGGCCAGTCCAACACCACCGAAGTAAGTCCAGGAGGTGCAGTAGATCGCGAGACTGAGCGCATAGACGGCGGGGCGGCCGCCGGCCGGTGTCCCAAAAATCCGACGCCTGCGGTCGCCATGGCTCGCCACGGCGAAAAGCAGCAGCAGATAGCCGAAAGCAGATGCAAGTATGACCCAGCCTGGCAGCATTGAACCTCCGCCGATGCAACCACGCATCGGTTCTCCCGGACAGTCCGAGACTACGGGAATTTAGGGCCCTTGAACATCAGGGGGCGTATAGGTCTTAAGTCAAAGACCACTGATCACAGCCAATAATTTGTAATTAGCAATTGAATAATTGTATCGAAGATGTAGCTAATGAAAACAATGACCTGTCAGTGAAACTGCATCAGAGGGAGACGGATCGGATGCTCAATGAGTTCAAAGCATTTATCGCCCGCGGCAATGTCATGGACCTTGCTGTCGGCGTGATCATCGGCGGTGCCTTCGGCGGTATTGTGAAGTCGTTGGTGGACGACGTCATCATGCCGATTGTCGGGGCCGTCTTCGGTGGCTTCGACTTTTCGAACTACTTCGTCGGCCTGTCTTCCAATGTCAACGCGCAGACCCTGGGCGCCGCTCGCCAACAGGGGGCGGTTCTTGCCTATGGCAGCTTCATCACGGTTCTGATCAACTTCCTCATTCTTGCCTGGATCATCTTCCTGATGGTCAAGGGCGTGAACTCCCTGCAGAAGCAGGTGGACAAGCAGCTGAAGCTCAAGCAGGCCAAGGAAGAAGCTGCTGCGCCGCCGGCCGATGTAGCCCTGCTGACGGAAATCCGCGACCTACTGGCCAAGCGCCCGGCGTGAGTTCAGGATTGGTCCTGCCGTTGCGGCGGGACCAATCATCACGAAAATCGATATCGCTTCACCGATTGTCATGAGATTTCCGGCCGCCTTTGCTTTATGTAGGCGCAAACCGGAGTGATGCATGTCGATTGTCAGCAGCCTTAGCCCGCGTGCCGTCCTGGCGCCTGAAAGCGGGATCGTCGAAGTCGTGAACTATGCCCGTGGCCGTGACGGCCTTCTGCCGCTTTGGGTCGGCGAGGGGGATCTGCCGACGCCCGATTTCATCAACAAGGCTGCGATGGAGGCGCTTGCGGGCGGCGAGACCTTCTATACCTATCAGCGCGGTATACCGGAGCTGCGTCAGGCGCTCTCGGACTATTACGCTAGGCACTTTGGCATAGCGCTCCCCGTCGAGCATTTCTATGTCACCGGTTCCGGCATGCAGGCGATCCAGATTGCCGTGCAGGCATTGACCTCGCCGGGCGACGAACTCGTTTACCTGACACCCGCCTGGCCGAACATCGCCGCGGCGCTGGAGATCGCCGGTGCCCGGTCGGTCGGCGTGCAGCTGACGTTCGAAGGTGGCAGATGGGCGGTCGATCTCGACAGTATCGCGGCTGCCATCACACCGAAGACGAAGGGGTTGTTCATCAACACGCCGTCCAACCCGACAGGCTGGACCACAAGCAAGGAAGATCTTGCAGCCATTCTAGCGCTGGCGCGCAAGCATGGTCTCTGGATCATGGCTGACGAGATCTACGCGCGCTACTACTTTGCCGGTGGCCGCGCGCCGTCCTTCCTTGATGTGATGGAACCTGATGACAAGGTGATGTTCGTCAACTCTTTCTCGAAGAACTGGTCGATGACTGGCTGGCGTGTCGGCTGGATCGTTGCCCCGCCGCAAACCGGCCAGGTACTAGAGAACCTCATCCAGTATTCGACCTCGGGCGTTGCACAGTTCATGCAGCGCGGCGCAGTCGCTGCCCTGAACGACGGCGACAGCTTCGTGCAGTCCAACATCGACAAGGCGAAGCGCTCCCGTGACATCCTTTGTGACGCGCTGATCGCGACGAACCGCGTCGAAACGCTGAAGCCGGATGGCGCGCTGTACGCATTCCTGAAGATCGATGGCGTGACCGACAGCCGCAAGGCGGCCATCGACATCGTCGACAAGACAGGTGTAGGGCTCGCACCCGGAACGGCTTTCGGCCCGGGCGGCGAATTCTTCTTGCGCGCCTGCTTCCTGCGCGACCCGTCACAGATCCAGATGGCCGCCGATCGGCTCTGTGATTACATTCTGAAGCTCTAGTGGAATGGACGCCTGTCTGAACGGGCTCTTTGCTTAGCGTGGCCCAAACCACCACGAGAACGCTGACGAAGCGAAAGCGGCAGGTCGCGCCAAGAGTGGAAGCAAGGGACACCCGGAGCGTCAATAGCGAGCGTGCCTCACCAAGTACACAACGAGGTTGGCGCAAAAGAGACGATTGGGCCGGCTTTCGTTGAACCGAACTATTGGGATCCGGCCACCTGTTCCGTAGTGGGAACTGGCTCGGTCAACTCGGTTGCGTTGCCTGTTTCCTGACCTGTTACAGGATCGGTTTCGGCTGTCTCGTCAGCCGGCTGTTCAGCCGCCATGGCATCCCGCACCTGGTCGATCTTGCCAACGCTAGGACCAACGCCGAGAACGTCTTTCGCCCATGCCATCACTTCAGGATCTGCCACCACGACATCGCCTGGCTGCTGCACCGTACCGATATCTTTGTTCGCCGCAGCCAGTAGCGCCGCGCTCAAGGCCTCGTCGCTAAGGGCGGGATCTGTCGGGACGGCATCGACGCCGTTGTCCAGCTCGAACTGAGCATAGGCAACAACATAGTCGCGGATGGCAGCCATGCGCGGATCGTTGGAGTTGAGATACGCATGATAGTTGCGTTTCAGCGAGTTCAAGCCGCCAAGCTTTGCCGCCAGATTGGGCTTCTCAGCCAGGGTTGGTTCTTCCACTTCCACGGTGGTGACCTCTGTCACCAAAGTCTGCTTCTCAGGCTTGGGCATGGGCTTGGCCACCTTCAGATGCGCTTTCTCGGTCTTCGGCGACACCTTTGCGGTTTCCGTCGAAAGCTTCCTGGGTGCAACCCGCTTTTCTTTGTTCTTGTCAGTGCCAAAAAGCCTCCCGAACGCGGTTGCTATCGGATCGCTTGAGCCCTTGTCGCGAGACGATAGCCCGGATTTTCCGTGACCAGTCGAGGCGTGGCCCTCACTCTTGCCACCGCCATTCCCGCCACCATTCCCGCCGGCGTTTCCGCCACCATTGCCACCACCGTTTCCATTGCCGGCGAGGGCGGTCAACGTCGTGAGCTTCAGGGGGGTTCTCAGGTCCAAGGCAACCGGCGTGGCTGCGAGTGCCGTCGACACGCAGGCCACAAAGGTCAGACAGCCGATTTTTCGCATACGCTATTCCTCCGAATCATAACGCTTGATGAAGCCCGCCATAACGCTTGTAGACATGCTGGCGTGGAACTATGGCAACAACCCGCTAGTTGAGTCACGTCTAAAATTAGGCTCGGTTCGTGCACTCTGGTGTTTTAAAGACCAGGTCGCGGAGTAGAGACGGTTGAAGAGATCCTTTGCCGTCGCGTTGCGAACGACTTTGAGAACGTCTACACCTTCTGTCTTGCACGTCCGACTGAAGCCAATCGCCGGCAATGCCTGACGAAAAGCTCATCATCACGATCGAAGTCATGCAGGTCCTTCCGGTCGATGAACTTGAGGCGATAATGGGTTGGATCCGCGCCTTGCCGTATCCTGGTGTACCACGGAGGATGCGATCGGCGCGATGCCGAGGTTCGAATGGCGCATCCCCATCGAGCGCTACCTGAAGAGTGTTGGACCGATCTCACCCGAGTATTGAGGCGAGCGGCATACAGCGGCCGAGTTTACGTCGTGCAACTATACAGCCTGGGCATGTTTGGTGTAGCAATTCCCTAGAGGTTTAGCGCCGGGGGTGCGTCTTGGTCAGGAAGATAATTTCCCTCGTTTTGGGTTCGGTGCTCGTGGTCGCCGGAATCTACGGCTTCCTGTACCTGCAGTTCTTCACCATCAATCCCGTCAGAATCCTGTATTTTCTGGTTCCCGGTGGGCTGCTCGTCATTGGGATCGTCATCCTTTGGGAAGACCTTACGGAATTGCTTCGGCGGCGGTGAAGGCATCGGGGACCCACCATCCCACACCCAGCACGGCCAAAAAGCCCTTTGCGTGCATGATCGTCTGATGCTATTTCCAAGCATCGCGCAAAGCGGCCGCTTCCCTTGATCCGTCAACGGCGGAGTAAACAGGTGGACGAATAGTCGTCCAGGTGGCCGAGTACACGCCAGCCATGTGCTTTTGAAGCATGGTTCGGCCAGCGTTTTCCAGAAAGCAATGCCTGACGCCGTCAGGCCCAACCACCGCAAGATCAGGCGCGCCTTCCGGCGACGCTGCACGCTTGCGTCGATCGGAACGCGCCCATGAACAGACCACTCATTGTCATCTTCACTGCCATTGTCCTCGATGCCGTCGGCATTGGCCTCATCTTTCCAATTCTGCCTTCGCTGCTGCAGGAGGTCACCCATTCCAGGGACGTGGCGCCCTACATCGGCACAATGACCGCTCTCTACGCGGTTATGCAGTTCATTTTTGCGCCGGTGCTTGGCGCGCTCAGCGATCGGCTCGGCCGTCGGCCGGTGCTGCTGATCTCCCTTGCCGGCGCGGCCGTCAACTACTTGTTCCTGGCTTTTGCATCCAACCTCTGGATGCTGCTGCTCGGTCGTGCGATCGCTGGCCTGACAAGCGCTAACATGTCGGTGGCGACTGCCTATATCACCGACATTTCCCCCGAAGGTAAGCGTGCCCGCCGCTTCGGCCTGTTCAATGCCATGTTCGGCATTGGCTTCATCATCGGTCCCATCCTCGGCGGTGCCCTTGGCGACCACTGGCTGCGGCTGCCGTTCATTGCTGCGGCGGTGCTGAATGCCTGCATCTGCTGCTGGCCTATCTGATATTGCCGGAGTCGCGCACACCCACCCGGGAGAAAATCGAGCTCAGCACACTCAATCCCCTTCGGCCGCTGCGGTGGGTGCTTTCGGTGAAGAGCCTGCTGCCCATCTTTTTCATCTTCAGCGCCACCGGGGAGGCGTACGGTACATGCTGGGCACTCTGGGGCAGTGACACGTTCCAGTGGAACGGGCTTTGGATCGGCCTCTCGCTCGGCACCTTCGGCGTCTGCCAGACGCTCGCTCAGGCATTCCTTCCCGGACCCGCGGTTAAGCTGCTCGGCGAGCGTGCAGCCGTGCTGACCGGCGTCGCCGGCGTATCCGTTGCGCTTGTAGTCATGGCCTTCGCGACCCAAAGCTGGATGATCTTTGCGATCATGCCGGTGTTTGCTCTTGGCGGCATCGGCGTGCCGGCCTTGCAGTCCCTGGCGACGCGTCAGGTCGATGAGAGCCAGCAAGGCCAATTCCAGGGGGTGCTAGCATCGGCCGTGAGCCTGGCGTCGATCGTCGGGCCGCTTGCCTTCTCGAGCTTCTATTTCGCCGTCAGGGAAGAATGGCCAGGTGCCATCTGGCTCTCGGTCGTCGTCGTTTACGCGTTGAGCGTACCGCTGGTTCTCGGTTTGCGCCGCAGGACTGCCCCGGCAGTCGAGAGCGTCGGCGCCTGAAAAGGCCCTTGTAATGGCACATCGATAAAATTGTAGCAGGGCTCGAAATCGAGCCCTAACCACGCCGCCAAACTTACCGGCGTGGAAGCCCCGCAACGCCCTTCCGATAGGAGATTCTGAAAGGAAAGCGGCATCAGATGCATCTTGCACGAATGAGACAGGGATGCGGGACATGGCAGTTTTGGTCACCGGCGGGGCGGGCTACATCGGCAGCCACATGGTCTGGACATTGCTTGATGCAGGCGAGGACGTCGTTGTCCTGGACAATCTTTCGACCGGCTTCCGCTGGGCGGTCTCTCCGCGCGCGCGCTTCTACCTCGGCGATGTCGCCGATGCCCGGGTTCTGAATACGATCTTCATCGAGAACGACGTTGAAGCGATCATTCATTTTGCCGGCTCGGCGATCGTCCCCGCATCCGTTGCCGATCCGCTTGCCTACTACGACAACAATTCCGGCAAGACGCGCGCGCTGCTGAGCGCTGCGATCAAGGCCGGCATCCGCCATTTTGTCTTCTCCTCGACGGCCGCCGTCTATGGTCCGCAGAAGACGTCCGAGCCGGTCAAGGAGACAGCGCCGCTCAATCCGGAAAATCCGTACGGCCAGTCCAAATTGATGACGGAATTCATGCTGCGGGATGCAGCCGCGGCCTACGACTTCGACTATGTCGCTCTGCGCTACTTCAATGTCGCCGGCGCCGATCCGCTCGGACGCAGCGGCCAATCGACATCGGGCGCGACGCACCTGATCAAGGTCGCCTGCGAGGCAGCACTCGGCAAACGCGGTGGCGTTCATGTCTACGGTATCGACTACCCGACCCATGACGGAACCGGCGTGCGCGACTACATTCACGTCAGCGACCTCACTGCAGTTCATCTGAAAGCGCTGCAGCATTTGCGTCGCGGAAACGGTTCGCTGGTTGCCAATTGCGGCTACGGGACCGGCTATTCGGTGCTCGACGTGCTCAACATGGTCACGCGCCTGCACGGACGCTCCTTCAAGGTTCACATGGCGCCGAGGCGCCCGGGCGATGCCGCAAGCGTTGTCGCGGATTCAGGCCTGGCCCACCGCGTTCTGGATTGGAAGCCGAAGTACGATTCGCTGGAGACGATCGTTCAAAGTGCGCTGGACTGGGAGCAGTTCCTGCTTGATCGCAATGTGGACGATCTGCAGGGTATCCAGCGGGCGCTCGCTGCCGCTTCGTTCTGAGAGACAGCGCAAATCCTTCGACCTCGCCATCGACTATGCCGCCGAGTGCGGTAAGGTGACGTAACGCTTGGCCGCGCCGTTCGCTCGAAGTGGTGATCGCGAGGCGAGGGAAGCAATGCGAGCGCGGAGGTCAGCATGCGGGACGAGGCTCAGCACAGTGAGGTGATTGTCGAACGTCGCGCCTCGGCCGGCATCATCCGCCTCAATCGGCCTCGCGCGCTGAACAGCCTGACACTCGACATGGTCCGCGCTTTTGCTGCTGCAATGGACGATTTCGCGGCCGACGCCAATATCGCCACCGTTGTTGTATCGGGGGAGGGGGAGCGCGGCTTCTGCGCCGGCGGCGATATCCGCGCGCTGCACGAAAGTGGCCGCGCCGGCAGTGATCTGGCGATGACCTTCTGGCGCGAGGAATTCCGCCTGAACCATCGCATCGCCACCTATCCGAAGCCCTATGTGGCGCTGATGGATGGCATCACCATGGGCGGCGGCGTCGGTCTTTCATCGCACGGCCGCCACCGCGTCGTGACTGAACGCACCAAGCTTGCCATGCCGGAAACGGGGATCGGCTATTTTCCGGACGTGGGTGCAACGTGGCTGTTGGCGCATGCGCCCGGCGAGGCTGGCTCCTGGATGGGGCTGACGGGACTGACAGTCGACGCGGCAGACATTATCTATGCCGGGCTGGCCAATCACCACATTGCATCCTTCCGGCTGCCTGACATCGTCGATACGCTGGCGGAACTCCCGCGAAACGCTGGACCACGCGATGTCGAAGCTGTCCTGAAGAACCTCTCCGGCGATCCGGGAGCGAGCGTCATCAAAAGCAACCGCGACCTGATCGAGCGTTGCTTTCATTTCGGCACCGTCGAGGAAATCATCCAGGCGCTCGAGAAGGAGTCCAGTGATTTTGCCGCAGAAACGCTGCGGATCATCCAGACGCGCTCTCCGACCAGTCTGAAGCTTGCGCTTCGTCTCTTGCGCCAGGGCCGGCAAAGCCGGAACCTTGCCGAATGCCTGAACCGCGAACTCGGTGCCTGCCAACAGATATTGAAAAACCCGGACTTTTACGAGGGCATCCGCGCCGCGATCATCGACAAGGATCGCAATCCGCGTTGGACGCCGGCGACACTGGAGGCAGTGGATCAGGCCGCCATCGATGCCTTCTTCCGGCCCGCCGAGCCGCCGCTCGCGCTCTAGTCTAGGACGATCTCTACCGCCACATACCGCGCATCCGCGCTCCGACGTCGACGCGCACCTGCCGCGCCGGATGCGAGGCGCCGCTATCAGCCCTGGCTTGCGGCCAGCCCACCACCTCGAAGAACTGCAGCAGCGTTGCCGGGATGAAGCGCGTCCGCGAGGCGTAGACATGCCGGTCGCCCTGTGCATTCTGACCGTGCGTGAAGAAGCGTTGCGGCACGACGAGGTCGAGATTGTCCTTGGCGCGGGTCATGGCTACATAGAGCAGTCGCCGCTCTTCCTCGATCTCGGCGCGGGTTCCGACCGCGAGGTCGGAAGGTATGCAGCCATCGACGACATTCAGCATGAACACCCTCGTCCACTCCTGCCCTTTGGCCGAATGGATCGTGGAAAGGATCAGATAGTCCTCATCGAGTAGCGGCACGCCGGCCTGATCACTTGTCGCATCAGGCGGGTCGAGCGTCAGTTCGGTCAGGAAGCGTTCACGCGAGGGATAGCCGCCGGCGATCTGCTCTAGTTGCAGCAAGTCAGCTTGGCGGGTCGAGGCGTCCTCGTGCAGGCGTTCGAGATGCGGTGAATACCACTCGCGAACGAGGCCAATCTCCGCCGGCCAGCCGGCCTTGCCAGTCTTGACCTCCTGCAGCATTGAAACGAAGGACGTCCAGTCTTCGCCGGAACGGGGCGGGGCCGGCAGGTCGGCGAGCGCCTGCATCGGGCTCGCATCCGCCGCCATCTGGTCGATGACACGCTGCGCCGTCGAAGGTCCGACCCCTGGAAGCAACTGCATCAGCCTGAAGCCGGCAACCCGGTCGCGCGGGTTCTGGGCGAAGCGCAGGGCAGCGAGCATGTCCTTCACATGCGCGCTTTCCAGGAATTTCAGTCCGCCGAACTTCACGAACGGAATGTTGCGGCGGGTCAGCTCGACCTCCAGCGCGCCGCTGTGATGCGAAGCGCGGAACAGCACCGACTGCTGCTTGAGCTTCACGCCTTCTTCGCGGTTCTCCAGTACCTTGTCCGCGACGTACCGCGCCTGTTCGGTTTCATCACGCACCGTGACGAGCCTTGGACGCTGGGCCGATTGACGCTCTGTCCAGAGGTTCTTTGTGAAGCGTTCCGAGGCGAGATCGATGACGGCGTTCGCCGCCGCGAGGATCGTCTGCGTCGAGCGATAGTTGCGGTCGAGCGTGATGATATTGGCCGAGGGGCTGAAGGCCGCGGGAAAGTCGAGGATGTTGCGCACGGTCGCGGCGCGGAAGGAATAGATCGACTGCGCATCGTCGCCAACGACAGTGAGACCTTGCCCGCCGGGCTTCAAGGCCAGCAGGATCGATGCCTGCAGCCGGTTCGTATCCTGGTACTCGTCGACAAGGACATGATCGAAGCGGCTGCCGATATCGTCTGCGATGATCGGTTCGCTGACCATCTGCGCCCAGTAGAGCAGCAGATCGTCATAATCGAGAATGTTCTGGTTCTGCTTGGCTTCGACATAGGCACCGAAGAGGTCACGCAGCTGATTTTCCCAGGCCGTGCACCAGGGGAACGCGTCCCGCAGAACGAGGCCGAGTTCACCTTCGGAATTGACGACGCGCGAATAGATCGCAAGGCAGGTGCCTTTTGTCGGAAACCGGCTCTCCATCTTCGAGAAGCCCAGCTCGTGCCGGATGAGGTTCATCAGATCGGCGCTGTCTTCGCGGTCATGGATGGTAAAGGCCGGATCGATGCCGATCTGCTCCGCATAATCGCGCAGGAGCCTAGCTCCGATCCCGTGAAACGTCCCGCTCCAGGCAAGCGCGTCGGCCATGATGCAGGAATTGCTGCCAAGTACCTGGCCGCAGATGCGTTCGACCCGCCGCGCCATCTCGGCGGCCGCGCGCCGGGAAAATGTCATCAACAGGATCCGGCGCGGATCGGCACCCTTGACGATCAGGTGCGCGACGCGGTGGGCGAGCGTGTTCGTTTTTCCCGACCCCGCCCCGGCGATGACAAGCAGCGGACCGGCAATGTGGGTACCGTCAGTGAGCGTGCCGTATTCGACGGCCGCGCGCTGCTGGGGATTGAGCTTTTCAAGATACATTCAGCCGTCCGTTGCTTCGGCGGAGAATCGCACCGCGGAAATATTCGACGTTCCTTGAATGTTCTCGAAGGGCGCCGCTGTCAAGAACCGTTTCGCGAGGGGAAATCGGGCACGATGACACGTCTGGTCAACTTCAGGCTCCGATCCGGTTGAAGGATATAGGTTTCCTTAACCCTGCTGCCGGTGGAGTCATAGAAAGAATTGTAAATGACACTACCGGGAGGCGATTTGGTCAGTTTCGTACGCGGCTGCCCTCCGTAGGTAATGCTCCCGGGAATCGGCTGAACCTCGGTCGATCCATCCGTGCTACAGCCTGATAGCATCACGATCGAGAGAACTGTCGGAAGTAGAACTTTCATCGTTGCAACCTCCACCTGAACCGTTGGTATATATGGCCCGTTGGGTCAGGGCGCCAAGTAGCCTGCGCGGCCCGCGGTGAAATTCTTTCGAGTATAGATTGGTGCAGTGCAACTAAACTCTCCGTTCGGCGTTAGACTATACTGGCTTGTCATTCGGAGGCGATCATGGTGCTTCTATTTCAGACGACCGAAGGTCACGGTGATGCCTGCGGAAAGGGCCACAGCCTGGCGTCAGCCCGTGCCTCGGTCGAAAGCGCTCTCAGTGCCGCCCACGACGTCGATTTCAGCGAGATTATCGTGTCTACACTCGGACCCTACGTCGTTCTCGAGGGATTCGTCCGGCAGAAGGGCCATGTTGAGCGGGCGGTTGAGATCGCTGAGGACGTTGTAGGAAGAGGCTATGTCCAAAGCCGGCTGTTACGGCGTTAGCCGACATACGCAAAAATAATACTGTAAACTCATCAGTTTTGGCGCAGACGTGCAGCATATAGCTGTGGCATGCATAAATATAGATACAACTCTGTAAAGTAATACAATTTAGCGTGATCGAAAATACGATGAGTTACCTGTGCGAAAGTAGTAGCGCGGGCACTGGAACTAAAAGCGCTTTTCATTAGTTAATGCTTGTAATCAAATGCAGGAGAAGCGCATGCAAAGACTTCTTCGACTGGGAGCGCCGGCTTTTGCGCTGGCGATAGGGATCTTTATCACGCCAGCTTCGGCTTCATTGGAGATCACGAGCGATTATTCTGCTCTGCCGCAAGATCAGATGGCGATGAACGAATACACCGGCTCGGTGTCCTGCGACACGTCGACGATGCATTACGTTCCGTCCTTTATCCGGGCACTTGACGGCACGATCATCGGTGTCGGCTATCTCGAGGTGCAGAGCGACGGTCGCTGTTGATTGTCCCCCTTCGACTTGGGATTCGATGATGTAGGCTAGTCAAGGTCGCGCTCTCTCACGCAGAGCCGATCAACTTTTCTGGTTGCGCGTTGTGCATTGCAGCACATTGCGTTAGCTTCCGCGCAGCTGGGGGCTCAACCAGAAGGATGCCTGATGATCATTGAAAGCAAGCGGATCGGATGCCTCGACGGACTGCGAGGCCTAGCCGCCCTATGGGTTGTCTTGGGCCATAGCCTGCAGCTGACAGGCTGGCACCTTCCGATCCTCTCCTCGCCGGATTTGGGCGTCGACCTCTTCATTATGCTGTCCGGCTTTCTGATGGTCTTTCACTATCAGCTGCGCGAAACGGCCAATCCCTGGGAAAAACCGTCGACCTGGTTCCTCTTCTGGCTCAAGCGCTTTTTTCGTATCGCGCCCCTCTACTACGTCATGTTGTGTATCGCGCTGTTGCTGGGGCCGCAGCTCTATGAGAGCCGGATGGTCATCGACACCTTCCTTTCGCACGGCCCGCAGTTGCCGGAACGCTATCTGGACGGTAGCCTGCGCAACCTCTTCGTCCATGCAAGCTTTCTCTTCGGGCTGCTTCCGGCCTATGCGTTCCGCACGCCGCTGCCGGATTGGAGCCTCGGCCTGGAGATGCAGTTCTACGCAATATTTCCGCTTGCGATGTTGCTTTTGAGGAAAACCAGATGGCTGCCCGGCGCCGCCGTCGTCGCGCTCGCGGCCTTCCTTATCGCGAAGGCTATGCAGGCCGCACATATCGATTTTCCGATGCCGTCTTTCCTGCCGCTGAAGATGCATGTCTTCCTGTGCGGCATGCTGATTGCCAACGGACTGTTCACGTCGCGGCGGCAAACGATCATGAATGGCATGCTTGCTGTCATTCTGGTGATGTTGCCGATCGGCGGGGACATGACCCCGACGAAGATCGGCGTCCGCCTACTTCTCGTGGTCGGCTTCTTCGCGCTGGTGCACTATCATCTTTTGCCCGGCCTCGTGGGACGGCTCGGCGACCGTATCTCCTCCGCGATGGGGAACCGCTTCTGCCATTGGCTAGGCGAGCTCTCCTTCGGCGTCTACCTGATCCATCTGCTCCTGCTGCAGCCGATCGCCGCATTCATCATCAGGCATTTCGGGTCTGAGATCTCGGCGCCGCTACGCTTTGCGATCGTCGTGGCCGCCCTGCTGCCGCTTGCCTATGCATTGGCTTACCTTGGCTTCACACGCATCGAAGGGCCCGGCCAGAAGCTCGGGCGCAAAGTGTTTGACAAGCTCGGGAGAAGGCGTCTGAAGCCTGCGTGAGGCTGGCTTGTTGCGATCGAGGCTCGTCTGCTTTCGCAGAGGGTGACGAGCCTCTGACCATCATCATGATGGCTGCGGATGTTCTATTGAGGGACGTGCCGTATTGGCAATATGCTTGGTCGCGGTTGCCACAGCAAGCATGGCCGAGGGTTAAGCAAAAATAAACTATTGCCTTGTTCCGAGACAGATTGGATGAAGCCGCCTGTTGATCGGCAGGTCAATTGACCTTCAGCTTCGCTTCTTCCGCTGCTGCCACGAATTCCGCTCGCGCTTCTTCGACTGACTTGCGTCCGTCAAGGGCGGCTCGGCATGTGCTTCGTGCTTTGAGGTAACGCAGACCTCTCGCGCTCGGCCAAAGGTCCGCCAGGCATTTCAGCGCGTCCAAGGGCCCGAGTATCACGCGCGCGCCACCACTGGTTTCGTTTTCAAACCCCACCTGAATTGGGTCGTTCCACTGCTCTACAGCCATCGGCGTACTCCTCCGCTTCCGCCAAAACGAATGCATGAGCCGCCTTGTTCCTCCAGAGGCCCTATGCGAAAAGTATTTTAGCGATATTTTCGGGCGCGGCAAATGGGAAAACTGGCGTCTTTGTGGACCTGCCTTCCGATCTTTTGGCGGTGACAGACGTTGTGCCTATGAGCGTGCCGGTAAATCGCTGTGCGCACTTTTAACTGGAAGGACGCTCCAGTTTGTGCAACCATCCGGTTGAGCGTCAGTCTCAGTTGTCAGCATTGGAGATCAGTGATGCAGGACCTCAGGAGCATGCTGAATTCGGAATGCCAGAAGTATGTCTCTCTTGTCATATCGATGCGGCGCGGAGAGAAGCGATGGCTCGAAGTCGATGGCGCCACCGGTAGCAATGTTGACGTCACCGATGCGAAGCTTGCGACATTTGAGGAAACTGTCCGAACGCTCACGCAGATGATCCAGGACCTCGACACGGCCGAGTACCTGTCATGCCGTCCGACAAAGGATTGGCACTTCAACGCCTAGGGTGGGCCTGGAGTCATTTTGTCCGTCGTCTTGGAGTGCGCCTAGCGGAAATTATAAAGGGATTCCGGGTCGTAGACGCAGGCGTAGTCGAGAAGGCACTGCTTGCCATTCGCATCGCGCAGACTGGTGGTGCCGCGCTTGTCGCTGGGGCCGCATCTGGCCGGCGGGTAACGGAAATTGCGGCCGCCGATGCCGACGCGGACGAACTTTTTCTCTTGTCGAATGATTTGCGCGATCTTGCTGCATATATGATCGCGGGCATTGATCTGCTTGCTCGCGCCGGCAAACGACGGGGACGACAGCAAAAGTGCGGCGGAGATGACCGCATTTCTCATGAGACGTCCTCCCGATCGCTTGCAGTCAGGCAGCATATCGAGCTTCAAAAGAGATATCCACCGGAGTGATGGCCGATGGTGGATCGCACAGTTAGTCAGCGTTTGACATGAGGGGAGAAAATCCTCACCTGGCGATCCACTCTCTAAACCCCAGCTTTGACACGGGGTTCAGTGCTACAATTAGACGGTGTCGAAAGGGCGAAGAGGTCTGCAGTTCCCAGAAACTTCTACCGGAGAGGCCGTCCCTGTATAGAGGCGCGAGTCCGCTCGAAGCTTGGCGGAGAGATCGCCGACATGACATTGCCAAAATGCCGTTCCAATTCCCTGGAGAGGTCGTCGGCGGAGGTCATCCCGTGCCGGAAGCGTTCGATAAGCAGTTTCGCCGCGACGTTGTATCGTTCGGGATAGGTAACACTACTGGCTGAGCAATATCCAGCCGCATCCAAGACGCCTTGCAGCATCATGAGGTCTTTAGACTTCAAGACAAAGCTAAGTTCGGAAGACATCTCGGTCCTCCTTCCATTTGGGGCAAGGGCCGATGGGCCCCGATGCAGCAGCGCCCGTAACATTGGCTGCTGACGGAGCGAACCATGCCTGAGCGCGGCTCCGCATGCAACGTAATTCCTACAATTTTTATTTTTATAAGGTTTCGATAACAAAACCAAAAATTGAGGTTGCGTTTCATGCAATGAGTGCCTATATCACCGCTATCGGCATTGCTGATGAGCGCTGGAAAGCATCTGTCGCTCGCAATCGCCGCAATCGCTTTCTGCTTTTGACCACGGATGTACTGGCACTAGTGTGAATGGCGATGTGAGGAAGGTCGGTGCGGTTTCGCCCCGGCCTTTTTTGTTGGCTGCGCCACCGGTTGAGAACTTGCTTTAAACACAATGGCGGCCCAGCCTGCCTAATCGAGTTTGCTAGTCGAGCTTCGTTTCGCGCCGGTTGGCGTCAAGCAGACCTTTTCTCTCAAAATCGATCTTTGTCTTCCGGGCTACGTCCGGCAGCGATCACTCTTGCAACGAAAAGGAACCAAAAATGAGCAAAACCGATGCAGCTGAGATTCAGCGCAGAACAGAACGCCTGGTCGCAAATACGAGTGGCGGAGGCCACTTGGGAGGGACCAATTTCGGCCAGGGCCCTGACGCCAAGACGGCAGGTGGAGCAGGCGGAAAATCTCGCCCAGGCGGCGGTCGGAAGTAGTCTTCCACTTTGAAGAGGCCCGCCGCCAACGCGGCGGGCAACAACTATTGGTGCAGGGTGATCAGCGTGCTCAAACTTACTTGTTTTTGAGCAGCCACACCTTCCCGGCCATCGTGATCCCGTAGACATCCTGCGAGCTGTCGTCATTCAGATGACGCCTCTCCAGAAAGCCCGGCTCCTGCAACTCGCCCAAGGTCTTGGCGGTCACGGATTTCACTTTCTGAGGTCGCTCCTTCCAGCGGTCGGATTTCGCATAGGTCACTGTCGCGTTCTGATGCGTCCATTTATTTGCTGGCTGTGGATATAGATCTCCATCCCGAGCGAGTTTCAGTGCGGCGATCTGGGACGGGGTAAGCTCAACCATGTTTGGAAAACCTTTGTTGGTATTCTCTTTTAAAAGAACGTGACAGATTTTGCACGGATTTGCCGTGCAATTCGTGTTCTGTTCTGCGAATTCATGTCGTTTCGCGCAGGATCTCAGGCACCAACAACCCAGTTTTCAGTTTGATTTTATTGTAGAAAACTGGTGCTGCCGAGTGGGATTGAACCACCGACCTCACCCTTACCAAGGGTGTGCTCTACCACTGAGCTACGGCAGCAAGGACCAGACGCGCAACCGAACCGGCTGCATTGCGTGAACGGGGGGCCTATTGCCACAGCTTCATGATAAGCGCAAGCCGCAATTTCCATCTTTGTAGAGATTGAGGGCGGACCACTTTTGAATTGGCGCAAATTCGGGTAAGGCTGCGGCATGACCGAGAACACCGAAAAAGGCCAGAATAGCCGCAAAGCGGCGATCGAGCGCCAGGCAGAGCTGCGCCGCGAGCGTGCTGCCGAGAAACTTCGCGAGAATTTGTCCCGCCGCAAACAGCAGACCCGTGCGCGCCGTTCGGGGCAGGCAGATGAGACGAATGGCCTGCCTGCCGCAAAAATGGACGAATCGTAATGTTCCGTTCACGGCGAATTGAAGCCCCCGCTAATTTCGTCTAAACACCCGCATCTTTTTCCAGACAGCCTTTCAGAAAGGCGGGCATCGCCCGTAAGCGCACATGGATCGTATTAGAATTGTCGGCGGTAATGAGCTTAACGGCATCATTCCGATTTCCGGCGCCAAGAATGCCGCCCTGCCGCTGATGATCGCCTCGCTGCTTACCAGCGATACACTGACGCTCGAAAACGTGCCGCATCTGGCCGACGTCGAGCTTCTGATGCGCATCCTCGGCAATCATGGCGTCGACGTTGCCGTCAACGGCCGCCGCGAGCGCCAGGAAGACGCCTACTCGCGCACCATCCACTTCACCTGCCGCACCATCGTCGATACTACCGCTCCCTACGAACTGGTGTCCAAGATGCGCGCCTCCTTTTGGGTCATCGGCCCGCTGCTGGCCCGCGAAGGCCAGTGCCGCGTCTCGCTGCCGGGCGGCTGCGCCATCGGCACGCGTCCGGTCGACCTCTTCCTCGATGGCCTGACTGCGCTCGGCGCAAACCTCGAGATCGACAGCGGCTACATCAATGCGACGGCACCGAAGGGCGGCCTGATCGGCGCCCGCTACACCTTCCCGAAGGTATCGGTCGGCGCGACCCATGTCATGATGATGGCGGCAACACTTGCCCGCGGCACGACCGTGATCGGCAACGCCGCCCGCGAGCCTGAGGTCGTCGATCTTGCCAACTGCCTGATCGCAATGGGTGCAAAGATTTCCGGCGCCGGCACCGGCACGATCACGATCGAGGGTGTCACCTCGCTTTCAGGCGCGCGTCACCGCGTCCTGCCTGATCGCATCGAGACCGGCACCTACGCCATGGCCGTTGCCATGGCCGGCGGCGATGTCACGCTTGAAAATACCGATACCGCGCTCCTCGACACGGCGCTCGAAACGCTCCGTCGTGCCGGCGCTGAGATTTCGCAGACCAACAATGGCATGCGCATCCGCCGCAATGGCGCCGGCATCAAGCCGGTCGATATCGTCACCGATCCTTTCCCGGGCTTCCCGACCGACCTCCAGGCGCAGTTCATGGCGCTGATGACGCGCTCGACCGGCATCTCGCATGTCACCGAGACGATCTTCGAAAACCGCTTCATGCACGTGCAGGAACTGGCGCGTCTCGGCGCGAAGATCTCGTTGTCGGGCCAGACGGCGAAGATCGAAGGCGTTCCGCGACTCAAGGGTGCGCCAGTCATGGCGACCGATCTGCGCGCTTCCGTTTCGCTCGTCATCGCCGGTCTTGCTGCCGAAGGCGAAACGATGGTTTCGCGCGTCTATCACCTCGATCGCGGCTTCGAGCGTCTGGAAGAAAAGCTCACGCGCTGCGGCGCCATCGTCGAGCGCGTCAGCGAGTAGTCAAAGGGCATCACCTCGCCCTTTGTCGAGCGTACGCATTGCGTATCCGGTTGCGCAATGCGTTGTCGCGCCTTATGTCCGTTGTCTGACGCATCGCCATTCCGGCGATGCATTGGCGATGGGGTATTGCCTGCATGACTGATCTGAAGCTCGTTGCGCTCGATAGCGAGGATCTTGCCGTCGTCTCCGCGCATTTGCAGGATAGCGTCTTCAAGATTGCCGATATCGCCTGGTCGCCGCGTGAGGGTCAGTTCTCGATCGCCGTCAACCGCTTCGTGTGGGAGGACGTCAGCAAGAAGCGCAAGGGTTTTGAACGCCGCCGCACAGCTGTCGTCTTCAAGCGAGTGCTTGCGGTACGCTCGACCGGTATTGATCGCACGAACCGCGACGAAGTGCTTTCGCTGCTCGCCATCCGCTTCGAGCAGAAGGGTGAGGGGCCGGAAGGCTCGGTCGAGCTTTCGCTATCGGGCACGGCAACGATTGCACTGGATGTCGAATGCATCGAGGTTCAGCTTGCGGATATCGGCGGAGCGTGGGAAACCGCATCCAAGCCGCGTCATCCCGGCGCCTGAGATCTCGTTCGTCTGTTATCGGAGAGGAATATCGCATTGGCAATCTGGCTGGATCAGGCATCCGAAGACTTTGAGCAGCGTTTTGCCGCCTTCCTGACGACCAAGCGCGAGGTCTCCGAAGATGTGAATGCGGTCGTTCGCACCATCATCGATGACGTCAGGGCGCGCGGTGACATCGCACTTGCCGAATATTCGAAGAAGTTCGACGGCATCGATTTTGCCGTGACGCCGATGCGTGTCACCGAGGCTGAGATCGACGCTGCCATTGAGGCGGTTCCATCAGAAGTTCTGGGCGCGTTGAAGGTCGCTGCCGTGCGTATAGAATCGCATCACCGCCGCCAGCTGCCGAAGGACGATCTCTACGAGGACGACATGGGTGTCAGCCTCGGCTCGCGCTGGACGGCGATCGAGGCAGTCGGCCTCTATGTGCCGGGTGGCACGGCGAGCTATCCGAGTTCGGTGCTGATGAATGCCGTGCCGGCGAAGGTCGCCGGCGTCGACCGCATCGTCATTGCGGTTCCCGCAACCGGCGGCACGGTGAACCCTGCCGTGCTTGCTGCCGCCAAGCTTGCGGGCGTCACCGAGATCTACCGGATCGGCGGTGCGCAAGCCATCGCCGCGCTTGCCTATGGTACCGAGACCATCGCGCCCGTCGCCAAGATCACCGGCCCGGGCAATGCCTATGTCGCGGCCGCAAAGCGCCATGTCTTCGGCACTGTGGGTATCGACATGATTGCCGGACCCTCGGAAGTGCTGGTGATTGCGGACAAGGATAACAACCCGGATTGGGTGGCCGCCGACCTTCTCGCCCAGGCTGAGCATGATGCCAGCGCGCAAGCGATCCTCGCGACCGACGACCGTGCATTCGGGCTGGCGGTCGAAGCCGCTGTCGAGCGGCAACTGAAAACCCTCAATCGCGCCGAGACGGCTGCCGCAAGCTGGAGGGACTTTGGGGCGATCATTCTCGTGAAGTCCGTGGAGGACGCCATTCCGCTGGCAAACCGGATTGCGCCGGAACACCTGGAGCTTGCCGTTGCCGATCCGGACGCGTTCCTGCCTCGTATCCGCAATGCGGGTGCGATCTTCCTTGGAGCCCACACGCCTGAAGTGATCGGGGACTATGTAGGCGGTTCGAACCACGTTCTGCCGACAGCGCGCTCCGCGCGGTTTTCCTCCGGTCTTTCCGTGCTCGATTTCGTCAAGCGCACCTCGATCCTGCGCCTCGGACCTGAGCAGCTTCGCACGCTCGGCCCTGCCGCCATTGCACTCGCCGTGTCCGAAGGGCTGGACGCGCATGCGCGATCGGTTGCGATCCGCCTCAATCTGGAAAGGTGAGAGATGGCTTCGGGCGAATTCCGGCTTTGCGACGTCGTCCTTGACGACACAATCGGCCGAGCGACGCCCGACGTCGAGCACGAGCGCGCTGTTGCCATTTTCGATCTTGTCGAGGAAAACAGCTTTACGCCCGTTGGCCATTCCGGCGGCCCGTATCGGCTGAACATCTCGCTGGTCGATTCCAAGCTGGTTTTCGCGATCACGACCGAGGATGGTGCGGCCGTCGCGACCCACATCCTTTCGCTGACCCCTTTTCGCCGCATTGTGAAGGATTACTTCCTGATCTGCGAAAGCTACTACGAGGCCATCCGCTCGGCCTCTCCAAGTCGCATCGAGGCGATCGATATGGGGCGGCGCGGCATCCACAATGAGGGCTCGCAGACTCTGAGGGACCGGCTGAACGGCAAGATCGAGGTCGATTTCGACACCGCCCGCCGGCTGTTCACGCTGGTCTGCGTGCTCTACTGGCGCGGCTGACGTCGATGGAAACGCCGGTCGAGCCAGGCGAAGGAAAGAGGCCGGGCGCCATTCTGTTCATGTGCGGCATGAATTGCATCCGCTCTCCTATGGCCGAGGTGATCGCCCGCAGTATGCTGCCGGCAAATGTCTACATCAGGTCCGCCGGCGTCCGCACGGGCGAGCGGGACCCCTTCGTCGACGTTGCAATGGAAGAGATCGGCCTGTCTCTCGGTCGTCACCATCCGCACACGCTCGAGGAACTTGAGGACGACTACTTCGATCTGATCATCACGCTCTCGCCGCAGGCGCACCATGCCGCGCTGGAGCTGACCCGGTCGAACGCCATCGAAGTCGTCTATTGGCCGACTATGGATCCGACCGTCGTCCA
The DNA here is from genome assembly GCA_900466605.1 of Hyphomicrobiales bacterium. Taxonomy (GTDB): domain Bacteria; phylum Pseudomonadota; class Alphaproteobacteria; order Rhizobiales; family Rhizobiaceae; genus Rhizobium. The sequence continues at coordinate 103,426 of UBMU01000036.1, forward strand.
GGGCACGCGCGAGCAGATTCTGGACAGCTATCGAGAGGTCCGCGATCATCTGACCGAACTGATCGAGAGCCGGCTGGTCAGAAGAAACAACACCGTCGCGCAGTCGGCGTGAAACAAATGACAGAAACGCGATCAATTAGGTTCACAAACCCCCGTTGATTGTGTAGTTTCCGCGCAAATTTGGGGCGGCTGCCGCCGTCATCTCAACCGACAGGAAGAAAACCACTATATGCCTAAAGAAGAAGTCCTCGAATTTCCGGGTATCGTGACCGAGCTTCTGCCGAACGCGACGTTCCGCGTAAAGCTCGAAAACGAACACGAGATCATCGCCCACACCGCTGGCCGCATGCGCAAGAACCGCATCCGCGTTCTGGCAGGCGACAAGGTTCTCGTTGAAATGACCCCCTACGACCTGACCAAGGGCCGCATCACCTACCGCTTCAAGTAGGCCTGGTATCAAAGGCTCGCGAGGCTTTTATCTCCGTCTTCCGGTGGTCGAGGTTCCATGGCGCTGAAATACAAGCTCATTCTGGCTTCCGGCTCCCCCCGCCGCGTCGATCTGCTCAATCAGGCAGGGATCGAGCCTTCGCGTCTCATGCCGATGGATATCGATGAGACGCCGAAGAAGTCTGAGCACCCGCGCTCGCTGGCACGGCGCCTGTCGACGGAAAAGGCCGAGGCTGCGTTTGCCGCCATCAAGGGCGACATGACTTGGAAGGGCAGCTACATCCTGGCTGCCGATACCGTCGTTGCCGTTGGTCGCCGCATCCTGGGAAAAGCCGAATTCGCGGATGAAGCCTCTGCCTCGCTGCATCTCCTCTCTGGTCGCAGCCATTGGGTCTACACCGGCGTCTGCCTGGTGACGCCCGACCGCAAGGTCCGCCAGAAGATTGTCGAGACCAAGGTTCGCTTCAAGCGCCTTTCCGGTTTCGAGATCGAGAACTACCTTGCATCAGGGCAGTGGCGCGGCAAGGCCGGCGCCTACGGCATCCAGGGCCTGGCCGGTACGTTCGTGCAGAAGATGGTTGGCTCCTACACCAATGTTGTCGGTCTGCCGCTGTATGAAACCATCCTTCTGCTGACCGGTGAAGGCTTTGACGTGCACAGCCGGTGGCCCGAGGGCTGATCCTCGAAGGGACCGCTGATGTCTGACGAAAACAAAACTGCCAAGGTCGAACCGCTGCGCAAGATGCGGCCGTGCCCGGAGTGCGGAAAGCCATCCCACCGCGAACACTATCCGTTTTGCTCGAACCGCTGCCGTGAGCTCGATCTTTCGCGCTGGCTCTCCGGCTTGTACGCCATTCCCGTTGCCGACGACGAGATGAAGGCGGACTACAAGGACGAGGAATAAGCCGCCTTTTTCCACGGGCGAAGCCATTCAATTCATTGATGAATACTGAAAATTGAAAGGCTTCTCAAAAAACTGTCATTTTGGCGCTTGCCATGTCCGGACAAGATGCTATAACCCCGCTCGCTTCCGGGGGCGAACCAAGGCCCTCTGTTCTTTCTCAGGGAAGAATGTCCGCGAAGCGGGTTAGCCCAGATAGCTCAGTTGGTAGAGCAGCGGATTGAAAATCCGCGTGTCGCTGGTTCGATTCCGGCTCTGGGCACCACTCTCCACGAATTCACAGCAGCAAACATTTGTTCTGTTCAGTGGAAGCACTGAAGCATCTGGTCTCTCCAGACCGCGAGCGATGAGTGTCATAGCCCGTGCCTCCTAGCCGAACAACTCAACAATCGTCGCTTGTCCACCCGGGCAGGATGCCTAACCGCCGGGCGCCTTGACGGAATCGGAGCGAGCGCCCTCAGTAACTGCAGCCCCGACCATTGCGGGGCTTGAAGCCGCCGGCACAGGCCGGATTCGAGGTGTCTCCTCGTGCGTAGTTGGGCGCTGTGCCCGTTGCTGCCGTGATGCTCGTGCACGACGAAAGAAGCACGCCGACGAATGCTCCAGTCGCAATCATTGTCAGAAGTCTGGTCATTTGAGTCACCTTTGGGAAACGGTAAGGCTAGTCCCAAGGTACAATCTGCCAAACAGCAGGGAACCTATACATAGGTGTGGCGAGGCCAGCGTCGCTGGACAGGCCCTAGGGTCGGGATCGGAGGCCAGACCAATTTGCGAGCGTGACAGATACTACCTGAGGCCCTTTCCTGGCTAGAAGGTTGGCTACCGAGCCCGAACGGGGGCATCATCCCAGCAGCATCACGACCACCATCCCCCAGATCGTCAGCAGCGTGTTGCCGATGGCATATGTCACGGTGTAGCCGAGTGCCGGCACCTGGCTTTTGGCAGCGTCGGTGATCATGCCGAGGGCGGCCGTCGTGGTGCGGGCACCAGCGCAGGCGCCGAACAGAATGGCCGGGTCGAACTTGAACAGATATTTCCCCGTATACATTGCGAGGATCAGCGGGATGGTGGTCGCGACGACGCCCCAGAGGAAAAGGCTGATCCCGAGCTCTTTCAGCCCTGCGACAAAGCCTGGTCCGGCACTGATGCCGACGACGGCGATGAAGACGTTCAACCCGACCGAGTTCATGAACCACACGGTTGACGATGGAATTCGTCCGAATGTGGGATGCACGGAACGCAGCCATCCGAAGACAAGCCCCGATATCAATGCACCGCCTGCCGTGGAGAGCGTCAGAGGTACGCCGGATACATTCAGGACGAGCGCGCCAATGAGGGCGCCCAAGGCAATTGCTGCACCGATGAATGCGACATCGGCGACATCGGTGGCACGGTCTGGATAGCCGATATGTTTTGTGGCCGCCGCGATATCCTTCGTGCGACCCACCAAGGTCAGGATGTCGCCGCGGTGGATGATGGTATCAGGCAGGATCGGGATGACGGTCGCGGTAGCGCCTCGAACAATCTTTCTCAGGAAAACACCACGTGCGGCGGGAGACTTGGCAATTTCAGACAGCTTCTGGCCGGCAATCTGTTTGCTGGTGACAAACACGTCGACGCCTTCGGCGGGAATATTTTGCAGTTCGGGATCGTTGACTTCCTCCGCTTCGTGACCAAGCACGTCTACCAGAACATCACGCGGGCCGACCACCGCAACGACATCCCCTGCCTGTAGTACCGTCTCAGCCGTTGCTTCCAGGATCGCACCATCTCGGCGGACACGCTCTATGAAAACGCGTGCATTGGGTACGAGGGCCTCCGCCTGAACCGCCGTGAGGCCAACCACGGGTCCGTCGGGCTTGATCCGGTATGCCCGCAGCTCGAAGCGATGCCATGCCGAGCCTGCCCCACCGAGTTCCGATGCGGCGCTGTGGCGCGTTTCGTAGTCCTTGCATGCGGCCACGAGGTCTATGCCGAGAAGTCTTGGGCCGACAAGAGCGAGAATGACCGCCGAACCCGCCGTGCCGAAGATGTAGGTTACGGCATAGGCGATGGGCATCGCGTTGAGCGTCTCCGTCGCCTGATCGGAGGGCAATCCGAGACGGTTTATCGCGTCGGTTGCAAGACCCATGGACGCTGAGATCGTTTGAGATCCGGCATAGAGACCGGCAGCAGAGCCGACATCATAGCCCGCCAACATTGCGACAATGACCGGAATAGCCAGGCAGTAGATGCAGACGATCACCGAAAAGGCGGCCTGAGGTAAGCCGTCGGATGCAATCCCGCGCACAAATTGCGGGCCGACACCGTATCCGACCGCAAAGAGGAACATGAGAAAGAAGACGGACTTGACGTTGGGCGAGATGGTCATGCCGAGCTGGCCGATAATCACGGCAGCAAGCAAGGTCGAGGTGACCGCGCCGAGGCCGAGGCCCTTGTAGGTGAACTTGCCGACGAAGTAGCCGATCGCCAGCGACAGGAAAATGGCGATCTCGGGATACTTCCGAAGCGTTTCAGCGAACCATTCGAGCATGACGACATGATCTCCTGACTTGACGATGCGACAAGTTGCTCCTGGCGACGATCACACTTCACCCCCCTGAGCAGATGGATGGTTAAGTCATGGCTGCGCCAGTTCGCCCTTCGCCGCGCGATAGGCCTGCAGATAGCCACGCGCGACCGCTCTTATTGCGCGCCCGATGGAGTCGTAGGCTTCGTCAGGCAGGTTGGCGAACGACACGCGCACCGACCAGTTCGGCGCATCGAAGCCGGATCCGTTCAGAACCACGATGCCGTGGTCTTCCGCGAGCTTGAAGGCGATATCGAGCGGGTGAACATTCTCCTTCACCCAGTCTGTTACCTCATCGCCTACATATTTCCGCGCCCAGAATTCGTAGTCGATGATGCCGTAGTAACGGTCGAAGTAGGGACGGGCCTGAAACTCGATCCCCATGCCGTTCATCAACTTGTCGAAGCGCCGCTGGCAGATCGCCATGCAGGCCTTCTGATAGATCTTCTCGTTGTCGAGCATCTCGACGAGGCCGAACAGCGACATCATGACCTGTTGTGGCAGAGACAGGCCGGCGGTGTGGTTCAGTGCGACGTCGCGGCTGTCTGCAACGATACGATCGATGAACTTGATTTCGCGCGGCTTCGGGGTGAGCGCCTTGTAGCGGGCGTCCATCAGTTTCTGTGCCGACTCCGGCAAGGCGCGGATCATCTTGTCGAATATGTTGTCCTGGGCGACCGCGATGACGCCGAGGCGCCAGCCGGTGCAGCCGAAGTACTTGGAGTAGGAGTAGACGCCGATGGTGTTATGCGGCAGGTGGCCCATCACCGACTCGAAGTTCGGTACGAAGGTGCCGTAGACGTCATCCGTCAGGATCATCAGGTCAGGGCGTTTCGTTTTCACGAACTTCACCAGACGGTCCATCGTTTCGGGGTCGAGCGCAACGGCGGACGGATTTCCGGGGTTGACGATAAACAGCGCCTTGACCGACTTGTCCTCGAGCGGCTTCAGATCCTCGTCGGTAAGCTGGAAACGGTCCTCGGCCTCAGCCGAGACGTGGATCTGCTTCAGCGCGTAATCTTCGAGGTGGGGCATTTCCAGGTAAGGGGTGAAGATCGGCGTCGCGAGTGCGATGGTGTCTCCGGAATTCAGCAGGCGGGCATTCTTCAGCGCCTTGAAGATGTAGCACATGGCCGCGGTGCCGCCCTCGACGGGGTAGAGGTCGAATTTCGCGGTCGGGCGATTGCCGGAGCACATGGCCCACATCAGATATTCGTGTGTGATCGCTTCGTTGTGCACAAGGGCGCGGTCGGGCACAGGGTAATGGTCGCCGATGATCGAGTCCGTCAGTTCATTGACAAATTTGTCGGGATCGAATGCGAATTTCTTGATCGCGAAGTCGACCGCGGCTTCGAGAGTCTCGGCGCCGGGTGTGTCCGGATCGGCCTTGCGCTTCTGGAGCCAGGCTTTCAGGCGGCTATGGCAACCATCCGTCGGAGGCATGCCCGCCAGCCCGGCGGCTTCATCGTAGGAGACGCGCTTGGCTTCGGTCAGTGCGAACTGTCCGAGCAGGAAGAAAGCCTCACGTGCTTTCGTCGCTATCCAGTTGGGATTTCCTCTTCCGGCGTTGAGGTATGTTCGCCCCGCCTTGTCGGCCTGCGCCAGGCGGATCAGTTCATCCTTGATCTCAAATGGGCTGAGGTCTTCGAATTTGGCGTAGATACCTGCGTCGGCCATGACAGCTCCTCCCGCTTCGCAACAACTGCAGCCAGGGAAACTGGCGATACCGTCGTGCCCGCTTTTCACTCGAATAGTGGGATGATCGTCCGTGTGCGCATAATAGGGAAGTAAATTACAGCTCAGAGTAGGGTAGCATACGGTATGTTACGAAGCGTCGATATAGAGGAAGGCTAGGACGGGATGCTTCTGGCCCATGGGAGAAAAAGCGGCTGAGCAGGCGCCAGATATGCCGGCAATCGGATCAATTGCCTTCCGTAACCTACAAGGCGGCGCCGGCTAAGCCATCCTTCGCAGTACGTCCAGCAGTGTTCGGGCGTCATCATTGGCGCCGATCCGCCTGAGGCCGTCGTCCGCGAGCGTAACAATTGCCTCTAGCGCTTCCTGCTCGCTCCAGCCGGCCTCGATCGATGCCGTTACGAGATCCCGGAAGGCAAGCTGCAGGGCATCCTGGCAACGGATGTACCGGTCGGGGTCGTCGTTCGTGACGAAGGGCCTGTATATGTCTCTCATCTCGCTTCTCCGCGATGGTACCGACGAGGCAGGATAGGCGGAATGAGTTTAAGAAAATGCTTATAAAGACATTGTCCAAGCAATTGGCGTACTCGTGTCGTGCCGGAGTCCGGTCCTTTGCCCAGGGGCGATGCATGGCGGATTCGCGAAGGTTAAGCCACCAACTGAAGCCGTTCTCATTTCAGTTCTGCGATGATAATACTGACAACGCAAACAGAGGGGGGACACTCTATGCCGCGCATCTCGCAGCTATACTTCAAGACTGCAGTTATCTTTCTGATCATTGGCATCGTCATGGGCTTGAATATGGCAATTTCACAGGATCACAGTGTCATCGGCGCCCATGCACACTGTAATCTCTTGGGTTGGGTGACCATGGCGCTCTTCGGCGGTTACCATGCGCTCAATCCACAGAAGGCAGAGAAGCGCCTCGCGCTTATCCAGTATTATGTCTACACAGCCGGTATCGTCCTGATGGTGCCGTCGCTGTATCTCCTGCTCCAGGGCAACGCGGCCATGGAGCCGATTGTCGCCCTCTCGTCGGTCATTACCTTCGTGGGCGTCCTGCTTTTCGCATTCATCATCTTCTCGAGCGAAAAGATAGTCGTTACACCGCCTGCGCCATCCTACCGCTGAGCGGTCCAATGCGGCGTTTGGCAGAGCGTAATCGCCTCGCCGAACGGATGCACGAAAGTCGATTGCGGCCATTGCAGCCGCATTTTGCCTCTTCACCGCGGAGCGGACATCGCTCGGGAACTCAGTGGATAATCTGTATGCGGATCTGCTCTTTGGCCGCGTAGCTGAGGCAATCGCTGGCAGCATCGCCGACGAAGATGACGTCGCCATCGGAATCGAACAATCCCCAGCAGGTCTCGTCGTCAACGTAGACTTTCCTGACATAGCCGAACGGCTCGGCCTCGATAAAGACGTTGGGTGCAACTGGAACAGCAGCAAGTGCTCGCATGGATAACTCCAATGAGTCGTTTCTGTTTTAGCGCGACCTTATATTGCACTTTCAAGCTGACCTGGGGCTATCCTCAGAAATCGGGATGGGAAACTGAGGTTGACGAGCGGGCAGATTGAAGCCGGCCGAATCACTTGGGACGGGCAATTTTTGCCCACGGTGGCAATGAAGCGCGTTGCCGCGAACACTCAAAATCCCTATCTAGAACAGGTTGTCATCACCAAAGGAATTTTCTCATGGCCGATCTCAAGGCTCGTCCTCGTCCTGTCGGCGCAACCGCCGTTCTCGGCCGTACCGGTTTTCCGCATGTCACTTCAGCCACCAAAGGTGAGCTCGATATTGTCACCGGCGCCTCGCAAGCGGGCTTCAATCCGCTTGACCTCCTGTATGCCTCACTGTCGGCCTGCTTGGTGCTGAGTGCGCGCATCGCTGCGAGCCAGATGGGCATTCTCGACCAGATCACCGAGATTACCGCCGACGTCACCGGCGAGAAGGCGGGCGAGGGTCCGTCGCGCGTCCAGACATTCAACATCGCCTTTTCGATCAAGGGCGACATCGATGAAGAAACGCGTCTGAAGATCGCACACGCGGCCGAAGGGATCTGCACGGTCAGCAACACCATCCGCGGTACACCTGAGTTTTCGACCGTCATCTCCGGCTGATCGGCGACGTGCGGCGCGGTTTCATCGGTAGGTAAAGGTTTGTGCTTTTGCCTGCCCTTGTCGCTTCCCGGCTATCCCGCCGCCATCGCTTCTGGTAGGTCCGTTGCTCGCCGCCAGACTTGAGGCGGTCGGAAAGCATCGGGAAACATGTCGCAGGCCTCCTCCTCCATCGCCGAAACCCCAGCGTCCAACCGGTTTGCCCTTGCCGCCTTGATTCTTGGTGGTGCGGCGATCGGTGGCTCGCCGATCTTTGTGCGGCTGTCGGAAGTAGGGCCGATGGCGACGGCCTTTTGGCGGGTAGCTCTGGCCCTGATCCCGATCTTCCTTTTCTCGCTCGCCAAGGGCAAGGATGCAGGGCCGAAGCCTGAGAAGCTCTCGGACTATGCCATGCTGATCCTGCCTGGCGTTGTCCTCGCTTTGGATCTTGCGGCCTGGCATCTCTCCATCACCATGACGTCGGTGGCCAACGCAACGCTGCTCGCCAATCTTGCCCCGGTCTTCGTCACGGTGATCGGGCTTTTGTTTTTCGGCGCAGTGGTCACCCGCGTCTTCGTTCTCGGCCTCGTATTGGCCATCGCCGGCGTGGTGATCCTGAAGGGCGGCCCTTCAGCGCTCGGCAATGGTGATCTGCGCGGCGATGGTGTGGCGCTGATCGCGGCCGTGTTCTATGCGGGCTACATCCTGGCGATCGGCAAGCTGCGGAGCCGCTTCGATACCGTCCGGATCATGCTCTGGAGCACTGCGTCGGCCGCTGTCTGCATCTTCCCACTCGGCTTCTTCTATGAAGGCCACATGCTGCCGCCGACGGCCTATGGCTGGGCCATCGTCTTCGGTCTGGCCTTCGTCAGTCATGCCGGTGGACAAGTGGCCATCGCCTACGCGCTTGCCTATCTGCCTGCAGCCTTCTCATCGCTGACGCTGTTGCTGCAACCAGTCGTCGCGGCAATTCTCGCCTGGGTGCTGCTCAGCGAGCCGATCGGACCGATGCAGGCGATCGGCGGCATTGTGGTGCTCGCCGGGATTCTGGTTGCCCGGCGAGGCTGATTAATCAGGCAGCGGCCGCAGCGGCGACCCGGCGTGCATCGAGAATGGCGAGCGCTTCGTCGACCGTCGAGGCAAGTTCCGCCTTGTCGCTGTTGCAGGTGCCCCACGCCTCGATGAAGCTGCTTGTCTTGCCGTAGCTGTTGTCGAGAACACAATGATCGGCGCTAAGAAGCACGCACATGATATGGCCGTGCATGCGGTCGGTGATGACCTGGCGTGCCGAGCTCAACAAAGCCACACCGCGGTCGAAGCGCTGCTGCGCCCGCTCGCGATAGGCAAGCTCGGTCATTTTTGCGCGACCGCCGATGCGGCCGGTCAACAGGGCCTTCAAGATCGCAGCGTGCTTGGTCTGCCGCTGGAAATCGGCGGGCTCGTCGGGCCAGTCCGATTTTACGGTGCCCGAACGCAAGGTTGCGGCCGTCAGATCCTGTGCAGTGCCGACCTCCTGGTCTTCACGCAGATTTAGCAGCAATTCGTGTTGCGGCGCCGGGCGGGTAACCGGACCGATGCAGAAGGCCATATCGGGGCAAAGGCGTGTTTCGCACTGGAACCAACGCTGCGCAAATTCCAGGCTTCTCTGATCTCGGACGAGGAGCGTGAACTGCCCGTGGCGCTCGATCGCACGCGCCGTGCTGTCGACGTTTGCCTGCTCCTTGAAGTGGATCGTCTGCGGCATCTGCACGATCGGGCGGCCCTTGTACTTGTTGAGCAGACCTTCACGGAACTGGCGATAGCCGGCCCAGATGTCGCCGAAATTGCCGCCGCCGTGGAGAAAGATGCGGCCGCTGCCGATGGCGTCCAGCATCCGTCCTTCATCATAGGTCGGGATCTCGGTCACATAGGTTGGCCGCGTGCGTTTGCGGTCGAAATAGGCGAGTTCACCGAGCCAGATGGCACTGTCGCCGATGTTGTAGTGATTGGGGAAGTCGAGAAGCGCAAAACGCTCGGACGGATCAAAGAGATCGGAAAGGCAATTGGCGATCACGCCCTGAAGGCGGTTGATGATCGTAATATTGGATTCCATGAAATGCTCCTTGTTTGCGGACAAGTGGTCCATGCAAGCGGCTATGCTTCGGCCTGTTTGCGGAATGGGTTGAGGGACATGGCGAGTGCGATGTAGGGGCGGATGACCGAGCGGCCGAAGATCGGCAGGAAGGCAAGGTAAATCGCTCCACCAAGGCCGATACTGAGGCCGAGCGCGAGCCAGCGGTTGTGAACGTGCGCCAGGATGACGGGATGGGCAAACCAGACGCAGGCGGCCATGAGTGCTGCGCCGCAGAAGGGTAGAGCGACGGCCTTCAGTGTGCTCTTCGCATCGATGTGCGCGTAGCGGGCCAGCACGTATTGCTGGTAGGGCATCGTCAGCCAAGCGCGCAGTGTATAGCCCGCCGCAACCGCAACGACGCCGTAGGGGACAAGCAGCCAGGTCAGGATGAGCGTCGTCACGAGCTGCAGGGCGGCAACGGACAGGATCGATTCTGCCCGGTTGACCGCCGAGAGTGCCGACGAGGCGAAGAAGTTCATGACGAAGGGAACCGCCATCAACACCAGCACAGTTGCGATGTCGCCGGCGTTGCCCCACTTGTCGCCGAACAGCAGCGCGATCATGTCGTTGGACAAGGCGCCAAAGCCGAGCAGCAGCGGTATGGTTCCGAGTGCGGCTGCACCGACGATCTTGTTGTAGGCGTTTCGGAAGGCGGTGGCGTCATTCTGCAGGCGCGAGAGCGTGACAAGCGATACGCTCCCGATCGGCGCGAGCACGGCCTGTCCGATCAACTCGATCAGCCGCCAGGCAATGCGATAGCGACCGACTTCGACCGGGCCGAACCAGCGCGAAATGAAGATGTCCTGTACGCGGGCAAGCAGCATCCACATCAGCTGGGTCACGACCAGGCTTATGCTGAAGAGGAAGACGGAGCGGAACATCGGGATGTTGAAGCGAAACTTCGGCATCCAGGGGTAATAAAACCACCCGAGAAGCACGGTCACGGCAGCGTTGACTGCGGTTTGCGCAACGAGCGCCCATACGCCCCAACCGAGGAACGCGCAGACGACGGCGGTGATGCCGGACAGCAGGCTCGCGGCAATTGCCTGCCCGGCGAGGCTCTTGTGGCCAAATTCGCGGGCGAGGCGCGCATTGTGGATGACCGCCAGCGAGGAAATCGGAAGCAGCGGCGCGAGCCAGCGAAGAATACCGGAAACCGACGGATCGCGCACGAGATCGCCGTAGTAGGGCGCAAAGAAGAACACCAGTGAGGCAACGATGCCGCTGAAGGCAATCGTCGCCCAGAAGGCCGTGTCGGCGAGCTCTTCGTCGAGATCGAGCTGGCGGGTGACGGCGTCGCCAAGACCCGCATAGGCAAGCACGCGGCCGATTTCCACGAACAGGCTTGCAAGCGCAAAGGTGCCGAAATCGCCGGGGCCGAGAATGCGAGCGAGGATGACGAAGATCACAAAGGTTGCGATCGTGCTCCAGGCGACGCGGACGACCGACCATAGGACGGAGAGTGCGGTTTTCTTCTTAAGCTCGGCGTGGGCAATTGCCGTATCGGCCATGCATTATCCAATCGAATTTGGCTCGCAAAGGGGTTCTGTTGCCGCTGAGAATGCCTCAGGCGGACTGCGTTGCCTTTGGAGCCCGCCAATAGGCGAGCATGCCAACAAGGTTGTCACGAAGCTGGCTGCGGTAAGTCAAGCCAAGTTCCTCGTTGAGTTTTCGCCGCCCGATGGCTTCCATGATCGCCTGGCGGATTTCCCAGCGCAGCATGCCGCGCATGTTCGACCGACGATCGAAAAGATATTTGGCGTATAGTGCGCCGTTGCCGAAGGCGTAGCCGGTCTGGAGCCGCTTGATGTCTGCGATCTCGCGTCGGCCATGGAAGTGCTTGACGGCAAAGTCGGGAAGGTACTCGACGCGTACACCGGCGTTGAAGGCACGGTGCACATAGTCGGTGTCCTCGCCGGAGCGGAACGGCGATCCCGCCCCGAAACGCGTGTCGAACAGGCCGATCTTCTCAACCAGCGTATGAGGAAACGCCATATTGGCGCCGTGAATGAAGCCGCCGGCATGCAGATCGCTGGTCAGTACCGCAGGCTCCATCTCAGGCTTGATCGTCACCGGTAGGTCGCGTGCATCGCCAAGCTCGATGCGACCGCCGCGCATGACCATCTCGGTATCCGAGCTGAACAGCGCTGCGAGCGTGCTGAAGAAATCAGGAAAGATCTCGCAATCGTCATCGGTGAAAGCCAGGATACGACCTCGGGCGCCGCTAAGCCCCGTATTGCGTGCAACCGCAAGGCCGGGCTTGGCCTCGTAGATCAGGTTGGTCTTGATTGGAGCGGTCGATGCCCACTGGCGAACAACCTCTGATGTCTCGTCTGTGGAACCATTGTCCACAAAGACCAGCTCAAGTCTCAGATAGTCTGCCTGCCGGGCGGCAACGGAAACGGCATCCAGGCAGTTCATCAGTCCATAGGCCCGATTTCTCGACGAGATAATCAGGCTGATGTCCACGGGCCGAGGAGGCATGCAATTTCCCCTTCTGCGATCGATGTCGAAGCGAGGATAGGGCTGGGATCCGGCTTCGGCAAGGAGCATTTTTGCGCTGCAGCAAAATAGAACAGTTGGAGGAGTTCGCAGACGAATGTGGTAATTTCTTGCCTTCTGTAGATATTAAGTTCATCCAAATATAGTTATAAAAAAGAAATGTTACGATCTGTGGATAAATAAAGTCGAAATAATTCTTAAAAATTCACAATTGTAGCTGATTAAATATAATCAAAGACCAAAATGAGTCTATTTATGTAGATATTGCTAGTTATATTGTATAGATAGTGGAGTTTGCGGCCAAAGGTATTTTCGCGTTATTTTCTTCACAATAGACCAGACGATTGCCTTTAGATCGCTGGAGAAACGAACGAAAGCTTCTTCATAGATAGTAAATAACCGACAGCGCCGGCACCCCACGATCACTGTTGTGGCGCGGCTGAAAGAAGAAGCCTGCAACCTTCGGAAAGCGAATAGCTTCGTTCGCTATCGTTCAGCGTGAATTGACGGAGGCCTGTTTGCCTTTCTTTTCAATTGTTGCTTCCGAACAGTAAAAAAGAACGGAATTGCTGGTGTGTCCGGATGCTTCGAGCACCAACACAGGGGCCGCTGCGCCTGAACGCACTGTCGTGTCGGCGTGGCAAGAAGCTAATTGATCTGCTGCGACAACCATTTCTGGATGATCGGAACGTCCGCGTCGCCGAGATCGTGTCCGCCGGAGATGATGTCCGAATCGACGGTCGCTCCCGATTGCTTCAGACGCGACTCAAGCTCGTTGGCATATTTGCCGTAGGCATCCGTCTTGCCACTGATGACAAGGAGATCCGTGCCCTTGAGGTCTGCATGCGGAAAGGTCTTCAAGACCGGCATGGAGCGCAAGAGAACCGCTCTGTGCACCAGATTCGGATGCAGATAGAGGAGCGAGTTGAGCAGATTCGCTCCGTTCGAATAGCCGACATAGACGATCCTCTTCGGATCCAGGCCATATGACGATACGGCGCCTTCGATGAAGGCCGCAAAAGCCTCGGCCTCGCTCTTGATGTCATCCTGGTCGAACGAGAACGGCGTAATGCGCTTGTACCAGCGCGGAATGCCTTCCTCGGTCGCGCGTCCGCGCACGCCAAGAAGCGTCGCCCGTGGGGCTGCCTTGTGGAGGAGGGGCATCAGCGTCGTTTCGTTGCCACCCGAGCCGTGCAGAAGCACGAAGACGCTGCCGTCGGGATTCGGCGGGGTATAGAAGCGGTGCACGAAGGGCAGGTCACGATAATTGACGCGTGGCTCGCCGGGCATCGAAAACTGCGGGAGCACGACCTTCAGGTCCTTGAGGTCAGTGATGGGATCCTTGGGAACGAACAACTTGGTGCCGAGCGTTGCCTGCGGCTCGTCCACCGTCATACCGGGTTTGTCGGTCGCCATTTCGATCAGCGTGCCGCCAGGCTCGCGGGCATAGAGCGATTCGAAGTATTTGCGGTCATGCAGGTTCGTCGCCGACGCGCCGCTTTCCTTGAGGGCATCGTGCACTGCGTGAAGTTGCGCTTCGTCGGTGGCGCGGAACGCGACGTGATCGGCCGTCCCCGGGCCGGGCGCGCCTGCCCAGAAGCCCTGGGCATTCCTGATATCGACGATATCGCCCGATTGCGACACGAGCCGGTCGATGGTGCCGCGGTTGGCCTGGAAACGATAGCCGAAATGGCGCTCCACGAAGTCGCGGCTTTCGGCAGGTTTCTCCGTTAACATGGTAACGCCGCGCACCCGTTGAACAGCGTGCTCGATCGGCACGCCTGCGCCATCCCAAGCGGCCGGCGACTTCAGATCGCGGGCTCCAGCAAGCTTGACAATGATGTTGTCAGGATCCTTCAAGCGCAGAACCGGTTCACCAAATTCATCGGCCGGACCCTCCGAGCGAAGCCCGAAACTCATGCAGCGCGTCAGCCAGTAACCGATGCTGGCGGGGTCGATGGCAAGCGACAGCTCACCGATCTGGCTGTGGCCGACGCGCCCGGGTGAGCCGTCTTCCCACACTAGAAAGGTCACAAGCGAGCCGGGGCTGCCGACGGCGTCTCCGTAGAAAAGATGAAGCTGCGTGACGTCTTCGAAGCCGGCGGTCTGCTTGACCAGCCGCATGCCGAGAAATCCCGCGTAGAAATCCACGTTTGCCTGTACCTTGCGGGTGATTAGGGTCACGTGATGAATGCCAGATACCATTGAATACAGTCCGGATGGCTTGGAGGGCGACGCAAGCGCCAGAATCAGTGCGATTATAAACGTCATGACGTTATAATTGGAGTTTGCCGCGAAGGTTCCGCATAAAGAATTAGGCTATCTCCGTGCGACCGCAAATCCAAACTGTCCATTCCGTCCAGAATTTCGCGGAACTGCTGAAGGGTCGGCGGCTTGATCATGTAGGCGCTTGCGCCGAGATTTTTGGCGCGTTGCATGTCATCTTCGTCGCTGGACGTGCTCAAGATGCAAACGGGAATACTCTTCAGTTGCGTGTCTGCTGAAAGCGCGTCGAGGACTTCGAAGCCGTCCATGATCGGCATGTTTATATCGAGCAGCATCAGGTCGATTCCTGGCTTCCCATCGGCGGTCGCGCGCTCCTGCAGCAGTCGCATAGCATCGCGGCCATTGGTGGCGAGATGAAGATTGAAGCTCATCTTGGCGCGTTGCATCAGCTTTATCTTCAATAGCTGAACATCCGCCGGGCTATCCTCGACGAGGAGAACCTCGGCCAACCGGGAAGCCCCTTCGGGAGAGAGCGCTATTGCCTTGGTGCCTTGCTCATCGGCCAGAACTGTCGGAGCGGTGGCAGCAGGTCGGGCGAGCGGTAATTCGACGATGAAGGTCGAACCGGAATCCTCCTTGCCTTCGCACCAGATCGCACCCCCATGCAGCTGGACAATGCGCCGACAGATCGCAAGCCCGAGCCCCGTACCCTCGATGCCACGCCCCACAAGCCGCTTGAACGGCTGGAAAATGACCTCCCGATGCTCTGGGGCGATACCCGGGCCGTTGTCCTGCACGGCAAGCCGGCATATGGGGCCATCGGTCTCGGCGGTAACACGGACCTCCGGATTGTCGCTGCCGTAGCGAATTGCGTTTGAAACGAGGTTCTGCAGCAGTTGCACGAGCAAGGTCTGATCGCCCATGACCTCGGGCAGATTGCTACAGGAAATCGACGCCCTCGAGCTGGCAATCTGTTCCCGAAGATTGCTCTCCACCCGTTCGATCGCTGCAGCAAGCGCGACCGGCTTCAGCTCCAGTTCGCCGGAAACCTCGAGCTTGGTGAAGCCGGAAACCTTGACGATCAAGTCTTCCATGTGGCCGGCGGCGCCAAGCACATAGTCGAGCAGTTCGCGGTCTTCGCCGGACAGAGTCGGGGAAACCTGCAGGATCTTGCTGAACGATTTGATCGTGCGCAGCGGCTCTTTGAGGTCGTGCGCCATGGCGCGCGTAAAGATCTCTAGCGACTGGCGCTTCTGCTCCAGCCTAGCTTCGAGGTCGCCATGCATGATGGCGTTCTGAATGCACCAATGGAGCGTTTGCGGGGAGAGCGAATCCTTCGTCAGGTAGTCGCGCGCTCCCGCCTTCATCACCTCGACGGCGATGGTTTCGCTTCCTTGGCCGGTGAGCATAACGACGTTGGCGGTCGGATCCTGTTTCAGGATTTCTTCCAGCACGCCGATCCCATCCCGACCAGGCAAGGAGTAGTCCAGCAGAATGCAATCGGCGCGTTTCTGCCCGCTCAAGGCAATTCCCTCGTCGCCATTCTCGGCTTCGCGAACACTGTAGCGGGCCTCGGAAACGCGCGAGAGCATGCGCCGATAGAACTCGCGGTCATCGACGTTGTCGTCGACGATGAGTATGGCGCAGTCGTCAGCCACGGCCATCCCCATCGGCAGGCAGGATGGCGATCTCGAACCAGTATTCCTTCAGCCGCTGTATGGCGGCGAACAGGCCGTCGAGATCAACGGGCTTCTGCACATAGGTGTTGGCACCGAGCGCATAGCATCCTTCGATGTCGCGCTCGTCATCGGATGTCGTCAGGATCACGACCGGGATCTTACGCCACTCCGGATTGGATTTGATCGCTTCCAGCGTCTTGCGCCCGTCGAGGCCCGGCATGTTGAGGTCCAGCAGGATCAGGCCCGGCTTCGGCATCATCGCCGCCAGCGCTTCCAGCGCCTCGTCGCCCGATGCCGCCCAGCGGACGGGGTTTTTCAACTTTGCGCGCTGGAAGGCCCGAAGCGTTGCCTCGAAATCGTCCTCGCTGTCTTCGACGATGAGGATCGGCTGTGATTCACGCTGTGGCATGCTGGTCCTCTCGTTTGTGACCCAAAGTGAAGTAGAAGGTCGTTCCCTGGCCGGGTTCGGACTCCAGCCAGATGTCGCCTTCGTGCCGTGCAATGATCTTGCGCACGAATGTCAGTCCCGCGCCTGTGCCGTCGTCGGAATCCTTAGGCTTTTCCAGCCGTTTGAAAATACGAAAAATGTCCTCGTGGAATTCTGCCGGAATGCCTTTGCCATTGTCTCTGACAAAGAAGACGTCTCGCGCCGAGGTGCCGTCCTTGCCAATAAAATGCTCGAGGTGCCCGATCGTCACGGTCGGCACGGGCTTATCGTTGTACTTGACCGCGTTGGTGATCAGGTTGCGGTAGACCTCCGTCAGCCGCAGAGCATCGCAGACGATTTCGGGCAGTCGTCCCTCGACCTGAACCCTGGCGTGCCGTTCCTCGAGATAGAGTTCCATCGTCGAAACGACGTCCCTGACGATCGCATTCACATCGCTATGCTTGATTGCAAGCTGCTGCCGCCCGATGCGCGAGAAGTAAAGAAGGTCGTTGACCAGCTTCTCCATCCTCTGGCTGAGCAGGACAAGCCGATTGAGGCGCCTGACACCGTCGTCATCGAGCTGCTTTTCATAGTCTTCCAGCAAAAAGCGCGAGTGGTTGTGCAGGCCTCGCAGCGGCTCCTTGAGGTCATGCGAGGCAATGTAGGCGAATTCATCAAGGTCGGCGTTGCTGCGCTCGAGATCCACGGTATAGGCTTGCAGCTGACGGAACATCGTCCTGAGCTGTTCTTCGTGCGCAACGCGATCGGTAATGTCCCGGAGGATCCCGACGAAGGTGATCGTGGTGTCCGTCGCCAGCCTGCTGACAGAGAGATCGAGGGGAAATACCTCGCCGCTCTTGCGCCTGCCGGAAACCGACCGTGTCTTTCCAAGTATGTGTTTTTCGCCGGTCCGCCGATAGCGTTCGAGATAGTCATCGTGCGCGGAATGGTAGGGTTCAGGCATCAGCAGCCGGACGTTCTGGCCGATTGCCTCCTTCGCCGTATAGCCGAACATCGCTTCGGCCGCAGGATTGAATAGCGAGATGACACCCTTTGCGTCGGTCGCGATGATCGCATTCGGCGTATTTCGGGTCACGCTGTCGAAGCGAATCCGTTCCGAGTTCAGGGTGCTGCTTTTGCGGAGGAAATAGAAGACCAGCAGAGCGACAAGCCATAGCGTTGCTATGGTGATCGCCCGGTTGGTCGCCTCGTACCAGTAGCCGACACCGTCTCGATTGACCGCAAAGAATCCCAGCGACACGAGAACGGAGCAGGCAAACGCGAAAGAGAAGGGCGCGTTTTTGTTGCCGAACCAGAGCGATACCAGCACAAGCGGCACGTAGAGAATGCCGTTCGCCACACCAAGAGGGGTATAGAGATCGACGAAGAGGCCGGTAAGGCAGGTAACGGCCGGGAGCCACAGCGGCATGTGACCACGGTTTTCTGGCCTGACCCACCATGAGCGCGCGAGCATCGCCGAACCCAGAAATACCAATCCCGCCGCCGTATGAAGAGCCATGCCGACATTGGCGCCCCATTGATAGCCTTGCTGCGACCGCGTCGCGTAGCCGGCGAGCGCTGCCATGCCCAGGCCGATGACGACATAGCCGACGAGTTCCTGCACCAACTGCGTTCGTTCTTCACGCCCGGCGAGAGCGAAGGCCAGCGATAGATTGGCAAAGAAGAAGATGACGGCTGTATTCGGCGCCATGCCGCGGTCAATCTTTGAGGTGAACGCCGGCTCGACGACCAGGCCGGCGAGAAAGTGCTCGACGATCTGTGCCTGGTTTCCGATGAAGGTGATTTCGATCAGTCGCTGCCCGCTCATGGCGACAGCAAGGCTGAAGGAGAGGAAAGCCAACATTCGGCAGCGCTGACCCGATTGAACGGAGCAGATCAGGCCGAGCCCGGAAAGGGCAAAACAAAAGGCAGTGTTCAGCGCCATGGGCGAAAACCCTGGCAGGATGGAGAGAACGGCTTCGACCTGCTTGATCCAGGCAGCAATCACGACCACGCCAAGCGCGACGAGGAGAACGCCGATCGCTGTGACGGCCAGCCGGTACCGCCGTTGCCGGCGAAGGGTTTCGGCATTCGCAGCCTCGATCGGCTCTGGCACGCGTTTTCTCTCCCGTTTGCGGGCTCATCTAGTTCTGGAAATTGAAAATTTTCAATATGCTTCGTTGAGATGGAGGTAGCTTTCCCCGTGTGTCTGAGGGAGTCTGAAGCATTTCGATTTTCCCGCTATCCGTCATCGGGCATAGTGGCAGCCTGATGGTTCGGGCGGATCGCAATGGCGACAGTATTCTACGTGGATGACAATGCGGATGACCTCTTCTATGCCGATTATGTGCGCAAGAGGGAGCACGTCGACATTGCGCTTCGATGCTTCACGAAGGCAGAGGACGCCATGCTGGCGCTGGAGGAAGCATATGCAAACGGCGGCGCATTGCCGGATGCGGTTGTCGCAGATCTCTACATGCCGCTCGACAAAGGCCTCGGTCTCATCGCGCGGCTCCGCGCCGATCCACGGTTCTCACATATCCGTCTTGGCGTTTGCACCGGCTCCGACGCGGACGAGGATCGCAGACGCGCCTTGGCTGCCGGGGCCGATTTTTATATCGAGAAGCCGATCGACCTTGCATCTGTGATTGCGCAGGTAGGATGATTTCGCAACATGCTGAGAGAGCCGGTCAGCCTCAAGTTTGCCGCCACAAACACAGTCAACCCCTTGACTGAAAGGTTGGCCGGCTCTCTCCGATGCCTCTAGGGCACCGCTTTCCGCACACAAGGGGTGTTGGATGCGGAAAGATCGAGGACCTCAGGAGAAAACGAAGGAAGCCGCCATTCGAAAATCGAGGCTTGTTTCAATCTCTTCCTGTAATAGTCTTCCTGGTGCTAATAACTGTGCCGGTCTAAGGCGTGTATCCTCAGATCTTGGGATAGGCGCTGTCGAATTTGGGGAGCCGCAGGACGCGCAATGAGCAGTGCCGCCGCAATTCCTTTCCACCTTGGGCCGGAACTCGGGCGGGCGATCAATCGTACCGATTTTTTTCGCTTGCTGAAGGCTGCAGCGCAGCATTACCACTTTGAGTTTTTCGCCCTGGCGCGTGTTTCGGAAGCCTCGCCGCCTTTCAGCGCGCGTGAAGTCATCATCACCAATGTTTCAGAGCGGCGCACCGCCCTGTTTCTCTACGGCATGCGTCAGGCACTGGGACTCCTGAAGACAAAGGCCTCGCAATTCCTGGCAACGCCGCTGACGGGTAGCGGCAGTCTGCCCGGGGATTATCCACGTGACCTCGTTCTCAACGAATTTGAGAGCAACACATTCCTCCTCGTTCCCCTCTTTACGCCGGAGGGCAGGCGCTATTGCGTTGCCTTCAGCGGCAAGCGGGCAGAGCCGGAACAGGGAGAGGTCGCGGAGATTCTTCTCGATACGATGCGAATCTTCGACAAGTTCTACGAAGAAATCTTGGCGCACGAGATGTCAGGGCGCCTCACCCAACGCGAGACCGAAGTCGTGAAATGGACCAGTGAGGGCAAAACCTCTGCGGACATCGCAATCATCCTCGGCCTATCGGAACACACCATCAATTCTCACATCGCGGCCTCGGTCAGGAAGCTCGATGCCGTCAACCGCGTCCACATGGTCGCGATCGCGCTCAGGATGGGGTTGGTAACGTGACTGGAGAAACAGGAATGATGGTCGATGAGGGCCGCAAGGCCGTCAAGGTTCTCTTCGTCGACGACGAGGTCGTCGAGTTCAGGTCGCTGAAAAAGAAACTCGATACGTTGAGCGAGCCGCCAGTCGCCCTCCAGTATGCGCAATCGATCGATGACGCCGTAACCAAGCTTGGGGCTGACAGGGTCGATTTGATCCTGCTCGACAATCGCCTGCTGCCGAACGCCGATTTCCGCGAGACTGTACCGAAGTTGCGTGGCTGCGGTTATACCGGGCCGATTGGCGTTGTCTCCATGGACATCTCGGATGGCTACTTCCAGCAATTCCCGGAGTACGGCGTCGATTTCCGTATCGGCAAGGATGAGATAGACACCGAAACGCTGCAGTACATCATCCGCGAATACGTGACCTACAACGTGCCTGATGTCTGGAAGGACGATTATACAAGTTGATCGCTATGGGCGTTGTGAGGGGAGGCGAATAGCAAATCGGCTTCCGCCTCGGTCCGAATTCTCGAGCCGAATGCTGCCACCGAGCGCCCTCAGCACCTCGCGTGCTGCCGTGAGGCCGAGCCCTGGGCCAGCGGGGCGACCCTCCTGCGGCAGCTTCCAGAACGCGTCGAAGATCTTGTCCTGATACGCGGGATCGATGCCAGGGCCGTTGTCGGACACGCGTATCATGACGCCTGCAGGATCCTTCTCTGCTTCGATCACCACGACCGCAGGCGATGCGCTGCGATGCGTCAGCGCATTTGCGATCACGTTTGTCAGCGCGATCCTGACGATGACGGCATCCGAACTGATCATCGGTAGCCTGTCGTGCTGCAATTTTCCGCCCGATGCGGTGACCTCGCTTGTCACATTCGTCCAGATCTCACCGACGAGGCCATCGAGATCGATGTCGGTTACGCTGACCTGTGGCGCGCCACCGGCAAAGCCCATCAGAGCCTTGGTCAGCCGCCGTGCCGTTTCTGCCTTGTCGAGGATGGCTTGCAGGCTCTTCAACTGGTCGCCGTCGAGCTTGTCAGTAAGCTCGTCGAGCAGGATTTCAGCGTACATTGCAATGTGTCGCAACGGCGATTGCAGATCATGCGAGGCGACAGCCAGGAAGCGACGCATGCGCTCCTCGTTCTCATTTGCTTCAGCCGACTGATCGGACGACATACTTCGAAATCTCCTCACCACCCCCGCAAGAATAGAAAGAGGGCGCCGGCTGTGCAACCGGCGCCCTCATTCGTTTCATCCTGGCACTGTACTCAGCCGACGGTCTTGCGCGGCTGGCCTTCTTGCGGAGGGAGTATTTCTGCCTCGGTATCTGTCGTCGTGCTGGCCTTGGCGTGGCGACGGCGCCAATCACCAAGGAAGAGCAGGATCGGCGCCGCGATGAAGACCGACGAGGCGCCGGCGACAAGGATGCCGAAGACCATCGGAACAGCAAAGCTTTCGACCGCGCTTCCGCCCCAGATCGCCATTGGCAGCAGGGCGAGGAAGGCGGTGGCGTTGGTGTAGAGGCTTCGTGCCAGCGTCTCGTTGATCGACCGGTCAATGATCTCGCGCAGAGGCATCGACTTGTAGAGCCGCATGTTTTCGCGCATGCGGTCGTAAACCACGACCTTGTCGTTCACCGAGTAGCCGACGAGCGTCAGGATTGCGGCGATAGCTGTCAGGTTGAAGTCGAGGCCGGTCAGCGCAAAGAAGCCGATCGCCTTCGTCACGTCGAGGATGAGCGTGACGATGGCGCCCACGGCGAATGGCCACTCGAAGCGCCACCAGATGTAGAACAGCATCGCCAAGCTCGCGATGACGACCGACAGGATGCCGGCCCAGGCGAGTTCGCCGCTGACCTTCGGGCCGATAACGTCGGTGCCGGTCACGGTTGCCGATGGATCGATCTTGACGATCTCCGCCTTCAGCTTCTCGACGGCCGCCGTCTGGGCTTCTTCACCGCCGTCCTGGCGCTGCGCGCGCACAGCCATGGTGTTGTTGTCGCCATAGGACTGCAGCGAGACTTCGCCGAGGCCAAGGCTGTTCAGGCCTTCGCGGAAGCGGCCCAGATCAGCGGCCTCCTGAGTCTTCACCGACATCTGGATGCCGCCGCGGAAGTCGACGCCGTAGTTGAGGCCCGGATGAATGAAGAGGACGACCGAGGCAATCGACAGGAGTGCCGAGACAGTCACGCCGAAGAAGCGAGCCTTCATGAACTGGATGTGGCGGCCGTAGGGGTTGAACATCATCGGGATGAGCGGCTTGATGTTCAGAACCTTGAGCTTACGACGACGAGTGATCTCGATCATCGTCACACGGACGAAGGCAACGGACGTGAACATCGAGATGATCAGGCCAAGCGCCATCGTCACCGCGAAGCCGCGGACAGGGCCGGTGCCGAACCAGAACAGGATCGCCGCTGCGATCAGCGCCGTCATGTTGCCATCGATAATCGTCGAGTAGGCGCGGCGGAAACCGGTGTCGATGGCGGCGAAGGCGCTCTTGCCCTTGCGCGTCTCTTCGCGGATGCGCTCATTGATGAGAACGTTCGCGTCAACCGCAAGACCGATACCGAGAACGACACCCGCGATACCGGGCAGCGTCAGCGTCGCTCCGACAAGCGTCAGCGCCGAGAAGGTCAGGATCGTGTGGATGAGCAGCGCGAAGTTCGCGAGGAAGCCCCACTTGCCGTAGAGGACGAAGATGAAGGCTGCGACAAGCGCGAAGCCGACGAGACCTGAATAGATACCCATGCGGATAGCGTCCGCGCCGAGGTCGGCGCCGACAGTGCGTTCTTCGATGACAGTCAGCTTGGCGGGCAGAGCGCCAGCGCGCAGCAAGGCGGCAAGCGTCGTCGCACTGTCGGCCGAGAAGTTGCCGGAGATCTGGCCGGAGCCGCCGGTGATCGGTTCACGGATAACAGGCGCGCTCAGCACCTTGTCGTCGAGAACAATGGCGAACGGATTGCCGACGTTCTGGCGGGTGATGTCAGCAAAGCGCGTCGCACCTGCGCTGTCGAAGCGGAAGCTGACGACCGGCTCATGCGTGTTCGGATCGAAGCTGACGCGAGCGTCCGAGAGGCGGTCGCCGGAGATTTCCACGCGATCAAGCACGGGGTAGGAGTTGCCCTGCTCGTCCTTCATCATCGTCACGCCAGGTCCCGGCTGGTTGTTCGGGGCAAGCATGTGGAAGGACATTTTTGCGGTCGAGCCGAGCAGCTGGCGCAGACGCGACGGATCTTGTGCGCCTGGGAGCTGGACGAGAACGCGGTTTCCGCCGATCCGCTGGATCGTCGGTTCTGCGACGCCGACCTGGTCCACGCGCTGTCGAATGACCTCGAGGCTCTGTTGAACCGCGGAATCGACATTGGCTGCGATACCGGCCGGCGAGAAGGCGACAATGATATTGCCGCCGTTCGTCGTGACCGAGAGATCAGACTGGCCGGCGCTGAGGCCCGTGGCAATTGCGTTGCCGAGCGTCTTCAGCTGTGTGACAGCTTCATCGCTCTGAGCCGGATCGGTTAGCGTCACGACGATCTGGTTCTGATTGCGAACGATCGACTTGGTCTGGATGTTCTTTTCGCGAAGGACGCGGCGGGCATCCTGCAACAGCGATTGCAGGCGCTCGCGGGTCAGGTCCGCTTCATCGACTTCCAGAACGAGGTGTGAGCCGCCACGAAGGTCGAGACCGAGCGAAACCTGGTTGTGCGGTAGCCAGGAGGGCAGACGGTCGAGGGTGGATTGCGGCAGGGCATTCGGCAAGGCGATAAGAATGCCGAGGAAAATGATCACCGCATAGGTAATCACCAGCCATGGTGAATTGCGCATGTTGTTGTTTATCCTTGATAACGCTTGAGCCTGCGCTCCTCGAGCAGGCGGCGTGTCTTAAAAGCAATGGAAAGCGCCGGATGGGCGCGCATTCATGCCGCAGCGACCGGCGGACCATGTGAATCGTAGGCCTTGGCATCCGCCGCACGAAGCGAGGGATGGAAGGCTGCCAGACGAGCGTGCTCGCTGCCGAAGAATAGTGCGATGCTCGCGGTCGCTCCGACCGCTGCTGCGCCTGAGTCGTACGGCGCATATTTGGGGGCCGCCTTGCGGTCGGAGGTCAGAATGCCGCGCACGGCATCGCGGGCGCTCAGTTGCAGCGGCTGGCCGTCCTTGCTGGACGAGGAGATCGAGTTCGGACCACGCGTGGGGCCGATGACGAGATTGCCGCCGAGCAGCAGGCCGAGATAGGCGAAAATTGCAACGACGAGCGAGATCGCAATGCGACCGCTCATGCGGCGCGCGTCAAGCCTCATCTCGTAATCGTTTCGGTTTTCAACCTCGTACCGGCTCAACGGCGCAAAAGTCTCTCGTTCTTTATCGGGGGAAGGCGCTTCCTCAGCTGCGATTGTAGCAGTCTCGGCCTCGTCTTCATAGGTGACACTGTCATGATGCACTTGGGCGAGCCGGTCAACCATGCCAATGCAATTTCCGCTCTGCCATCGGATGTAGGAGCATCCGGTCCTTGCTCGAACGCCTGCTTCAGGAGGCTGCGAGGCAGGCCGGCGAGATCCTGTAGGCGAAGATCGTCTTACCGCGATAGTAGCCTTCGGCCGGCTGCCAGCTTCGGACCAGCTCAGGCGTTTGTGCACAGTCCACCGGATGTGTTGTCACGAAAAGCACATTGTCTGCAACATCGCCCGGCAGGGCAAAGCTCTGCTCATAGTAGTTGTCCGGTGAGCCCACGGGCGGCTTGGCATAGATACGAACAGG
Organism: Hyphomicrobiales bacterium; assembly: GCA_900466605.1. Lineage (GTDB taxonomy): Bacteria > Pseudomonadota > Alphaproteobacteria > Rhizobiales > Rhizobiaceae > Rhizobium. The sequence continues at coordinate 128,505 of UBMU01000036.1, forward strand.
ATCGTTCCGTAGGGTATGGAACATATCCGCCAGCAGATCCCGGCTGTCGCTGACGATGATCGGCGTGGCCGATTGTCTCGCCAGCTCGCCTGCCTCGCGGCTGATAGCGCTACGGCCAAGGTAGCGCTTCATGATCTCGTTCCCGTTCGGAAGCGCCAGCTGGTGTGCAAAGACGGCGGCCAGGGGAAACAGCAAACTGGCTGCGCCGTTTATCATCAGCGAGATACGCAATCCCCTTGGCCAGAGGCGGTGAAGCAGCCAGACGGCAAGGATCGTTCCTGCGACATAGGCCGTGACGCCCCAGTTGGCATAGGCTTTGGCGACCAGCGCCTGAAGCGTGATCAGCAGAACGACGGGGATCGACAACCAGATCAGCAGCCTTTCTCGCGGCTCGCTCTTTCCCTTGAACGCGCGAACAACGGCCCAGAGCATCGCAAAGAATACGATCGGCCCGACGACACCGAATTGCGCCGCGAAGAATTCCAGGCCTCCGGCCACGTCGATCCCGAGTTTGCTCCAGTGAGCGATGCTGGTGGTGTGACGCACCGTCGTCCCGTCGTGGGCAAGGTTCCACCAGAGGTTCGGCGCAGCAACGGCAAGAGCAACGATGACCGATAGCAGGAAATCGCGCCAGGCTACGCGCGCCGTCGACAGGAAGATGAGCGCCATCAGGCCCCCGGGAACGACGAAGAGGATGGCGTATTTTGAAAGGAACGCGCAGCCGAAGGCAAATCCCATGAGAATGGCGAGACCCATCGAACGCTTCTCGGTCAGGCCGAAATAGGCCCATAGCGCGACGGCCAGGAAGAAGAGAAGCACGACGTCGGTTGAAAAGAACACCGATGACAGCGCAACACCGGGCAGGGTGATGAAGGTTGCCCCGGTCCATCCCTCGATCTCGCGCCCGACAAGCCGCCTGGCTGTCCTCATCAACACGATCGCGGTCGCCATATGGATCAGCGGTCCGCAAAGCCTGATCCAATAAATCGATGTCGATCCTGCAAGCTCGGTCATTGCCCGAATGACCCAGGCGATCATCGGCGGCTTTGAATAGTAGCCAAAATCGAGATGCTGCGACCAGAGCCAGTACTGCGCCTCATCGACGAACAGATCGGTCGTGTCGAAATGAAGGGTGATGACTCGCCAGAGCGTCACCCCAAGAATGATAAAGAGGCCAAGTCTGGCAGACATGAACGGAAATTCCGCTGAACTCAAACGCAGTAGTAGCGAAGCTTAGCGCGCCGGCGTGCCGGGCGTGTGCCTGGTTTTTACTGACTGTTCATGGAGATTCAAAGGACGCGCAGTGCAACTTGACCGCGGGTCGCCTCGATGCGGTCCAACAGCGTAACGGCTGCGAGAACAGCAAGAGCGAGGAAGCACGACCCCAATCCAAGAACAATCATTGCCCAATCCTTCTGACGTCATGTCACGGTTATTTCTGGGCGTATAACACAAAGCTTGCGCCGGACTTGTAGCAGCGCTGCAACGCAAGCCCAGTAATTCGTAGATGGTTATTAGGGTCTGTCGGAAAGTCGACATTCATAAAATACGCATTAACCTTCAGGCAAGGAATTAACCATAAACATTGCATGACACGTCGGAATGGGAAAGCTCACTCGTTCCCACCAGGCATGAAGCCGCACCGCCGTACCGGTCGATCCGGAATCCATCTCATCAAGCAGCTCCGAAGCAGAATCTACTGATCGGGAGGCTCTGGGCCGCCGGCTGCCGCCGGAGGCAAGCCATCCGTCAGCAGCGTGCCTGCGGCGCGGAGCAACAGTTTTAATGACGGGCAAGGGCCCGGCATGTGGTTGGGGACAGGTGTTGGGGCAGGAAATGCCATCAGATCAGGCTCGGGGAGCGCAGGCAGGCAGCTTGCGGGAGCGGCTGCGCTTTGCCGGTCTCGATGCCGAAAACTGCGATCTGGTCCGGCGCCATCGTCTCGACCTTCAGCAGCATCTGACTGCCGGCCTGCGCGATCTTTTCCAGCGGTTTCAATCGTTTCCAGACGCAGCGCGCAATTTCGAGAGCGAACGCCAGGTCGAGCGGCTTCACGACCTGCACGCCTCGCACTGGGATGTTCTGACGGACGCACGGTTCGACAGTCTCTACGCCGAGCGTGTGAAGGTTCTGTCTGATTCCGAAAGCAAGATGGGCCTCGAACCGCGTTGGCATGTAGCGGGTCACGGCGTCGTTCTAGAACACGTTATCGGTGGCCTTGCGAGCGAGCTGGCCGGCCGATCATTTCTGCCAGGCAGTCGTCGTCGAGCCAAGGAAATCTCCGACCTCATGTCGGCGATCATTCGTCTCGTGATGGTGGACGTCGAGATCGCCGTATCCCTGCGGTTCAATGCCTTGCGGGCTGGTCAGCAGCGGGCGCTCGCCGATCAGCGCAACAGTGACAAGGCGGAAGTTGCACGCGTTTTCGCCGATGTGATCAATGCCCTCGCTGCCCGCGATCTTACGGTTCGAGTAACCGTTGAAGAAGACGGCGCCCACCGGGACATCGCCCAGGCGCTCAATAGCGCGCTCGATGCCGTACAGTCCGAATTTCAGGCGATCGCTGAAAAGACAGCGGTGGCTGGAACATCCGTCCAGACCCTTGGCGATGCGTCGAAGCAATTCGCCGGCAACGCATCCGCTCATGCCCAGCAGTTGCTCTCGTCAGCCGCCGCCCTTGCCGATCTGTCCGAAAGCGTCCGCCACGGCGCCGCTGGCAGCCGCGCTGCCGAGCAGGCGGCAGCCTCGACACGCACTGCAGCCGAAGAAAGTGGCCAGGTCGTCGGTCGGGCAATTGCGGCCATGGCGGATATTGAGCAGTCCGCCGAGAGAATTGGCCAGATCATCGGAGCGATCGACGAGATCGCCTTCCAGACCAATCTTCTGGCGCTGAATGCCGGCATTGAAGCTGCTCGCGCAGGTGACTCCGGACGTGGTTTTGCTGTCGTTGCACAGGAGGTGCGCGCCTTGGCGCAGCGCTCCGCCGACGCTGCGCGAGAAATCAAGACGCTCGTGAGCACCACCAAGTCGCAGGTGGATGCCGGTGTCCAGATGGTCGGGCGTACCCAGGATTCGATCGGCAGCATCGTCCGGCAGGTCAGCGACATCAACACGGCGATTGCGGCCGTCGCAAGTCAGGCAAGCGAGCACGCTGCGAACCTCGATGTCGTGACGGCTGATGTGAAGGGCCTCGGCGTGCAGATCAGCGACAACGCGGCTTCTGTAGCGCGTTCGGCTGAAGGCGCGGATTACCTGCACACAGTCATCGTCGAACTTGGCCAGACGATTCGCGAATTTCGCATTGCCCGGCAGAACGGTGAGCCCGCGCGCCCGGCGCCGCTGTTGTCCCCGCTCGTCGACGTCAGGCGGGCCGCCGACATCGTGGTTGACGACGAGGATTTTGGATTTGTGCAGCCCGTAGCCTCGGTCGGAGGGCGGATTGTTTACTAACGCACCGATATATGAGCGCCGCTCGCATTCGTGGAGTGGGAACCAGGAGACAAGGAAGAGCTGATGGCGGCAAAAAAAACTGGGAAGACGCTGAACCTGTCAGCGGTGCTTGATTTGAACGAGGCGGCCACGCTTCGCGACAAGCTCCTCTCGCTGCGCGGCAACGATCTGGCCATCGACGCCTCAGCAGTCGAGCGCGTAGGTGCGCTGAGCGCGCAGGTCCTTATGGCCGCTGCCAAGACCTGGGACCAGGACAAGTTCGCGTTCACCTTCAACAAGGCTTCGGACGCATTTCAGAAAACCATGCAGCTGATTGGTGTCGACATCCACCATCTGCTCGCCAAGGAGATCCGGCAATGAAGAAAAAAGTGCTTACCGTGGATGATTCACGGACCATTCGGAACATGCTGCTCGTGACCCTCAACAATGCGGGCTTCGAGACGATCCAGGCTGAAGACGGCGTCGAAGGCCTCGAGGTTTTGGAAGAATCCAATCCCGACGTGATCGTCACCGACATCAACATGCCGCGCCTAGACGGTTTCGGCTTTATTGAGGGCGTGCGCCGCAACGACAAGTATCGCGCCATCCCGATCCTGGTCCTGACGACCGAAAGCGACGCGGAAAAGAAGAACCGCGCACGCCAGGCCGGTGCCACCGGCTGGATCGTCAAGCCTTTCGACCCTGCCAAGCTGATCGATGCCATTGAGCGCGTAACCGCTTAAACCCAGGATTTTCGCCTATGGATATGAACGAAATCAAAGAGATCTTTTTCCAGGAGTGCGAGGAACAGCTCGCGGAACTGGAATCCGGTCTTCTGAAAATGAATGATGGCGATCGCGATCCGGAAACCGTCAACGCGGTGTTCCGTGCCGTCCATTCGATCAAGGGCGGCGCTGGCGCCTTTGGTCTGGATGACCTCGTCGCCTTCGCGCATGTCTTCGAGACCACACTTGATTGCGTTCGTTCCAACAAGCTTGAGCCGACACAGGATGTCCTGAAGGTCATGCTGAAGTCGGCAGACGTCTTGGCCGATCTGACCAACGCCGCCCGCGATGGCGGCGGCGTCGACGAAAGCCGCAGCCGCGGCTTGGTGAAGGAACTGGAAGCGCTCGCCAACGGCGAGTTGCCAACGCCGTCCGCGGCCGTGGAAGCCCCGGCGCCCAAGCCGGCACCAGTCGCCGCCGCTCCGGCGCCAAAGCCTACCGATGACAGCGGCTTCCAGCCGATCCCCTTCTCCTTCGACGATTTCGGCGGCGAAGAGGAAGAAGCCGGCTCGGATCTGCCGTCTTACGAAATCATCTTCAAGCCACGCTCTGACCTTTATTCCAAGGGCAACGACGCGACCCTCCTGCTGCGCGATCTCTCACGCCTCGGCGAAATGAGCGTCTATTGCAACATGGATGCGCTGCCCGGTCTCGACGAACTCGATCCGGAAGCGGCTTATTTCTACTGGAACGTCACGCTCAAGACCGACAAGGGCGAAGACGCGATCCGCACCGTATTCGAGTTCGCAGAGTGGGACTGCGATCTGCAGATCACCGCGGCCGAGGCAAAGGTTGTCGTCGCCGACACCGAAGAATTGCCGATGATCCCGGTTCCCTTCGACCTGTCGATCCTTGATGACGGTGCTGCCGAAGCGCCGATCGAACAGCCGAAGGCCGATGTCGCGGCCGCGGTTGCCGCCGCCGAGACTGCATCCAACGTCTCGCAGATGGCTGCCGCTGCTGCCCGCGTTGAAAAGAAGGAATCGGCCGCTGCGGCTGCTGCAAACGCGGCTGCCGCTGCCCAGAATAATGCTGCTGCCGCAAGCGCGGGCCAGACGATCCGCGTCGATCTCGACCGCGTCGACCGCCTTATCAACCTCGTCGGCGAGCTTGTCATCAACCAGGCGATGCTCTCGCAGAGCGTCATCGAAAACGACACGACCGGCACGTCCTCGATCAACATGGGCCTCGAAGAGCTGCAGCAGCTCACCCGCGAGATCCAGGATTCGGTCATGGCGATCCGCGCGCAGCCGGTAAAGCCGGTCTTCCAGCGCATGTCGCGTATCGTTCGCGAAATCGCAGACATGACGGGTAAGACGATCCGCCTGATCACTGAGGGTGAAAACACCGAAGTGGACAAGACGGTCATCGACAAGCTGGCCGAACCGCTGACGCACATGATCCGCAACGCGGTCGACCACGGCATTGAGACGCCAGAGAAGCGTGCGGCCAACGGTAAGAACGTCGAGGGCACGGTTCGCCTGACGGCAAAGCACCGCTCTGGCCGCATCCTGATTGAACTGGCCGACGACGGCGCCGGCATCAACCGCGAGAAGGTGAAGCAGAAGGCGATCGCCAACGAGTTGATCCCGGCTGATGCCAATCTGACGGACGAGGAAATCGATAACCTGATCTTCCTGCCGGGCTTCTCTACGGCCGACAAGATTTCCGACATTTCCGGTCGCGGCGTCGGCATGGACGTCGTCAAGCGCTCGATCCAGGCGCTCGGTGGCCGCATCAACATCACCTCGAAGCCGGGGCAGGGCTCCGTCTTCACGATGAGTTTGCCGCTGACACTCGCCGTTCTTGACGGCATGGTCGTCACTGTTGCCGGTCAGACGCTGGTCGTGCCGTTGACGGCGATCGTGGAGACACTGCAACCGGAAGCCGCCGCGATTCATTCCTTCGGCGCAAACCATCGCCTGATCTCGATCCGTAACAGCTTCTGCCCGCTGGTCGATGTCGGTCGCATCCTGAACTTCCGTGCCACGCAGGCCAATCCTGTCGAAGGAGTTGCTCTTCTCGTTGAATCGGAAGGCGGCGGTCAGCGCGCCCTCATGGTCGATGCGATCCAGGGGCAGCGCCAGGTCGTCATCAAGAGCCTTGAGGCGAACTACACGCACGTTCCTGGTATCGCTGCGGCGACCATCCTCGGCGACGGTCGCGTGGCTCTCATCCTGGACGTCGACGCGGTCGTGGGAGCCTCCCGCGGTCAAGCGTTGAGGCAGGAAGTGTCACTGGCAGCTGTGGGGTAAGCTATGTCGTATGCCGTAAAAAGTCTGAAGGATGGGGACCGCGAGTTGATCGCGTTCCGCATCGGGGATCAGGAATTTTGCGTGAATGTCATGTCGGTGCGCGAGATCCGCGGATGGACGCCGGCAACGGCGATGCCGCACTCGCCCGGCTACATGAAGGGCGTCATCAATCTGCGCGGTGCGGTGCTGCCGATTATCGATCTGTCGGCTCGCCTCGGCATGCCGGCCACTGTGCCGACCGCGCGACACGTCATCATCGTAGCGCAGGTGCACCGCAAGGTCGTCGGTCTGCTGGTCGATGCCGTGTCCGACATTCTGACCGTCACTGAAGACAATGTGCAGCCGACACCGGAAATCGCATCTGAGCTGCAGCGCCAGTTCGCCCGCGGCATCCTGGCGATCGACAAGCGCATGATCTGCCTGCTCGAGCTCGAAGCCATTTTCCCCGAATCGGAAAGCGAAGCCGCATGAATGTCCTGAGTGCAAAAGACGCGCGGCAGGGAAGCCCCGACGAGGTTCTGGCGAGCGGCGAATATCCGCTGACGCGCCGCGACCTCACGGAAATCGCTGCGATGATCTACTCGGATGCAGGCATTTTCCTGAACGAGACGAAGGCTTCCCTGGTCTACTCGCGGCTGTCGAAGCACATCCGCAACCTCGGCCTGTCGGGTTTTCGCGAATATTGCGCGCTCGTCTCCTCGCCGGCCGGGGCCGCCCCGCGCCGCGAGATGCTGTCGCATCTGACGACTAACTTCACGCGCTTCTTCCGCGAGAACCACCACTTCGAGCACCTTCGGGACCACGTGCTGCCGGAACTGCTGCATCGCGCGAAGATGGGCGGCCGGGTTCGTATCTGGTCGGCTGCCTCGTCGGATGGCCAAGAACCCTATTCCATCGCACTCACCGTACTGTCGATGATGCCCAACGTCGCCGACTACGACTTCAAGATCCTGGCGACTGATATCGATCCGAAGATTTTGGCGATCGCCCGTGCCGGTGCCTATGACGAGAGCGCGCTCGAAACCGTGTCGCCCGCCATGCGCAAGCAGTGGTTCAGCGAGGTCGAGGTCCAGGGGCGGCGCAAGTTCCAGGTCGATGACCGCGTCAAGCGTTTGATCACCTACAATGAATTGAACCTGATGGCGCAGTGGCCGTTCAAGGGCAAGTTCGACGTCATCTTCTGCCGCAATGTGGTGATCTATTTCGATGAGCCGACACAGATGAAGATCTGGTCGCGCTTCGCAGAATTGCTGCCGGAGGGCGGGCATCTTTACATCGGCCATTCCGAGCGCGTCTCCGGTGACGCCAAGCATGTCTTCGACAACATTGGCATCACGACCTATCGCTACACGACCAAGGGCGTGGGGAGGAAGGCATGAGCGCACCTGCCAGAGTTCTCGTCGTCGACGACTCCGCGACGATGCGCGGCCTGATCACCGCTGTCCTGAGTGCTGATCCTGAGGTCAGCGTCATCGGACAGGCAGGCGACGCGCTTGAGGCGCGCGAGGCGATCAAGAAACTCAACCCTGATGTCGTGACACTCGATATCGAGATGCCGAACATGAACGGCCTCGATTTTCTCGAAAAGATCATGCGGCTGCGCCCCATGCCCGTCATCATGGTCTCGACGCTGACCCATCGTGGCGCCGACGCCTCGCTGGCGGCACTTGAGATCGGGGCGTTCGACTGCGTCGGCAAGCCGCTTCCGGGCGATGCGCGTCCATTCGGCGATCTCGCCGAGAAGGTGAAAGCGGCCGCGCGTTCGCAGCGCCGCCAGTACACCCAGCCGGCACCGGCTGCACCGCCACCGGCCGTTGCCGATTTCCGCGTCGGCCGCAAGATCGTCGCAATCGGCTCGTCGACCGGCGGTGTTGAGGCGCTGATTGCCGTGCTCCAGAAGTTCCCGGCGAATTGTCCGCCGACGGTTATCACGCAACATATGCCGCCGACCTTCACGAAGAGCTTCGCGGAGCGCCTCAACCGCCTCTGTGCGCCCGTCGTGCAGGAAGCGACAGACGGCGCACGCCTCGAGATCGGCAAGATCTATCTCGCGCCGGGTGGTGAGCGTCACCTTCAGGTTGCCAACGCCCATGCGCCTTGCTGCCGGCTCATCGAACGCGATCCGGTAAACGGCCACAGACCGTCCGTCGACGTGCTGTTTGACTCGGTGGCCGAGCTGGCCGGCCGCAACGCGGTCGGCGTGATCCTGACCGGAATGGGACGCGACGGAGCCGCGGGTCTCTTGAAGATGCGCCATTCCGGCGCGCGTACCCTTGGCCAGAACGAAAAGACCTCGGTGGTCTATGGAATGCCAAGGGTCGCTTACGAACTCGGTGCCGTCGAGCAGCAACTGCCGCTGACCGCAATCGGCGAAGAAATATTGAAAATGACAGCCGCCCGCAAGGAAGGAACTGACTAATGTCTATCGCAGAGAAAATCAAAGTTCTGATCGTCGACGATCAGGTCACCAGCCGTCTGCTGCTCAGCGACGCTCTGACCCAGCTCGGCTTCAAGCAGATCACGGCCGCCGGCGACGGTGAGCAGGGCCTGAAGATCATGACGCAGCAGCCGCATCACCTTGTGATCTCCGATTTCAACATGCCGAAGATGGATGGCCTCGGCTTCCTCCAGGCTGTTCGCGCCAACCCGGCGACGAAGAAGGCGGCGTTCATCATCCTGACGGCGCAGGGCGACCGCGCACTGGTTACGAAGGCTGCGCAGCTTGGCGCCAATAACGTTCTCGCCAAGCCCTTCACGATCGAGAAAATGAAGGCGGCTATCGAAGCCGTATTTGGAGCATTGAAATGACGCTCGACGTTGCAGCCCGCCGCGTTCATATCATCCAGGGCGAATGGAAGGTCCTGAATGATCCGAATGCGGTTCTGACGACCATCCTTGGATCGTGTGTGGCTGCATGCCTGCGAGATCCCGTGGCAGGTGTTGGAGGAATGAATCACTTTCTCCTGCCGGGGACAGGAAATACGCCGATGACGGGCGGAGACGCCACGCGCTACGGCGTCCATCTGATGGAATTGCTGATCAACGGCCTCCTGAAGCAGGGCGCGCGCCGCGACCGCCTGGAGGCCAAGATCTTCGGCGGAGCGAAGACGATCTCGACATTCTCGAATGTCGGTGAACAGAACGCGGCTTTCGCTGTGCAATTCCTGAAGGATGAAGGCATTCCGGTCGTCGGCTCCAGCACGGGTGGCGATCACGGGCGCAAGCTCGAATACTGGCCGGTTTCAGGGCGTGCTCGGCAGTACCCGCTGACTGGCGCTGAAACGCAGAGAACTGTTGCGCTCGAGCAGCGTCCAGCCGCTCCGCAGAAACCTGTCGAAACCAGCATCGAATTCTTCTGAGGGCGAGGACCTTATTAATGACCGTGAATGCAATGACAGAGCAGCCGTCGCCTGCCGAGGCCTTGCCCGAGGTGCTGATGCGCATCGTCTCGGAATTGCACGACGTGGCCTATCTGATCGAGCGGATCGAACCACAGATCCTGGAGGTCGGTGGCGGTGCCGAACTGCTGAACTCGCCGGAAAGCATGAAGGTTATGCAAGGCATTGACCTCGCGGTGCAGAAGACGCGCGGCCTTGCGGAGTTCATCGACACGATCACCAGCGAAATCCCGCAAGACTGGGCAGTCGATGTTGCAACGGCGCTGAGCCTGGTCAAGCTCGGTGAGATGCAGCGCGCGCTCGGAGGTGCAGTTCGCCACGGCAACGTTCAGCCTCTGGCAAAGGCTGCCGGAGACTTCGACTTCTTCTAATCCCGTCTATTCGCACACGAAACGTTCGCACAAGTTTCGGCACCTATTGTCGACATGAGGCAATAAGCCTGCTTTGTCTATGATGGTCGTGCGAGAACAGAATGAATCTGTTAAATCAATTAGTTCAAGTCTTTAAGAACTTCAGTTCGCTTGGACGGAATCGCTTGCTGGCGTTGGCCGGCGTTGGCGTTGTTTCCGTCGTTCTCATCCTGGCGGCAGCCTTTTTGGTCAATAAACCGGCCCAGGAAACACTTTATGTCGGGTTGGACACGCCGGATCTGAACCAGATCAGTATGGCGCTCGCCGAGGCGAATATCGGCTTCCAGGTCGGAAGCGACGGCTCCAGCATCACGGTTCCCGCCGGTATGACCGGCAAGGCTCGCCTGCTACTTGCCGAGCGCGGCCTGCCGAACAGCGCCAACGCAGGCTATGAACTCTTTGACAACGTCGGCTCGCTCGGCCTGACCTCCTTCATGCAGGAAGTCACGCGGGTTCGTGCGCTCGAAGGTGAAATTGGTCGCACGATCCAGTCGATCTCCGGCATCAACGCAGCACGCGTCCATATCGTCATGCCCGAAGTCGGCAACTTCCGTAAAGCGGAACAGAAGCCGACTGCTTCCGTCATGATTCGGGCAAGTGCCGCGACCGGCCGCAATGCGGCGACATCGATCCGTCACCTCGTTGCGTCTGCCGTCCCCGGCCTCGATGTTGGCGATGTCACAATCCTTGATTCGGCGGGCCAGTTGCTTGCCTCGGGTGACGAAGCCAGCAACAGCTCGCTCAACCGGTCGCTGAACATCGTTCAGAACGTTCAGGGCGAAGTTGAATCCAACATCGACAAGGCGCTCGCACCTTTCCTTGGCATGGACAACTTCCGTTCCAGCGTGACCGCCGAATTGAATACCGACAGCCAGCAGATACAGGAAACGACCTACGATCCAGAATCGAAGGTCGAGCGTTCGGTCCGCTCGACCAAGGAAGCCTCCCAATCACAGCAGAAGCAGTCCGACAACGCGACCACCGTCGAACAGAACATTCCGCAGGCAGCGCCCGACTCGGGTGGCGCCAACGGTCCGGAATCGCAGGACAAGTCTGACAAGAAAGAAGAGCAGACCAACTACGAAATAAACAGCAAGACCACTGCCACGACGCGCAACAGCTACAAGATTGAAAAGCTCTCCATTGCGGTCGTCGTCAACAAGGGACGCATTGCCCAGATGGTCGGCGAGCCGGCCGACCAGGCAAAGGTCGATGCCTATCTTGCCGAAATGCAGAAGATCGTGGCATCGGCTGCTGGCATCAGCAGCAACCGCGGCGACGTGGTCACGGTCACGGCGATGGACTTCCTGGAGAACCAGCTTCTCGAGGAGACGGGCAGCGGCATCCGCGTTATGGATATGCTGAGCCGCAACCTCGCAGGCATCATCAACTCGCTCGCCTTCGTCGTGGTCGCCTTCCTGGTGGTCTGGATGGGTGTCCGCCCGATGATCCGCAGTGTGACGGGCAACGGTGCAGGGGTCATTGGGGACACCTCGCCGGAAAGTGCTGGTCTCGAACTTCCGGATTTCGCTCCGGCCGGAGGCGTGGGCACCGGTGGCGCGCTCATGGATGGCTTCGGTTCGGACTTCGGCTTCGACAGTACCGAGGATCTCCTCAGCCTTGGCGACGACGACGGCAACTTCAATCGCCGCGTCAAGGAAGGCCCGGAACGCAAGCTGGCGCGAATGGTCGAGATCAACGAGGAACGCGCAGCGAAAATCCTCAGAAAATGGGCGGTCGATCACGCCGCATAAGAAAAGGCCGGGCAACCGGCCTTTTTTATTTCCGTGTGTTGCGGGGCGATGTCGGCGAATTCCGACCCCGCTGTGGTCCGCTTGTTGCGATTTCTGAGGATAGTCTTGACAAAACCCCCATAAGGCCTCGCGTTTTACGCGAATCGTATTGTCATGATTCCCCGAATCATCCTAATTTTACTAATCTTTAAGAAATCAGGCAGGCGTGCGAATCGGTGCACGAAATGCGGACGGTGTAAATCCCAAGAACTCGGAGATGGTGAATTTTGCCACCTGTCGTAGTCTTTGATGATTCGCGGAAAGGTCGTAATTTGCTCAGGAGCCCGCGGGTCAAGCTTCTGTAGTGATGGTTCTCAGCCGCAGGGTTTTGCCAATGGATATGCATATATTGCAGGCTCTCAAGAGCGATACGCACAAGGCAAACTTCGTTGGTATTGCGACGGCAAATCTGTCTTCGCGGGATGAACTGATTGCGCAACTCTGTGAGATTTCAAACACGGGACGGTTGCAGCCGGGTCTTCGCGCTCTGACCGACTATGTCGGCGCTTCCCACTATCTCCTGGCGCGGGCGGACCTTGTACAGGAAGCCGGCCTTGATTTCGTGGTTTCTTCCGACTGGCCGTTCGATCTTGTAACCAATCTGGCGAAGGCGTTCGTCGGCGGCTTTGGCCGCGCGACGGAACTTGAGAAATGCATGCAGCTCTTCCGGCCGCACTTCGCCCTGCTGCCGGATACGGCCGACGCGCCCGACGGTGCGAGCCGTCAATACTGTTCGCTGATGTTCAATATCGGCCGCTCGCGTCTCGCGTTGATGTTCCTGTTTGATGATGGGTTCATCCTGTCGCAGGACCGCTTGCGTGATGTCGGGCTGCTTACGGCTTACTTCGCGAGTTTCCTGCAGTGCGGCGGCACCAGAACCGATCGGGAATTCGAGCTGACTGATCGGGAGCTGGAGTGCCTTTTCTGGATCGCTGAAGGCAAGACGAGTGACGAAATTGCGATGATCCTTGGCATCTCCCGCAATACCATCAACAACTATATCACCAGTGTGATGCGAAAGACGGCTACGAAAACTCGTTCCGAGGCTATCGCGTTTGCGGTCAGGAACAATCTCGTCTAGGGGGACGGCTTATGGGGCAGCCATCCGGCAGGTCGCTGGGAAATCCGGAAACGGCGCGCGCTGCGCGGGTCAACAAGGTGACGAGCCGGTCTGACCTGTTCCCGCGCTTGATTGGCATGCAGAAGCTTGCTGATGCCCAGAACTTCGCAGTTTACCGCATCAGCGGTGCCGGCGTGCCGGCAAAGCAGCGTCTGGTCTGCGAGCTTGAGAACTGGGGCTCTTCGAACAGCGGTTTCAGCCGTGCATTTGTTGATGCTCACGGCGATGCGCTGCTCGACCATATCGAGAAATCGCTTCTTCCGGTCGTGTGGGCCGGTGGGCTCGATCGGGCAGCCCCCGGACCTGCGAGCATTGCTCCCTTCATGACGCGCCTGAAGGACGGCCTGGTGCCTTTTTCGGGCATGGCGTTTCCCGTTCGGCTTGGCGCTGTCGGCAACGGATTTACCGTTTTTACGGGGGACGACCTCGAGCCGGCCAGCGATATGATCGTAGAGCTGCACGCGAGATCCTGCCAGGTGATGATCGACCTGCTTTCGCTTGACGAGCGCCGCGTGGCAGCCGCCGAGGCGCTCAGCGAACGCGAGATTGCTTGTCTGCAGCTTGCAGGGGACGGGCGCATCAGCGAAGAAATCGCCGAGAAGCTCGGGCTCTCCGTGCATACAGTCAACGCCTATCTCGGCTCCGCAACGATCAAGCTGGATTCGGTCAACCGCATCCAGGCAATCGCAAAGGCTATTCGGCTAGGCTACATCAGCTGAGAGGAAGACTGACCAGACTCGCTAACCGGCCAGTGCCCGCAATGCTTCGACGTTATAGCGTGCACTGCGCAGGCTCTGCTGAAGGAAAGCCGTATTCTCATCAGGGTCTGCGGAAGGGTTCTGGAAGGCGATGTGGTTGATCTCGATACCCGCATGCTCCTCGGCAAGCGTAAGTTGGGCATAGATCGTTACGCCACGGGGCTTGATTTCGAGGTCAATCACCACCTCCGGCTTGCCGCCCCATTCCAGCGTATAGCTGCCGCCATGGCCGAAATTGACGGTGCCCGGATGGAAGAAAAGCTCGGCGGCTGACGAGACCAGATCCGAGAGATTGCCGTAATACTCGAAGCGCAGGAGTGAGATGAGGTCCGAAGCGTCCAGAAGTCGCAGTTCAGTGGCTACCGGGCTGATTGCTTCTGCCAGGATTTTTTCGCGCTGGGTCGAGTAGGGGCATTTTTTCATTCGGCTATCTTACCCGTTTGTTCTTGGCGTGCGTCGCGTAAACCCGGTGAATGAGCTCCGCGACTGCCTTATAGAATACAGACGGTATGACACTATCGACCGAGACTTGCGCAAACATGGAGCGCGCAAGCGGCGGGTCTTCGAAAACGGGAATCCCGTTCTCCTCCGCGATCTCTCTGATTTTCAAAGCAATTAGGTCCTGCCCCTTGGCGACGACGACAGGTGCGTCGTTTTCCTCGCGCACGTAACGCAGGGCGACGGCAAAGTGAGTCGGGTTGGCGATCACGAGTGTTGCACGATCGACATTGGCGATCATGCGGCGGCGAGCGCGGTCGCGCATCAGCGAGCGCTGGCGGCTCTTGACGAAAGGATCGCCTTGCGACTGCTTGTTCTCTTCCTTGACCTCGTGACGCGTCATCTTGAGTTCGGTGAACCAATGATAGCGCGTCCAGAAGAAGTCGGCGATCGCCACGACCGCGGTGGCGATGAGGACGACGACGGTGATCTTCTGCATCGACGTCATCATTCGGGTAAAGATCGTCTGCGGATCGGAAAACATCGCGTCGATCGCATCGAAGTACTCGCGCTTCAGCGCAAAGAACATGACGACGCCGACGATCACGATCTTCGTCAGCGATTTGCCGAACTCGATGAGGCCGGGCAGGCTGAACAGCCGCGACCAGCCTTTGGCGATCGAGATACGCGAAAATTGCGGTCGTATGCGCTCAAGCACCGGTGTCGGCAGGTTTTGCGAGATGGATGCTATGACGCCGAACGCCATGAACAGGATAAAGGCGGGTGCCAGGAGCGCCGCCGAGACCCAGCCAAGGTGGACGAACAGGGAAAGCACGTCCGGTCCGGTTTCGATCTTCCACTGATCGGGCTGCTCGAAGATATCCTTCAGCGCCTCGCCGACTTTGCTAAGCCCGCTCGGCAGGAAAAAGATGATGTAAATGAAAGTAGCAAGCACGGTGGCAAAGAGCGGCACCTCGCGCGAAAACGGCACGTTGCCCTTCTCGGCAGCGTCGCTTTTCTTTTTCGCTGTCGGGTCTTCTGTTTTGCTGTCCTTGTCTTCATCGGCCAAGGCCGAGACCCTCCATCAAAAAGAAAATGGCCGCGCCAGGGCGCGGCCTTTCCGAAAGGGTATCTTGTTTTTGTCGCCACGATCAACTGATGCGGGCGAGAGGAGGTGCGTCGTACACAACAACAGCCGCCTAGGCGGCTGCGGCACCTTCGCCCTCGGTCTCCTTGAGCTGGATCTGGCCGGAGTTTGACAACCGAATCGCTTCCTGGGCAATCGCACGGCGCGCGATGGCGATTTCGCGTGGATTGATGCCCACGGTTCCGCTCTGCAGATCCGATTCGATCATGCGCCGCTGGCGCGGGCTGATCGAGGCGAGAACCACCTCGCGCATTTCGGCAGAAGAGCCGCGCAAAGCCATGGTCAGGATGTCGGCCGAGATGTCGTTCAGCAGCATGACGCGGCTGCGCTGCGGCATGAGCATGAGATCGTCGAAGAGGAAGATCTTCGGACGGACCTTGTTGACCGATTCGCGGCTGATCGATTCGAGCGAGGTAAGCAGCGTATCGACCTGCGGCTTGTCCATCTCGTTCATCAGCTCGGCAACCTTTGTCGAGCCAATCGAATTCTTCTCGGCGTCGATCTCGGCCAGCAGGCTCATTACCTGCTTCTCGATAATCTGTGCGGCCTTGGGGCTGACGGACTTCAGGTTGACCGTACGGTTCATGATATCCGCGCGTCGGCCGTCCGGGATCTGCATCAGGACCTTGGCGCCGAACGACGAGGGCATCATGGAGAGAATATAGGCAACGGTCTGCGGATGTTCGCGCAGAAGGAACTTGCCGATGAAAGCCGGATCGCCTTCGCCGAGGCGGTCCCAGATCGACGTTTCATATGCCTGGAAGGTCGTGCGGCGGCCAAGCAGGCTGTCGACTTCGTCGGGCGTCAGGCCCTCTTCAAGGATGCTCTCAATCGCCTTGGCGTTGTCCATAAGACCCGCACCCTCGGTGAACAGGTCCTCGAATTCGGCGACAAGCCCGAGCAGTTCATCCGGCGGGATCGCACGCAGCGTTTGCGCCGAGCCGATAATCGTCTGCAGCTCGGCCTGGGTGAAATATTTCAACAGCCTGCCGGCGACCCCTTTCCCCATAGCGAGGAGTACGGCCGCCGCCTTTTCAGCCTGGGTCAACGGTTTCTCGGCAAGAGCGCCGCCGAAATCGTCAAAGTCCATCATGGTCTAACCTCTCCGTCCCTGCACCGGGATCAGGCTTTCTTTGTACTCAGAACTTCTATCAGTTTGACGCCGAAGCGCGTGTCGTCGTTTTCCAGAACGGTGATCTCGCCGCGCGCAATCTTGCGGCCGTTCACCATGATTTCGACCGGTTCGCCGATCTTCTTGTCGAGCGCAATGGTTGCGCCCTCGTTCAGGTTCATCAGGCCGGCAACCTGCATGCGGCTGCTGCCGAGCATGATCTGGACGTCGATCGGGATATCCATGATCAGGTCGAGATTCGACTGCATGGCGCTGCCGAGCGGTGCCGGTTCGGATGCGAGCGCACCAAAGGAGGTGTCGCCGAAATCGGAAGAGCCGCCAAAGTCCGACGTTGCGCCGAAATCGCCGCCGCCGAACGCAGGCTCGGCCTCGTCATCGAGCCCGCCGCCAAAGGTGGAGAGGTCAGTGCTGCCGCTGAAAGCGTCGCTCTCTTCGGCGAAATCAGGCAGGCCGCCTTCCGCGTCGGTCTTCAGGACGCCACGCAGGTCGTCGATAGCCTGATCAAGCTCGGCCTCGTTGCCCGGGAGCTCCATTGAAAGGTCGCTGTTCTTGGGTGTCTTCTTCGTCGCCATGAAATCACTATTCCAGTTGAAACTTGCCTCAAGCTGCCGTGTGGCAGCTCGGTTGGAAAATGGGCTAATTCATCAAGTGGCGGATGAGTTCGTCATCCGAATTAATCGTGTCCTTCACTCGCACGGTATAATTCTCGCCCGAGCGTCCGAATTCGCAAACATACAGTTCCTTGCTGTTGGCGCTGACTTCGACGCGGACGTCGTCGCTGTCGTAGAAGGGAATGACGTCGCCAGCAGAGAGCTTCGAGATGGTTCGCAGCGTCAGATCTTGCAGGCGGATCCTCGCGTTGAGTGTAACGTGCGAGCGACGCACCTGCTCGCTGAGCTGATCGGTCCACTCGGACGATTTGGCTGACTGTCCCTTGGCCTTCGGAGCCGCCACAGTTGTCTTCAGCAGAGCTGCCTGGGGGACGATCAACGAGAAGTCCGATGTAATTCCGGAAAGCGTGATCGACATGTTGATCGCGGCCGCGAACTCGTCTGGCTTGTCCTCGGAAGGCTTGGCGCGCGTTTCGAACGCGTGAGGAAGCTCCAGGGCCGGTTCGAAGCCGCCGGGTGCGTTCACCGCCGAACGAAGAACATTGGCGATCTTGTCGAAGACCATGACCGCAAGCTCGAGTTCGATCACCGAAAGCAGGCGGTCAGCCGGCTGTTCGACAGTGTCGGCGGCCGCGCCCAGCAGATGTTCCATCAGCGTGATGACGAAGCTGTTGCCGCACGCAAGCGTAATATTCTGCGACCAGTTGCGAAGCGTCGCGTCGACGAGCGTCGTGTTGCCGCCGAGATCGGCGATCAGGTCGTTCTTGTGTCCGCTGTCGCAGCCGAGATAGACCACCTCGACGTCGAGGTTTGTCTCGCTCTTGACGATATCGGGCAGGAAGACGGCGTAGACATCGCCGAACGCGGCGCAGATCTTTTCGATGCTGGCCTTGTCGCCGAGCCTGCCGGTCAACTTGGCAAGAAGGGCTTCGTCCATAGGGGGCTTTTTGAGGATAGCGTTCATGATCGTTTACGCCGCCTTGTTCTCGCCGCCGGGGTTCATCATTTCCTGCTCGACGGCGTCGATCGAAGGACGCTCGTAAGCCGAGATCGTCTTGCGGCCGTATTCGAGCGCGACCTGCGGTACCGAGCCGTTCATGTAGGCAAGCAGCGTCTGCTTGACGATGACGTAGAGGCGATGCTGCTTGTTGCGGACGATCTTGATCTGGGAGACGATCGGAGAACACACGCAATAGGACAGGAGAATGCCGAGGAAGGTGCCGACGAGCGCTGAACCGATCAGGTGGCCGAGCACTTCGGGCGAATCGTTGATGTGCGCCATGGCCTTGATGACGCCGAGAACGGCCGCGACGATACCGATCGCCGGGAATGCGTCGCCCATCGTCTGAATGGCGTGATAGGGCTTCATCTTGTCATGAAGGATCGTGTTGATCTCTTCGTCCATCAGAGCCTCGATCTCGTGCGAGCGGGCATTGCCGATAATGATCAGGCGGACGTAGTCGCAGATGAATGCCGTCAGTTCCTTGTTCTTAAGAACCGTCGGCGCGGACTGGAAGATCGAGGATTCGGCCGGATTGTCGATGTGCGCTTCGATCTCGTTGCGCGACTTCGTACGCAGGTCGCGCATCAGGGAATAGAGAACACCGAGCGTATCGAGGTAGTTCCGCTCTTTCGGAACGGTATGCTTGAAGGCTTCACCGAGGGCCTTGCCGGAGTCCTTCACCACCTTCATCGGGTTGCCCATGACGAAGCTGCCCAAGCCGGCGCCGCCGATGATGACGAGCTCGAAGGGCTGCCATAGCGCCTCCACATGGCCGCCCATCGCCATGAAGCTGCCGATGATGCAGCCGCAGGTAATCACAAATCCGATAATGATATTCATCGTCAGTCCAAACCTGATCGTTATTTTCAACCCAAGGGATAGGGCTGCTGGCTTGCGTGAGGCTGATGATTGTCCCTGTAAATCAAGCTTTCCCATGCCAGCTTCGCGCAAGCATTTGCTGTCAGCTTGTCGGTGACGAATGGGCATCCGTGCCTGTTTCTGAGATGCCGCCTCAGCGAGATTCGTGGTCCAACCGACTGCAAAGACCCGGATTTCGTACCGTTCATCGCCAATGCAGGAGCCTATCGGGATGCAATCTGGTCTTTATGTTTCTTTGTCGTCGCAGATGGCACTCGAACGTCGCCTCACTACCATCGCCGACAATATGGCGAACGTGAACACGACGGGCTTCCGCGCAACGGAGGTGAAATTCAACGAGATGCTCGGCGAGACAAGCAATAAGATCAACGCCAAGATTGCCTATGTTTCCCAGGGCAACGACTATCTCTCGGGCGACAGCGGCGAGCTCCAGCACACAGGCAACATGCTCGACTTCGCTATCAAGGGCGACGCCTGGTTCTCAGTCGACACGCCAGCCGGCAAGGTTCTGACGAAGGACGGCCGCTTTACGATGAGGGAAAACGGCGAGCTCGTTTCCGTCCGCGGCTACCCGGTTCTCGATGCGAGCGGTGGTGCGATCACGCTCAACAAGGCCGCGGGTGAACCAAAAGTCGGCGCGGACGGCTTGATCTACCAGGACGGCCGGCAGGTGGGCTCGCTTGGTCTCTTCGAGGCCGACATCAGCAAGGGCTATCTGCGCTATGAGAACAGCGGCATCATGACAACCGAGCAGCCGCGTGCCGTCACCGATCGCTTCAATGTCGGCGTTCAGCAGGGCTACCTTGAGAATTCCAATGTCAACGCGATGCGGGAAATCACACAGCTGATCGAAGTCAATCGCGCCTTCGAAAGCATGACGTCGCTGTCGAAGGATAGCGAGGCTTCATTCAGCGAAGCGATCAAGACACTCGGTGGCAGCCGCTAGCGGGGACTGAAGTATGAGCAATACGCCGGTCACCGAAGCTGATCTCTCGCCAAAGCTCGCGCACCTCGCCGGGCTCGTATCGCGCTATTCCAGCCCCGAATTCCTGGTAGCCCCGGGTGGCCGTGTGCAGACGATCGCGGCTGGCCATTACACGGTGAGCGGCCTGTCGCGTCATGTTCGGCTCGGCGAATTCGTCGCTCACAAGTCGCCGACCGGCATTCACCTCGGCGAGGTTGTCCGTGTCGAGCCTGAACTGACCTATGTCTGCCCGATCGAGCCGGGTGAGCCGATCGGCATCCATGATACGGTTATCCGCAAGGGCGCATTCCGTATCTCGCCGTCCGATGGTTGGTGCGGGCGCACGATCAACTCGCTGTGCGAGCCGATCGATGGCCTGGGGCCGATTGGACAAGGGCTCGGTCGCCGGTCGATTTCGAACACCGCGCCGCCCTCCATGACGCGAAAGCGGGTCGAGAAGGGCTTCAAGACCGGCGTTCGCGCTATCGACATTTTTTCGCCGCTCTGCCTCGGCCAGCGCCTCGGCATTTTCGCCGGCTCAGGCGTTGGCAAGTCGACTTTGCTATCGATGCTGGCGCGCGCGGACGCGTTCGACAAGGTTGTCATCGCCCTTGTCGGTGAACGTGGCCGCGAAGTGCGGGAATTCATCGAGGATACGCTCGGTGCCAACATGAAGAAGGCGATCGCCGTCGTCGCGACGAGTGACGAGAGCCCGATGCTGCGCAAGATGGCTCCGCTGACTGCCGTCACGATCGCCGAGCATTTCCGCGATCAGGGCGATAACGTACTGCTGATCGTCGACAGTGTTACCCGATTTGCCCACGCGATCCGCGAAGTAGCGACCGCGTCCGGCGAGCCGCCTATCGCGCGCGGCTATCCCGCCTCGGTCTTCACCGAGCTGCCGCGGCTGCTGGAACGCGCGGGACCCGGCCCCGAAGGCACTGGAACGATTACTGCGATCATTTCCATCCTCGTCGATGGCGACAACCACAACGACCCTATCGCCGATTCCACGCGCGGCATTCTGGACGGCCACATCGTGCTGCAGCGCAGTCTCGCGGAAGAGGGCCGCTACCCGCCGATCGATCCGCTCGCCTCGATTTCGCGCCTTGCGCGCAAGGCCTGGACTCCGGATCAGGAGAAGCTGGTCTCCCGCCTGAAGACACTTATTCATCGCTTCGAGGAGACGCGGGACCTGCGCCTGATCGGTGGCTATCGCCCGGGCGCGGACCCCGATCTTGATATGGCGGTCAAGCAGGTGCCGATTATTTACGATGTTTTGAAACAGTCGCCGGGCGACGTCGATTCGCAGGATGCCTTTGCCGATCTGGCGGGTGCCCTGAAGGCCGCCGCCGGCATCGGCGGTCAGCCGAATATACGCAGGTAGAGAGGCGCTAAGTGACAGATTTCGATGACGATGAGAAGATCGCCCCGCTGAAGCCTCTGCGGCGCAAGACCGTCTTCCTCGACCGCGCCTTGACAGTTGCCGGCCTTGCCCTGGCGGGGGCATCCGCGTTTTTCCCGTGGTATGTCTTCTTCAACGAGGACAAGTTCGGCATCAACGTCGCACAGGGAGACCGGACGCGCGATCTTCCTGATTGGCCGGCGCGGAACGTCTTCAGCGTCTCGCCGCTCGCGATGGCGAACAAGAACCAGTACGAAAAGAAGCCGGAGATTCCCGTCGATCCGCTGACCACGGCGACCGTCTCCAACATCGGCAGGGAAGACGACAAGGGAGCGCCGGCAGAAGAACAGCCGTTTCCGGGCAAATCGGGCTTTCGCCTTCTTCACGTGGCAAATGGTCGTGCCCTGATCGCAGATACGTCCGGCATGTACGTCGTGCGCGTCGGATCCATCCTGCCGGATGAGAGTCGGCTGGCGACGCTGGAGGAACGTGATGGCAAATGGGTCATCGTCACGTCCAAGGGCGATATCTATCAACACAATTGAACGCAGCCGCTCCGAAGCGAATCAGCCGAAGGCTCCACCGGATACGGTCGGAGCCTTCGGTGCGTTAGGGGGCAACCCAAAGAAAGCTCCCTGAATTTCAGGACCGTATTCTCCGTAAGTCTGACGCAAGATTACCGCCGTAGGTTCGCATCAGTAAAAACGGAGAGTTCCCATGCAACCGATTCAACTTTTCGACTTGGCCTCGCGGCAGGCCGAATGGCTGACGATCCGTCAGGAGGTTGTGGCCGGCAATATCGCGAACTCGACCACGCCGAAGTATCGCGCCAAAGACATCACGCCCTTCCAGGCCGTCCTCGACAAGTCGGACATCACAATGGCGCGCACGAATGCCGCTCATCTGTCTGGCAACGACCTCGGCACGAAGAGCGACATCGACGTCAAGGACGCGGTCCTCGATCAGGAAATCGGCGTGCAGGAATCCGGCAACACGGTGGGTCTCGCCGAGGAGCTTTCCAAGTCTGGTGAAATCAAGCGGCAGTACGATCTGAACACGTCGCTCGTGAGCTCGTTCAATCGACTGATGCTGATGACAGTGAAGAGCTAAGATCATGGATCCTTTATCAGCAGCACTCAAAATCGCAGGGTCGGGGCTCGAGGCGCAATCGACGCGCCTTCGCATCGTGTCCGAAAACATCGCCAACTCGCGTTCGACCGGTGACACGCCCGGCGCCGATCCTTATCGTCGCAAGACCATCACCTTCGGCGAAGCGGTTGATCGCGCCAATGGCGTCACCACCGTCAACGTCAAGAAACTCGGTGTCGACGAATCCAAGTTCGTTACCGAATACGACCCCTCCAATCCGGCCGCGGACGAGAAGGGCATCGTGAAGCTCCCGAACGTCAACATGCTGGTCGAGATGGCCGACATGCGCGAAGCCAACCGCTCGTACGATGCCAACCTGCAGACCATCAAGCAATCCCGCGACCTGATTTCGTCGACAATCGACCTATTGAAGAGCCAGTAATAATGATCAACAACGTCAATAGCATCAGCTCACTGTCGATGACCCGCGACCTTGCGGGGATCGATCAGGACAAGTCCACGGCTTCCTCGGCTGCAGAAAGTGCAGCAAACGACGGCGGCTTTGGTGCGGTTCTCAGCAACGTTGCGACCGGCGCCGTCAACACCCTGAAGAATGCGGAAGGCATGTCATTTGCCGGTATCAAGGGCACCGCGACGACGCGTGAAGTCGTCGATGCCGTCATGCAGGCGCAGCAGACCCTTCAGACCGCAATCGCCATTCGGGACAAGGTCGTTTCGGCCTTTCTCGATGTTACCCGGATGCAGATGTAATTGATTTAAGGACAAAGCCATGAGAGCGCTTGCCATTGCTGCAACGGGTATGGATGCCCAGCAGACCAATCTTGAAGTCATCGCCAACAACATTGCAAACATCAACACGACCGGCTTCAAGCGCGCTCGCGCTGAGTTCACGGACCTGTTGTATCAGACCGAGCGGGCAAAGGGCGTCTCGAACCGAGCGAACCAGGCAATCGTGCCGGAGGGCGCAAACATCGGTCTTGGCGTTCAGACGTCGTCGATCCGCAATTTGCATATCCAGGGCGAACTGACACAGACCGGCAACGATCTCGATGTGGCTTTGATCGGCCGCGGCTTCTTCCAGATCCAGGCGCCGGACGGCACGACGCTCTATACGCGCGCCGGCGCGCTCAACAAGAACGAGACCGGCCAGATCGTTACGGTCGACGGCTATCTCGTGGCACCGAATATCACCATCCCGCAGGGTTCGACGGAGTTGACCATCAGTCGCTCGGGCGAAGTTTCGGCAAAGCTGCCGGGAGGCACCGACGCGACGGTGCTCGGCCAGTTGCAGATTGCCGACTTCGTCAACGAAGCTGGCCTTCAACCCCTCGGCGACAACCTCTTCCAGCAGACGCCGGCTTCCGGCGATGCCGTGGTCGGGACGCCTGACGAAGAGAATTTCGGCTACCTGAAGCAGGGATATCTGGAGTCGTCGAACGTCGATCCGGTGAAAGAAATCACCGAGCTGATATCGGCGCAGCGTGCCTACGAAATGAACTCCAAGGTCATTACCACAGCAGACGAAATGGCCTCCATCGTCAGCAAGAACCTGAAGTAACTGGGAAGGGCTGAAACATGATGTTTTGCCGGGTCAAGGGTATCCTCGGATGGGCGGCAGCTGCCGCCATTGCGATTGCCGCATTCGTCGCGCCGCAGGCAGCAGCCACGGCCGGTATGGGCTATGCGGTGGTTCCGACAACGACCATTTACCCCGGCGAGACCGTGTCCGGCGCCCAGCTTCAGGAGGTGGAAGTTACCAACCCCAACCTGAAGGGCGACTACGCAACGTCGATCCGCCAGGTCGAAGGGATGATCTCGAAGCGCACACTGCTGCCGGGACGCTCCATTTCGGTTTCCGCACTGCGGGAACCCTTCACGGTGACGCGCGGTTCCTCGATCCGACTGGTCTTCACGCTTGGCGCCATGACCATCTCGGCCGCCGGGTCGCCGCTCGAGGACGGCATGACCGGGCAGCTCGTCCGCGTTCGCAACATGGATTCCGGCGTGATTGTCAGCGGCACCGTGCTCGCCGACGGCACCATACACGTGGCCGCAAAATGAAGATATTTTTCCGTCTTTTCGTAGCTCTTGCGTTTCTCTCTCCGAACGTCGTCGCGGTCGCGCCGGCATCGGCCATGAATTCGCGTATCAAGGACATTGCCTCCCTGCAGGCCGGGCGTGACAACCAGTTGATCGGCTATGGTCTGATCGTCGGCCTTCAGGGCACAGGCGATAACTTCCGCTCTTCGCCCTTCACCGAGCAGTCGACGCGCGCGATGCTGCAAAACCTCGGCATCTCTACGCAGAACAGCCAGTCCAACGCGAAGAATACGGCCGCCGTCATGGTGACGGCCAACCTGCCGCCTTTTGCCAGCCCGGGTAGCCGCATCGATGTGAATGTCAGTTCGCTTGGCGATTCGACGTCGCTGCGCGGCGGCACACTGATCATGACGTCGCTGTCCGGCGCGGATGGTCAGATTTACGCTGTCGCACAGGGCTCGGTCGTGGTCTCCGGTTTCACCGCCCAGGGCCAGGCCGCCACGGTGACCGAAGGCGTGACGACGGCCGGCCGTGTTCCGGGCGGTGCCATCATCGAACGCGAGCTGCCATCGCGCTTCAAAGATTCCGTCAATCTCGTCCTGCAACTGCGAAACCCGGATTTTTCCACGGCCATTCGAATCGCCGATGTCGTCAACGGCTATGCTTCCGCTCGCTTCGGTGGTCCGGTGGCAGAGGCAAAGGACGCGCAGGAAGTTATCATCCAGAAGCCGAGGACGGCGGATCTCACGCGTCTGATGGCCGATCTGGAAAACCTTGTGGTCGAGACAGATACGCCGGCCAAAGTGGTCGTCAACGAGCGAACCGGCACCATCGTCATTGGGGCGGACGTGCGTGTGTCGCCGGTTGCGGTCAGCTATGGCACTCTTACAGTCCAGGTGACGGAGACGCCACAGATCATTCAGCCCGAGCCGTTCTCTCGCGGCGAGACTGCCGTGCAGCCGCAGACCGATATCGCTGCGCAGAAGACAGGCGGCAAGGTAGCGCTGCTGGATGGACCTGATCTCAAGACGCTCGTCGCTGGTCTCAACAATATCGGCGTCAAGCCGGATGGCATCATTGCCATCCTCCAGGGCATCAAATCAGCCGGCGCGCTGCAAGCGGAGCTTGTCCTGCAATGATGAGGAACATGACTGCATCCCGTCTGCTTCAGCGGCTTGCGCTGCCTGCGATGGCCGTCGTGGCACTGTCGATGCCCGGTGCCTTTGCACAGGAGCAGCCTGCGCCAAGGAGCGAAATGACCTCGCAGGAGGAGATCAAGCAGTTCTGCACGAACATCGCCGATCCCGCCCGTGACCAGCGTTACCTGCTGCAGAAGCAGGAGCTAGAGACGCTGCGCGCCGACGTCGATTCCCGCATAGCGGAAATGAACAAGCGTAAGGAGGAATATCAGGACTGGCTGAAGCGCCGGGACGTTTTCCTCAAGCAGGCGGAAGCCGGCCTCACGGATATCTATAAGAAAATGAAGCCGGACGCAGCCGCGTCGCAGCTGCAGGAGGTCAAGATCGAAGTGGCGGCGGCTGTCATCATGCGGCTGAACCCCACGCAATCGAGCCTGATCCTCAACGAGATGGATCCGCAGAAGGCTGCGGTCATTGCCAACATCATCGCCAGCGCGTCCGATCCAAATACGTCGAAGGACCCCTCATGAACAAGCGTTTCCCGGCCGCGATTACTGCCGTTGCCCTCCTTGCAGGCTGCGCATCGCCGCAGGCTGTCAATGAGATCGGCCGCGCGCCTGCGATGAGCCCGATCGGTAGCGGTCTCGCATATGGCCAGACGTCGCAGATGTCGATGTATCCCAAGCAGCCCCGACAGGTCGCGCAAGGCTATTCGCTCTGGAGCGATTCGCAGGCCGCCCTCTTCAAGGATTCGCGCGCGCTTAACGTCGGCGACATTTTGACCGTCGATATCCAGATCAACGACAAGGCGAAGTTTGAAAACGATACCAGCCGCAGCCGGACCAACAAGAGCGGCCTCAACTGGGATGTGAACGCCAACGTCATGGGTTGGAATCCTCAGTCGACGACTGATGTGACCTACGGTTCGGATACCAGCACTGACGGCAAGGGCAAGATCGACCGGTCCGAAACGCTGAAGCTCATGGTCGCGGCTGTCGTCACGGGTATTCTCGAGAACGGCAACCTTGTGATCAGCGGCTCTCAGGAAGTCCGCGTCAACCAGGAAATCCGCATTCTCAACGTTGCCGGTATCGCTCGCCCGCAAGACGTCAACGCCGACAACCAGATTTCCTACGAGAAGATCGCGGAAGCACGCATTTCCTACGGCGGCCGCGGTCGCCTGATGGAAGTGCAGCAGCCGCCGCGCGGCCAGCAAGCCGTCGATCTCTTCTCGCCGCTCTGAGGCAGAACATCATGGCAGAGACAGAATCCGCCGAAGGCCAGCCGAAAAAGAAATCGGCCGCGATCATGACCATTGCCGGACTTGCAGTCCTGACGTTGCTCGGGGCCGGCGGGGGTTGGGTGGTCGGCGGCATGGTTGCACCCAACATCAAGGGCGCCGAACAGGCGCAACAGGCAAAGGTAGCCAAGGACGAGGCGACTCAGAAGAAGGAAGGCGAGGCGGGCCTGCCCCACATTTCCACCGAAGCCAACAACGTCGTGCAGCTTGAGCCGATCACCTCGAATCTTGCTTATCCCTCCGAGAACTGGGTTCGCCTGGAGGTGGCCCTGCTGTTCAACGGCCCGCCCGACGTGAAAGTCGCAGAGGACATCCACCAGGATATCCTCGCATATGTGCGCACCGTTTCGCTGCAGCAGATCGAAGGGCCGAGAGGCTTTCAATATCTTAAGGATGACATCCAGGAGCGTGTTGACCTTCGCGCGCAAGGACGCGTATCGAAGGTCATGTTCAGGACCTTTGTCGTCGAATGATTCGATTTTTATTGCTGCTGGCTGCCATGATGGCGGCACCGGAGCTGGCGCATGCGCAGCAGCTCCCGACAAACCTGTTGAACCTGCCCGTCGACGGCTCCGTCGCGGCATGGATCATCAGAACATTCGGCCTGTTGACCATTCTTTCGGTCGCCCCGGGCATCCTGATCATGGTGACGAGCTTCCCGCGCTTCATCATCGCATTCTCGATCCTGCGATCGGGAATGGGCCTGTCCTCCACGCCCTCCAACATGATCCTGCTGTCGCTTGCGCTGTTTATGACCTTCTATGTCATGCAGCCGACGTTCGACCAGGCGTGGCAGACAGGCGTTCAGCCGCTGTTGTCGAACCAGATCGACGAGCAGCAGGCAATCGCGCGCATTGCAGAACCTTTTCGGACCTTCATGGCGAACAACACGCGTGAAAAGGATTTGGCGCTTTTCGTGGATCTCGCACGCGAGCGGGGCCAGAATGTCGAGACCGGTGAGAAGATCGACTATCGCGTCCTCATTCCCGCCTTCATGATCTCGGAAATCCGTCGCGGCTTCGAGATCGGCTTTCTCGTGGTTCTTCCTTTCCTGGTCATCGATCTAATCGTCGCCACCATTACCATGGCGATGGGCATGATGATGTTGCCGCCGACCTCAATCTCGCTGCCGTTCAAGATCCTCTTTTTCGTGCTGATCGACGGTTGGAACCTGCTGGTTGGAAGTCTCGTCCGTTCGTTCCACTGACGAAGCGTTGAGGCGATGCCCGGCCTTCAGGCGCAGGGCACGATAACAAGGAGCCCGCCGGCGTTCACCGGCGGGCTCTTTGCTTTGTGTGTCGCTTCCTCCTAGTCCAGGCTAAAGAACGGCTCCGTGCGCGGCGGCAGCGCGGGCACGTCGATGTGTTCCGGCTCCAGTCCCATCTTCGCGCGTTCCATCATGATCTCGTAGGACTTCTCGAGGTGGAGCGTGAAGCGCTCCGCATCGAACAGCGGCATGATGCTGGCGTTCTGGCGAATATGCTGTTTGTAAGAGGCAATGCGCTCCGGACTGTTCGCAAGCTCGACAGCCATGTCCTCGTAGGCCGCGATGTCGGTGGCGACGAGTTCCGGCAAGCCGATCGTGTTGAGCAGGCTTTCGCTGACGCGGGAGGCAAAATTTGTGCCCTTGACGGTCAGGACCGGCAGACCGCCCCATAGCTGTTCGGAGGTGGTCGTGTGACCGTTGACCGGGTAGGTGTCGATCCCAAGGTCCGCCATCTGCTGGCGATCGATGTGCTCCTCGTAGGAGACGCGCGGGCAGAAGATCACGCGCGCCGAATCGATACCCTTCCTGTTCATGTAGTTACGCAGATTTGCCTGCGTGCGCGGCGACGAAAGCATCAGCCAAAGCACGCTTTTTGGCGCGCGCTTGAGAATGCTGCACCAAACGTCGAGTATCTCGGTATTGATCTTGCGGTTTGCGTTGAACGAGGCAAAGACGAACGCATCTTCCGGCAAACCGACCTCGGCGCGTGTTGTCGGCCTCGGCTTCGGGCGGTTCGCGGGATCGTTGGGCTGATAGGTGTCCGGCATGCGCACCAGCTTCTCGTGGTAGTGCGCTTCACTACTCGCAGGCAGCACGAACCGATCGCCGATCGTGTAGTCGAGATCGACATCGGTGACGCTACCCGGGAAGCCGAGCCATGTTGCCTGTATCGGCGCGCCGCCGTAGTTCAGGATTCTGGATCGTCCGCCGAAGGTGTGCCCTTTGAGATCGACTAGAATATCGATCTGGCGCTCCCGAATGGCTTGGGCGGCTTCCTCGTCCGTCATGTCTCGCACGATGCACACGTCACCCCACAATGAGCGATCGATGGTGCCAGCTTCGTGTTCCAGGTATTTCTGCTCGGTATGGCAGAAGAGCGTTATTTCGAACCTATCCCGATCATGCAGCTCCAGAACACGACGCAGCAGCTTCATTGTGGCGTGGCCGGCCCAAAAGTCTGACGAGAGATATCCGATGCGGATTTTCTCACCCCAGACGTGAGGAACGGCCCGCCTTCGTGCTGCCGCCTCTTTCAGGGGAATGGATGGATTGTGTGACGCAAGCGCGTTGAGCGCCTCGTCTCCGCACCAATGCAGATTGTAGAAGGGATTGTCTCGTTCCAGAACGCTCAGGTCACCCTTGTCGAGCATTTTCTGAATCGGTGCAAACTCCTTCGAAACCACATCGAAGTCGCAGGCCTCACGCGCAAAGACGAGCGCGAGGAGCCGCAGCGGTATAATTTCGGGAAACTTCTTGAAGAGATTATAGACAAGCGGCTCATTCGTCGCGTCCAGAATGTCGTCGCCGAGCAACTGGACGGCGAGACGCACGTGATCCGGATTGCTGCTTTCAGAAATCACCTTGCGGTACGGGCTGATAAGGTCCTTGCGCCCCTGTTTGAGATGAATAGAGACAAGCACACTGGCTAGCTCGGCATCCGACCTGGCAAGCGACATGACACGCAAAGCCTGAAGCAAGGCCTGCTCTTCATCACCACATGCAAAGTAGAGAAGCGCGGCTTCGCGCGTGTAGGGCGACTCTTGGTTGCTGTCGAGGCCGCCTGCGAGCGCGTAGGCGCTGGCGGCCTCCGATTTGAAACCAAGCTTAAGCAGATTCTTGGCAAGGAGAACGTAGGTCTTTACGTCTTTCTGCGTGTCGATGAGCTTGTTCAGCACGTCAAGTGACTTGAGGTATTGCCCCTTCTGGTAGTCCTTCGATGCCGCCGCAAACGAAATATTCGTATTCAAGAGCCCACTCCATTCGGAACTTCTTCAATGAGCGCCAGGCCAATCGTGCGCAGGCCGTATCGCGCCCAGTTTGCGCCATGTAGACATACCAACCTTGCTTGAAGCCGGTGTGCCGCAACGGGCCCGGGTATGCAGGAGTATTTGGAGACTGTTAACCACCTGGGGGGTGCCAGCGCTGTTTCATCAGCCCTTTTAATGAGTTGGCAATGAATGGCTGCGAGATTGCTCCTCGACATGACGGGTTTGGTTGCTAAAAAGAAACGGCACCGAGTGGCATGAAGCTGGTCCGTCATCGCCGGTATTGAAGTCCGGTATGTCCTCCTTTGGTATTTTGTTTTTGGGGACAGACTTATGACAAGCATTAACACCAACAACTCCGCAATGGCGGCACTCCAGACTCTGCGTAGCGTCAACAGCGGCTTGAACGACACGCAGAAAGCCGTTTCGTCTGGCCTGCGCGT
>UBMU01000006.1 GCA_900466605.1 Hyphomicrobiales bacterium
GCCCGGGGTCAAGCACAGTCGCTTGCCGGGGCTCAAGCAGGAATGCTTGAGCAGGACGCCTTACCAGCCCCCACCGCCGCCACCGCCACCGCCGCCACCGGAGAAGCCGCCCGACGAACCGCCGCCGGAAAAGCCGGAGGACGAACTGGACGGCGGTGCCGGAATGGTCGACGCGATGGTCGAGGCCATCGACGAAGAGAAGCCGCCAATGCGATCCGAAAAGTTGCCACTGCCGAAATTGCCGGAATACCATGAGGGGGCGTAAGCGGCCGCCGCTCCTGCTGCGGCTGCCGCAAGCCATGTCTCGAAGGCCCGCGACCAGGGCTTTTCGACGCCGAGCGCCACGGCATAAGGCAGCAGCTTCTCGAAATGCTGGGGCGACATCTCAGGCGCGCCCGCCATGTTCATGCGGTCCTTCTCGGCCAGTGTCATGTACTGGCGCAGACCGTCGATGCCATCCATCATCTTGGCCCCGAGCGGCGTCGGCGCTCCCATGATGAAGACGTAGAGCAGGTTCAGGAGAATGATGCCGCCGATCGCAAACAGCATCGGCGTCTCGTGCACTTCAACCAGAGAGGAGAACAACGCCAGTGCCAGTGACGACACGATGCTGAAGCCGATGAAAACGGCAAAGGCGATGGCGATCACGGACATGATCTTGGCGCCAAGCGATCTGCCGGGACGAAGCGACTTGGCGAAACCGGCAATGAAAACCGAGAGGAAGACGACAACGACAACAGGAATGATCATCAACGCTATTGTATCGGGCTCCAGCGTTCCGAAAACGAAGAGGGCCACCAGCGACGCGACGCTGAGCGCGATGCCGCCCGTCGTGTAACCGGTATTCGCGTTGTAGTACTTGCCCCGGTGCTCACGCTCGATGGCGGCGCGAAAGCTATCGCCTGCCGATTTCACCCGGGTTCCGTTCGACTTGTCGATCGTCAGGGAGCCTTTGGCTCCGACTGAATTGAGCAGGCTCGTCTCGCCCGCTTCCAGTTTATCCTTGCCCACAGGCTTGTCGGTACGGCGAATGACGATCGAGTTCTTCAGGTCCTCCAGCACCACAAAGCCGCGCACCGCCAGATTGAGGGCGGTGGCCGACAGCGCTGTCCAGCCCTGGCCGGAGAAACCGCGATTGTCGATGTAGTTCACCAGCGCCGGCGAGATCCCGTCGGGCGGATCCCAGCGCGGGACCAGTATGCCCCGGGCGGGGTCACGGCCGACCTTCAGCCAGGAGCGCGTGTAGTAGAGGAAGACAAGAATGAGCCCGCCGAAGCCGAGGAAGTAATCGCGGTTGTCGCTCAGCCACCAGCGTCGTGCGTCGTCGGCGCTCGGCGGATCAATCGAGCCCTTCGGCATCTTGACGGCGATCGTCAGTCCTTCGCCGGCATTGAGCGCCCGGGTTGTCGAAAACAGCAGCCGACCGCCACTCCCGGAAACGCTGGCGTTCCTGTCCGTCGCGCCCTGTGGTCCGGTGAAGAAGGCGGTGTCGGTCGCGCTGACACCGTCCGGAAGGTTGACCGTCGCTGTTGCCGTCAGGATCGGAAAGATCCAGCCGTTGCCAGTGACATTCCAATAGAGTTCATCGTGATCGTCGAAATAGCGGATCTGGCGGTTGGTGCGGTAGGTGAAGACGTATTCGTGGCGGCCATAGCTCACGGTGACGTCTTCCGAGCCGGCATAGATACGGATACCGCCGCTGATGGACTCGGTGTGCCATGGCTCGTCGCGGCCATCGCGCTTCACCGATATGACTTCGAAATCGACGCGGCGGAGACGGCCTTCCGCATCCTGATAGGTCAACGGAAAATCGCGGAAGACCCCGCGCCGGATACGATTACCTTCGGCATTGACGGATATCGTCTCCGTCACCGTCATCGCGCCGCTCTTTTCAAGCGCGATGTCAGAGGCGAAGGCGTTGATCACCTCCGCAGCGATGGCGCCACGCGCCGCAAGCATCAGAAACAGAACGAAGCAAAGGCCGGAAAGCCGTCGGATCATCATACCCCTCGCCTGCGGCGTCCCGGCCGCGTCAGATAAAGTCAGCCCTCGTCGGTATAGGTCACACCCAGCCCTGCGAGCATGCGCCAATAGGCCGGGAACGTCTTGCCGACGCATTCCGGATCGAGGATCGTGATGCCCGCGATCTTCAGACCGGCAAGCGCAAAGCTCATTGCGATGCGGTGGTCAGCAAAGGTGTCGATGTTGGCCGGAAGGCGCTGCCCGGCAAGCGATGGATCTGACTGGACGATCAGGTCGTCGCCTTCCTCACGTGCCAGATCCGGACGGATCTGCGTCAGACCCGTCGACAGCGCACGGATACGATCGCACTCCTTGACGCGCAGATTGGCGATGCCGACGAAACGGACCGGCGTCTCGTTGAAGGCTGCGAGAACCGCAAGCGTCGGGACCGCATCCTGCATCTGCGAGCCGTCGATCTCAGCAGGCAGATGCGGGAACTTCGAGATCACGTCATAGGCCTTGGCGTCCGGCTGTGTAAACGCGCCGTTCGCAACGCCGAGGTCGATCTTGCCTGACGTCAGCACTTCTGCCGCCCAGAGGTAGGTCGCTGCCGATGCGTCCGGTTCGACCACGAAGTCGGCTGCCGTGTAGCCGGTCGGCTCAACGCGCCAGGTTACGGGGCTGGTTTTCTCGACCTTGGCGCCGAAGGCCCGCATCGCCGCCGTCGTCAGATCGATATAGCCAAGCGCGCCGATATCCTCACCGAGCAGCTCGATTGTCACCGCCTTGTCGCCGCCGGCAGCCATCATCAGGAGCGCCGAGACGTATTGACTAGACAGGCCGCCATCGATCTGGATGCGGCTCGCTTCGAAACGGCCGGTGCCGTTGACGGTGACGGGCGGGCAGCCAGTCTCGGTAGACGCGTCGATGCCAAGCGAACGCAGTGCATCGACCAGCGGACCGATCGGGCGCTTGCGCATGTGCTGGTCGCCATCGACGACAACAGTGCCATCCACCAGAGCGGCAGCGGCCGTCAGAAAGCGCGTCGCCGTTCCGGCATTGCCGAGGAAAAGCGGCACCTGCGGCGGCAGCAGCTTGCCGCTGCCAGTAACGACGAAGCTCGTACTATCCGGCTCCTCGATGATGACGCCCATGGCGCGGAGCGCATCAGCCATGTAGCGTGTGTCGTCGCTCTTCAAAGCGCCGGTCAGGCGGCTGGTGCCCTTGGCGAGGCCTGCCAGAAGCAGGGCGCGGTTGGTTATGGATTTCGAGCCGGGCGGCACGGCACGACCTGTCAGCGGCTTGTCCGGCGGGATGATGGTGAGCTTGTCTTTACTCATTACCTTGTCTTTTCCGTCTGTGCGCGAAGGCCATGTCTGGCCACGATCATGCCCTGCTCATAGCAGCTTTTGCGCAAAGGCAAATGGCGGATATCAGAACTTTACCGTCGGAACGGCGCGATCTGCTTCGTTGGTAATCTCGAAATACTCGCGCTTCTGGAAACCGAACTGACCGGCGACCAGATTGGACGGGAAGCTCTCGACCTTGACGTTCAGATCGCGAGCCGCGCCGTTGTAGTAGCGGCGGGCCATCTGGATTTCGCTTTCCATGGTCTCCAGAGAGGTTTGCAGGTCGCGAAAATTCTCGTTCGCCTTCAGGTCAGGATAGGCTTCTGCCAGTGCCAATAGTCGGCCGAGCGCCTGGCCGAGGAGGCCTTCGGCCTGGGCGCGACCTGCAACGTCTCCAGTCGGAACCGATTGCGCCTTGTTGCGCAGGGCAACGACCTCTTCAAGCGTCGTCTTCTCGTGAGCGGCGTAACCCTTTACCGTCTCGATCAAGTTGGGGATGAGGTCGGTGCGGCGCTTCAGCTGCACGTCGATGCCTGACCAGGCTTCCTCAGCCATCTGCCGTGCACGAACAAGGCCGTTGTAGATGAAAACGGCATAGAGCGCGGCCAGAACAATAAGGCCAAGAATAACATACATCCGCGAATCCCCCGCAACGACCGAAAGTATGCCGGGAGACTATGCGCGTTACCGCAGATTGTCATCCCGCATTTCCGGGCGATCAATAGGCCGGGGGTAGTGAGAAATCACGATACCGTGGCACGAGCGGACGCCCTATTTTCATCTTGCACGGTTGAAACAAACGTGCCCGAGAAACTTGCGACGAGGATCACTCAGACCATGAGCGCAGTACTTTTCCTGCTCAACACGCTGGCCATCGCTTCGTACTTCTTTGTCCGGAAAATGGCGCGCCCGGTGGAACGCCGTGTCGAGGTCAGAAACGACGAGCGCCGCTAACTGCCGCTCAAGCGGCAGTTTTCGCCAGATTCACGCCACCCGCATCCGTCATGAGGAAGGCCTCGCCACAGGCCTTCGCCAGCGTCCGCACCCGCAAGATGTAGCTCTGGCGTTCGGTGACCGAGATCACGCCGCGCGCATCCAGCAGATTGAAGACGTGGCTCGCCTTGATGCACTGGTCGTAGGCAGGGAAGACGCACTTGTGCAGCAACTGGTTCGCATTGTCGCCCGGCGCGCCGGCAGCCAGAAGCGCCTGGCACTCCTTCTCGGCGTCGATGAAGTGCCGATGCAGCATTTCCGTATTGGCGTATTCGAAGTTGTGGCGTGAATATTCCTGCTCCGCCTGCAGGAAGACGTCGCCATAGCTGATCTTCTCGTCGCCTTCGCGGCCGTTGAAGTTCAGGTCGTAGACGTTGTCGACGCCCTGAACGTACATGGCGAGGCGTTCCAGGCCGTAAGTCAACTCACCCGCGACCGGAGAGCATTCAATGCCGCAGACCTGCTGGAAATAGGTGAACTGCGACACTTCCATGCCGTCGCACCAGCACTCCCAGCCGAGACCCCAGGCGCCGAGCGTCGGGCTTTCCCAGTCATCCTCAACGAAACGGATGTCGTGCAGCAGCGGGTCGAGGCCGATTGCAGCCAGCGAGCCCAGATAGAGCTCCTGCAGGTTCGGCGGGTTCGGCTTCAGGATGACCTGGTACTGATAATAGTGCTGCAGGCGGTTCGGATTCTCGCCGTAGCGGCCGTCCGACGGGCGGCGCGAGGGCTGCACATAGGCAGCCTTCCAGGGCTTGGGGCCGAGCGCGCGAAGCGTCGTTGCTGGATGGAATGTACCGGCGCCAACCTCCATGTCGTATGGCTGCAGTACCGCACAACCCTTGTCCGCCCAGTAGTTATGGAGCGTCAGGATCAGCGCCTGGAACGAGCGCTTCGGGTTCATGTGATCGGGGATTGCTGCAGACATGGAACGGCTTCCGAATTCGTACAAAAGTGGGCGGACAGGTGCCATGCCGCGCCAGACGGGTCAAGGCTTTTGCGGCCCTACTTGTCCTCGTCCTTCTTCAGATGGTACTCGCCGGTGACCGGATCCTTGACCAGCGTGCCGATGGCGCCCGTCTGGCGCTCCCTCTCGGCGCGACGGGACCGCTCGGCAAGCCGCTTCGCGTCGGCAACAAAGCGGCGATAGAGAAGCCAGGCGCCAACCACCAGCACGGCAATAATTATCAGTTGCGGCATGGTGCCAGCCTTTAATCCCTCAGAGCCCGTATCGGCTCCACAATGCCTTGTCCTCGGCCGCCTCGACAAGTCCGGTCGCGAGACCGGCTCCGGCGCCTTCCAAGTTGGCTGACGATATACCCGGAATGCGCCGTCCGAAAAGACCGCGCGCGGGCATCACCAGCTCGAGCTTGGTCTTGGCCCCGTATCGGCGCTTCAATTCTTGACGCATGTCGCCCAGTCCGTCGATCAGGCCCAGCTCGAGGCCGCGGGTGCCGGTCCAGAAAAGACCGGAGAAGACCACATCATCGCTCTTCAGCTTGCCCGCACGCCGTTCGCGAACCATCGAAATGAAGACCTGATGAATCTCGAGCTGCAGCGTCTTCAGATATTCGATATCCTTTTCCTTCTCGGGCTGGAACGGATCAAGGATCACCTTGTTTTCTCCGGCCGTGTAGACGCGGCGCTCAACGCCGATCTTCTTCAGCAGCTCCGGAAAGCCGAAGCCGCCGGATACGACGCCGATCGAACCGACGATCGATGTGGGATCAGCAATGATCTCGTCGCCTGCAAGGGCGATCATGTAGCCGCCGGATGCCGCAACATCCTCGACGAAGACCAAAACCTTCTTCTGTTTTTCACGGGCGAGTTCGCGGATACGGGTAAAGACGAGGCGCGACTGCACCGGGGAACCGCCCGGCGAATTGAGCGAAATGGCAACCGCCGGCGCATCTTTGTAGCTGAAGGCCTTTTCGAGAACCTGCGCCGCAGAGGCAAGATTGAGGGTGGGCCGAAACTGGCTTCCGCCACTCATGATCGGGCCGTGGAGCCGGACAACGGGGATAACCACGCCCTCCTTGCGGAACCGCTTTGGCAGCAACCTCTTCAAAAACCCGGCCATTTTCCATCCTTTGCGGCGACATCATCAAACGTCTTCCATGTATGCAACGACACGTCAAACGCAATGGTCACGGCACAAAACATCTTTCATTTGTAATTCTTGTTGCGAATGACTTGCATTATCATTCTAATCGGACATACTGCTCGCATTGGTAAGAAGGTCAAATCTGCATGGACATCGTAAATCCGAACGCAAAGGCCGGCTGGCGACACGAACGCGAAGAGGCATCGCTTTCCGATGTCTACCGTTCCGTCCAGACGCAAAAACATGGAACACGCTGGCGCCGTATCGCCGCGTTCCTGGGGCCCGGTTACATGGTGGCCGTCGGCTATATGGACCCCGGCAACTGGGCGACTTCGCTCGCCGGCGGTTCGAAGTTCGGCTATGCGCTGCTGACTGTCGCCCTGCTGTCCAACCTGATGGCGATCGTCCTGCAGTCGCTCTGCGCGCGGCTTGCGATCGCTTCCGGCCGCGACCTTGCCCAGGCCTGCCGTGACGCCTACCCGAAATACGTGTCCGTTCCGCTGTGGGCGCTTGCCGAAATTGCCATCATCGCTACCGACATCGCGGAAGTGGTCGGCACGGCGATCGGTCTCAACCTGCTCTTCGGCATTCCGCTCGAACTCGGCGTGCTGATCACGGCGCTCGATGTGTTCCTTATTCTCTATCTCCAGAAGATCGGCTTCCGCTGGGTGGAAGCCTTCGTGATCGCCCTGCTCGGTATCATCGCCGTATGCTTTGGCGTGCAGATCTTCCTTGCGGATCCGGAATGGGGCGCGGTAATCCGGGGCTTCTTCCCGACCACCGAGATCGTTTCCAACCCAGAGATGCTCTATCTCGCACTCGGCATTCTCGGCGCCACCGTGATGCCACACAATCTCTATCTGCACTCCGGCATCGTCCAGACCCGCGCCTACGGTCACACGGTGCCGGAAAAGCGCCAGGCGCTGACCTATGCGACGATCGACTCGACCATAGCGCTCTGCTTCGCGCTCCTGATCAACGCATCGATCCTGATCCTTGCTGCGGCTGCGTTTAACGCGAACGGCAAAACAGACGTCGTGGAATTGGGCGAGGCATCCTCGCTGCTCGCACCGTTGCTTGGCCTGGCAATCGCTCCGACGCTCTTTGGTATCGCATTGCTCTGTTGCGGTCTGAATTCGACGGTTACGGCAACGCTCGCCGGCCAGATTGTCATGGAAGGCTTCCTGAAGATCCGGCTTCAGCCATGGGTGCGCCGACTGATCACCCGCGCGATCGCCATCATTCCGGCCGCCTTCGTCACCATCTGGTATGGCGAGCAGGGAACGGCGGAGCTGCTGATCCTGACGCAGGTCGTGCTCAGCCTGCAGCTTTCCTTCGCGGTCTTCCCGCTCGTGATGTTTACCGCGAGCAAGGCGAAGATGGGTGCGCTGGTCGCCCCGCGCTGGCTGAGTGGCATTGCCTACCTGATCGCGGTTCTGATCGCGGGGCTCAATGTCAAGCTGCTGTTTGACTTCATCACCGGCTAGCGCCTGATGTAGGCCGTCCGGCCATTGTTGAGATCATCCACGAAGGGGGAGAATTTATGCGTCCCCTGCTCGTGCATGATGAGTGGCGCGCGCAGCGAAAGCCGCGCGCGCGATCCTTTTATCGCCGTGACAAGGATGCGCACCGCACTTTCGCCTTCGCGCGGATGGATCGCGGTGATCTCGATACCGCCGAAACGACGTCCGCAGGCGTCGATGATTTCGGCAATCGATTCCGGCCGTGCGATCAGGGACAGTTGCCCGCCAGGGATCATGATCGCCCCGGCCGTCCGCACCCAGCTTTCGAACAGCCCATCCGTCATTGCATGTGCCTCTGCCTTCAAGGCATCGGGAGTACGGCGATCGCCCGCATCGTTGAAAGGCGGATTCATGATGACGTGGTGGAAGCTTTCGTCGGGGAGACCGGCTTCATTTCGCGCTTTCGCCCTTAGCGTCACATCCACCTCGACGACGGAAACGCGCCCCGCGACATGCGCGTTTTCAGGCAGGAGGATGCTTCGGCGTGCATAATCGGCCATCTCGCCGGAACGCTCGAACAGCACGACTTCGGCGGCCCGCAGCCGTGACGCGACGGCCAGACCGGCTGCACCCGCCCCGGCACCGAGATCGGCAACCTTGATCGGCCTGTCGTCTGCGACCAGCGCAGCGAGCAGCATTGCATCCATGCCGGAGCGATGCCCCCTGCCCTTCGGCTGCACCACATGGAACAGCCCCCGATGAAAGGCGTCGATCGTCTCGGCAAGATCTTCCGTCATCGCAGGCTCACTTCTGAGCGCGCAGTTCGTCGCCGAGCCCGGCATCCACGAGAATGCGCCGCGCCTGGTCAGCCTGTTCGTCGTCGACGAGGAGGCGACGCGGCAGCATGCCGAGCGAGCCTTCCAGAATGCTCATACCCTGATCGGCGATGAAGCAATGAATCCCGGCATCCTTCAACAGACTTTCCGCGAAGGATAGCAACACGGGATCATTGGCGCGAATAAGTTCATGCATTTGCCCGAAATTCCCTTTCAAATTTGCGCGACGCGACAATTCACCCCTTGCCGCGCCAATCGCCCCTTTCTATTGTCGAACTCAATAATTTAACAGGAGTCCGGGTCGTTGGGCGTGGTCATACCGCTTGAAGAAAGCAAAAACAAACTGGCATCCGTCAAGCCGCTGGTCGATTTGACCAAAGCGGACATGCAGCGGGTCAACCAGCTTATTCTCTCCAAAGCCGGTTCCGACGTCCAGATGATCCCGGAGGTGGCCAACCATCTCATCTCGTCCGGCGGCAAGCGCCTGCGTCCGATGCTGACCTTGGCCTCGGCTGCGCTGTTCGGCTACAAGGGCGAGAATCACATCAAGCTCGCGACATCGGTCGAGTTCATGCACACCGCGACGCTGCTGCATGACGACGTCGTTGACGAGAGCGACCTTCGCCGCGGAAAGTCCACCGCCCGCATGATCTGGGGCAACCAGGCGAGCGTGCTCGTTGGCGACTTCCTGCTTGGCCAGGCGTTCCGCATGATGGTCGATGTCGGCTCGCTCGATGCGCTGGACGTCCTCTCTTCGGCGGCTTGTGTTATCGCCGAGGGCGAAGTGCTGCAGCTTTCCGTCGCCAAGAACATGGAAACGACCGAGGACGATTACCTCGCCGTCATCCGTGCGAAGACCGCAGCGTTGTTTGCCGCGGCCGCCGAAGTCGGCCCGATCGTCGCCGATGCCGGCAAATCCGGTCGCAACGCGCTAAAGTCCTACGGCATGAACCTCGGCCTTGCCTTCCAGCTCGTCGACGATGCGCTGGACTACGGCGGCAAGGCAGCCGATCTCGGCAAGAATGTCGGCGACGATTTCCGCGAGGGCAAGATCACGCTTCCCGTGATCCTCGCCTATCGTCGTGGAACAGAGGAAGAGCGCGCATTCTGGCGGCAGGCCATCGAAGGCGGCGAGAGCAGCGACCAGCATCTCGAAAAGGCACTTGGCCTGATCACCAAATACGGCACGCTGAACGACACCATTGCCCGCGCGGTTCACTACGGCACGATCGCACGCGATGCGCTTGCGCCACTTCCCGACACGGCGTGGAAATCAGCCCTGATGGAAGTCATCGACTTCTGCATCGAGCGCGTCAACTAATCGACGGTCACTGATCGCGGACTGATTTTGTTGCAGGGCCGCTTCAAAAAAGCCATCCTGTTGTGAGTCAGTCATTTCAACTGATTTTGCAGTCGGACGAGGCCGGCTGCCCGACAAGAGAGGTTTTCTAATGCGGCAAAAACTTGCCATCCGTCTTCTTTCGAGCGCAGCTATTGCAGCGGTCTTATCGCTGGCAGCGCTCGGCGGCGTGAATGCCGAAGAGACGGCCAAGAAGGACGATGCCGCCACGGTGATCTTCGATCCAGATAGCGTCACGAGCTTCTCCGGCGCGTTTTTGGCTGCTCGGACCGCCGATGTCGATCACGACTACGAAACGGCGATCGAACTCTACAAGAAGGCGCTGCAGATCGAGCCGGGAAATCCGGAGATCCGCCAGCGCCTGATGATCTCACTGCTTCTGAACGGAGACATCAAGGATGGCGTGAAGTACGCCAACGACCTGAAGGGCGATCCGAGTGTCGAGCGCATTACGACCATCGTGCGTAGCATGGATGCCATTCGTCGCGGCGAGTACAAGACGGCTGAATCGCTACTGAAATATACCGGACCGAACGATCTCGACCGGATGATGAATGACCTGCTCGCCGCCTGGGCTCGCGTCGGCGCCGGTCGTGGCAAGGAAGCCCTCGCCATGGTTCAGAAGATGAAGGGACCCGATTGGGTCGGCATCTTCAAGTCCTACAATGCCGGTGCGATCGCGATCGTGAACGACGACGTAAGAGCCGCTCGCCAGAACCTCAACGACGCCGTGCTCGACAAGGACGGCGGAGCGACGGCTCCCGATACCTTCATGCGCGCCGTCATGGCTCTTGCCCGCCTGGAAGCCTCGCAGGGCAACAAGCAGAAGGCGCTCGACGCGATTTCCGTCGGTGACAACCTGCTGCCGAACTACGCGCCGCTCAACGCGCTTCGACAGAGCATTGAAAAGGGCGAAAAGCAGGAACAGCAGATCCAGACCGCCAAGCAGGGCGCTGCCGGCGTGCTCTTCTCCATCGGTGGCGCGCTGAACCGCGACGGTGCCGAGGATATCGTCTCGCTCTACCTGCAGACTGCCAAGACGCTGGACCCGGATAGCGCCGATACGCTCGTCATGCTCGGCGGCATTGCCGAAAAGCAGGAGCAGATGGATCGCGCCATTGCGCTCTACAAGCAGGTGCCGGAAAACTCGCCGATGCGCCGCATCTCCGAGCTGCAGCTTGGCCTTGCCCTTGCCCAAGGCGGCAAGGTGGAGGAAGCGCGCAAGCACCTTCAGAGCCTGATCGCGTCTGATCCGAAGGACATTCGCAGCTACCTCGCGTATGGCAGCGTGCTGTCGGATGCGAAGGACTACACGGCCATGGCGGACAATTACGACAAGGCCGTCGAAGTCCTCGGTCCGCTGCCGGGCAAGGGCGCATGGACGGTGTTCTTCCAGCGTGGCATTGCCTATGAACGCCTGAAGAAGTGGGACCAGGCCGAGCCGAACTTCCGCAAGGCGCTGGAGCTCAACCCCGACCAACCGCAGGTTCTCAACTATCTCGGCTACTCCTGGATCGACATGAACCGGAACCTCGATGAGGGGCTCGGGATGATCAAGAAGGCCGTGGATCTGCGTCCTGATGACGGCTACATCATCGACTCTCTCGGCTGGGCCTATTTCCGCCTGAACCGCTTCGACGATGCGGTAGAGGAGTTGGAGAAGGCAGCGCAGATCAAGGCCGGCGACGCGACGATCAACGACCATCTGGGCGATGCCTACTGGCGTGTCGGCCGCAAACTCGAAGCCGTCTACCAGTGGAACCGCGCGCTCGGCTCCGAGCCCGAGGCATCCGAGATCCCGAAGATCAAGGAAAAGATTGCCAACGGACTGCCCCAGGATACCGACAGTTCCAAGG
This sequence comes from Hyphomicrobiales bacterium, assembly GCA_900466605.1. GTDB lineage: Bacteria > Pseudomonadota > Alphaproteobacteria > Rhizobiales > Rhizobiaceae > Rhizobium. The sequence goes on from UBMU01000006.1 coordinate 11,924, forward strand.
CGGCTGACAAGAAGCAGCCGGACCCGGCGCCGGTCGAACCGAAGCCCGCGGACAAGAAGTCCTGATAGGCGATGCCAGCAGCGAGTTTGCGCGATGACGTGACGGTCATCGAGGACGCTCCGGCAAAAATCAATCTGGCCCTGCATGTGACGGGCCAGAGATCTGACGGCTACCATCTGCTCGATATGCTGGTGACGTTTACCCGGCATGGCGATCGGTTGGAATTTACGCCGGCAGAGAAAGATGAATTCGTGATCTCCGGACGCTTTGCCGGGATGCTCGATGGTAGCCGCGACGACAATCTTGTCTTAAAGGCCCGGGACTTTCTACGCGAGGCAATTGCTGAAGGCAGCTCGGCTCCCGCTGTTCGCATTCACCTCCAGAAAAACCTGCCGATTGCGTCTGGAATTGGCGGTGGGTCCGCCGATGCGGCTGCGACGCTTCGCGGCTTGATAAGACTCTGGAACGTGTCCCCTCCTTACGCGACCATCGAGGCGATCGCCATCCGCCTCGGCGCCGACGTGCCGATGTGCCTGGAGAGCAGGCCGCTGATCGCCCGTGGCATTGGCGAACAGATCACGCCTGTCGGCGAGATGCCTGTCTTTGCCATGGTGCTGGCAAACCCCTTGAAGGGCGTATCGACGCCCGAGGTTTTCCGAAGGCTGACGAGCAAGACCAATCCGCCGCTCGAGATGACGCCATGTTCGACCTGGGTCGAGATGGTGGGCTTGATGCGCAATGACCTTGAGCCGGTCGCTCGGGACCTGCTGCCCGAAATTGCCGAGATCTCGTCGATGCTTACGAAGCAAGGCGCTTCGTTTGTTCGCATGTCTGGCTCCGGCGCGACCTGCTACGGCATCTTCGACACGCTTGCAGCGGCTGAACGAGCGGCCACGGCGCTTCACAGCGAGCGGCCGGACTGGTATTTCGAAGCAACGGAAACGATCGCTGGAGCGCATGATGCCAGGACTGGATGACACGCGTCCCTTCATCCCCGTCGGCATAGCCGTGCTGACGGTCTCGGATACGCGCACGCTCGCCGATGACCGCTCCGGCGACACGCTGGCTGCCAGAATCAAGCAGGCCGGCCATCGGTTGATCGACCGCGCGATCGTGCCCGATGATCGGCAGGCGATAGCGTCGCGTGTGAGGGCCTGGACCGAGCGCAATGATATCGACGTCGTCATCACTACCGGTGGCACCGGCTTTACCGGCCGCGATGTCACGCCGGAAGCTCTGGAGCCGCTTTTCGAGAAGCGGATGGACGGCTTTTCGGAAGTATTCCACCGTATCTCCTACGACAAGATCGGCACCTCGACGATTCAATCCCGTGCTACGGCGGGCGTTGCCAACGCGACCTTCATCTTCGTGCTGCCCGGCTCGCCCGGCGCGTGCAAGGACGCCTGGGACGGCATACTGAAAGCCCAATTCGACTACCGCCACATGCCCTGCAACTTCGTGGAGATCATGCCGCGCCTCGACGAGCATCTGAAGCGCGGCGCTGGCAAGTAACGGACGGCTCCGACAGCAGATTGCGTACTGCCACTCTATGTCCCTATGCCCGGCAGAGCAGGCATCGTCTCCCAACTGTCACCGGACAGCAGGATACAGCTTATTCCGCGAACATCCGTGATGAGCAGCGTCCATGTGCCGCTCTGCGCAGCATAGACCTCAAGCATGGCGCTCTGGTTGACCAATCCGACTGCCGTGAGCTTTTCGGCAAAGTTCTTGTCGAGGAAATTGACGACCTCGGATCGGGCTGCGCAACTGCGCATCATCTGCGATGCTGCCGAATGCGGATGCGCGATCATCGATGTCGTCAATATGACGGCCGACAACAGGCCGCGGATCATATTGCGTTTCATGACGCACCTCCTTTTGCCGGAAACCGGCAGAAGAGGAGACTTCCGCTGACCTGTTCTGCCGTCTTCCGGCATTCCATGGCCGACCGTCACGAAGCGAGGCGCTCGGGCGGCGCCATGAGCGAATTATAGCGCAGAACCCCGGCCACCGCCATTTTCCCTTTTGGTAAATGTCATGGCGCAAGTCCTGACTATCGTGCCGCCCGCGCGACCCAGGAAGGAATCAGTTCGCTGCTGAGCTTGCGCAGCTTCTGCCCCTTGGCGAATTCGGAGAGGCGCATGCCGCTTCTTGCCGAAGCTAAAGCCTGCTTTTTGGGGAGAAGTAGTCCGAGCTCCAAAGGCGATGAGGCCCGACCGATGCGCTGCAGGAACGGACGTCGATATCCCCGCGAAGCGGTGAAGCGCGCCGGCAGCTTGTTCAGTGCCATGTACTCGGCAATCTCGTCGATCCAGCCTGTCTGCGGCCGCGCACCAGGCTCGACGAAAAGCAGCCATTCGCCGCGTGCCGAGCCCACGATATCCTTGATATCCCAGTGCGAATGAAAACGGCAGCCGGCAGCGTCGGCCACCCTCGACGTCCCATCTCGCGAGTCGTGGTCAAGCACCACGACGTCGCTGACGAGCCCCTCCACTGCGCCTGCAACCAGCACCGATAACGTCTGCGCCAGCTCAGGTTCCTGATCCTGGCATTCAAGTACAACAGTCAACATTGCCTATTCATAGAGCGCCGCACAAAAATTTGCCAGCGGCACTTTCCTCATTTTGTTCTTGCATTGTTCTCTTTTTGCCGATAGGAATTTAATCATCAAAACGGATGGAAAGCAAAGCTTCCTCCAGCGGAGAATCCGATGAACGAGCAGTCCCTTGCAGGGCAGGCCGCATTCGCGCCTGCCAATACGGCAGATATTGCCGACGCGATGATCGCATCTGCCGGCCTGCGGATTGATGTCGACCGTCGCCGGGGGCGCGCAGCCGGGCTCAACCCGAGTGGACGCTTCGAGCCTCTGCGCCGGGAGGCTTTCGACGATGGCTGGCAGAACCTCGAGGACCTGCCGCCGTTCAAGACCGACGTGCAGATCGAAAAGCCTCGGACGGCCATCACCCGCAACGAGTCGCCTGACATTCCCTTTGACCGCTCGATCAATCCCTATCGCGGTTGCGAGCACGGCTGCATCTACTGCTTCGCGCGACCGACACATGCCTATATGGGCCTTTCCGCCGGTCTTGACTTCGAGGCCAAGCTCTTTGCCAAGCCAGATGCGGCGAAACTTCTGGAGCGGGAATTGGCAAAGCCCGGCTATAAGCCACGCGTTATCGCGATCGGAACAAATACCGATCCCTATCAGCCAATCGAGAAGGAATGGCGCATCATGCGGCAGATTCTCGAGGTGCTCGACAAGGCGAACCATCCGGTTTCGATTGTCACGAAGTCGGCGATGATCATGCGCGATCTCGATATTCTCTCGGGAATGGCCGAGAGGAACCTTGTTCGTGTTTCACTCTCGGTGACGACGCTCGACAGAAAGCTTGCACGAACCATGGAGCCTCGCGCCTCGACACCGACTCGGCGGTTGGAGGCCATCCGGGCGCTATCCGATGCAGGGATCCAGACATCCGTGATGGCCGCTCCAATGATCCCGGCGCTAAACGACCATGAACTGGAGCGTATTCTGGACGCGGCTCACGCCGCCGGCGCTACGGAGGCGGGTTATGTGATCCTGCGTCTGCCGCTTGAAGTATCGCCGCTGTTTCGCGACTGGCTGCTGCAGAACTATCCGGACCGCTACCGCCACGTCATGTCGCTGGTCCGCTCGATGCGAGGCGGCAAGGATTACGACGCGGAGTTCGGCAAGCGGATGAAAGGCGCCGGCCCCTATGCCTGGCAGATTGCGCGCCGTTTCGAAATGGCGACGAAACGGCTCGGCATGACCAGGCGCAGCATGCCGCTGCGCGACGACCTGTTCGTTCCGCCAGATGGCAGTGGCGTCCAGCTCTCGCTGCTTTGATATTCTAGTTTCGCGGATGGTCGCCCTGCCCTTCCGCGCTCGAGTCCCCGGCCCGCCGCCCTGATCTGGGGACTTGCAGGAAATCGGGTTGGCATGCGAGGTTCAGCCACATGAAACGTCGCACGTCACCCGATTCTCCTATGCTTTTCGAAGATGTTCCGCTCGTGCCTGATTTCCGGCTGGAGCTTAATGCACGCAAGGCCGGCCATTGGCCGGTTGCTGGCGCCGACGAGGCTGGCCGGGGACCGCTGGCGGGCCCGGTGGTCGCAGCGGCCGTTATTCTTGACCCGAGACGCATCCCTGATGGCCTGAACGATTCCAAGCAGCTTTCGGCACAGAAACGCGAAGAATTATTCGTTCAGATCCTTGCAACTGCGACGGTGTCTATCGCGTCCTCAAGCTCGACACGTATCGACGAGACCGATATCCGCAAGGCAAGCTTGGATGCCATGCGTCGCGCGATCTGCGGCCTGTCGATCCCTGCAAGCTTCGTGCTGACCGACGGGCTCGACGTTCCGCCCGGGCTTGCCTGTCCCGGCCAGGCGGTCGTCAAGGGTGATGCACGCTCCGTCTCGATTGCCGCGGCATCCATCGTCGCCAAGGTCACGCGCGACCGGATGATGGCGCGCGCCGACAGCACGTTTCCGGCGTACGGCTTTGCCTCACATGCCGGTTATGGTACCGCGCAACACCGCGCCGGCATCGAGAAGCACGGCCCCTGCTCGCTCCACCGCATGACCTTCAGCCCGCTGAAGAGGAGCATGCCTATCGACGGCGAATGACGTCAGGTTAGCCGCGAGACGCCGGCTACGATCTGCTCCCTGTGGCGTTGGATATAGGCAATGTCCTGCCGGTAGAGCCGGCTGTGCCCTTCTTCGACGTTGCGCTGATACTTCTTCGATCCTGCAGCGGCTTCGGTTTCCATGAAGGATACGAGGGTCTCCAGCCGCTGGATGATGAGGGCGACCACCGAAGCGCGAAGTTCTTTGTCCAGTCCATATTCAACTAGGAAGGCACGCGAGCGTTCGATCTGGTTCTCGATAACGGAGAGTTCCGGTACAAGAGTTGCCGAGGAAAGCGGCGCCCAGCGATAGATCGCGTAGGCCAGATCCCATATCCGAGCGCCCGGATGCGCCGTCTCGAAGTCGATCACTCCCGCAAGTTTGCCGTCTCTCAGCACCACATTGTAAGGTGCGAAATCCCCATGGCAGATAACCTCCAGCGGCTCGCGCGGCGGTAGTTGCCATGTCCGACTGGCCCAGTCGACAACGATCGCCGAGGTACAATCGTGGTAACGGCGCAGCCAGTCCGCCGCCGACACCAATGCCGCCATTGACTGCGCCGCCGCATCCCGCTCGATGTCCCCGATTTCTCCGTTGAGATAGGTGACACGCTCAAAACCTGCGTCGAGACCGGCTGGCCGCGGAACGGTCTTGAAACCCCGCGCCTGTAGGTGCGCCAGAAGCGCCTGCACGCTCCCGCTCCACGGGCGCACGGGACGCCATACCAGGTCGCCACGACGAAACGGCCCGTCGCCACTGCCTTTCTCCAACATTCAATTCCCCCGATGTATTGCCGGCGGCGCACATGTACACACAAACAAAAAAGCCCCGCAATGCGGGGCTTTTCAGAAGCTGTTCGCTCGTCTCAGTTGAGGCGGCTTTTGACCTGACCAACGGCATCGCTGAAGAGCTCGGACTGAACCTTCGTGTCTGCCTTCTTCGCCAGAACGTTTTCGGCAGCAGCGATTGCCAGATCGACGGCAGCGGAACGAACCGCCTTCATCGCATCGACTTCGGCCTGCTTGATCTTCTGTTCGGAAACCGCGGTGCGGTTCGCGACGAATTCTTCCGTCTTCTTCTTGGCTTCGGCGGTCAGCATTTCGGCTTCGCGCTCGGCCGCAGCGACGATGTGTGCAGCTTCGGCTTCGGCTTCCTTACGCTTGCGCTGATATTCGGCCAGCAGATGCTGGGCCTCTTCGCGCAGGCGCTTGGCCTCCGACAGTTCGTTGCGGATCTGATCAGCACGGTCGTCGAGCGACTTTGCCATCATGCCGGGAACCTTGAGGTATACGACCAGCAAGATGAACAGAACGAGGCCGACGAATGCGAAGAATGTTGCGTCCAATGCAAATTCCATCGATCAAGCCCCCTTCTTGATGTCAGCGACCGCAGCGGCAACATCTGCCTTTGCCGAGGTGCCGATCAGCTGCTCGATGACAGCCGTTGCGGTTTCTTCTGCGATGGTGCCAACGTCAGCAAACGCCTTGGCCTTGATGTCCGCGATGCGACCTTCCGCAGCCTTGAGCTTTTCTGCAAGGCCTGCCTCAACGGTCTTGCGGTCGGCTTCCGCCTTCAGCTTGGCAGCGTCGCGAGCGGCAGTGCCGATCGAATTTGACTTGGCGCGGGCAGCAGCCAATTCGGCTTCGTATGCAGCGACATCGGCGTCGGCTTCCGCCTTCAGGCGGCCTGCCTCATCAAGGTCCTGCGAAATGCGATTGTGGCGCTGCTCGAGGATACCGCCGATGCGCGGCGTGATGACCTTTTGCATGAGCACGAAGAAGACAACGAACGTAATCGCCAGCCAAAGCAGCTGCGAGGCGTAAGTCGTCGAATCGAAAGGCGGGAATACGCCGCCACCATGATGCTCGGCTGGCACGCCGGTCTCGGTGTGGACCTCGCCTGCTGCCGGGGCGGCATGCGCGTCTGTACCGGTTGCTGCACCAGTTTCTGCGGTTCCCGCCGGGGCCTCTTCGGCGTAAGCCGGGGTCACAAAAAACATGCTCACCTCCAGGTGTACTGCAAATGCAAAGGATCACGGCTTGCTGATCGCAAGCCGTGATCCCCAATGCGCCTGTCTTAGACGGCGAAGAGCAGGAGGAGAGCGACGAGCAGCGAGAAGATGCCCAGAGCTTCCGTAACGGCGAAGCCGAATACCAGACGGCCGAACTGGCTGTCAGCAGCAGACGGGTTGCGCAGTGCGCCGGACAGGTAGCTGCCGAAGATGTTGCCGAGGCCGAGAGCCGTACCGGCCATACCAAAGCAAGCCAGGCCTGCACCGATGAACTTTGCTGCTTCCGCTTCCATGTTGAACTCCTTTGAAATGGTTGTGTTGCGGCGAATTGACTGACGCCCGAGCGGCGTCAATGTCGGTATCCCTTAGTGGCCACCCGGATGGATCGCGTCGTTGAGGTACATGCAAGTCAGCACCGCAAAAACGTAAGCCTGGAGGAAGGCGACGAGGAACTCGAGACCGGTCAGGGCGACCGTCATGATGAGAGGAAGAACGGCACCACCGATACCGACTGCACCCAGCGCTCCGAGCGAGGCGACGAAGCCTGCGAACACTTTAAGGGTGATGTGGCCAGCCAGCATGTTGGCGAAAAGACGAACGGAGAGCGAAATCGGACGCGACAGGAACGAGATGATTTCGATCGACACGACCAGCGGCAGAAGAATGCCGGGAACCCCCTGCGGGACGAACACATTCAGGAAGTGGAAGCCGTGCTTATAGAAGCCGTAGACCAGAACCGTGCCGATGACGAGCAGCGCCAGCGCGAAGGTGACGATGATCTGGCTGGTGATGGTGAAGAAGTAAGGGAACATGCCGAGCAGGTTTGCGGTCAGCACGAACATGAAGAGTGAGAAGACCAATGGGAAGAACTTCATCCCCTTGGACCCGGCGCCTTCCTTCAGCATGTTGGCGATGAACTCGTAGGACATCTCCGCAACAGACTGCGAACGACCCGGCACGATCGCCCGATTCGACGTCGAGAAATACAGGAAGCCAGCGGCAACGGCAGCCGACGCCACCATGAAGAGCGATGCATTCGTAAACGAGAAATCAATTCCACCGACTTCGATCGGCACAATCTTCTGGATCAGGAACTGATGGGTCGGATCGTTAGACACCGCTTGTTCTCTCTATCTTTAGCCCGCACGAGACGGGGTTATTGCACTGGATCGAACGCCGGAGCGCCCTGCCCTATTTTCCACCATTCTGGCGCTCGGCAGGATCAGGCTTTGCAACCTTTCCCGCAGCACGCAGAACGTTCAATACGCCGGCACAAAATCCGAGAAGAAGAAGAACAATCAACCCCCAAGGCGCCGTGCCGACAAAACGGTCGAGGACATAGCCAAGAACGGCACCGACGACGATTGCGGAGATGAATTCGCTCGAAAGCTTCATCGCCTGGGCATAACCTTTACGGCTCGCCTCGGCGCTGGCTTCGATAGCCTCTTCCTTCCCCGCCTCTACACGCTTGGTTGCGAGCTTCGCTCCCAATTGCGCCCGGCGCTTCTCTAGACTTTCCTCGCGGTCATCCGCCATAGTGCTCTCCTCCTCCAGCCGCTGTCCGCGATCCCGCTACCCCGGTTCTTCCGGACAACGACCCCAAGGTTTGAGAACCTTTCGGCCCGTTCTGAAGTCGCGCGCAACATAGTTTTAGCAAAAAGCATAGTCAAGGCGTGAGCGGTCGATGTCCAGCCATAAAATAGGCATTAGAAAACATACGCTTAGGCCGACCTTGGCGCGCTTGGCCAAAATCGACCGAAAGAATCCGCTTTTGTGTGTGGCGATGAGACGCGAAATCGCGTCAGGATCGGCTTTTTCCTCAGCTCCAGCCGCCGCCATAGGTGCGATAGAAGACGTGAAGGCCGATGCGTCCGACCTTCTCCATCGTCTTCGCCCATTTCGGACGAACGTAGACAGCATGATAGTGCGTTGCGGAGCCGACCTGTGGAAGCCAGATCTTGCCTGCCGTGACAGCCATCGCAACTTCGCGGGCGATTCTCCAGTGATACTGCGAGTTAACCCGATCCTTAATGTTATCGCAGGCGAAGGAGAACTGGCACCGGTTGCGCCAATCCTCGTTCTGATAGACCACGCCGCAGATCGTCTTCGGGTAGGCCGGATTGCGGACGCGATTAAGAATGACCTGGGCGACGGCGGCCTGCCCCTTCACAGTTTCGCCGCGCGCTTCGAAATAGATGCCGGATGCCAGGCACTGCTGCTCGGCCGCCGAGAATACAGACGGCGACAGAATGCTTGCAGCCCAGGCGTGGTCACGCGGGCCGATCTGCGGCACGAAGCGACCGTCGTCGGCCTTTTCGGTTAGAATCGAATCGAACGGCGACTGACGGGAATAATCCGGCGCGGCCGGTGCATAGGCCGTCGCTAGTACGTCAGCCTTTGTGTTCGTTACCAGGCCTGCCAGCATCGGCGAGACGCCTCGATCCGGCTTGGGCGACTGCTTCTTATAGAAGCTGGTCGCGATCTCAATTTCCTTGCCCTTGATCTTCGGTTTTACGAAGGCCGACTTATCCTTCAAGTCGAAGGTAGGCTGAAAGAGCAGGCGCGTTCTCTGGAGAATAGACCCGGCGGAAAAGTCCTTTGGCGGCTGAACCTTTTCGACGGCAACGACGCGACCCTTCTTGGCCGGGCGATTGACGCGATCTTCATCCGGCGTCGCCTCGTGTCCCTTGTCCTTCGCCATGAAGGCGACCTTGCGACCATCGGGTAGAACCATACCTGCGCCAGCGGCGATCGTGCCCGTCACGACAGGATCAGCAAAGGTCAACTCCGCGTGGTGGATCGAACCCGCTGGCGAATTGGTCAAAACCATGCGCCAGTTTTCCCGTCCCTGGTCGAGGCCTGCAAGCAGAGCGGCGAGGTCGGCATGGGACGCCATCGTCGGCGACATCAGCCACCCGCAGACACCGAAGAGCGCGGGTGAACTCCAGTTTTGAAGCAAGAGGCGCAGCTTGCCACGGGAAGGGCTATATCGACGCAACGCGAGACTCCGGCATGAAACGCATGAACATGCCGTTGAAAATGTCTCATTAACCTTGATGCTTGGTTAATGAGGGCGCCTTAAGAATTAGCAGGAGGAAAATAAAACCCGGCAGTTGCCGGGCTTTTATGGGAGGGCAGCTGCTTGCCTAAATAATGACGTGTGAGCCGAGCTCGACCACGCGGTTTGCCGGCAGGCGGAAGTAGTCCGACGGATTTGCTGCGGCATTGGCAAGCGCGATATAAAGGCGATCCTGCCAATGGGGCATGCCGGACTTTGCGTCAGGAACCAGCTTGCGGCGGCCAAGATAGAAGGACGTCGACATGATGTCGAACTTCAGGCCGGTCTTGCGCAATGTCGCCAAAGCCTGCGAGACGTTCTGCGACTCCATAAAGCCGAAGAGCAGTTCGACGCGAGAGAACCGCTCCGAAATCTGCTCGACCTTATAGCGATCGGCGCTCGAAACACGCGGCTTGTTGATCGTGCGGATCGTCAGGATCACATTCTTGTCGTGCAGCACATGATTGTGCTTCAGATTGTGCAGCAGTGCTGCTGGAGCAGATTCCGGATCGCTCGTCAGGAAGATTGCGGTGCCGGCCACCTGGGCCGGCGAATGATCGCTTTTACGCTCGATCGAACTGACGAAAGACGCCAGCGGAATATCGGTATGGCGCGTCTTCTCCATCAGGAGGGCACTGCCACGACGCCAGGTCCACATGATGATCGTGAACGCAGTTGCGATCAGCACCGGAATGTAACCGCCATCATGGATCTTCAGCAGATTTGCTCCGAGGAAGATCATTTCCAGGCATAGCAGCGGCGCAAGAGCCAGGGTTGCGACCAGGATCGACCAGTTCCAGCGTGCACGCACGAACTCGAACGCCATGATCGAGGTGACGACCATCGCGCCGGTAACCGAGATGCCGTAGGCAGTCGCCAGTGCATCAGATGTCTTGAAGCTGATGACAAGGAAGATAACGCCGAAGAAAAGCACCGCGTTAACGGACGGCACGAAGATCTGCCCGGTATTCGTCTCCGACGTGAAGAGTACCTCCATACGCGGCAGGAACCCGAGGTTGATAGCCTGGCGAACGAGCGAGAAAGCGCCGGTGATGACCGCCTGGCTGGCGATGATCGTCGCGGCGGTCGCCAAGATGACGGCCGGCAGCAGTGCCCACTGCGGGAACATCAGATAGAACGGATCGGACATCGCAGAGGGATTGCCGAGCACCAGAGCGCCCTGCCCCAGATAGTTCAACGTCAGTGCGGGGAAAACCAGCGCAAACCACGCCCACTGGATCGGTCTGCGGCCGAAGTGGCCAAGGTCGGCATAAAGCGCTTCCGCACCCGTTACAGTCAGGAAGACCGCGCCAAGGACGATGACCCCATAAAATCCTTCATGCAGCAGGAAGCTGATCGCATAATAGGGATTGAAGGCGGCAAGAATGCCGAAGTCATCGGAGATATGCGAAATGCCAGCCGCGGCCATCACGATGAACCAGAGCGCAGTGATCGGCCCGAAAAAGCGGGCCATGGTGCCGGTTCCGCGCGATTGCACCGCAAACAGCAAAGCGAGGATGAAGACCGAGATCGGCACGATGTAACTGGTCAAACTGGGCGCAACGAGTTTCAGACCTTCGACGGCCGACAGCACCGAGAGTGCCGGCGTGATCATCGCGTCGCCAAGGAACAGTGCGGCACCGACGAGCCCCAGCAACATAAGCAGCGCGGTATGGCCGTTGGCGGTTTTCATCAGCAATGCCAGCAGGGAAAGCGTTCCGCCCTCGCCTTCGTTGTCGGCGCGCAGCAAAAAGAGCACGTACTTTATGGTGACGATAATGGTCAGAGCCCAGATCATCAGCGAGATCAGGCTGATGACCTCGAAACGAGTGAGGCCGTCGGCCGCTACGGGCTTCAAGGCTTCGCGGAACGCATAGAGCGGGCTCGTACCGATATCGCCATAGACGACGCCCACGGAGCCGAGCGCAAGATAGAACAACTTGCGCGGCTTCATTTTACGTTCGTGTGAATGGCTACCTTCGTGCATGAAATGAAAACAGGCTCTTCAGAGCCAGCCTTTCCATCGGAAAAAGAAGAAGGGAATGATGGCGGACAGCACCATCAGCCCAATCGAATACGGATACCCGTGGGCAAAGTGCAGTTCCGGCATGAATTCGAAATTCATACCGTAGATGGAGGCGACCAGCGTTGGCGGCAAGAAGACGACGGACGCGATCGAAAAAATCTTTATGATCGAGTTCTGCTCGATATTGATCAGGCCGAGCGAAGCGTCGAGCAGAAAGGTGATATTGCCGGCGATGAAGGAAGCGTGCTCGTTGAGCGATTGTATATCGCGCGAAACGGTCTTGCACAGTTCCTTGGTGTCGCGGTCCTGCTGGACGGCGGGGACTGTGTAGAAAAACGTCATCAGTCGCGACAGCGACGCGAGGCTGTCACGGACCTTGCTGACGAGGCGGTGATGGCCCGCAATGTCTCTGAGCTTTTCCTCGAGATAGTTCGACGGCTTACGCACCTTCCTGGCCCGATCGCCAAACACATGCGTCGAAAGAATATCGATACGAGCAACCGAGAGTTCCAGTATTTCCGCGGTCCGATCGATCACCGTTTCAAACAGTTTGGCCAGCAGTGCCGCGCCGCTGCGCCACTGCTGCGGAACACGGTGTAACGCGGCAATGAAGAGCGCAAACGATTTCGGTTGCGCATAACGGATCGTGACCATCCGCTTGCCGGCCAGGATGAACGCAACATCGGTCAGCGTGGGCGCGTCGGTTTCTGCCTTCCAGACGAGGGACGCCGTCATGAACACGGCGTCGTCGTCGGTATAAAGACGAGCCGATGGCTCGATGTCCTTGAGATCATCCCGTGTCGGAACCTCGATACCGAGCGCTTTCTCGACGAAGAGCTCCTCTTCGCGTGACGGCTCGACAAGGTCGATCCACACGACATCATCGCGCAGAGCCGCCTGCGACAGATCGCCGACGTCGACCGACTTGCAATTGGAACAGTAGGCCGTGATCACCGGCTAAACCTCCGGCAGTCCGCGCGTTCTGAGTATAGCGGTCTGTTCATCGAAACCCCTTCCGCGGCGCGCCGGTTGCAGGAGCGCGCGGGATATAAGTTCCCGATCCGAACGAAAGCGATTGAGGAAAGCTCATATGACTCCTGGCGTATCCGGCCACTGCCGAGATACGCGACGTGCTCAAACGCATCGCAGTCACCAATCCTTCGACCAAGATAACTCCGAACATGCGTGACCGTCCCAACTGGGTGGCCATCATCGAGCAATCGCAAAGTCGCCCTCATGGCGACGGCGCGCCATATGACGGAAAGCTGCGAAAGAATCAAGACATCTTACGTGCACTGCGCCCTTTGACCACATTTCCCCCACAATTGGGAGTCTTGCCGCAGCGAGGCATTTACTCGAAAACAATGGCCGGCGCCGCCCTCTGCGGCTGCCCGCCGAGCTGCTGCCAGACCTTCGTCGCGATCTCGCGATAGATGCCGGCGACGATGCCGTTCGGCTCCGTAGCGACAAGCGGTGTTCCGGCATCGGATGTCTCGCGGATGTTCATCGTCAACGGGACTTCGCCCAGGAATGGTACGCCAATGCGTTCGGCTTCCTTGCGCGCCCCGCCATGACCAAAGATATCATAGCGAGTGCCGGTATCGGGCGCGATGAAATAGCTCATGTTCTCAACGATGCCGAGAACAGGAACCTCAACCTTCTTGAACATGTTCAAACCCTTGCGGGCATCTATAAGGGCGAGGTCCTGCGGTGTCGAAACGATGACTGCCCCAGCCAGCGGAACCTGCTGGGCCATCGTCAACTGGGCATCCCCGGTGCCTGGCGGCATGTCGACGACAAGCACGTCGAGTTCGCCCCAGGCAACCTCGCGCAGCATCTGCATCAGGGCCGATTGGACCATCGGACCGCGCCAGATCATTGCCGTTTCCTCATCAACGAGGAAACCCATCGACATGACCTTGAGCCCGTAGTTTTCCATCGGATTGATGATACGGCCATCGATCTGTGTGGGGCGACCAGAGATCTTCAGTAGCCGCGGCATCGAGGGTCCGTAGATATCTGCGTCGAGAATGCCGACCCGCAGGCCATTTGCCAGGAGACCGAGTGCAAGATTGACGGCGGTCGTGGATTTGCCGACCCCTCCTTTGCCGGAGGCGACGGCGATTATCGCGTTGATGCCGGGGACGCCGAGCTTGCCCGCACGCTGCTGCTGTTGTGGCGCGTGCGAATGGCCATGATGGTCGTGCCCGCCCTGCGGCTGCGGCCGCGAAACCGGCGCTGAGCCGGAGCCAGCCTTCTTGTCGGCCGTCAGCGCGACCAGCGCTCCCTTGACGCCAGGCATCTCCTTGATGACCCGTTCGGCTGCGAGGCGAAGCGGCTCCAGGTCCTTGGCGCGATCGGCCGGAACGGTGATGGAGAAATAGACCTTGCCGTCGGAAATGAAGACATCGGACACCATGCCGAGTTCGACGATATCGTGTTCGAGATCGGGTCCGCGTACGGTCTTCAGCGTTTCGAGAACCTGTTCCTTGGTGACGCCGGTCATTCAATCCTCACTGCCTATGTTGGCATTCTAGATAGAGGAGAGCCGCGCCTTCGCCAAACAAAATCGGCGGATCGCGATGGGAACCGATCAACCGGAGGGCCGTCGCGTCCATCAAGTCCGCCGGGCTTTCGCCCTGATGGTCGCCACGGCCTTCCAGGATACCGAGGTAAGCCTTGCGAATTAGAGCAAGCGCGCCAAAAGACCAGCGCAAAAAACCAGAGAAAGAGAAAGTGTCAAGGAATGCCGACGGGAGGTGTCCCAAAAGCAACAACCGCCGCCGACGCCAAGATCAGGCTCGGCGTCGGCTGGCGGTGTGCGGGTCGCGCCGTTTGTCCGGCGTCGTTACCAGGTCCCCTCTGGACCGCTGCAAATAGAGAAGCAGAAAACGTGCCAGTTGGCAAACATTCGCAGGAGCGGGTGCCGAGCTGCGACTTGCCACCAGAGGTGCCGTAGATTTAGGCACGGATAACCACCCGGCCCGCAATTTAAGCAACTCACTTGATAAGCCCGATCCGCAGTGCTCTCGCAACGGCCTGAGTGCGGTTGACAGTGTCGAGCTTCTTTGTCGCGCGGTTGAGGTAGTGGTTCACCGTGTGCTCGGACAGAGTAAGGATCTCGGCAATCTCCACGCTTGTTTTGCCGGCGGCAGTCCAGTTCAGACAGTCTATCTCCCGATCGGTCAAGGTATCCGTGACCCGGTGGTCATAGCTCCGGATCTCCGCCAACCTGTCAAAGACATGGATGGATATATAGTGGAGTTCGCGCATTTCCTCGGCGGTGAACACCTCGCGATCGCCTGAAAATGAAACGGCACCGCGACCGCCTGAGGCCTCGTGAGTCGGAAAATAGGCACAGCGCATCATGCGAAAACGTTCAAAGAGTGCCTTGACGATGCCCGCCTTGCCATCGGGTCGATCGAGCTTTGCCTGCGACACGTCGTTGAAGAACGGCGTCGTCGAGGTCCGCAGCCGCTTCATGACCGGACTGTTGGAGACAAGTCCTTCGTGGTCATAAGCGGCCAGTAGTTCTACCGGCCAACTCGAGATGACCGCGCTGCTCTGCAGATCACGTGCGGTCACAGAGGGAAGATTGAAGACCATGAAGGCTCGCGCCCGATAGACTTCCGTCACTTTCTTCATGAAGCGGAAAATATCGAACTGCGTTTTCAGTCCGGCGATCTCGTTAACGTGGACGTCCACGGAAGATCCTGGCTGCGATGGGTTCATTTACTTGTTCAACTCAAAAAAGATGGAAGCCTGGTGGACAGCGTCTCGTCCGCGCCGTCGCTGATTTATATCGCCGGTGACGATTTACCAGCTCATACACCCCACGACGGGGGATTGACGAGCCCAAATTGTGATGATTCGTCGGAAAATCTCAATACCATGCTTTTGAGGGGCTCCGCAGAGCGCCAGGAGTGGTCAGCGACGCGGGCCGAGACCGATGCGCATGGCTTCCATGATCCGCTGCGCCGTCCCCCGGACAGGATCTGCCCATTCCGAAAGCCGCTCCATGGTGAGCCGATAAGCCGGGCCGGTTACGGAAATACCGCCGACGAGCGAGAGGTTTTCCGACCAGATGGGCGCAGCAACGCAACGGATGCCGATCTCATGCTCCTCACGGTCGAATGCGTGACCCTGCTTTCGTATCTCTTCAATCTCGGCAAGGAGCGACTCGGCCGTATGCGTGCTGGCAGTGAACCGATGAAAAGCGATTTCCCCCACCAACGCGCCCGCCCGCTCTCTGGGCAGAATGGAAAGGGCCGCCTTGCCGACACCGGTGCAATAGACCGGCGAGGCGTTGCCAATCTGCGAGTACATTCTGACGGGCTGCTGTCCTTCGAACTTGTCGAGGTAGATGATGGAGGTGCCGCGCAGGACACCGAGATGAACTGTCTCGCCCGTTAGGTCCTGAAGAGCCTTCAGGTGAGGCTCGGCAACGAGGCGAAATTCGTTCCGCCCCCAGCTGCGAGAGGCAAGATCCAGCAACCTCAGGCCCGGCAAATAGCGACCATCCTCATCGATCTCGAGCAGTCCTTCCTGTACGAGATGGCTGAGCTGGCGATGAAGCGTACCACGGGGCTGATCGGCAGCCGCCAGTATGTCCGTGAAGCGCATGGGCCCGTCGGCGTGGGTCACAACGTCAAGCAGGACCATCAGCTTGCCGAGGGTACCCGTATCGCCCCTTTCGGGCATACTCGCTTTTGCCGCACTCATCGTTGCCCCATACGCCTTGACAGAGGCACCAAGGTAATTCGATAATTCCACATAGTCAAATTGAGTTCCATATAATAGAACACGTATAAAGCGGGAGGAAATCGTGGCAGGTATCGTTGCACAGTTTCCGGAATTCAAGGACAAGACGGTCCTTGTCACGGGAGGCGGTTCAGGGATCGGAGCGGCGATCGTGGAGGGTTTTGCCCGACAGGGCGCCAAGGTTTCCTTCATCGACATCGCTGAAACGGAAAGCCAGGAACTCGTCGACCGACTGTCGCGCGACACGGCACATCGCGTTCGCTTCCACAAGGCGGATTTACGGGATGTTGCGGAAATCCGCAGAACGGTGGATCAGGTTGTCGCTCATTCCGGTCCGATCAGTGTTCTCGTCAACAATGCTGCTCGGGACGATCGGCACGACTTCGAAACGGTAACCGAAGACTACTGGGACGACAATCAGGCGACCAACCTTCGCCACGTCTTCTTCACCACACAGGCAGTCGCGCCCTCGATGCGCGCGGCCGGCGGCGGCGCGGTGATCAACATGTCGTCTATTGCCTTTCTTCTCAACATGCCCGAATTCCCCGCCTATTCGACCGCGAAGGCCGCGGTGATCGGGTTGACAAAGAGCATGGCCGGAAAGCTCGGACCTGATAATATCCGCGTCAATTGCATTCTGCCGGGGATGATCGTGACGGATCGTCAGATGAAGCTCTGGCTGACCGAGGAAGGCATTGCCCAGACGGTTCAGCGCCAATGCATCAAGAAGGTTCTGCACGCCGACGCCGTCGTTGGTCCGTGCCTGTTTCTGGCGTCCAGTTGCGCAGCAGCGATGAGCGCACAATCTCTTATTGTCGATGGAGGCATTTTCTAATGGCAGATCCCGCTTATGTCGCGGTGGATTGGGGAACGAGCAGTTTCCGGCTCTGGTTGATCGGGAGAGATGACAGCATCCTTGCCGAAAGCCGCAGCAATGAAGGCATGACGACGGCCGCAAAGACCGGCTTTGCCGAGGTTCTGGCCTCGCACCTGGCCAAGGTGAATGCGCCGGAAACTCTTCCGGTCATCATCTGCGGCATGGCAGGCGCAAAGCAGGGATGGATCGAGGCGGGCTACATCGATGTGCCTGCATCGTTGTCGTCAATCCTGCAGGGCGCGGTATCGGTTCCCGGCCAGAGCCGGGACGTGCGAATCCTGCCCGGACTTGCCCAGAGAGACCCAGCCAGACCCGATGTCATGCGCGGCGAGGAAACGCAGCTTCTCGGCGCCCTCGGCCCCGCAAGCAGCGAATCCGAGGCAGTCTGCATGCCCGGCACGCACTCGAAATGGGTACATGTCAGGGATGGGCGCGTCACCGGCTTCTCCAGCTTCATGACCGGCGAGCTCTTCGATGCAATCTCCAAGCACACGATCCTGTCGCATGCCGTTGCTGGCGCCGATCAGACCCCGGCAGACGAGGCAGCCTTCGAAGATGCGATCAAGGCCGCCTATGAGCACTCTGCCATGGCGACCAACCTCTTCTTTGCGGCCCGTTCGGGACAGTTGCTGCACGGCCTGACCGCAGCAGGCGCACAAGCCAAGATCTCCGGAACCCTGATCGGTCTGGAAATAGCGGGCGCCATGTCAAATGCGGGAACGGGCGTCAACATCACCCTTGTCGCCGCCGGCCGACTGCAGGGCCTTTATGAAGCGGCATTCAAGGCACTCTCCTTATCCTTCAACACGATCGACGCTGATACGGCTGTCCGTGGCGGGCTTGCCGCCGCCGCCAAAGCCATTTGGCCGAACTGAAGAAAGCACCAAAACAATGAACCGTATCCCTTTCCCGACGATGAAGCGCCCGCTGATTGCCATTCTTCGCGGCATCAAGCCCGAGGAAACCGAAAGCGTGGTCGGCGCGCTGATCGAAAACGGACTGACGGCAATCGAAATCCCGCTGAACTCGCCTGAGCCGTTCAAGTCGATCGAGATCGCTGCGAAGATGGCGCCCGCCGATTGCCTGATCGGCGCCGGGACGGTACTGACGACCGAGGCTGTCGACAGCCTGCATTCCGCCGGTGGCAAGCTCTTGGTCACACCGAATGTCGAGCCTGAGGTCATCATTCTCGCCCGCAACTACGGCATGGTTACGATGCCGGGAGTGTTTACTCCCACGGAAGCGCTGGCAGCAGCCCGCGCCGGCGCGACCGGGCTGAAGTTTTTCCCGGCCAGCGTTCTCGGGCCATCAGGCATCACCGCGATCCGTGCAATTCTGCCGCCGGAGCTCGTTATCGCCGCGGTCGGCGGCGTGTCCGACAAGAACTTTGCCGAATACACCAAGGCCGGCATTCATGCCTTCGGCCTCGGCACCAGCCTCTATAAGCCCGGAATGACCGCGGCAGAGGTTGCCGAGCGTGCCAAGGCGACCATTTACGCCTATGACGCAGCGGTAGGAGCTTAAGGCGTATGACGGAAATTCATGAGTTCGCGGGAAAAACGCTTTGCAGCACCAACTCGGTGCTTGGTGAAGGGCCTACCTACGATCCGGCTACGAACACGGTCTGGTGGTTCAACATTCTCGGCAAGGAACTGCACGAGCTGAACCTTTCGACAGACGAGAAGAAAGTGCATTCGCTACCGATGATGGCAAGCGTTCTGGCCCGCATCGATGCAGGGCGCCAGCTGCTTGCGACCGAAGAGGGCCTCTTCATCCGGAACACCGAGAGCGGCAATCTGACTTTCTACGCGGCGCTCGAGAGCGACAGGCCGGAGAACCGCTCGAACGACGGCCGCACGCATCCTTCCGGTTCGCTCTGGATCGGTACGATGAGCAAGCGTGCGGAAAACCGCGCGGGCGCCATCTATCATGTGGCCGGCAGTCGCGTGACCAGGATCTTCGACGGCATCAGCATTCCAAACTCGATCTGCTTCTCGCCGGATGGCACGATCGGGTACTTCACCGATACCCGCCTTAGCCGTCTGATGCGGGTGATGGTCGATCCCCATACCGGCCTGCCGACCGGCGAGCCGATCGTCCTCGTGGACACGATGGACGAACCAGGCGGTATCGATGGCTCGGTGGTCGACGCCGACGGATACATCTGGAATGCGCGTTGGGGGGCCGGTACCGTCGATCGCTACAGCCCGGACGGACTGCGCATCTCGCGTTACAAGGTGCCCGCCGCGCAACCGTCCTGCCCGGCCTTCATCGGGCCGAATGGCGACCGCCTCGCAGTCACGACGGCTTGGGAGGGGCTGGATGACAACGCGCGCTCCATGCAACCACAGGCTGGTTCTCTGCTGGAGCTTGGCGTCTCCGTGAAGGGTGTTTTCGATCCTGCTTACGTGATCTGAAGCGACACCGGCAACGGCTGTTAAGGCGCTCCCAAGGGGGCGCCTTTTTGTGTTTCCGGCAACGTTCTTCGAGGTGTTTGATACAGCGTTTGCGCTAAAAGTTCCCAGAAATTGGCAATTTTTGCGCGATCTTTTTCGGGAACCAATAGAAATCCCATTCATTTCAATAGGGAGCCGGCCAAGTGGACGCCGTATCTGAAACACGGCGAAACTGGCTAGAGATCAGCACTATCGAATGGAAAAGGTAGGTTCGAAATGACACGCAAACTCCTCACAACCGTTGCCGCTGGTGCATTGTTTGCCACGGCTTTCGCACCGGCGGCATTCTCTCAGAGTACAACCCGGCCGGCAGATCCGAGCGCTCCAGCGACGCAGGCAGCGCCGAGCGATCCGACTGCTCCGCCGAAGGTTCCGGACGCCACGGCTCCGGTCCCGGCAGGTGACGCGGCTCAGGCCCCGGCACCGGCAGCGACGACCGACACCGCGCAGGCGGCGGGTGGCTCATACCTGACCGAGCAGGCTGCCGATCAGGTGAGCGCCAACACCTATATCGGCCAGACGGTCTATAACGGTCAGAACGAAAGCATCGGCAACGTCAACGACCTGATCATGAAGAAGGATGGTGGTCTAGTTGCCGCAATCATCGGTGTCGGCGGGTTCCTCGGCATTGCAGAGAAAAATGTCGCCGTGCCGATGAATAAGATCACTGTTGCCCAGAACACGCAGGACGGCAGCGTCAAGCTGACGACCTCTGAGACGGCGGAATCGCTGAAGGCGGCTCCGGAATTCAAGACCCTGCAGATGCAGTCTGCTGAGAAGGCTCCGGCCCCGGGTGCAACGGACACCACGGCCACGGGCTCAACAACCAACAACTAAAGATACTGCGCAGTGAGTATCGCGTACCCGGTGGCGTCCAAATGGGCGCCATCGGCATTTCAGGCGCTGACCCGATCCGATGTATCGTAGTAATTCTCATGCAGGAACCGCAGCGTCGCAATGCCATCGGCAGGCTTGCCGAAGTGGTAGCCCTGCCCCATGCCGCAGCCGAGCGAGCGTAGCTTCACCGCTTCCGAGTAATCCTCGATCCCTTCCGCAACCACTTCGAGATCCAGTCCCTCGCACATCGTAAGGATGGCCTTGATGATGTGTTCGGAGGCGCGGTCGGAGTTGATCCGAGACACGAAGGCACGATCGATCTTGATCTTGTCGAACATGAAGTCTCGCAAGCGACCGAGGCTGGATTGACCGGTCCCGAAGTCATCCAGCGAGATTCGTACACCCGCCTGACGCAGATCGGCGATGATGCGATTTGCGGTGTCGGCCGATCCCATGACCGCAGTCTCTGTGATCTCCAGTTCGAGCCGGTGCGGGTCGAAACCGACCCGCCCGAGGATCGACAGGACGCTGCTGCTCGTACCCGGATCCATCAACTGCGCTGAGGAGAGATTAAAGGAGAGAAAGAGCTCGCGCGGCCAGGAGAGTGCCGCTTCCGCCGCCTTGCGTAACAGCGCCTCAGACAGGGCGTCGATGAAGCCGCGCTCTTCAGCAAGGGGAACAAACACGCCGGGCGAGACGAAACCCAGATCCGGATCGTTCCAGCGTGCCAGAGCTTCAAAGCCCACAACCTGGCTGTTGGAGAGTGCCACGATCGGCTGAAAATGCACGTCGATAGCGTCGGAAATAATGGCGTTACGCAGCGCCTGTTCCAATTGCGTCGCGCGCTTCATTTCCTGGGCGATCTCGCGGGAATAGACGGTGATCTGGCCACGGCCGCGGCGCTTTGAACGGTAGAGCGCAGTCTCGGCACTTTTCAGTAGTTCCTCGAACTCCTCGCCCGCAAAGGGATAGATCGAAAAGCCGAAGGATGCCGACAGCCTCACATTGCGATCGCCGAGATCATATGGTGCCGAGAGCACTTCCCGGATCATCTGCCCGAACTTTTCAGCACTCGCCCGCTCGAAAACCAGCGGCAACACGAAGGCAAATTCGTCGCCGTCATGACGTGTGACCAAGGCGCCGTCCGGAATGCAGGCTTTCAGCCGGTGGGCGACCTGACAAAGAATTTCATCGCCCGCCGACGAGCCAAATAGGTCGTTGATCGGTTTGAAGGAATCGAGATTCGCGATGCCGATCGTAAAAGGGGCAGGGTCGCTTGCGCGCTCCGCCGAGATCTGAGCAATTCGGTCACGCATGCGGTAACGGTTGCCGAGCCCGGTCAGCGGATCGGTATAAGCCATCGTCTGAAGTTCATTCTGACTTACGGGCACCAGAGGCATTTCGGCCGACATCATCATTCAGACCCAGACTGCACCAACGCCAGAAGGATGGCGGGCAAGTCTTAAGAATTCGATAGTGAGTCCGTCCCACTGAAACGGTGTTCTGTCCCAATATTTAGGGAGTTGACGAGCTTTATCCGTCACATGCTGGCCCGTTGAAGGTCGTCCGCCAAGTACTTCTGAAAGATCCCCTGAAGAATATCGGGGCTTACCGGCTTCATGATTACATCGTCCATGCCGGCCTTTGCGCATTCAGCGCGATCTCGCTCGAAGGCCTGAGTAAGCACGCCGATGATCGGCGTCCGTCTACTACCGCCTTCCTCGGTCTGGCGGATCAGCCGCGCCGCTTCAAAACCGTTGAAGCCCGGCAGCGAGATATCCATCAGAATAATTTTCGGCTGGTGCTCAGTCCATAGGCGAACGGCGTCATCACCGCTTGGAGCGATCAGATAGCGGTAGCCGAGGCCCTCGAGGATCTGCGAGAAGACGATCTGGTTGATGTCGTTGTCTTCGGCAACGAGAACGTCGAGCGTGTTTGCCTCCTCGACGGTGGTGATCTCCCAGTCTGTGTCGATGCTTTCCGCGATCTGGCCGCGATTGCTGCGATTGAAATGGCGGGCGATCTGGAAAGTGAGTTCGTTGGCAAGCTGGAAACCGTCCATCACCAACGCTGGGATGCCATACTGCTCGGCAAGCTCAAGGCAACGCATTCCAAGCTGATTGTCGATCACGAGCAAGTCGAGCGAGATGCCGGAAGAGCTGGCGATTTCCAAGAAGTGCTCCTCCTCGTCCTCGCCGCGAACGGAGCACGCTTCAAAGCCGTATTTGGCAAGGGTCCGCAAGGCGGCTCCTTCGGCCATGACATCCGAGGTTACAACAAGGATCTTGCGGCCAGAGAAGTTCTCCGGGACGATCGCTTCCATTGCCGCCGGCTCACGTCGTTCGCCGCTGCCGTTCATCGGAACGTAGGCGCGCCTATAGGAGTTCTTGCTTGAGGTTGTGACCGTCGATGCGAACCGGAACTCCTCGAGATCGGCGCCGTCGCGCGGCAGGTCCTGCATCGTCGAGACGAGAAAATAGCGCCCCGGCTTGCCTATGCGGTGCTTGCGCGTGACGATATCGCGTTCCACGCCGTCGCGCGACACCTGCCGCTGGCGAGAGATCGACATCTCGCCGGTCTCCAGAACATGGCGGTCGCTTTCCTCGAAGCGCTGGGCCACTTCCTCGGAGAACAAGTCGCCGCTCTTGCGACCGAGCACTTCATCGACCGCCGTCTGGTATTTCTCACAGAAGGCGATGTTGACGGCGACGTAGTTGAGATTGCGGTCCTTTACGAAGAGCGGGAACGGGAGGTTGTCGAGGATATCCTCGGTGAGCTGTACGCGCTCCAGATCCGAGCGCCACTGTTCCTCACGCTTCTTGTCTTCGGAGATGTCCTGGATGACGCAGACGCCATAGCCGCTTGCGAGGCGACGCTTGCCAAACCGGATCCAGCGATCGGCACCGTGTCGTTCGACAGCTTCGAAGCGCTCGCGCCAGTGCGAGGCGATCTTCTGGGACAGCCAATCCTCACGGCTCATTGCACTTTGGTTGCCGGCGGACTGCGTGCGGATACCAGTGTCGTAGATCGCGCCGAGGAAGTCCCGCAACCGCGTACCCGGCTTCAGCATGATCTCCGATATCGGAAAGAAATCAATGACCTGGCGGCTGGCAAAGATCATGTGATCGGTCTTGTCGTAGACGATAAACGCGGCGCCCAGGCTCTCGCATACCGCGTCAAACAGCGCCGTCTGCAGGCTGGTGTCAGCCGGCATTTCACTGCTCACAGAAGATGTGTCCGCTTTTTCGAAGCCGGCACTCATTCCTACGCGTCCCACATCTGTCCGATTTAAACCCAGTCCTCGGAAGTACGCCGCAAAATGGCAGCTTTGTCTTAAGGCGCGCTTAACGTTAAGCAGCCGGAATTGGAGCGTGCAGAACTGGCAAGCAGCCGCTCTTTCGCACTTCCCTCGGTCCAGCGAATCCAAGAGAATAGGCGCATGGCCATCAAACAGCTTTCAGAGACTCTCATCAACCAGATTGCCGCCGGCGAAGTTATCGAGCGGCCGGCCAGCGCAGCCAAGGAATTGATCGAGAACGCCCTCGACGCAGGAGCGACACGCATCGAGGTTGCGACATCGGGCGGCGGCAAGAGTTTGCTGCGGGTTTCGGATAACGGCTCCGGCATGGACGTTGCGGATCTGGAACTTGCCGTACGACGCCACTGCACTTCCAAGATTTCCGACACGCTGGATGACATCCGCACGCTGGGTTTTCGCGGTGAAGCGCTGCCATCGATCGGCTCGGTGGCCCGGCTCAGCATTTCCAGCCGCCGCCGGGACAGCGCCGGCGGCAACGAAATCGCCATCGAGGGCGGCAGGGTCACGCATCTTCGCCCCTCACCCGGCAATCCGGGGACGATCGTCGAGGTTCGCGATCTCTTCTTCGCGACACCCGCCCGCCTGAAATTCCTCAAGACGGAGAAGGCAGAGGCTGCGGCGATCACGGAGATCGTCAAGCGTATGGCGATCGCCTTTCCGGCGGTGCGCTTCGTGCTGTCCGGCACCGACCGCACAACGCTGGAATTGCCGGCGACGGGCGACGACCATCTGGCGCGCATGGCGCAGATCCTCGGCAAGGACTTCCGCGACAATGCCATCGAGATCGATGCAGAGCGGGAAGGCACATCGCTGACCGGCTTTAGCGGGGTGCCGACCTTCAACCGCGGCAACTCGGCCCACCAGTACGCCTTCGTCAATGGCCGCCCGGTGCAGGACAAGCTCATCCTGTCGGCGATCCGCGGCGCCTATGCCGAGACGGTCCCGGCCGGCCGCTATCCGGTCGCTGTATTATCGATCAGGCTCGATCCAGCGCTTGTCGATGTCAACGTGCACCCGGCCAAATCGGATGTACGCTTCCGCGACCCGCAATTGGTGCGCGGCCTGATCGTCGGCGCCGTGCGTGAGGCTCTGGCACGTGACGGCAGCCGGGCAGCGACAACCGGTGCGGACGGAATGCTCCGCTCCTTCAGGCCCGGCTTCCAACCGAACGCCCAGCGGCCGCAACAACCCTGGTCGGCGGCGACTTCCCCTTCACGCCCGCTTTACCATGCAGCCAATAGCAGCTTCGG
This sequence comes from Hyphomicrobiales bacterium, assembly GCA_900466605.1. GTDB lineage: Bacteria > Pseudomonadota > Alphaproteobacteria > Rhizobiales > Rhizobiaceae > Rhizobium. The sequence goes on from UBMU01000006.1 coordinate 37,169, forward strand.
AGAACGCCCGCAGGCTTCGTTCGACGGGCTTACAACGCCGACAGCGCGCAGCGACGCGGCGCCGGACCCAAGAATGCCGATCGCGCGAGAAGAGCCGCCGCAGCGCCATCCGCTCGGCGCGGCTCGAGCGCAGATCCACGAAAACTACATCGTGGCGCAGACCGAAGACGGCCTCGTCATCGTCGATCAGCACGCCGCGCATGAACGCCTGGTGTTCGAGGCGATGCGCAAGGCGCTGCATTCGAAGCGACTTGCCTCGCAGGTGCTCCTCATTCCTGAGATCGTCGATCTGCCTGAAGAGGATTGTGATCGGCTGATGCAGTTTGCCACGGAGCTCGGCGAGCTGGGCCTGTCGATCGAACGCTTCGGCCCGGGCGCTATCGCAGTGCGCGAGACACCTGCCATGCTCGGCGAAGTGGACGCCACGGGACTTATCCGGCAGCTGGCGGACGAGATTTCTGAATGGGACACGGCGTCCGGCCTGTCGGCCAAGCTCGAATACGTGGCCGCAACCATGGCCTGCCACGGATCCGTGCGTTCGGGACGGCGGCTGCGGCCCGAGGAAATGAACGCTCTTTTGCGCCAGATGGAAGTCACCCCGGGCTCCGGGCAATGCAACCACGGACGGCCGACCTACATCGAGCTCAAGCTTTCGGATATCGAACGGTTGTTCGGCCGTAGCTGAAAAAGCTGGAAAAGGCCGGCGTGGCGCGTTATGGCAAGTGCGTGACAGCCTGAAGGAAACGGAGCGCATGAACTTGTTCGAAGGAAATGGAAACCGCGAAGCGCAGATACGCTATCTCGATGCGGATTTTCAGATCCTGTCGCCGGGCTCTTACGTCGTATGCGCAATTACCGGCAAGCAGATCCCACTCGACGAGCTGCGCTATTGGAGCGTCGCGCGCCAGGAACCCTATGCAGACGCCGTGGCTTCTCTGGAAGCCGACAAGCGCGCTGGTATTTTGCCGAACCAGAAGCGTTGAGCCCTCACAACTAGCGACACCCGCTCAGGCTTTCCGCCCCTCCTTCAATCGCCGGTCACGGCAGGCATTGATCGCGCGGTCGATGATGAGCGCTGGTGCCTGAGCGTCCGCGAACGCCATCTCGACCTCGATCACCCGGCACTTTGCAGCGAGCTCCTCGGCTTTGCCATGATGGCCGGCAAGACGGACGAAATCCTTTGCGGTGGTGACTATCTGAAGGTCATCGCGTTCCGCCGTTGAAAGGATGTCGTCGATCTCGTCATCGGTAAGATGTTCGTGATCGCCGAACGAGCGGCGAGCGGCGATATGCGCGCCGACGGATTCGACCGTGCGGAAGAACTTCGACGGATCGGCAATACCTGCGAAGGCAAGCACGTTGCGGCCTGAGAGATCGGCGCCATCAGACACTTTCAGCGAGGCCGTGAAGTAGGGCTTGGCGGCACGCGCAGCGATCCGCACGATATCGTCGGCGGCCTCGCCATTGCCAACCTTCAGGAGCGCCGTTGCATAGCGCAACTGCTGGCGGATCGGCGCGCGCACGGGCCCACCCGGAACGATATGACCGTTGCCCAAGCCGCGCGTGGCATCGATGACCAGCAACGCGTAGTCGATCGCAAGCCGCGCGCTCTGGAAGCCGTCATCCATGATGATCAGATCCGCGCCCTCGTTGACGAGACGCTGCGCCCCTTCGACACGGCGGCGGGAGATCACAGTCAGCGCTTCTCGAGCGAGAAGTAGAGGTTCGTCCCCCACGGCAAGGGCTCGGTGATGAGCCGGATCGACGACGGTCGTGACATCGAGCGAGCCGCCGTAGCCGCGGCTCAGGAAGCCCGGCTTCAGACCCTTCGCCTTTGCCGCGCGGGCGATGGTCAGCGCCGTCGGTGTCTTGCCGGCACCGCCGACCGTAAAATTGCCGACACAGATGACGGGCACCGGAACCGAAGCGCGCTTGGCATTCGCCATGCGGTAGCCGGCAATGCGTCCGTACAGGAAGGAAATCGGATAAAGCGTCCAGGCACGCCAATCGGCTTTAGACCACCAGAAGGGTGGCGCTTCGGATACCATTTTCCCCGCCCTGCCTTTCGGACCCCGAGCGTCATGCTGACGGGCTGTGTCCTCGACCGGGCGGAAAGAGAAGGTAAATTTCAAGAAAAAGCAAGCCCTTGGTCAATCAGGCAGGCTGAAGGTCGGGCAGCAGACCCTCGAGCTCGGTGATGTCGTTCAGGCAGTAGTCGGATGCAGCGGCAAGTGATTCACGCGATCCGGTGCCGGTGAGCACGGCCACAGTGACGCCAGCCTTGGCGTTACGGCCCATATGCAGATCGTGATTGTTGTCACCGACGACGGCGACCTCGGAGGGCTCAAGGCCCGTTGCCGCGCAGAAGCCAAGCACCATTCCCGGTTCCGGCTTGGTGCCGAAGCCGCTGTCGTATCCGGCCACGTAATCGATGAACGGTGCAAAACCAAAGCGCTGGGCAGTCTGCCGGATCGAGCGCTCGTTGTCGCTCGAGGCCACGCCGAGGCGAAAGCCGCGGCCATGCAGGCGACCGAAAAACGCAGCAAGATCGGTGACCGCGACAGAAAACTCGGCGGCATGGGAAAAGAGATCGTCCAGCCTGGTCGTCAGCTCGATCACATCGAGCCTTGAGCCCGCAGCGATCAACCCTTCCGAAATCTGGCGCGTGTTGCCGGCCGCAAGCAAGCTATCGGGAACGATGTGGCCCGTCACCGGATCCATGCCGCAAGCGAGGAGCAGCCGGTCCGCAAGTTCGGAATCGCCTTCGGAAGCGATACGCGCCAGTTCGCGATTTACCGGCAGCCAGCTCTCGTCGTAATCGAGAAGCGTGCCGTCCTTGTCGAATAGAATACCTTTGATTGTCTGCATATCCGCCCCTGCCCTCAGCGCTGTACAGCCGCTTTCGGCAGCAGCCTCGCCTTCACCGTCAGCGGATTGATATAGGGCTCCAAGCCCTTGACCGTCGCCGTCAACGCACCACGCATTTCTTGCACGGCGCCGATCCCGGCCTCGATCATGTTGCGGCGTGCGCCGTCGTTGGTGAGCAAATAATGGACGCCCTTGGCAAGCATCTCCGTGTCGCGGACCATGCGCGCACTGCCTCGCCGCGCCAACTTCTGATAGGCCTCGCGGAAATTCTGCACATTACTGCCCGACAGGACCGCGCAACCCAGCATCGCCGGCTCCAGCGGGTTCTGCCCGCCCTCGGCAAACAGTGAGCGGCCGACGAAGGCGACCTCGGTCAGGCGCAGGTAGAGGCCCATTTCGCCGATCGTATCTCCGAGGAACACGTCGACATCAGGGGTGAGCGCGTCGCCGCGCGTGCGCCGGGCCACCTTGAGCCCCAGATTGACAAGCTCTGTTTCGATTTCGTCGGCGCGTTCCGGATGACGGGGGACGATGATCGTCAGTTGCCCGTTTCGCTCCTTCAGCGCGCGATGAACGATGCCTGCTGCCTTTTCCTCACCGTCGAAGGTGGAGATCGCCGCCCAGGTCTTGCGGCCACCGAGCTGCTTCTTGTAGTCGGCGAACACTGCGGCATCATAAGGCGGCGCGTCGGTATCAACCTTGAGATTACCCGACATCATGACATGACGAGCGCCAAGATCGCGAAAGCGCTCGGCGTCGACATCCGACTGCGCAATCACAAGCGCCAGGTTTTCGAACAGGGCCTCGGCCAGCGCCGGGCGCCGGCCCCATCGCTCGAAGGAGCGGTCTGACATGCGGGCGTTGACGAGTATCTGCGGGATGCGGCGGCGGCCAAGTTCCATCAGTGTCGCAGGCCAGATTTCGGATTCGGCGATCAGCGCGCAATCCGGCTGCCAGTATTCGAGGAACCGGCTGACGGCCGGCTTCAGGTCGAGCGGCACGTACTGGTGGATCGCCTCATTGCCGATACGCTCAGCGGCCAGCTTGGCGGAGGTGATCGTCCCGGTTGTCAGAATGACGTGGACGTCGCGGCGGCGAATTTCGCGGATCAGCGGAATGACGGCGTTGGTTTCGCCGACACTCGCGGCATGAAACCAGACCAGCGGTCCGGCCGGGCGGTCGGCGCTGGCATAGCCCGAGCGCTCCAAGCGGCGCGCACGGTCTTCCTTGCCCTTGGCCGCCCGATAGGCGAGGTAACCGCCAACGAACGGGGTCAGCAACGTTCCCGTTGCCTGATAGGCGCCTAGCGCAAACCGCGCCATGCGACCGCTCATCTGCCAATTCTCCGATCACAAATGATCGACATCAACCCATTCCCAATTATTGTTGCGGCCGCAATGACCGATCAGTTTGTCCAGAATGCGTCAGGCAGTCGGTCGGTTCGCGGCTCTCGATGAGCCGCGACCGCGGGAGGGTTACTGCGCAGACTTGCTTTCAGGGTCCAGCAAACGATGCATGTGGACAATGAAGTAGCGCATATGCGCGTTATCCACGGTCGACTGCGCCTTTGCCTTCCAGGCCGTCAGCGCGGTGGCATAGTCCGGAAAAATGCCGACGATATCGAGGTCCTTCAGGTCCCTGAACTGAACATCGTCCAAGCTTTCCAGCTCACCGCCGAATACGAGATGCAAGAGCTGCTTTTTGCCGCCGGATTCCGTCATTTTTCTTCTCTTTCTGCTCTATTCTCCTCCGCCGCTTCATCTGAGGGATTTTGACGGAAACGTCAACTGCCTCGTCGTTCACCGATCCCAGTCAGGAGATCGCCAAGTCGCGGTGCCGCGGCGGCGCAAAGTTCGCCATGGCTGACCTGAATGCGGTTATAGAGCGGCGCTTCACCCCGGAGATCGACCAGCCGGCCGCCGGCGCGTTCCAATATCAAATCGGCGGCGGCGAGATCCCAATCGTGTGAATTATGCTTGATGAAGGTGCCGTCGATCTGTCCGTCGGCAACCATGGCGATGCGATAGGCCAGAGACGGTACGTGCCTGACGCGTTCGATACGATGCTTGAGCGTGTCAGGAAATGACTTGAGCACGTCCTCGGCAATGGCAAAGCGCCCTGGCACATCGAGCGGTTTGGTCGAGACGGTTATCGGTTGGCCGTTCTTCAGGGCCACGCCGCCTTCGACCGCCTCGTAGAGCTCCTGCAAAGCGGGCGCGTAGAGAACTCCGGCGACAGGTCGCCCATGGCGCACAACCGCGACACTGACGCACCACAGATCCAGACCTGCCAGGAATGCCCGCGTGCCATCGATCGGATCGATGATGAACAGCGTTTCCCGCGAGAGCCGATCGCCATCGTCATCGGTTTCTTCGGAGAGCCAGCCATAGTCCGGCCGGGCTGCGCGCAGGATGGACTCAAGCTTCTGATTGGCCGCGAAATCGGCGGCGCTGACGGGCGATCGCCCTTCGTTCTTCCACCAGACCTCAGGCGATTGATTGAAGTAGCCGAGTGCGACATCGCCGGCTTGCCTGGCAGCATCTGCGATCAGCTCCAGATCGCTCCGCCAGAGGGCTGTGTCGACGTCAGTCATTTCGGCAATCCCAATCCATCAGCGCCCGGCGAGCGTCAATCCTTCGATCGCAAGCGTCGGAGCGGCGACACCGAACTTGCGGTCGATGTCGTTTGCAGGCGTAACCCGCATGAACATGTCCTTGAGGTTCGAAGCGATCGTCACCTCGGACACGGCAAAGGTCAGCTCTCCATTCTCTATCCAAAATCCGGTTGCGCCGCGGCTGTATTCGCCGGTGATCATGTTGACGCCCTGGCCAATCAGCTCTGTCACGTAGAAGCCGTTGCCAACGCCACGGATCAAATCCTCCGGCGAGATATCGCCCGGCTCGAGAGCAAGGTTGGTCGCCGATGGCGTCACCGAATTGCCGCCGCGTACGCCACGACCGTTGGTTTCCATTCCGATCTCGCGGGCAGTCGACGTGGAGAGAAACCAGTGCTTGAGAACCCCGTCCTCGATCATCAGCAGCCGTTCGCCCGAGATCCCCTCGCCATCAAACGGACGGGACGACGGACCTCGAACGATAAGCGGATCGTCGGAGATGGAGAGGCCGGATTTCAAAACCTGCTGGCCCATTTTGTCGCGCAGGAAGCTGGTCTTGCGCGCAACAGAAGCGCCGTTGATGGCCCCGGCAATATGGCCGACGAAACCGCGGGCAACGCGGGGATCAAAGACAACGGTTACATCCTTGCCCGTATCCACCTGACGCGGGTTGATGCGCTTGACCGTCCGTTCGCCCGCACGGCGACCGATCTCCGCGGCATCATCCAGCTCGCGAAAATAGATGCGGCTATCGAAATCATAATCACGCTCCATGCCCGTGCCCTCGCCAGCGATGACGCTGACGGACCGGCCGAAGCGCGAGGCCATGTAGCTGCCTTCAAAACCGTGAGAGGTAACGAGCACAAGGCCGCCCATGCCGGCCGAAGCCCCGGCGCCGGACGAATTGGTCACACCCTTGACGGCGAGTGCCGCAGCTTCCGCCTCAAGGGCGGCTTCGCGGAGTTGATCGGACGAGACATCGGTCGTATCAAGTAGCTCGAGGTCCGGATAGGATTTCGCGAGCTTGTCCTCATCCGCCAGGCAGGCAAACGGGTCTTCCGGGGACACCTTGGCCATCGCCACCGCCCGTTCGGCCAATGCGGAAAGATCGAAGCCCGGATTTGCGGAGACGCTTGCGACGCGCTTGCCGATGAAGACGCGCAGTGAGAAATCATCGCTTTCTGATGATTCTGTGCCCTCGACCTTGCCGAGGCGCACGCTGACGGATTGCGATCGTGAACGCACGACCACCGCATCTGCTGCGTCGGCACCGGCCTTCTTCGCCAGGTCGATCAATTGGCTTGCGCGGGAAAGAAGTGTCGAGGAGTCGATTTCTGAGGACATGATTTGGCCTTTCCTTCGCGTTCCATTTATTGTGCACTACGAAAAGCATCAAGGCCGCGCGCGCCGATTCTTTTGCCCGCCGCTTGCATGCCTCCCTGCATTGAAAGAAACTCGCCTGATGTCAGAGCCCAACACTCTTTTCACCGAGACGATCCTGCTGCTCGGTGGCGCCGTTGTTTCGGCGCCGATCTTCAAGCGCCTCGGGCTCGGAACAGTGCTTGGCTATCTGGCCGCCGGCGTGGTGATCGGCCCGATCTTTCACGGATTGACGGATGGCGAGCAGATTTTGAACGTTGCCGAACTTGGTGTCGTCTTTCTGCTGTTCATCATCGGGCTCGAGCTGAAACCTTCGCGCCTCTGGCAGATGCGCCGGGACATCTTCGGGCTTGGAACCGCGCAAGTGATGACGACCGGCCTGTTGCTGACTCTACTGACCTATTTTTCCGGCGTTCTGGACTGGCGCGGCAGCATTGTCGCGGGCTTCGGGCTCGCGCTCTCCTCCACCGCCTTTGCGATGCAGATTCTGGAAGATGAAGGCGATGTGAATACCCGCTATGGGCAACGTTCGTTCTCGATGCTGTTGTTTCAGGACCTCGCCATCGTGCCGCTGCTTGCCCTGATCAGCATCCTCGACGGAGGCAAGGGCAGCGGAACGCCCCTGCTGGACTTCGCGATAGCCATCGCGGCGGTCGGCGCGATGATCGTCATGGGACGCTATCTGCTCACGCCGCTCTTCCAGATCATTGCTCGCACCGGCGCCCGCGAGGCGATGATCGCTGCCGCTCTCTTCGTGGTGATGGGATCAGCAAGCCTGATGCAACTGGCCGGACTGTCGATGGCCATGGGCGCCTTCCTTGCCGGCGTGATGCTTGCCGAGTCGTCCTATCGTCACGAGCTGGAAGCCGATATCGAGCCTTTCCGCGGTGTGTTGCTCGCTATCTTCTTCATCGCGGTCGGCCTTTCGATCGAGCTGCAGGTACTCAGGGACAACGCGCTCTTCATCATCGTCGCCGTGCCTGTTGTCATGACCGCCAAGGCGCTGGTTATCTATGTTCTCTGCCGCGCAACCGGTTCGCCGCATGACGACGCTATCAGGATCGCCTTCCTGCTGCCGCAGGGCGGCGAATTCGGCTTCGTCCTGTTTTCCGCCGCCGGCATTGCAGGCCTGATGCCGACGAGCACGGCCTCGCTGCTGATTGCGATCGTCACCCTCTCCATGGCCCTCACCCCGATCGGAACCATGCTGGCCAAGCGGCTGTTGTCGGGCAAAGAGGAAGAACAGCTGGACGAGGATTTCGAAGGAGCTGGCGCCGACGTGCTGATGGTCGGCTTCTCACGTTTCGGGCAGATCGCCGCCCAGATCCTGCTCGCAGGCGGGCGAGCCGTGACCGTCATCGATTTCTCGGCCGATCGCATCCGGCAGGCTTCGTCCTTCGGCTTCCGGATCTACTTCGGCGACGGCACCCGCAAGGATGTGCTTCGCGCCGCCGGCATCGACCGCGCAAAAATCGTCGTCGTGTGCACGCAAAAGCGAGAGATCACCGACAAGATCGTCGAGCTGGTGCAGGCAGATTATCCGCACGCCAAGCTTTTCGTGCGCTCCTACGATCGCATCCACTCGATCGCGCTGCGAAACCTCAACGTCGATTACGAACTGCGTGAAACACTGGAATCCGGTCTGCTCTTCGGCCGGCGAACCCTCCAGGCGTTGGGTGTCGGCGAAGCGGAAGCCTATGAAATCGGCGAGGATATCCGCAAGCGCGATGAGCAGCGCCTTGTGCTCCAGGTCACGGAAGGACTGCAGGCTGGCCGCGACATGCTGTTCTCGCAGCCGGTCAAACCCGAGCCGCTCGTCAAGCCAAAGCGCGCTGCGAACTTCGGCGAGGATCCGCTGGCGGGCACGGCAGAGGTCACCGCCGACGCTTAGATCACGTTCCTAATCGCAATCGCGGCGTTGACCGTTCTCCCACCTTCGGCGCATCCTTGGCAACCTTCGAGGGCGGTAATCGGACGTGCAAGGCTTCGAATTGGTGCCCGAGCGTAGTCTTGGCGGGCGAGGAATGCGTCCGGCGATCAGCCCATGCAGAGCCTCGAGCTCACACATTTAGCTACCCGTTGCGATTGCCGTTGATTTGAGGGAGTATCGGGCTCTGGCCCCTGAGGCCCGTGCAGTCTCCGATGACAGGACAATGCCATGCCTCTACGCTATCTTTTGGCCGCCGTGGCCATCGCGCTCCTTACCCTTTCCGGGTGTACAACCACCGGCTCAGGTGCAGGGAATACCACCTACGCAACACCCGCAGGGATTGGCCCGGTTCGTGGTAGCGGCATTAACGGCTACTAATCCTGGGCAAAGGCTCTAAGAGACGACCCGTGCTTCGATCTCCCGATCGAGCGCATATTTCAGCTCGTCCTTGATGCCTGCTGACATCGACAGGACTTCACGCGCCTTGAGGAAGTCCATCACGCCGATGCGCCCGACAGCCGGGCGCAGAAAAATATGCGGTGCCTGTAAACGCAGCTTCAACGAGATCGCGGTCTGCATCATTAACTGGCCGGAACCGAAGATGCTCTCCATCCGGTTCGGAATGTGGGTGCCATCCCCTTCCGGGGCGCCGACGACGTCGATGCCGATAACGATGTCGGCGCGGTCCATCAGGCATTCGTAAGGCACGGGATTGCTGATGCCGCCGTCGATCATCACCCGTCCCTGCAGTCGTACCGGCATGAAGACCGCTGGGATTGCCGAGGACGCTGCCAGCGCCGGAAACAGCGCGCCGTGGCTCGTCAACACTTCGCATTGGCCGTAGTAATCGGTGGCCGTCACAGTCATCGGGATCGGTAGATCCTCGAAACGATCCGGCAGGTCGGCAGGCAGGAAGGCTTTCAGGATACGCTCGAGATTGAACTGGCCGATGCGGACGCCATTTGCGACGGCATCGCGCACCGTCTGCGGGCGCAGGCCCCATAGGCGACTGACGACGGCAGCCTTGTTGCCGACGGTCATCATGACGTGCTCGCGGATCGCTTCGCCCGTCATTCCGGCCGCCATGCCGGCTCCCATGATCGAGCCGATCGAGGACCCGGCAATCGCCACAGGGCGAATGCCGAGTTCATCCAGCGTTTCGATGATGTGGATATGGGAGAGACCTCGCGCACCGCCGCCGCCGAAAGCGACCGCGACCGTTGGCGTCGAGCGGCCCGAGGCATCGCGGGGGGCAGGCAACTCGGTTTCGATCTTTTCTGCCTGCTGCACCGCTGCCCCCGATTTCCGCGGCCCTATTCGGGCTGATAGCGGAAGAAATGAACCTTGGTATCGCCGAACGTCCGGTTTTCCAGAAACAGATAAGAAGGGTCAACCGAAACGGCAACATCCGCGCGTTCTTCAAGAACCGCAATCGCGCCCGGTTGCAACCAGCCGCCCTTGACGGCGGCTGCCATGGCTTTTTCGCCTAGACCCTTGCCGTAGGGGGGGTCGGCAAAAAGCATCTGAAATGGCTCGAGGTTGCCAACGCTTCCGAGATCGGTCGCGTCGCGCCTCAGGATGCGCGTCTTGCCATGCAGGCCGAGCGCATCGATGTTTTCCCAGAGCAGACCCCTGCCCTCAACGCTGTTCTCGACGAACAGCGCGTGGCGACAACCGCGAGAGACGGCCTCCAGGCCAACGGCACCTGTACCGGCAAAGAGATCCAGTATCCGGGTGCCATCAACGCATTCCGGATAGGCATGGCTCAGAATATTGAACAAGCTCTCACGCGTCCGATCGGCAGTCGGCCGGATGTCGTTTGACTTTGGTACGGCAAGCGGCCGTCCGCGAAACTCACCGCCGACGATCCGCACCGCGCGTCATTCCCTTTCCTTTTGGTCCGCCCCGCGATGGTCCGCCCGAAGGCTTTCCACCGCCACCCGGCCTGTCGCCCTTCGGCTTGCCGGAGAAATTCTTGCCACCGCCAGCCTTGCCGCCGAAGCTCTTGCCGCGGGGCTTATCGCCAAAGGGCCGGTCACCGGCTGGACGCTCGGACCGCGCCTCACCGGAAAAGCTCTTGGCGCGCGGACGTTCATCCCCTTCTGCACGTGGACGGCGATCGCCGCGCGGCTTGTCGCCGAACGGACGGTCTGCACGTGCGGGACGATCCCCGAAAGAGCGGGGCCGCTCGTCGCCCTCTTCACGCGGCTTGCGGTCTCCGCGCGGCTTTGCACCGAACGGGCGGTCACCGCGTGCGGGACGATCGCCGGACGGCCTGTCGCTGCGCGCTGGGCGGTCACCGTAAGGTCTGTCACTGCGTGCCGGACGGTCGCCGAAGGAACGCGGGCGTTCATCCCCATCTTCGCGCGGCTTGCGATCACCACGGGGGCGATCGCCGAACGGGCGGTCACCTCGCGAGGGGCGATCACCGGCTGGTCTGTCACCGCGGGGCGGACGGTCGCCATAAGGTCTATCACCACGCGCCGTGCGATCGCCGCCGGGACGGTCGCCACGAGGAGGACGATCACCGAAGGGCCTGTCGCCGCGTGGTGGACGGTCGCCCGAGCGCTTACGGTCGCCATCGTCCTTGCTCGTCACTTCGCTGGAACGGATCCACTCGCCTTCTTCATCACGGGCGCGGTTGATCTGGACGCGCGGACCGGTGTCGTCATGACGGGCCGGCTGCGGCTTGGAGCGGCCGGGCTTCTCGCCGCGCCTCAGCGCGGTCTGAGCGTTCTTTTCTGCCTTGGCGGCCGCCTTTTCGCCGAGCGGGCGGGCTCCGGGCGCCATCCACACATTGGCGTTGCGGCGGCTGCCGAGCGCCGGGCGCTTCGGACGGTCGTCATCCTTGCGGCCGCCGTCGCGGCCACCATCACGGCGGTCATCGCGGCGATCGTCACGCTTGGTGTCGAGGCGGCTCAGCGCACGCTCGCGCTTGTCTTCCGGCTTCCACGAGCGTTCGCGACGCTCGGGCTTCGCTTCCACCTCTTCTTCGGCGGCAACGGCGGGCGTGTTATAGATCGGCGCGTCGAAATTGGCCTTCGCATCGTCGATCAGGCGCGGGCCGAGCTGGTCGCGCAAGGTGCGTCCGCGCACCTCGACCACGTCTCGTTCCGGCAGATCGCCGAGCTGGAAGGGGCCGTAGGAGATGCGGATCAGACGATTGACGTCGAGACCGAGTGCACCCAGCACGTTCTTGATTTCGCGGTTCTTGCCTTCGCGTAGGCCCATGGTGAGCCAGACGTTCGAGCCCTGCGTGCGGTCCAGCGTCGCTTCGATCGAGCCATAGAGGACACCATCGACGGCAATGCCGTCCTTGAGCTTGTCCAATGCGTCTTGGTCGATCTCGCCGTGGGCGCGCACGCGATAGCGGCGCAGCCAACCTGTCGTCGGCAATTCCAGCGCACGGGCCAGGCCGCCGTCATTGGTCAGCAGCAACAGGCCTTCGGTATTGATGTCGAGGCGACCGATCGACATGACGCGCGGCAGGTCTTCCGGCAGATTGTCGAAAACGGTGGGACGTCCTTCCGGGTCGACGTTCGTGGTCACGAGGCCCGCCGGCTTGTGGTAGAGCCACAGCCTCGTGCGCTCGATACCGCGGATCGGAACGCCGTCCACTTCGATCTTGTCTGCCAGTGTCACGTTGACGACAGGGCTCTCGAGCAGCTTGCCGTTCAGCTTGACGCGGCCGTCCATGATCATGCGCTCGATATCGCGACGCGATGCGACGCCGGCGCGCGCCATTACCTTCGAGATGCGCTCCGCCTTGGAGCCGCCCTCGGCAACGTCGCTCGCCTCGGTCTTGACGAGCGCCTTTGCCGGCTTTTCGCCGGACTTCGGGCCGGCATTGCGCGGAGATGGCTTGCCGCCCGGCCGTTTTGGCTTGTCTTTGAATGTCATTTGTTGTTTGCCTGCCTTTTCGGGCCTTCCTATCAGGTCGCGCCCCTGCGGTTAAGTGGAAATTGTCGGATCGTGAAGACAAATCAATTTATGGAGCTGGCGCTCGACCAGGCCCGCGCCGCCGGAGAGCGCGGCGAGGTGCCGATCGGAGCGGTTCTGGTGATTGACGGGGCCGTGATCGCGGCCTCCGGGAACCGCACGCGCGAGCTCAACGATGTGACCGCCCATGCCGAAGTCGCCGTCATTCGCATGGCTTGCGAGGAGCTTGGTCAGGAGCGCCTGGCCGGCGCCGACCTCTACGTCACGCTAGAGCCGTGCACGATGTGTGCGGCGGCGATTTCCTTCGCACGCATTCGCAGGCTCTACTACGGTGCTGAAGATCCCAAGGGTGGCGCCGTCGACAACGGCGTGCGCTTCTACACACAGCCGACCTGCCATCACGCCCCGGATGTCTATTCAGGCTTGCACGAGACCGCATCCGCCGAGATCCTTCGGACATTCTTTGCGCAGAAACGGGATGTGCCATGACATGGCTCGCCGGCGAATTCGCTCTCATGATCGCCGTCGCAATCTATGGCTATTACAGGATTGCGCCCGACAGCGACGCTATTCCGATGTAATGGTCACTTTCGGGAAGAGTGAACTGGTCGGCACCGCGGCCGGTCGCCTTTGCCTTCGTGCCAATCCTGGCTCTCTCGACAACGCTGCTTGTCACCTCGAGCGCGATCATCGATCGATGGGATCTCGGCCTGGCAGGCAGGATCTTCCTTGCCTGCCAGATTCTTCACATCGTGCTGGTTGACAGGTGGTCAAAAGCAAAGCGGGGCTGAGTGCCCCGCTTGAAAACTTACTGAAGGAGGTTCCACCACTGCTTGCCGGAACCGGCGATTGCAGCTTCCTTCTTCCGCTTCTTCTGCTTCTTCAGCTCCGGTTCACCGAGATCATCCAGCTTCGCAGCATCGTCCACCTGACGGTATTCGGACGGCGGATCCGCAATGGAGCGGCGCTGATCGATGTAGGCGCCCTTCTGGAGAGCGCGGGCCTCGCGATAGGCCTTGGTCTGGGCTTCGGTCGTCTGCCGGCCACCTTCGATCTGGTTGTTTGCGAGCGGCGAGCGGTAGTTCGGATTGTCGCTGTTTTCGTCAGCTTCCTTGACCAGACGGGCGCGGGTTTCCTCCGGGGATTCGATCCACTGCGGATTTTCCTTGCTGGCGAGGCTCTGCTGCGGCTCTACGAGGGCTTCCTTGGCTGCGGTCGACGGCAGGACGAGGCCCGGGCGCGCACTGTACTTAACGCCCCTGTTCTTCGGTCCGTCGCCGGTCAGGGAAACGGACTGACCAAGGTCGTCGGTCAACTGCTCCATTGCGGTCTTGTCCGTCCCGTAGCGGGGGCTTCCCATGCAGCCGGTGATCATCGAGCCGCCTCCCACAGCAACAGTCAGGCAGACGCCGACACGGAACCAACGCGTTGATAACATGAAAACCCTTCCAGCCATGCCGGTGCAATCATCGCCCAACCGGACAATCGTCCCCCTGACGCAAAAATCCGGCCATTTTCAGGCAGCTTTTACCGGATGAACCACGATTAGGCAATTCACCCGGTAATATTCTTCAGTTTTGCACCGCTAGTTCGCGCAATGCGGCCGCATCGCGGGCCGAAACATCGGGATACTCGGGGTCGGAGCCGACATCCGTGGTGATCCGCCATGAACGGGCGCATTTGGTGCCTTCGGCCAGCTTCGGCTCAACGCTGACACCTGCCACCTCCGGCAGCCGGAAGGCATCAGCCGGACCTTCGACGCCGTCGATCACGATGCCGGACGTGATGCAGATCTCCTCGAAGTCCTGACCTTCCAGCGCCTTCAAGAGCTCCGCATCGGCGACGTGGACGACCGGGGCAGCCTCCAGCGAGGAACCGATGCGCTTGTCCTTGCGCTCGATTTCGAGTGCGCCGGTTACAACCGTACGAACGGCGCGGATCTTCTTCCACTTTTCGGCCAGGGCGTCGTTCTTCCATTCCGCCGGAATGGACGGGAACTGTTCAAGATGAATCGAGACAGCCGAGGGATCGCGCGACAGCCACGCCTCTTCTGTCGTGAACGGCAGCATTGGCGCAAGCCACGTCACCATGCATTCGAAGATGTTGCGGATGACATGCAGGGCCGAACGACGCCGCAGGCTCGACGGCGCATCGCAGTAGAGCGCATCCTTGCGGACGTCAAAGTAGAAGGCCGAGAGTTCGACGTTGGCGAAGTCGATGAGCGCGCGAGCGATCTTCTTGAACTCGAACGCGTCGTAACCTTCTCGAACCAGCTGGTCGAGCTCAGCCAGGCGGTGCAGCATGAGCCTTTCCAGTTCCGGCAGATCAGCAAGCTCGACCACTTCGCCCTTGTCGTGCGCCAGCGTGCCAAGCATCCAGCGGATGGTGTTGCGCAGCTTGCGATAGGCGTCGACGTTCGTCTGGATGATCGTCTTGCCCAGGCGCTGGTCTTCCCAATAGTCAGTGGTCATGACCCACAGGCGCA
Organism: Hyphomicrobiales bacterium; assembly: GCA_900466605.1. Classification (GTDB taxonomy): domain Bacteria; phylum Pseudomonadota; class Alphaproteobacteria; order Rhizobiales; family Rhizobiaceae; genus Rhizobium. The sequence goes on from UBMU01000006.1 coordinate 52,385, forward strand.
GGATGTCGGCGCCGGCCTCCTTCATGACGTCCTGCGGGGAGACGACGTTGCCCTTCGACTTCGACATCTTCTCGCCCTTCTCATCCATGGTGAAGCCATGGGTGATAACGGCATTGTAAGGCGCGCGGCCGCGGGTCGCAGCCGATTCCAGCAGCGAGGAATGGAACCAGCCGCGATGCTGGTCCGAACCTTCCAGATAGACATCAGCCGGCCACTTCAGGTCGGGACGATCTTCCAGCGTGAAGGTGTGAGTCGAGCCCGAGTCGAACCAGACGTCGAGGATATCCATGACCTGCGCCCACTTGGCCGGATCATGCTCGTTGCCGAGGAAACGCTCCTTGGCGCCTTCGGCGAACCAGGCATCGGCGCCTTCGGCGTCGAAGGCATCGAGGATGCGCTGGTTGACGGCATCGTCCTTCAGGACCTCGCCGTGCTCATCGACGAAGACGCAGATCGGCACGCCCCAGGCGCGCTGGCGCGAGAGAACCCAATCCGGGCGCTGTTCGATCATGGCGCGCAGGCGGTTCTGGCCGGCGCCCGGAACGAAGCGGGTGTCGTCGATCGCCTTCAGCGCCCGCGAGCGCAGCGTCGTGCCGTCTGCGAGGTCCTTGTCCATGTAGACGAACCATTGCGGCGTGTTGCGGAAGATGACTGGCTTCTTCGAGCGCCAAGAATGCGGATAGGAATGCTTCAGGCGACCACGCGCGAACAGCATGCCTGATGCGATCAACGCCTTGATGACCGCGTCGTTGGCATCACCCTTCTTGCCGTGGTCGTCGATGACGCGTGCAGCACCGCCATCGCGCTCCGGGCCAAAGCCTGGCGCGTCGGCGGTGTAGAAGCCGCCGTCGTCGACCGGGAACGGGATCTTGGTGTCGACGCCGCGGGCTTCGAGCTCGCGCGTATGATCCATCCAGACGTCAAAGTCTTCGCGACCGTGGCTCGGCGCGGTGTGCACGAAGCCGGTGCCGGCGTCGTCGGTGACATGGTCACCAGCGAGCAACGGCACGGGGAATTCGTAACCACCGCCGAGGCCCTTCAGCGGATGGGCAGTGGTGAGGCCAGCCATTTCGGAAGCTGAAACATCTGCCAGACGACGGAACTGCAGTTTGGCCTTGGCGAAGCCCTCCTCCGCCAGCTTGTCTGCAAAGATCAGCTTCTCGCCGGGACGCGGACCGAAGTCGTTCTCGGCGGCCGTGACTTCGTAGAGGCCATAGGCGACCTTCGGCGAATAGGCGATCGCGCGGTTGCCGGGGATCGTCCAGGGAGTTGTGGTCCAGATGACGACCGCGGCGCCCGAGAGCGTGTCCGCACCCTTGGCGACCGGGAACTTCACCCAGATCATGTCGCTGTCGACATCGGCGTATTCGACTTCGGCTTCAGCAAGCGCCGTGCGCTCGACGACCGACCACATGACCGGCTTGGAGCCGCGGTAGAGCTGACCCGACTTGGCGATTTTCAAGAGTTCGCCGGCGATGCGGCTCTCCGCGTGGAAGTTCATCGTCAGATACGGGTTCTCGAAATCGCCGATGATGCCGAGGCGCTGGAACTCGCTGCCCTGGATGCCGATCCACTTTTCGGCATAGGCGCGGCACTCGCGGCGGAACTCGATCATTGCCGCCGGCTCGGAAAGGTCAGGCTTAGCCTTGCCCTTGGAGCGATAGTTCTCCTCCTCGATCTTCCACTCGATCGGAAGGCCGTGGCAGTCCCAGCCGGGAACGTAGTTGGAGTCATAGCCGCGCATCTGGAACGAGCGGGTGATGACGTCCTTGAGGATCTTGTTCAGCGCGTGGCCGATATGGATGTTGCCGTTGGCATAGGGAGGGCCGTCGTGAAGCACGAACTTCTCGCGGCCGGCGGCTGATGCACGGAGCTTCTTGTAAAGGTCCATCTGCTGCCAGCGGGCAACGGTTTCCGGCTCCTTCTGCGGCAGGCCGGCGCGCATCGGGAAGTCGGTTTCCGGCAGATAGAGGGTCTTCGAGTAATCGATCTTTTCGGCTGTATCGGTCATGTCTAGCAATCGTCTCTAGGCGCCACGGGAGCGGGCGCAACGGGCTTGAAAATTGGTGACGGAGGCGCTCGTCGTCCAAGCGCCAAAAACCCGGACCTTCCGGCCGCTTAGCGCGCGCGGAAGGCCGGGCCGATAATTCGTATCGTGATCGCCAGCCGGAACTTGTTCATCGCGCCGGTTCATAGGCGCTTTTGCTGGGAAAAGGAAGAGGCTTTCCGTGACATCGCCGCAGGGAAAAGGCGCCACCGAAGCAGCCGCAAACTCGATGCGGCAAACGTACAAGCCCCGAAAGACCCGTAATTCTCGAATGCAGCTACACCCTCAGATGAAGCAGATCGAACGATCCAGTGCGCCGAGCGGTTGCACGCCTGCAAGCAGCGCCCTCGCCTCGTCCTTGTCCCGATTCATCTGCTCCACCAGCAGATCAAGGCCATCGAACTTCAATTCGGGACGAAGGTAGCCGAAGAAGGATACAGAACAGATCTGCCCGTAAAGGTCGCCACTGAAGTCGAAAACGTTGGTCTCGAGCAGTGGCGCACCGTTGTCGGTCACTGTCGGCCGGCGGCCGTAGCTAGCGACGCCATCGTGGAGCGTGCCATCGGCAAGACGAAAGCGAACGGCATAGATGCCTGCCTTGAGATCGGCCTCCGCGGGCAGCTGCATATTCGCGGTCGGAAAGCCGAGCTGGCGGCCAAGCTTCTCGCCGCCGATGACCTCCGCTTCGACCGTATAGTGATAGCCGAGCATGGCAGCCGCCTCGCTGACAATGCCCTCCTTCAGGAGTTCGCGAATGTGGCTAGAGGACACGACGTCGGTATTCTCGTCGCGAAAGGCGTCGATCAGCGTTACGCCAAAGCCGTACTTCTGGCCGGCCTCCATCAAGAAGGCCGGGCCGCCTTCACGGCCCCGGCCGAAATGAAAGTTGAAGCCGGTCACGACCTCGGAGGCGCCGAGCCAATCCTTGAGGATCGAATGAATGAAATCATCAGCCGAGCGCTGAGAGAACTCCGTGTCGAAGGGATATTCGATGACAGCGTTGAAGCCGATCGCTTCGAGGATACGCGCCTTGAGGGGTGCCGGTGTCAGGCGAAAGACCGGCTGGTCAGGGCGGAAGACCGTACGAGGATGCGGCTCGAAGGTCAGGACCAGTGCAGGAATCCCGCGCTGCGTCGATATTTCCAAGGCCCGGTTCAGCACGGACTGGTGACCCCGATGCACACCGTCGAAATTGCCGATGGCAATCACGCCGCCGCGCAGGTGGGCCGGCAAGGGTTCACGGGTTTCATTGCGGTGAAAAACGGTCATCGGCTGGCTTTTCTTATGCGGGGCTCTTCATGCGAGGCGCTGCATCCACCACTTCGGCGTCGCTCCTTCACGCTCCAGATAGGCCGTGAGGATCGCCTCATCGGTTTCTCCGTTGAGTGTGTATTCCTTGGCGTGAATACCGCCGCTGATATAGAGGAGATCAAGGCCGTAATCGAGAGCGCCGCGCACATCGGTCGGCATCCCATCCCCGATTGCAAGCACACGGCTCAGGGGGAAGTCACCGTGGGCCTCGCGGGCAACCGACAATACCGCATCGTATATCGGCTTATGCGGCTTGCCGGCAATGCGCGTCTCGCCACCGAGCTGGTTGTAGTAGGCCGCCATCGCGCCGGCGCAGGGGATGATCTTATGGCCGCGCTCGACAATCAGATCGGGGTTGGCGCAGACCATCGGCACACCACGCGCCTGGAACGCCTTCAGCATCTCGGTGTAGTCTTCGGGCGTTTCGGTTTCGTCATCGAAGAAGCCCGTACAGACCACCGATTCAGCATCCTTGGCCTCGACCCGCTCGACGCCAAGCCCTTCGATGATCGCCAGGTCGCGATCCGGTCCAAGCAGAAACACCTTCTTCGGGCCCTCGGCGATCAGCACGCGCGTGACGTCACCCGAGGTGACGATGCGGTCATAGGCACCATCCTGGATGCCGATCTGGCGAAGCTGCGTCACGACCTGCGGAGCGATACGCGGCGAATTGGTGATCAGAACGACCGTCACGCCCTCCCCGCGCGCTGCCTCCAGCGCTGCAGCCGCCTTCGGGAACGGATCGACGCCATTATGCAAGACGCCCCAGACATCGCAGAACACCGCATCATAGTGACTGGTGATTTCCGCAAAGTTCTCGATCCGCTTGGCCATTCCGATTTCCCGATCTCGTTAAGTCACGGGTGACATCGCAAAGGCATGCCGGGATGGCAAGGCATTTTGCAGTGAGCAGCTGCAAAAAACTGACGGCGACGACTAGAGCAAGGCAACGGCAGCCTTGAACAGCAGACCAGCGGCGGCCGACACTCCGATGACCGTAAGGATGCCGGCCTTGAAGCGAAAAAGCAGGACGCACGCCAGCACGAAGATCCCGAACGCCGCTATATCGAGTGTCCACCACTGCGGCCAGGCGAGGCTGACGATCGGCAGACCGGTTTTCCCGGACAGGAGCGCCACGCGGCCAACCTCGGCAAAGAGCACATGCAGACCGAACCAAAGTGCAAGATTGAGGATGACGCCGACGACCGCTGCTGTGACCGCCGAAAGGGCCGACGAGAGGTTTTCGTTGTTTCGCAGCTTCTCGATGTAGGGAGCCCCGGCGAAGATCCAGATAAAGCTCGGAACGAAGGTCGCCCATGCAGCGAGGAAAGCACCGAGAAAACCACCGGCGAGCGGTGCCATGGCGAGAGGGTTGCGATAACCGGCGAGGAACCCGACAAAGCAGAGGACGAGGACGAGCGGACCCGGCGTCGTCTCGGCAAGCGCCAGTCCGTCAAGCATCTCACCGGGCTGAAGCCACGCGTAATGACCGACGGCGACCTGGGCGACATACGAAAGGACGGCGTATGCGCCTCCGAAGGTGATGACGGCCATCTTCGAGAAGAAGATGAAGACTGCCCCGAATACGTTCGTCTCACCGCTCAACGCTTCGGCTATAAGGTCGGTCGGCGCGTCGAGGCCACGAATGAAAAGCAGCGGCGACTGCCAGACCAGGATCCAGAACACCAACACCACGAGCGGCCTGGCAATCGTACGCGTGGTGAGCGCTGGAAGACGCTGCCGCAAGGCGGCTCGCGGCAAGGAGGGCGCGACCTGCTGACGTTGGCCATACTTCGCCCAGAGCAGCCCCGCTACTCCGGCGAGGATGACGACCAGAGGAAACGGCAGGTTCACGAGAAAGAGAGCCAGAAACGATGCGCCCGCCACACAATAGTGAAAGCGTCCTTTGAGCGCTCGGCGCCCGACCCTGAGGAGGGCCTCGATGACGATGGCCAGAACAGCAGCCTTCACCCCAAAGAAAAGGGCGGGAAGCCATGCCGCTTCCTGAAAGACGGCGTATAGGCTCGACAGCACCAGGATGACAAGGAAGCCCGGCAGAATGAACAGCAGACCGGCGATGAGGCCACCACGTACGCCGTGCATGAGCCAGCCTATGTAGGTTGCCAGCTGCTGGGCCTCCGGACCCGGCAGCAGCATGCAGAAATTCAACGCATGCAGGAAGCGGTCCTCGGAAATCCAGCGCTTCTCATCGACAACCGTTTTATGCATGAGGGCGATTTGGCCGGCCGGCCCGCCGAAACTCAGAAAGCCGATGCGTGCCCAGACGCGGACCGCCTCTCGCAGCGTCGGTGCCGCTACGATATCGTCTGCAGCGATCGCCTTATTCACGGTTCTTCACCCTCCCCGCACCATGCGAGACCCAATCGTGCTTTTCCTGTGTGGCATCCCGCGCCCAGCGATACAGGGTGTCGTAGAGGAGCATGCCCGCTTCGACCTGCTCGATATCATCGGCATACATGCGCGACAATCCTAGCGACATGGCCAACAGGCCGGCTGCCTCCGGGGCAAGATCAAGCCGATCCGTATCCGCTCCGCGAACGATTCGGGCAATATGCTCTAGCGCGGGCAAAGCGAGGCGAAATTCCTTCACCATCGTATCGAATGTGCAGTCCTCCCCGCGATGACTCCAGAAGACATCCTCCACGTCAAACGGGGTGGCGCCGAACCGTTCGGCTACGGCCTCCACCTCGGAGGCCGTCACGTACAGGAAGGAGGCATGCGGATCGACGAAACGGCGGATGAGCCAGGGGCATGCGATACGATCGATCTTCGGTCTGGCGCGGGTAACCCAAACGGTACCACCAGAGAGGTTACCGCCCGGCAGCCTCGAGGCTGGAATAGCGGGCAGCTGCAGGGCCTGCCAGGCGTCAAAGCCGCCCTCCAACACCTCAGCAGCCGCACCTTCCAAGCGTAGCCAGGCGGCGACGCCTTCGCTCAGTTTTGCGCCTGCCTTGCAAAGAACGACAACGGTCTGTCCCCGATAGGCGGCAGACCAATCGTTGACCGTCGCATAATCGCGGCGGATCGAAGCCGGAATAAGGCTGGGATCGGCGGAGAAGTCATCAGCGTCGCGGACGTCGAGCAGAACGGGCGCTTTCGGCGTACCGATCAGACGTGCCAGCTTCTCAGGGGAAATCGAGTTGTACGAGGCCATGATAACGTCCTTTCAGAGTTCGGACGCGAAATTCCAGCATGACGCCTCGTGGGGTATTCGCAAACCCCATGCCGTTGTTAAACAAAAGAAGGCCCGTTGAGTCAACGAATTTAAGCGGAGCGCAGTCCGTTGTCTCACTTCCGACAAGGATACGCTGTTAAGGGTGTTGCGAGCACGGCAAAGAAAAATCGCGGCCGTTCTTGACTCCCCGACAGGCCACTCCTAAATGCTGCCTCGCTAGCACTCACCAAGCGCGAGTGCTAACACCCATCCGTGCGGGCCGCTCTCGGCCTGCGAGTGTCATTTGATCGAGGGATTAGACAATGGCAAGCACCAACTTCCGCCCCCTTCACGATCGCGTCGTTGTCCGTCGCGTTGAGTCCGAAGAAAAGACCAAGGGCGGCATCATCATTCCCGACACCGCCAAGGAAAAGCCGCAGGAAGGCGAAATCGTCGCCGTCGGCTCTGGCGCTCGTGACGATTCCGGCAAGGTCGTCGCTCTCGACGTCAAGGCTGGCGACCGCGTTCTGTTCGGCAAGTGGTCCGGCACCGAAGTCAAGATCAACGGCGAAGACCTTCTCATCATGAAGGAAGCCGACATCATGGGCATCATCGGCTAATCAGCCGGTTTCCCCTTTCCGATTTTAGCCACGGGCCCCTAAAGCCCGGACAACTCGAATTCAGGAGTTTCAATCATGGCAGCTAAAGAAATCAAGTTTGGCCGCACAGCGCGCGAAAAGATGCTCAAGGGCGTCGACATTCTCGCTGACGCAGTGAAGGTAACGCTCGGCCCGAAGGGTCGTAACGTCATCATCGACAAGTCCTTCGGCGCTCCGCGCATCACCAAGGACGGCGTTTCGGTCGCCAAGGAAATCGAACTTGAAGACAAGTTCGAAAACATGGGCGCCCAGATGGTCCGCGAAGTTGCTTCGAAGACCAACGACATCGCCGGCGACGGCACCACGACTGCTACCGTTCTTGCCCAGGCGATCGTTCGCGAAGGCAACAAGGCCGTTGCAGCCGGCATGAACCCGATGGACCTGAAGCGCGGCATCGACCTCGCTGTCGCTGAAGTCGTCAAGGATCTCCAGGCCAAGGCCAAGAAGATCTCGACTTCAGAAGAAGTTGCCCAGGTCGGTACGATTTCGGCAAACGGCGACACACAGGTTGGTCGTGACATTGCTGAAGCTATGCAGAAGGTCGGCAACGAAGGCGTCATCACGGTTGAGGAAGCCAAGACCGCCGAAACCGAACTCGAAGTCGTCGAAGGCATGCAGTTCGACCGCGGCTACCTCAGCCCGTACTTCGTGACCAACCCGGAAAAGATGATCGCGGACCTCGAAGACGCGTTCATCCTGCTCCACGAAAAGAAGCTCTCGAACCTGCAGGCAATGCTTCCGGTTCTCGAAGCTGTCGTTCAGACCGGCAAGCCGCTCCTCATCATCGCTGAAGACGTCGAAGGCGAAGCGCTTGCTACGCTCGTCGTCAACAAGCTGCGCGGTGGCCTGAAGATTGCTGCTGTCAAGGCTCCTGGCTTCGGCGATCGCCGCAAGGCAATGCTCGAAGACATCGCTATCCTCACGGGCGGCACTGTCATCTCCGAAGACCTCGGCATCAAGCTGGAATCCGTAACGCTCGACATGCTCGGCCGTTCGAAGAAGGTTTCGATCTCCAAGGAAAACACCACGATCGTCGACGGCGCTGGCGCCAAGTCCGACATCGAAGGCCGCGTTGCACAGATCAAGGCTCAGATCGAAGAAACCACTTCGGACTATGACCGCGAAAAGCTGCAGGAACGCCTCGCCAAGCTCGCTGGCGGCGTTGCCGTCATCCGCGTTGGCGGCTCCACGGAAGTTGAAGTCAAGGAAAAGAAGGACCGCATCGACGACGCGCTCAACGCGACGCGCGCTGCTGTTCAGGAAGGTATCGTCCCCGGCGGCGGTATCGCTCTGCTCCGTTCTTCCACCAAGATCGCTGCAAAGGGTGTAAACGACGACCAGGAAGCTGGCATCAATATCGTTCGCCGCGCCCTGCAGTCGCTGGTTCGCCAGATTGCTGAAAACGCAGGCGACGAAGCTTCGATCGTTGTCGGCAAGGTCCTCGACAAGAACGAAGACAACTACGGCTACAATGCCCAGACGTCTGAATATGGCGACATGATCGCCATGGGCATCGTCGACCCGGTCAAGGTTGTTCGTACGGCTCTGCAGAATGCAGCTTCGGTTGCTTCGCTGCTGATCACCACGGAAGCCATGATCGCTGAGCTGCCGAAGAAGGATGCTCCTGGCGGCATGCCTGGCGGCATGGGCGGCATGGGTGGAATGGACATGATGTGATAGGCTAACGCCTTCACCAGTTCCACTTCCGGTATGAATAGGAAGGGCGGTCTTCGGGCCGCCCTTTTCTCGTTCCCGCATCTGATTCGCCGAGCGCGATCGCGAGTGTACTTTTCAATCGCCAGATGAAACGTTTAATCAGATATGTGAGTACAGCTCGCGTTAGGCGAAGCTTTCGCAGAGCTTGCGAGTATGCATTTTTTCTTCCAGAGGCTGTTTTCTGAGCCGGTGCAATTTTTTGCATATTCAAGAGCGTGAAGGAGAACCGAAATCGTTTACAACTCAGAAAACAGCGGTCTTTTCGTCATTTTTTCGCACCTCCAGCCACTTCGTCCTTCTTTTTCCACTCACAGTAGAGTTTGGCGCTGTGCAAAAAGCAGATTGCCGTTTGCATAAAAGTGCCTATAAATCCGCGCTGCATTCGGCGCGCGTTCCTCAGCCGGCGGCCGCGATCGACATCGATCCCGACCCCGAGGGCGCGAGACCGGGCTCGGGAAAAACCCCTCCCGAAAATACATCATAAGTTGTGTAATGTTCCCGCGAAATTGGAAGCGGTTCCGTTAGAAGAACCGGCAATCCAGACCCCATTTCCCGGTGCCCGAGCATGATGCGCGGTGCAGCATGAACCTGCTCATTTTTGCCGGACGTGCAGTGGGGGAAGCTGCACCTAAGCTGGGGAAAAAATTGTTCAAAATCGCGAAAACCAACGCTGCGGCACCGCTCATGCCGGGCTCACTGGACGTCAGCAACCATGATCCTGAAATGCTGGCGCAGTTGTCCATTTCGGAGACCTGGGTGGGAGACTTTTCCAGCGGCCTGATCCGCCTCAAGGAATGGAGCACCATGCTGCACGGGCTGCCGTCGCGGGAATGCGGGCTTCTGAGCCTGATGCGCTGCTACGATCCGAAGGATCACGATCACATCCTCGAACTCTTCGAACAGGCTGCTACGCTTTCTTCGTCCTTCTGCTTTTCAACGACGATCATGATGCCGAATGGCTTCCGTCAGCCCTTGTTCTGCATGGGCGAGTCGAACGGTCAAGACGATTCCTACCACGGGAGCATGCTGGGCGTTTTCGTCTTTCCACGTTTCAAAACCAATGTCGGCAGCGAGTTTGCGCGCCGCCAATAATAGCGTCCACTACAAAAAAGAGCCGGCCCCTTAGGACCGGCTTTTATCGTTGCCTTGCCAGGCGTTACGCAGGCCGCGCAGGTATATTCAATCCCTTTCCAGAAGCCGGCCGGTCGATGCAACGCTCGAGCCAGTCCATCACCGCAGGGAAGCTCTTGTAGTCCAGCACTTCTCGGCCGCCATAGAACACGTCCGCACCGCGAAGCCACGGGAAGGTGGCGATATCGGCGATCGTGTAGAGATCGCCCATGATCCATTTGCGACCCTGCAGCCGCGCTTCCAGCACGCTGAGCAGCCGCTTGGATTCGTCGCGGTAGCGCTCCATCGGATACGAATTGTTGGCAACCTTGTCGGCCGCGAACTTGTAGAAATGCCCGAACTGTCCGAACATCGGTCCGATGCCACCCATCTGGAAGAACAGCCACTGGATCGTTTCGTAGCGCCCGGCAGCGTCTGATGGAATGAGCTTTCCCGTCTTCTCGGCGAGATAGAGCAGGATCGCACCGGATTCGAAAATACCGATCGGCTTTCCATCGGGGCCATTGGGATCGATGATCGCCGGAATACGGCCGTTCGGATTGAGCGACACGAACTCCGGAGACTTCTGGTCATTCGTACCGAACGAGATCAGGTGCGGCTCGTAGGGCAAGCCAAGCTCTTCGAGCGCGATCGATATCTTCACGCCGTTGGGGGTCGGCAAGGAGTAGAGCTGAATAACGTCGGGGTTCGCTGCTGGCCAGCGTGTCGTGATCGGAAAAGCGGAAAGATCTGCCATCGGGGTCTCCATCTTGGGTGGCCGACCATAGAAGAGGCACATCGTCGATGGCAAGACGACTTCGCTACGACCCATCGTTCAACAATAGAGAACGAAGTGTCCCCTTTCGTCTATCTTTCCACAACAGCAAAAAAAGGCGACAAAACGGCATCCGAGGTTGAAAGCGTGCCGTGGGCACAGCGACCTCAAAAGGCCATTCAAACGGAGACTTCGTCCCATGTCGAATACCAACAATGTCGTCATTCTCGTCGCTCGCATCCTCCTCTCCTTCATCTTCATCTATTCCGGCTTCGGCAAGCTGACCGATCCGGCTGGCACCGCCGGTATGATCACCGGCGCCGGTCTGCCTGCTGCAACGGCGCTGGCCTACATAGCCGGCCTGTTCGAGCTCGTGACCGGCCTTGCCGTTCTCGTTGGCTTCCAGACCAAGATCGTCGGCTGGGCACTGGCCGTATTCTGCATCTTCACTGGCGCCGTATTCCATTCCGGCACCGTTGCCGTTCCCGGCTGGCCGGATGCCGCTCTCGGCTGGATCAACGCACTCAATGGCATCATGCTGATGAAGAACGTCACGCTGGCCGGCGCCTACATCCTGCTCGCCACCTTCGGCCCGGGCCTCTACTCGATCGACGCCCGCCGCGGTGCGGTCGCGGCTACCGCCTGAGCTAGAAAGCATCCTCCCAGGCATGCTCAACCCGCCGTCACCAGACGGCGGGTTTTTCGCGCGTTGTTGATTGGAAGAAGATCAGAGCGCCGAACGAACGGCTTCTATCAGTCGCGCGACGGACGGCTCGTTCGCGTGGCTCTCCTTGCGCGCCCTGACGAAGCAGGCCTCGGAGCGAAGGACCACGCCGTCGGACAGGACTTTCAGGTTGTTCGCGCGCAGTGTCGAACCAGTCGAGGTGATATCGACAATGATATCGGCCGAGCCGGAGGCGGGCGCCCCTTCCGTTGCGCCAAGGCTCTCGACGATGCGGTAGAGCTGGATGCCGTGCTGGCTGGAGAAGAACTGCTGCGTCAGCCGCCAGTATTTGGTGGCGATCGCCAGGCGGCGACCATGACGGGCACGAAAATCGGAAGCGACATCGCCGAGGTCGGCCATGGTGTCGACATCGAGCCAGATTTCGGGAACGGCAACCACGACATCGGCATGGCCGAAGCCGAGGCGCGCGCAGAACTCGACACGCTTGTCCGCTTCCGGCAGTCCCTCGCGGACGAGGTCTTCACCGGTAACTCCAAAATCGACCGTGCCGTTGCCAAGCTCGCGGGAAATCTCCGAGGCAGAAAGGAAGGCAACCTCGACGTCGTCCCATCCTTCGACACGTCCGCGATAGGAGCGGTCGTTGCCGACAGCCGTAATCCTGATGCCTGCTCGTTCAAAGATCGCCGAGGCATCGTCTTTCATGCGGCCCTTGGAGGGTAGTGCAATGGTAATCGTCATCAGGCAGCCCTCTCGGCTTCGATACGATCCAGCCAGAGCGAAAAGCCGACAGCAGGGATGCGCTCCTTGGCGCCAAGGAAGGTCATCAACCGATCGAAACGACCGCCACCGGCGAGAACGGCCGATGTTCCCTGAACCCCAATCTCGAAAACCAGACCAGTATAGTAGTCAAGCGGGCGCCCGAAAGCTGCGCGGTAGTCGATCAACGCCAGATCGACGCCGGCGTTCGCCAGGGCAGCCACGCGACCGTCGAAACGTGCAAGCGCGTTGCCAAGCTTGAGGCTTGCTGCGTCTGCAAAACCGGCCAGCGCCGCCGACGCGTTGATGAGCGGCACGTTCAGCGACAGGAATTCCTCGAGTACACGGAAGGCGGCATCATCAAGGCGTGTTTCGGAGAGGATGAGCTTCTCCCTCAAGCGCCGTGCAATTTCCTGCGGCGAGCGGCTTGCATTCGTCGAATAGCCAGTCGCCTGCATCGTTGCGTCGATATGCGCGACAAGTGCCGCGTCGTCATCTGCAGCAATCAGATGCGCGATCTCGTCACTCAGCCCGGTGACGAACTGTGGGCTGACAAGGCTTGCCAGCAGGGCCTCGAGCTGGCTCATGTTGCCGAAGGCGTGTATCAGGCGCTTCTGCCAGCCAAGCGGCAGGCCGAGCGCCTGCACGACCGCTTCGAAAACAGCCTGATCGCCGAGAGTGACCGAGAGGCGCTTGCCGGGAACGACACGCTCCAGCACACCGATCGCATCGCCGATCGCCCGCGCATCGGCAGCGGCAATGTTGATGTCGCCAAGATCCTCGATCCCGGCCTGATAGAATTCGTTGCCGCCGTCACGCCGCTGACGGAAGACTTCGCCGAGATAGGAATAGCGCTTCGGCGTACCGGTCGCGCTCTCGATGTGGCGCAGACAGACGGGGATCGTGAATTCGGGACGCAGGCAGAGGCTGGCACCCGTCTCGCTCTCTGTCATGAAGATCCGCCGGCGAAGATCCTCACCGGCGATATCGAGAAACGGCTCGGCCGGCTGAATGACAGGCGTGTCTACCCGTTCCGTCCGCCGCGCGGCAAACTCTGACAACAGTTCGCCGGAGAAGTCCGGCAGGTTGATCAGGGCCATCTCAGCCCGCCCTCTTCCGGTCTTCGGCCTGAGCCGCCAGAATTTCCTTGACCTTGGCGACGAGGTCGCCTTCCGCAACCGTCTCCTGGGCGACGCGTGCCTCGCGCCAGCTGGCATTGTCCTCGATCTCACCCGACAGGCGCTTGCCCTCGATCAGGTCCTTGATCTGCACGACGCCCTCGGCACGCTCATCGCCGCCCTGGATAATGGCAACAGGGCAGCCCCGGCGGTCGGCATATTTCAGCTGGTTGCCGAACTTCTTCCAGTTGCCTTGATACATCTCGGCGCGGATTCCGGCATTGCGCAGTTCCTGTGTCATACGCTGGTAGCGGCCCATCGCATCAACATCGCCATCCATGACGGTGACAAGAACAGGCTCGATGACATCAGCCTGGCCGAGCTTGCCGAGGTTCTTCAGCGCCGTCATCAGGCGCGAGACGCCCATGGAGAAGCCTGTGGCCGGAACCGGTTGCCCCATGAAGCGGGACACGAGGCCGTCATAGCGACCGCCACCACCGACGGAACCGAAGACGACCTTCTCGCCCTTCTCGTTGGTAACGTCGAAGAGGAGTTCGGCCTCGTAGACCGGGCCGGTGTAATATTCGAGGCCGCGGACGACGGAGGGGTCGATCTTGACGCGGTCGGACTGATAGCCGGCGCCGGTGACGAGACTGCCGATGAAGTTCAGTTCCTCGACGCCTTCGGCGCCCTTCGAGGTGCCGGCGACCAGCTCAGCGAGCTGGGCAGCGCTTTCGGCGTAGTCCTTGATGCCGACGAAGAAGAGGACCTTGTCGATTTGGCTCTGGTCAAGGCCAGCGCCCTTGGTGAAGTCGCCGGACTCATCCTTGCGGCCGGGGCCGAGCAGCAGCGCGACGCCCTCGGGGCCGAACTTGTCGAGCTTATCGATGGCGCGCAGCACGTTGAGACGTTGGCCGGCCTTGTCGTCGCCGCCGAGGCCGATCGCCTCCAGCACGCCATCGAGAACCTTGCGGTTGTTGACGCGGATCACATAGTCACCGCGCTTGATGCCGAGGGCTTCGAGCGTATCGGCCATCATCATGCACATTTCGGCATCGGCCTGTACGCCGGGCGCGCCGACGGTATCGGCGTCGAACTGCATGAACTGGCGGAAGCGGCCCGGACCGGGCTTCTCGTTGCGGAAGACATAGCCCGCGCGATAGGTGCGGTATGGCAGCTGAATCTCGTTGAAGTTCTCCGCGACATGACGGGCGAGCGGCGCCGTCAGGTCATAGCGCAACGACATCCACTGTTCGTCATCGTCCTGCAGTGAGAAGACGCCTTCGTTCGGACGGTCGGCATCCGGCAGGAACTTGCCGAGCGCGTCGGTGTATTCGAAGAGCGGCGTTTCAACAGGATCGAAACCATAATGCTCGTAGACTTCGCGGATCTTCGCGGTCATCTCGTTGACGGCGCGAATATCGGTCGCCGAACGATCGACGAAGCCGCGGGGAAGTCTGGCCTTGAGCTTTTGTGGTTTCTTCTGCTTGTCGTTCATTTCCAACGTCTTCCGCTCACTGTGACAGTGGCGGTTTCCTAGCGGAAAGGGTCGGATGCGGCAAGGGCGAAGGCCCTTGATCCGAAGCACAGAATCAATTGAACGAGGGAGAATGGATCGAATGGCGGGAGCTACATCATGATCGCGGAGGCGCTTCTCTATGCCGCGACCGTTCCGGTGACACTGAAGGCGCATCGCCGGTTCATCCGGTACTCCGTCAATCTGTGGTCGCGGGCCGGCCGTTGCAGCGGACAATGGGCGGAGCACGAGGAGCGGAGCAAGAATGCTGTCAGAAACGCCATGGTGGGCCTGCGGCAGAAGAGAACGGCGGTTGTCCTGGGATCTGGGCTGCTGCGCGACGTGCCGATAAAGGAGCTGGCGGAGAGCTTTGACACGGTCGTGCTTGTCGACCTCGTCCATCTCGCCTCGACACGCCTGTGGCTGCGGTTCAAGCGATACGGCAATGTTCGCCTGATCGAACGCGATCTTTCGGGCTATGGCGAGCTTGCAGCCGGTAAGCAGCCGGAGCCGCTCGCCTTCTTGAGAAGCGTTCCGTATCTCGACTTCGTCGTCTCTGCCAATCTCCTCTCCCAGATCGGCAGAGGCGCAAAACGCCGCTATGACGTTGAGCAAGCCGACGTCATGCCCGCCGATACCGTCGCCCAACTGATCGGGGCGCACCGGTCGGCGTTGGAAGCGGCGCCCTGCAAGACTTGCCTGATTACCGATGTCTCCTATGCCGTTATCGACCGTACCGGGAAGGTGCATGAGGAGGCGGATCTTATGCATGGTGTCGCGCTGTCATCGGTCCACGAAAATTGGTCATGGCCCGTGGCGCCACTCGGCGAAGAGAGCGCCGACTATCAGATCGTGCACAAGGTTGTTGCGGCATATTGAGGCAAAAAGGCGCGAGCCTGTCCGGGTCGACTCCCCGAACCTCAAATAGCTGCCCATCCAAAGCCCTGCACCGAGTGACCGCCAAATCAAGAAGGGAGCGCCAATTGCGCTCAAAGCCCGAGTATGTCAGATCGCTCGCCGAAGACCGTTCCGATGACCTATGAATTGTGGGGATCTTGCTCGTGCAGCTCTCAGTCACACTGGCTCAGTCCGACAAAAAGCCTCTCTTTCGGGTCCTGTTGCAAGAATATCTTGCCGAACTGAGTCAGTTCAGCGAGGTCGACCAGGACTACCACTACTTTGACAGCTATTGGGACGACACGCAGCGCTGGCCCTATCTGATCGAGATAGATGACCAGCTCGCGGGGTTTGCATTCGTGAACAGTTGGTCGCCCTCCGGGCAAGGCACCGATTTTGCTATCGCCGAATTCATTGGAAGCCGAGCGTTCGCGGTGCTCCTTGGAAATCATCCAGGCATTTTTGGGAGTTGAGTGTGATGTCACGCAACGAAGCAGCGGGAAGCTTCTGGCAACACGCACTTAGCGCTTCCGATATCGTCGATGTCGAGCGGCTTTCATTCAACAACGGCACAATTTATCGCTTCGAGACAGCAGGTTAACGCCGCCAGGCGACATGTTCGACCGACAAGCCGAGGTTCACAATAGCCACTCTCCGAACGCGATCCGAGCCGAAGCGCGGCTCACGATCGACCAGTCTTCAGCAAGCCGCGCCGAGGCGTCCTCAGTTGACAAATGACCCGCAACCCATAATCTGCGTGTACGTCGTTGAGATCACAACCGCCTTTCGGCGATGAGGATCATGCCCATGGCAAAGTGCATGAGACTGTTTCTGCTGGCGAAATTTGCCCTTGGCCTTTCCGCGTTAGCGGCAGGCGCTGCAACGCTCGACGCGATCAACGAGCGGACCAGTGTGCGCATTGGTTATATCGCCGACGAGGCGCCCTTCTCCTCCAGCAAACCGGGCGCCGATCCGATGGGATACTCCATCGACCTCTGTGGCAAGATCGTCGATGAAATAGAACGTCAAGTTCCTCAGCTGAAGCGCGAATACATCGAGTTGACGCTCGCCAACGGCTTCGATGCGGTGAAAAATGGGCAGGTCGATCTGCTTTGCGGTGCAATTACCGTCAACTTGAAGAGGCGGGAAATCGTCGACTTCACGCAGCCGATCTTCCTGACCGGGGCAACCGCGCTGCTCCGCAAAGATTCGCCCGACTACCTGCAGACTCTTTTCCTTGACAAGGCTGCTGTTCGCTCCGTTAGCCAGAATGTCGCATCCACGCGCGTGATCGGCGTACGTGCAAACACGACAACGGGAGTGACACTGCGCGAGGCACTGGCAACCCAGATATCGAAAACGAGGCTTGCGGATTTCGAGACGCACGAAGACGGGCTTGCGGCGCTGGAGGATCACAAGATCGATGCCTATATCGCCGATCAGGCGCTGCTCTTCAGCCTGGCCACGCGGGCGCGCGATCCATCCTTGCTCAAGGTCGGCGACCGTCTGTTTACACACGAACCCTATGCGATAGCGCTGCGCCGCGACGACGCAGACTTCCGCCTGCTGGCCGATCGTGCGTTGACGTATTTCTACCTGTCGGACGACTTTCTGCCGCTACTCGAAACCTATTTCGGAGCGGAGGCAGCGCCCATGCTGCACACACAAATCATCATGGAGCACGTTCCCTATTGATGACATGCCGTCAGCCAATGCCGCCATCGCGCTAACAACGCCTACCAAATCAGCGAAAAACGGCTTGGCTTCTTCGCATCCCGTTCCTATTTTGACCGCATGCGCTTTCTTGCAATCATGACGATGGTGTTTGCCTGGCTTTCCTACGGAACCATGTCCGCTTGGGCTGGTTGTCCGACATGCCTTTCCATGCAGGCCATCGCAAGCGTCAGCGTAGAGCATCAGCACATGAGCGGGATGGAGATGGGCGAGACGGCCAAATCGCCGGCGCCACAACAGGATCCCTGCTCAGCCAGTGGCATGGTCCACATGCCGCTCTGTTCGGCTTGTCTCGTCGTGCCGCCGCCGATGGTTTTTGGCGCAACCGGCAAGCAAGTGTTTTCCTATCCTGCGCCCGGGCCGGCGCCTGCTTTGCAGGATGCACGCCCTCAACCGCTGGCGCCGCCTCCCCGGCTCGTCTGACAGGTTTTCATGGACTGCTGCGGCTTCGGCCGCGCATTGAACTCCAATATCAGACAGAGGAAGGAGATCCCATGTCTCTGAAAATTCGCGCCATTGCGGCGGCTCTTGTACTCTCTGCCACGTCGGTCTTCGCGGAAGACATGCAGATGGACATGAGCAAGCCGATGGGCGACCACAGCGCATCGAGCCACGCCTTTGCCGAGGCGAACGCCAAGATGCACAAGGATATGACGCTACAGTATAGCGGCGACGCCGACGTCGATTTCGTCCGCGGTATGATCCCGCACCATCAGGGCGCAATCGACATGGCGAAAATCGAGCTGCAATACGGCAAAGATCCGGAAATTCGCAAGCTCGCGGAAGCGGTGATCAAGGCCCAGGAGGCCGAGATTGCCGACATGCAGGCCTGGCTCACGGCACGCGGCAAGTAAAAGTGAAGGACGCCGGAGCAGCGAGCCCGGCGTCCACCTCACGCGGCCTCGGATCAGGCCTTCGGTTCAAATGGTTCCGGCCTGCGAGCGGCTCCCTGCCGCGCAAGCATCCAGCCCGGATACTCGGGCGCCAGCTCGCTGACCTCGTCCAGCTTCCTCAGGTCGGCCACATCGAGCTTCAACTTGACGGCCGCCAGGTTCTGGTCGAGCTGCTCGACGCGTTTGGCGCCGATGATGACAGTCGTCACGAAAGGTTTCGCGAGAATGTAGGCAAGCGCGACGGTCGCGACGCTGGTGCCGTGCTTATCGGCGATCTCGCGCATGACAGCAACGCAGGCCCAGGCGCGATCCTTGTCGACCGGTGGGAAATCGAACGAGGCGCGGCGACCTTCGCCATTGCCAGGCGCTCCCGGCCCGTATTTGCCGGAGAGAAGCCCGCCAGCCAGCGGCGACCAAACCATCAGGCCGAGTTTCTCCTCCTGCATCATCGGCACGATGTCGCGCTCGAGATCGCGGCCGGCGATCGAATAATATGCTTGCACCGTCTCGAACCGCGCGAAGCCTCGGCGCTCCGAAATGGCGAGCGCCTTGGCAATACGCCATGCCTGCCAGTTGGAAACGCCGACATAGCGCACGAGACCGCGGGATACGAGGTCGTCCAAGGCTCGCAACGTTTCGTCGATCGGCGTGACCGGATCGGTGGCGTGGATCTGATAGAGGTCGATATGATCGGTCTGCAGCCGCTTCAGGCTCGCTTCCACTGAATCCATGATATGGCCGCGCGATGCGCCGCGGTCGTTCGGCTTGTCGCCCATGACGCCGTAGACCTTCGTGGCAATGACTACGTCCTTGCGAGGGACATCCAGGTTCTTCAGGGCCTGGCCAAGCAACCTTTCGGATTCACCGAAGGAATAGACGTCGGCTGTATCGATGAAGTTCACGCCTGACGCCAGCGACCTCTCGACGATCTGATCGGCGGCTTTCTGGTCGACGTCGGCAATAGAACCCCAGAAATTACCCTCGTTGCCGGCACCAAAGGTCATGGTGCCGAGGCAGATTTCGGAGACGAACAGCCCCGTATTTCCCAGTTGATTGTAACGCATGATCGAAGATTTCCTCATGACGACCGCGGGTAGTGCCTGCGGACAGATGAATTCATTTTATGACTATTGGCCTGCTCGTGACAGGAACTGCCGAAATGCGGCTGCGCGAAAGGCACTAACGATGTAAGGCGAAGCGGTGGCATTTCAACATGCCGAGCGCCGGTCCAACGCTCGACATACCCTTGTTTCGCGCCAAGCCTTCAATAAATCTATCCTAGTGACTCGGAGACGACCGATGACCACCCACGCGCTGACGACCATCGGCTTCGATGCCGACGACACTCTCTGGCAGAACGAGCAATATTACCGGCTTACGGAAGCGCATTTCACCGAGCTTTTGGCGGATTTTGCGGACGGCCCGATGATTTCCGAACGATTGCTGGAAGCAGAGAAGCGCAATCTTCGCCACTACGGCTTCGGCATCAAGGGCTTTACGCTGTCGATGATCGAGACCGCCATCGAGATCACTGAGGGCAAGGTGCCTGCCCGCGTCATTGCCGGTATTCTCGACACCGGCCGCGACCTGCTTTCCCACCCGGTCGAAACGCTGCCGCATGTGCAGGAGACGCTGGCGGCGCTCTCCGAAAAATACCTGCTGGTGATGATCACCAAGGGCGACCTGTTCGATCAGGAACGCAAGCTGGCACAATCCGGGCTCGGCGACTTCTTCCACGCCGTCGAGATCGTCTCCGACAAGACGGCCGTGACGTACCGACGGATCTTCTCCAAGGTCGGCGGCGGCCCGGAACGGGCCATGATGGTGGGCAATTCGCTGAAATCAGACATTGTCCCGGCAATCGCCGCCGGCAGTTACGGCGTCTTCGTGCCGCATGAGCTCACCTGGATTGTCGAGCACGTAGAAGAACCGAAGGACGCACCGCGCTTCCGCAAGATCGAGCATCTGGGAGAACTGCGCGGCTTGATCGAAGGTCTTGGCTAACTGTTGCTACTGCCTTGAAGGGAAGAGCGGCGACGGCGATTGCTTCTCGACAGGAGCTGTCGGTGGCGGCGCTGTTGCCTGAGGCTCGACAAGAATGCTGTAGGGTGCACCAAGGCCACGGCGCGGCGATACTTTCGAATAGTAAGGCCGCAGCAGCCAGGTCGTGTTGTCCTTTACGGTGATATTGTAGCTGCTGCCGTCCTCGTCGGTGCCGAAGATTGCCTCTTCGTCAGGTATCGCGAGATCGAAGATCGAGAGGAAGGCGAACTTGCTCTTCGTCGAGAAGCTGATCTTCACATGCTGGCCCGCCTTCACGGGAAGCGTGTAGACGCGTCCGTTGCCGAATTTCGTCCAGCCCTTGAGCTCCATGGTCGCAGCGGGAAACTGCAGCTTTTCCAGTCGTTCTCCGGGTTGCAGCTCCGGCGACTGCGCGAATGCCACAGATGCCAACAGGCAGAGGGCGGCGCTAACAGCAAGCCGCTTCATGGGCGCACCAGCGCATCGCGCATTGCTTCTACCTCGGTGCGGCAGAAGCAACCTTCGACATGATCGTTCACGAGACCCATTGCCTGCATGAAGGCATAAACTGTGGTCGGGCCGACAAACGTCCAGCCGCGCTTCTTCAGATTCTTGGAAATGACGACCGATGTCGGCGTCGTCGGGTTGGCCATGATCACCGCGCGATCAACCACCTTTGGCCGTTCGTTGTGACCGGGCTCAAAGCTCCAGAAATAGCGGGCGAGCGACCCGAACTCCTGCCGCAGCTCGATCGCACGGCCGGCGTTGTTGATTGTCGAAACGATCTTGCCGCGATGGCGCACGATGCCGGGATCTGCAAGGCAGCGCGCGATATCGCTGTCGTCGAAGAGCGCCACCTTCTCGAAATCGAAGCCGGCGAAGGCCGCGCGGAAATTCTCACGCTTGCGCAGAATGGTGAGCCAGGAGAGGCCGGACTGGAACCCTTCCAGGCAAATCTTCTCGAAGAGGCGGATATCGTTTGTTACCGGCCGCCCCCATTCCTCGTCGTGATATCTGAGATAGTCCGGGAGGTTGGCGTGCCAGTGACAGCGGCCCTTGCCGTCTTCGCCGATGATGATGCCCGTATCGCTCATGATCCCGCTTCGCTTTCGTGCTGCGAATCCGGCTTTACCATTTGCAAACTCTGTTTCCAAACCGAACGATAACCCTGACGAAAAGTTTATCCCTCGCTTCTGACTTGAATGAATTCAAATTTACCATTCGCTGGCGGGAAGGATGGCAGCTTGAAGGCAGACGGCCGCCGCCGTCCGCGCATTTTCGGCCATTTGTAGAGAGTCCCGTCCGATGATGAAATCCCTTCTGCTCGCCGCAGCGTTGCTCGGCGTCTTTTCCACGGCCGCGCTCGGCGACGACCGTTACGCGACGCGCCCGCCAGTCGTGCTGAGCCCAGACCTTGCAGCGCCCTGGATCATGCAGCTCGGCGGCAAGGTTCGTCCCGTTGTCTACCAGCGGCCAGTCGTTGCGCAGCGGGGCCTGTTCTCGCCTGGCGCATTCCGTCGCGCTCCTGCCGTCAGGACGCAGCCCGTGTCCGCCATTGGTCCCGGCGTTCCGGTCATCCGCCAGCAGCTAGAGCCGCAATTTCTGCCGCAGATCGTTTCCTACGATACCAAGGAACGGCCCGGTACGATCGTCATCGATACCAACAACCGTTTCCTCTATCTGGTGATGGATGGCGGCAAGGCGCGGCGTTACGGCGTCGGCGTCGGCAAGCCCGGCTTCGAATGGGCCGGCGCGCACAAGATTACTCGCAAGTCCGAATGGCCGGACTGGACGCCACCGTCGGAAATGATCGGCCGCGAAGCAGCCAAAGGCCACTATCTTCCAGCGCGTATGGACGGCGGGCCCGAGAACCCGCTCGGCGCGCGCGCCATGTACCTCGGCTCGACGCTCTATCGCATCCATGGGACCAATGCACCTTGGACCATCGGCAGCGCCGTTTCCTCCGGCTGCATTCGGCTGCGTAATGAAGACGTCGTTGACCTTTACGAGCGCGTAAAGGTTGGAACCCGCGTCATCGTCATGTAAAGGCTCGTCAATACCAGTGACCTGCCCAGAATAGTTGCAATTAGACATCGCCACGACGTCATTCGTCGTCCGATATCTTGAATCGGATCGAAGTTCGGGTAGCTTCGATCCGATTTTGCTTTGAGGGAATCAAATATGCTGAAATTCGCGACGGCTCTTGCAGCCGCCGGCCTGCTGGTCTCTTCCATATCCACATCGGTTTCGGCGCAGCCGATTACGCCCGCGCATGATGGTGCACCCGTCGTTCGCGTTGCCGCGCCGCCGAAGCCTGTCAAGCCGCAGTTCAAACGCCAGCGCGTGCGCCTTGTCACGAATGAGGCGCCCGGCACGATCATCATCGATACCAACAACAAGTTCCTTTACCTCGTCGAGACCAAGAACCGTGCGACGCGCTACGGCATTGGCGTCGGCCGCGAGGGCTTCGGTTGGTCGGGCGTGGTCAAGATCGGTCGCAAGGCCGAGTGGCCGGGCTGGACGCCACCGCCGGAAATGCGTGTTCGCGAAGCGGCGAAAGGCCACATCCTCCCGGCCTACCAGGAGGGTGGCGAGGATAATCCGCTCGGCGCCCGCGCCATGTATCTTTACAAGGGTGGCAACGACACCAGCTTCCGCATCCACGGCACCAACCAGCCTTGGTCGATCGGCCTCAACATGTCGTCCGGCTGCATCCGCATGATGAACAAGGATGTGATCGACCTCTACGAACGCGCACAGGTTGGCACCAAGGTCATCGTCGTTGGCCCCGGCAACAAGCAGGGCGAGATCAGCTTTGAAGATCGTGGCATCGACGTGCTGCGGACACTGTTCGGCGGCTGAGCCAAGCAATCAGGCGGCCGGCAGCGGCCGCCTACTTCGATCCGCAGCTGACCTTGCCAGTGGCGACAAACGGTTTCGCGCCGCCTTCAATGGCCAGCTCATAGGCGCCCGAGAATGTCGTCATGGATTTTCCGCGCTGACCGGCAGTCACAATCAGGCTGAGACCCTGACCATTCGCGGCATCGCCACCGTCATAGAACACCTCCAACCGCAATTCGCCGTCATGTGACCAATGGTGCGTCAGATTTTCTGACGTGACAGAAATCTTCTGGAGCGCCGGCGGGAGATCGCCGCCCTTCATTGCCAGAGCACCCCGAAAATGATTGAGCTTGTGGCCGCCGCCAGCCTCGAAACCACTTTCGACGGTGAAGCGCACAGCCTTGTCATCCGCCGAACAGAAAAAGCGCGTGTCTGCGTGGGCGACACTCGCCGCGCCGCAGAAAATCGTAAGCGCGAGGATCGTGCGATGCATGGCGGGCTCCTGAGATCGCCGGACGATCCGGCGCCGCTAAACTAACGGCAAATCCTTTAATTTTTCCGGTACATCGCCGCCATGGGCCCAATCCAGCAGTTGTACCGTGTGAACGATCGGAACGGCCGTTCCCGTCGCAATCTGCATCATGCAGCCGATGTTGCCGGTCGCGATGACATCAGGCTTCATCGCCTCGATATTCCTGACTTTTCGGGCCTTCAGGGCATCGGAGATATCCGACTGCATGATGTTGTAGGTACCAGCCGAGCCGCAACAGAGGTGGCCCTCGGCGGGATCGCGGACATTGAAGCCAGCCGCCTTCAGCAGCTGCTTCGGCGCCGTCGTGATCCTCTGGCCGTGCTGCATCGAACATGCAGAATGGTAGGCGACGATGATGCCTTTCGGCATTTGCGCGGGGAGCTCAAGCGACGTGAGATACTCCGTGATATCCTTTGCAAGCGACGAGACACGCGCCGCCTTTTCGGCATAGGCAGGGTCAAGCCGCAACATATGCCCGTAGTCCTTGATCGTCGTGCCGCAGCCCGAGGCGGTGATGATGATTGCGTCGAGCCCACCCTTCTCGATTTCACGCGTCCACACATCGACGTTGGCACGTGCACTACCCAATGCCTGCTCCTCCCGTCCCATATGATGGACGAGCGAGCCGCAGCAGCTCTCGCCCTCGGGAACGACGACTTCGACGCCGAGCCGCGTGAGCAGCCGGATCGTTGCCTCGTTGATCGCGGGGTCGAGGACCGGCTGCGCGCAGCCGCTCAGGATCGCCACGCGACCACGCTTCTCGCCGATCGGCGGGTGGTTTGCCGGTGCGACAAAAACGGAGGCAGGAGGAAGGCGGCGCGGCGTCAGCGCCAGCATCGCAGCAAATGGTTTCAATGCGGGCGCACGCTGCAAGAGGCCAGCGAACGGCCGCCCCACCCACGACAGCTTGAGCGCCAGGCGAAACCGATCGGGATACGGCAGAACAGCCGCGAGGATCGCACGCACGAGCCGGTCCATGAAAGGGCGCTTGTAAGTCTTCTCAATATGCGCCCGTGCATGGTCGACGAGGTGCATGTAGTCTACGCCCGAGGGACAGGTCGTTACGCAGGCCAGACAGGAGAGACAGCGGTCGATATGGGTGACGACCTCGGCGTCTGCTGGGCGACCGTTTTCCAGCATGTCCTTGATCAGGTAGATGCGCCCGCGAGGACTATCAAGCTCGTTCCCGAGCGTGACATAGGTCGGACAGGTCGCGGTGCAGAAGCCGCAATGCACGCATTTGCGCAGGATTTTTTCGGATTCGGCAACGTGCGGGTCGGCAAGCTGGGCCGGAGTGAAATTTGTCTGCATCGCCTCAGGCTCCTGCCATCTTCCCGGGATTGAAGATGCCGGCTGGATCGAATTTCAGTTTCAGCCGCTGCGAGAGCAAGGCCACCGCCTCCTGCTGCGGTTGGAAGGAGGCGGTCATTGATCGTATCTGTTCGGGTGCGCGAATGAGCGTGGCGTGACCGCCGCCCAGTGCCTTGATGAAACGGCGCAGGAGGTCGGCGTCGGGATCGGCCTCCATCCGCATCCAGATCAGGCCGCCCTGCCAGTCGTAGAATGCATCGACGCCGGCTTCGAGGCGAAGTGCAGCGACCAGCTGATGGCCGGTGCCCGGGGCAACGGAAACGCGCCAGACCGGTCGCGCCGTACCGTCGGCATAGGGAGCTACATCGCGGATACCTCGCCAAAGACGCACACTTTCGTCTTTTTCGAGACGCGCGACAGATCCGAACGCTCCCATGGCGACCGCGAGCTTGGTTGCCCTTGCATCGACGGAGCCGGGCCGGCCTTCGATGCGCAGGCAGGTGCCCTCACCTTCGGAGAGCGTGCTGTCGAGAAACTTCCAGGCGACGGTCATCGGCAGATGCGCGGCACCGGAGACTTCAACGGGCAACGCCATCGCCGCCGCCATGGCGTTCGCGGCTTCGGCATCGTTCAGGCCGGAAATGACGATCGTTGCTTCGGTTCTCGGGCGCGGCGGCACGCGGAAAGTCACCTCGGTCAAGAAGCCCAGCGTGCCATGC
The DNA here is from genome assembly GCA_900466605.1 of Hyphomicrobiales bacterium. GTDB lineage: Bacteria > Pseudomonadota > Alphaproteobacteria > Rhizobiales > Rhizobiaceae > Rhizobium. The sequence goes on from UBMU01000006.1 coordinate 78,202, forward strand.
GAGCCCGCCATCAGCTTGACGAGATCGAGCCCGGTCACGTTTTTCATCACGCGACCGCCGGCCTTGATCACCTCGCCCTTGCCATTGACGAAGCTCACGCCAAGCAGGCTGTCGCGCGCGGCCCCGGCCATGAAACGGCGCGGACCTGAGACATTCGCAGCAAAGACGCCGCCGATCGTCGGCTCGCCTGATGTGCCCATGATCGGGCGATGGTCCATGGGCTCGAAGGCCATCATCTGACCATTCTCCGCCAGCGCGGCCTCGATCTCGGCGAGCGGCGTTCCGGAACGGGCGGTCAGAACCATCTCGCCGGGGTTGTAGGCAGTGATGCCGCTGAGATTGGACGAACGCAGGCGACTTTCCGCGACCACGACATTTCCGAAGCCGGAGCGGGTGTTACCACCACAGACTGCCAGCGGCTTTCCTTCCTGCACATGACTGCGGACGATTGCCGCAGCCTCTTCGTCCGTCATAGGCGATAGATCGATCATGCGGCTGGGCGTCCCTCAAGCGGGAAGACCTTGGACGGATTGAGGAGCCATCCCGGATCGAACGCAGCGCGTGCAGCCATCTGCTGTGCGAGATCCGCTTCAGAATACTGGTGGCGCATCAGGTCGCGCTTCTCGATTCCGACGCCGTGCTCGCCGGTGAGGCAACCGCCTGCATCGACACAGAGCTTCAGGATCTCCATGCCCGCAGCCTCGGCGCGGGCCGCATCGTCGGGATCGTTGGCATTGAAGAGGATCAGCGGATGCATGTTGCCATCGCCGGCATGGAACACATTGGCGACGCGAAGCCCATAGTGGTCGATGATTTCAGAGGTTTTCTTCAGCACATAAGAAAGCTGGCTGAGCGGCACGGTCCCGTCCATGCAGATATAGTCGGCAATACGGCCCGTTGCGCCGAAGGCCGACTTGCGGCCCTTCCAGATCAGCGCCGCCTCGGTTGCCGACTGGCATTCACGGACGGTCTTCACGCCATGCCTGCGCGAGATTTCGACGATGCTCTTCAGCATGTCGTCCATTTCTGCTTCCGACCCTTCGACCTCCACGATCAACAGGGCGCCGACATCAAGAGGATAGCCAGCCTTGGCAAAGGCTTCGCAGATTTCGATCGCCGGCTTGTCCATGAATTCGATGGCAACGGGAATGATGCCTGACGCAATGATGTCGGCGACGCACGATCCCGCCTCTTCAGACGTATCAAAGCCGAAAAGCACGGGTCGCGCTCCCTCCGGCTTGGCAATAAGGCGGACCGTCGCCTCCGTGACAATGCCGAGCTGGCCTTCATGTCCACAGACGAGGCCAAGCAGGTCGTAGCCTGCGGCATCCAGCGCCTTTCCCCCAAGATCTATCACGGTGCCGTCCATGAGGACCATCTTTACGCCGAGCAGGTTGTTGGTCGTCACCCCGTATTTCAGACAGTGTGCGCCGCCGGAATTCATGCCGATGTTGCCGCCGATCGTACAGGCTAGCTGCGAGCTCGGGTCGGGAGCATAGAAAAAACCATCTGCGGAGACGGATTCTGAGATATTCAGATTGGTGACGCCGGCTTCGACGACTGCCGCTCGGTTCGGCAGATCGATTTCGAGAATGCGGTTCATTTTTGAGACGCACAGCACGACGGCATCTTCCTGCGGGATCGCTCCGCCCGAGAGCGACGTTCCCGCGCCGCGCGGCACCACCGGAACACCATAGCGATGACAGTATTTCATGACTGCAGCGACTTCCGCAGTCGTACGCGGCAAGGCAACCGCCAGCGGCATCCGGCGATAAGAAACGAAGGCATCCGTCTCGAACGGCATCAGCTCACGCGCTTCATGCACCAGGCATTCCGGCGGCAGCAGGTCGATGAGATCAGTGACAATCTGCCGGCGACGGGCGAGCACATCGGCACGCGGGGCGAGAAACGAAATCGTGTCGGACATGGCTCTCTCCCTTCGCTCGCGACGGCGAAAACCGGACGCATCCTCCACGCTGCCGGCTCAATCGGGCTTAGCACTTTCCCGATTATGGCGCAAATGCTAAGCACTTATTCCAAAAGGATAAACAATAAGGCGCATGACCAATCTCGGTGATCTGGAAATTTTCGCAAAGGTCGTTTCAACGGGGAGCATGTCGCTTGCCGGGAGAGCCCTCGGCTTTTCGCCGGCGGTTGTCTCTAAACGCATCAAACGGCTAGAGGATCGGCTCGGTACACGGCTTCTGCAGCGCACGACGCGGCAGATTTCACTGACCGAGGCGGGCCAGGGCTTCTACGACCGCGTGCTCGGCATTCTCGCCGGCATCGAGGAGGCCGAATACTACATCTCCGGGCGCTCGGCGCAGATGCAGGGAACGCTGAAGGTGACGGCGCCAACCTCGTTCGGACGCACGCATATCGCGCCGCATCTGAAGTCGTTCATGGACACGCATCGAGGACTGGCAATCCATCTCGTGCTCAGCGACGAATTCATCGACATCGTTGGCGAAGGTTTCGACCTTGCCATCCGCATCGCGGAACTGACGGACTCGAGCCTTGTCGCGCGACGACTTGCGCCCGTGCGACGGCTGCTTTGCGCATCCCCGGACTATCTCGCCGCCAACGGCACGCCGCAGACGATCGAAGACCTCAAGCAGCATCGCTGCCTGCCCGCGCACAACAACGACGCCTGGCGGCTGGAAGGGCCGGAAGGGCCGCTTTCGCTACGGCCGGAAGGGATGCTTGTGACGAACTCAAGCGAAGTCGTCCGCGAGGCTGTCATATCGGGGCTTGGCATCGCGCTGCGCTCCACCTGGGACATAAGCCACGAGCTCAAGGATGGCCGGCTCGTCCATATCCTTCCGAATTACGAGGGATCGCGCAACGTGGCGCTTTCCGCGGTTTACCCGAGCCGCCAGTTCCTGCCCGCAAAGGTGCGGCTGTTCATCAACTATCTCGCCGAAGTTTATGGGCCAGTTCCCTATTGGGAGCGCTAGACGCTCAATTCGCCAGTCTCTCGATCACAAGATCGAGAAGTGCCCGCAAGCGCGCCTGTCTTTTCGTGTCCCGGTGGTAACCGACCCAGGTATCGCGCCCGGGCGGAGCTTCCCCGAGGTCGACCGGCTCGATGTCAGGGATTGAATCCCCAAGAGGGCGCGGCAGAACCGCAAGGCCAGCGCCGCGTCTGCAAAGAGTCGCCTGCACATCGCGACTGTTGCTGCGCATGGCGACCTCCGCATTTGGGAGAAGGCGTGCCAGCCAAGCGACATCCGGCATAGCGCCAAAAGCCTCGTCCATCGTTACCAGGCGCGCGCCTGTGCCGTCGCCTGCTTTTGGATGCTCCCCGCCTCGGCCGACATAGAGCCGATAGTCGATGTGGAGCAGCTTGCGCGATATCACCTCGGGCTCCGTAAAGGGCGCGATCCGAAAAACCACATCAGCTTCCCGGCGGGAAAGGCTCAGCAGACGGCTATCGGTCAGCAATTCCACGACGATCTTCGGGTAGCTCAGCGAGAATTCGGCAAGCACCGGCGACAGCACGTGTGCCCCGAACCAATCCGACGAGGACAGGCGCAGGAAGCCACTCAGCTGGCGGTTCTGCCCGGCAAGTTCTCGCTCAAGACCAAGTGCTTCCTCTTCCATTCGCTCGGCGCGTGCGAAGACGGCGGCGCCCTCATCCGTCAGAACAAAGCCGTCCGCCGTCCGCTGAAACAGCGTCTGGCCTAGCGAGCTTTCCAGCGCACGCAGGCGACGTCCCATCGTCGGCTGCGTCAGGCTAAGGCTGCGAGCAGCCGCGCCCAGAGTACCTTGGCGAGCAATCGCCAGGAACAGCTTAAGATCACTCCATTCCACGACCATCTCTCCAAACAAAAATGCATGGACCTCATACAATTTCTTTCATTTCCATTCACACATCAACAGCGCATTCTCCTCCCCATACGAATGAAAGGAGAGTTGCATGTCTGCGACCACAACGATGAAAGCGCTGCTGATTGACGCGGCGAAAGCCGATTTCCGTTCGGCAGAGATCGCCAAGCCGACGCCGCGCGAGGGTGAAGTGCTGGTTCGCATCAAGGCGAGCGGCGTCAATCCGCTGGACACAAAGATCCGCGCCGGCAATGCTGCCCACGCGCGCCATCCCTTTCCGGCTGTTCTTGGCATAGACATGGCAGGCGTCATCGAGCACGTCGGTCCGGGCGTCACCGGGTTCCACCGCGGCGACGAAGTCTACGGGATGACCGGTGGAGTCGGCGGCATCCAGGGCTCGCTGGCTGAATTGGCAGCCGTCGACGCGCGGTTGATCGCGCCGAAGCCCCACAATCTCTCGATGCGCGAAGCAGCGGCCTTGCCGCTGATTGCAATTACGGCCTGGGAAGGGTTGGTCGACCGCGCCAATGTCCGGAGTGGCCAGCAAGTTCTTGTCCTCGGCGCGGGGGGCGGTGTTGGGCATATTGCCGTCCAGATCGCAAAAGCCACAGGCGCCAATGTCTTTGCGGTCGATGGCGCTTCCAAGGCGGACTATCTCGCAAGCCTGGGAGCAACACCGATCGACTACAGGGCAGAAACCGTGGAGGACTATGTCCGCAATCATACAGGCGGCAAAGGCTTCGATATCGTCTACGACACCGTCGGCGGCGCCGGCCTCGATACAGCCTTCCAGGCAGTCGGTCGGTTCGGCCATGTCGTCAGCGCACTCGGATGGGGCACGCATGCCCTCGCCCCCCTGTCGTTCAAGGCTGCGTCCTATTCGGGCGTGTTCACGCTACTGCCGCTTCTGACCGATGAAGGGCGCAGCCATCACGGCGAAATCCTGCGGGAGGTCAGCAAGCTCGTCGAGGCGGGAAAGCTGATGCCGAGGCTCGACCCGCACCGCTTCGGACTTGCCGACGTAGCGGAAGCACATGCGCTGATCGAAGACCGCACAGCGAACGGCAAGCTCGTGGTCGAGATCGGTTGAATTTGCAAGGTGCGGCCAGTGCGCGCCGCACCTTCCTATCGGGCCAGATCTAGATAGGTGCTTGCCACCATGGCATCGATATCCGCGGGCACCGGGACGATGCAGCTCTCGGCGCCGACCTCGCGTTTCGCCACACGTTCGAGGCAACGCGCTTGCAGCGTGAAGCCGAGATCCATCGACTCCACCGAATTGCCGAGCGGACGCGGCCCGGCAAGGTTCGCCATATGCCCTCCGCCGAGAATATGGAAGGAGCGACCGTCCCGCAGGTGCAAGGTCTCGATATGATCGGCCTCGTAGCGATCGATCCGCACCACATCTGCGTGCTGCCGGAACGCGGCGACATCGATTTCATGGGGGAAATGCCCGCCATTCATCAGGATCGCACCGTCCTTGATCAATGGTAGATCCGCTGAGGTAACGATGGCGGGGAAGCCGGTGACCGTAATGAGCACGTCGGCGGAAGAAATGGCCTCGTTGCGCAGCGGAGTGGAGAAACCGTCGAGATGCGCTTCCAGCGCTGTCACTGGATCGATATCGACGACGCTGACGCTCGAAAACGCGTTGCGGAAGCAGGCGGCGGTTCCCTTCCCACAAGCGCCATAGCCGAAAACGGTCACGCGCTTGCCGTTGGTTGAGCGGTTGGTGAAGCGCATGTAGCTTTCGAAAAGACTCTGCCCCACCGCATGCCTGTTTTCGGCGAACTGCTTGATGGGGCTGTCATTGATGACCAGGATCGGCATGTTCAACTTCGCCCGCATCGGCAGCAGGCGCGTGCGTCCTGATGTCGTCTCCTCGGTGCCGCCGAGAAGACCTGTGTAAGTTGCGTCAGCAGCGATCGCGAAGAGGTCGCCGCCATTGTCGAGCAGCAGATCCGGCCTTTCGCCCACAACCGCCTCCAAACTCTTCTGATGCGCGACGGGATCCGTCGTCTGTGTTGCGAACACTGTGATCTCTTGCGAACGCAGGAACTCGACGGTCGAAGGCTGCGTGCTGTTCAGATTACCTGTGCAGATGAGCCGTGCGCCGCCGGCCTTCAGCGTCATCAAGAGCGCCACGGTCTTCGGTTCGAGATGAATGCCGGTGCCAATGGTGAGGCCGGCGAACGGTCGTGTCTTCTCGAACTCTGCCGCAGTTGCCTTGAGCAATCGGCAGCTGTTGCCGATCCATTCGATGCGGGTCGCGTCTTTCTGCATATCCGTGTCCTCTGCTCTTAACCCAGTGTTAGACCCGACAGTAGCTTTCGACCATGGAGATAATTCTTCACAATAGGGCAGATTTTCTGCCCTATTGTGCCGGCACGCCGGAGCGGCGCAGCCATTCCTGGAGAGCGGTAAATGCGGGTTTCCTTGCGTCAGCGCTGCGGCAAGACAGGCTATAGCCGGCCGCACGCCGAACGAAGCCATAGGGCGCCGCGAGCACTTTGCGCTGCAAGTCATCTTCAATGGCGGCGCGTGGCGCGAGCACCACTCCAACGCCCGATCGCGCCGCGCCGAGAGCGAGGAGCAGATCTTCGAACTCCTGCCTGCGCCGGAACGACACCTCTTCAGTCCCGCTTTCGGCAAACCATTCCTGCCAGAGCGTTGGTGCGCTGCGGCTGACAAGAGCGGTGATCTCCACCATCCGCGCGGGATTATCGGCGATCCGTTCGGCCAGATTTGGCGTGGCAACCGGTCCGAATTCATCCTCCATGAATTTGACTGCCGTCACACCCGCCACCGGCCGGTATTCACCGCCCATGATGACTGCATCAAGCTCCGGATGCAGAGACAGCGGTTCAACGATTGACATAGGCACGATATCGACATCGACGCTGCCAAGGGCTGACTGCATATTTGCAAGTCGCGGCATGAGCCACCATATAGCAAAGGCGGAAGGCACGCCGAGGCGGATGCGGCGATTGTCACCGCCCGCAAATTCGAGGGCGGCGCGTTCAAGCATGGTAAGGGCGGCGTTCGAAGCCTCCGCAAACCTTATTGCCTTGGGCGTGGCAGCCAGCTTGCGCCCATCGCGTTCGAACAGTTTCTCGCCGAAATAGTTCTCAAGGATCGCAAGCTGCTGGCGCACGGCACCCCGCACGACACCGAGTTCTGCGGCCGCGCCGAGGATGCTACCGTGGCGGCAGACCGCTTCAAAGACCCGGACCGCTTTTAGGGAAGGAAGACGCATGATTACCACACTGGCGACATAACAGTGCACTACATGATGCACTCGTTGATCGAAATACAAGACGGGCGCATATTGAACGCCTGTGCATTGACGGAATCAGAACAGTATTTGGCGGACTTTTTGTTACCCGGCGAAACAAAAAGTTCCTATTGATAGTTGTCAAATCTGAGCGAGAAGCATGAAATGCGTATGGATCGCGCAAGCTTTCCAGCGGATACTAATATAGACGACTCACTCGAACAAAAACGCAAAGGTGACCCGACCGTTGACTCTTCTCGCCCGCCTCGCTGCAGACGTCCAGCTCATGTTTCGGCGCCCTCCGCGCCAGCAATATGCTGCGCTGTGCTATCGGGTCAAAAAGAAGGCCAACGAAGTCGAAGTCCTTTTGCTGACAAGCCGCGACACCGGCCGCTGGGTTATTCCTAAGGGATGGCCGATGGACGGACGATGCTCCTACGAGGTCGCAGCCCGCGAGGCATTCGAAGAAGCCGGCGCGCGCGGAACCGTCGAAAGCCAGACGCTTGGATCTTACTCCTATCCCAAGGTGCTGAAAAACGGTCTGAAGGTGACTTGCAAGGTGCAGGTCTATGCGCTCGAAGTTTCGGAGATCGCCAAGAACTTCAAGGAAAAAGGCGAGCGCAAGACGGAATGGGTCTCGTGCGACGAGGCTGTCAAGCGCGTTCAGGAGCCTGAACTTCGCAATCTCTTCCTGCTGTTCAAGCGGCGCATGGCGGAAGAGCTCGCAGCAAGGTCGCCAAAGCAAATTCCGGCGGAATGAATACTGCCATCTTGCGCTGCTAAACTCGGCGGCGCTAAAGCAGAATTCAACGAAGGAATAGCATGCCCGACCGACCAGCCATCCTCACAAAGCGAACGCTCGACAAGGACCTCGACAAGCTTACGCATGTCGAGGATGCGACGAAGTTCGTCTCGCGCAAACTGGTGGCACCGGGGCTCGGGCTGATCTTCCTCGGACTGGCCATGCTTTTTGCGGGCGTGTACGTCTTTGACCGGCCTGGCGCCGTGCTTGTGATCGCCGCTGCCGCGCTCGCGGCCTACATGGCCATGAATATCGGTGCGAACGACGTTACCAATAACGTCGGCGCGGCGGTGGGCGCCCGTGCGATGACGATGGGGCAAGCACTTGTCATCGCCGCCATTTTTGAAATTTTGGGCGCAACGGTTGCCGGCGGCGAGGTCGTCAAAACGATCTCCTCTAGCATCGTCGATGCGGTGCAGGTGCCGCCGGCGACGCTCAGTTGGATCATGATGGCGGCGCTGATGGCCGCCGCATTGTGGATCAACCTTGCGACCTGGATGAATGCGCCGGTATCGACCACGCATGCGATCGTCGGCGCGGTGATCGGCGCGGGCGTCGGCGCGGTCGGCCCCGAACCGGTCAACTGGCGGGTGATGATCGAGATCACGTCGGCCTGGATGACGTCGCCCTTGCTGGGCGGCTTGATCGCAGCCGGCCTGCTCTTCATGGTGAAGACCCTGATCATCTACCGCGACGACAAGATTGCCGCGGCGCGCCGTTGGGTGCCCGTCCTGATCGCCATGATGGTGGGCGGTTTTTCGTCCTACATGATGCTACAGCTTCAAGCGCCCGGCGAATTCTCCACGGTCACCATCATCCTTTTCGGCATCGCGGCCGGCTTCATCGGATGGATCGCGGCGCGATCATTCGTGCTGCGACAGTCCGTAGGGCTCGAAAACCGTAACAGCTCGCTGCGTGTGCTATTTCAAATTCCGTTGATCGGTTCGGCCGCATTGCTCTCCTTTGCGCACGGCGCCAACGACGTTTCCAACGCTGTCGGGCCACTTTCAGCCATCGTGCGCGCGGTGGGCGGATCCGCAGAGGGTGCGCAAGGCCAGCCTCCGATCTGGGTGCTGCTGATCGGCGCTTTCGGTATCTCGGTCGGCTTGCTGCTGTTCGGGCCACGCCTGATCCGGCTGGTCGGTGAGCAGATTACCAAGCTCAACCCCATGCGGGCTTATTGCGTGGCCCTGTCGACAGCCATCACAGTCATCGTGGCCTCGTGGCTCGGCATGCCTGTCAGTACAACGCACATCGCCGTTGGGTCCGTGTTCGGCGTCGGCTTCTTCCGCGAGTGGTACACACGGCATTCGAAACGCCGTATCGAATACATGCGCCGAAAGGCTGAAAGCTGGGCGCTCGAGGAGCCGGAAGACCCGAACACGCACGAGGTTCGCCGGCGCTACCTCGTCCGTCGGTCGCATTTCATGACGATTATCGCCGCCTGGATCATCACCGTGCCGGCGTCCGCAGCGCTTGCAGCCATCCTCTATTGGGTTATGTTCGCGCTCTTTGTTTGAGCAGGACTTTTCGATGCGCGCCAATTTTCGGATGCAACGGCTGTTTGTGGATGCCCCCATCGCTGCCGGAGCAACGGTGGAGACGACGGCAGATCACTTCAACTATCTCGCTAACGTGCTGCGTATGGCCGAGGGTAGTGAGTTGCTCGTCTTCAACGGTCGCGATGGCGAGTGGAAAGCACGCCTGACCTTTCCGACACGAAAGCGCATTGCACTCATTGCCGAAGAGCAGACGCGGCTGCAACCTGCCCCTTCCGACCTGCACTATCTCTTCGCCCCACTAAAGGTCGGGCGGCTCGACTATCTGGTGCAGAAGGCTGTGGAGATGGGTGCCGGCATTCTTCGCCCGGTGATGACCCAGCATGTGCAGGGCAAGATCACCAATCTGGACAAGCTGAAGGCAAACGTCATCGAGGCGGCGGAGCAATGCGGCATACTTGGTATTCCCGATGTTGCCGAGCCTGTTAAGCTGTTCGATCTCCTGGACACCTGGCCGAGCGATCGCCGCATCATCTATTGCGATGAGGGCGACGCAGGGCAGAATCCGCTGCCGTTGCTGTCCAAAATCAACGAGCGCAAGCTGGCGCTGCTTGTTGGCCCCGAGGGCGGTTTCTCCGAGGAGGAACGCGCACGACTGCGCAGCCTCGATTTCGTCACCGCCATCCCGCTCGGACCGCGGATCCTGCGGGCCGATACGGCCGCGGTTGCTGCAATGGCCGTCATTCAGGCGGCGATCGGCGACTGGAATTAACCTTAGGATCGGTCGCTGCCGAAATTGGCTGCTATTTTTTTGATGGGCTGTTGAAACAATTTCACTTGCAACATACGTGGGAGCGGTCCTAATCACCCTTCCAATTGCCCGGGCTTTTCCAGGCGCTCTCCCATTGCAGGTAGACTTGAATGGCTCGCGATACCACCGACCAGACGCCACTCTCTTCGGTTCAGGAGCTGACCGATTATCTTGCTGCGGGAAGCAAGCCGGAAGAAAAATTCCGCATCGGCACCGAGCATGAGAAGTTCGCCTTCTTCCGGGCCGACAACAGCCCGGTGCCGTATTTCGGCGAGGCCAGCATTTCGGCGCTGCTGAAAGGCCTGCAGCAGAAATCCGGCTGGGATCCGATCATGGATGGCGACAACATCATCGGCCTTGGCGAACCGAATGGAATGGGCGCCATTTCGATCGAGCCCGGCGGCCAGTTCGAATTGTCAGGTGCTCCGCTGGAAACAATCCACGAGACCTGCAAGGAATCGAACGCGCACCTGGCGACGTTGCGTGAGATTGCAGAGCCGATGGGCATCCGCTTCCTCGGTATCGGCGGCAGCCCCAAATGGACGCTGGCCGAAACGCCTGTCATGCCGAAATCCCGCTATGAGATCATGACCCGCTACATGCCGATGGTCGGCAGCAAGGGTCTCGACATGATGTACCGCACCTGCACGATTCAGGTGAACCTCGACTTCTCCTCGGAAGCCGACATGCGCAAGAAGATGCGCGTCTCGATGAAGCTTCAGTCTCTGGCGACCGCGCTCTTTGCCTCCTCGCCCTTCACCGAAAGCAAGCTCAACGGCCTGCTCTCATGGCGAGGCGATATTTGGCGCGATACCGACAACAATCGCTCCGGTCTGCTGGACTTCACCTTTCGCGACGACTTCGGCTTCCATGACTATGTCGAGTGGGCTCTCGATGTGCCGATGTATTTCATCGTGCGCGAGGGGCACTATCACGACTGTACCCACGTTACCTTCCGGCAGTTCATGAACGGCGCGCTGAAAGGCGAAATCGCCGCGTGGGAGCCGACTATGGGCGACTGGACAAACCATCTCTCGACGCTCTTCCCGGACGTGCGACTGAAGCGCTTCCTCGAGATGCGCGGCGCGGACGGCGGTCCCTGGCGGCGTATCTGTGGGCTACCGGCCTTCTGGGTCGGACTTCTCTATGACGAGGCGGCGCTCGAAGATGCCGACATGCTGACCAAGGACTGGACGTTCGACGAGGTCAACGCCTTGCGCAATGCCGTGCCGGCTCAGGGCTTGAGGGCAAAGTTCCGTGGCCATGAGCTCTATGAGACCGCACGCGAAGTGATTGCCGTTTCCAAGGCAGGCCTCAGGGCCCGCAACAGGCTCAACAGGGAAGGCCAGGACGAAACCATCTTCCTGGCTCCGCTCGATGAAGTCATGGCCAAGAAGGCGACCTTGGCCGAGGATCTGCTGGCGCTCTACCACGGCCGCTGGAACGGCTCCGTGGAGCCGGTCTTCGAAGAATATCAATACTAGGGCAGCACCTACTAAGCCCTTCTGCAAAAAGCGGTTTGCGCATTCCTTTTTCCGGCTATAGTGACGCAATTGCGCGTTGCGAACCGGGAAGGGGATTTCCATGCTGCCACTCTTCGACATGATGATGCAGGCCCAGAACGGCGCGGCGATGGATGCTGTCTCCAAGCAGTTCAATCTTGCTCAGGAACAGACCGCCAAGGCGATGGCCGCGCTGATGCCAGCATTTTCCGCAGGCCTGAAGCGGAGCACCAGTAACCCTTATGACTTCATGGGACTGATGCAGGCGGTCGCCTCCGGCAATTACGCCAAGTATTTCGAGGATATGAGCAAGGCTTTCACGCCGCAGGGGATATCCGACGGCAACAACATCCTTTCGCAGCTGTTCGGCTCCAAGGAAGTCTCGCGTGCCGTCGCGGCACAGGCCGCCCAGATGACCGGAATCGGACAGGAAATCTACAAGCAGATGCTGCCTGTGATGGCCGACACGCTGATGGGCGGCCTGTTCAAGCAGTCGATGGGGCAGATGGCAACGCCCGTCAATCCGTTCGTCAATACGCCGATGGGCGAAACCATCCAGAAATGGCTCGAAAGCACCGGCTTTGCGCCGAAGCAGAAACCAGCTCCCGAGCCCAGCATCTTCGACAATCCTTTCACTCAGGCCATGCAGCAGATGTTCGGCGGGCAGAAGCCGGAGACAGAAAAGACGGCCACCAACCCGTTCCTCGACAACCCCTTCGCAAAGGCCTTTCAGGACATGATGGGCTCGCTCGGAAAGCCTGTCGAGCAGAAGCCTACCGCAGCTCCGAAGGAGCAGGCGAAGGCGGAAACGGAAAGCTACATGGACATGCTGAACAACATGTTCGACAGCGGGCTCGAAGTTCAGAAGAGCTACCAGAAGAGCATGGAAGCGATCTTCGAAACCTATATGCCGAAGACGCCCTCCGTTCCCCCCAAGGCATAAAAAAACCCGGAGACGGCTGGGAGGCCGGTCACCGGGCAAGAGGCAGGGCTATTGGCTATCACCCTGCGGGGAAAACTGGGCCGGCCTTAGTCCTTTCGGGACCGGAAGATTGAATTGCGTCCGCGATTGCTGGCGGAGCGCGTCAGATGCTGCGATGGGTCCTCGAAGAAGGTGGACGCCAGGAACGCTGACGTAAGATCGGTCCGCGAGAGGCCGATATCCTTCAATTGATTGTCATCGAGCTCGTGCAGCCGGTTGATCTCCATACGGTTGCGGAACACGCGCAGTACGGATGACAGCGTTGCAAAGCCATTTGCGAGACGCTGGAAAAACGTCAGCGAGGTCTGGCTGCAGTCGAGTTCGAGTATCCGGTCTGTCGTGCGCATGGGACGATCCTTTCGTTGGCGCGCAACAACCCACCCCTCCCGCGAGGTCGAGCGGGAAGGCACAGGGTTGAAATCGGGGCGGACAGGCGGGGTGCCTGTCCTTCACTTTGCTTGATTTGCAGCCCGAAGATGCCAAACACCTATTGATCAGTCCAACGAATGTTTCTAATGATTAGTATCAGAGATTGTTATAGGTGAACCCATGTCCGCGCCTCTTGATATTGATCAGTTGCAGACCTTCATAGCGATTGTCGATTCCGGCAGCTTCACCAAGGCGGCCGACAGGGTCTACAAGACGCAGTCGGCCGTTTCCATGCAGATGCGGCGGCTGGAAGAGCGCATCGGCAAACAGCTTTTCATCAAGGACGGGCGTGGCAATCGCCTGACCGCAGAGGGCGAAAAGCTCTTGAACTATGCGCGGCGTATGATCCGTCTCAACAACGAGGCGATTGCCGCCTTTGACGACAACCGTCTCGAGGGCACGCTGCGCATCGGCACACCCGATGACTACGCCGATCGTTACATGCCTGAAATCATCGGCCGTTTCGCCAAGACGCATCCGAATGTCGAACTCTATATCGTCTGCGAGCCCTCGGTGGATCTCGCCGAGCGCATGCATCGCGGCGAGCTCGATATTGCGCTGGTGACGCATAACCCACGCGAGCGCATGTCGGACGTTGTGCGGACCGAACCGCTCTGCTGGGTCGGTTCGGCCAACCATCCGATCCGTGACGATGCGCCGGTGCCGCTGGCGGTCGGTCGCCGCGACTGCCAGTGGCGGCAGCTTGCCTGCTCGGCGCTGGACGCGGTCGGCCGCGAACATCAAATTCTGTTCACCAGTTGGTCGTGCACCGTCGTTGCGGCCGCGGTTCTGGCTGGCATGGCCGTCTCCGTCATGCCGGAATCGGCGCTGCGCACGGGGATGAAGGTGCTGAGCCAGGCGGACGGATTTCCCGCCCTGCCGCCGGTCCAGATCGGCATCATGAAACGGCCGGGCGTGTCGATCTCGCTGATGAACGCGATTACCGCGCATATCACAGCCTGCCTCGACAACATCACGCCCGCCGTCGTCGACGACAATCTCGAGCCAGATGTGAAGAACGCCTATGGGCGGGTACAGCCCCGCCTCAAGGTCGCCAACGTCGTTCCGAGCTGGTAGGCTTCACACCGCAACGGGCGAGAGGAAGGCCGTGCGGATCACGCGCTTCCACTCGTCCAGAATACGTCTGGCAAGCGAATCCTCGCTAACGACAGCAAGGCGGATCGAAGCCCCAAGCAGATGGCTGAACAGGTAGCTCCTTGCCTGCATGTCGGCCGCGGACAGCTCCGGTGCTACGCGGCGAACAGTCTCTTCAAAGATGTCGGCAATCCGCTTGCTGTGCTCGATGTTGAGCCGTAGCAGATCGTGGTCGGTTTCAGTGCCCATCCAGATGCCGAGATACGCGGCATCGTTGCGGTAGTCGTCGTAATGCCAGTCAATCGTGGCGACGAGCACCTCGAGCGCATGATCAACCGAGTGCACGGACGCAAAGGCTTCGGCAATCCGCGCCTGAATTGCCAAGGCATGGCGGTCGAAAAGCGCTTTGACGATAGCGGCCTTCTCGGGAAAGTATTGATAGACGGAGCCGATCGGCACCTTGGCGGCGATCGCCAATTCCGTCATCCGCATGGCGCTTACGCCCTTTTCGGCAATGATTGCGGCAGCCGCTGATAGAATGAGGTCCAGCCTCTGAATACTGCGTTCCTGCTTCGGCTTCCGGCGGAGGCCAATGCGATCCAAACTTCCGACCTTCATGTCGTTCCCATTTGTTCTATGTGGAGCGACGGAGGTGGTTCATGCCGGCGCCGTTTTGCCGATATGACATGCAGGTCTTCACGACTCGTAAACGAGATGGATTGGATTGTAAGGATTCCGAAAAGCGCAGTAAAATCGGGGTGATACACCCGGATTTGGTCGATTTTCGGCTGCAGAACCATTCAGCCGGGTCCGACTGGTCGCTGATCGCAATGCGTTTCGGGAGCCTGATTCGTATCTCTCCAGACGTGCTTGAGATGTGCCCGCGGGCGCCGAATGAGTTGCATTGCATCGCGCGGCAAAATGCACCGCAGAGAGGCGTCCCTTTGCGGGCATTCCCATTGACCTTCGATAACTTCAATTCGTATTATTTGGAAAATACGATTGGAAGAAATTATCGTGCTGACACTTCGACAGATGCGCTATTTCGATGCGCTTGCGACGACGCGCCATTTCGGCAGGGCTGCGGAAATGGTTCACATCAGCCAGCCGGCGCTGTCGACGCAGATCATGGAGATGGAAGAGTATCTCGGCGCCAAACTGGTCGAGCGAACACGACAGAACACGATCCTCACGCCGAAAGGCGAAGAGGTGCTGCATTACGTTCGCGCCATCCTGCATCAGGTCGACCTGCTCGAGCAGACGGCTCGGAAAGGTGCCGGCACGCTCGAAGGTCTGATCCGCATCGGAATCATTCCCACGGTCGCGCCCTACCTCGTGCCGCAATTCATTCCCCATCTGCGCAAAACCTATCCAAGCGTCGAAGTCGAATTGCGAGAGGCCGTGACCGACCGCCTGCTGGCCGATCTTTCGACAGGGAAGCTTGACGCCGTGATTGCAGCGTTGCCGCTCGACATTGAAGGCGTTCAGACGCGGCCACTCTTCACCGACCGCTTCTTCATGGCGGTGGCCGATAACGGAGAGGCGGTCCTGATGTCTCCGCTGACCGAGCATGAGGTCAACGTCGACAGGCTGTTGCTTCTCGAGGAAGGGCATTGTCTGCGCGATCAGGCGCTCGCCGTCTGCAGCGCCGGCAAGCGCAGCCTCGTGAATTTCGGTGCGACATCGATGGCAACGCTACTGCAGATGGTATCGCATGACATGGGCATGACGCTCATTCCCGAGATGGCCATTCCCACCGAGACCACCCGCAATTCAATTCGCATCGTCCCATTCGTCGATCCCCAACCCTCGCGCGAAATCGGCCTTGCCTGGCGGCGAAGCACTCATCGCGGCAAGGAGATGGAGGCACTGGCAGAGGCAATTGTCGCTGTCGCCCCTGCCCCGCGCGAGCCGGCAACCTGATCAGCCAAGGTTCTTTTTCAGGAATTCGACGGTTCTGCTCCAGGCAAGTTCGGCCGCCTTCTTGTCGTAGCGGGCCGCCGACGTATCATTGTTGAAAGCGTGATTGACGCCGTCATAGACGAAGATCTGGAAGTTCTTGCCGTTCTCCTCCAGTGCCTTTTTGTAGGCGTCGATGCCGGCATTGATGCGGTCGTCGAGACCGGCATAGTGCAGCATCAGCGCCGCCTTGATACCAGGCACGTCGGTCGCCTTTGGTTGCGCGCCATAGTAAGCGACGCCAGCCTTCAGTTCCGGCGACTTGGTGGCAAATTCGTTCACCAGCCCGCCACCCCAGCAAAATCCGATCGCACCGACCTTGCCGTTGGAATTGTCGAGTTTGGTCAGATAGGCGAGCGTCGCCTCTGCGTTCGCCACCGTGGCGGGCCTGTCCAGCGTGCTGAACATCTCACGGGCCTTGTCCTCATTCGACGGCGTACCTCCCAAGGGCGACAGGAAGTCTGGCGCAAGCGCGATGAAGCCATCCAACGCCATGCAGCGCGCGACATCCCGGATATGTGGGTTGAGGCCGCGATTCTCGTGGATCACGATCACCGCGCCGAGTTTGCCTGAAGCGTCCTTCGGCTCGACGAGATAACCCTTCATCTCGCCGGCGCCGCCGGGATAGGTCACGTCCTTCGCCACCAGTCGCGGGTCATCGGCAGCGACCAATTGCGCGCTCGCATTGTTGGCCGCAAGCATCGGCACGATCACCGCCGCGGCGCCAGCGGAACCGGCCAGTTTCGTCAGTTTGTCCATGAAGCCGCGGCGATCAAGTGTCAGATGCGTATATTCGTCATAGGCGTTGATCATCGCCTGCGTGATTTCCGGCTTGTCCATTTGGGGCCTCCTCTTCCCTACCTGTTGTCTTCCGCCTGCCGGAGAAGATAGGTCAGTGGCCGGTAACATGAGAACAAAACTGCGTTACTTCAGACTGATAGGCACGATCAGCCGTTCGGGAAGGTCATCCAGACTGCCAGCCACAGCCACATGCCACCGAGCACCACGTAGCCAGCCGCGAAGAGCGGGCTGCGGTAACGAAGGTCGTTGCTGGTGACATGCACGAGAGCGTGCAGATAACGAAGTGCGACAAAGATCCAGGCAAGGACGATGGCCACGATGTTGTCGGCTTCCGTCATGTAAAGAAGGACGCAGCAGGCGTAGAAAAGCACCGGCAGCTCGAACTGGTTCGCCAGGCAATTCTTGGCAACGAGGCCTTCCGCCGGTTCATCGCGGTTCTCCCGGTAGTTCGAGCCATGGACCTTTCCAGCTTGAACCAGCTTTCTGCGGCGATAACCGAGAAGGATGTAGAGGAGATAGACTAGGGCTACGTGGGCAATAATGGGCCAGAACATTTCGTAGCCAGTCATGCTATCTCTTCCTTGCAGTTTTCCGTTTGGTTTCCGTGCTGTAGAGGAAAAGTGACGGCGCCGCAAACGCCCGGCGCAGTGCTGCGACGGGCGGCCGCATCAGACCTGGGCGATGCCACCATCGGCGAAGAGTTCTGCGCCCGTGACGAAGCTTGAGTCGTCCGATGCCAGAAAAAGTGCCGCGGCGGCGATCTCTTCGGCACGGCCAACGCGACCCATCGGCACCTGCGAGCCGAGCGACGAGGAATACGTCACGCCGACCGGTCCGCTTCGGGCGACCAACTCGGAAGCATTGATCCCGATGGCGCTGCGCGGTCTCGGAATCTGCGAACTGCCGGAGTTCATGGCCAGTGAATATCTGGCAGACGGGCGCCTGAAGGCGATCCTGACCGATTGGAGCC
This sequence comes from Hyphomicrobiales bacterium, assembly GCA_900466605.1. Classification (GTDB taxonomy): domain Bacteria; phylum Pseudomonadota; class Alphaproteobacteria; order Rhizobiales; family Rhizobiaceae; genus Rhizobium. The sequence continues at coordinate 96,154 of UBMU01000006.1, forward strand.
TACCGAGCGGCGCGCTCTATTTCGTTACGCCATCCGCACGCGCGCGGCCAGCAAAGGTTGAGGTGCTGCCGGAGTTCATGGCGGCTCGCCTTTCCAATCCACCATGGCGATGGCCGCTGTGAGACTAGCGCTCGCTCTCTTCACGGTGCATCGCGCGCACCAGTGCGAAGCGGGCAATGACAACAAGGCAGATGGCCAGGCTCGCGAATTTCAGCTTTGTCATCCATGGCAGCAGCTGGGCAGCCCGATCCGCCCAGTCACTGCCTCCGAAGGCAATCAGGCTGGCAACATTCTCGCCGTAGTCGGCAAGGCCATAGATGACGGGAAGCGCATAGACAAGCGCGATGAGGGAAGGACTGATCGGGCGATTGAAGTAGGACCCGCCGGGTCTCAGCCTCATCAACACCAGTAGCAGGAGTGTGGTCAAAAGCACCGGGAAGATCAGTTCGGGACCGGCATACATCGCCCGTAGCAAGTTGCTGGCGATCTCGTTTTCGCGGAGCAACCGCTGCATGCGGCCAACGGTCAATTCGTCATAGCCGGCGAAGTAGACATCGAGGACCGCCTGCCCGGTCTCGTGCTTGAAGGGGACGACAAAACCGAATGTCGTCCACGCAAGCACGCCCAGGCAAATGGCTGCGAGCAGCGCGATAATCCAGAGTGGAATACGGCTGCCCGCGTTCATTCTCAGCCGCCGGCGCTCGGATAGTTCGGGCTTTCGCGGGTGATCGTGACGTCGTGCGGATGGCTTTCGCGAAGGCCAGCGCCGGAGATGCGCACGAAGGTCGCGCGTTCCTGGAAGTCCTTGATGTCCTTGCCACCGACATAGCCCATGGCCGCCTTGAGGCCGCCCGCAAGCTGATGCAGGACGCCGGAGACCGGGCCCTTGTAGGGAACCTGGCCTTCGATGCCTTCGGGCACGAGCTTCAGCGTGTCGCGCACTTCAGCCTGGAAGTAGCGGTCTGCCGAGCCGCGCGCCATGGCGCCGACGGAACCCATGCCGCGATAGGCTTTGAAGGAGCGGCCCTGGTAGAGGTAAACTTCACCCGGGCTCTCATCCGTGCCGGCGAGCAGCGAACCGATCATCACAGCGGAAGCGCCGGATGCGATCGCCTTGGCGACGTCGCCGGAGAACTTGATGCCACCATCGGCGATGACGGGGATATCCTGCGCCCGCGCCGCCTCGACCGCCGACATGATGGCGGCAAGCTGCGGAACGCCGACGCCGGCGACGATGCGCGTCGTGCAGATGGAGCCGGGGCCGATCCCGACCTTGACGGCATCCGCACCCGCATCGATCAGCGCCTTGGTACCATCGGATGTCGCAACGTTGCCGGCCATGACCCGCACGGAGTTGGAGAGCTTCTTTACCCGCGCCACGGCATTCAGAACGCCTTGCGAATGGCCATGCGCAGTATCGACGACGAGAAGATCGACACCTGCTTCGATCAGGCGCTCGGCGCGATCGAAACCATCATCACCGACACCGACGGCAGCAGCAGCGCGGAGACGACCCTGCGCATCCTTGGATGCGTTCGGGTTCAGCTGCGACTTTTCGATATCCTTGACAGTGATGAGACCGACGCAACGGCCTTCGCCATCCACTACCAGCAGCTTCTCGATGCGATGCGAGTGCAGCAGGCGCTTGGCTTCTTGCTGGTCGACGCTTTCCTTGACGGTGACGAGGTTTTCGCGCGTCATCAACTCGTAGATCTTCTGCTTCGGATCGGATGCGAAGCGGACGTCGCGGTTCGTCAGAATGCCGACGAGACGGCCGGTCTTTTCGACGACGGGAATGCCCGAGATGCTGTGGATCTTCATCAAGGCGAGCGCATCGGCGAGCGTTGCGTCAGGGCCGATCGTCACCGGATTGACGACCATGCCGCTCTCGAACTTTTTGACCTGGCGGACCTGCTCGGCCTGCTCGGCAGGCGTCAGATTCTTGTGGATGACGCCAAGGCCGCCGGCCTGCGCCATGGCGATGGCAAGACGGCTTTCCGTGACGGTGTCCATGGCCGAAGAGATGATCGGAATGTTCAGCTCGAAATCGGTTGCGATGCGTGTTGCGACGCTCGTCTGACCGGGCAGAACCTCGGAATGACCGGGCTGCAGGAGCACGTCATCGAAGGTGAGTGCGTCCAAACCGGTTGGCGTTTCTATGATGCGAGCCATGGCCAATTTCCTTCAATTAAGAAAAATGCAACGCCTCCCGGAACGAGTCGTCCGCACCGGCGGGTGTGCAAGGGTTGCTTTGGAAGTTGGCGAGGGCTGGTAACACGTCTATGACAGGAAGGGAATAGCAAAAAGCCCGGCGTGTCCGCCGGGCTTGGAATGGCTGCCATGCAGCGACCTCACAGGTCGAACTGATAGGTCTTCGGAACGAAGCGATAGCCGTCCTCGTATGTCTCGACAAAGCCGACTGACGGGAACGGCATGTGGTAACCAGCGAAGGCAACCTTGTCGGTCGCGATCATGCCAAACACCTTGCGGCGCGTGGCTGCTGCCTGCGCTTTGTCCATGTCGAAACGAACCTCCCAGTCCGGCTTCTGCAGCGACAGAATATAGTGATTGGCGGTGTCGCCCGTCGCCACCAGGCGCTTGCCCTCGGATTCCACATGGAAAACCATGTGGCCCGGCGTGTGGCCCGGCGCCAATATCGCGGTGATGCCGCTTGCGACTGTGCCGCCATCGCCAATGAACGTCGCCTTTTCGGCAACGGGCACCACGTTGGTAAGAACCGCCTTGTGGCCACCTTCGGCGGGCGTGCCCTCGCGGGCCTTGTCAGTCCAGAAATCATATTCGGCCTGGCCTATGACATAACGCGCATTCTTGAAAGCCGGAGCGCCCCCTTCCATCAGCCCGCCGATATGATCGCCATGCAAGTGGGTCAGCGCGACCACCGTAATATCGTCGGGCGAATAGCCGGCAGCCTTCAGCCCATCGCGAAGCTGGCCGCTGCCGCGAGCGCGGCCGCCCTCGCCGAAACCGGTATCGACGAGGATGATATCCGATCCGGTATCGATCAGCGTCGGGGCGAAGGAGTTGACGAACTTCTCGGTCGGCAGAAAATTCTTCGCGAGCAATTGCTGGACTGTTTCCGGCTTCTGGTTGGTCCCGAAGGTTTCATAAGGCTTTTCGCCAATCATGGCTCCGTCCTTGAAGACGGTAAATCTATAAGAACCCAGCTTGAATTGATTGAATTGGGGCTGCGTCGTCGCATCCATTTTGGTCTTGTCTCCGCTTGCGGCCATTGCGGCCGTCTCTTTCAAAATCATCGGCGCCGCCAGCAGGCCAATGCCTGCCGCAAACAGCGTACGCCGCTTCATCCCCGACGGTACTGCCATATTCCATCCTTCCAATAGCGTGCGGCATGCTTGCCGCCCAGCCCCCAAATACGAACCGGCCACCACATTTCTTGCAGCCGGCCGACACAAACATATGTCAATCTTGACCGTTGAAATTGCTGAGCAACCGGTCTCACGCAGACGTGATACAAACGTGTTTCAGACGCGGAATGAGGGGTTGGCAGAGGCTTCACCGAGGACTACAGAGCACTGGCCCCCAGCCGCCCCTTCAAGGCATTCGCGCATGAACCGCATCGTTCCGCTGATCCTCGCCGTCGCTCTCTTCATGGAGCAGATGGACTCCACCGTCATATCGACCGCCCTGCCCGCCATCGCCAACGACCTCCACGTCGGGCCAATTACCCTGAAGCTGGCGCTGACGTCCTACATGGTATCGCTCGCGGTCTTCATTCCGATCAGCGGCTGGATGGCGGACAGGTTCGGTGCCAAGCGCATTTTTCGCCTGGCTATCTGCGTCTTCGTCGTCGGTTCAATCCTCTGCGCTATTTCTTCAGGCCTGATCGAATTCGTCTGCGCCCGCTTTCTGCAGGGGATGGGCGGTGCGATGATGACGCCGGTCGGGCGCCTGGTCCTTCTGAGGACCACGAAGCGCAGCGACCTTGTCTCGGCCATGGCTTTGCTGACGATCCCGGCACTTGTCGGCCCCCTTGCCGGCCCGCCGCTTGGCGGCTTCATCACCACCTATTTCACCTGGCACTGGATCTTCCTGATCAATGTGCCGGTCGGCATCATCGGCGTCTGGCTCGCAACGATCTTTCTCCCCGAGGTGGAGGCGACCGCGCCGCCAAAGCTGGATGTCATCGGCTTCGTGCTGACGTCGCTTTCGGCCGCCGGTGTCGTTTTCGGCCTCTCCGTCGTCAGCCTGCCGGCGCTGCCGCCGATCATCGGCATTACTGCAACCGTGATCGGCCTCGCCTGCGGATTTATCTACGTGCGCCACGCCAAACGGCATCCGGCGCCGATCCTCAACCTGAACCTCTTCAAGAACCCGACCTTCCGGGCATCGACGACGGGCGGCACGCTGTTTCGCATCTGCATCGGCGCCTTGCCCTTCCTGACGCCACTAATGCTGCAGCTCGGCTTCGGCCTGACGCCGTTCCAATCCGGGCTTATCACCTTTGCGGGTGCAATCGGTGCGATCACCACCAAGTTCATGGCCCGTCGCGTCTTTGCGGCCGCAGGATTCCGCACGACGCTGCTTTCGGCTGCCGCTGTGACGACGATCGTGACGGTCGCGACCGGCTTCTTTACGCCACAGACGCCGCACCTCGTCATCATCGCCATTCTTCTCGTGGGCGGGTTCTCGCGTTCGTTCTTCTTTACCGGCGTCAATGCCCTTGCATTCGCCGATATCGACGATGCGCAGGCGAGCCAGGCAACCTCCATGAGTTCGGTGATGCAGCAGATCAGTCTGGCGCTCGGTGTCGCGGTTGCTGCGGCAATCCTCGAGACCTCGATCTACTTCCGCGGCGAAGAGCTGCAGGTTGCCGACTTCCACATTGCCTTCTATGTCATTGCGATCCTGACCGTCGTGGCAACCATTCCGTTCATCCGAATGGACAGGAATGCCGGGGCCGTTGTCTCCGGCCACCGTGCGAAACGCGGCGCCGCGGCGGCGATCGAGGCAGAACAACAGGTGGTTAAGTGACGGTTATTCCGGAGTTTCGCAGACTGCGCTGAGCTTGTTGCCATCAGGATCGCGGACGTATGCTGCATAGAAATTGGCATGGAACGGCCGCAATCCCGGCGCTCCCTCGTCGACGCCGCCTGCGGCAAGCGCGGCAGCATGGAATGCGTCGACATCCGCGCGGCGGTCGGCATGAAGCGCAACCATCGAACCGTTTCCACTCGACGCCCGCCGGCGGTTGAACGGGGTTACGACCCAGAGCCGGCAACGGCTATCGCCATCCGCGGCATAGCCGATCTCTTCTTCGGAGTAACGCTGGCGGCGATAGCCAAGCAGCGGCAAGACGATGTCGTAGAACCGCCTAGCCTGATCGATGTCGTTGGTTCCGAGAGTGACGTAGAGAAGCATGGTAGTTGGCATTCCAAGTCTTGGGAGGGCGATCATCACTCAAGACCGGCCCAAAGATCAAGCTTCCGTAACGTCCGCGTCCGCCTGACGCCCCTTGAAGTGCTTCGCCAGGAGGAACATCTCGACCGATTCCGCCCGCGACGAGGCCGGCTTGACGTGGACGACTTGCTTGAAATGCCGTTTCAGCATGTTGAGAAGATCGCGTTCGGTGCCGCCCTGGAAGGTCTTGGCGAGGAAGTGACCGCCCTCACCCAAGACCTCGACGGCAAAGTGGGCAGCCACCTCGCAGAGGTGCATGGTGCGCAGATGGTCGGTGCGATGGTGGCCGGTGGTGGGGGCCGCCATGTCCGATATCACCAGGTCGGGCGTGCCGCCGACGGCCTCGATCAACTGTGCCGGCGCTGAGGGATCGAGGAAGTCCAGCTGCAGGATCTTCACGCCCGGCAGTTGTGTCATCTCCAGAAAGTCGATCGCCGCAACGCGGATGTCCTCATCGGTGGAGCCCGTGACCTTGGCAGCAATCTGCGACCAGCTTCCGGGTGCAGCACCTAGATCGATGATGCGACGAGCACCCTTCAGGATGCTGTGCTTCTCGTCGATCTCGAGCAGCTTGAAAGCTGCGCGCGCGCGATAACCCTCAAGCTGGGCACGCTGCACATAGGGGTCGTTGATGTGGCGCTGCAGCCATTGCCGCGACGACGCCTTCATCTTCTTGTTCTTGACGCGCTGGCCGAGTTTGCGGCCGGTGCGGTTACCCGCAATCGTTGGCTTCGCCATGCTTGTCCCCTATTTGCCGCGCTGACCGCGGCGGTTGCGGTGGCGCCGCCAGACGCCGTCATCCGCCATCATGTCCGTGAGCAGGCCTTCCCTCAAGCCGCGATCGGCCACCCGCATGCGCGGGCTCGGCCAACGGCGGCGGATAGCCTCGAGAATGGCGCAGCCGGCCAGCACAAGATCGGCGCGATCTGGACCGATGCAGGGATTGGCGGCGCGGCTCTCGAAATCCCACGACAAGAGCTTGGCCTGCATCGCCGAAACCTCGTCATCCGAAAGCCAGATGCCGTCGACCTTACGCCGGTCGTAGCGCGGCAGATCAAGATGAACACCGGCGAGCGTCGTCACGGTTCCCGAGGTCCCGATGAGGTGGAAATCATCCGCATGACCGATATCGATCGCAGGGCAATCGAAGCTGTCAAGCATGCCTTCCACTTCCACTACCATGCCTTCGAAGACATCCGGCGTGACATCGCGGCCGCCATGGCGCTCCGAAAGCGTAACGACGCCAACCGGGAGCGAAGTCCAATGGGTGATGTGATTGGCGAGGCGATTGAATCGGTTGTCCCCGATGCGGATGACCGCGATTTCCGATGAGCCGCCGCCGATATCGAAGAGGACGACTGAACGCGTCTCCCGTCCGACGAGGGAGGAGCAGCCGGAAACGGCAAGCCGCGCCTCGGTCTCCCGATCGATGATCTCGAGTTCGAGGCCGGTCTCGGCAACGACGCGATCAAGGAACTGAGCCCCGTTGCTCGCTTGACGGCAGGCCTCGGTCGCGATCAACCGCATGCGGCGGATTTCACGATTCTTCAGCTTTGAGGAGCAGACGCGCAACGCATCGACGGCACGATCCATCGCATCGTCGGAGAGACGACCGCTTGCCGCCAGTCCCTCCCCAAGGCGCACGATCCGGGAGAAGGCGTCAACAACGCGAAACTGGCCCGGCCGTGTCGGCTGGGCGATCAGCAGACGGCAATTGTTGGTGCCGAGATCAAGAGCGGCATAGAGCTCATCTGGCCATGGATGCTCGCCCTGGCTACGCTGCCCGCCGTCGGACTGGCGTGCCGCGCGATTGTCGTTCTGGCCCGTTCGCTGTTCGGCCGCGCCGCTCCGCGCCGCCGGCGACGGTTGCTGCGATGGCTGGGCCGAATGTCCAGCCGCCTTCTCGTGGGCGAGCGGACGTCCCTGAAGGCCGCGCTTGCCACGATGCTTGCGGCGGTTGCGACGGCTCGGCAGCGATTCTGTGTCACCACGGACAGCCGGCGTTGCGCTTACGGAGTTCTCGTTGTTTGTGTGATGCTGTTGCGCAGCTTCGCCAGGGGCACCTGCACCGCGACGACGGCGCTTTCGCTTGCGCGCGACATTGCCAGCTTCACTTGGGCGCGCCGTCTCTCCGGTCTCACCAGAGAGGACATGCTGAGCGGACTGGTTCGCATTGCGGGAGTGCCCGCCACGCTTGCCCTTGCGGCGCCTGGATTTCTTGCCATCCTTGCGCCCTGCCGCTGACGCCCCGTTACCTTGCAGCCTTGGGCCGCCTTCGGGGTCTTCCACGTTCTTTTTCCACCGCGCCGCGCAAGTCCAGAGGTATGCAGCAGGCGCTCATTCGATTTTGCGTTGCCGCGAAGATACCAGCGCATGGCGGAATCGCCAAATTCTTTTTGCGGTGCACGAAAATGGACCTTTTGGTGAGCATCAAAAACGCGCCACCAAGTCGCTGTGGATTTTTTTCGAAACGGGTATTTGCAATCCGTGATGTTTTGGTTATAAGCGCCGCACAGCAGCCAAGCCATGCTTCGGCAGCGACTGCTGGGGAATAGTTCAATGGTAGAACGACGGACTCTGACTCCGTTAATCTTGGTTCGAGTCCAGGTTCCCCAGCCAAACTTATTTCTTCGATCAAAACCGTATTTTTTATCTCAGGCAAGTTATCTGCCGAACGGTGTGGCTTTGTAGGCATTTTTCGGCTCAGAGGATCGGGTCCCCAAACTCATCGGCATGCTTGTTGACGCAAACTAATCCTCCGAGCGGCTCGTGCTGTCGCGATCTTGGTCATATCGTCTCGTGAGCGGGAATGGCGGCAACCAGGACTCGCGACGGACGGTCCAGAGTTCGTAGGTTGGAATCAGTTGGTCAGGGGCATCCAGGGATCCGAGGTTCACTTCGATTTCGTCTGCGGTGCGTCCGAAGACGGACGAGCCGCAGCGGGGACAGAAAAAACGCCCGGCGTAGTCGCGTGTTTCGCCATCGATCGTCACCGCATCCTGAGGGAACACCGCGGACGCGTGGAAGAGCGCCCCATGATGCTTGCGGCAATCGAGACAGTGACAAACGCCGACCCGGTATGGGAGCCCCGACGCCACAATTCGGACGCTGCCGCACAGGCAACCGCCCATGAACCGGTCCATGCTGCGCCTCCTCTGAAATCAAGCGGTCGTAATACTCACGACGAGTGCAAGGCTCGGATAGGCGCTACAGCGCCATGTCCGGTCTCGCCCGGTCTTTCTAGTAACTGCATGATCGACCATTGCTGGGTCTAAACCCATCAGCGCATGCTGGGTTCATAGAGTCCCCTCGCACGTAGCCCGAGGCGGAGCCCATTGAATTTGGCGGGGTCGCACAGGCAGCAGTCAGTACCGAGAGGCCAATCAACGCTCCGGCAACTGACAATATCTTAAATCTCGTCATCAAACTTCTCTCCTTATCGCAACGGCTTGCGTTACAGGCAATGTGTCGCGGCGTTAAGCAGATGCGAGAGACATCACGCACACTTGACCACAGGAACTCTCCTTCCCGTCGCCGACGCAATCGGCATGCGATCAGCCCATAACCCGATGAGCATCACACCGATGTCTTCTTTCTCACGTCCTCTGCCAGTTCCTGCATGCGGTCGATCGGAATGCGACCGATCAGCATGAAGGCATGCGTCGCATCTGACCAATAAACCACGTTCATACCATTCCTGCCTTCGACGTCCGGCTCCTTACCGCCGACGTTCGAACGGACGATGCAGAGCGCCAGCGGTCCTGTCTCGGGATCCAGATAGGCGATCTGCGCAAGGGGTTTGTCGTCATATTGCAATAGCTGGGCGCGTTTGAACTCGATGCCAGGCAGCGATATCGCTTCGGGCGACAGCGAAATGCCAAGCTTGTCATCGAGGCGCCCGAGTTGGGCGGATTGTGCTTCGTCCGACGGTGTCGGTCCGGCGAGAGTGTCTGACGTATAGAGGGCGATGTATTCGGCTACGACCGCACGCCATTCGCTGCTTTCATCCGGTGCATCGGCGCGGCTGCGGATGGCGATGAAGGCACGATCGGCCACAATTCCAGCGACGAGGCAGGCGGCAAGCGCACCAAGGAAGCCACGCCGACCGGAGCGTGCGGGAGCGGGCTTCGCGTCGGCCGGAGCGATGCCGAGCATGGCATCAAGCTCAACCTTCGGTGCCGCGGCAAGTAACGGCTCGAATGCCTGCTTGAACGGGAGGCTGCTCAGCGACAGGAACTCCAGCCTCTCGGCCGCACGCTCATCCGCGTCGAGAAGCGCTCCGATGCGCGATGCCTCGGTGTCCGACAGTTCACCGTCGATATAGGCCGTCAATTCCTCATCGGAGGGCATTTGGTTTTTGTCGTTCATATCGCCCCCTCGCCCGAGACACTGGCTGCGATCTTGGCGCGCGCGGCGGCAAGGCGGCTCATCACGGTTCCGATCGGGATATCCAATACGCTTGCTACCTCCTTGTAGGAAAGGCCTTCCACATAGGCGAGGAAGACAGCGGCGCGCTGCGCATCCGGCAACGCATTGACGAGTCGCAGGACCTGGTTCGCCAGGACATGCGTCTCGGTGTCACGAGTACCATCGACGACCAAAGCCTCTTCGGCGTCGACGAACCCTTGACCGAGACGTACCCGTTGTGCCCGAATTTCATTCAACCAGATGGAATGCAGAATGGAGAATAACCAGCGGTCCAGTCGCGTTCCCGCCTCGAACTGCTCGACGCGCTCGAGAGCGCGCAGACAGGTCTGTTGCACTAGATCGTCGGCAATATCGCGGCGATGCGAGAGCACAAGGCCATAGCGCCACAGCCGCAAAAGATTATCCGCCAGGCCGCTTCTTATATCGGCTTCGCTTGCGATGAGAGCCTCCGCCACGGGTTTTCCTTCCAAAGCCGCCGGCTGCACCGACGGCCTTGGTTTTGCGCGACTATAGGCAGCAAATGTGGTGTACGCGACCGGCATTTGTAGTTCCCGTTCAACCGAAATTGCGCATTCCCGCTTTGTCGGCGTCAAAGCTCCTACGGCTTGAGGATTGCTTCGTTGAGATCGCGATACGCCTCGCATTCGGTGCCGCAGATCGTCTTGATCGTTTCCAGCTGCTCCTTGGCAAGATCGAGGCGTCCCTTGATGACGTAGGCTTCGCCGAGATATTCGCGAACCTGCGCGTAGTTGGGATCGAGTTCGACGGACTTCAGGTAGTAGGAAATTCCTTCATCCGTGCGCCCGAGCTTGCGGGTGGCGTAGCCGCGATAATTCAGGGCCTCGGCAGTGTTCGGGTTCTTCAGGGTGTCGAGCATCGCAAGCGCTTCGTCGTAGCGGCCGGCCTTTGCCAAAGAGTATGCATAGTCCGTGCGGTTTTCTTCCGTCACATTGGCGCTGCTCTGCTTGACGCACCGTTTCGTCCTCTTGTCGTACATCTGGCCCTTCTTGCAGGTCGGCATGTTGCCGCTGCTGCCGCCACTGCCACTAGCGCCACTTGAGCCGCTGGAGCCACTGCCACTGCCGCCCCCCCCTATTGCGAAAGCAGGAGCGGAGAGCGCGAAAGCGGCAATGCAGCCGCCGACGAGGATGGAAGCAATTCGAACAGTCGCGATCGTCATGGGATATCTCCTAGGAAAATGACGTTGGCCGCGAATGAACACTGTTGGCTGGCACTTTATTCGATTGCGTGTTCTTCTTTTTTCCGGCGTCGAGGTGTGAGCGTCGGCGAATAAATGCGAACCTGAGGTGTTAGCCGCTCACGCGCCGGCCACAAGGAGCATTCCGTGAGTGATACCGTAAAACTACTGAGTCTTGCCGTCGCAACGCCGGAACATGTCATCACACAAAAGGAAGCGGCCGCGACGTCCGCCCGCCTGTTTTCATCCCGCTTCAAGGACTTCTCCCACCTCGCGAGCGTCTTCGAAAATGCCGGCATCCGGAAGCGCTACGCCGCGCGTCCACTGGAATGGTTCATCGAACCACATGGCTGGCAGGACCGCATGGAAGCCTACGGCGAGGTGGCGCGCAGCCTGTTTTTCGAGACTGCCAGCAATGCGCTCAAGAAGGCAGGTCTGCAGGGCAGCGACATCGATTGTATCGTCACCATCTCGTCCACCGGCATTGCGACGCCGAGCCTTGATGCACAGCTCGCACAGAGGATGGGCTTTCGCTCGGATATCGAGCGCGTTCCGGTTTTTGGGCTCGGCTGCGCGGCCGGTGTTTCCGGTTTCGCCATCGCCTCGCGGTTTGCCCGGGATAGGCCGGGCAAGACGGTGCTTTTCGTGACGATCGAACTTTGCACGCTGGCCTTCCGGCTGGACGAGTTGACGCGCGCGAACATCATAGCCACGGCACTTTTCGGCGATGGCGCGGCCGCCTGCATCCTCCGCGCAGGAACGGAAGGAAAGGTAGAAGTCGAGTCGACGGGCGAGCATCTATTCCCTGATACGCTCGGCATCATGGGCTGGAAGATTGATGACACCGGGTTCGGTGTGGTTCTCGCTCAATCGCTACCGCCCTTTGCCGAAACCGAACTCGGCCCAGCCGTCGACGGAATTTTGAGCCGCAATGGCCTTTCGCGAAGCGATATAGACCGCTTCATCTGCCATCCAGGCGGGACAAGGGTGCTTACCGCTCTCGAAAGCGCGCTATCGCTAGAAGCCGGAACTCTGGATCACGAGCGCGCGGTACTTGCCGAGTATGGTAACATGTCCTCACCCACGATCCTCTTCGTGCTCGAGCGCGCCTTGAAGGCGGGGCTGCCGGAGCGCAGCGCTATGATCGCCATGGGGCCGGGTTTTACGGCAAGCTGCGTGACCTTGAAGAGGGTTGCATGATGTGGCCATCCATTGCACTCCTTGCTTTCGTGACGGCGCAGCGCCTCGCGGAACTCGCCCTTGCCCGCCGCAACACGCGGGTGCTGCTGGAGAGTGGTGCGAAGGAGGTCGCACCAGAGCATTATCCTTACATGGTGGCGCTACATGGCTGCTGGATCGCCGGATTGTGGCTGCTGGCGGTGAACCGCCCGGTCGATCCGATATGGTTTGCCGTTTTCATGGCTCTACAGGCCGGCCGGCTCTGGGTCATCGGCACACTGAAGGCGCGATGGACGACGCGTATCATCGTGTTGCCCGGTGCGCCGCTCGTCAACAGCGGACCATACCGGTTCATGGCCCACCCGAACTACGTCATCGTGGCCGGCGAGATTGCCGTCCTTCCTCTGACTTTCGGAATGCCCGTTTACGCGGCGATATTTTCGCTGCTCAACGCGGCAGTGCTCTATGTCCGCATCAAAGCCGAAAACGAGGCGCTGAGAACGACAATGTTTTTGAAATAAAACGAGATTTTTCGTTTGCCTACGGCTTGTCGGAGCGGCATTTTCATTGCTTGCAATAGGTGGAATGCATGCAATGACAAAGAATGCAATTGTACTTGGCGCCGGCATCGTCGGCGTGTCGACGGCCATTCACCTGCAGCGCCGGGGACGGCAGGTGACGCTGATCGACCGAAAGGCGCCGGGCAAGGAGACCTCGTTCGGAAATGCCGGTCTCATTCAGCGCGAAGGCGTCGTGCCATACGGCTTTCCACAGCAACTCGGTCTCCTGATACGCTACGCTTTCAACAACCGGATCGACGCCCACTATCACCTCAAGGCACTGCCCGGACAGCTGGCGTTCCTTGGCCGCTACTGGTGGAATTCGAACGCCAGACGTCACGAGATGATTTCCCGTGCCTATGCCCCCCTGATCGAGCATTCGATTTCCGAGCACAACGACCTGATTGAAGCGTCGAATGCACAGCATTTGATCCGCAAGGATGGCTGGATGGAAATCTACCGGACAGCCGGCCGGCGCGATGCCGAGTTCACCGAGGCAGAACGGCTTCAAGCGGAGTTCGGCGTCATGCACGAGCAGCTGGACGCCGCCGCCGTGGCGCGGCTCGAGCCTCATATCAAGGGAGATTTCGTCGGCGGCCTTCGCTGGCGCGATCCATGGTCGGTTCTCGATCCGCACGGTTTGACGATGGCCTATCGGGCCTATTTCGAGAGCCTCGGCGGAAAGTATGTCACCGGCGACGCCAACTCCCTCGGTCGTTCCGGCCAGAGCTGGAGGGTGGTCACCAGCGAAGGCTCGCTGGATGCTGACGATGCGGTTCTGGCACTCGGGCCCTGGGCCGCGGTCGCGACACGTCGGCTTGGCTACGCCTTTCCGCTCGGCGTCAAGCGCGGCTATCACATGCATTATGCCGCGGCAAACGATGCGACTCTCAACAACTGGACACTCGATGCTGAGCGAGGGTATTTCCTTGCGCCGATGAGCCGCGGCATCCGTCTTACGACTGGTGCTGAATTCGCCGCGCTGGATGCGCCGAAGACACCAGTGCAGCTCGACCGTGCAGAAAAGGTGGCACGAACGGTCTTTCCGCTCGGCGAGAGGCTCGATCCGGAGCCATGGATGGGCGCTCGCCCCTGCACACCTGACATGATGCCAGTCATCGGCAAGGCGCCCCGACACGACGGCCTATGGTTCGCATTCGGCCACGCCCATCACGGATTGACGCTCGGGCCGGTCACCGGGCGCGCTCTGGCGGAAGTCATCACCGGCGAAGCGCCGTTCATCGATATTTCCGCCTACTCGCCGCAGCGTTTCATTTCCTGAGAAACACCTGCATTCGGAGGACAGCAATTCACCCGATCGGCGGAAGGAGCCGGACGGCCGCGCCGAGCTGGAGTATTCCGCTGCTCTCGATTGTTGCCGCCGGGATCGGTGGCCCGACCGAGAGCTAAGCGATGCCCAACGACTCTAGATCGCGCAGCGCCGTCTGCGTTATCCCTTCGATCGTGCCGTCGATATCGACCGTCAAGACGCCGGGCTCACCGGTCGGCACCTCAAGTGTGGCGAGTTGGCTTTCCAGCAACGACGGGGGCATGAAGTGCCCCTTACGCTCACCCATGCGCATCGTCAGCAGCTCCTTCGAGCCTGACAGATAGACAAAAAACAGATTGTTATTCACCGCGTTGCGCAGCCGGTCGCGATAGATGCGCTTCAGCGCCGAGCAGGAAACGATGACGCCCTGCCCACCATCAAGCGACGCTCTCATCGTTTGACCGATCAGATCGAGCCAAGGCATGCGGTCGTCGTCCGTCAGCGGAATGCCGCGCGACATCTTCTCGACGTTAGATGCCGGATGAAGCTGGTCGCCCTCGACAAATTGCATGCCGAGGGCTTCCGAAATTTTCAGGCCAACGGAGGATTTGCCGCAACCGCTGACCCCCATGACGATGATGGCGAAAGGGGGTCCACTAGTCTCTGGCATTGCTCATCTCGCTCATCGTTCCGGCACTCAACGCGGCAGAAACGCCTACGAAGCTGCCACTGCCGCGTTCTTGCGTGCAAGACGAGCCTTGATGGTGTCGACATCGGCGCGCGGCGTAGCGGCAAACAATGTCTTCGTGTAGCTGTGCTGCGGATCATTGAAAACCTGATCGCGCGCGCCGTATTCGACAGCCTCTCCGAAGTACATCACCATCACATCGTCGGCCATATAGCGGACGACCGACAGGTCGTGGCTGATGAAGACGTAGGTGAGGTTCAGCTCGTCCTGCAGGTCGGCGAGCAGGTTCAGCACCTGGGCCTGCACCGACAGGTCAAGCGCGGACACCGGCTCGTCGAGCACGAGAAGCCGCGGCTTCAGCATCAGGGCGCGCGCAATGGCGATACGCTGACGCTGACCGCCAGAGAACATGTGCGGATAGCGGTTGAAATGGATCTCCTGCAGGCCGACCTTCTTGAGCATCGCCATCGCCAATTCGCGTCGCTCGGCGGCGGGCGTGTCGGTGTTGATGATCAGGGGCTCCATCAGGATGTCGCCGATCTTCTTGCGCGGGTTCAGCGAACCATAGGGGTTCTGGAAGACGATCTGCACCTTGCGGCGCATCTCCGGCGTCAGGTCACCCGCAGCGATATCGACTTTCTTGCCGTCGATGAACAGATCGCCGCCGCTCGCCGGATCGATCATCGTGATGATGCGCGCGAGAGTAGATTTTCCGCAACCGCTTTCGCCGACGATCGCCAGCGTTTTGC
The DNA here is from genome assembly GCA_900466605.1 of Hyphomicrobiales bacterium. GTDB lineage: Bacteria > Pseudomonadota > Alphaproteobacteria > Rhizobiales > Rhizobiaceae > Rhizobium. The sequence continues at coordinate 111,665 of UBMU01000006.1, forward strand.
CCTGCTCAACGCTGAAGCTGACACCCTTGACGGCATGCACGGTCCTCTCCTTCTTGAAGAGGCCGCCCGGCAGGTAATAGTTGCGGACGATGTTTTTTGCTTCGAGGACTGGCGTCATTGGGCCGCTCCCTTGAAAATTTCGCCGATGGTCGGCAGCCGATCGCCGGTGGCGTTCTCCGGCAACGCGGCAAGCAGCGCCCGGGTGTAGTCGCTCTTCGGGGATTCGAAGAGCGACAGGACATCGGCCTCTTCCATCTTGCGACCCTTGTATTGAACGATCACTCGATCGGCCGTCTCGGCGACCACGCCCATATTGTGCGTGATCATGATAAGGCCCATGCCATGTTCCGTCTGCAGGCGCATCAGGAGATCGAGGATCTGCTTCTGAATGGTGACGTCGAGCGCGGTCGTCGGCTCGTCGGCGATCAGGAGCTTCGGATTACAAGCGATCGCGATGGCGATCATGACGCGCTGGCACTGGCCACCCGACATCTGGTGCGGGAAATGGCCGAGCCGCTCGGCCGGGTTAGGAATGCCAACCGCCTCGAACAGCTCGATGGCGCGCTTGCGCCGGGCTGCCTTGTCGAGGCCCAGATGGATTCGCAGAACCTCTTCGATCTGAAAGCCGACCGTGAAGCAGGGGTTGAGGCTGGCGATAGGCTCCTGGAAGATCATCGACATATCCTTGCCGATGATCTTGCGCCGCTCGCTTGCCGACATGCCAAGCAGGTTGCGGCCGTCAAACACCATCTTGTCGGCTGTCACCTTTGCCGTCCAGGGCAGAAGCCCCATCGCAGCGAGCATGGAGACCGACTTGCCGGAACCCGACTCTCCAACGATCGCAAGGACTTCACCCGGATGCACCTTGAGCGATACACCATCGACGGCGCGAAAGGCACCGGTAGACGTCTGGAACTCGACGACGAGATTTTCAATTTCGAGAAGTGCCATCTCAGGACCTCTTCAGCTTGGGGTCGAGCGCGTCGCGCAGACCGTCGCCCATCAGGTTGATGGCGAGAACGGTGATCAGGATGCAAAGACCCGGGAACGTGACGAGCCAAGGGCTGCTTTGAAGGAATTCACGCGAATCCGCGAGCATCGTGCCCCACTCCGGGGTCGGCGGCTGTGCGCCCTGGCCGAGGAAGCCGAGGGCCGCGGCATCGAGGATCGCCGCCGAGAATGCAAGCGTCGCCTGAACGATCAGCGGTGCCAAGCAATTCGGGAGAATCGTCTTGAACATAAGCCGAAACGTGCCGGCACCGGCCACGCGGGAGGCCACGACATATTCCTTCTCCCGTTCGCTCAGCACGGCAGCGCGCGTCAAGCGCACGAAATGCGGCTGGTTGACGATGGAGATCGCAATCATCGCGTTAAGCAGGCCGGGGCCGAGCACGGCAACGAGCACCAGGGCCAGCAGCAGCGACGGAAAGGCCAGGATGATATCCATGACACGCATGATGGCCGTATCGGTGCGGCCGCGGAAATAACCGGCCACAAGGCCAAGCAGCACGCCGGCGACAGCCGACAGCGAGGCGACGACAAGGCCGATGAACAGCGAAAAGCGGGTGCCGTAGATCAAGCGCGAAAGCATGTCGCGGCCAACAGCATCGGTGCCCAGCAGGAACGAACTGTTGCCGTTCGCCGCCCATGCCGGGGGAAGCCTTTGCATGCCGGACGGTACAATCGGGTCATGCGGCGCGATCAAAGGCGCGAAGATCGCCATGAACAGCACGATGAGAAAAACGAAGAGGCCGATAACCGCGCCTTTGTTGCGCGAGAAGTAGTACCAGAACTCAGCAAGAGCGGACGGCTGGGTCGACTTGGTGGATGCAACACTCATGGGCCGCTCCTAGTGACGAATACGTGGGTTGATCAGACCATAAAGCAGGTCGACGATCAGATTGACGAGCATGATGATGCCGGCGATCAGCAACAGGCCACCCTGGACGACGGTGTAGTCCCGCTTGAAGACCGCATCGACCATCCACTTGCCGATACCCGGCCAGGAAAAGATCGTTTCCGTCAGAATCGCTCCACCGAGCAGAACGCCGACCTGCAGACCGATCGACGTGATCACGGGGATCATTGCGTTGCGCAGCGCGTGGACCCCAACGACGCGTAGCGGCGCGAGCCCCTTGGAGCGGGCGGTGCGGACATAGTCTTCGCCGAGAACTTCAAGCATCGCCGAGCGCGTCTGGCGCGCGATAACGGCTAGCGGAATCGTACCCAGAACGATCGTCGGCAAGATCAGTGATGAAACGGCGGACTTGAAAGCACCAGCCTGACCGGACAGCAGACTGTCGATCAACATGAAACCGGTCACCGGCTTGAAGAAATACATCAGACCGATGCGGCCGGAGACGGGCGTCCAATGCAGAGTATTCGAGAACAGAACGATGAGAAGCAGGCCCCACCAGAAGATCGGCATCGAATAGCCGACTAGCGCCACACCCATGACGCCCTGGTCAAACCAGGTTCCTCGTTTGACGGCAGCAAAGACACCGGCAGGGATGCCAAGCAATATGGCAAACAGGATGGCGCAGAGCGAAAGCTCCAGCGTCGCCGGGAAAAGCGTGCCGAACTCCTGCAACACAGGGCGCTTGGTGACGATCGACGAGCCGAGATCACCCTGCACCACGTTGCCGAGGTAGGTCAGGTACTGCACATAGACCGGACGATCGAGACCAAGATCATGCATGATCTGGGCATGGCGTTCCGGCGCCATCACGCGTTCGCCCGACATCAGCATGACCGGATCGCCGGGCAGCAGACGGATGAACGCGAAGGCGATGAGCGAAACGCCGATGAAGGTTGGGATCAGGATCGCGAGGCGTCCGATGAGAAATCGCAACATTGGCAAGTGTCCATAGTGTTCCGGCGGTCAGGTATCAAACCTGACCGCCGGCCAAGCCCGGAATTGCCGGGCATCTTTGCATAGTTTTGGTTATTCGGCGATATCAACGCCGTCGAAGCGGTGAACGCCGACCGGATCCTGCACGTAGCCGGAAACCTTGGCGCTCATCGGTACGAATTCCGTGGAGTGGTCGATCGTCGCCCACGGAGCTTCCTTCTTGAAGACGACCTGAGCCTGTTCGTAGAGCTTAGTGCGCTCGGCGATGTCAGAGGTCTTCTTGGCCTTCTTCACGAGGTCGTCAAATTCCTTGTTGCACCACTGCGCGCGGTTGTTGCCGCCAACGGCTTCGCAGCCGAGCAGAGTGTCAAGGAAGTTGTCCGGATCACCGTTGTCACCCGTCCAGCCGAGGATCGCCGCGCCGTCACGGTTCTTGTCCTTGGAGAGCTTCAGATATTCAGCCCATTCGTGGGTGACGATGTCGACCTTGACGCCAACCTTGGCAAGGTCGGCCTGCATCAGTTCAGCGGCGCGACGTGCGTTCAGCATGTACGGACGCGAAACCGGCATCGCCCAGATCTTCATGCTGAGATCCTTGACGCCAGCCTTTTCAAGCATCGCCTTGGCTTCAGTCGGGTTGTAAGCGTCGTCCTTGATGGCGTCGTTGTACGACCACATCGTCGGCGGGATCGGGTTCTTGGCAACCTGGCCAGCGCCCTGGAAGACGGCCTCAACGATCGCCTGCTTGTTGATCGCCATGTTCAAAGCCTTGCGCACTTCAGGCTTGTCGAACGGAGCCTGCAGCGTGTTGTAGGCGAGGTAGGAGACGTTCAGACCCGGCTGTTCCAGAACCTTGAGGCTAGAGTCCGTCTGAAGATCCTTGACGTCAGCAGCGTTCGGGTAAGGCATGATGTGGCATTCGCCGGCCTTCAGCTTCTGAGCACGGACGGAAGCGTCCGGGGTGATCGCGAATACGAGATCGTCGATCTTTTCCTTGCCCTTGAAGTAGGTTTCGTTGGCCTTGTAGCGAATGACGGCATCCGGCTGGTAGGCGACGAAGGTGAACGGACCGGTGCCGAGCGGCATCTGGTTCATCTGTTCCATCTTGCCGTCAGCCTGCAGCTTGTCGGCATATTCCTTCGACACGACGGATGCGAAGTCCATTGCCAGGTCGGCAAGGAACGGTGCTTCCGGATGGTTCAGCGTGAACTTGACGGTCAGGTCGTCGACCTTTTCGACGGACTTGATGAGTTCCGGGAAGCCCATGCCAGCAGCATATTCGTAGGAAACGCCAGCAACGTACTTCGCCCACGGGCTATCAGCCTTCAGCTGGCGCTCGAACGAGAAGACGACGTCGTCAGCAGTCAGATCACGGCTTGGCGTGAAGAATTCCGTCGTCTGGAACTTTACGCCCGGACGCAGCTTGAAGGTGTAGACCGTACCGTCGTCGGAAACCGTCCAGCTTTCAGCCAGGCCAGGCTCGATTTCGGTCTTGCCATGCTGGAACTCGACGAGGCGGCTGTAGACCGTGCGCGAGGAAGCGTCGAAGGTGGTGCCTGCAGTGTAAATGCCGGGATCGAAACCTTCCGGCGAGCCCTCGGAGCAGTAAACGAGAGTTTTGGACCAGGCTGCGGATGCCATGGCCGAAGCCAGGACCGTCGCGGCCAACAAGACAGACATCTTTTTCATGATATCGTTTCCCAGGTTTGTTCTTTTCTTTGATATCCCGGAGACCCCTCCGAAATGACGGCAGATGGAACGACATTTGTTTGCTGAAATCAACGACCGAAGTGGAAAATTTTTCCAGACGGACAACTTTAGTAATTTTCCGCCAAAAATGGGCCGCATTTAGAAATAAACGGACTGGATAAACGCGATTCCTGTCGCATTTGGTATAATTTCGCGCCGGCAACGACTTTTTCGCACACGCGTCACGCGAATTTTCAGCTAAAAACTCTCCTAAAACGGAACGACCGCGGCACTTGACGTTGCCGCGGTCGCATCAAAATTCTGTCATCGCGCGGCTCAGGCTGCCGGAGCGGTAACCGTTGTCTTGCGGTTATGCTGCTCACCCGTCAGGCCCAGCAGGAAGTTGATCTGCGGCCGCGCCTTCACGAGATCGTCGATCGAATACTGCGTCAGCACGTCGAAGAAGGCGTTGAGCGCCTTGCGCAAGGCAGAGTTCAAACCGCAGCTGTCGACCAGCGGGCACTCGACCATGCCATCATCCTCGAAGCACTCCGCCATCGCGAAGCTGTCTTCCGTAACGCGAACCACATCGAAGAGGCTAATGTCCTTCGCCGGTTTGCCGAGGCGCACACCGCCGTTGCGACCGCGAACCGTCTCGACCAGGCCAGCCTTGTTGAGCGGCTGCAGGATCTTGAACAGAAAGAGTTCGGAAACGCCGTATGCCTTGGCAATCTCCGGAATCCGGCTCAAGTGCCCATCATTGGCAGCACAATACATCAACATGCGAACCGCATAGTTGGTCTGCTTGGTCAAACGCATGCCGATCTCCAGAATCGTCAGTTACAAGTGGTCTATATAGTGGCTTTGCTAGTTTTGAACAATTCCAAAATATGAAATTCATATTCACCTTATGTGAGACCGATTGCCGCGACAATTCTCAATCAGAGCCGGCCAGTCGCCACCAAATGCGGGAAAGTACTCCAAAGCACGCACTTCGGCTTTCCCAAACGCAAATTGGGGGCCGCAGCCCCCAATTCGTCAACGTTGTTCCTTCGCCTTATTTCATCGTCGGCATGACGAATTCGGCGCCGTCCTTGATACCCGATGGCCAGCGAGCAGTGATCGTCTTGGTCTTCGTCCAGAACTTGATCGAGTCCGAACCGTGCTGGTTGAGGTCGCCGAAGCTCGATGCCTTCCAGCCGCCGAAGGAATGGTAGGCGAGCGGAACCGGGATCGGGACGTTGATGCCAATCATGCCGATGTTGATACGCGAGGCAAAGTCGCGGGCGGCATCGCCATCGCGGGTGTAGATCGCGACGCCATTGCCGTATTCATGCTTCATCGGCAGGTCGAGAGCTTCCTCGTAGTTCTTGGCGCGAACGACGGAGAGAACCGGCCCGAAGATTTCGGTCTTGTAGATATCCATGTCGGGCGTGACATGGTCAAAGAGCGTACCGCCGACGAAATAGCCATCCTCATAGCCCTGCAGCTTAAAGCCTCGGCCATCGACGACGAGCTTTGCGCCCTGCTCAACGCCGCGATCGATAAGACCATTGACGCGGGTGAATGCTTCCTTCGTAACCAGCGGCCCCATATCGGCCTTTTCGTCGGTGTAAGGACCGATACGCAGCGACTCGATCTTCGGTGCCAGCTTCTCGACGAGACGGTTGGCAGTATCCTCGCCGACGGGGACGGCTACCGAGATCGCCATGCAACGTTCGCCGGCGGAGCCGTAACCTGCGCCCATCAGAGCGTTGACGGCCTGATCCATGTCCGCGTCAGGCATGATAATCATGTGGTTCTTCGCACCGCCGAAGCACTGCGCGCGCTTGCCGTTCATGGCAGCCGTTCCGTAGACATAGCGGGCAATCGGCGTGGAGCCGACGAAGGAGACCGCAGCGATATCCGGATCCGTCAGGATCGCATCTACCGCAGCCTTATCGCCGTTGACGACGTTAAGGATGCCTGCAGGCAGGCCTGCTTCGATCATGAGCTCCGCAAGACGAAGCGGTACGGAAGGGTCGCGCTCGGACGGCTTCAGGATGAAAGCGTTGCCACAGGCAATAGCCGGAGCGAACATCCACATCGGAATCATGGCCGGGAAGTTGAACGGGGTGATGCCCGCGCCAATACCAACCGCCTGGCGCATGGAGTACATGTCGATTGCCGGGCCGGCGCCTTCCGTGAATTCGCCCTTCTGGAGATGTGGAATACCGCAGACAAATTCGCAGACTTCAAGACCGCGAACGATATCACCCTTGGAATCCTCGACTGTCTTGCCATGCTCGGTGGACAGGAGGGTTGCGAGTTCATCCATGTGCTTGTTCAGCAATTCGACGAACTTGAAGAAAACGCGGGCACGGCGCTGCGGGTTCGTTGCAGCCCACTTCGGCTGCGCAGCCTTGGCGTTCTCCACGGCGGCGCGCAACTCCTCGACGCTTGCCAGTGCCACAGTCGCCTGGATTTCGCCAGTTGCCGGGTTGAAAACATTGCTGGTGCGCCCGCTGGTGCCGGGGACGTGTTTGCCACCGATGAAATGACCGATCTCACGCATGGGAAGTGCTCCTCCTGTTTTGGATGGCGAACAATCGCACTTCAATTTGCACAAATCAATGAACTGAGATAAGCAACCGTTGTGCAAAAATTGAAGTCACGCCGACCAAGTTGATGCTTCCTCGAGTCCTACCGGGATAGGGACTACATGGCGCGGTCAAACCAAACTCAAGAGGAGCTCGCACCTCATGGCTGGAAAACTTATCGTTAGGATGGCGGAACTCACGATCGATCCGGATCAGCTTGGAAGCTATCGCGCGCTGTTGGCCGAGGAAATCGAGGCCTCCGTCACGTTGGAGGCCGGCGTGCTTTCGCTGAACGCGGTCTCGCTGAAGGATAGTCCTCATCAAATCCGAATCCTGGAAGTCTATGCAGACCAGCAGGCCTACGAGGCGCATCTGCAGACACCACATTTCCTCAGATACAAGAACGAAACCGCGGGCATGGTGACGTCACTGGCGCTGATAGATGTCGAACCGATCATGATGCGCGGCAAGCCATGAATTGGGACGACGTCCGCATCTTCCTTGCCGTGGCCCGCACTGGACAAATCCTTGCGGCATCGAAGCGGCTGGGGTTGAACCACGCCACACTGTCGCGCCGGCTCACCTCGCTGGAAGAGGCGCTGAAGAGCCGGCTCTTCATCCGCCGCACCAATGGCTGCGAGCTGACGGCCGAAGGCGAGGTCTTCCTCGCGTCTGCGGAACGGATGGAAACGGAAATGCTTTCCGTGCAGGCCAATCTCGGCCGCACCGATACTGCCATCGCCGGCACGGTACGCGTGGGAGCGCCTGACGGGTTCGGTGTTTCCTTTCTAGCACCTCGCATGGGCAAGCTGATCGAGCGCCATCCCGAACTGAAGATCCAGCTCGTGCCAGTGCCGCGGTCCTTTTCGCTGTCACAACGCGAGGCGGATATCGCCATAACCCTCGAGCGGCCCGAACAGGGGCGCCTCGTGTCAGCTAAACTCACGGACTACACACTCGGCCTCTACGCCTCGAAAGGCTATGCCGAGCCCAACGGCCTGCCTGCCGACATTGAGGCGCTGAAGCAGCACCGGCGGATTGGCTACGTCGAGGACCTCATCTTCTCACAATCGCTGAACTTCACCGGCGAGGTAATGCGTAACTGGAACGCCGCCTTCGAGATATCCTCCGCGACCGGGCAAACGGAAGCCGTGCTTTCGGGCGCGGGGATCGGGATCCTGCATGATTATATTGCCCGGCAGCATCCTGGGCTGGTGCGTATCCTGCCCGACATTTCGATCCGGCGAGCGTACTGGACGACGTTTCACGAAAGTGCGCGAGAACTTGTCCGGGTGCGAACCGTATCCGACTTCCTGCAGGAACTTGTCGCCGCCGAGCGCCACATATTCCTCTGACGCCGGGCTAATGCCGCTCGCCACCGTCTTCCGGCTCGCGGCTTGCCGTCTGCTGCTTCTCTGCGGCAACCTCAGCTGCGCGCACCGGCATGCTGTCGATAATGGCAAACAGTTCAGCACTCGCGACCGGTTCGCTCACCTTCAGCTTGATGGTGCCGTCCTTGCCGACGAGAAAGGCCAAAAATTCTCCAACCATTGGGTTCCCCAATTCGCCGTCTATTGCCGCCGCATCGAGATTTTCGCCGGCCCCGAAAAGAACTCTGACGCTACCGCCGACAATTTTCAGAATGACGAGATCGCGCTCCTGCAAGGCGTCGCGGTCAGCAAGAAGTTGATTCTCCTGGCGAGCGGCACGTGCGTTTCCATTGTCAGCAAATATGACAAGCACGCGGTTTCGCCACTGGAACTGCTCGAGGCTTCGAATGGCAGAGTAAGCGCTGTTGGCTTCATCCACCTTGGTCGCACCATATAGAAGCGTTTTCGACATATACATTTCTCCTGTAGACCTGAACGTCCAGGAGACATGACGGTTCCATCCGAGAAGATGCCGGATCAGCTGCGCCACGATTTCCGCAATTGCCACAAGGCGCCAACCAGGACAAGCAATAGCGGAATGCTGCCGTAGGACAACGACACCTGGGTCAATTGATCCAGGCTCTCCAGCGTCTGACCAGACGCTGTTGCATCCTGCGCAAGGCTTGAGCCGAGAAGATAGGCCCCTCTCGCGACCGCTGCGAAAGCGATAATCAATCCTGCCGTATCGATGAAGCGAGCATGGGCTCGCATCCCGTCAATGACGACGGTCGAAAGAGCGCAGAGAAATGCCGCCGGCAAGAGATAAGCCGCGCCGCCCAACAGCTGAAAATCGCCAAGAAGGATGCCGTCCGCTCCAGCGACGAAACTGACCCTCAGGATCGGCAGCAAGACAGCAAGAATGGAGGAAACCGCAAGCACGCCCCGCTTGATGAGCTCGCTCAAATCGATCCGCGTGGCGCCAATGCGACGAACCCGACTCATTTTTCCTCCCCATACAGGAATCCGCCGCGGCGCGCAGACGCTCGGCTCGTTCGGAAAGGACGTTTGCTACGAAATTGCTAACGCACAGCATAGTGACCGACGGTAAAACTACCCTTTTCGGGTAAAAGCGCTCGGCCGGTTTGAGAAGGATAGTTAAGAAGAGATGAAAGCGGGGTCGTTTTCAGCGCGCTTTGAGGCGCCGGGAGGAAACAAGGCCAGGCGGGCGAATGCCTACCCGGCCCTGAGGTCGATTACATCGGAACAAACGATGAGAGCGACACCTGCAATGCAGCGGCGATGCGCTTGAGTTTGGCGGGATCGGCATCCTCACCACTCTCGATTTCCTCAATCTCATTGACAACCAAACCGCAGGTTACTGCGAGATCATCGACGCTATAGCCGACGGCCTCGCGAGCGGCACGTACAGCAGCGGCTACATTCATGGCCGGAACGGCGGTAGCCTTGGATGCATCCAGATTGCTGAGCGAAATGGACATTTAAGTCTCCTTCTGAAATCACTCTGAATTAGCCCCCGGGCGGAAAATGGCACTCTCGATCACGTTTTGCAATGCGGTATGGTTAATTCGTGATCGATGAAAGGCCGGCGGCTAGAGCGTGAACAAATCGGCAAAACCTGATTGCCCCTTGTAAGCAAAGCAGATTTTCTCGGCCGCATGGCCCTGCGCCCGAAGGCAGCCATGCGTCTAAAAAACGTCTCATACGCGGCGATTTGTCACCTATTTTTAGGCGTCCGCATCGGTTTCGAAACGAATCACTGTGACTGAAATCGGGCAAATGAAACCACAAGAGGCGATGATTGGGTCTCCCGGGTCGGAACGCATCAGCGAGGGCTGAAGCGTTTGCTGGACTTGCTTCGAAAGGCGCATGGCCGTTTCCGAAGCAAGTCCAAGCAGCAGTGTATGTAGGTAGATCCAACGATACTTCTAGGTCATACGATCTTCGTAGGCGACCTGAAGATCACGCATCTGTACCCATCACGCAAACTCGGCGGACAGGGCGACGTCTTCCTCTGACGCCTCCTCTGCGCGTCCGGCCGGGATCACGAACAGCAGCGCGTGAGCAACCAGGATCGCCGAACCGAGTAGAGCGGCATAGGCGAGCAGGATCGTGCCCATCGGCACTGCAAAATTTAGCTGCGGCAGCGCCCCAAGCATCATCGGCACGTACCAGGAGACGGCCGAAACCGCACCGGAGACAACGAACACACTACGATGCGAGGATGACAGGCCCTCCATGAGCGAACGGCCAATCTGTCTCTTGACCCGCGGAAGGATGATTGAATGGATGAAGCCGCCGTTGACGGTCAGGATGAGCACGATGGTCATCTTGGCCCAGATCTTCTCGTTGCCGAGTTTCGCCGGATCGAAGACGCCATAATAAGTGAGAAAGCCAAGCCCGGTCACCCAGAGCAGGATAAGGCCCCAGTTGACGACCTTCGAGCCGAACTTGAAGACCTTCCAATGATCCTGCGTAATTTTGCCTCTAATCAAAAACCGCAACACAAGCAGATCAAGCACGGTTGCAGCGCCAAGCCCAAGTGCCAATCCGATGAAATGCACTATTCTCAAGACCGACTTGATCGATACTGCCGGATCCTGGCTGAGAGTCTGAATAAGGAGAGTAAATCCCATACTTATGCACCTTTCATTTCATTGGATCACAGCGTTGGAACGCAGGTAGGTCTGAGTGTCAGGATACGGGAAATCGCACCAAGCGCCGAACTGAATCGGCCTCGACAAGTGAGCGAATTAAACGTTCCGACAGTCTGTGATCCCTTTTTGGTGCCCCGTTCCCCAGAGAAGGATTTATTAGCAAAGAATGAACAAAGGGCGGCAGGAACGTGGCCAAACCGCGTCTATATAGAGATATCGCAATTTATATATATCTAATTCATAGTGCAGCGCACGTATAAAGCGAATAATTCTTCAAGCTCAATGCACACGGCACGCACTCTATGTCACAGGAGGTTCATTGTTGGGGAATAGACCCGACTAAAGACTGGTCCCAGGAAGAACTGAAGGTGACAGTAGTTCCGAGCGAAGAACAATCGTCATGCTCACGCCGGCCAGCCACTTGCGGAGCAAGCTCTGGCAGCACCTGGCAGAGACCCGGTACGACGCCTCACATAGCTCCACTTCAAATCGCGCGTAGAACACACCGAGGGGTGAACGTCCATGAACAATACGTCTGATAACAACCATTCCGACTGGCTCGAAGCCGAACTTGCCGACACCATCGACGAGGACTATGAGCTCGAACTCTCGGAGCCCGCCCTCTCCGACGCTATCCGCAAGGTCTACCAGAACGCCCATCCGGCCTCGATTGCACGGATCGACTATTTTCGCGCGTTGCTTTCACTGCAGGCGGAGCTGATCAAGCTGCAGGATTGGGTGGTCTATAACAAGGAGAAGGTCGTCGTGATCTTCGAGGGTCGCGATTCCGCTGGCAAGGGCGGCGTGATCAAACGCATTACTCAGCGACTCAATCCGCGCGTCGTTCGCGTCGTTGCCTTGCCAGCACCTTCCGACCGCGAGAAGACGCAATGGTACTTCCAGCGTTACGTGCCGCATTTGCCTGCCGGTGGGGAAATCGTTCTCTTCGACCGCTCCTGGTACAATCGCTCGGGCGTCGAGCGGGTGATGGGATTTGCGACCGAGGATCAGGTCGATCAATTCTTCAACGACGTGCCGGAGTTCGAGCGCATGCTTGTTCGTTCCGGCATCCGGCTCGTCAAGTACTGGTTCTCGATCACGGACGAAGAGCAGCAGATGCGCTTCCTCGTGCGCATCCACGATCCGTTGAAGCAGTGGAAGCTGTCGCCCATGGATCTGCAGTCGCGTATCCGCTGGGAGGGCTATACCAAGGCAAAGGAAGAGACCTTTGCGCGCACCAACATTCCTGAAGCCCCATGGCATATCGTCGAGGGCAACGACAAGAAGCGGGCGCGTCTCAACTGCATCGATCACTTGCTACAGCAAATCCCCTACGGCGACGTTCCGCACGAGGAGATCACACTGCCAGATCGCGTCTTCAATCCCGACTACGAGCGCAAGGTGCTGCCGCCAGAGCTTTACGTTCCATCGAAATATTGATTGGCGGACCAATCCGCGGGCCCGGCGAAAGCCGGCCGGGCTCGATTGATCGACGCGAATGGAGCCCAAGCAGCATGTGCTTGGGTTAAGCATAAGCCACACCAAGAGATTGGCGCACAACATTGATTACGGTGAAAGAGATTCTGCCGAAAGGAGAGAATGGTACGGTTGGGGGGTCTCGAACCTCCGACCTCAGGTGCCACAAACCTGCGCTCTAACCAACTGAGCTACAACCGCACAAATCGCGTCCGACGCGACGGGGGTCACATACGAGGACTTGGAAATTAATTCAAGCCCTATCTCTCCCCAATATACAAAAAGGCCGGACAAATGGTCCAGCCCCTTCGTGTGTCGTGTCGAAAAATCAGGCCGCCTTGAAGGAGGCCATGACCTTTTCAGCTGCTTCCTTGGAAGGCTTGGCAAGCTTTTCGGCAACCTGCTTGGAGGTTTCCTGCATCGCCTTGGCCTGCTCGATCGTCAGCTCGACCTGCTTGCGCAGGAAAGTTGTCTGGAGTTCGACGAGTTCGGCGACCGACTTGACCGCAAGCAGCGCTTCCATGTGCGTCAGCGAGTTTTCAGCGTTCGTGCGCAGAGCGTCGATTGCCTTGTGACCGATTTCGACGGCGCCGGTCTGAGCCGTCTGAACGGTCGCTTCCAGCGTCTTGCTCGCTTCTTCGCCCGCGGTCTTTATCTTCGCGTAGGCCTCGCGCGACTGCTGCGCGCCCTTTTCTGCGAAATCGCGGAAGGATTCAGTGAACTTGGAAGGATCAAACGACGACATTGAAAAAACGTCGTCCATCTTTATGCTAGCCATTGCGTTGCGCTCCTTTTTCCTCGGCATGCCTGGTTGCCTCGTAGGTTAGATATCCATCATATAGCGCAGATTATTGTGCAATGCAATATATTTGTGCGACGCACAACGCGTTAACCTTTCCAGCCGAAAGCCGGGCGCTGTTCTGGACCCCGTTCCGGCCTATCGTTATTAATAGACTATTAATTTCACGATGACCGAAGCCGAAGGTTCGATCATGCCCGCAGTGCAGTACCCCTTCATCGACATCGCCGTACATCCCCGCGTGCGGGAACGGTTTTCGCGTGGCGAGGCGATGGTCCTGCTGTCGGCGGATCTCAGCCGCGCGCTGTGGGCAAACGGCGCCGGCGCCGAGCTCTTCGGTCAGTCGGCAGTCTACGATCTTCTGGATCAAGGCATCGACAGCGCCGACATCACCTTTCGTCAATTGAAAGCCACCGCGCGACAGCTCGTCAATGTCGGCGACAGCCGCAACTTGATGATCCGCATTGCCAGGGGCTTTCAGCGGGTTGCCGTCCAGGCAATTGTCGAGCTTATCCGCCTTTCCTCGGGGGAGCGCGCCGTTCTTCTATCGTTGCCGGTTACGACCAGCGCGCTGTCGACAAAAGCATCCGCAGAACAGATGCTCAAGGGCCTCGACGATCCCGATACACATATGGCCGTTATCGGCGCCAATGGCGAGATCATTGCGGCATCGCCCGGCTTTGCTGCGCTCGGGGTCACGCAGCAGACCTCGAAGGCCATGACGACACTCGCCGGCGACCATGCCGACCGGCTGGTGAAGCGACCAGTCGCTACAGGCAAAGGCTATCTTCCGGCGGCCGTCGGGCGACTCAGTGACGAGCCTGCGCTCAATCTCCTTTTCGCCGTTGAAACCGTCATCGGGCACCTCGACCGGATCGATCCGCCGACGCCTGCAGAAGACTTATCCACAGTCACCATTAACCATAACGAAGCTCCACAAGCGGCAAGCTTTGTCGATGCAATCGATGCCATTGCCGGCATCGAGGACATGGAAGAGCCTCCTGAAGAGAGCCTCCACGCCGGCGATGCCGCGCAAGCAGCCACAATCGCCGAAGAAGCGTTGGACGCAGAGCCTGCCCCTGACGGGGAAAACGACCGGGAAGACGTAGCCCTGCCCGCTGCGACGGACGCGGCTCCTGAACAGCCCTCGCCTGTCGAAGAACCGACGGCGATCGAGACCGCGCCGTCCGGCGCTAGGGATGAACCCGTCTTGGCCGCCCTGGACGATGAGGCAGTGGCCACCGCAGTCGAGGATAGTCCCGCTGAAGCACCATCTGCCGCCGACGACGTCGCGACGGCCGGTGAGGATGCCGTCGCCGCCACGGAAACAAGACAGCCGGAGACAGAGACCGTCGCCAAGGTGGGTGCTTTCACCTTCAACCCGAACAGTCGTGCGACTCGTTTCGTGTGGAAGATCGACGCGGCAGGACGGTTCAGCGAAGTGTCGAGCGAATTTGCGGGGGCCGTGGGCCCGCATGCGGCTGATATCATCGGCACGCCGTTCAGCGATATTTCGGCGCTCTTCAACCTCGATCCGGAAGGCAAGATCGGCGAAGCCCTAGCGCGGCGCGACACCTGGTCGGGCAAGACGATCAATTGGCCGATCGAAGGAACGAGCCTGGCTGTACCGGTCGATCTCGCTGCCCTGCCCACCTACACCCGAAGCCGCGAGTTCGACGGCTTTCGCGGTTTCGGTGTCGTGCGTCTGTCGGATGCTGCCGAAGACCCGCTGGCGCTCGGACTGACACTCGGCCCGAACGGCATCATCCGCGACGTGGCAGCGTTCGACCAGCCCGTCGAAGCCTCCGAGGACGAGGCGTTGTCGGCGCTCGCCGATGAAGAGGCTGCCGGTGACGACCCAACCGCAGAAACGATCGCAGGTGCTTCCGAGCCTCCTGCGGCGGAGGATGCAACTGGCGACGTTGGCGCCGAAACGACGAGCGAGCCGTCAAGCAATGTGCCTCCGCCGGCAGAACCTCCGGCGTTGCGGATCGTCGAAAATCCGAGCCGCCGCCTGACTGACAAGATCGTGCAGCTCCATGGCGTCGGGCCGCAGCTCACATCCGCCGAGCAGGCCAATTTTCGGGAGATCGCCAAGCGCCTCGAAGCCTTCGGCGTACGCGACCCTGAGCCGCCGGATGGCGAGCCTGCGGCCGGCGAAATCGAAGAATACGTGCCCGCAGCAGAAGCGCCGATGCTGAACGCAGGTGATAGTGAACCCCACTCGCCCAACGACGACACTGCCACCGCCTCGTTCGAACCGGACGAAACCGACGGAACAGAAGCTGCGGTCGATGAGGCCTCAGCCGACGACGGTGTAACCGAGGGGCTGGAGGAAACCGTCAGCCAAATGGACATGCTGGCGAGCTTCATTCCGCCGCGCGCGAAGATGGCCGCCGGGCTGTCCGCCGCCGCCATCGACCAGTTGCCTGTCGCCGTCCTCGTGCACGCGGGCGACCAATTGATGCATGCGAACCCGGAGTTCATGCGACTGACCGGCTACCAGACACTTGAGGCTCTGAGTGAGGTCGGTGGCATTGATGCCTTGCTGCAACGCTCGGAGCTCAATGCCGGTCGCTCGGGCTCGATGATGCTGGTCACCGTCGACGACAAGCTCATCCCGGTCACCGCACGGCTGCAATCCATTCGCTGGGAGGAAACCAGTGCCTTGATGCTCGCCTTGATGCCGGCAGCAAGCGACGCAGCAGTTCCCGCGCGCCCTGCACCGCCGTCGGAGCCTCGCTCATTTGAAAGGATGCTGGAAAAGGTCGCCAAGCTGCAGGTAGAAGTCGAGGAGTTGCGCTCGATCCTGGAAACGGCAACAGACGGCGTCGTTGTGATCGGCGCCGAGGGCGACATCCGTTCGATGAACCGCTCGGCGAGTGCGCTTTTCAACTACGACGAGGAAGAAACTCGCGGGAAGCCGTTCGTCATGCTCTTTGCACACGAGAGCCAAAAGGCCGTGCTCGACTATCTCGGCGGCCTGTCGGGTCACGGCGTCGCAAGCGTACTCAACGATGGCCGGGAGGTCATCGGGCGCGAAGCCGGCGGCGGTTTTGTGCCTCTATTCATGACGATGGGGCGGCTCACCTCCTCCAGCGGTTATTGCGCGGTGATCCGCGACATCACCCAATGGAAGCAGACCGAGGATGAACTGCGAAGCGCCAAAAGCGCAGCGGAGACTGCGAGCGAGCACAAGACCGACTTTCTCGCGCGGGTTAGCCACGAAATCCGCACGCCGCTGAACGCGATCATCGGCTTCTCGGACATGATGGCGACGGAACGTTTCGGCCCGATCGGTCATCCGCGCTACGTCGAATATGCCAACGACATCGGCCGCTCCGGCCGCCATGTCCTCGATATCGTCAACGATCTGCTCGACATTTCGAAGATCGAAGCCGGCGAGATGGACCTGGATTTCGGTGCCATCGATCTGAACGAGGCTATTTCCGAGGCCGTTGCACTGCTGCAGCCGCAGGCCAACAGCCAGCGTGTGATCATCCGCACCGCTCTTTCGCAGGCCGTTCCGGACGTCGTTGCCGATCTCCGTTCGATCAAGCAGATAGCACTCAACATCCTGTCCAACTCGATACGATTCACCCCGGCGGGCGGGCAGATTGTCGTTTCCACGTCCTACGAAGCAAATGGCAGCGTTGTCCTGCGGGTGCGCGATACCGGCGTCGGCATGACCCGGAGCGAACTCGACCAGGCCATGAAGCCATTCCGTCAGGTTGCCGCACAATCGCACCACCGCGGCGATGGCACTGGCCTTGGCTTGCCGTTGACCAAAGCGATGGTAGATGCAAACCGGGCGATTTTCGCGATCAGCTCCGCGCCCAACGAAGGCACGCTTGTCGAGATCGCCTTCCCGTCTCAGAGAGTCCTGGCGGGCTGACGAAAAAAGGCAGCCAAAAGGCTGCCTGAGAGTTAGGGTGCTGTTCAACAAGGGCTTAGTCAGTCTAACATCATGTCTTAGGAACCAAGGGCTCCGGCTGCCTCGTTCATATGCAGCCCCAAGTTAAATTCACTTTTGACCAACGTTTCTTAACGAAAGGTTGCCGCCGCCTTCAATCTCTAAAAGGTGAAAGCTTGTAATCGGCCAGGCCCCGGCGATCAGATACGCAGTTCTTCAAGCCCGGCAAAGAGATCCAGTGCTTCCGGATTGGCGAGGGCCTCCTTGTTCTTGACCGGCCGACCATGGACGACCTCGCGCACCGCAAGCTCCACGATTTTCCCCGATTTGGTACGGGGGATATCGCTGACTGCGATAATCTTTGCGGGCACATGACGGGGCGAGGCCCCGGTGCGGATGCGGCTCTTGATCGCCTTCACCAACTCGTCCCCAAGGGACACACCAGGCGCCAGCCGCACGAAGAGAACCACGCGGACGTCGTCATCCCATTCCTGGCCGATGCAGAGCGCCTCCGTGACTTCGTCCATCTGTTCGACTTGGTTGTAGATCTCCGCTGTTCCGATGCGGACGCCGCCGGGATTGAGCGTCGCGTCGGACCGCCCGTGAATGATGATGCCTTCATGCTCGGTCCATTCTGCGAAGTCGCCGTGGCACCATACATTGTCGAAACGCTCGAAATAGGCGGCCCTGTACTTCGCACCATCAGGATCGTTCCAGAACATCACGGGCATCGAGGGGAACGCCTTGGTGCAGACGAGTTCGCCCTTTTCCTGCCGAACCGGCTTGCCGTCATCGTCCCACACATCCATTGCAAGCCCGAGGCCAGCCCCTTGGATTTCGCCACGCCAGACCGGCTGCAAGGGATTGCCGAGAACAAAGCAGGAGACAATATCGGTGCCGCCGGAAATGGAGGCAAGCTGCACGTCGTCCTTTATACCTTCATAGACAAAGGTGAAGCCCTCGGGCGAGAGTGGCGAACCGGTGGATGTCATCAACCGTAGGCTGGAGAGATCGTGGCTTGTGCGCGGCGTCAGTCCGCTCTTGCGAACAGCGTCGATGTATTTCGCCGAGGTGCCGAAGACGGCAAACTTCTCTGCAGAAGCAAAGTCAAAAAGGACATTGCCGTCGGGTGCGAACGGCGAACCATCGAAAAGACAAAGTGTGGCGCCCGCTGCCAAGCCGCTCACAAGCCAGTTCCACATCATCCAACCGCATGTCGTGAAGTAGAAAAGCTTCTCCCCGGGCTGAATTCCACAATGCAGCCGATGCTCTTTGAGGTGCTGCAGCAATGTCCCGCCGGCAGAGTGAACAATGCACTTCGGAACCCCGGTCGTGCCCGATGAGAAGAGAATATAGAGCGGGTGTGAAAACGGCAGCCGGGTGAATTCGACCGGACGAGGTGCGAACGACGCGATGAAATCTTCCAACGTGCTGGCGCCGGGTGTCGCACCGACGAGCTCGTCCGCGTCTCCGGCATAGTGAATGACGAGGCATGGCACACCGAGTTGCTTCGTCACGGTTGCTACCTTGGCTTTCACGTCCTGCAGCTTGCCGCCATACCAGTAAGCGTCGCATGCAATGAAAAGCTTCGGCTCGATCTGGCCAAAGCGATCGAGCACGCCCTGCTCTCCGAAATCGGGTGAACAGGAGGACCAGATTGCACCGATCGAAGCGGCGGCCAGCATGCATGCCACCGTCTCCGGCATGTTCGGCATCATCGCCGCAATGCGATCTCCGCTACCTACACCCATGGCCCTGAATGCCTGTTGCAGCCTCGAAACCAAGCTGCGAAGCCGGTCCCAGCTCCAGCGATCGGCAACCCTGTCCTCTCCACGGAAAATCAGCGCTTCGCCTGTACCCTCTCCGGAAAGCAGGTTCTCGGCAAAATTCAAGGTCGCGTCGGGGAAGAAGCGCGCATCGAGCATCGTATCGCCATTGACGAGCGCACGCGTTCCACGCTCGCCCTTTACGCCGCAGTATTTCCAGACCGACGTCCAGAACCGCTCCCTGTCGGCGACCGAAAAGGCGTGTAGATCGTGATAGCTGGCCAATGAAAGATCGAAGTCGCGGTTGCACTGCTGCATGAAGGCGTACATCGGGCTTGCTTCGACCGATGCTCGCGAAGGCACCCAGAGTGGCTTATCGTCGCGCATTCGACACTTCTCCTGTTTGCTCGCCTGTATACCATGCAATATCAGCTTATAAAGTGTACTAACAAACCGCGCCGACTGCCCGCATTTGCAAGCAGCCGGCATTTGATATATCCGGCATTTCAGAGCATTAAGGGCGGCGACGGCCGAAATACTGGCGGAATTCATGGGTACGTCAAGACGACCGCGATGGCGGAAGAAAATCAGGCCCGTGTCGCGCTGGCTGCCGGGCTTCGCGCGGCTCGCCACAATCACCCTGCTTGTCTTCCTCTCGGTATTCGTGGCTCTTCGTGTCGCCGCGCCTTATCTGATCTCCACCGGCCTTGTTCGCTCCGGCATCGAGGACGCGCTTTCCAAATGGGCCGGCTATCGCGCAGAGATCGCAGGCAAGCCGGTGATCGAATTCTGGCCGACGCCTCGCATCACCCTCAGCAAGATTTCGGTTCACCAGCAAGGCAACGGTAACAAGCTGCTGGGAACGATCGAAAGCCTTTCCGCAGAGTTCAGCCTGATCGATGCGATCAGGGGGCGCGCAAACTTCCACGAGTTCCATCTTCTCCGTCCCAACTTGCAGCTTACCCGCGAAAGCAGCGGCGTGATCGACTGGACCAATGAAGGACTTCTTGCAAGGGCGATCGCTGGAGCTCGCGAGGAAGGCGGACGGGAGGTTCTGGACAAGAAGCTGGATGCTGCAGTCGGTGCCATTACCGTTGAAGACGGGACGGTCAATGTCGCCGATATCGCGAGCGGCAGGACCTATCGCTTCGATGGCGTGACCGCCGACGTCAGCTGGCGCAGGCTATCGAGTCCGATCACTGCTGTGCTGATCGCGCGGACGAGCGGACAGGACCTCAAACTCGATTTCTCGTCCCCCAGCCCGCTGCTCATCTTCGGCGGCAGCAAGGCAGAAATGAGCGCATCGCTGACCTCGAGCCTGCTTACGGCACGGTTCCAGGGACTGGCAAACATCTCACACTTCTTCGACCTCTCCGGCAACATGTCTATCAGCATTGGCGATCTGCCTGCTCTTCTGACATGGGCCGACCGTTCATTACCCGGTCTTGGGACGCTGAAGACCTTTGCGATCGAGACTGATGTCGCTTCGGTTCCGAACGGATTTCGCTTCGACAATGTCAGCATGAGCATGAACGGATCGAATGCGAGGGGCGTGATGGACGTGGCCTTTCCGCCGGGCAAACGCGCCAAGCTCGGCGGGACGCTGGCTTTCGACCAGATGAACTTCAGGTCGCTCTTCGATGCGTTCATCCTTCGTCTGGCCGCCGGGGAAGCAAATGGGCCTCCGGATGGCGGCGCGCTACAGAAGCTGGATCTCGATTTGCGGCTTTCCGCGAAGCAGGCGCTGATCGAGCCTCTCGCACTCTCGGACGTGGGCGCCAGCATCATCGTTTCCAGCAACGAGGCAAAGTTCGACATCGGCGACAGCCAGTTTGAAGGTGGATCGCTGTCCGCTCATCTGGAGGCGATGCGCGGGGATTTCGACGGCGGCGGCAAGCTGCAGATCTCGATCCGCGGCGCCGACTTTGCCGGCCTGATCGAGCGGCTTCAACTCCAGGGTCCCCTGCCCCTTGCCACCGGTTCTCTCGACATGTCGCTGAAGACGTCGGTGCCGCTCTGGAAGGCCGGGTCTGGCGATGTGACGGGCCGGATCGCTTTTCGCGCACGCTCGGGCTCACTTCCGGGCTTCGATGCAGAAGCCGTACGCGAGGAGGCTGCACGTGCCGACTTCTTCCCCTTGGATGCGGTATCCCACCGAGCCTTCGCCTTCGACAATTTCGACATCACTGCCGATCTCGCGGATGGAGCCGCGACGATCCACGGCGGACGGATCGAGGGACCGCAGCAAACGTTGATCCTGTCCGGCGTTATCCCGTACCGATCGAATGGATTGGCATTGTCAGGAACGATCGAAGCGACCGATCCGACGGCATCAACGAGCTTCCCGCCGCTGCCGTTCTTCGTTGGCGGCGCCTGGCCGGAACCGGTAATCTCCCCGGCTCCCGTCACGCAGCAGGGATCGACCAAGTAGTTACGGCGCGTTTGCGGCCGCACGCTCGTCGCGTTCGCGCTGCAGTTCGC
Source organism: Hyphomicrobiales bacterium (assembly GCA_900466605.1). Classification (GTDB taxonomy): domain Bacteria; phylum Pseudomonadota; class Alphaproteobacteria; order Rhizobiales; family Rhizobiaceae; genus Rhizobium. The sequence continues at coordinate 133,264 of UBMU01000006.1, forward strand.
GGCGTTTCGTGATCGTGGAAGCGCAAATAACCCCAACCGCCACGATCGCGATCAGAATTGTGCAGACCGCGTTGATTTCAGGCGTTACACCGAGGCGAACCTGGCTGTAGATCTTCATCGGCAGCGTCGTTGCCCCGGGGCCCGAGGTGAAGCTCGCGATAACGAGATCATCCAGCGACAATGTGAAGGCAAGGATCCAGCCTGAGAGCACTGCAGGCGCAATGATCGGCAGCGTGACTTCGAAGAAGGTCCGCACCGGCGGCGCGCCTAGATCCTGTGCGGCTTCCTCGATCGAACTGTCGAAGCTCAGCAGTCGCGACTGCACGACAACGGCGACGAAGCACATGGTCAGCGTCGTGTGCGCCAGCGTGATCGTCCAGAAGCCGCGGTCGAAACCGATCGCCACGAAAAGCAGAAGAAGCGACAGGCCGGTGATAACCTCCGGCATCACAAGCGGCGCGTACACCATACCGGAAAACAGCATGCGCCCGCGGAAGCGTGTGTAACGCACCAATGCAATTGCCGCGAGCGTTCCGAGGATCGTTGCGGCCGTGGCCGAGAGGATGCCGACGCGGATGGTCACCCACGCGGCATCGAGCAGAGCCTGGTTGTGCAACAGCGACACATACCATTTGGTCGAGAAGCCGCCCCATACGGTGACCAGCTTCGACTCGTTGAAGGAAAACACCACCAGCAAAACGATCGGCAGGTAGAGAAACGCAAAGCCGAGCGCAACGGAAGCGACGTTGAAACGGGTCCATCTCAGCATGTCTATCTCCCCTGCTCGTCGGCCTTGGCCTGCGCGTTCTGGAAGAACACGATCGGGATCACCAGGATCAGCAGCAGGATCGTCGCCACCGCCGAGGACACGGGCCAATCGCGGTTGGCGTTGAACTCGTTCCACAGCGTCTTACCGATCATCAGCGTCTGCGATCCGCCAAGTAGGTCGGGAATAACGAATTCGCCGACTGCCGGGATGAACACCAGCATGCAGCCGGCGACGACACCGGGCAGCGACAGTGGGAAGGTCACTCGCCAGAATGCGGTGATCGGCGTGCAGCCGAGATCCTGTGCAGCCTCGATCAAGGTGCCGTCCATCTTTTCCAGTGAGGAATAGAGTGGCAGCACCATGAAGGGCAGATAGGAATAGACAATGCCGATATAGACCGCGACGTTGGTGTTCAGGATGATCAACGGGCTGTCGATGACATGCAACGATAGCAGCAACTGATTGAACAACCCCTCCGGCTTCAAGATCGCGATCCAGGCGTAGACGCGTATCAGGAAGCTCGTCCAGAACGGCAGGATGACGAGCATCAGCAGTGTCGGGCGGATCGTGCGCGGAGCCTGGGCCATGCCGTAGGCGATCGGGTAGGCGATCAACAGCGTAAAGAACGTCGATATCCCGGCGATGACGAGGCTCGATATATAGGCGTTCATATAGAGCGGATCGTCGATCAGGTAGCTGTAGTTCTCGAAGGAGAAGGTACCGACTTTCTCCCAGAACCCGGCCCAGCCGTCACCGAGAGAAAAGACCGGCTCGTAGGGTGGCATCGCGATCGCCGTCGTCGACAAGGAGATGCGGAAGACGATGAAGAACGGCGCCAGGAAGAACAGCAGCAGCCAGACATAGGGAACGATGATGACCAGGCGATTGTAGAAGGCGGAACCGAGCTTGCCCATGGTTCAATCCTTGAGGAGGACGCCGGCATCCTCGGCGAAGGTGATCCAGACTTCCTGGTCGTAGGTGAAGGGATCGTCGACAGCGCGCTGCGCGTTCAGGAGCGAGGCCTTGACCACCTTGCCGCTCTTCAGCTTCACGTGGAAGACCGTCATGTCGCCGAGATAGGCGATGTCCCACAATTCACCGGACGCGGCGTTCATCTTCGGATTGGCCGGGGGCTTGCGAGAAACCCTCAGCTTTTCCGGGCGGATCGCGAAACCGACCGACGAGCCCATTGCCGGCTTTTCGGGAGTGATGACACTGATCGAGAAATCCTCGTCGACCGCGATCTCGACGGTGCTGTCATTAGCACTGGCAACCCTGCCGTCAAAGATGTTGACGTCGCCGATGAAGTCGGCAACGAAGCGGGAGTTCGGGGCCTCGTAGATTTCTGCCGGCGTCGCTACCTGGACGACCTTTCCATGACTCATGACGGCAATGCGGTCGGCCATGGTCATTGCTTCTTCCTGGTCGTGGGTCACGACGACGAAGGTCAGGCCGAGGTTTTGCTGCAGGTCCATGAGCTCGAACTGCGTTTCCTCGCGCAGCTTCTTGTCGAGCGCGCCGAGCGGCTCGTCGAGCAACAGCACCTTCGGCCGTTTGGCGAGTGAACGCGCCAGGGCCACGCGCTGGCGCTGACCGCCGGACAGCTGGTTCGGCTTGCGCGCGGCAAACTTCTCCAGCTTCACCATCTTCAGCATCTGCACGACACGTTCGGCGATTTCCTCCTTCGGCATGCCATCCTGGCGTAGACCGAAGGCTATGTTCTTTTCGACCGTCATGTGCGGAAAGAGCGCATAGGACTGGAACATCATGTTGACCGGCCGCTTGTACGGCGGCGTTCCGGCGAGGTCGGTGCCGTCGAGGACGATTTCGCCTGCGGTCGGCTGCTCGAAGCCTGCGAGCATGCGCAGCAGTGTGGACTTTCCGCAGCCCGAAGCCCCCAGCAAGGCAAAAAACTCGCGGTGATAGATATTCAGCGACAGGTCATCGACGGCGGTGAAATCGCCAAACCGCTTGGTAACGTTGTTGAACGATATGAACGGCTTTGATGCCGGGTCCGTCCACGGCGCAAACGAACGGCGAATATTGCCAAGTGACTTCATATTGTTCCCCGAAAAGTCATTTTGAGAACCGACGTTTCCCCGATCGGCATAGTAAGAAAAGGCCCGGGCGTTGCCGTCCGGGCCTGAAACTCATTACTGGCCGGTGACGATCTTGGTCCAGAGCCGGGTCGCCGTGCGCTGCGTTTTCGGATCCCACGGCGCTATGGTGAAGAGCTTCTTCATCACCTCTTCAGTCGGATAAATGGCCGAATCCTCCAGCACTTCCTTGTCCACGAACTGCTGCGAAGCCTTGTTGCCGTTGGCGTAGAACACGTAGTTGCTGGCCTTGGCGATGACTTCGGGCTTCATCATGTAGTTGATGAACTCATGCGCCTCGGCGACATGCGGCGCATCCGCCGGGATCGCCATCATGTCGAACCACATCTGAGCGCCCTGCGAGGGGATCGAGTAGTCGACTTCGACGCCGTTCTTCGCCTCTTCGGCGCGATCACGCGCCTGCAGGACGTCGCCCGAATAGCCGAACGCGATGCAGATGTCACCGTTCGCCAGCGCGTTGATGTATTCGGACGAATGGAATTTGCGGATATAGGGGCGAACTGCCGCCAGAAGCTCTTCCACCTTCTTGAGATCTTCCGCCTTGGTCGAGTTCGGATCGAGGCCGAGGTAGTGCAGCGCCGTCGAAATGACGTCCTTCGGTGTGTCGAGGACATAAATGCCGCAGTCCTTGAACTTCTCGGCGACCTTGGGATCGAAGATCACTTCGAGGCCCGGCTTAACGTCGGGCCCGAGAATCTCAGCGACCTTCTTGACGTTATAGCCGATGCCGTCCGTTCCCCACATGTAGTCGATGGCATATTCGTTGCCGGGATCGTAGCTCGCGGTACGCTGCTGGATGACGTCCCACATATTGGAGATGTTAGGCAGCTTCGACTTGTCGAGCTTCTGGAAGACGCCGGCCTGAATCTGGCGCTGCAGGAAGTCTGCGGTCGGCACGACAACGTCATAGCCGGTCCCGCCGGCAAGCAGCTTGGTTTCAACCGTCTCGTTGGAATCGAAGGTGTCATAGACAACCTTGATGCCGGTTTCCTTGGTGAATTCTTCGAGGATGGAGCTGTCGATATAGTCCGACCAGTTGTAAACGTTGACCACCCGCTCCTGCGCAAAGGACGGCGCAGCGGCGAACGCGAGTACAACGGCGCTTGCTGCAAGTCTTGCGATTGTTGACCTCATGATATCTCCTGTTTTCTTCTTGCTTTGCGGCGCCGTTTTGCCGGCGCCTTCCCTCTGGTTTTGCCAGCAGACTAGAAAGGTTTTTGAGAGCCCACAAGCGCAAAAACCTGTAGTCTCAATCATTTCACAGTCATTGGAAATCGAAGCTGCCGAGGCCTGCAACCATCTCGTCGAGGCCCAACGGCCGTGTGACGGGCGGCTCGGCGCGCGAGAGGCATCCGCGCCGTTCGCAAAGGCGGCAAGCAGAGCCGATAGCAACCGGCTGCTGGGTTGTTGCGACCTGGCCGTAAACCGACGCTTCGCCTGCAGCAGTTTCACAGCCGATCAGCAACGCAGTACGCCTTACCCGCTCGCCGAACGCAGCATTCGGCCCCTCCAGCGTTCGGGCAACCGTGAGATAGCTTGTGCCATCCGGCATTTCGACCGTTTCAGCAAGAATCTGTCCCGGCTGCAGGAAAGCGGCGTGAATGTTCAGCTTGGGACAGCCACCACCGAAACGTGAATGCGGAAACCCTTGAGCTCCCGCGCGTCGCAGCCGGTGACCGGCGGCATCGATTTCAATCATGAAGAACGGAACGCCGGACGCGCCGGGTCGCTGCAGCATCAACAGCCGGGCTGCCGCCTGCGCATAGGAAACGCCGAAGCGGGAGCGAAGGATATCGACATCGTATCGGCCGCTCTGGGCCGCAGCGAGAAAGGGCGCATAGGGCATGGCGAGCGCGAGTGCACCGTAGCGACAGAGTTCGAACCGCGCTATCCGCTTCGCCTCAGGCGTCGACAGTGCCAGGCCATCAAGTTCCGCGAGGATCGGATCTCGCAAGGCAAGTGTTGCAACCTCGATGGCGATCTCATGCGCCAGATCGGCTGGCGACAGGCGTTCAGAAACGAAGAGCCGCATCGAGTGCCGGTCAAAGCGACGTCGAAGATCCGGCATGACGTGAACGGGGAGGACACGCACGCTAATGCCGCGCTCCGCCCGCAGCCACTCTTTGAACGCGGCCGGGAGATCGCGCGTCTCTGCAAAGCGAGCCAGGAAAGCCTCCGCGGCATCTTCCAGCAACGGGAAATAGGCCGAGCGCCGCTCCATGATATCGCGTACCTCATCGGCCGGAAGCCGCGCACCGGCAAGTGGGACCTGCCCTGCGCCCGCGGTCAGCGACGTCAAGTCCGACAGCCGGCTCGCTTGTTCGCTATAGGCTCGGTAAAGCTTGATCATGCCGCTTGCAGCGTTCGGCGCAGCTTCCGCAACCTCAACAAGCTCCTGATCGCCGGGGAGCTCGCCAGCCAGAAGCGGGTCCGCGAAAATCTCCCTCAGCTGGTTGAGACTGCCGCCCCCTTCATCCCTCAGCTCCTCCAGATCGACCCTATAGACCGACGACAGCTTGAGGAGCAGCTGCACGGTCAGAGGCCGCTGGTTGCGCTCGATGAGGTTGAGATAGGACGGAGAGATACCAAGCTCCTCGGCCATCGCAGACTGCGTCAAGCCCAGACCGTTGCGAATGCGCCGGACCTTTGGGCCTGCAAAAATCTTGCGCTCCGCCATGTGACAATCCTTTACAAAACCCCTAAACGCCGAATTTACAATATTTTACAAATTTACAGAGCAGCCCTGTCAAAGGCTTTGCATCGTAACTCGTTTCACATCGGCAATCCATAGATATATCTGGCTTTTCTCCTGCGTCTTGTAAATTCTGTCAATCATTGGAGCCGACGCCATAATCTGCAAGGAGCACGATATGACAGAATTTGACAAGCTGCACCGAGACGTCCCCGCGGGACGCTTCAATGGGATCGAGCGTCCCTATTCGATAGACGACGTTAAGCGGCTGCGTGGCTCCGTGGAGCTTCGCTATACGCTCGCCGAAATGGGCGCCAAGCGGCTGTGGCAGCTTCTGCATCAGGATGATTTCGTCAACGCTCTCGGCGCGCTCTCGGGCAATCAGGCGATGCAGATGGTCCGGGCCGGATTGAAGGCGATCTACCTCTCGGGCTGGCAGGTCGCCGCGGATAGCAATACCGCCTCGGCCATGTATCCGGATCAATCGCTCTACCCGGCAAACGCCGGCCCGGAGCTTGCCAAGCGTATCAATCGGACGCTGCAACGAGCCGATCAGATAGAAACCTCTGAGCAGAACGGCTTGTCAGTCGAGACGTGGTTTGCGCCAATTGTCGCTGACGCAGAAGCCGGCTTCGGCGGCCCGCTGAACGCTTTCGAGATCATGAAGGCCTATATCGAAGCGGGGGCAGCCGGTGTTCACTTTGAGGATCAGCTGGCGTCGGAGAAGAAATGCGGCCACCTAGGCGGCAAGGTTCTCATCCCGACTGCAGCACACATCCGCAACCTCGATGCGGCTCGCCTCGCCGCTGATGTCATGGGTGTTCCGACGCTCGTCATCGCCCGTACCGACGCGGAAGCCGCCAAGCTGCTGACCTCGGACATCGACGAACGCGACCAGCCTTTCGTCGACTACGATGCCGGCCGCACGGTCGAAGGCTTCTATCAGGTTCGCAACGGGCTCGAGCCGTGCATCGCCCGCGCGGTCGCCTATGCGCCGCACTGCGATCTCATCTGGTGCGAGACCTCGAAGCCGGATCTGGAGCAGGCACGCCGTTTTGCCGAAGGGGTCCACAAGGTGCATCCCGGCAAGCTGCTCGCCTACAACTGCTCGCCGTCGTTCAACTGGAAGAAAAACCTGGATGACGCGACGATTGCCAAGTTCCAGCGCGAACTCGGCGCGATGGGCTACAAGTTCCAGTTCATCACGCTTGCCGGCTTCCATCAGCTCAACTTCGGCATGTACGAGCTCGCCCGAGGCTACAGGGACCGGCAGATGGCCGCCTATTCCGAATTGCAGGAAGCGGAGTTCGCGGCAGAGATCAACGGCTACACTGCGACCAAGCATCAGCGCGAAGTCGGCACCGGCTATTTCGATGCTGTTTCGATGGCCATCACCGGCGGACGTTCGTCGACCACGGCGATGAAGGAATCGACCGAGCACGCACAGTTCAAACCAGCAGCAGAATGATCGCACCAAGGAGGAGAATGCCATGCCTACGCTTGCACGCGTCAAGGAACGCGCTGAAGAACAGTCCACCTGCATGACCCCGGACCAGCAGACGATGATCCGCATGCTGGCCAACGACCTGCACCGGCTGAACCAGTCGGTCATGAAGGCGGTCGATGCCGGGGTTTCCGTCGAGATCGTTCGCTCGGCGCGGCACCATGGTGGCGACGGGAATTGGGGAGATCTTCTGATCCCCGTCATCGTCGCGGGCCGCGACTGAACAGGATCCGCCGGCGCCCTGAGCTTCGGCTGGGGCGCTTGCCTGCAAAGAGATCAACGTAGCACTTCAGCAGTTTCGTCATGCGATCGGCAACGGTACGGATTTCCGGCCGGTGCCGATCCTCGTTGTTCATGACTATCCACTGCCGATGGCGCAGTTCCGGCAACTCGGTGCCGACGCGCTGCAGCTCGGGATCGAGGTCACCGACGAAGCACGGCAACACCGCCTTACCCGCCCCTGCCCTCACCAGTTCCGGCAGTGAGCGCGGCCGGTTGACGGTCGCTACAATCGAGCCGGCCGCATTGCGATGGGGCCAACGGAGATAGTTCGAGATTGCCTCTTCTTCGGCAACAGCCACCCATCGATCCTCAATCGGGTCGACATTGCGTTTCACATAGACCGCATAAGCTACCTCGCCGAGCAGGCGAGCGGCAAGATTGCCCTCTTCCGGCTCGAAGGCACGGATACCGATGTCGCTTTCCCGGTAGTTGAGATTGGCGCGCGCTTCGCCGATGGTCAACGAGACGGCGAAGGCATCGCCCGCCTTGCGGATTGCAGCGAAGTTCTCCGTCAGAAGCCAAGCGATCCACGTGCCGGCGGCAATCCGCACCGTTGCGCCGACGCTGCCTGCCTGCCGCCAGGCATCGACCTTGCGCGCTGCCGTTTCCATCTCCTGCAGATGATCGAGAAGCACCTGGCCGTCGACGGTCAGGCTGTAGCCCGTCTGACTGCGGATAAAGAGAGCCTTGCCGATCTCGCGTTCCAGATCAAGCATGCGACGGCCGATCGTGGCGGGGCTGAGTCCACTCGATACGCCAGCACCAGTCAGGCCGCCAAACCGGGCGACCTGAAGAAAAAGCTGAAAAGAATCCCATTGAGTGTTTTTCATTCACGAAAAACATAGTGGAATAATTCGCGTTTATAAAGCAAATTTTGATGGATAACTAAAGTGATGCCCAAGACGGAAGGACATCACCATGATTACCCTCATCGCCATCGCACAGATCGCTGACCTGCTGAACGAAAACCGCGACAGATACTCGCCAAGAGCCGAGAGCGAATTCTACGAGAGCTTTGGCAACTCCCGCGTCGTGCGTCTCGCTGCGTTCCTTATGTCTCCCAGGCTAGGCGGCAAGACGCTTCGCTCACGAAGAGCGAAGCCTTGCCGATCCGAGCACTGCACTCAGGCCGCGCGGCTTGCCCGGTCGTAGTCGGCAGAGGCTTCGAAGCGGAACTGCTGAACCAGTGCCATCAACGCATCGGCCTCATTCGCAAGCTGGCGGCTCGCCTCGGTCGTTTCCTCAACCATTGCGGCGTTCTGCTGGGTCATCTGGTCCATCGCGTTGACGGCGCCGTTGACCTCTTGCAGAGCGGCCGATTGGTCCTGGCTTGCCGTCGCGATCGTCTCGACGTGGCTGCTGATCGCGATGATCTCCTGGCTGATTGAGGCAAGGACCGAGCCGGTCTTCTGCACCAGTCCGGAGCCGGTCATGACTTCGCGGGTCGACTTCTCGATCAGGCCCTTGATTTCACGCGCGGCGTCTGCAGACCGTTGTGCAAGCTCGCGCACCTCCTGCGCTACGACCGCGAAGCCCTTGCCTGCCTCACCGGCGCGTGCCGCCTCGATACCAGCGTTCAGGGCCAGAAGGTTTGTCTGAAACGCGATCTCGTCGATGACTTCGATGATCTGCTCGATCTGCTTCGAGGCCTCCTCGATGCGGTCCATCGCCGCGACTGCGTCGCTGACCACGGCTCCTGAGCTATCGGCGTTCTTTTTCGTCACCGACACGGCGTCGTTCGCTTCCCGCGCCCGCGCAGCAGAGGATTTGACTGTTACGGTGATTTCCTCGACGGCGGCTGCCGTTTCTTCGAGATTGGCAGCCTGCGCTTCGGTGCGCTTCGAAAGCTCGTCGGCGGACGCCAGCATGGCGCCGGAATTGGACTGGATCGAAGCGGTGTTGTCACGAATACGGGCCAGCGTTTCCTGCAGGCGGACAAGCGAGGCATTGAAATCGACGCGGAGCTGCTCCAGGCGACCGACGAACGGCGTCTGGATCGTCTGAGAGACATCGCCTTGCGCCAAACGCCCCAAGCCGGCCGCGAGCTGATTGACTGCGAAGTCGATCTGGCCATCGAGCGCACGCTTCTCGGCATCGTTGCGGGCGCGTTCGTCGTCGCTGAGCTGGCGCTGTTCAGCCGCCTGCGTTTCCAATGTCTGGCGAGCGCGGGCGTTGTCCCGGAAGAGAGCCAGAGCACGTCCGATCGCTCCGAACTCGTTCTGCTTCTCCACGCACGGGATCGGCCCATCGAGATTCCCGGCGGAGATGGTGTGGATGGTCGCAGTCAGCGCTTCCAGCGGCCTGACGGACGCCCGGATGGCGAAATATGCGATCACGCCCACCAGTAGCAATACCGCTACACCAGCGCCGGCCACCAGCATCAGCAGCTGCTGCAGACTGTTGTAATAGACTTCCATCGCGATGCCGATGAAGAGGATACCGACGTTTGAGCCAGTCGCGTTCTTGACGGGGAAATAGCCTGTCATGAACTTCCGACCGAACAGCTCCGCCGGACCGTAGTAAGCCTGTCCCTTGGCCAATGCCGCCTGCGCGGGGTGATCCGCGGCGAGCTTCGTGCCGACGGCGCGGTCGCCGTTTTCCTTCTTGACGTTTGTCGAGACGCGAACATAGTCGCTGCCCTGGCGTTCAAATACCGTGGCAACGCCTGCAATCGACTGCGCCGTACGATCGACCAGAACGTGATCGCTGAGCGAGGGAAGCTTCTCTTCCGTCACGCCGGCAAGCTCATTGTTGGTGACATCGACCTTCACGGCGGCATCGCCGGCGCCATAGAGGACTGCCATGGTCCGGCTTGCATCCTTGGCGTCAGACACGGCGCTCGTCATCACGTAGGCGCTGAGATTGTAATAGGTGACGCAGACGATCGCTGCGGTGCTAAATGCGAGTAGTACAAGCGTGATGGCAACGATCTGACGTACGATGGAAGCCGAGAACAGGCGCAGCATAGATTTCCCCTGAGACATGAGCCTCCTAGGCTAATGCGAAAAATTTAAAGAAAATCTTCAAAAAATTGACAATCGTCAAAAATTTGAAGCGAAATCCGACGCTAACTATTCCAGGGGTGCGGAACGCTGAAACAAAAAGGCCCCGGTTTGACCAGGGCCTTGCTTGGATATGACCTTTGATCGCGCTAGGCGGCGCGATAGATCGTGCCCTGCGTGTCGCCGTCGATCTTGAATTGCTGAACGAGCCGCAACAGTGAATCCGCCTCGACTGCAAGCTCGCGGCTTGCCGCACTGGTCTCTTCCACCATGGCAGCGTTCTGCTGTGTCATCTGGTCCATCTGATTGACGGTCGCATTGACCTCCTGTAGCGCGCCAGACTGATCGTGGCTTGCGCGAGCGATCGTCTCTACATGCTGGCTGATCGTGACGATCTGAGCGCTGATCTTGGCAAGCACCGTGCCGGTCTCCTGCACAAACTGTGAGCCCGAGCTGACCTCTGTCGTCGACTTGTTGATGAGGCCCTTGATCTCCTGCGCCGCAGCGGCAGAGCGCTGCGCCAGTTCACGCACCTCCATCGCGACGACGGCGAAGCCCTTGCCCGCCTCGCCGGCGCGTGCCGCTTCGATACCGGCGTTCAGCGCCAGCAGGTTTGTCTGGAACGCGATCTCGTCGATGACGCCGATGATCTGTTCGATCTGACGCGATGCATCTTCGATGCGACCCATTGCGTCGATGGCGTTGCTGACGACGACGGCGGAGTCGTCGGCGCTGCGCTTGGCCTGGCGGACGATCTGATCGGCGTCCTTGGCGCGCTCTGCGGAAGAGCGGACCGTCACCGTAATCTGTTCGACCGCAGCGGCTGTCTCCTCAAGCGACGCAGCCTGCTGTTCGGTACGCTTGGAGAGATCTTCTGCGGATTGAGCCATCTGGTTGCCGTTGCCCTGGATCATCTCGACGTTGTCGCGGATCTGACTCATGGTAGCCTGCAAGCGCATCATCGAACCGTTGAAGTCCTGGCGGAGCTGCTCGAGGCGCCCGATGAACGGCGTATCGATTGTGGTCGAAATGTCGCCTTGCGACATGCGCTCGAGGCCGGAGGCAAGCTCATTGACCGCAAACTCGATCTGGCGATCCATTTCGCGCTTCTCGGCATCGTTGCGCTGGCGCTCATGCTCGGCTGCGGTGCGTTCCTCCTCGCTCTGTTCCTCGATGCGGATCTTCGAGATCGCGTTTTCCTTGAAGATGCCAAGAGCGCGAGCCATGTCGCCGATTTCGTCATAGCGCTGATCACCCGAGATGTTGGTGTCGAGTGCGCCATCAGCAATGCGGCGCATTGCGGCCGTGATCTGGCCGATCGGACGCTGTAGCGTCAGGACAAGCGCTATGCCGCCGACGATCGAGAGCAGGATGCCAAGGCCGGTTGTCAGCACCGATATGCCGTTTGCCTGCGTGCGTTCAGCGCCGGCGCTCTGCTTCTGCAATTCAGCAAAGGCGGTCAATTGGCCCCAGACGGTATCGAGCTGCTGGCGAGCAGAAGCGTAGTCGGTAACGCGCTGACTGATCGTGTCGACGAGGCTCTGGGCGTCCTTGTCCATCGATGCCAACGCCGGAGACATGGCCGCAACGATATCTTCCGCGAAGTTCATACCTTTGGCGCTGGCAAGGAGCGTGTTCAGGTTGGTGCCGAGCGTCGCGATCTCTTGGTGCAGGCGAACGCGGTTTTCCTTGCCGGGCTTGGCAGCAAATTCACCCAGGACGAGCTGCAGCGAATAGATTGCACTCTCCAGGCGGCGCGTATCCTCGAGGACTGAGTTCGTCTGGGCAATGCGGCTGTCGAGAGCGACGAACGTCGTCGTCGCCTCGCGCATCATCTGCGTTGCGGTCAGCTGGGTGTAGGTCGACATCTGACGGAAGCGGGAGACAAGCCGCCCGAGATTGGCGATCGCCTCATCGGTGCCGGCGTCGGCAGCAGTCGCCTGCGCCTTCACGTCGCTAATCGTCTGCGACAGCGACTGCGTCATGCTCTTCTGGTTCGCGGGTACCGAAATCTCGATCAGGCGCTGCGCCTTGGCGATAGCAGGAATGGCTTCCGTGACGACCTTCAGCTTGTCGGCCGGCAGCTGCGCCTTGTTGAAGTCGCCCATAACGGTCGCAAGGGTATCACCACCCTTCAACAGGCGATCGGCGGCGCGTAGCGTTGCAGTGGCGTTACCTTCGTCCTTGCGGATGTTTTCCTCAAGCTGCTGCGCATCGTAATTGACGTTGAAGCGGCTTGTGATCATTACCTTCTGCGCATCGTCGATCGACTTGCGAAGGGCGAGTTCCTGCTCGTGCAGGGTCCAGAGCTTACCCACGGTGTCGGAAATTCCGGAGGTACCGTCGATAGCAGCCAAAAGGTTGTCGCGACCGCCATTTTCGCCGATCTGCTTCAGCGTGGATTTCAGCGTGCTCTGTTGTGTTTTGATGTCCCCGTAAAGCTTGTCACGTGCTTCCTGGCTGGTTATCTGCAGGAAGTCGTCCATCGAGCCGTAGAGATCCTTGAACCCGCTTAGCGACTGCAGGACGCTGTTGGAGATTTCCATACGCCCCTGCAGCAAGCCAGAGGCATAGAGACCGGTCAGGCCGACGGCGGAAATACTCACAACAAAAGGCAATACAAAAATCAGGACCTTGGTCTTGATCCTGAAACGGGAAAGAATCTTATCAATCAACATGGCGGTTCCGGCCTTCCATACACCACTCCTCCCATCGACACCTGGCGGGGCGCCGACTGAGTGCATCGAGCTGCTCTATTGGAACAATGGGAGTCCCGGACGGCTACGTCCGGTCGGCAGTCATTGCCGGCTCGCCTCACGCCAACGCGGAAGCGCCCAAAAATCATCGAGCAAGTTTTGCAGAGGATGTCTTAATTTTCGGATAAGCGAAAATTATCGAAAGCCGCATTCAAATCGATTTATCCGCAAGAAAACTGGTGCGTAGATACGCCCCAAGCAGTCCTTAAGATCGCGAATGTTAGAACCAGCGTGCGATGAGGAGGGCGGCCACGGCAGCCAGTGCACTGGCCGAGAGGACGAAGTAGCGAACGGCAACGAGCTTGTTGTCGGGCTTGGCTTGAGCGATTGCAATGGCGCGTGCGCGTCGAGTGTTCTTGTTCATTTGCAGAACCTCACTTCTTCTCTGGCATACAATCCAACAAAACGACTTGTTGGTAAAGCTCTATTTAGTAAGTGCTTTTCCATCCGTCATTGAGACAGGATGGCGCACCCAGCTTAAGAACTCTTGAATCCGGCGGATTGTTTCGCGCCTACAAAGATTCACCGGCAACGAAGCCCGAAGCCCATGCCCACTGGAAATTATAGCCGCCGAGCCAACCCGTCACATCGACACATTCACCGATGAAATAAAGGCCCGGAATCTGCTTCGCCGTCATGCTGCGGGAATCAAGCGCTGCCGTATCGATACCGCCGAGCGTCACTTCGGCGGTTCTGTAGCCTTCGGAACCCGAGGGCTTGATTTTCCAGCTCTGCACAGCCTCGGCCAGGCGTACCAGGACCTTGTCGGAAAGATCGGCCATGTGGCCGGCAATGCCCTCCCGATCGGTGAGATATTGCGCCAGTCGCTTCGGGAGTATCTCGGCCAGCGCCGTCTGCGTAGACTGACGGCCATTGGCTTTCCTTGCCGCCTTCAGATGCTCGAGAAGATCAACATCGGGCTCGATGTCGACGGTAATATCGTCGCCCTCGCGCCAATAGGAGGAGATCTGGAGAATCGCCGGGCCGCTGAGGCCGCGATGCGTGAACAGAAGGGCTTCGCGAAATGCCGTCTTGCCGTGGCGGATTTCCGCAGGCGCGGATATGCCCGACAATTCGGCCAGGCTCTCAAGCGCCGCCTGATCCATGGTCAGCGGCACGAGGCCCGGCCGCGTCTCCACCATGGGAAGGCCGAACTGCTCGGCAATGCGATAGGCAAAACCGGTCGCACCCATCTTGGGGATCGACTTGCCGCCGGTCGCGATCACCAGCGAGCGGCATTCGTAAGCACCTTCGGACGTCGAAACGCGGAAGCCGTCGCCACTCTTTTCAACATCCGCGATCTCGGTACGCAGATGCAGGACCGCGCCGGCGGCCTGCATCTCGTCAAGAAGCATGCGGATAATATCCTTGGCACTGTCGTCGCAGAACAGCTGACCAAGCGTCTTTTCGTGCCAGGCGATCCGATGGCGATCAACCATGCCAATGAAATCCGATGGCGTGAAGCGTGCGAGAGCCGATTTGCAGAAATGCGGATTGGCTGAGAGGAAGCTCTTCGGGCTGGTGTGTATGTTGGTGAAGTTGCAGCGCCCGCCGCCGGAGATACGGATCTTTTCGCCCGGCGATTTCGCATGGTCGAGAACGGTGACCGTACGGCCGCGCTGGGCGGCGCGAATGGCGCACATCATGCCGGCGGCGCCTGCGCCGATGACGATCACATCGCTTTTTCGCTGCAAAGCCACTTTCCTTGTCGAAAGGCGCCTTCTTTTTCCATCATGAGGCGAAAGTCAACGTGCCCTCCCCCTCGCCAATTGCCAAACTCCGGCTATGATACCTGTAAGATCAACGCAAACCGGTGTGTCATGTCCCCAAAAAAGACGACGCTGAAGCCTGCCAGAAACGTACCCGCCTCGAAGAAAACACCCCCGGATCCCGGACATCAGCGCGGCGTGGCAAACTGGAAGGAAGCAGCACAGTTCTTGCGGGCGCGCGGCATCGAGGACATCGAATGCATCACGCCTGACCTTGCCGGGGTACCGCGCGGCAAGATGATGCCGAGCTCGAAGTTCACCTCGAACACCTCGCTTGCCCTTCCCTCGGCGATCTACCGCCACACCATATCCGGTGAGTATCCCGACGAAACGGAAAGCTTCCGCTACGAGCCGCGCGACAGCGACCTCAAGCTCGTGCCTGACCTGTCGACGCTTTCGGTCGTCCCCTGGGAAACCGACCCAACCGCGCAGGTGATCTGCGACATCGTCAGCGTGGATGGAGAAGAGGTTCCCTACACGCCGCGAAACGTCCTGAAGCGCGTGCTGAAGCTCTATGGCGACCGCGGCTGGAAGCCGATCGTCGCGCCTGAAATCGAGTTCTATCTCGTTGCCAAGAACGATGACCCGGACTATCCGCTGCATCCACCGAAGGGACGCTCGGGACGCTCGATCCTCGGGGGCCAGGGCTATTCGATCGCCGGCATCAACGAATTCGACGAACTGATCGACGACATCTATCACTTCTCTGAAAAGCAGGGCCTCGAGATCGATACGCTGATCCATGAGGAAGGGCCGGCGCAGCTGGAAATCAACCTGCGCCATGGCAACCCGATCGAGCTTGCCGACCAAGTGTTCCTCTTCAAGCGCACGATCCGCGAAGCGGCGATGAAGCACGGGATCTATGCGACCTTCATGGCCAAGCCAATGCAGGGCCAGCCGGGTTCGGCAATGCACATCCACCAGTCCGTGGTGAATGAGGAGACAGGCAAGAACATCTTCTCCAACCCGGATGGTTCCGCCTCCCGAGAATTTTTCCATTTCATCGGCGGCCTGCAGAAATACGTGCCGAGTTCCATGGTGATGCTGGCGCCCTATGTAAACTCCTATCGGCGGCTGACGCCCGATATGTCGGCTCCCGTCAACAACGCCTGGGGCTACGACAACCGCACGACGGCATTCCGTGTGCCGGTGTCCGATCCGCAGGCAAGGCGCGTGGAAAACCGCCTGCCGAGTTCGGATGCCAACCCCTATCTCGCGCTTGCCGCCTCGCTTGCATCGGGCCTGCTCGGGATCATGAAAGGCATCGAGCCGACAGCGCCGACAGAGGATACCGCGAACGAGGGTTCGATCGATCTGCCGCGCGGCCTTCTGGAAGCCGTCGCGCTGATGGAAGACGAGGAAGCCTTTGTGGAGGTGTTCGGCAAGGAATTCCTCGGCATCTATGCCGGTGTGAAGCGTGGCGAGTTCGAAACCTTTATGCAGGTAATCAGTCCCTGGGAGCGCGAATTCCTTCTGCTGAACGTGTAGGGAGCGCTCGGTCATGACATCGCAAGAGAGGTGGCAGAGCCCTATAGCGCCCGGTATTTCCTGGTATCAGGCAACATCAGGCGAGCGACCGACCTATCCTGACATGGACGGGTCGAAAACGTGTGACGTGGCGATCATCGGTGGCGGCTATACGGGGCTGCAAGCAGCCTACAATCTCGCAAAGGCCGGCGTCTCGGTGGTCCTTATCGAGGCGGCCCGGTTCGGCGACGGAGCCTCCGGCCGCAACGGCGGCCAGCTCGGCACCGGACAGCGTTGGTGGCCGGAAGAACTCGAGGCGAAGATCGGCTACGAGCGGTCACGCGCCTTGTTCGATCTCGCCGAGGCCGCCAAGCAACATCTCCTGGATTTTGCGACCGACCACCAGATCGACATGGACTACATGCCGGGCCAGATGAACGTTGCGCACAAGGAGAGCTACAAGCCGGACTACTACGAAAATGCCGAGATTGCGGCGATGCGCTACAACTATCCGCATATACGCTTCATGGACAAGGCCGAAACCCAGGAGCGCCTCGGCTCTACGCGTTACTACTGCGGCGTTCGCGACACCGGCACCGGCCATATCCACCCGCTGAAACTGCTGATCGGCCTCGCCCGGGTTGCCGCCAACGCCGGCGCGCAGATCTTCGAGATGACGAAGGCGACGGCGATACGTCAGGGCGGCGGGAAGATAGCGATCGAGACATCGAAAGGAACGATCACCGCCAATCAGGCACTGATCGCCTGCAACGGCTATATCGGCAATCTCGAACCTGTGACGGCCAGCCACGTCATGCCGATTCGCTCCTTTATTGGCGCCACAGTGCCGCTAGACGCGCATCCTCAGGTGCTGGCGGGCGGGGAGGCCGTGGCCGATTCGCGCTTCGTCGTACGTTACTTCCGCAAGTCCAAGGATGGACGGCTGCTGTTCGGCGGTCGGGAAGCCTATACGGCCGACAATCCGCGCGACATAACGCAGCACATCCGCCGACAGATCGCGGAGATCTACCCGGCACTGCGGGAAATCGAGATCAGCCATGCCTGGGGCGGTTCGGTCGGCATCACGATGCCGCGACAACCCTTCGTTCGTGAGGTCATGCCGGGAGTGATGTCCATCGGCGGCTACTCCGGGCATGGCGTGATGCTGTCCAATTATTGCGGAAAGCTCTATGCTGAAACCGTACTTGGACGATCGGCAGATTTGGAGCTCTTCAAATCGCTCGACATTCCGGCTTTTCCGGGAGGCGCGGCAATGCGTGCGCCGTTGCTTTTCCTGGCGCTCTCCTGGTTTGCGCTGCGCGACAAGTTTTAGTCAGATTGCGGATTTCATCGCGCGGCAATTCGATCTAAAACCTCTTTCCGAGAGATTCATTGCATCGCACACTGGCTTTTTTAAATCGATTAGATTAAAGAGCCAATAACCCGTCTGATTGAGAGACAGCCTCATGAGCAGCCAAATCATCCCCGTTGAACCCTTTGATTATGTCGTTTTCGGCGGCAGCGGCGACCTCGCAGAACGCAAGTTGCTGCCAGCCCTCTACCATCGTCAGATCGAGGGGCAGTTCTCCGAACCCACCCGTATCATCGGCGCTTCGCGCAGTCCGCTGACGCACGAGGAATATCGCAAGTTCGCGCAGGACGCCCTCAAGGAACACCTGAAGAAGGGCGAATACGACGAGGCCGAAGTCGCGAGATTCCTGCAGCGCCTGTACTACGTGCCCGTCGATGCGCGCTCCGACGCCGGCTGGGACCAGCTGAAGAAGCTTCTCGATGAAGGCAAGGATCGCGTCCGCGCCTTCTACCTTGCGGTAGCACCGGGCATTTTCGGCGACATTTCGCAGAAGATCCATGACCATAAGCTGATCACCAAGTCGACGCGCATCGTCGTCGAGAAGCCGATCGGCCGCGACCTCGCTTCCGCCCTGCAGCTGAACGACACAATCGGCAAGGTCTTCAAGGAAGAACAGATCTTCCGTATCGACCACTACCTCGGCAAGGAAACAGTGCAGAACCTGATGGCGCTGCGCTTTGCCAACGCGCTCTATGAGCCGCTGTGGAACGCCAACCATATCGACCACGTGCAGATTACCGTCGCCGAGTCGGTCGGCCTCGAAGGTCGCGCCGGATACTACGACACCGCCGGTGCGCTGCGCGACATGGTGCAGAACCACATCATGCAGCTCGTCTGCCTGGTCGCGATGGAAGTTCCGTCCTCGATGGACTCAGAAGCCGTCCGCGACGAGAAGCTGAAGGTGCTGCGCGCATTGAAGCCGATCAACGCATCGAACGTCGAAACCAGCACGGTGCGCGGCCAGTATCGCGCGGGCGCTTCCGGCAGCGGTCCGGTCAAGGGATATCTGGAAGAACTCGAAGGCGGCGTGTCGAACACTGAGACCTTCGTTGCCATCAAGGCCGAAATCGGCAACTGGCGCTGGGCCGGCGTTCCCTTCTACATCCGCACCGGCAAGCGTCTTGCCGGCCGCATGTCGGAGATCGTCATCACCTTCAAGCCGATCCCGCACTCGGTCTTCGACCAGTCGGCCGGCCGCATCAACCAGAACCAGCTGATCATTCGCCTGCAGCCCGATGAAGGCGTCAAGCAGTCGTTGATGATCAAGGATCCCGGCCCTGGCGGCATGCGCCTACGCAACGTTTCGCTCGACATGAGCTTTGCCGAGTCCTTCTCGGTGCGTAACCCTGATGCCTACGAACGCCTGCTGATGGACGTCATTCGTTCCAACCAGACGCTGTTCATGCGCCGCGACGAGGTCGAGGCGGCATGGCAGTGGGTCGACCCGATCCTGAAGGGCTGGGAATCGACCGGCCAGAAGGTTCAGGGATACACGGCCGGCACTTGGGGCCCCAGCCAGTCGATCGCGCTTATCGAGCGTGACGGCCGCACCTGGCACGACAACCTGTAGGATCAAAAACGATGGCAGCGACTATGCATGCTTTTGCCAATGGCGCGGAACTGGCTCGCAACCTTGCAGACAAAGTCGCTGCTTCGCTTTCCGCAGCAATCGACACACGGGGGGCGGCAACCTTTGCCGTTTCCGGCGGCTCGACGCCGAAGCTGTTTTTTCAGGAACTTTCGGGCCGCGATCTCGACTGGACCAAGGTGACCATCACCCTCATCGATGAACGTTTCGTGCCGGCGGACAATCCGCGCTCGAACCATCTGCTGGTGAGCGAAAACCTGCTTCAGGACAAGGCGAAGGCCGCAAACTTCGTGCCGCTCTACCAGGCCGCAGATACGGTCGAGGACGCAGCGAAGCTTGCGACGAAGGCGACTGCCTCGGTGGGAAACCCCTTCGACGTGGCGATCCTCGGAATGGGCGGCGACGGCCATACCGCCTCGTTCTTTCCGGGTGGCAGCAATCTGAAGGTCGCGCTCGACCCCAAGACGCCGCGTGGTATCATTACCATGGAGGCGGAAGGCGCAGGCGAACCACGGCTCACCTTCACCTTCTCCAGCCTTCAGGATGCAAAGCTGCTCGTGCTTCACATCGAAGGCGAGAGCAAGAAGGATGTCCTGACGAAAGCACAGAGCGCCGGCGACGAGGCAGAGATGCCGATCCGCGCCATTCTGCGGCGGGCGGTGAGCCCCGTCGAAATCTACTGGGCTCCATAAGCCTTCGGGCAGATAGCCGCGAACGAAAAACTGAAGAGCAAACAAGGCAGGATACCTCCCATGTCCGCTAATGCACGCATTTCTGCGATCACCGCCCGCATCATCGAACGGTCAAAACCGACACGCGGACTTTATCTGGAGCGCCTGCGCAATGCGACGTCCAAGGGTGTCAGCCGCTCGGTCCTCGGCTGCGCCAACCTCGCGCACGGCTTCGCGGTCTGTTCCCCCGCCGAGAAGGATGCACTTGCGGGCGACCGCGTGGCCAATCTCGGCATCATCACCTCGTACAATGACATGCTCTCGGCGCACCAGCCGTTCGAGAACTATCCGGCAATCATTCGCGAAGCGGCGGCGGAAGCCGGCGGCATTGCCCAAGTGGCGGGCGCTGTTCCTGCCATGTGCGATGGTGTCACTCAGGGACAGCCGGGGATGGAGCTTTCTCTGTTTTCGCGCGACCTGATTGCCATGGCTGCCGGCGTTGGCCTCTCCCACAACATGTTCGATGCCGCGCTTTTCCTCGGGGTCTGCGACAAGATCGTGCCCGGTCTCGTCATCGCGGCCCTTTCCTTCGGACATCTGCCTGCCATCTTCGTGCCGGCCGGGCCCATGACGACGGGGCTTCCGAACGATGAGAAGTCGCGCGTGCGCCAGCTCTATGCCGAAGGCAAAGTCGGGCGGGCCGAACTGCTCGAGGCCGAGTCGAAGTCCTATCACGGTCCGGGCACCTGCACATTTTACGGCACGGCGAATTCGAACCAGATGCTGATGGAGATCATGGGTTTCCATATGCCCGGTTCCTCCTTCATCAATCCCGGCACGCCGTTGCGCGAAGCCTTTACGCGCGAGGCCGCCAAGCGCGCACTGGCGATCACCGCCCAGGGCAATGAATTTACGCCCGCCGGCGAGATGATCGACGAACGCTCGGTCGTCAACGGCGTCGTGGGCCTGCACGCCACCGGCGGCTCGACGAACCACACGCTGCACCTTGTCGCCATGGCGCGAGCCGCGGGAATTCAATTGACCTGGCAGGACATTGCAGAGCTTTCCGAAGTAGTGCCGCTTTTGGCTCGCGTCTATCCGAACGGCCTTGCCGACGTGAACCACTTCCACGCCGCCGGCGGCATGGGCTTCCTCATCAAGGAACTGCTGAAGCACGGCATGCTGCATGACGATGTCCGCACTGTCTTCGGCCAAGGCCTGCAGGCCTACACCATCGATCCACGCCTCGGCGACGATGGCGCGATCGTGCGCGAACCGGCGCCGGAAAAGAGTGTCGATCCGAAGGTGCTTGCCAATATCGAGACCCCCTTCCAGGCAAATGGCGGCCTGAAGATGCTGCGTGGCAATCTCGGCAAGGCTGTCATCAAGATCTCGGCGGTCAAGCCGGACCGGCATGTCATCGAGGCGCCTGCCGTTGTCTTCCACAGCCAACAGGAGCTGCAAGACGCCTTCAAGGACGGGAAACTGAACAAGGACTTCATCGCCGTCGTCCGTTTCCAAGGACCGAAGGCGAACGGCATGCCGGAACTGCACAAGCTGACGCCACCTCTCGGTGTGCTTCAGGACCGCGGCTTCCGCGTTGCGCTGCTCACCGACGGCCGCATGTCGGGTGCCTCGGGCAAGGTGCCCGCAGCGATCCACGTGACGCCTGAGGCCGTCGACGGTGGTCCGATCGCCCGCATCAAGGATGGCGACATCATTCGTCTCGATGCAATCGCCGGAACTCTGGAAGTGCTGGTCGACGCGGCCGATCTGGCCGAACGCGAGTCGGTTGTCGCCGATCTTTCCGAGAACGAGTTCGGCATGGGACGCGAGCTGTTTGCACCATTCCGCCGGGCCGTCGGCGCTTCGGATCGTGGTGCGAGCGTGCTGTTCCACTGAGCAGCGGCAATCACACTCGAAAATAACAAAGCCCGCGAGGAAACTCGCGGGCTTTGCCTTTGACGTCTGGGAAATCAGCTGCGGATGTCGAGCACGCGATCCCGATGCGCCGGGTGTGTGCTGTAGACGAAGATCTTGTTGAGTTCCTTGTCATTCAGCATGCGCAGAAAGCGGACTTCGATCGTGTTGTTGGCATTCACCCGCGTCAGCATGCAGCCGACCTTGGTGATACGCGCATCCGGGATATCGAGATAGAACTGCTTCGGAAGGGCATACTGCGTAAGAAGCGCGAGAACCGCGCTAC
Organism: Hyphomicrobiales bacterium; assembly: GCA_900466605.1. Taxonomy (GTDB): domain Bacteria; phylum Pseudomonadota; class Alphaproteobacteria; order Rhizobiales; family Rhizobiaceae; genus Rhizobium. The sequence goes on from UBMU01000006.1 coordinate 155,459, forward strand.
TCTTCGAAATGCGGATGATATCGCAACGCCGGGACGCCATGTTCATGACGCCCTTTTCTGTATATTCGATGCGGGCGGCGTTCATCGTGTCCTCCATTTTGAACCGCACCTCGCGGTCGTACATGAAGGATTCTTCCTTGTTCAAAAAATGCTGCCCGGAAGGCATTGGATTGGATGCAGCCACCGCCGTATTCCCTTCGATACTCAATCAGGAAATACTAGCGAGCGATGCTTAACAGAAAGTGAGAATAGTTTCGATTTGGACCCCTATACACTCTGAAAGAAGCAGCGGATTCACGAGCGCAAGTTCGCTTTCGATCAGACATGTAACAAGCCCGGGTAACGCGATGTGCTCTCCGGGCTCTTTTCTTGCTGTTCGTCGCAAGGCATTTACTTGCGATATGTGCGACCGTCCGCATCAAAGAGATGCAGCTTGGAACGGTCAGCCGAGAAGTGCATCTTCTGACCCTTCTTGATGTCGTAAATGCCGGGCAGCTTGACGATGATCGGCTCACCCGGGACAAGGCCCTCGATGTAGAGAAGCGTCACTTCGCCGAGTGCTTCGACGATCGAGACTTCGCCCTCGAAAAGGTAGTCGTCGCCGGCCCCGGCGATGCGCAGATCTTCCGGACGAACACCGAAGCTTGCCGTTTTGCCCTTCTCTGACCCGGCAGTCGGGATGTCCAATGTCACGGACTTGCCGCCTGTCAGCGTCACCGTCGTCGCGGCACCAGCGTCGGTAATGATCGACGGAATAACATTCATGGCCGGAGAGCCGATGAACTTGGCGACGAAGAGGTTTGCTGGGCGCTCGTAGAGCTCCAGCGGTGCGCCCACCTGCTCGATGTTGCCGGCGGAAAGAACGACGATGCGGTCGGCAAGAGTCATCGCCTCCACCTGATCGTGCGTGACGTAGATCATCGTCGTGCCTGCCATTTGTTCGCTCAGGCGGGCGATCTCGATGCGGGTCGCAACACGAAGTGCCGCATCGAGGTTCGACAGCGGCTCGTCGAAGAGGAAGACCTTGGGGTTGCGGCAGATCGCGCGGCCGATGGCCACACGCTGGCGCTGACCACCGGAGAGCGCCTTCGGCAGACGATCGAGATACTTGCCGAGCTGCAGGCTGTCAGCCGCAGCACGAACGCGGCGATCGATCTCCTGCTTGTTCTCGCCGGCGATCTTCATGCCGAACGCCATGTTGTCGTAGACCGTCATATGCGGATAGAGCGCATAGGACTGGAACACCATGGCGATGCCGCGCTTGGAGGGTGGAACGTCATTGACCAGCTGGCCGTCGATATACATATCGCCACCAGTGATGTTCTCCAGGCCGGCGATCATGCGCAACAGAGTGGATTTTCCGCAGCCCGAGGGACCGACGAACACAACGAACTCGCCCTCCTTGATCTCCAGATCGATGCCATGGAGAACGTCCACGGAACCGTAGGATTTGCGAATATCCTTGAGCGTCAGTCCAGTCATTAATTCCTCCTCCTCAAATCTTCAGGCGAGACGAGCGAAGTACGCTCCCCACGCCGGAATATCGATCTTCTCACCGTAGTTATTGCTGACGAAGCCGTGGCCCGTCAACGCCTGCCAGTCACCTGAAGGCAAAACGACGACACTTTCGGTCGCGCTCATGTTGAAGACGCAGAGCAGCTTTTCGTTGCCGTATTCTCGCACGAAAATCAGCACGTCCTCCTGCGGTTCCATGAACTCGATCTCGCCCTTGGCGAAGGCCGGGTACTGCTTGCGGAAGGCGAGGAAGCGGCGATAGTGCTCGAGGACCGAGTTCTCGTCGCCCTGCTGGACGCTGACGGCGCGCAGAATGTGCTCGACCGGAACCGGCAGCCATGGCTTGACGGTCGAGAAGCCACCCTGGGCGACCTGGCTGTCCCATACCATTGGAGTGCGGCAACCATCACGCCCCTTGAACTCCGGCCAGAACTGGATGCCATAGGGATCCTGCAGATCCTGATAGGCAAGATCTGCTTCAGTCAGCCCAAGTTCCTCGCCCTGATAGAGGCAAACCGACCCGCGCAACGTCATCAGGAGCGATGCATACTGCTTGGCAAAGGCGTCGTGATCGGCGACCAGCGAGCCCCAGCGGCTGACATGGCGCATCACGTCATGATTGGAAAACGCCCAGCAGGCCCAACCGTCCGGCGCAGCGGCCGCGAAGTCTTCCATGACCTCCTCGACGCGCTCGGGGGACAATGGATCGGGCGCCAGAAACTCGAAGGCATAGCACATATGCATCTTGTCGTTGCCTGACGTATATTCGCCAACGATCTCAAGACCGCGCTGGCTGTCGCCAACTTCACCGACCGCGGCAATCGCCGGAAACTCCTCGAGCACGGCGCGGAACCGCTTCAGGAACTCCAGGTTCTCCGGCCGGTTCTTGTCGTAGAGGTGCTCCTGGAAGTTATAGGGATTGACCGCCGGTGCCGTCGAGGCGTTGCGGCGTTCGGGAGCCAGCGCCGGATTGTCGCGCAGCTCCTTGTCGTGGAAGTAGAAATTGATGGTGTCGAGACGGAAGCCGTCGACGCCGCGCTTCAGCCAGAAGCGCACGACATCCAGCAACCGGTCCTGAACCTCGGGGTTATGCAGGTTCATGTCCGGCTGCGAGGTCAGGAAGTTGTGCATGTAATACTGCATGCGCGTCGGATCCCACGCCCATGCCGAACCACCGAAGATCGACAGCCAGTTGTTCGGCGGCGTGCCATCCGGCTTTGCATCCGCCCAGACATACCAATCCGACTTGGCGTTCGTCTTGCTGGATCGGCTTTCGACGAACCAGGGATGCTGGTCCGAGCTGTGCGAGATGACGAGGTCGATCATCACGCGAATGCCGAGGCGGTGCGCCTCGGATATCAGCGTGTCGAAATCCACCAGCGTGCCGAAAATGGAATCGACGTTCTCGTAATCGGAGACATCGTAACCGAAATCGCGCATCGGCGACGTGAAGAAGGGCGAGATCCAGATCGCGTCGGCGCCGAGACTAGCGACATGCGGCAGGCGGGCGGTGATGCCCTTGAGGTCGCCGATGCCGTCGCCGTTGGAGTCCTGGTAGGAGCGCGGATAGATCTGATAGATCACCGCGCCGCGCCACCAGTCCTTGTCCGCCGTCAATGTGGAGTGAGATGCCATGCTCATGTCTGGTCCTGTTGGATTTCGTCTTGGGATTTCTAGCCGCCCTTGACCGAGCCCGAGAGCAGACCACGCACCAGATAGCGCTGCAAGGCGAAGAAGACGAGCAGCGGTACGATGATGGTGACGAATGCCGAGGCCGTCAGGATTTCCCAATTGCCACCTCGCGATCCGAGAAGCGCGTTCAAGGCGCCGGTCAGCACGAGATGATCCCTGTCGGTGCCGAGGAAGACCATGGCGACGAGCAGGTCGTTCCACACCCACAGGAACTGGAAGATCGCGAAGGAGGCGAGCGCGGGAAAGGACAAGGGCAAAACGATGCGGGTAAAGATCTCAAATTCGCTGGCGCCATCGACACGAGCGGATTCGATAATTTCCCGCGGCAGCCCCGCGATGTAGGAGCGGAGCAAATAGATGGCGAGCGGCATGCCGAAGGCGGTATGCGCAAGCCAGATGCCGGGATAAGTCTTGGATGGCGCATCGAGCAGCATCCCGACCTGGTTGTAGAGGCGCAGCAGCGGGATGAGCGACATCTGCAGCGGCACGACGATCAGGCCGACGACGAGTGCGATGAGCAGCGCACGCCCCGGGAATTCCATCCAGCTCAATGCATAGGCCGCAAAGGCGGCGATGAGGATCGGGATGATCGTCGCCGGGATGGTCACGGTGAGCGAGTTGATGAAGGACTGGCCAATCCCCTCGCTGGTGAGGACGTTCTTATAGTTCTGCAATGTGAACTCGGCCGGAGTGGCGACCGAAATGTAGACGCGCCGGCCGCCGTCATCGGGACCAAAGGCGGCGGGCTTCGCGTAGCGATAGCTGCCGTCATCGTTGACCGTGAGCGAGAGGCCGTCACCCAGGTCGGCCGTCTCGCCGGCCTTGTAGGCAGCTGGTTGCTGGACACGTGTGCCGAACGCCTTGATGGAACGACCCTGCTGTCCCTCAAGAACATTGCCTGAAATGACGTAAACCGCGCCGTCCTGCTTCTGTTGGTCCGGTTGCCCAAGACGAGCCGCCACGGTTCGAGAGGAACCTGCGAAGGCTGTCCACCAACCCGACGAAACGAGCTGATCCTTGTCTCGCAGGGCACTGACGAAGATGCCGAGCGTTGGTATCAGCCAGATGATAACGATCACAAGCACCGCGAAGTGGACGAAGAGGCGGGCCGGGCCGATCTTGAAGAGGCCTCGTGACAAGGTCATCTCAGTGTCCTCCCAGCTCGCGATTGGCACGACGCACGTTCCAGATCATGATCGGCGTCACGGCCAGCATTATGATCAGCGCGATGACCGCGCTTCGGCCGGAATCGCCGCCTCCCCGGAAGAGCCAGTTGAACATCAGGTTGGCGAGCACCATCGAATTCCACTGGCCGTTGGTCATGGTCAGCACGATGTCGAACACCTTCAGGACGAGGATGGTGATCGTCGTCCAGACGACTGCGATCGTGCCCCAGACCTGCGGCACCATAATACGCCAGAAAATCTGCCAGCCATTGGCACCGTCGATGACGGCTGCCTCGATGGTTTCCTCGGGAATGCCGCGCAAGGCCGCCGACAGGATCACCATGGCAAAGCCTGTCTGGATCCAGATCAGGATGACCATCAGGAAGAAGTTGTTCCAGAAGGGCACCGAGATCCAGACTTGAGGCGTACCACCGAACAACTGGACGATGGCGTTCAGCAACCCGATCTGGACGTCGTTGCCGCCACGATACTCGTAGATGAACTTCCAGATGACCGAGGCGCCGACGAAGGAGATCGCCATCGGCATGAAGACGATGCTCTTGGCGATATTGCCCCACCAGATGCGGTCGGTCATGACTGCGATGATAAGGCCGAAGAAGGTGCAGGCTGCCGGCACAACTGCCAGCCACAGGATATTGTTGAAGATCGACTGCCGGAATTCGCGGTCACCAAATGCCCATTGATAATTGGCGAATCCGACGAACTCGATGCCGGAGCGATCGTAGAAGGACAGGATGAGCGTCGCGACCACCGGATAGACGAGGTAGACGATCAGCAAGAACAGCGCGGGAAACAGAAAAAGCCATGGGCGGATCACCGAACGGCGGTTCAGGTTTCGCGACGCGGTGCGAATGTCGCCATCCTTCACCGGAAGCGCCAGATCGAGGATCTTGTTCGAGAAATAGAAGTAGGCCGAGCATGCGAACACCGCTACGACGACGACCCCCAAAGCGGAAACTATCTGCGATAGCATTCATCCCTCCCCTGCTACCCTTGTTTTCCGGGCTAAGCGCCGATCTCTGCCAGTCTGCTTGTCGCATACGCACATGAGGCGGCGATGGCCGAACACCTTCCAAGGCATCCGGCCAAGCATTGCAGCCATGCCGCCAGAGCGGCGGCATGGAATTCAGGCGATACTACTTGATGCCATCCCAGGCGCTCTGGATTTCCTTGGCAGTGTCTTCTGCAGACTTACCGCCAACGAAATCAACCATCCCGGTCCAGAACGCACCAGCACCGATCTTGCCGGGCATCAGGTCCGAGCCGTCGAAGCGGAACGTCGTTGCCGTCGTGAGGATTTCGCCCTCACGCTTCATCTGGTCGTTGGCATAGGCTGCCGTATTGACGCCCTTGTACGGCGTCAGAAAGCTCGACTGCGCCATCCAGACTTCGTGCGCGATCGGGGTCTTCAAGAACTCGACGAAAGCACGCGCAGCCTTGGAGTCCTTGGTGACGGTGACCAGCGTGCCAGCACCCAGAACCGGCTTGCCGAGGTCGGCATGCGCTGCGTAGGTCGGCATGTAAAAGAAGTCGGCATCCTGACCAAGCTTGGTTCCTTCAGGGAAGAAGGACGGAATGAACGAAGCCTGATGGTGCAGGTAGCACTTCGGCGGCACGCCGAAGAGACCCTTCGGGCTGTCGCGGAAATCGGTTGCCGCCACAGCAGCAACGCCGCCATCGACGTACTTCTCGTTTTTGGCGAACGAGCCGAATTCCTCGATCGCAGCAACGACTGCCGGATCGGTGAACTTCACTTCGTTGGTGGTCCACTTGTCGTAGACGTCAGGCTTCTGCTGGCGCAGCATGATGTCTTCGATCCAGTCCGTTGCCGGCCAGCCGGTTGCGCCACCGGAACCAAGGCCGATGCACCACGGAACGCCGCCATCCTTGACGATCTGTTCTGTCAGAGCATGAAGCTCTTCCATGGTCGTCGGGACCTTGTAGCCTGCTTCCTTGAAATTCTCGGGCACAAACCAGACAAGCGACTTCACGTCGGCCTTGTAAGGGAATGCGTAGAAGGCTTCCTTGCCATCCTTGCCCTTGTAGGTGCCGTAGCCAACCCAGCTATCGCCGGCGCCGTAGTTTTCCTTCACCCAAGCAGAGGTCTCATCGCCGAGCGGCGTCAGAAAGCCCTTGCCGGCGAGGTCGGCCAGAAGACCTGGCTGCGGCAGGATCGCGATATTCGGCGGCGAGCCAGCCTGCGTATCGATGACGATCTGCTGCTCGTAGTTTTCCGAAGACGAGTACTTGGCGTCTACGCCCGTCGCTTCGGTGAAATAGGCCAGAATGCTGCGGAAGAAGGCTTCGTCTTCGCCGCGCCACGGCCCGAAGATCGTCATCTGCTCGCCCTTGAGATCGGCGTGAGCAGCTTTGAAATCGTCGTAGCTCTTCCAGTTGAATTTCGCGTCCTGCTCTGGGGCAAACTTCAGATCGGCAGCAGACGCGGCACCGGCAGCAAGTAGCGCCGCCGCGGCGACGCCCATCAAAAACGTCTTTCTCATGTGATCAACCTCCCATCACAATCCCAACCGCACTTTTGAAACTTTATGACGCCGTTCCAAAGCGCTTTGACAAATGCACTCATTTCACTTTCAGCGGAAAAGAGTCAAGCAATTTCGCAAAAAGCGCATAAGATGCGCCCGTTATCCCCGAAGTGCCGACGCCATACCTTGGGAATATGGAGCGATTTTTCTTGAGTCAAGCGGCACAACTGCTACATAATTGAAAGCGCTTTGGATGCCATTGGGAGCTGGCATCCGGTGCGAGTGGAGGAAGCATAGCACGTGAATCTCAAACAGCTATCGGAATTGCTTGGCCTGTCACAGACGACGGTGAGCCGTGCGTTGAACGGCTACCCCGAAGTCAATGAGGCGACGCGCGAGCGCGTGCTGCAGGCCGTGAAAGAGACCGGCTACCGTCCGAACAAGGCGGCGCAGCGGCTTGCAACGGGCAAGGCCGGCTCGATCGGCCTCGTGATGCCGACGGCTCCTGATCACTACTCGGATGTGCATTTCGGGGAGTTCCTGACGGGCCTCGGCGAAGAGGCCGTGCGCCACGACTTTCATTTCGTCATCATGCCCGCCGATCCGGATGACGAAGTCGGTGCATTGCGGCGACTGGCGATCAGCGGCAACGTCGATGCGCTGTTCGTCGCCTATATGCGCGGTCATGATCCGCGGCTGCCGATGCTGAAGTCGCTCTCAATGCCGTTCCTCGTGCATGGCCGGTCCTTCGGCTCCGAGCCGGACTATCCCTATCTCGACATTGACAACGAAGGCGCCTTCTATGACGCCGCGCGCTTGCTGCTTCAACTCGGCCACACGCGCTTTGCCCTGCTCAACGGGCCGGGGCATCTCGACTTCGCGATCCGTCGCAAAAACGGGCTTGCCGCGGCACTTTCCGAGCGAGGGCTGGCGCTTGCCGAAGACTGCATGAGCCACACATCGATGACGGACGAGCTTGGCCAGTCCGCTATGGAGCGATTTCTGCAGATGCCGGATCGGCCGACGGCGATCCTCTGTTCCAGTACCGTGCTGGCGCTTGGCGCCATCCGTGCCGTCAATCAGGCCGGGTTGAAGCTCGGGGAGGAAATCTCGCTGATCGCGCATGACGACGTCCTGCCCCATCTGAAGCCTGAGAACTTCTCGGTGCCGTTGACGACGACACGATCCTCGCTTCGAGCCGCAGGTGTTCGCATCGCCCAGCGGCTCATTGGAACGGTTAAGCAGGATGGGCCGTTTCCGGATCAGGAACTCTGGAAAACCGAACTGATCGTCAGGGCCTCAACTGGCCCTGCTCCACGGCAGGATCAGAATTTCGGTGGGGTTTGACGAGCCGCGCGATGAGCAGCAATGGTGGTATTGGCCATTAGCATTGCGATTGTCATCGGGCCCACGCCGCCCGGAACTGGCGTGATGACATCGGCAACCTTGGCGGCATCTTCAAAGGCAACATCGCCAACGAGTCGCGTTTTGCCTTCGCCCTTTTCCGGGGCAGGAATGCGGTTGATGCCGACGTCAATGACGGTAGCGCCCTGCTTCACCCAGTCACTCCTGACCATCTCCGGACGGCCGACTGCGGCCACCAGAATATCCGCATTGCGGCAGACGGCGGGCAGATCCCTGGTGCGCGAGTGAGCGATCGTCACGGTCGCATTGGCATTTAGCAACAACTGCGCCATCGGCTTGCCGAACAGGTTCGAGCGACCGATCACCACCGCATTCAGGCCGGAGAGGTCTTCGCCATGCGTACGCCGCACGAAAACCATCGCGCCAGCCGGCGTGCAGGACACGAGGCCGGTTTCAAGATCGCCGGTCGCAAGCTTGCCGGCATTGACGACGTGGAGACCGTCGACATCTTTCTCCGGCAGGATCGATTGGATGATCGGCTCCGATTTCAGATGCCTTGGCAGCGGCAACTGGACGAGAATACCGTGGATCGATGGGTCGTTGTTCAGCGACGCGACAAGCGCTGCCAGCTCTTCCTGCGTCGTCTCGAAAGGCAGAGTGTGCTGGACGGATTTAAATCCGCATTCCTTCGCCATTTTGCTCTTGGAGTTGACGTAGGCATGGCTGGCCGGGTCATCGCCGACGATCACCACGGCAAGACCTGTCTTCACGCCGCTCTGCTTCTCCAGCGCCGATGTCGCCGCCTTTACCGTCTCGATTACCGAAGCTGCGACCTGTTTGCCATCAATCACTGTCGTCAAGACTGTCTCCTGCCCTTGCCTTCGCTCATCATAGCCGGTAGCGCCCAGCGCGGTTTGCCTGTCCACGCCCTATCCTGCCTAAAATGGCAAATGCAAGAACAATCGTATCTCAACGAGATCAGGATGCCGCCGAGCGTGTGCTCAACCGGGCGCGCATGGCGGCGAGTTCCGCACGGATGATATCCAGGTCCTGTGGCGCAACCGCTGGATCGGCAATCGATGGCGTGGCCGCAAGCGGTTTCGTTGCCGAAGTGCCAAGCGAGGGCTCCTTCCTTCCGGACGCGCCGAGCACGGAGCGCGCCTTGGCAGAAACCAGCGCAAGCCGAACGCCAGCCCGGCAAGTGCGCCGAACAACGGCTGATGCCAGGTGTGACCGGCAGACACCATGGCGATCTGGACCGGCTTCGCCAACCTCACGCCGCCAGCGCCGGACGGCACGGTTGCCGTCGTGATCGCATCCTCCAGGCGTGAGCGCGCAGCATTCGCCTTGTCACGTAGCTCGGTGAGCTTCGGCAGGTCGACGCCCGTGTCTTTGCTTTGCGCAATGAGCGCATTGCGCCGACCATCGAGCTGTCGCTTTTCGGCCGTGATCGCGTTCATCTCGTCACCGGTTTCGCGAAGCAGCCGGCTCAGATCGTCAGCGATTGCGACCCGCAAGCCATCGACTTCCGCCTGCTGCCCCTGCAGGCGGGGGTGGCGAGGGCCCAGGCTGGCAGAGAGCTGTAAGAGCGACAGGTGCGCAACCACATACTTGTCACGGTGATCAACGAGCGTCGGCGACATGAGGTCCGCGTCTAGCGTGCCGTCAACGACGTCGCCGACCTTGGCCGACCGCAGCCGGCCAGTTTTAGCCTGTGCGGCAACGATGCGTTGCTCCGCTGCTTTCAATTCTGCATCCACGCTTCCGATCTGCTGCTGCAAATCGGCGGCAACCTTGACGTTGCCTTCGCCGCTCTTCTGGGTGAAGGAGGCAAGCTCTAGCTGCGCCGCATCGTTCGCCTTCTTAAGCGCCCCGCCCTCGACTGTGGCAGTTGCGGCCTCGGAGCCAGTTGCGACGGACGCGAGATAGCCGGCGATACGCGCGGATTTTGCGGCGCTGTCGGTCATTACGGTGAAGCCGATCGTGCCGGCGTTAGGATCGCTCACCGTACGAATGGCAGTGGCGAGCGACGCCTCGGCGCGCGAAACAGGGTCTGTTGCGACGCCGTCCGTCGACAACAGATCGACAGCCACCTCGAATGCATCGGAGGAGGAGCCGGAAAACTCCGGGTCGCGATCGAGTTTCAACGCCGCAACCGTTGTCGCCATCGCATGCGCAGACGAAAGCGCCTCTTCGGTCGCTTTGATCGTCGCCGCGCGGGTTTCGCCGTTTCCGTGAATGACGAGCACACCTTCCCCGCTGTAGCGCGCCGGTTCGGCCGGAACAAAAGTGCTGCTGGCCGCGCCAAGCGCGCACATGAGCCCAAGGACAGCAAGAGGTTTGAGGCGGCCCTTTTTCGACATGTGTTCGCTGAACGCAGATGCAGCATGATTCAGGTTTGCCGCCGCTTCTGCGGGATATGCGACCTCGGGCGGCGCAATGGAGAGCGAGGGGTTCGCTGCTACCTCGACATCATTTGCGGCTTCGATCCGCTTGCCCAGAATCGTTTCGATGCGGCTGACGAACGGCGTACCGGCGGCAACATCGCAGCTGACCCTTTGCTGTTCCAGCACGCGCTCTATCACACCGAGCAATTGTGCTTCTGCAGCAGGCATAGCCGCTGCATTGTCGGGCGGCATCGGGATGCGATCAAGCCGGGCGGTCACTTGCCGGCGTGGAGCTTGGCGTCTCGGATAGCTGTCGGACATCGCCAGATCTCATGCGTATGAACGGTCGGGACCGCCCGCGACCGCGGATGGTTAACCAACATTAAATGTTCATGGCAAAGAAAAGGTTAACCGGCGAAGGGCGCGCTGTGACAGCCCCTCAGGTCGATCGGCTCAGTATTCGCGTGCGCCGCGTTTCGCCGTACCGCAGAACGTAATAGAGGAAGACGACAAAGCCGAAGCCGTACTGGACGCTGAGGCGCGTATTCTCTCGCACCCAGCGATAGGCACGGTCGAGGCCCATCATCCGCGCAACCTTCGGGGTGGGCTGGATCGCGCCCGCCACGACGTCGAACAGGTCCCCGACGGCAAGCACAAGCCGGGCGTGATCCGCCCGGATGTTCTCATGGACCCACTTTTCCTGGGATGGCGTGCTCGCTCCGACGACGAGCATATCGAGCCGTTGCCGGTCGATCTCTTCGACCATCGCAGATCTTTCTCCAGTTTCGCAGAAGCTGTCAGAGATGATGATGAATTCGTGCCACGGTGCGTGCCGCCGGAATTCTGTGGCTGTCTTCCGCACTACCTCAGGCGTGTTGCCGGCAAGGCCGATACGACGGGGCATCTCCATGAATGTCAGCAGTGCCGGCACGAAATCGGCGGCGGTCAAGCTCGCGGGAAACGGAGATCCATGGGCGACACTCGATGCGAGACTGAGACCCGGACCATCAGGGAGCAACAGTTTCTGCTCGAGAATGGCGCGGTAATCGCTATCCCGTAGCGTCGTCAGTATGTTCCGCGCGTTGACGAACGAGATCGACGTCTGCCCGACAGGGATCGACAGGAGTTCATTGATAAACACCAGCGCGTCGTCCCAACTGAGATCGCAGACCGGTAAATCAAAAATCGCACGGCGCGAGGACAGGACCGCGAAGTTCGCGATCAGGTTCATGCCGGCTTCCTGACGATAGTGCTTCATGCTGCATGCATCCCAGACCAGATCATATAGCTGCTCCGGACAATTCTGCATCGACCGACAGCATCCGCCTGGGGGCGCAACGAAACAATTCCGAAACTGGAAGTGGTGCGCAATCAGCCCATCGGGAGGACTTGTAGCAGCGCCAGTTCAACTATCCCTTAGGAAACTCGGTTGCATTACGCGCCAGAAATTGAGGGATCATTAACCATCGGTGGGCGCGGATAAACATAGGGCGACGCTATAGGGCGTCACCCCAAAAGTAGGTCCCGGCCTACTCTGTCGCTGCCTTGTCCGATACCGGCGCCGGAGCTACGACGTTGACGGGTTTGGCCGTCTTCTTCTGCTGTGCGGAGCCGCTTGCCTTGACATCCTCCTTGGAGAGGTAGTCGAGCTGCTCCAGCATGACCTGATCGATGTATTCGCCACCGAGATGCTGATTGATATCCTTCTTGATCATCTCCCGGAACACGGCCGGATCGAAGGATTTCATATTGGAGATATCGACCATCTTGTTGCCGACGAGCAGTGTGAAGAGTTCGTCGGTCGTCATTTCCGTCAGCGGCAAGGACACGTTCTTCACTGTGTCCTTGTTCATCATGAAAGACACTTTGCCGAGGAAGTAGCCGGTGACGGCGCCGTCGGCAATGATAGGTACGGTGATCGTCTCGCCCTTTACAAGCTCGAGCTGGCTTTGTTTGGAATCATCTGGAGCCGGCGCAGGGGCCGTTGCCATGTGCACCGAGAAATAGACTGATGCCAGCGTGATCGCGCAAACCCAGACGCCTGTCAGAACGAGCTTAATCATCAAGCGTCACGTGCCACGAATTGCTCTTGGGAATAGGTGCCGTCGGCATCCGCATCCTGCACCGCGTTCTTCAGAAGGTCGGCAACGGTGCGGACAGCTTCCAGATGAGCTTCCACGCGGCGTGCGTTCAACACCAACTTCTTCTTGAGCCCATGCAGTTGATCGAGATGCGTTTCGGCCATCTCCTTTGGATCAGTGTCGCGGAAGAGCATGGACAGCTCATAGAGGCACCGGCTCTTGTGGGCGTTCGACACTTTTAGATCGAACTGCGGATCGCTGCCGATACGGGTGTTCTCGTTGTCGATGATCATCTCAAGGCGTCCAAGAACCGATTTGATACGGTAGTCGTTCGAGATTATTTCCATCATTGTCCTCGATTCTCTCAGGCGTCATTGGCGGACTTGTTGTCCGCAGTTGTTGTACCGAACGTCTTGCGCTGGAATTCGTCGATCATGCTCATCGCCATGTTGCGATCGTCCTGATCGGTGGAGGCGTTGGCGACCTTGCCCTCCTGCTTCCTCAGCGCATCGTGATAGAGCTGTTTGGCAACGCCAATGCCCTCACCCTTCGAAATCTCGTTGCCAAGCTGCTCGGCCATCATGCCCTTCCAGATGTCACCTGTGGCACCCTTGCCGTACACTTCTTCGCTGTCGCTTGGCAGCATGTTCTTGATGAAGTTCTGCAGAACCATCGCCTCGAACTTGCGGTAGGTTTCCGGCACCTCTTCCGTCTTGGTGCTACGATTCTTGCTGTCGCTCAAACCGGTCTTGCCTGCGGCGCGATCAAGGATATCGACGGCCGACGTGAAGCCCTTGCCGACTTCGGCGAGACTGTTGGCAGCAAAGGCCGCCTGGTTTGCCTTCAGTTTTTCCTGGGCAGCCTGAACCTCAAGCGGGTCCGCAGCTTTGACAACATCCAGGACCAGATCACTCGGAGGTGAAATAGCCAAGTCACAATCCTCTTGATTAAGATTGCGACGATTATGATTTTTGAAGCTTGCTGGAGGCTGGCGTACCGAACTTTTGATCGATGAGATCATAGACTGCGTTGTCGTCGGCTTCCCGGCGCTCGGCTTCCAGCGCCTCGCGCATGCCGTCCTCCAGCCGATCGCCCTTTGCGCGCTCCTGCGTGACCCGCATTTCGTGGATCTGCTGCATGCCGGTCAGCTGCTTGTCCTTGATTCCAAGCCGATCGAAGCGATCCGCATAGCCCTGCGAAAAGGCATGATGGATCGGGTCCATGGAGCCAAGTGCCAGAATGACGCTGTCCATCTGGTCGTTGACCTCGGCGCGCTGGCGGCTGGTCTCCGCAAGATCGAATTCAGCCATCTGCTCCAGATGGCGTTGAACTGCCACAAGGCGCTTCAGTTTCTGGGAACGCGTCTTGTCCGCCATGTCGCTACCTGCCGATGAAGACGCTGGCGAAGGACTGGCCGAACTGGCTGACCAGCGCCGCCACCGAGAAGTAGAAAAGGAAGAGGCCCCCGAGAAGCAGGTAGGGCGTCGATATGAAGTACACCGGAATCTGTGGCGCCAGCTTGTTGATGAAGCCAATGGCGATGTTGAACATCAGACCATAGATCAGGAACGGGCTAGAGAGCCGCAACATGATCATGAATGTCGATGAAAGCGTGTCGGTGAACGAGATGAGTGTGGCACGCAGTTGCATAATGCCGCCGAAGGGCATCGACGTGTAGGAATCGACCAATGCCCGGAACACGATATGATGAAAATCCATCATGAACAGGATCATCATGCCGGCGAAGGTGATGAAGCCTGAAAGGCTGCTTTCGCCCGAATCCTCGAAGACATCGGACGCGCTCGGCTGCGAGTACCCGATCATCATCGCAATGACGCTGGCTGCGAACTGCAGGCCAAGCGTGTAGAGCCGGGCAAGCATGCCGTACATGACGCCGATCAGCGACTCGCTGAAAATATACCCGATATACGTGGCGTTCGACGTATGGACGATCGGGTAAACCGTATCCCAGAGGACAGGCAGGATCGCTAGGGACAGACCAGCGGCAATGAAAACCCGCAGGTTCGCCGGCACGCGGGCAGACGAAAAGCCGGGCATCACTAGGACACAGCCGCCGATCCTGCAGAAGATCAGGAACAGCGCCAGGATGGTCCCTTGCGGGTCAGTTATCATGAAATCGAGCCCAGAATCTTTATCTCGATGCCCTTGGCCAGCTCGACATGCGACAGAACCGGAAGCGTTGCGAACAATCGTTCGATGATCATGCGCACATAGGAGCGCGTTTCCGGCGAGGTGACAAGGGCGAACGGCAGGCCGCGATCCATGAATTCACGGATAACTTTGGTCGCCTGCTCACTGAACTCCTCAAGCATACGCGGATCGATGTCGAATTCGATGATCTCGCCCTTGTTGTCGCGCTTCAGCGCCTGATGGAAGGCGAGATCCCACTTGCTGCCGAGCCGGAGTACGCGAAGCACGCCATTGTCGGCAAGGTCGCCGCACAGCTGCTGCGCCATGCGAACGCGGACGTGCTCGACAATCTGCTCGGTCTTGCGGACATGCGGTGCAAGCTCTGCGACGGCTTCCAAAATGAGGTGCAGATTGCGGATCGACACGCGCTCTGCCAGGAGGAGCTTCAGGACGGCCTGCAGACCGGAATACGACATGTGCGACGAGCAGATCTCGTCCGCCAGCTTCTTGTATTCGGGATCGAGCCTGTCGATCAGCACCTTCACGTCCTTGTAAGACAGGAGCGCCGGTAGGTTGTTGCGAATGACTTCGCTCATGTGCGTCAGCACAACAGATACGTTGTCGATCGGCTGGAAACCTTCGCGCTTCAAGTCTTCCGCGAAGGCTTCAAGAACGGAAACCGCCGGCATACCGAAAGCGGGCTCGCGAATCTCGTCGCCGGGAATGCTCGGCTTGCGGCCCGACCCCGTGACGACAAGAACTTCACCGACACGCAGCATGTTCGACGCAACCGTCGTGCCGTGGATCCGGATCTGATAGGACTTCTCGGCGATGCCGATATCGTCAGTCACCTTGATCTCCGGCACAACGAAGCCGTACTGCGTCGCAAACTTCTTGCGCATCTTGCCGACGCGGAAGGCGAGCTCCTGATGCGCGCCGAGCAGGCGTGTCGACACCATCTTGCCGAGAGCAAGCTCGATTTCCGAGGTCCGCAGTACCGACTTGACGGAGTCCTTTTCGAGCTCCTTGCTCTGGACAACCTTCTTTTCTTCCTGCTCGCGCCGAGCCTTGTTCTCGGCCTCGGCCTGGCGGGGGATGAACCAGGCACCGAAGGCCAGAAGACCGGCAAGGAACATGAACGGGACAAACGGCAGGCCCGGCATGAGGCCGAGGATCGCCATCAGAACTGCAGACACGGAGAGGGCGCGCGGATAGCCGCTGAGCTGGTTGACAACCGCCTGTTCCGTGGAACCGACCGTGCCGCCGCGCGACACGAGGAGGCCGGCAGCCAAGGAGACGATGAGGGCCGGCATCTGCGATACAAGGCCGTCGCCGACGGAGAGCTTGACGAACACGTCTGCAGCTTCGCCGATCGGCATCCCGTGACGGAAATAGCCGATGATGATGCCACCGAAAATATTGATGCAGGTGATCAGAAGGCCGGCGATGGCATCGCCACGCACGAACTTCGAGGCACCATCCATCGCGCCGAAGAAGGAGCTTTCCTCTTCCAGTTCCTTACGGCGGCGCTGGGCTTCCTTCTCATCGATGATACCGGCCGAAAGGTCGGCGTCGATCGACATCTGCTTGCCGGGGATCGCATCGAGGGTGAAGCGCGCTCCGACTTCCGCGATACGCGTCGCACCCTTGGTGATGACGATGAAGTTGATGGTAATCAGGATCAGGAAGACGATCAGACCGATCACGAAGTCGCCCGACATGACGAGGCTCGCAAAGCCCGCGATGACGCCGCCAGCGGCATCATGGCCCTCGTTGCCGTGCGAAAGGATGACACGCGTCGTGGCGATGTTCAGCGCCAATCGCGTCATCGTGGCGATCAGAAGGATGGTCGGGAAGGATGAGAAGTCGAGCGGCTTCTGGATCCAGAGAGCGACCATCAGGATCAGCACCGAGAAGGCGATCGAAAAGGCCAGCCCCATGTCGATCAAAAATGGCGGGATCGGAAGAAACAGGACGCAGATGATAAGGATGATGCCCATGGCAAAACCGATATCACGTACGCTAAGTGCGGCTTTCGGGAGGGGGAGTGCGGGTGGTTGCGCCATTTCGATTCCGTCTCTTCATGAGAGGTGCGGGCATGATGCCCGCCAATTCGGATCGAGAAGTAAATGGCGAAGCTTGCGCGAAGGTGGCTCAGAAGCCCGATTGGATGCGCGAAAACACAAGATTGGTGAAAATCGAAATCTGCGATCCGACGAACGGAGCCGAGATGCCGATGGTCACGAGAACCGCCACGATCTTTGGAACGAAGGTGAGTGTTGCTTCCTGAACCTGTGTCAGCGCCTGGAACAGGGCGATGATCAGACCGATGATCATGGCCGCTGCAACCGCCGGGCCGGCGGAAACTAGAACGGTCCAGATCGCTGCCTGGAAAAGGTCGAGGGCATCAGCTTCATTCATCGTCAGGCAACCTCATATCGCCTTGCGGTTCGCCCAATATGGCCGAACCGCCTCATAGTTGCACTTAGCTCGACGTCGAAGTGTCGGTCGTCGGCGCCTTGTCAGCCAGGGTGATTCCCGCCTGGACAAGAATACTCTTCCCGTCGGTCGTCGTCGCGATAATTCCGTCGGAATAGACCTTGACCGAAGCGACCGTGCCTTTGACGGTGCCGTCAGCGCTGGTCATGTACTTGCCGATGTAGCTGCCGGCCTGGGTCAGGCTCGAGCTTGCCAACAGCGTGTCCAGCTTGGTGTTCGTCTGGATCGTCTGCTCGACCTGCGAGAAGCTCGCCAGCTGCGACATCTGCTCGCTGGCGTCCACCGGATCCGTCGGATCCTGGTTCTTCATCTGCGCGATGAGAAGCTGCAGGAAGTTATCGTAGTTGAGCGTTGCCTTCTGCTGGGCGCTCGAACCGCTCGACGACGACGAACTGCTTGACGTGCCTGTTACGCCGTCTACCGCCATGGTGCGATCTCCTTACGAATCTGCTCGACCATCGTCGGCGGCATTTCGTGATTGTTGAGAATGTTGTCCTCGATCGCATAGAGACCGCGGATCGCCTTCAAGGCGTCGAAGGCACGTCCGGTCGAAACGAGACCGTCGATGCGCTTGAGTTCGGCGAGTACTTCCTCGTTCTTGAAGCAGGTGAGCAGCATGGTGATCGACTTGCGGAACATCGCCGCCGACTGTTCCTTGCCCTCGGGATTGATGAGGATCATCTGCGCGATGAAATAGAGCTGGCGCAGAGGCGTCGTCGCTTCTTCCGGCTGCAGAACATGGTTTTCGAGAAGGAACGTTACATCATTCAGGAATTCGAGCGCGACCTTGCGATCGACGCGCAAGACCGCACCGTTGATGAAGATTTTTTCCCCGGCTTTTAGCGAGATACGAAGTGTGCTTTTCATTTTAGTCCATCCCTGATGATGGTGGTAACGTCGATAACGCCCTGGTAGTTCGTCGATTGCCGACGCCTGATCCGATCGCATTCTTTCAGAATCCAGATAGCGATGGAGATGAGGTTGGCCCGCAGCTGAATCTCAAGCTGGTTGTCCGGATGCTTGAGATCCTCGATAAAGCTTACCCAAACGCGCCGTGTGTAAAACAATGCATCAATAGCTTCCCGGCTGTACTTCTCTTTGTCTCGCGCAATCGAAAGCAGCTCGATGGACCGGTCGAGAACCTGACGCTCCCGCTCCTTGGCATCGGCCACCGAGTCCTCCAGGATCTCGGAGTAAGAGAACTGATACATTCATGCATCCTTCTTTGTCTTTCGCACCTTTGATCATCAAAGGTAATTCACGAGACTCAACTGCTGGATTTTCGATACGATCGTGTAGGCCGTCTCCAGTTGGGTCTGGAGGGTGTTCACCAGCGTCGATGCTTCCGAGGTATCCACGCCCTGGAGATCGACCAGCTTGTTTTGAATAATGCTCGACTGCGCATCGAGCGCGTCGTTGGCCTTCTCGACGCGTTCCTGCGAAAGGCCGAGCTGGCTTCCCTGCGTGACGATGCCGGTCGTTGCCTGTGCAGCATAGCCGATCGCCTTGGAGGTAACCTTACCCAATGCATCAGCGCTGAGACCCTTGTCTGCCAGTGCTGAAACGGTCATCGAAGCCAGCGCGAAATAGCGCATGCCTTCAGAATTGGAATTGGTTGACGAGGTCACGACTTCCGAGTTGCTGATGCGGCTTGTCATGTTCTGGTTGGATGCGCTGGACCAGTCGCTCCATGCCGGAGGCGTCACGTAAGCCGCCGGAGCAACAGGTGTCGGCGCGCCGGGAGGCGGAAACGCGACCGGCGTGGAGGTGCCGTTGAACGTATCCTGCGAGAACATCGGCTCGACGAAGTTGGTGATAAAAGTGCCCATCTCGTCGCCGGTCAGCGAGCTAACCGACTTGTTAAGACCGCTTGCATAGGCCTCGAGGTTCGTCTGGATAGCGGTGTTCGCCGCACTCGCCTGATTGGTGAGCGGCTGCACATCGGTATTGATACCCGAGAACAGGTACTCGCCGTTGAGCATCGAATTGCCGGTATCCATCAGCTGCGACAGTGCGTCGCCGGCAGACTGCAAGGCCACCGTGATGCTGGTTTTGTCCTGGCTGCCCTGAAGCGCGGTCAGCTTGGAGACCAGCGCATCGCCGGCCTTCTTCAGGCTGTCGAGCCCAAGCTGCGAAGCCTCGAGCCGGGCCGAAACGACGGAGTTGCTGCCCTTCAGGGCCTTGATGCGACTGACTTCAGCCGTAAAATTTACGCTCTTGGCTGCGCCAGAGCCCAAGGAGGCGCCGATATCGGCGTAAACACCCGTCGTCGCTTCGAGAGAGGAAGTTAACAATTGCTTCTGCGACTGGCGGATCGTCAATCGCATTGCATTCTGAATGGCTGAGCTAGAAACAAATGAACTTTTCATGGCTTAACTCGCTATGTCTAGCAATGATTTTAACATCTCATCGACGGCGTTGAGAATCTTCGTGGCCGCCTTGTAGGACTGCTCGATGTCGAGAAGCAGAGTGAGCTCTTCATCGAGGTTGACGCCGGTTTCGTTGGAATAAGCTTCCGTCGAACGCGAGAGCGCCGCCGACGTGTTCTCGGAAGCTGTGGTCGCATCACTTCGATACTGTTCAAGCCAGCCGAGCGAATTCGACGCGTAATCCATGATGTTGACGTTCGACGAAATCCCCGCGGTTGTCGAGAACGTCTGGGCAGTGCCCATCGCCGTATAGAGCGCGTCGAGATTGTCGGAGAAGCCGCTGCTACCCGTCGTATTGAGGTTGGTGAGACCGGAGATCGACCCGTCGCGCAGCTTCATCGGGTCGCCGCCCTGGCTGGTGACGACCGCAGCGTTCACTGTGATGGTACCCGCGATCCCGTCGATCACACCCGTTGTCGTCGGCGTGCCGCCCGGTGTTCCTGCGGCAGTGTTCCAGACAAAGAGACCGGGCTGTGTCGTTGTCGGCGTTCCACCCGTCTCCGAAAACATGGTAACCAGAGACTTGGCAATCTCGTCGAGCTGCGACTGCAAGGTCGGTGCGATCTCGTCACGCACCTGCAGCAGCGCCTGGAGACTTCCCTGCGCCGTGGTCGACGCCCCCTTGCCGCCACCGAGCAGCACGCCGTCGATATAGACGCCATTACCCTTCGTCTGCGCAGTATAGGTGTCCTGGGCGACGAACGTGACGGTACGCGGGATGGTGTCGAATACGACCGTCCCGTCGGTCGTGTAGAGCGCCATATCCCCATTGGGGCGATCGACCGCGTTCACACCGACGATAGAGGAGATCTGCTTCAGCAGCTTGTCGCGCTCATCCAGAGCATCGGCCGGATTCCCGCCGGTCCCGGTAGCGCTCTTGACGGCATCGTTCGCCGTCTTGAACTGCGCAAGCAGCGTGTTGAGTGTAGAGACCTGGGTCGCGATCTCCTTGTCCGCACCCTGGCGCACCGCCTGCACGGATTTCGTCGCGTTGTTCAGCGAGTTGGCGACGTCCTGTGCAGCCGTCACCGCGCTCTGCGCAGCAATCGTGCTACTGGGCGATGTGCGAAAAGCCTGCAGCTTTTCGCGAAATGTCGCCAAGTAGTTGGCCGGCGACGTCTCGTAGTCGTTGCCGCCCATGATCGATTTCAGGTCGGTCAGGCCGCCGAGCAAGGTCTGCTGACCACTATCCTGCGCGCTCGCCTTCAGCCACTGACGCAGCAGCGCGTCTTCCTGCGCGCGGCTGATCTTCACAACTTGCGCGCCATTCAGCGAGGTCGTAATCAGCGCCTGGCGGCGTGCGTAATCGCTGTTGCTGGAGTTGGCGATATTGTTCGACACCACACTGCTTTGAATGCCGGTGTTGTTGAATATGCTCTGCGCAGTATTTAGTGCGGAGGTGAGCGACATGGCTTATCCGAACCCTACTTATCTCTTGAGGTTGACGAGAACGTCCATGATGTCGGCCCCCGTCTGGAATACCTTGGAATTGGCGGTGTAGCTGCGCTGCGACTCGATCATCTCGGTCAACTCGCCGGCGAGATCGACGTTCGAGCTTTCCAGCGCGCCGGACTGAATGGAGCCGAAGCCGTTGGTCTGCGGGAAGCCCGTGACCGTAACGCCCGACTGTCCGTTGGCGCTGTAGACGTTACCACTCATCAGCGTCATGTTGTCAGGGCTTGCAACGGTTGCGAGCGGGACACGGTAGAGCGGCTTGGATGTTCCGTCCTTGTACTTGGCGTAGACGGTGCCGTCCTTGTCGATCGACACACTATCAACCGGGCTGGCTGCCTGGCCGTTCGGCGTGCCGCTACCGGCGAACTCGGATGCGAGCTGCGTGAAGCCGCTGAGATCCATGGCGATGGATCCACCCGTTACCGGGTCGGTAATCGTCATCGCGCCGGTGGATGAGGATGCCATCTTGCCGTTTGCGTCGAAGGTCAAAGTCGTCGAGCCAACGAGAGCAGTCGCTGCCGGAGTGTACGGGAACGATGAGGTTCCGCCCGTCGCCGCATCATCATGCCGGTAAACAGCAACTTCCCAGGTGCCGGAGGTTGCTGCAACCGGCGGCGGACCGGCGGAAGCTGGCGTCCCGGCTGCTGTCTTCGTGAAGTAGAAATCGTATTGGACCGTGTTGCCGAGCTTGTCGTAGCCGACCATCGACATCTGCTTCGTGTCGGCCGTGATCGGGGCCGTGTTGGAGCTCGGCAGATTGCCGGTCGCAACGTTGGCGTTCGAGTTCAGGTTGCCAGTGAACGTGCCCGTCGTCGACTGGATTGCAGTCAGACCGGACTGGTTGACATTGATCGGGACGAGGCCGGAGAAGCCGTTGACGACGACAGACGGTGCGCCAGAGTCGTAGGAGTAGCCCATCAGCTTGAAGCCGGCGGCGTTGACGAGATTGCCCTGATCGTCCTTGGTGAAATCGCCAGCGCGTGTCAGAACCGGAACGCCGTCCGGGCTCTGAACGATGAAGAAGCCATCACCGGAGATCGCCAGGTTATAGGAAGAGGTCGTGTAGGAGATGTCGCCCTGCTCGGAAACAGACTGACGAACGGCCGATTGGACGCCGCCCGAATTGTAGTTGCCGGAGGTCGATGGCAGAACCAGCGACGAGAAGGCGGTCGACACGGACTTGTAACCCGTCGTGTTTGCGTTCGCGATGTTGTCGGCGACGGTGCTGAGGCGGTTTGCCTGGGCGTTCATGCCGGACACGGCCGTCTTCATGCTGCCAAAAATGCTCATCTGAAAACCTCGATTCCCTTAGTAGATTTGAGAGTATTAGGTGGGCCTTGCGTGAAGCTGTCTGGGGCTGAACCGTTGTCGAGAGAAAAGCTGCGACCAGGTTCAGGCAACACGGCCCGTCTTTAGAAAATCAATTCCAGTCAATGCAGTAGCCAAGGAAGCGCTTCGAATCGACCGGATCGAAGCCGAGCTTCTTCCGGAGCTTCTTGCGCAACTTGGAAATGTGGCTTTCAACGACGTTCTCTTCGACCTCGTCGTCGAAGATCCCGTAGATTGCGTTGAAGATCTGCGTTTTGGTCACCCGGCGACCGCGGTTTGCGATCAAGTACTCAAGGATGCGGCGCTCGCGACGCGGCAGCGCAAAGACTTCGCCGTGAATTTCCGGATCGCGACCGTCGGAGAACACGCGGATCGCACCGATATCCGTGTGGCTGGAAATCGCTTTCAGTCGGCGCCGGATTGCAGCGGCTCGTGCCAGGATCTCGCGAGGATGAACCGGCTTGCGCACCACGTCGTCCACGCCACAATCAAAAAGTGCAAGCGTGTTTTCCAGTGACGGCTGATCGCTGACCGCGATGACCGGCGCCATTGTCCGGTCACGGATGGCGCGCGGCAGGTCGTAAGCCTGCTGCCCCTGCCCGATCAGGAATGCCTCGACAGCTGCGATATCAGAGTCCGCAGCCGTCTGAACCCACTCACCGAATTCGCTCGGATCAAACCCCGTGGAAGGAATGCCTTCCCGCCCAAAAAGTGATGTGTAACCATCTTTCACGAGCTCACGCTCATCAACCACTACGATCATTCGTCCGCCTCCGAATCACTTGTGGTACCTCGATGCTCTATGGGTACGAATCGCGCGATTCTGGGACAAGCTGTAGGAACTTACTGGCAGGAATTAATAGTTGATTAAGAATTGAGGCGCGATTTGATCTATATGTAGTAGTAGGCGAAAATTATGCACACAAAAATTTCGTGGAAAAGTTAACGAAGTCTAAAATGTGACTTGCCTTGCCATATTGAGACAGATTCTCGCCACAATATGACACATTTCTGTTTTGTTCTGTTTTCTACGCGTTTTGATTGAATCAGTTCTGGCAGAAGTTGCTCGCATTGGGAGTCCATTTGCCATAGCCGGTGGCGACCAGATTGGAGATGACCCGGCAGACATACTGCTTCTGAGCGGGGTCATTGTTCGGTCCGGCGTGATAGCGAGCCACCGCCATCGTCCATGTTTCGTGACGATCGTGGAGATTGCGCAGGAACCTGGCCGCATATTCCACGTTCCGCCGCGGGTCGAACATCTCTTCCGCCGACCGGAAATTCTCACCATGGTAGTACTGATTGATCTGCATGCAGCCGA
This sequence comes from Hyphomicrobiales bacterium, assembly GCA_900466605.1. GTDB lineage: Bacteria > Pseudomonadota > Alphaproteobacteria > Rhizobiales > Rhizobiaceae > Rhizobium. Next base: position 179,353 of record UBMU01000006.1, read on the forward strand.
TGTCGATGAGCTTGGCGCCTGACCTGCGCGCAACATCTACCTGCCTCAGGGCGTCCTGCTCTGAGGGCGGAAAGAAGGCCTTTCCCTCGATGTTCAGCGCGTAGGGGTAGAGCGATCCCTTGCGTCCGGTCTCGGTCAAACCAACCGAGTAGAGGATGCCTTCCGGGATACCGTACTTTAGGGCTGCAGCCTGTATCTCTTGCTCGCAGGCGCTGTTAGACGCCTGCGCGCTAGAGGTAGACGTCGCCAGTGCGGCCGCCGCCAGCGGCGCCAGAAGAAGTGCTTTCAACACCGCTTTCGCCCGAGCCATTGAAGTCTCCGCCGGTTCGCTGTCCCGATTGATTTTGGCGCTCACGCGCCTCCCCGCCCTGGCCCTGCTGGGCAAAGGCCTGGCCTTGCTGCTGGCTCTGTGCGTTCGCCTGATTGCCTGCGTCCGAACGGTCGACCGGCGCCATGCTGATCGTTACGTTATCGATGGCGAAGCCCTGGCTGCGCAATGCCTCGATGATCTTACCATGGTCTTCCTTGAGCTGCCGATAGGCCACTCCCGTCTCGACCTTCAAATCGACATTCAGCGCATCGCCCTGAAGCCGCATTGTGGCCGTGACGAGACCAAGATCGATCGGGTTCATCTGGATCTTCAGCGTGTTGACCACCTTGCCGGTGCTCGTCCATTCCGCAGCGTTCGACAAGGCGGAACTGGCCTGCATCGCATGGGCCCACTCGCGATCACCGGATATTGCGGCTGTCACGGCGGAAGAATTGGTGTTTTGCGCAAGCCCGATGTATCGGCGCGAATCCAGAACAGAGACGTTCTCGATGTTGGCCTTGCCGGACTCGGCAGCGGCATCCTTGTCGATCCCAAGATGCATATCCATGGACTGACCGCGCCCATCCGCGCGGCTCAGCCGGAAGGTCGTCGTATCGATCTCACTGGAGGCATCCGTGCCGGGCAGCTGGGCGTCGACAGTCGTATCCACGCCGGCTAGATCGGCGTCGGCAGACGCCTCACCCTTGGACCTGATACTGGTAACAGACTTTTCTTTCGCATCTGCAGACAGCTTGGCGTCAGCCTTCTGGTTGGCCGCGCTCATTGCCGCGAATGCTGCAGCAGCATTTCCGTCCGCCGGCGCCTGCTTCAATAGGCTCAGGACATCGGAGAGCGCGCTATCGCCCTCGGCGCCCTTCTTAGGGTCGACGTCATCGGTCTTGGGTGACTTCCCGCCCTTGGTCGAGTGGGCTGACACCTCATCCTCCAGCTTATCGGAGAGATCCTGCACGTCGGCTTCGTCGGAGTTCCTGCCCTTGACCTTCGGGTCACGCTCCGCCTTTTTCGTGTCTTTGTCCGTCGAGCCGGTCGTCTTTTCTTTCATCTCCGTCTGCGCGGCCAGAGAGGCGTTACCGAGATCGATCAAAGCCTTCGCGCTCGTATGACGCGGCGCGGTCGATACATTGCCGTCACCAGCCTGCTGGCCCGCGTTGGGCTGCTCGGCCGGGTCATGCTTTCCGCCGCTGGCCTTGTTCATGACGTCAGAGAAGCCGCCCGTGTCCGTGTCACCGCCGGTGCCCGCCTGACGGCCAAAGCCCGTGGCAGAGGCAGCCCCTGCAGCAGACGCTCCCCCTGAAACGCTGATGTCCATCATCTCAATTACTTTCTTTGTTCAAGAGGCCATCAATCTCATCCAACTGCGATCGGCTTGACGTGACGAATGCGCTGAATGATGGATCGGCGTCCTGCTGTCCCCCAACATTGGATCGCGGCGCTCCTGCCGCTTCTCCGACAACAGGACCTGGAACGGGGTTAGGTATGTCCCCCTGCTCCGCCTCCGGTGAGGCCACTGCCTGCTCAGAAGTAATTTCTTGACTATTAGATTTAGGGGTCGTCGCTTGCGTCAAGCTTGCCGGATCCGGCGGGCGAAGCACTTGTTCTGCAATAGCTTTCGCCGCAGCTCTCAGGGCCTGATCGCGCGGAGACAACTCCTGGTCCGGGATGGTGGCGATGTTCTTCGCGGCCGTATCGATCTTGTTCGTCGAGATCGCTGCCATGCCGCCGTAAAAATCCGCAAGCGCTCCAAATGCATTATTGGAATCGCCGGCAAGCGTCTGCGCACGGGCCGCCGCCATCGTTGCGAGATCGCCCTTGCCGGCGATCGCAGCCGCGCGGGCAATACGCAGATAGATCTCTCGCTGCCTGGCCTCATCCATAAAGGAAAGAATGCTGACAACGTCTTCCGGCTTCACCTCATGATCATGATTGACCAGCAGCTTCACGAAGAGATCGGCAAACTGGCTGGCATACGGCGAATGCAGGAAACGGCGCACGTAGCGTTGAGAATAGGCAAGACCCTTGTCCACCATTCCTGCGTCGACGCAAATCGATACAGAGCGGCGCAACGCCGCCTCCTCGACGATCGTACCTGGCGCACTGAGGCGCGCCTCGTCGTAAAGCTTCAGCGCTTCCATTGGGCTCTTTGCGATGGTGACGTTGCCGGCAACCAGCGTAAGATAAGGACCGACCTTCTTGTCCTTGTATTCGTTTGCCGTCTCGACAAGGCTCTTGGCGACAAGCAATCCCTTGCCGCTCAGGTACTTCCGCAACACGTCGCTGATCCGATTGTCGAAGTGCCCGTTTATGTCCCGGGCGACAAGGTACTCAAGCGTGTCCGGGTTGCCGCCACTCATCGCATAGATCAGTGCCGCATCGACATTGCGGTCGTCGTCAAAAACAGACGGATCGATCGTGCGCAAGCGCTGATCAATCGTGCCAAGCATGAAGCGCTGCATTTCGGCGGCCGAGTGATCACCGAGGACAACGGAGTCCTGCACGAACTGCAGCGACCGGAGCATCTTATACGGTGCAATGTCTTCCTGATCTTGCGCGTAAGCAGCGGCAGCAGGACTGACCGCGAGGCCCAAAAGCAGAAACAGAAGGCGTTGGTGGTGACGGACCATGGATTATCCCTGATCCGCCTGCAGCAATATTTCGATGCGCCTGTTGGTCGCGTTGAAGGGATCCGCCTGATCTTTCAACTTGCGGTCCGCAAAGCCCGAGACTTGAGAGACCCGCTTTTCGTCGAGGCCCCCTCGAACGATCATGTAGTAAGCAGACTGAGCGCGATCCATGGACAGACGCCAGTTCTCGTTTTCGCCCTTGTACTGACGCCCGTCCGTGTGACCGCGAATGACGACGGCGCCCGGTTTGTCCTTCAGGATTTCGCCGATCTTTTGCATCGCCATGACCATTTCCTTGCGCGGAACGGCCGATCCGACGTTGAACATGGAATCATCGCTCTGATCGGAAATGCTGACCAAGAGCCCGCCTTCGGACGGTGTTACGGTAAGACCTTCCGCGAGCTTGCCCGCCACGCCGCTGATCTGCTGGGCAATTTCCTTCTGCAGATCTTCTGCCTGCTTCTGCTCGACGGCCTTTTGCGCCTCGGCCTGCTGCTTGCTCTCTGCCGGGTCCTCAGGATGCTCGCCCTGGGTTTTTCCGGCATCCCCCGCCTTCGTCAGATCCGCAGGGTTTTCTGCCTCGGCCTTGGCAACTTCCACGGGGTCTGCCGCACCATCAGCGGGAGTATCGCTCGACGCCGGCTGTTTTTTGTCCGCATGCGTCGCTTCGACCTGTTTCGTCCAGAAGTCGGGATCGAAAGGATCGCGATAGGCCTCACCGCCGTCAGCGCCGGTTGCCGGACCGGACTCGCTGGCGCCGCCCTCGCCCTTGGCGCTGACGTTTGCCTGCTGGCCGACCTCCTGGGCAATTTCGGCCAGGACAGAATAGGGATTCTCGAAGAAGTCGGCTTCGGAGTAGTTGGTCTGGTCGCCGGAGGTCGAGGTCTGGTCGTCGCCGTCAGCAGCCGATGCGCCCTTCGTCGGCTGATCCTCTTTTTCCTTCGACTTGTCCTGTTTCTGGTCGCCGTCCGCCTGATCAACAGGTTTCTTCAGGCCTTTTTCCGTCGGTTTCTCGTCGGCGAGCTTGATCGGATTGAAATAGGTTGCGACCGAGGCCTTGGTCTCCTCGTTCGCGGCATTGACCAGCCACATGACGAGAAAGAACGCCATCATAGCCGTCATGAAGTCGGCATAGGCGATCTTCCAGGCGCCACCGTGCGCACCGTCGTGATCACCGCCGCCATGTCGCTTGACGATGATGATCTCGTTCTTGCCGTGGTGGTGGTTTTCGCTATCACTCATTCCAGAACTTTCTTCAGGCTCGTCGCCCAGGCTGATATGCGCGTGACCAGGACGGCGTCGCCAAATTCGACGCTCAGGTCGATATCACTCGTTTCATGATGGCGCAGGAGACCGGCCTTCTCGCCAAGTGAACCCTTCAACACATCGAACAGCCGCGCCGGCCCCTTGACCACTACGCTGCCGACGTCGCCGTCCAGAACCGCATCACGCAGGACGCCAGCCAGATCGACCGCAGCCTTCTGCGACAGGACATCGGTCATCACAGGTGCCAGCGCCTTTGCGACCGTTGCGCTGACAAGCTCGGCAATCTCACTCGCCATAGTATCAAGCCGGGAAGCGATCATGGCCGCAGCCTCGACCTCGTACCGATCACGAAGCTCTTCGATTTCCCGCTGATGAACGAGCGCAACCGTTTGTGATTCCGCCTCATACTTCTCCGTCAGAGCGGCGGTGGCGTCGGCGAAGCCTTCCGCATGAGCGCTCTGGCGCTCCGTTTCGAGATCAACCGCCGGTTCCGGCGCGACATCAGCAAAACCGCCAAAGTCATTCGCGAAATCATCCGCTTCCACGACGGGAGCGGCAACGGCCGGCTCGCCAAAATCCTTGAGATACCGAGAAAGCAGCGCGCTCACCAGTTCCACCCTCTCGCTGCAGAAGACTGCGACATGCCGCGCCCCATCATGAACTGACAACTCATCAGGCACAGTTTTCGCACTGCGCCCCTGTACCAAAACTAAGGTGTCAAACTTGCGCGAGGATGAAGGGCGCGGCCGAACACAGTCAACAGCGCCGCACCTCACTACTGCAGCAGGATCAGCACCTTGCTGGCTGCCGTGTTCAGGATAGAGATCGCCTGAACGCCCATCTGTTGCTGCGTCAGCAGTGCCTTCTGGACGGTAGATGCTTCGTCCATGTCGGTGTCGACGAGCGCCCCGACACCCTTGTCGATCAGATCCGACATGTCTGCGGTATAGGTGACGCGATCGCTGATACGCGCGCTCATCGTGCCGAGACCCGCAGCTGTCGTCGTCAGCTGCGACAGCATGGAATCAACCACAGCCAGCATGTCCTTGATCTGGTCGGTGGTGGTGTTCGCGTCGAGCTTTATCTCCGCTCCAGCAGCAGGTGTCGCCGAACCGGCGTTCAACAGATAATAGTTGCGCGCCGTCGCGGTGCCGTCAGGATTTAGCGTGTTCGCATCGATCGACTTGGTAAGAAGTCCGCGATTGGCATCCGTCATGTCGATCATAACGGTCTGGTCTGCCGGAAAGCTGATGGTCTGAGCCTGATATTCGCCACTGGTGCCACGCACGAAGCCGCCGATCACCGAGCGCGAAACGGGAGGCACAGCATCACGGTTCACCAGCCAGTTTTCACCCGCAAAATTGGTCGATTGAACTGTTGTCTGGAGTTGCCCTTTCAGCTCGCTCAGGGTCGTGTTGAGCTTCGTCTTGTCGACACCGGCTTCCTGCGCAGTCACGAGCGTCTTGCGGATCTCGCCCAGCTGGTCGATCAGGCTTTCCATCGACGTGTAGGCGGTATCAACCTTCGACGCACCGACGCCGAGCGCATCATGAATGTTCTGCAGCGAACTGCTGTCCGAACGCATCACACTCGCATAGGACCAATAGGTCGCGTCGTCGGCAGCCGTTTCGACACGATAGCCTGACGAGACCTGCTGCTGGGTCGTTGCAACGTCCTTGTTGATGATGCGCAGCGCCGCGAGGGCGTTTACCTGTGCCGAGCTGGTAATTTTATATGTCATTTTCTGGCTCTGAATAGGAAAACGGGGCAAGGCCGGCTGGCGGCAGCGACTGACCTGGCGTCATGCCCCGGCTTAGGCCGGCGTCGCTACAAACAAATCAACTGTTAAGCGAAGTTAACCAAGGCCATCCATCGGCGCAAGTGCCGTAACTTCGCCACCGCAAGCCTCGCGCAATCTTGAATATCGCTTCAAAAACAAAGAGAAAGCCGCATCATGCGACGCGGCTTTCAATTCCACTCAAGGGCTCGCGGTGTTCTTAGCTCTTGAAGAGACTGAGAACGTTCTGCGCACTGGAGTTTGCGATCGACAGCGACTGGATGGCCAATTGCTGCTGCGTCTGCAGCGCCGTCAGCTTACTCGATTCCTCTTCCATATCGGCATCAACAAGGCGCCCGACACCGGAGTCGATCGAGTCGCTGAGGTTCGAAACGAAGCTCTCCTGAAGATCGATGCGGGTGGAAATCGAGCCAAGCTGCGAAGCGGCCTTGGTCAGCGCGCTGAGGCCGGACTCGACAGTGGTCAATGCGAGGTCGATATCGCTGTTGCTGAAGCTGGTGATGTTCATGCTGAAGATCGAGCCGACGCTGCCCGAAGAAGTTCCGATGATGCCGCTCGTGGTGTTGATGCCGCCGGTGGTCGTCATCCCGAACAGAACGTTGCCGCTCGTCGAATCATCCAGGACATACTCGGTCGTCTGGACCGACACCTGGCCGTTCGCATTGCGGACGAACGAGGAGACGACGCTTTTCGTTGCGTTGCCTGCGACCCAGTTTTCGCCGGAGAACGAAGCCGACTGCGCGACACTCAACAGCTGCTGCTGCAGCTGTGCGATTTCATCCTGAATCTTGGTCTTGTCGACACCCTTTTCCGTCGCGGCGACGATCTTGGCCTTGATCTCGCTGACGATGTCGATCGCGCTGTCCATGGCGGAATAGGCGGTATCGACCTTCGCCGCGCCCAGACCCAGCGCGTCGGAGACGGCAGAGAGGGCCTTGTTGTCCGAACGCATGGTCGTTGCGATTGACCAGTAGGCTGCATTGTCTTTGGCTTCCGCAACACGGTAGCCGGACGAAACACGGCCCTGCGTATCCTCAAGATTGCCGTTAATGCTACGAAGAGTCTCGAGAGCGGACATCGCCGCGACGTTCGTCAAGATGCTGGTCATGAAATAATCGCCCCTTGCTGGCAAATATTGAAAAGGGACACTCCGGTCCGCCACCGGGAACGGCAATCAGCGTCATGCCTGCTAACCGCTTTTTAAGCTTGGTTAACATACCGTTTCGTTGAGGGCAGAAAACATCAGTTTGGTTAATGCATAGTTAACAAGCATTAAAAAAGCCGCGCTCGGTGGAGCGCGGCTTCGATTTCTGAGCTTTTTGTCCGAAGCGCCCGAGGGCGCTCCTGCTATTAGCTGCGGAACAGCGAGAGGATGTTCTGCGAAGAGGAGTTTGCAATCGACAGCGACTGGATCGCCAGCTGCTGCTGGGTCTGCAAGGCGCTGAGCTTGGAGGACTCTTCTTCCATGTCGGCGTCAACCAGGCGGCCGATACCGGAGTCGATCGAGTCGCTGAGCGAGGAGACGAAGTCCGTCTGGATGTCGACGCGGGTCTGCAACGAACCGAGCTGTGAACCGAGGGTCGTCATCTTCTTCAGGGCGGATTCAACGTCCGTCAGCAGGTTGTCGATCTGGCCCTGAGTCGTCGCGTTGCCGATCGTGAAGGAGTAGATCGAAGCGGTGGAGTACGATGCACCGTTCGCACCAAGGA
>UBMU01000023.1 GCA_900466605.1 Hyphomicrobiales bacterium
ATCGCCTGCGGCATCTCCGGCGCCATCCAGCACCTCGCCGGCATGAAGGATTCGAAGGTCATCGTCGCGATCAACAAGGACGAAGAGGCCCCGATCTTCCAGGTCGCCGACTACGGCCTCGTCGCCGATCTCTTCGAGGTGGTCCCGGAATTGGGGCAGTCCGTCTAGCCGTTATATAGGAGCTCGTGGGGGCGGCCGCGCTGGTGCGGCCCTTCGACGTAGCCGCCGCTTTAGGAAATCGCGAGGTTAAGATTGGAACGGTCTTGGCTCGCATGCGGCGGAAATATACAGCGGATGACACGGTTGCCCGCCCATCGTCACCTTAAGTGCGTAAAGCTTTGATGTCTCGAGCATTCGACAAACGTCGGATGCTCGATCAAGGTATACACCATGCCTTCCCCAACCACACACGATGCGCTCGCAGTTTTCGGACATCTTGCGCAAGTAATGATCGTTTTCCGGCCCGATGGGGTCCGCGCATTCGTAAATCAGTCTTGGCTTAGGCGACTTGAGTGCGAAGAGATTGCCGATGACAAGAGCACCGAATCCCCACGACTTTGCAAAGGCGATACACCGGCGAAGTGTCGGATCGGTGCTATAAGCGTCGGCGGTGGACGGGTTCAACATCAGGAAGCAAACAGCCTTCTTCCCAGGGTCCCACTGTCGCTCCAGCCGGTATCGGTAGCGGCCACATTCTGAGACTAATGCAGACGAAATGGTGAAGTCGTTCATTCTCCTTCCACCTCCAACCCACCAATCCCGTGCGTACCGGCTTAGGCGCGCCGAATGCTTTAAATCTCCTCCCAGGGGAAAGAGTCCAGCCGCTTTGCTCCCTCGGATGTAACAAGCACTTGCGTTTCCAGTTTAACGCTCTCGGAGCCTGCCTCCGCAATCAGACTTTCGACATTGAGAACCATGTTCTCTTCAATGATGCCGCTAAAGTTCTGATCGAAATCGGGGTGGAGCAAAATGCCCGGCCATTCGTCTGCCATTCCTGTCCCGTGCGCTGCTAGAGTATAGCGATAAGGCTGGTACTTTTCAGGAATGCGCCAGCTCTTTTCGTTGAATTCAACAAATGTCATGCCTGGATGAATGATCGACAGGTTGTGTTCGATCTGGTCTAGTGCCGCCGAATAGAGCTCCTTTTGCTTGTCGCTCATTGCGACATGGCCGCAGGTCCATGAGCGCGAGAGGTCGGCGCAATATCCATATGGTCCGATCATATCGGTATCGAAAGAGATCATCTCACCGGGCTTCGTGACGTAGTCAGAGCACTCCTGGTACCAGGGATTGGTCCGTGGTCCGGCCGTCAATAGCTTCGTCTCGAGCCATTCACCGCCGCTGCGGGCGTTCTCAAAATGAAGCTCCGCCCAGATTTCCCGCTCGGTTCGTCCTGGCTCGGATATCTCGTACATGCGAGCCATGCCGGCTTCGCAAACCCGGATCGTCCACCGCATCAGTTCGATTTCTTCAAGGCTTTTGATCGAGCGCGCTCGTTCGGCCAGTTCCTGGCCATCAAGCAGGTGAAAGCCGCGCTTTCGGAGCTCCGACGCCGGCGCTGGCTCCAGTCTGTCGACCGCAACTCTCTTGTTGCGCCCATGGGTCCTCAGGATGTCTGCGATCTCGTCGACCCAAACCTGCATCCGGTGCTCGACAAGGTTGCCTGACGTGAAGAACAGGAAGGATTTCGACGTCCGGATTTCGTCAATGCCCGGGAGGCCGTCGTTGACGTGCTCGGCGCCCTCGAACTCAAACATAATGGCGGGGCCATCGGCTAGAATGAGTGCGTATCGCGAGGGATTGTGCATCGTCCAGATGCTCATGTTCGATGAATCGAAGGCATAACGGATGTTGACGGGATCGTATAAAAGCAGCGCGGAACAGTCCCATTCGCTCATCTTCGATCGAAGGCGGTTCAACCGATACCGGCGGGCCGTATCGAGCGTGCCAAGAGGAATTGGGCTGATGAGCGGCCGGTCGGCTCCTGCCGGATTGAGGTAGGCCTGCTTGCGTTCGTCCTTGAACACCGCGGAGCCCGTGTCGGATGTGCTGTCTCTAAGCAGCATGGTGGTCAATCCCTGAGTATCGTCGAAGGATAGAGGCGGCGGCCCGTGCCGGCACTAGCGGTCAATCACCAGGTCGCTGAGAGGCTTGGAGCAGCAAGGCAGGAATAATCCGGCGTCAATCTCCCTTTGCCTAATGCCGCCATTGTGGCTCATGTCAACCGTACCGGAAACCAGCTTCGATTTGCAGGTACCGCAGACGCCGTTGGAGCAGGAGGACGGCAGGCGCACGCCCGACTTTTTTGCGCAGGAAAGCACCGTCTGGTCGTCGGCCACCTCGATCTTTCGAGATTGTTTGGCGAACTCGACCTGGAAAACCTTGTTTGGCGCATTGGCCTTGCCGACGACCGCCGGTTCTTCAATGATGGCAGCATCGAAGCTCTCCTCGATGTAGCGGTCCTCAGGAACTCCGAGTTTTGCGGTGATCGAGCGAGCAGCTGCCATGAAAGGTGCTGGTCCACAGCACATCAAAGTTCTCTCTGCGATATCTGGCACGGCGAGCTTGAGGAATTCCGGCGAGATGCGACCGGTAAGCCCCGGCCAGGATGGCTCTCCTTCGACGCTCTCAGGCAGAAACTGCAAGCGAAGTCCCTTCATTCGTGCAGCAAGACAGCTCAATTCGTCGCGAAAAATCAGGTCGACAGGGGAGCGAGCGGCATGAAGAAAGACGACGTCGGCTGGCTCGCAGCGATCCGCAAGACCGCGCAGAATAGACATCACAGGCGTAATCCCGGAGCCACCGGAAAGAAGCAGAAGTTTCGGGGCGGCGACGCGTGGACAGACGAATTGACCAAGCGGGCCTTGAGCCTTCACGGTCATGCCAATTTGCATGTTGTCGTGAAGCCAGTTCGAAATTCTTCCGTTCACGACGCGCTTCACCGTCACGGTGAATGCGTTGTAGCGGAGTGGTGACGAGGAGATGCTGTAGCAGCGTGCCTCCGCGTCATCGCCAATCGGGAAGTCGAAAAGGAAGTATTGCCCGCCATCAAAGGCGAAGCGCTTGCCTTGCGGCGACGCAAAGGTGAAGCTCTTGACGTCATGGGTTTCCTGATGGACATCCAGACACACCAGGGTATCGTCGTGCTCGGGATCCCATGTATCGTGCAAGACCGAACCGCCCTGCTTTTGTGCAAAATCAGTATCCATTTGCGCGCATCCGATCGATGTACCAAGTTGCGAACTTGTCTAGGTTCGTCTCCGAGAATTGCGAGTAGGGGCCGGGCAGGTAAGCAGGATCGAGCGCGCCGGCATGGGAGCGCGCCACAAGGTCAGCATCTTGGTCGGTTGTTGCAATCCACACGTCAGTGAGCTTATCGTGATCGTAATCGACGCCCTCGACCGCATCCTTGTGTACCAGCCACTTCGTCCGGACCAGGGTCTTGCCAGCCGACAGGGGGATCACGATGGCGACCACAGCATGGTCGCCCATGAAGTGGTTCCAGGAGTTATGACCCCAAAGATGGGTATCCCCCAGATCCTTCCGTGTCATGTGGCCGAGAAGCATGGATGAAGCCGCGGTGGCGTCATGGGTCTGGGACTCGCCCGCACCAGCGATGATCAGCCTCTGCGTACGGAAATTCGTGGCGCAATCGGAGAGTTGCTCGACGGCAGCTGATGGGAATCCGTCCGCCTCCCATGCCTTGGTCTGCTCATCATACAGTCGGAAGTGTTCTTCAGCCTGTGCCTGGTCCTCGGGGCTCAAGGTCTCCGGGTCGAACCCGAAGTCGAGGTCGACAAAGGATACGCAGAGCTCGGGATGGTTTGCCGAACAGTGGTAGCACTCACGATTGTTCTCCATCGTCAGCTTCCAGTTCCCGTTCTCAATCACGTCAGTCTGATGAGCAACTTTAGCGCTGCCGATGTCGTAGGGAGCAAGACGCTCCACCATCGTGCGTTCGAGGACGTCAATGTCCTCTGGAGGGTTGTCGGAAAGGCAGACATAGATAAGCCCGCCTATCGACTTGAAGGTTACGGACTTCAGCCCGTGACAGTCTTTGTCGAAGTCCTTGCCCATGTGGGGCGCGTAGCTGAGCTCCCCGGTGAGCTCATAAGTCCAAGTGTGATAGGGACAAACCAGCTTTGAAACGATTGTCTTGCCTGCGTCCAACAACCGCGAACCACGGTGACGACAGACATTGTGCAGAACTCTTATCTCGCCTTCGTCATCCCGCAGCAGTATGAGGCTCGTCTTGCCGATGTCTATGACAGTGGCGTCGCCAGCTTCCGGCACATCGCAGTCGAGACCGATGCAGATCCAGTGCCTGTGGAAGAAGACATCGATGTCCGCGTCGAAGACGTCTTCACGCGTATAGAGCCCGGCGGGAAGAGAATGCCCATTCGAGCGCGCATCGAGAAGGGCGGAGATGGAGGAAGGAAGTTTGTTTAGCATCAGAGCCTCTTATACTGCCTTTATGCAGACTGCTCTTGCTCCTCAGCCTCTTCAACGGCATTAATTCTCACGGTCGCATAAGAACTGGTAATGTGACGGGGCATGGAATGCAGTTTCGCAGGCGCTTGCCGTCGATGACGGCTCTTATCATGCTGGAGGCGGTCCTTCGCCGAAAGAGCTTCACTCTTGCGGCAGGCGAGCTCGGGGTTACCCAAGCGGCCGTAAGCAGACAAATCGCGCTCTTGGAGGAGGAACTGGGGCAGCCGATGTTCGTGCGCAAGCACCGGGCGATCGATCCGACGGCTACGTGTCTGGTGCTGGGGGCCGCCCTGGCGCAAAGTTTTTCGAACATTTCCGACGCAATCGATGCCATCAAGGGGGCCGCCCAGGATGTTGTCACGCTCGGGGCGACCGTGGCTTTCTCATCCTTCTGGTTGCTTCCCCGCCTCGCCGATTTTCGCGCAAAGAATCCGGGCATTCAAATCCGCGTTGTCTCCCAGGACGCAAAGATCGATCTGGACAGCGGTGCGGTCGACCTCGCCATTCGTTTCGGGGTGCCACCTTTTAACGACGGAACGGTGATTGCCTCCCGCGGGGACGAGATAATGCTGGTCTGTTCACCGGAGTATCGCGACCGGCGCGCTATCGGTCCCTTGTCAGCGACCGACGAGTTCATCGAGACTGACGCCGAAGACCGGTCATGGCTTTCCTGGGGCCAATGGCTCGCCGAACTTGGCGTGCATTTCGACGTGAAGCCATCGCTCCGCTTCAGCCACTATACCGAGACGATCTTCGCAGCGCGGGCCGGTCAGGGGGTTGCACTCGGCTGGGCCACGCTTGTCCAGACGTTCCTCGATGATGGCACCCTAGTTGCGCTCGACGAGACAAGGCTTTCGCCGGAGGGTCGCTACAATGTCTTGCTGCCGTTGAAATCAAGGAGAACGGTGGCAATCGACAGGGCTTCGTCATGGCTCACTGCTGCGCTCCATCAATGATAGTTGTCCGGAGAACCCAGCAAAGCACGACACCAGCTATCACCTCAATCCGGGCAACAGATCTGCATCGAGAGGTCACAGTGAAATTCGTGGAGATCACTATCCCGGCAATGGGACTTCAATAGATGCGCAAGGTCGGGACGATCAGCGAGTTATGGCGATACCCGGTTAGTTCCACCGCAGGCGAAAAGGTCGAGCAATGCGAGGTCACGGCTGCCGGCATTGTCGGCGACCGACTGTTTGCGCTCGTTGATGCGGTGGGGGAGGTTGCCCATCCCGAGCGAGACAAGCGTTGGCAGCGGGCGATTTTCGTCAAGTCGAGAACCGTTGCGGATGGCACGGTGGAAATCCAGATACCTGGCCATCCCTGGCTATCAGTGGATGCAGCGCGGTTGACGCAGGCCCTCACCGCGTTCTTCGAGTTTGAAGTAACCGTTAGGCCCTATGAGCGCACGCGGGCGGCTGTTCAGGGCATCGACTTTGCGGTCGACCGGTACGAGGTGTCACCCCTTCACCTTCTGACAAGTGCATCGCTCGATCACCTGAAGGTCATCCACCCCAACGGAGATCCCGACAGGCGAAGATTTCGTCCGAATTTGCTTCTGCAAACGGAACCTGATCTCTCCGGCTTTGCCGAACTTCAGTGGATCGATGCTCCAGTCCGTCTGGGAAACGTTCACGCAACGGTGATTGCTCCAACAAAACGTTGTGGGTTTACGATCATTGCTCAGGACGGCCTTGAGAACGATCCAGAAATCCTCCGGAATGTGATGAAGTTTGGAAATCGCAACATGGGAGTCTACTGTCGTCCTGATGAGCCTGGGACGATCTGTGTTGGAGATGCCGTTTTCGTCTCCGCATAATCAGTCGGTGGCATCATAAAATGGCAATGCAAAGACATTCAGGACGTTCCCGGAACTCCCACGGTGGTTGTGACGATTGCCGAAGACCCACCTCATGGAGATCGATAATCGCTCGCGGTTTGCTAAGCGATAATCGCCGAATTGGTCTTAGGGCACGATGATTGGGACAGCTAACCATCGCCTGCGAATTCGACCGATGTTATGTCAACCGACCATTCGAAATCTTCGGGCGAGGGTCTATCTGGCAAGGTTTCCAGACCTCTGTACCGATTTAGTGCCCAACACGTTTCGTAAATCCCATGCGGCTCAATAATCTTGTAGCTGGTAAGGTAGTCGGAATATGCCTCAATACTGAAGCCCGGGCGCTTGGCGATCAGTCGAAAGCGTACGACGTTAGCCTTTCGATCGGAGCCATTGGTTAGCTGAACGAAAACTGGTTTGGCCGGGTCAAGGCAGCCCCTGGTTCCAGTGCTCGTGCCAACAACCAAGCTTGCCGAACCGTTGCGGTCGGCCTGCTGGAAGTAGATGTAAATCGCAACGGCAGCAACGACACTGATGACGGCAACCAATGCGATCAACGTAGGCCGCGGAAGTAGAAAGTAGCACACCAATACTATCGGTACTGCGACTATCATAAAGATCATTTTGCCTGCTCCATTCTACTCATGAGCTAAAGCAGGCGCCGGCCGTACGCAAGGACCGTTCGAGAGCGGTCATGCGCAAATGCGGGCGTCTTGTAGCTGGTTCTCAAAAAGCAGAGTCTGGACGGCGACACGCCTGGCCATGTGGCCGCAAGGCAAATCGTCGCAAAGAGAGGGCCGTTGCCTCTGACGCCCCTTCAGTCACGAGCGTTGCTGCTCGATCAGGGGGTGCCGAGTGCACCCCGATTGTTTTCTGCCGGAAGGAGCCTGATTGTGGGTTTGATAGCCATAGGCCAACTCAACGACGGTGGGCCAACGGCATCGAATTGTGTCGGTCGTGACGCGCTTGGAGGCACCCTCGACCGTCATGGGTCCGATGCTGGCAACTTGGTTGCCGATGGAAGCAATCTTTTATCTCGCGAGCGGAAGACAAGCTCCTGTAGCTTTGAGTTCCGCAAATAGAGGCCGCCCCATGCAGCCGCGCCAAGTGCCAGAGATACTAGCTGCGGGGGTGAAAGAAGTTCCCCCATGCGCAGGTGAATTGAAATTGCGCCACCAAAGAAACCAGTGATTAGGATGGCGCCAATGAACGACGTCGCTGGTAACGAATACGCCGCTGCGCACACAACGATGATCAATGCGAGGACTGGTGACAGGCCCGTGGGGAATTGCACCGCGTTCATTTCTTTTTCAAGGAGTTGGGGCGCGAAGAGATTAACGCTGGCGTCCGCCAGCATGATGACGATAACGAGCCCGGACAGGATTCGGCCTAATATTCTCTGCATTAGTCGTGCATCCTTTTGGTAAGAGGCATTCAACCACCGGCCCGCAATGATAAATCTTGATTACGTCAGCTCACCAAGCCTTGGGTCCGATGTCCTTATGATAGGTCTTTCTCAGGCTCCGCCTTAGCGGGTTGAACATCGGTGCGTTCTGTCGTCAGATCGCTTCCGCCATTGGTGTGAACGGCCGTTTGTCGTCATCGCAGTCTTGGACGCCCGCAACATCGCCGCAGCTTTGGCATAGCCGCCATCCATGCCGTCAAGAAAGTGGCGATGCGAATTTTGATCCGTCGACGGTACGAAGCATGTCATGATGGAATGTGATTGGCAGTGGTAACCGTAAGCTATTTCTCCGCGCTTTGCAGCGCTGCGTAACACGTCCATTGCCGCTGCCACTTGATCCAATGAGCAATCCACTGTTAGCCGAAGGACGTCGTCATATTTCTTGAAATCGGAATTCGCCGTAATTGCAGCCCATGATTTCTGGTCGATTTCAACAGTAGACCAGCGCCGCATAGAAGGAAATTCCGGAATAGGTGCTGAGCTCTTCGGTTGATTTTCAAAGAAACCAACGATGCGCTTAGCCAAGTTTGCGAAGTTCGTATTTCTCTCCCCTACAGGTTCTACCATCAAGGACAGAATGGTTCCGTTTTTGTTTGGGAACGGTTGCCAATCGCAAGACAATCCCGTCAAGTCAGGAACAGCCACCAGCGTGTCGCTGGAGTGCGACAAGTACCCCTTTCCAAGCTTCAATTGTTGCTCGCACCATCTTATTCCGCCACCCGAGAACATGGTATAGGTCGCGTGAGGTGAAGCCGCATAGCGTGCGATCCTTATATCTCTTCCGCTGGCGCGAATGTCACAGACGCGAAATAGCCCAATCCGCATCGATAAATCGAGGCTCGCCTGCGCGAGGTTCCTGACCTGGCGTAGGGCCCTCGATGCTTTTTCAATAGCAGCACTTGGTACCGCGAATGCAGCACCATCACCTCCAAAGGTGAAAGGAAAGTCGAAAGTGCCGAGGATATTTCCTAAAGCCGCGATAATCGCCACACCAGCGAAGTTTACGTCCTGATATCGCCCCTCCTCGACACTGCTGGTCGAGTCTACAATATCTGTCATCCCGACAAGCCAATCATCGGGTAGCGCCTCGTAGGCGGACTGGTCCAGCACACTCGAAAACTCATCGTAGACCTGTGACTGGTTTGTCATGTATGCCAGCATCGCTTTACCTTGAACCAACTTTGTGCGGGTGATCAGACCATCCATAATCTCTGCATCTGACACCCCACAGGTTTCAGGCATATTTCAGGGTCGCTCCGTTTTGTTTTAAAATGTAATTCGGGGTCTCTTGGATACGTAGAGATACAGTTTGGCGCGCCTGTGTTCCCTGCTTTGGTATGTCGATTGTTGGCTAGTGAGAGATGGGCTGCACGGGACCCTTTTCGCCGCATGCAATGCTAATCAACGCAACAGCCGAGCAAACATTCTCTCAACATCTTGCACCCACGGTCGGAGTTGAAAAAAGTGTCTCTCTGTTGGAGCGAAAAGGCCGGCCATGTGTCTCAACCCACGTTCTGCCAACGTCGCTCAGCGGGTATGACCGCTGGGTGGCGACCTGTCATGCGTCGCTCCCCACCCGGCGACGCAGGGGCAGAATTCCAATCGGTTAGGGAGGGCTCCCCTTTGGTATTGGTGCTTTAGACCCCTGAATAGATTCTCACGAGATGGCTGCGAGATATGCTTGGCAATCGCACCGAGAGTGGTGTGTTTGACCCCCGCAGCCCTCGAAGGGAAGTGTATTATGATCAGGTTTCTTACCGCATCGTTTTGCCTTGTTGCATCGACTTTGCCCATCTTCCCCACTGTCCTTCAGCCCGTGGCAATGGCCCACGATGGTGGGCACGCAGGTGGAGGCGGTGGCGCGCATGACGGCGGATTTGGTAGGGACCACGACAGAAGCGGGGATCTAGGCCGCGCTGAAGGTTTCGGTGGAGATCGCTCTTTCCAGCATGACGGTTTCGGTGGTCGCGCCGATCGCGCTTACCATAGGTACCACTATCGGAATGGCTTCTTCGATGATTTTGATCGCGATGATGATTGCTATCCGGAATGGGCCTACGACCGCTTGGAGCACCCTTTCAGGTCCGACGTCTGCCCTGACTGAAAAGTATGGCACGCCTCCTGTTGAAGCGCCTGCCCGGGGGAGGGGCGTCACCCGCGGAGGACACATCGGTCTTCTGTTTGGGATTGAGACAATGCGACAAGTAAAAATGCGCTCGTCGCTAACGCGTAAAAGTGCGGTCGACGTAATTGGTGGAACAATGCTCAACGTTAAACACCAGTTTACAAAAGCCTCCAATCCTGCCCGCCCGCGAAAACCTTTCTTGTTTGCATCCCTTGCCACTGCATTGGCAGGTTTCCTCGACGCAGTTGGATTCGAGCAGCTTAATCATCTCTATGTTTCATTTATGAGTGGCAACAGTACACGGCTTGGCATGGCATTTTCTGCCGGAGACTGGACCGCGGCAATCCATGCGGCAGGTGTCATCGCAGCGTTTGTTATGGGAGCATTCGCTGGAACGCTATTAAGCGATGCTTTAGCAGAACCCATGTTGGCTCAAATCTTGAGTGAAATTGGACTTTGCGCGCTCGCTGCAAGCCTTGCGGCATGCGACTTTGGAACTTGTGCCTTATTGTTGGTTGCGCTCATCATGGGCATGCAAAACGTTATGCATCAAAGCATCTCAGATACAGATGCCGGTAAGGGCTTTATAACAGGTGCACTGTTCGGTTTTGGACAGGCCATTGCTCACGCAATCAAAAACCGGGGTGCCCTTGCGCATGCACACGTGCACGCATGCTCATGGCTCTGTTTCGTGGTCGGCGTTTTTTGCGGGACGCGCTGTGTCACAGGTCTTGGCATAGCTCTCTCCCTCGGTGTTGCCTGTCTCGCTTTGACCTCCATGCTAACTCTAATGCTTGATTGGTTCCCTGGGGCTCGCGGATGAACCCGTTTAGTCTCAATGCTCGTGTGGTGACAGGAATAGTCGGGCTTTGAAGGCCCACTCATGTCACGCTTGTGGAGATCCGTGCTTTGGGACGGACTTATGCAGCCAATGCCAACAGAGACCGCAAACCTCTCAGTACAGCAACTTTGCCTTCCCTGGTGGCGGTTCGACGCGCTATCGACACAAGTTGCCCGGCCCACCTAATTTGGAAATTCCTAGCACGCCTAGTGCAAATGCGACGCCATGTCTGATGCGATTTTCACTTCCAAGGGCTCGGCATGACGTGGAAGGTAACTGTGATTTGCAGGGGAGATTGAATGCCCTCCTTCTGAAGGAATATGTATGCGCTGCCCCTTTCTAGGGAGCGGCGTGCCAACGAGCCCGCAGTAACACGGTTGTGTTTTGTCAACGGCAATATGTCTTGCGGATTAAAGATTAAAAAATAGCAATACATTAAATATCGGCAATGAAAATGTAACGTACCTTTAATTTGTAAATATAGCCGAGTGGTTTCATATCTATTGCACGCGTTGAGTTCTTGCTTACGGCTTTACGCGATTGAGCAACTCTTCACAGGACTGAAACCGTGACACACATTATCAAACGCCGCAGATCCGCGGCTCTTCTGGGCGCAGCGATCATTGCCGGGGCCGTCTCCATTCCGCTCATCTACCAAACCTCGTCTGCCTCGGCGGCACCGGCGGGGGCGACGGTGACGAATGCCGGTACAGACAGCTCGTTTGCGTCCGTCGTCGATGCCGACAAGCCGGCCGTTGTAACCATTGTGACAACGATGAAGGCGCAGGATCAAGCCGAGGATGGCGACAGCTCGCAGATGCAGGAGCAGTTCAAGCAGTTTTTCGAGCAGCAGGGTATTCCAGGACCGCGCCAGGCACCGGCTCCGAAATCAGATGAGCGCGCTCAGGCGCTGGGTTCCGGGTTCATCGTTAGCCCAGACGGCTACATCGTCACGAACAACCACGTGATTGCGAACGCCACGGAGATCAAGGTGACGCTTGACGATGGGACGGAGCTTGCCGGAAAGCTGATCGGCGCCGACCCGAAGGCAGACCTTGCGGTCGTCAAGGTAGACGCCAAAAAGCCGCTGCCAACGGTGGCCTGGGGCGATTCCGAAAAGCTCAGGCTCGGGGATCGGGTACTTGCCATTGGCAATCCTTTCGGGATCGGGACGACGGTCACGGCTGGTATCGTCTCGGCGCGGGGTCGAGATCTTCATAGTGGTCCCTATGACGACTTTATTCAGATCGACGCACCAATCAATCACGGTAACTCGGGCGGCCCGCTGGTCGACGGTGAAGGCAAGGTGGTCGGGATCAATACGGCAATCTATTCGCCAAACGGCGGCAGCGTTGGCGTCGGCTTTGCCATACCGGCCGACCAGGCAAAGACGATTGTCGCCAAATTGCAGAAGGACGGTTCGATCGATCACGGCTATCTTGGAGTCCAGATCCAACCGGTCACCCAGGATGTCGCAGATGCGCTTGGCCTGGCAAAACCGGCAGGCGCGCTTGTCGCTGACGTGACGAAGGATTCTCCTGCGGCTCATGCCGGGCTTAAGCAGGGCGATACCATCACGGCGGTCGGTGACAAGCCCGTCTCAACTCCGAAAGACCTGTCGCGTCTGGTTGCTGACCTTTCTCCTGGCGACAAGGAAGCCATCACCGTCTGGCGTGAGGGCAAGAGCATCAACCTAAAGGTCGCCATCGGCGGCAATGATGACGGCAAGCAGGAGCTCGCCGCGTTCAATGGCGCGGAGAAAGCAGAGCCAGCCGGTCCGCGCATTGGTGTTGCCCTTGCCGATCTAACTCCCGATGTGCGCGAGCGCATGGGTTTGCCGCATGACGTCGAAGGAGTGGTCGTGGCAAACGTTTCGCCAGACAAGCCGGCAGCCGAGGCAGGGCTGAAGGCTGGCGACATTATCCTGTCGGTCAATGCCGAGACCGTCCACGATGCCAGTGAAGCCAAGAAAGCGGTTGCGGCCGTTGCGAAGGCCGAGAAGAAGTCAGTGCTGCTGCTGATCCAGCGCGGCAATAACAAGACCTTCGTTGCTGTACCGTTCGCGGCAGCGTAACTGGCAGACTGGGGGCCGGCGCAGCAGTTGCGCCGGCTCTTTGCGTTTGACCCGCAAACAGGCCAACAATACAGAATATCAGACAAAATGGCAGGGAGGATGGGCGTGACGTTTGACGTGGAAGTCATCCGGTGCCGAATGCCGATTTTTGGCTCATCCGACGCGCTGCCTATTGTAAGTTGGGGCTTTTTTGAAGGAGTGTTCCGATAGCCACTTGTGGCGCGCGGCCGCTTTTCGAAGTGCCACGCGGGTCGAATGCCCTTCGCGAAACAAACTCATGAGAATGGCAGCGGCCAACTCAACATCTGGGTCGGTGCGCCCCAGGAAGCGAGGCTCACGCCATTCCTCCAATACCGCATCGACAATTTCGAGCTCTAGCGATCCAAACACCGTACTGAAAAAATTCTTCATTCTCGCGATCTTTAATATTATTCTGAAATGGAGTTCGTGGGCAAAGCTATTTGTTCCAAATTCCTCGTGGCCATTATACGCAAGTACAGTGTCGGTAGCCTCCCGTATGGATTGTTCGGAAGGTGCAATGACCTGGCGTCTTGGAAACTGTCTTCCAGCTAAAATAGGTGGTCGAGGCACGCGCTCACTGCTTGAAAGGTTGCTCAGTCAGGAAGCATCATCGGTGTGGGTAAATACGACGATTACGGCCGCGACCGAAATTAGAACGCCCTACACGAAGAAGGCGTCCGAGATCGCCATGATCAGCGATTGCTGCCCAATTATCTGACCGAGGAAAATCTCGGCTTGGTGTGGAGCAGTCGCAACGCTGCCCGCGCCGTGCTGTAAAAAGTACTCTTGCTTGCCGGCGAGAAATTCTTCGACTGGATTTCCATAAGGAGTAACTGTTGTCCGATGATGTTGGGTAATCCTCCCCGGGAATA
>UBMU01000005.1 GCA_900466605.1 Hyphomicrobiales bacterium
ATTTCAACGGGGCAAGGTCAAGATGCTTGGCGCGCGCAAGCCAGCCATGGTCGCTTTGCACCAGACGTTCGCCCATCTGCAGAACGTCGGAGCGACGCAATGGGTCGCTTCGTCATTATACATGAACGCATCTTCAACGTGGTCACTTAGATGATCCTGAAGCGGCGACGACCGTCAAAAGTCCATGCTTAGATGGCGGTCACGTCACGCATTGGTGTATTCGCACATCGCCGAATTCGAAGCGGATGCGTTTGGCCTCATGCTCTCCGCGAGGTGATTTTGACTGCAATCCAAGGCTGACCATCTCGAACTATGGGATATTGTGGCTCGAGCCAGCTTTCTTATCACGACCTTAAATGCCCCTTACTCTGATGGCTGCATTTACCGGCACCTGCGGGGAAACAAAGAGTCCGCAGGGCTAGTTAGCTTTGGCCAACCGATCATTTAGGCCGCGGAAAATATTCAGCCGATCGGCGATTGCGTTTGAGAGAAATCGTGCCTCGCGCCAGGCGACCTCCAGCGCGACCTTTTCATCCTCGGCTTTGCGTTGGGCGTCGATCGTGGCTTTGTCATTGTGGTTGATCGCTGCGGTAGCCCGCGCATCCTCTGCTGCGGCAAGCACAACGGCGCCGGTCAGCGCGTGGACAAGAAGGTCGGTATCCGCCCGCATCGCCTTCAGGCGTTCAGCCGCTGCATTCAAAAGTTCGCTCATTCGCTATCTCCAAGAAGCCTTGCTTCTAGAATGATGACTTCGGAGTTTCGGAGAGGTCAAGCTATTTTTCGGGAAGGTGGGCTCATCGAAGAAATTGCTCGGAAGATGCCTCGGACCCAGCTCGAACCAGCAGTTCGTGGCATATCGGAGAAGACGGCGCGTGGATCCACGGTTCACCGAAGGTCAGTACCATCGCCATGACGGTTCGGGCCCATACGCGCGTTTGGAAGCCTGCTGACCTGGAATGGTAGGCTCCTCGAACGAAAATCGGCGTGCTCACTAGACAACGGTGCGCGGCCCGTTTCCTTTCGTCCGCCAATCTTACTCAATAGACATGCGTGTGGATTGAGGCCCACGTTGCAAGCAGCATCACGACATCCGAACCGGTTCATGGCCACTTTTCGATCTCACATGATTACCACAGATCAAATTCGAAGCGTCACCATGACGCGAGCGCTTGTCACACAGTCAGGAGAGCTTCTGCGAACGGTCCACTGAAACGACACTGTCACCCTGGTAGGTGATGGTCGCCCCAAGGAGGTCGGATGCCAAGCGGGCCGTTACACGACCATGCGTATTCGGATCCATCAATACGTCCTTAATGCCATCCAGAATATCGCCGTCGTTCGTAAAGCTGGCGTACAGCGCTTCGGCCACTTTCGCCCTGTACTCCTTGTCGGTATTGGCGAGCTGCTCCAAAATTTCATCGATGAGATCGCCGAGGTATTTTAGTTCTCGGAATTCCGTCAAATTTTCCATCTCGCATATTCGAACACCGGTACTGCTTTAAATTCAATTCCGGATTTTCGCGCGTGGCAATCCTATTTTTGTGTGTTCGCGTGTAGTACCCCATCCCGACGAGCTAGCAACTACTCAACGGCGGCGGCAATGGGTAGCTCAACAATGCGTCGAAGGGGTGTCGATCGCTAATGTCACCCAAGAAGCAATTTGGCATAAGGCCACAAGACGTTCCTCCAATCGGCAGCGGCCCATAAAATGTGTCCCGGACCGTCCGCCCAAGGCAAAATGTGGTTTGTCCAATTCGTTCTTCGCGGCTGGCGGCCGCCGGTATGTAGCAGTGTCTATCCGCACCCGATAGACCGTGATCGGTTCGGAAATGTTTTTCACCCGTTGCTCGCCGAAGGGTTCGAATCCGAAAGCCAGGGTCTTCTCGACTTCTTTCGCGACCTTACCGGAGACGCAGATACCGCCCGGGTCGGCAAGCTGTTGCAAGCGGGCCGCGACGTTGACGCCCTCGCCATAGCGATCATCATCCTCGACGATCACCTCTCCGAGATTTATACCGATGCGGATCTCGATGCGTTCGTCCGCATCCACCGCGGCGTTCTGCGCGGCCATGCCACGCTGGACGGAAACCGCGCATTCCACGGCGTCGACAACGCTCGAAAACTCCGCGAGAACACCGTCGCCCATCAATTTAAAGATGCGACCGTGAAATCTGTCTGCCTCTGGCTCGAATAACTCCTTGCGGCGCGCTTTGAGACGATCAAAGGTACCCGCTTCGTCCTGCTCCATCAGCGTGGAGTAGCCAACGACGTCGGCAGCAAGGATGGCTGCAAGCTTGCGCTGCACGGGAAATCCCTCCGAACGAGCCGAGGAACAATATACATTACCCACGAGAAAACGTCAGCGTCCTTGGACAATTCGAGGTCGGCGCCGATGACTTCCCAGGGGGCCTGGCGGAACGTTACGGGTACGTGAACCGAGCCAATCCCGATGCGGATCTCGACGAATTCGTTGATCGCTTCGCCCGAAGGATCGCGGGATTCACAAAGGCGCGCTTGCTGACGCGAAGCGCTTTATTGACGAAGCCTCCCTTCCCGGTGACGAACGCTTTCCACCTGCTCTCGATCAGTTCCTCGTCTCGACTAAACGCCCGACAACGAAAGCTCGGATGGCGAAGCTTTTGGAAGCGGGACCGCAGAAGCGCTCAGACATCGAGCTGAATCTCGGCCAGCGTTGCGTCGGCCGGGGTGGCGACCTGCCAAGCGAGACTGTCGAGACCTTGCCAATTGTTCTTTCAGACCACCACCGTCGAGAACGCGGGCTGCTGGGCTAGTAGGTCCGACATAATCCGGAGGGCGCGTATAAGCTCCTCCAAATTCACCGGAGCGCCAAGCGCAAGTCGGATGGCTTCGGGCGCGGACGCAATTGCAAAGGCGTCGCTGGTGACGATACCGATCCCTATCGAACGCAATCTTGAAACCAGTTCGCCTCGCGTCCAAGGTTCAGGAACCTTCAGCCACACGTGAAAACCGCTCGGGGCGGACTCAATATCGAACGGAAGGATCGCCTTGACGGCATCCAGGCGCTTCACTGTTTCCTTGACTATTTCGCCTCTGACAACATCCGCTACTCCCGTCTCTATCCATTGAGACGCTAGAGCACTCGTGAGCGGAGACACAATTGAGGCTGACGCCCGGATTGCGTTGGCCACTCTATGTGTACGACTTTCCGGCACGGCAACATATGCTACTCGAAGGGCGGGAGACAAGCATTTGGATAAGCTGGCCACATGATAGACCGCCTCGGGCAGCAGCGCAGCAAGTGGCGGTGGCGGGGCTGAGACAAGGGCGCTATATGCGTCGTCCTCGATAATCGGCACGCCATATGTCCGCGCAACGTTGACGAGATCGTGCCTTCGATGAACGGGCAGTGTTCGCGTCGTCGGATTGTGAAGCGTTGGCATGCAATAGAGCGCTTTCGGCTTAGACTCCCTGCATGCCTGTGCAAAGGCGTCTGGAACAAGCCCTTGGTCGTCCATTGCAACTGGAGCCAATTTGAGCCTGAGATGGGATGCAATCGAACGGAATCCAGGGTAAGTGAGCTCTTCTGCGCAGACGACATCGCCGGGCTCCGTCAGCACGCTGAGAACCGCGTGAAGCGCTCCTTGCGCGCCTGAGGCGACTACCACTCGTTCAGGCGATATTCCCGGCAGCCGCCTTGAAAGCCAAGACGCGGCGACGATACGATCCTTCATGAGGCCGCCGGGTTCCTGATACCTTAGCAGGAGCTCCAAGCCCTGTTCCTGCAGCTCTTTCGCACCATCCCACATTCTCTGCTCCACGACCGGATCGAGAAACCGCGGCGGCAGGTTCATGCTCATGTCGACGACACCATATGGCTGCTGTGGTTGTCGCGCACTACGCTTTGATCGCACGTATGTCCCTTGCCCTACCTTACCTTCAATCAGGCCACGGTTGCGGGCCTCTGAGTAGGCTCGGCTGACGGTGGTGAAATCGATGCCGAGGTTGTCAGCGAGTTTGCGCTGTGTAGGAAGTTGCGCCCCTTCGGGCAATCGCCCACTTGCAATGTCCTCGGCCAAGGCATCCGCAATCGACAGATAAATGGGTCCCTCGCGGGTGCCGAGCAGAGGCGTCCAAGATGCTGAAGTCATCGATTTTCCATTCAATGTAACAACATGGCATCCATATAATCTCCATATATTTCTTCGCGCTGTCAAGGAGCTGGGCCGGGATGAAAGACTCCCAGGAATTCAGAGCCATAGTAGCAGAAATGATGCCTTTTCGCAGTAATGGTCGAGGCGAGGTGGTGAGCTTAGGCAAGATGCAGCTCCCATATCGAGGTTGCGGCGGCGTTCAGGCTGAGCAATGAATCGATCAATCATTTTAAGGTACCCGCCGGCAGCTGCGACAAATTGTAAACTGTAGGAGTTGATCGGATTATTGTATGCATACATTAATTCAGTCAATCTTGGACGTAAACGCGATGACGACCGAATGGCCTCCACTGCCACCCATTCAAACGGGACTGCGCGGATTGTGTCCCCAGTGCGGGCAAGGGCATCTTTTTGACGGCTTTTTGACTGTGAAGCCCAAGTGCGAAGTTTGCGGCCTCGACTACTCCTTCGCCGATCCCGCAGATGGGCCGGCGTTTTTCGTGATCTGCTTCACATGCGTGCCGGCCGTCGCGGTGGCATGTTGGATTGAGGTTGCCTATTCCCCCTCAATATGGGTGCACCTATTCACCTCTCTCCCGCTGGTACTGCTGGCATGTCTTTTACCTCTTCGACCATTGAAGGGCTGGCTGATCAACAGTCAGTTCTTCTTCAAGGCAGAGGAAGGAAAAATCGACCGTGACTACGTTCGGCCTACGGCACCAACGCCGCAAGTCGAGCACGACTGACGTCGGCTCCTGTGTGCATAAACACATCCGATCAATTCTTGGAACGCACGAAAATGACCACCGAATGGCCTCCGCTGTCGTCAATCAAAACTGAATTGCGAGGGCCGTGTCCCCAGTGCGGGCAGAGCCAGCTTTATGTTGGCTTTCCAACTGTGAAGCCTGAATGCGAAGTTTGCAGCCGCGATCGTTCTTTGGCCGCGCCGGCGGATAGACTGAGGTTCTTTGTAATTTGCTTTATATGGGTAACAGGTGTTGCGCTGGCGTGCCGGATCCAGGTTGCTTATTCGCCTTCAATCTGGGTCCACCTCTTCGCCGCTTTCCCGCCCGTGCTTCTGGCTTGTCTTCTGCCCCCTTGGGCGTTGAAAGGCTGGCTAATCAGCAGCCGGTTCTGCTTCAACGCAAAAGAGGGAAAGATCGACCCCAACTACATTCGAGGGGAGCTGCGCAATCGCACACCGAGCGCGGTTGACATCGACACCTGCGATCGAAGACCGAACTGAAAACGCGTTTACGTGTCAAGCCGGAAGCCAGGGTGCTTGCGCACGGCTTCAACGTTGGTCGTCACGATGCACAAGAAAGCCGTCATTATGGATTGGGTACCTATAGTCTTCGTTACGTTTAAGTTTCTGGCGTTAGGCATAGCCATGTTCTTCGCCATCAAGTGGCACTACGATCAGGGGGAGAAGCGGGAAACGCGAGCTATGCTACGCACGGGCGGCAAGATGGCTGCAGTTTTCGTGCTGGTGCTAATAGGCGTGGGGCTGGTCGCCTTTACCCTTAGCAGCATGCTCGGTTTGGACTTGAGCTTCCCATGATAATATCAAATGTGCCACGCTTCCGAGGGGCTCCCGGCGTGCCGCCACACCTTCCGATTGAGTTGAACGCGATCGCCGGCACGCTAGGTCAACTTGGGTCCAACTGACGCGGGCTTGGGTAATGTGTGATGAGCGAGCCACGTCGACACTCATTGGGCAAGTTCGATCGATCAGGTCGTAGAAATACAAAGGCGCTGGAAAAGCTTGAATTCAGCGAAGAAATACAGCGGTCGAAGCACGCATCGACCTGTGTGACAGGCCATCTCATGACCATCGGTGTAGGAACGCAGCAGCTCGTTGAGCTGCGAGCTAATATTGTCGCTGAGGAAGTATCATTCTGAATTCCTCAGCGTAGCGGTCTTCAAGGGATTTGAACCGCCGGCCCGCGATTGAACTTCTGAATTTCACTGAAAATTCCGGGTCCTGACCTTCAGCGTGTAGATATGCCGACCCCTCACGAACATATCGCGCGCGTGAACGACGGGCTCGGCGCATCGCGCGGATCCGGTCCATCGCCATGAGCGAACTCGTCGCCCCTACCGGTGTGTAGCTTGAACTCGGTGGCGCGATAAGCCGCCCTGAAAGATCGCCCGACAGATCTAACAGCTGTTGCGCCACCAAGTGGACAACCTCCCCTCCCCGCTGGACCCGACCGCTGATCGCCCTCATCGACGATCCGAGCACGACGCGCCTGCGCTTTTCGAACAGCGTCGGCCAGGCGACGATATTGGCCGGCCCGGTCTCGTCCTCTATGCTGATGAACATCACGCCCTTTGCCGGCCCTGGTTTCTGGCGCACGAGTACGAGCCCCGCCTTATAGACCTACCAGCCATCGCGCGCGTTCATCATCTCGCTGCTGTTGTGCTCCTGAAGATCCTTGCGCAGGAAGGCAATCGGATGCTGGCGCAAGGTCAGGCCGGCATCGCTGTAGTCCTGAATGACGTTGCGGCCATCCGTCATCTGCCGAGGCGCCACCTCCGGCTCCTGATGGCCGGGCTTGAGACGGCTTTTGCTTGGGCTTAAAACATAAGGCATACGCCAGAGACTTTTCGGTATGGCCGCTCCAGGAATTGATAGAGCAGGTCCTTTCTGATGCGTTTGTATTGCAATTCGCATCATTCACCCTAGTTGCCTCACTCACAAAGGGATCGAGCTGCATGAAAAAAGCTATCACGGTGCGACTGGATCCCGAACTTCTTGAAGAGGTCCGCCTTAAGGCCGAAGACGAAAACAGGACCCTGACCAACTTCATCGCCACCGCCCTCAAAGAACGACTTCGCGCCACTTCCAGCGGTGAGCGAACACGTGCAAATGGACAACAGTAATCTATGACCGATGAAACGCCCCTTCTCAAGGATGTTGCGACGACTTCAGCGCTGGCAAAAGCAGCAACCGGGATTTCAGGGTTTGACGAGATAACGCTTGGTGGCCTGCCAGCCGGTAGACCGACGCTGGTTTGCGGTGGGCCGGGATGTGGCAAAACGCTTTTTGCGATGACCTTCCTTGTCAACGGCGCGACACAGTTCGATGAGCCCGGCGTCTTCATGAGCTTCGAGGAGGCAAGCGAAGACCTTGTAAAGAATGTGGTCTCGTTGGGCTACGACGTTCAGGCGCTGATTGACGAGAAACGCCTGGCGCTGGACTACGTCCGCGTCGAAAAAGGCGAGATCGAAGAAGCCGGAGAGTATGACCTCGATGGTCTGTTTGTCCGGCTTGGCTACGCCATCGACCAGATCGGCGCCAAACGGGTCGTGCTCGACACGCTGGAAGTCCTGTTCGCAGGCCTTGGCAATAGCGACATCCTCCGCGCGGAGTTGCGGAGACTGTTTGCGTGGCTCAAGGGAAAGGGTGTCACTGCCGTCATTACCGCGGAACGCGGCGAGGGATCCCTGACGCGTTACGGCCTTGAGGAATATATTTCCGACTGCGTGCTCTTCCTCGACAACCGCGTCGAACATCAGATTACGACGCGACGCATCCGGGTCGTGAAGTATCGCGGTTCTGCCCACGGCACCAACGAATACCCGTTCCTGATCGACGATCAGGGAATATCTGTCCTGCCGATTACGTCAGCGGGCCTTTCACATTCCACCAATAATGAGGCAGTCTCAACCGGCGTCGCAGGCCTCGATGGCATGCTGGGCATTGGTGGTTTTTACCGTGGCTCAAGCGTTCTGATCTCTGGAACCGCAGGGACCGGCAAGACGAGCCTCGCCAGCCACTTCGTCGAAGCGGCCTGTCGGCGCGGCGAGAAGTGTCTGTATTTTGCGTTCGAGGAGTCGCCCGCACAGATTGTGCGCAATATGCGCTCCATCGGCGTGGACCTCGAGCCAATGATCGCTTCCGGGCTCCTCCGGTTTGAAGCTGCCCGCCCCAGCCTGTTCGGCCTCGAAATGCACCTCGCCCGCATGCACCGAGAGATCGAGAATTTCAAACCCGACGTCGTTGTTCTTGACCCCATCTCTTCGTTGCGCGGCGAACAGGGCGAAGTCCATTCCGCGCTGCTGAGGGTCATCGACCTTCTCAAGAACCGCGGCACGACGGCTCTTTTGACCAATCTCACTTCTGCAGGACAGATGGTTGAGGGCACCGACCTCGGTATGTCGTCGCTCATGGACACCTGGCTTTCGCTTGTGCATGTCGAGTCGAACGGCGAACGCAACAGGGGGCTGTATATTTTGAAGTCCCGCGGCATGAGCCATTCCAACCAGGTTCGGGAATTCGAAATCACCAGCAGTGGCGTCCAGCTCGTCAGTACCTATCTCGGTTCTGGCGGTGTCCTGACCGGGTCCGCACGCATCGCCCGCGAGGCCGCCGACGCTGCCGATGCGCTCCGACGGGCGCAGGAGAGTACGCGCAAGCGACGTGATATGGAACGTAGACGTGCTGTCGTGAACCGGCAGATTGCCGAGCTTCAGGCATCTCTCGAGGCAGAAGAAGACGAGGTTTCCGAGTGGCTCGCCCAGGACGAGGCCCGGGAGACGTCGTATCTGATGGAGAGAGATGCGATGGCGACACGTCGGGGAGCAGCCGAATGACCAGCGAAGAATCCGACGCATTTGATGCAGCACTTATTGCCCAAGGGGATGATGAGGCTGTCGAAGATGGTCACTACAACCTTCGCCTCTATGTCGCCGGCAAGACGCCCAAATCTGTCGCCGCCTTGAGCAACATCCAGAAGATCTGCGAGGAGCATCTTGCAGGACGCTTCAGGATCGAAGTCGTCGATCTTCTGGAAAACCCTCAGCTTGCTGCAGGCGATCAGATCCTGGCAGTGCCGACACTGGTCCGGCGTCTTCCGCCACCACTGAAGCGCATCATCGGCAACCTCTCAGACTCCGAACGGGTTCTTGTCGGACTTGATCTCCGCAAAGAGGACTAGAGGGCATGCCCGAAAAAGCCCTGCCCATTGCGAATGCGGCGGACAGACTTCTGAAGTCCCCCGAATTTCTGTTTCGCCTTTACATCACTGGAGCGACCTCGAGGTCATCCCGCGCCATCTCCAATGCACGGAAAATTTTCGAGCGCGATCTGGCAGGTAGGTACGATCTCGAGATTATTGATATCTATCTGGAACCGCTGAAAGCCAAGGAGCACCAGATCGTCGCCGCCCCGACCATCGTGAAGCTTTCGCCCGGCCCCGAGCGCCGTGTCATCGGCGACCTGTCAGACGAAGGGAAAGTCAGACGGGTGTTCGATATCCAAACCCCATCGCAGGGGGTAGAGCGATGACGGATGACGAGCTGAAGCGCGACAACGCCGCTCTCAGAGAAAGGCTGCGTGAAGCCGAAGAAACGCTCGAAGCCATCCGCAGCGGTGACGTCGATGCGGTCGTCGTCTCGGGCACGGACGGTGTTCCCCAGGTTTATGCGCTCGAGACTGCCGACCAGACCTATCGTGTTCTGGTGGAAGAGATGCAGGAAGGTGCGCTGACCATGTCGCTCGAGGATCAGATCCTCTACTGCAACAAGCGTCTTGCCGCCATCGTGGACGAGGAAATTAGCCGTGTCGTCGGCGGCTCACTTGCCCGCTTCATCCTGCCTGCCGAGCGAGCGAAGTTTGAGCATGTCCAGCGCGCGGTCGGAAAATCGGAATTTACGATTTGCACCCGAAACGGCGTTTACACCCCCGCGCATTTTTCCTTTTCCAGGCTGATGGGCGCTCGAGGGGAGTCAGACACTCTTAGCTGCATCGTGACTGACCTGACGGATCAGGTAAAGGCCCGCAAGGCCCTTGAAGATGCCCATGCACGGCTCCTGAAAGAGGTTAGCGAGCGCGAACGAACTGAAGCCATGCTTCGCCAAAGCCAGAAGATGGAGGCTCTTGGCCAGTTGACGGGTGGTGTTGCCCACGATTTCAACAATCTTCTGATGGCGATCTCGGGCGGGCTGAATATGCTCGAAAGACAACCCGATGAAGCCCGCCTCAAGCGCCTGAAAGACGGCATGCGGCAGGCGGTCGAACGCGGGGCGGGGCTGACAAAGCAGCTTTTGAGTTTTTCCCGGACGAAGGCGCTCGACGCAGAGGTGGTGAATGTCGATCGGCAGGTCACCGGCATGCGCGAATTGCTCGATCGGTCCTTGGGCGGCAGTATCGTCGTGCAGACGGAATTCACCGAAGATGCTTGGCCCGTAAAGATCGATGCCGGAGAGTTCGAGCTGGTCATCCTGAACCTGTGCGTCAACGCAAGGGATGCGATGCCGGAAGGCGGATTGATCCGAATTTCCGCGCGCAATCTGGCGTCATTCACCAACGGCGATCTCTCCGGCGACTTCGTCGCGGTCACCGTCACGGATAGCGGTACCGGAATGTCGGAAGCAACGGTCGCACGCGCATTCGAGCCATTCTTTACGACGAAGGACATAGGCAAGGGCTCCGGGCTCGGCCTCGCTCAGGCCTATGGCTTTGCCCATTCGTCGGGAGGCACACTCCGCATTGACAGCACGCTTGGACAGGGCACGACGATCGAGTTATTGCTGCCACGATCATTCGAGTCCCTGCGCGCGCCCGATAGTTCGACCGCTACCGGATCGCTCGAAGTGGCGGACACACGGGCACTGGGCCGTGTGCTACTCGTCGAGGACGACGATGCAGTTGCTGAACTGACTGGGGAGATGTTGGACGAAATCGGCTTTGAAGTCAGGCGCGTATCGAGCGCGCGGCAGGCGTTGGCTGTTCTCGATGGCGCGGAGACGTTCACACTCGTGTTCTCAGATATTATGATGCCAGGCGGCATGAACGGCATTCAACTCGCTGAAACCATTTTGGATCGCGAGCAAAGCGTAGCCGTCCTCCTTACCAGCGGTTACGCATCGGGGTTCTACGAGAAGGCCGGCCTACTAAACATCGAAATTTTGGCGAAACCCTTCAACCTGCAGCAGCTAGAGCAGAGCGTGCTGGCGGCGGTCAAGTGAAGCAGACCCCTCCTTCCGGTGTGGACCTGTTTGCATTGTTTGCCCGTACGTCGAGCGCCTGCAACTGCTGCCTCGCCTTGATGGGGATCGAACCGCTGTACCGTCTAACCCAAATCGAAAAGATTCATCATGCAGACGGTTGAGGTGCCGGCGCAAGGACTTGCCACTGTTATGGCAAGCCCTCTTCGTAACGCCACCCGCACGCGGCGCAAAGGACATAGAGAGCAGTCCTGTGATGTGACTAGGTCACCTTTGGCACTCATTCCAATTAATAACGGTTCAATCAAAAGCGCCGCCGGGGCACACGACAGCGGTCATTGCGGATTGCAGCGTGAACGTCGGCAGTGGTTAACCGAGTTCATGCGTAAAGACGCTTTTTAATGTGCTGCGTCCAGATCCATTCAGCCTGGGTGGCCTGATCGGCTTGAAAGAACGCCAACAGGTGGCATTTGTCCAGCATTCTCTTCTCGTCGAACAAGCTATCGAGGTAGTCATCATCCTCCAGAAGGGTTTCGCTTCGAAGGACGATTTTGAGCTCGCGCAGATATCGACCGGTCATATCAAAACTGACCTTGTTCGTGGGTGGCTCTCTCATGCAAATGCCTCCACTGGTTTCGGGGCGACTGGGGCCGTGGATGATGCCGCAAATTACACGCGAAGCACCTGTGCCCGTTGTTGGATGCTCACTCCAGAGGCCGCTTCGTCAGCAAGCCTCGAATTGCATGCCGGTGGAGCGCCTTGACCTCGATCTGCGCCACATATTTGTGGCGACCGAATGCGGTGTGAAGCTCTGATGTGAGTTCGGCGCGACCTCTCAATCCGC
Source organism: Hyphomicrobiales bacterium (assembly GCA_900466605.1). Classification (GTDB taxonomy): domain Bacteria; phylum Pseudomonadota; class Alphaproteobacteria; order Rhizobiales; family Rhizobiaceae; genus Rhizobium. The sequence goes on from UBMU01000005.1 coordinate 11,932, forward strand.
GCTTGAAAAGACCGATCAGCAACTTGGCTGCGGCGTTGAAATCGGCTGGCGCTGTCGTCATGACATCACCAGTATATCCTGCTTCTGTAAGAACCTGTTGAATGATAGCGAGCTCGTCTGAGTTCAGTTTCGCGGCAGACCCGTCGGATGACATCTCGTCAACCTTTCGGTTGGGGCTAGGGTGTGGAGGCCCTTAAACGGAAGCGCCCGTGAAAATTGCTTCCAGAAGAAAGGACTGTGCGCCGAAACGACATGTATCGCAATGAGATAATATGCGCCGCCTCCGCGGCGGCGGCTACGACCCCACTGAGGTTCTTGGATCTAGCAAAGTCAACGACCCTGCTTGCCTCACGATGGATGGCTTAGGATCCCGGGATGTGTTGGCTCGCCATGGATCCATCAAGTATGTAACTTACAGCTTGCTATTGCGCTGAAAGGAGCAGTTGGTAGTCGCTCAAGGGAGACCAACATGATTGAGTTCAAACCGTCGGACGGCAATGAAACAAGATCAGCGGAAATCGCTCGGGAACTGAAAAAACTGGATGTCGAGATGGCGTCCCCCAATATCAAAGAATCCAGACACGCCGAGCTTAATGTTATTTATCGACAGTTGAGCGCCGAACGGGACGGGCTGACATCACGATAGGCTTCAGATTGGCCCTAATCTCATCGCAGTGTGTGAAGGGTAAAGCGCTCACATTGTTTTCTGACCAATGCTTCGAAGCGTCCTCGGAAGGGGGACGGATGTCTTCCACCAGTCTACGGTGTGTAACTCCCGAGCAGTTGAGATTGATCGGTGATATCTTGGGCGATGCCGGGTGCAGCACGGATGTTTGGACTACTGCGCCTCCGAAAATCGCCGCGATTGCTGATCAGCTTCGTTGAAGGCGGCATGATCCGATCGACCTTGCTCGCGAGCTTGAAGCCAGCCTGGGAACAAGGAAAAAAACCAGCTGCCTTAGAAGGCCAATCAGTCACCTCGCAAACCGCGGATTTTCCATTCGCCTCGGCTTCGAGCGGCCATAGACGCACCACAGTTTTTCAGAAGCTTCCTCTCTACAAACGCATGGAAGTGGAGAGTGTAAGGAGTGCGCTCCTTGCCCGGTGAATTCCGCCCTCGGGGGGAACCTCGGCTTTCCGACTACGTTGCTCTTACTCACTCTGGAGGAAGTTATAGCCGCTCTCGCGATGCGTCTGCCATTCCGCCGTTCAGCCGCCAATGATGCAAGACCTGGCTAGTAAACTCGCGCTTTGCTTACAATGTTGCTCCCGGCTGATAAAGCAGATATCGAGATCGCCAAATCTCGCCACGAATTCCTCTCCAAGCGAGCGCCTGACTGTGAATTCGACCGGGGACCCATGGCACGCAAGAACAGAGACGAAGTTGCCTCATGGCACGTAGAGCCAGAACCTGCGCTTTGCCCTCTGTGCGAGCGCGTGATCCCGGAGGACCAGAAAGAGGATCATCATCTCGTGCCCAAGAGTAAGGGCGGGAAGATCGTCGTAGCCCTGCACCGCGTTTGTCACCGCCAGATACATGCAGTCTTCACTGACGGGCAACTGGCAAAGACATTCTCGACAATCGCTGCATTGCTTGAAGACCCGGCGATGCAGAAATACGTCGCGTGGATAAAGAGCAGGCCTCCAGGGTTCTCCGACGCGGCGAAGGACTCTAGACAGGTTTCGACCCGAAATCGAAGGCCATAGCTGCGAGACGATCCCCATTTGTATATCGGTCGGCGTTACGCTCGCGATCGCCTCGGGGGGGTGGCTATCGAAGAGCTAGATCCGGATTCTCGGAGACAGCGTCCACCACGAAATCCATCACGGCGCGTACCGCAGGTGTTTTTCGTAGGTCATTGTGAACCACCAGCCATATGTCGCGTGCGAAAGATGGCGCGTGCTCATCGATCCGAACGAGATCACGGTCGCGTTCTCCGATAAACAAGGGCAAGCCAGCCACCCCAACCCCTGCCCGCACCGCGAGCAGATGCTCGCTTGAATAGGTTAGTTCGCAAACGACTGGTCGTTCGCCGGCAATACCGAGCAGCCACGATTGTGCTGGCGTGTCGGCAAAAGCCTCGTCCCACGCGATGAACTCCCAGAGTTCAGGTGCGGCGAGATGGGGATAGGATCGGTGCGCATAAAGGCCGAAGGCCATTGTGCCGATCCTGCGCGTTACGCTGCTAGCTTCATCGGGCCTGGCGAACCGCACAGCGACATCAGCTTCCCGGCGGCTAAGCGACACCCTCTGCGCTTGCGCCGAAAGCGAGAGCCGAATGTCGGGGTACTCTCGCCTGAAATACGAAAGACGCTCGGTCAGCAGATGTGTTGCGAGCACTGGCGGGGCGCTGAGCGCGATCCGTCCGGCAAGTGGAGCTTGAGCGGCTTTCGCAACACGAGCGATGCCGTTGGCTGAAATCTCCATCTCCGCTGCCCGCTCCAACACCTGCCTACCCAAGCTAGTAAGGCGACAGGACCGCGGTAGGCGGTCGACCAGCTTCACATCCAAAGCAGCCTCCAGCGCGGCAACCCGGCGGCTCACCGTCGCATGGTCTACTTTTAGGTTGCGAGCAGCCCCAGACAGCGTCCCGCTCTCCGCAACGGCAAGAAAATGTCGGACGTCTTCCCAATCGATCATCTGTGCAAAATCTCCAGGGTCGGCTGCACATATACTGAATTTTCGCAGCGAGTGCATCCATGCAGTGTTCGGGCATCATGAAATGGAGAGCGACACCATGACACAAGAACGGCTCAAGGTCGGAATCGTTGGCGTGCAGCCAGGGAGGAGCTGGGCTGCGCGCGCCCACGTCCCCGCTTTGCGCGCGCTTTCGGACATGTTTGACATCGTCGGGATTGCAAATTCCACAGAGGCAAGTGGTCACGCCGCCGCAGCCGAAATCGGGGTGGCGAAGGCTTTCGCCAGCGTCGCTGATTTAATTGTAGCGCCGGAGGTCGACATCGTCACCGTTGCGGTGAAGGTGCCGCCCCACTTTGAGATCGTGAAAGCTGCGATCGAAGCCGGCAAACACGTGTACTGCGAATGGCCACTCGGCAATGGCTTGGCACAGGCGCGGGAAATGGCTGCGCTCGCCAAGGCAAAAGGAGTTCTGTGCGTCGTCGGAACGCAGGCGCGTGTCGCGCCGGAGATTGAGTATCTAAAGCATCTAATCGTCGACGGCTTCGTAGGTGAAGTGCTGTCGACCACTCTGATCGCGCGGGGTGGGGCAGCATTGGGCGGAGGCACTATTCCCGACAGGAAAACCTATGGATACCTGCTCGATCGTGCCAATGGCGCGACGCTGCTGACCATCCCCGTCGGGCATACGCTGGCGGCACTGAGGGATGTCTTAGGCGACGTCGCGGAAGTTTCCGCTGTAGTAGCGACACGACGGCTCACGGCGACGGCAGTCGATACCGGGGAAGTGTTCTCAGTATCGGCACCTGACCAGGTGTTGGTCAGCGGGATCTTGGCCAGCTCCGCCCCCATTTCCTTACATTTCCGCGGCGGCGCGCCGCGTGACGGAGATGGATTGTTTTGGGAAATCCACGGTACGGAAGGCGACATACGGGTGTCCGGTTCCTCTGGTCATACGCAGATGGTTCAGCTTTCCCTCATGGCTGCAAGTGGAGGTGAGACAAAGTTCCGTCCACTAGATGTTCCCGCCCAATACCGCACCGGCTGGCCAGAGGACGTTGAGGCTGGCAACGTCGCACGTCTTTACGCCAGGATGGCGGAGGACATCCGGTCCGGCAGTCGTACTGCGCCAAGCTTCGAAGACGCTGTCGAAGTGCATCGCATTATTGAGGCTATCGAGAACGCAGCGGAAAGCGGGCGTCGTGTCCTGCTGACCTGATGGAAAATCCGAAAGACAGGAGGGATAGGTAGGATCACGGCCTTCCAGCGGCCTGAGATGGTTCGGATCGCCCGTTCGATCGGAAGGTGGCGATCACCACCAAGACGTTTAGCTCGCGGCGGCGCGGCGCACCAAGACACCTCAAGCCCGTAAGCTCCATTAAACTCTGGGCCGGCTCCGTGTGACGACTAGAGTTGTTTTTCGATGCGTCCCGAGGTTCAAATGGGAGGCGGCACCGATGTGGGCGCCTCCCAAAGCGATTAATCGGGCAACGCGTAGGCGATCACGTAGTCGCCGCGATCGGGAGACTGCCGTGCACCGCCCGCCGAGATGACGATGTATTGCTTGCCTGTCTTGGGTGACTTGTAGGACATCGGTCCGCCCTGGCTTCCCACGGGCAGGCGTGCCTTCCATACTTCCTTGCCGGTCGCTGTGTCGAAGGCGCGCAGGTAATAGTCCTGGGTGCCGGCGATAAAAACAAGCCCGCCCTGCGTCGCAAGCGTGCCGCCCAACGTCGGCATCCCGATCGGGATCGGCAACATCATCTTGATGCCGAAGGGTCCCGTATCCTGGACCGTGCCAACAGGCACCTGCCATTTGATCTTCTGTGTCGTCATGTCGATTGCCGTCAGTGAACCGAAGGGCGGCTTCTGGCAGGGGATCTGCAAAGCGGAGAGGAAGCGGTTCTTGTTGACGGCGTAGGGGGTGCCCTTCATCGGCACGATGCCCATGCCGGTGTTGACCGCCTCGCCGCCGTCGGAGACCTTGTCGCTTGGCGCGGCTTCCACCATCTGACTCCAGAGGCCGAGACGCATGTCGTTGACGAAAATCGTGTTCGTCGTCGGGTCGGTGGAAAGCCCGCCCCAGTTCATGCCGCCAAGCGAACCCGGAACGCTGAGCGACATTGTCGTATCAGGCACCGTATAGAGGCCGTCGTAACGCATGCTCTTAAACGAGATACGGCAAAGCAGCTGGTCGAACGGTGTTGCGCCCCACATGTCGCTTTCCGTCAGCGTATCGGCGCCGATCTGCGGCATGCCGACCGACTTCGGCTGCGTGGGAGAATACGGCTCGTTCGGGATGTTGCCGGGCTTGACTGGTACTTCCTCGACTTCGGTCAACGGCTTGCCGGTTGCGCGATCAAGCACGTAGAGCTGACCCGCCTTGGTGCCGAACACCAGCGCGGCAACGGTCGTACCATCAGACTTGGGAAAATCGATGAACGAGGGCTGCATCGGCACGTCGAAGTCCCAGAGGTCGTTGTGAACCGTCTGGTACACCCACTTTTCCGCCCCTGTCGTCGCGTCGAGCGCAAGCATCGAGGCGCCGTAGGTGTGGTCGAGCTTCGTGCGGGTGGCGCCGTAAATATCGACGGACGGGCTGCCCACCGGCAGGTAGACGGTGTTCGACGTAGGGTCATAGGACATCGCGGCCCAGACGTTCGGCGTCGAGCGGGTGTAGGTCTTGCCGTCGGCGGGCTGGGCATGATCTTCCGGATTGCCGGGATCGAAGGCCCATCGGAATTGGCCGGTAATCACGTCGAAGCCACGCATGACACCGCCGGGCATGTCGACCTGGACGTTATCCGCGATGCGGCCGCCCACGACGACAGTGGTGCCCGCGACCGTCGGAGCTGAGGTCAGGACATATTGCGGATCCGGCGCGTCACCCATGCCGGCCTTCAAGTCCACCCGGCCACTATTGCCGAAATCAGCGCAAAGCTTGCCGGTGTCGGCATCGATGGCCAGCAGTTCGGCGGTGATGGTGTTCATCAGGATGCGGCGCTGGCAGGCAGCACCTTCCGCCACGACCGCCGGCAAAACCGGGGTCGAATTCGGAACGGTCGGCTGCACGAGCGCCTGCGTGGCGTCGAAATAGGCAAGTCCGCGGCACCGCATCCAGACCTTCGACGTGAAGTTGAGGTCGGCATTCCAGAGCTCTTTGCCGGTGTCGGCACTGATGGCGATAACGTTGTTGTGCGGGGTGCAGAGGAACACCTTGTCGCCGACCTGCAGCGGCGTCTGCTGGTCTTCAGCACCATTGCCGTCGGCGCTGATGGGAGTATCGCCGGTGTGATAGGTCCAGGCGACCGTCAGGTCCTTGACATTATCGCGCGTAATCTGGTCGAGCGCCACGAAACGCGAACCGCCTTCCGTATTGCCGTAAGCCTGCCAGTTCTTCTGCTCCTTGGCGGGATCGACCGGGACGAGAGGCTGCGACGGACCGGATGTAGCAACCGTTGGATGCGGCACGAACATGCTGGCAATGCCCGCGGCAGAGGCAACCGCCAGCAAAGCGGCGAATACAAAGGAAGGGACGCGGGCGGGCGAAAGACCGGCTGCCTTGCGCAGCAGCGGATAGGACAGCGCCAAGACGGCTGTACCGATGCCAAACGCCAGCAAACGCGAGATCAGCGGCCAGAAATCGAAGCCGGCATCCAGAAGGGCCCATATCGCCGTTCCTATCGTCACCAGCCCGAACAGGAGAGCGCCGGATGGCCGGAGCGCGGCGACGAGCAGACCGGAAAGGACGATGAGGACGCCACTGATCAGGAAGTACCAGCTGCCACCAAGCATGACGAGCTTGCCGCCGCCGATCGCGAAAAAGAGGCCTGCCAGTATCAGAACAACGCCGAGAAGGATCAGCCATAGTTTGGCGATCAACGGGAGGTATCCTTTTGTGACGAAAGCATTTTTCTGTGACATAGGAGTTTTCCGGTTCCTTGTTTTAGGCTGAAGGACAGTGGAAAACCGCGGATAGCGCGCATGGTGCGCAGAACGGCATCACGCAGGTTTCGTCTTTCAGTCAACGATCTCCGCGTCCACAGCGGCATGATCGCTGCAGCGGGAGGGTTTCGAGTATTCGGATCCATCACCACGCCCTCCCGACGCCTTGAGGATTGCAGGCGCGGCCTGCGGATCGGGTTATAGATCCAGGCTGCGTTTTGTTTCAAGCTCTAAAATACCACCCTCTGACCACTGATCGTCTTGAGCCCTTCAGTTTCCATTATTCATTGCGAGGAGGCAGGGATCCTGCCGATGGACTTCGTCGAGATTTCGAACAAGAATTCAGGCGCAAGAATTTCCACCTACGTCATCTTGGGAGAACGTGGCTCTAGGCGCTGCATCCTGAATGGAGCGGCGGCCAGAACCTGCCAGCCGGGCGACCAGATCATTGTTTGCAATTCGGTCTATCTCGGCGAGGACAAACTGACGTCCCTGAAGCCCAGGATCCTGACGTTTGACGAAAACAACGTTGTTCGCGACAGGCTGAGCTACTCGTGTGAGCCTTGACCACGCTGGCCGCTATGCATTCGAGATTCTTGACGGGAACAACAGGCCGCTTCCGGTACCGCCTTTGGTGTCAGGCTAGGGTCACGCTAGAACTGCGATCCTGCTAGCTGTTCGTTGAGGTATCAAAATACCACATTTTGCGGCATAAGCGGAATTATCGAACCCGTCAGAGCAGCGAAGCCGGTATTGCTCTGCTCTTAGTCTTTGACGTGCGAAGATGCCGGCTTGGTTAAGGAAGACGACCTTGCTTGATGCCATGCCGTATTTGCGCGATAGGTGCAGCGGCATGCAAATATCTCGCGCAGAGGCAGTGCGCCTATGGGTGGGACTGAAGACCCATTTCAAGGAATTTCGTAGTTGAAGACTTCGCGACGGCCTTCCGTATCCGGCATCTCGAGAAATCGCATTGCTGCCGACAATCGCCCCGGCATCAGCCCGGTCGATATCGCCGATCACAATTCACGCACGACGCTCGGGCTGTTGCGCCGTTTCGGCCCGCTGACGCGCCAGGAGCTTGCCAAACACCTTGGGCTGACCGAGCCTGCGATCACAGGCATCATGCAGCGGCTGGCGGATGCTGGCCTCGTGGTGGGCGGCAAGCGTGTCACCACGACACGTTACACTGCCGTCGAGTTTGCACTCTGTCCCGACGCAGCTTATTCGCTGGGTATTCAGTTGGGCCCCGATGGTTGCAAAATCATCATGCTTGATCTCGCATGTTCCATCGTCCGGCAGGAGCACGTGACCGGCCTCGACATGATCGCAGAGGTCATAGCCGGCATGATCGCAAGCACCCAGGTATCGGCCGGCCTTATCGGCTGCGGTATCGCCTTGTCGCCGGAGACTGCCTCGGCGCGCGCCGCTGTCGAGGCGGCCATCAGTCACCTGGTTGGTCCGCTGTTCTTCCTCGAAGATAGCGAGGCAGCGATCAATGCGGAGCGTATGCTTGGAATCGGCGATGTGGAAGGTGGCCTTGTCACCATCCTGATCGACGATACGGTCCGCGCGGGGCTCCTCATCGGGGGGCGTCCCTTTCACGGCATGCACGGACTTGCTGGCCAGATCGGCGAGATGCGGTCCGGTATCGACGGCGCAAGCCTGAACGAGACTGCGACGCTACCTTCGCTGCAGCGGCATCTCTCGCGAACAACATCCGCTGATGCCTGGGTGGAGATTGCCGCGCGTCATCTCCACGAAGCGGTTCTGGCAATCTCCGGCTTCGTCGCTCCCGGCGCGATCCTCATCGGCGGCTCCCTGCCAGATGAAATAATAGCCGCAGTGATCGTGCGCATGTCTGATGAGCGAGATGAGAAGATCCGCAATCTGGTGATCGCTCCCTGGATCCCGGTGGTGCAACCGGCAACCTATCCGAAAGACGGCGTGGTGCTCGGCGCCGCTCTTCGACCTTTCAACGATACGCTGTTTCCCGCCTGATGACGTTTATCCAGCAGTGACCTCCGGTGTTGCCGCAGGCCATTTTCCCGGGCCGTTCGCAAGACCGCCGATCGGATTGCGGACCCGCTGCGAGGGTTCGGCCGATGGCAGGCCGAGGCGATGCGCCAGCGGTATTGCCGCAGCACCCAGCGCCGCTGCATCCTCCGAGCCGGCTGCCCGATGCAGCGACGGTGCCCTGGCGCCGAGGCGGCCAATCTCCTCGTGAACATAAAACAGCAACTCGTCGATAATCCGGACGGGAAAGCGGCCGCCGATAAGAACACCCTCGGGATCGACAATCATTCCGATATGAACGATGGCCTGGGCGATCTTGACGCTAACCTTGCGCAACCATGCGCTGACGATCGCGCGACCGCCCGCATCGAGCATCAGGAGGTCGGCAGGTGTCGCCGCCTCGACGCCATTGCGCTTCAAGTGATCGAGCAGGATGAAGAGCGAAAACATCTCGCCGAGCGGCTGCGTGCTGCCGGCGAAGGGACCATCGTCGAAAAGCACCGGTAGCCAGCCGATTTCGCCGCCGATCCCGCTGGCGCCCTTGTGACGGATCCCATCGATGACAAGGCTGCCACCCAGACAGGCATTCGCGAGGATGTAGAAGAAGCTGCGGATCTCGGTGCCGAGGCCATACTCGATTTCGCCAAGAGCCGCCGCGTTGGCGTCATTGTCAATGAACACAGGGTGATCGGAGATCGACTCGAGCGCGCCACGCACGTCATAACCGCTCCAGCGCCGGTATTCCGGTGGAAAGCCGATAACTGGCACTTCGCCAAGCCAATCGGGGATGGCGAGGCCAATCCCGGCGAGCCGGCTTTCCTCGATGACCTTGCGCCGCCGGAAGGAGGAGAGTGCATCGGCCATCAGCGCCCCGAAATCATCTGGCAACAGAAAACGTACTTCGTGATGGATGCGCCCGCGAACGGTGCCGACTGCATCGACGGCGACGATGGTGAGGTGATCGCGGTCGATATTGGCACCGATCGAAAAAATGCCCTCAGGGTCGATCTCCAGTTCGATGGCCGGTTGCCCGCGCAACCCGTGCCGGCGACGTGCCTCCATGACCAGCCCCTCGTCAAGCAGGCGCTCGACGATCCGGGTCACGGCCTGTTTGGTCAATCGGGATCGCGCCGCCAGTTCCGTGCGCGAAATCGGCCCGCCGCGATGAATCGCGCTCAGGATCATGGCCCGATTGGCCGCCGCCGCCTGCTCAGGATTGGAGCCCGAAACCTGCAAGTTCTGTCGTCTCCCCGTTAGTGTCGGACATGTTGAGTTGTTGCAAGGCATATCGAGACTAAGTGATTGTGACGTAAACGGAAAGAGCCCAGCCACTCCGTGACCGGGCTCCAACCATTTGTTGACGGCGACCTAGCGCGAAATACGCCAGCTCTTGACCTGGAATGGCATCAAACCTTCGACGGGCACATCGCGCATCGGCTCTTCCAGAATGCTGACCGTCCCCTCATTGCGCCATCCCTGCGGCAGCGTCAGGCCGAAGCCGCCACGGCGGCCAGCGGGCTCGTAGACACGCAGGATCAAGCCATCGCCATCTTCGCATGGCTTGATTGCCGAGAGAGCCGCATCGATGCCGCTCGTCTTGATCGGCTGCCACGACCCGACGACACGGTCCGACACGGCTAGCGCCAGCAGAGGTTGGTTGAGGTCTTCGGCTTCCTCGCGCACGCGGCTCTCGTACCAGGAGCCTTCATGCGGCATCAGCGAGTATGTGAAGCTCTGGAGTCCTTCGTCGGCGAGTGGGTCGGGATAGATAGGGGAGCGCAGCAGCGAGAGGCCAAGCACGTTCCCTCTGATGCTATGCCCATATTTCGCGTCGTTGAGGATCGCTACACCGAAGCCCGGCTCCGACAGATCGGCAAAGCGATGCGCGGGCGCCTCGAACATTGCGGCATCCCAAGATGTATTGGAGTGCGTGGGCCGTTCGACAACGCCATAGGCGCATTCGCAGGTGGCGCGCGCATTGCGCACCACGACCGCTGTCAACGTCCGCAGGAACGCCCGGCGGTCGTGCCAATCAAGCTCTGTCTGGATATCCAGCCGGCGGGCATTGGCGCCAAGCGACAGGATCTGCGTGATGCGCGAATGGCGCCAGGTCCGCACGATCCTGATCGCGACGCGGTGCGCTGTGTTTTCGATCAGCTCGATGCTGTCGAGCGCGGTTATCTCCTCGCCGTGCGCGGCGTAATCCTCCTCCACGTCCCAGGCATCCCAGTTGCGCGGCTTGTCTGCCGGGTAGACGAATAGGCGGTTGCCGGCACCGTCGAGCGCCTCGCGGCCGCTTGGCTTATGCAGGATGCTCGCAATCGAGCCGTCTCTCGCCAACGTCACCTTCAGCGTTTCGTTCTCGAGGTGGCTGCTGCTGGCCGAAAGGCCCGGCTGCGCTTTCAGCGACGCAATGTCGATGACGGCGATGCCAAGTGGCGCGATGCTGTCGCGCGAAGACACGTGGCTGCCGTCGGCCAGCGTCAGCCGCACCGGCCGTTCCGCAAGAGACGGGTTGACCACCAGCACGTTGCTGCCGCTTCCTGATGGCAGCTGCCTGGCGATGGCCGCCAGGGCGCTTGCCTGCGCCGACTGGCCATCGGCGATCACACCCTCGAGTTCGTTCGCGCTATCGACATAAACCTCGTTGATCGAGGACCCCGGGAGAATGTCGTGGAACTCGTTCTTCAAGACCAAGCGCCATTCGTTCTCCAGCGATGCCGGCCGTTCACCGCCCATCAGATGCGCCAGTCCGGCAAGCGTTTCCGCCGTGATCAGGCTGCGCTCGGCCTTGCGATGCAGGCGCTTGACGACGCTCTGGCTGGTCAGCGTCGCGCGGTGCAGCTCGAGATAGATCTCACCCTGCCAGGTGGTGAGCTCCTTTTCGGCGGCACTCTTGTGTGCGCCCTCGAAAAAGTCGTGCACCCTTGTCCATCGGGCCGCGGGCAATGCCGGGAAGGCGCGCAGCTGCTCCTCGCGGGCGATCATCTCGGGCGTTACACCGCCGCCGCCATCGCCATAGCCGACGGCCAGAAGCGTCGTCTCGTGCTTGTCCTTCTGCTGGAAATTCCGCCAGGTGGGGACGAAACAATCCGGCTGCACGAAGCCGTTATAGCCATGCATCGGATTGTCGAACGTATGGGTCAGCACCCGGCTGCCGTCGAGGCCTTCCCACCAGAAGAGGTCTGCCGGAAATTTGTTGGTCTCCGACCAGTTCACCTTGATTGTGAAGAAGCTCTTCATTCCGCCCTGGCGCAGAAGCTGGGGCAGCGCGCCGGAGAAACCGAAGCAATCCGGTAGCCAGCAGACGGTGTGGCGAACACCGAAGGTCTTTTCGAAGTAGCGCTGGCCGTAGAGGATCTGCCGGCTCAGGCTTTCGCCTGTCGGCATATTTGTGTCAGGCTCGACCCACATGCCTCCGAGCGTTTCCCATTGCCCTTCCTTCACGCGCTCGACGATGCGCTTCAGGAGCTCGGGATCGTCTTCGGCAATCTGGTTGTAGTAGTGCGCCGTCGACTGATTGAAGCGGAATTCGGACGACTGCTCCATCAGCGAGAGTGCTGTATGGAACGTGCGGCGCATTTTTCGGCGGGTTTCGCGATAAGGCCACAGCCAGGCGAGATCGATATGCGCGTGACCGGTCAGCGCGATCTCGCCCTGAGGCGGGAAGCGTTCACGCAGCTGCTTTAGCTCCTTGATCAGCGTGTCGTAAGCCGCAACCACGCTCGCGCGCTGCCCCTGGTTGAGACCCTCGGGGGCCGTTTCGAGCTCGGGCAACTGCCAGATCTTCTGCTGGCCAGGGGATGGCGCCATTCGCGCGATGTAGGCTGCTGTCGACGACGGCCAGTCGAGCCCGCGCATGGCAGCCTCGGCGATGTCGATCAAATGCGGAATGACCTCATGCCCCGCCAGCGTGTCGATCGCCTCCGAGATCTGGCGCAGCAGCAGCCACAGCCGGTCGACGGCTCCATCCAGCCACAAGAGGTTCGCCCGCTCGAGCCGCGGCGCACGAACGGGCTCACCGAACGGCAGACGCGCGACGGTCTCCGAGGAGATCGCGATCCGGCGCGACGTCAGGCGGAACTCTTGGTGATAGGGATCGAGGCCGAGTCTCGTTTCGTTTCCGGCCTCGTCGGTGATGGTGATCAGGCTTTCTCCACCAAGATTGAGGCTGAGGCGCGCCTCCTCGACCGGCCAGTGTTCCGGCAGACGCGCCGAGGCGGCGAAGCTCACAGTGCCATCCTTGCGCGGCCATGCGGCACCGATCGCGATCGGTTCGCCGTCGAATGTCCAATCGCTAATCTGGACGGTTTCACGAGAGCGCCAGTATTCGAGTTCCGACATGCGGACGCGGATGCGGTCGAGGCGTTGGGCAAGCGTAAGCGACATGATCATATCCTGAGGTTTGAAAGACATCAGCCCTTGACGGCGCCGGCCGTCATGGCACCGAGAATGAGGCGTTGAAGCGAAAGAAATGCGACGATGGCGGGCACGACCGACACGAGGCAGGCGGCTGCTAACAGTTGAATGGAACTGTCGTTCTGAGTGCCGGCATACTGGAAGATGCCGACGCCGATCGGCATCAGCGCCTCTTTGCTGATCAGCAGAAAGGGCACGAGGAACTGCGACCAGCCGGCAATGACGGAGATAATGAAAGCCGACGCTATACCCGGTGTCGACAGCGGCAGAATGATCCGCCAGAAGACGCCAAAATGACTGCACCCGTCGATGAGCGCCGCCTCGTCGAGGCTGCGCGGGATGCCGTCGATGAACCCCTTTAGGATCCACGTCACCATCGGCACGGCAAGCGCGATATAGACCATCGTTGCGCCAAAATGGCTGTCGGTGAGGCCGATCTTGGCCATGTAGCGATAGAGCGGCACCATGATGACAAGCGGCGAGATCATCTGAAAGGCAAGCAGCACCATCATCCACGGGCCTTTGCCTCGAAAGGGAAAGCGCGAGAAGGCGTAAGCCGCGGGCAACGCGACGATCAGGCAGCCGATCGCGCTCGAAGCCGACAGGATGAGCGCATTCCAGAGATAGCCCGCGAACTTGTCGGAGGAGAGGATCGCAATGAAGTTGTCCAGCGTCGGCGACTTGGGGATCAATCGCGACACGCCGAGAAACACCTCCTTGCGGGTGCGTAGCGCCAGCGACAGGAGCCAGACCAGCGGCCAAGCGAAGAACAGGAAAGTGACGATCATGAAGAGATAGCTGAAGAGGTCGCCGATGCGATCCTTTCTGGAGTTCATCATACCGGTTCTCCCTTCGGCAGGAAGCGTGCATAGACAAGCGCGAGGCTGAGGCTGATCACCAGCATCAGGATCGACAAAACCGCGCCAGCCGCCAGATCGTAGTTTCGGAAAACGACGTTGAACGTATAGAGCGACAGAACCTCGGTCGCTCGTCCAGGCCCGCCGCCGGTCAGCGAAATGATCGCATCAAAGGTGTTCAGTGTCTGGATGGTGATCAGGATCATGTTGACGAGGATCGCCGCGCGCAACTGCGGCAGGGTGATGTAGATCAGCCGCTGCCAGGGATTGGCGCCGTCCATTTCGGCGGCTTCGTAGAGTTCCGGATCGATCGCCTTGATGGCGGCGTACATGACAACCATAGAAAAGGCCGTTCCGCGCCAGACGTTGGAAATGACGACCGACCACATGACCATGTTCGGGTCGGACAACCACTGAACAGGAGCAGCGCCGAGCATCCTGAGCAGGCTGTTGAGGCCGCCGAAGGGCGCCTCGTTGAACAGCATCTTCCATATGATGCCGCCCGCGATGCCAGGCACGACCCAGGCAACCAGCGCCGTGGTGCGCACGATGGTCGAACCGAAAAGGCCGCGCTTTTCGCTACGCACGACAACCTGGGCGATGAAGAGGCCAAGCACCTGCTGCGCAATGACACTGGAAGCGGTGAAGACAAGCGTCACCCAAAGGATCTGCAGCAATTCCGGCTTGGCGAGCGTGTTGACGATGGTCCGTAGTGTGTACTCTTCCTCATTGCCGACCAGCGAAATGTTGGTGAAGGCGAAGCGGAAGACGTCGATCAGCGGATAGAGATAGAAGACCCCGAGCACCAGGATCAACGGCATTAGCCAGGGAGCGGGTGAGGGATAGAACCTTCGCGCGGCAAGCCTGCTTCCGGTAGGCGCAGTCTCGGCCGCAATGCTGAGATTGGTCATCGATCCGTCCGGTCATATGTCATTGAAGATCAGGCAATCGGCATCGGTGGCGCGAGTGAGGTTACCCCGCGCCACCGATCATCAGCTCAGCTCCGTTTGAAAGCGCTGAGCGAAGCAGTGAAAGCCTCATCGACGGCGGCATCCGTCGCCTGGGTGCCGGTCAGCACCTTGCCCATCATGATCTGGATCTGGTTGGATATCTCGGGATAGACGGCAGCCCCCGGCCGGGCTTGCCCCACCTTCAGGGCCTCGGCAAAGGTCTTGTTGGCTGGCGTCGAGAAGACCTCATACTTGTCATAGAGATCGGCACGCGTCGGCAGCTGTTCCTGCAGTGCGTTGGCCGGCCCCATGTAGACTTCGCGGGCAAGGTCGGCGCAGACCTTCACCTTGGCGGCCTCCTTGCTGAAGGCCGCGACGGTCCAGCCGCCGGTGCCGGTCGAGCGCTCGCCGGCGGTCGGGCCTGGAAGCGGCGAGAAGGTCCACTTCGCGAATTCCTCCTCGTCGAGGGCAGTCTTCAGCTGGGCGTATTGCCAGTTGCCACCGACGAAGAGCGCCGTCGTTCCGGCGGCTGCGGCTGCGTTGAAATCGTCATAGTTGCCGATCGTCGCGACGCGCTTCGGCGCGGCACCTGATTCCACAAGGTCACGATAGTAATTGACCGCCTTGATAAACTTGTCGCGGTTTCCCCCCTCGCCGAAGACCGGCTTTCCCTGGTCATCGACCAGCTTGCCGCCCTGTCCCCAGAAATTCGCCAGCCAATCGAATGTCGTGCCTTCGTAGCGTCCGCCATTGAAGAGGATGCCCTCCATGCCTTCGTCGACGGAATGCAGCGCGGCCTTCTTCACGTCGTCCCATGTCTGAGGCGCGTCGGGAACGATCTCCTTGTTGCGGTAGAGGACGCGCAGGTCGGTCGACCACCACCAGGCATAGATGTTGCCGTCGTCGCCGGTGATCCCCGCGCGGATGAAGGGAAACAGCTGGCCGATCTCTTCCTTGCTGAAGTAGGGCGAGAAGGATTGCAGCACGCCGGATTTCTTGAAGAGCGGCAGCACGAATGAATCGACCGCGGCGCAATCGGGCGCGGATTCCGACTTGGCCTGCTCGAGCATTCGGGCCTGCTCCTGGCCGATATCGCCCGACATCATCTGTAGCTCGATCTGCCAGTCAGGGCGCTTGGCGATGAAATCGTTGAAGAGCTTGCTGTAGCCCTCTGCATAGGCCGGTTCGTTGTTGCGTGGCCCGTCGGTGGTCATGCGGAAAATAAGCTTGTTGGGCGCATCGGCCTTGCCGACAGTGTCCCCCGTGATCAAATCCTGAGCCGCCACGATAACAGGCGCGGCCAGGAACGAACTCGCCAAAAGGGCGAGCATGATTGCCTTGTTCTTCACCAGTGTTCCCTCCCGATTCAGGATCCCATCAGAGCCGCTGCCTCCAAAACACCGGCCACCTCCGATCCCTAGACTAGATTAAGTCACTTTTCTTTGGCGTCAAGGCACCCTCCCCGGATTTGGGGCGAGGAGCGCAGGCGCCGATAGCTCCGAAGAGCGGCACTCGCCCTTACCTCCCCACCGTGTGGTGGTGATTAAATAAGCTCCGACAGGCTTGGCCGATGATGTGGCGTTCCGAGCTATGGGAACTCCTACTGGCATCGATCAACGAAGTCCCTCGGAGCGTTACATGAGGCGGGGCAGCTCAAAAGCGAGATGATCCAGAGCAATCCGGATCTTGGGTGTCAGTACGTCTTTGTGCCAGAGAGCGTGGTTGTGATAGGAGTAGCTCCGGCCAGGATAGACAACCGACACAAGCTCTCCGTCCTCAATGCGCTTACGAACCAGCCAACTCGGCAGCCAAGCGACGCCGAGCCCAGCCACAGCGGCATCCGCAATCGCTGCAAGGTCGTCCATCACGAAACGTCCATGCGGCTCGATATCAATCGGCGCTCCATCCTCGTCGCTGAATCGCCACCTCTGTGGTCGCGCAATTCTGCCGAATGCGATGGTCTCATGAGCGCCGATGCTGTGAACGTCAACCGGCTCCCCACGCTGGGCCAGGTATGTTGGCGAAGCACATATTAGCATCCGATGGGTCGATAGGCGCCGTGTCATCATCCCCGCACCTCCGGCGACGGCATCATGATGTTCGCCGATACTCCGGATCGCCAAATCGTAGTCATCGAGATCAACTATGTCGTCGGTAAACGACATTTCGAGTTTAAGCTTGGGATAATCCGCAGCCATCTTCAGCATGATAGGCGCGATACAGACCCGACCAAGCAAGCTTGGCATGGTGACGCGTAGCCTGCCTTGTGGCGCGGCAAGATTTTCCGAGGCCGTGGTCTCGGCCGCCTCTATGTCGGCCAGAATGGTCCGGCACTGGTCGTAGTAAGTCCGGCCGGCCTCGGTGAGTGATTGGCGCCGGGTCGTGCGATTGATCAGGCGCACCCCCAGACGATGCTCCAGCGAATGGACGTGTTTTCCCACCATGGGTGCGGAGAGCCCAAGGACATTTGCAGCTCGGGCAAAAGAGCCGGTTTCAACAGCCTTGACGAAAGCAATCATGCTCTCGATCCGATCCAATTCGAAACTCCTAGTTTCGTGAGAACTGCCAATAGAGGGATTTTTTTAGCATTTGCGATCTGAGATCAAGGAATTCGAACACGCTATGAGGAAATAACATGTCACGAATAGTACGCTTTCACGAAATCGGCGGACCAGAAGTCTTGCGCATTGAAGATATGCCCACTGCTCGGCCGGGTCCGGGCGAAGTGCGTATTCGGGTCAAAGCTATTGGCGTGAATCGCGCCGACATTCTCATGCGTTCCGGAACCTACATCCAGACACCTTCCCTTCCCAGTGGTTTGGGACTTGAAGCTGCAGGATTCGTTGACGAGATCGGTGCTGGCGTCGAAGGACTTTCACCCGGAGACAGAGTCAGCGTGATTCCCTCCGTCTCCATGGAGAGGTGGCCAGCGTATGGGGAAATGGCCGTTTTTCCATCGCATCTCGTGGTCAAGCATCCGTCGGCGATCAGCTTCGAGCTGGCAGCAGCAAGCTGGATGCAGTACCTGACCGCGTATGGCGCGCTGATTGACATTGCTTCATTGAGTGCAGACGAACCTGTCCTCGTGACTGCTGCATCGAGCAGTGTTGGAGTTGCGGCCATCCAGATCGCGAACCTGATAGGAGCCCGCCCCGTGGCGGTCACCCGCGGCAGAGCCAAGGCGCCGGCGCTCCGGGATGCTGGCGCTCACGACGTGATCTTCTCTGGAGACGATGATTTCCAAGCCCAACTTATCGCCGCCGGTGGAGAAAACGGGTTTCGGGTTGTGTTTGATCCCGTCGCGGGTCCTGCCTTCACGGCCATCACCACCGCAATGGCTGTGGGTGGCATTCTGATCGAATACGGCGGACTAAGCCCACATGCAACACCGTTCCCGGCCGGGCCTGTGCTTTCGAAGAGCCTGACATTGAAGGGATATCTTGTTCATGAAATCGTTCGAGATCCTATACGCCTGGAGAAAGCAAAGGGCTTTATCCTTGACGCCCTCGCCTCAGGCGCTTTGAAGCCGGTGATCGCGAAGAAATTTGCCTTTGAGGAAATTGCAGAGGCGCACCGGTTCCTCGAGGCGAACCAACATCTGGGAAAGGTGGTAGTTACAGTCTAGGTAAAGGCGATACCGCTGGCGTGTTCGGCAGGAACAGGTTCCCGGCCGAACTCGGGCCCCACCGGCTGAACTGATGGCGTAGGACGCAATTAAGGGCCCCAGAACATTGGGGCGCGGAGCAATCAAGGGCTATCGCCGCACGGCCCGCACAATGTTCGAGACGTGCTCGCGACACATATACTGAAGCTGACCGGGGCCTATGAGCAGGCAAGCTATGTGATCCAGGACACACCGGACATGATCCAGCAGCACTACGGGTGGTTTTTGCCACAGGACAAGACGGCGTTGGAAGCGTGCATTCTAAACGAGGTTTGGCAGGCGGCTTAATGAGAATCGCAGTGCTGCAAAACGGGTGGGAGCGGGTCGGTTAGCTCCAGCTAGCCGCTCGCGCTCGCTCCGCACTACCTTGGTAGTCGGTCTTGAAGAGACTAAAACCGGCGGCGCATCACGCAATGAGCTAAGTGCGTGATATGTTGAACTTCGAGGCAGAAGGCAATTTCTGGAACTCCGATGTGGGCTTGCGCAGCTCGCCAAAAAGATCGCTGCCAACCTGACGAAACTGGATGATTTTGACGACCTGCTCGAGATGCAGCCATACTGATTGAAGAATCGCGACGGTCGCTGATCGATGGTCACTGCGGCAGTGCAACCGACCCTCGAGTCAAAAACGGCGCCGAGGGCCAGCCAGTGTGACATCCTAATCCAACTATTCCCGTTCCAGACTTCGCGCGACTGCCAGCCCGCCCAGGACAGCGGTCGTAGCAAGCGCTGCCGCAAACAACGTTGCACCGATGGAGAGACCAGCCTTGTCTATGACCAAGCCAATTGCGACCGGCATCAGACCTGCGGGAATGTAGCCTCCGATGTTGAGAACAGCGTTGGCCTCAGCACGATGATTTCCTGGCACGTGCAGCCCGATCAAGGTCAGCCCGCCAAGCTGCCCGAGCCCCTGGCCACAGCCAGCGAAAACCGCAGCGCCAACCAATGCGGCGGCGTTTGAAGATTGGACGGCAAGAGCGATCCCCGCCATCGCGAATACAGTTGCCGTAGCACCGGTCAGAAAGGTCGCGCGTATGGAAAGTGAACGCGCGGCGAATTGAATGCCGGTCGCAGCCAGAAACATGACGCAAGCCATACCTCCGGCAATCAGCGGGCTCGTGACCCCGAGCAAGCGCGACAAAAGCGATGGGCCGAGTGCGAGGACGAAAGAGGTGGACGTGATACCCGGTCCGAACACAGCGACGCCAAAGAGGAGATGACGACGATTGCCCCGCGGCAAGCTGGGCAGATGCAGACGCCATGATTGATCCGTACGACTGTTGCGGTGCTTCAGTGGCAACAGGAGCAAGACGAATACCGCCGTCAGGAGAATGACCAGCTCAGAGAGGAAGATTGGCACAACCGGTTCTGCAATCGACGACGCGATAGCACCCGCCAGCAGGGGGCCAAGTCCGGCACCTAGCACCATCGAGACAGACGCGATCAGCGAAGCTTGCCGCTTCCGTTCCGGACCGCCCAGATCGACCACTGCCGCCATACCCGCTGAGACCACGACCCCGACTGCCATGCCAGACAGGAACCGCGCAACGATCAACACAATGATCGAGTTAGCCTGCGCGAAGAGCAAGCTCGCCGCGATCGCCGCCATGAGCCCGGGCAATAACACCGGGCGCCGACCGAACCGATCGGAGAGCTGGCCTGCCACCAGCAGCGTCAGAAGCAAACCTAGAATATAGGCCGCAAAGATACCTGTCAGTGTGGCCGACGTAAACCCGATTGCCGCCTGCCATCGCACGTAGAGCGGGGTCGCAGAGTTCGAAAGAATGAAGACGGCGCTGACGATCCAGGCTGCCCCCCACATCTGCCATTGCGGATTGGCTGCAATTTCGGAGGTAGGTTGACCGACCGGACATGAACTGACTGATGACATTGAAGGCTCCTATGCTAGTTCGAGTTTTTTCGTACTAACATAGTTCGATTTAATTCGTACATACTAGTTCGACAAGAATCGTACTTTCGTGCTATGAGCGGTTTCATGACCAATTTGATTGCCCCCTCCGATCTACCACCGCCGCTGCCTGAACCGTCTGTCGAGAATCTTCGGCTGGAAACAGTTATGGGCGCGCTTGCCGATCCCTTGCGGCTCACCGTCATCCGCAAGCTGCTGATGGAATCGGAAGGATACGACCATGCCTGCGGATGGTTCGGTTTCGATCGACCGAAATCGTCGCTGACGCATCATTTCAAGGCTTTGCGCGAAGCCGGCCTAATCCATCAGAGGCAATACGGTCTCGAGCGACGCAGCCGAGTTAGAACGGAAGATCTCGACGCACGGTTTCCCGGCCTGCTAGACCTTGTAAGAGCGTGGCGCCCTGATTAGGCCGCTGTCTGTATTGCCAGTCAAAAGATGACGTGCCCCACTCGTAGCGGCGAGTAGATGTAAGGGTTGTGGCTTGGATCGCTCAATCACCGCCGACGGTGGTCGAGCCGCGCCCAGCATTGACCGGGCGGACAACGCAGTCGACCAGCCGATCGATCTCGTCGAGCGCCACTGCATGCCGCTGGCCCCAGTCGCAGAGCGCTAGCATAACGGGTTCCAGGCTCAGACCCAGCTCTGTCGCAGAATAGTCGACACGAGGCGGGACTTGGCGGAAAACGGCGCGGTTCACCAATCCATGTTCCTCCAGCTCACGAAGCTGCTGAACGAGAACCTTCTGGCTGACCGACGGGATGAGTTTTGAAAGTTCCGACAGCCGCTTGGGCCCGTTCAGAAGGTGATAAAGGATCACGGCCTTCCAGCGGCCCGATATCGTGCGGATCGCTCGTTCGATCGGTAGGACGGGTAGTTTCTTGATCGGTTTGGCCATACTTACCAACAGGTCTGTATAGGAGAGAAGTGTCTGTAGAGTAGCATTGCGCCTTATGGATAGAAAGCTCGCTCTGAGGTTACACAGAGGAGTTCAGACATTGAAAAGCGTACAGATCAATGAGTTCGGCGAGCCCGATGTCCTAACGGTAGTCGAAGCGACACGTCCTGAAATCCGCGACGATGACGAGATCCTCGTTCACGTGCGTGCATCGGGCGTGAATTTTTTTGAAGTTCTGATGCGGCGCGACCAATATGCGGTAACGCCATCGTTGCCGGCAACCTTCGGCGTCGAAATCGCCGGCACCCTTGAAGCAGCCGGTCGGAACACTGGTATCCCGGTTGGAAGCCGGGTTGCGGTGCCATTGTTCGCCATCGGCCGTGACGGCGGATATGCGGAATACGTGGTGGTAAAGGGCGCGGCTGCCGTTCCACTCCCCGAAGCAGTGTCGTTTGAAGCCGCGGTTGCATTGCAGGTCCAGGGTCTCACGGCGCTCCACGCCGTGCGACAAACCTCACCGAACGGCAAGTCGGTTCTGATTACCGCCGCTGGTGGTGGTGTGGGTACACTGCTGATCCAGCTTGCCAAGCAGGCCGGGGCCAAAAGAATTGTGGCGCTCGCGGGCTCTGACGAAAAGCTGCGAACAGCCGTGTCGCAGGGAGCGGATCTCGCCTTCAATTATCGAAGTGGTGGCTGGTCAGCAAAATGCCGGGCGGCCGCGGGCGACGCGGGATTTGACATTGTCTATGACTTTGTCGGCGGCTCCCAAACCTCGTCTTTTGTTGAAATGCTGACACAGACGGGAGTACTTCTATTTGGAGCGCTGGGTAGGTTCGCGCTTGACATCCCGAGCATGAACAAGCTGCTGGCGGACGGGCAGACCGTCAAAGGGTTCGCCCTGCTGCCCCTGTTACAGGCGGGCGCGGTCCGCCACGATTTGACCGAGCTCTTTCAGTTGACAGCCGCAGGACGTCTCACCCCGGTCATCGGGGGACGGTTTCCCTTGCAGAACACAGCCGACGCACACCGGTTTGTCGAAACTCGCCAAAGCACGGGCAAAGTCATTCTTGTGCCATAGCCCAACGAAGATGGCGCGCCGATCTATTGCATCTGCCCGGCATCACGCTCCGCTCCCGCCCCAGTCGTCGGCTTTTGGATCGCCAAAGCACGCCGCGTCGCGGAAATAGAAGCAGATCGGGTGCGCGGCCAACATCTTGGTCAGCCTTTCATCGGGCAGATAATCGGCTACTCTGGCGCGGCCAACCACCGGCAGATTTCGATCCCCTTTAACTCGCCGGTCGATGTGGTCAGGTTCGAGAGCTTCTCGAACCTGCGCCGCCGATCAAAGCCACGATCAACGAACACCGCCACTCAGGTCGGCATACCTCAGATGGTGGACCACGGTTGATCGTTGAACTGGAGAACGGACACCTCTCCCGGCTGTCGAAAAGTGGGGCTGCCTGTCGCGGAACCTAACTCGTGCGCCTGATGCGCAGCGATGGCCGTCCCTACCGCGTTCCTTGTTTACACGCTTTCTGCACGATGCACACCGAGCGCGGCCGAAAGACCCGCCGTGATTTTCTGCATCACGTCGGGCACGCTTCGGTCGACACCGTAAACGAAGCCTGGGAAGTCAAGCGGCTTCTGGTGCAGCCAGATCGCCTCGTGCTGATCCGGGGGCAGGAGTTGAGCCGGGTCGCCAACGGCAATCCAGCCGATCGGCACGGTCGTACCCGGCTCAAGGCGGGTCCGCAGGTGAACGATGCCGTTAATGCGAACTTCCGATCCACGGCCGATGTGAGCACCATGGAAAACCGCCGCGCCAGTGGCAACGAAGACCTCATCGTCGATTTCGGCGCCAACCACATGGCTGTTGGGACCAACAACACAGTGATCTCCGAACGTGCAAGGATGACGGCCTGTGGCTCGGATCACTGCATTTTCCAACACAATGCAGTTGCGGCCGATGCGGATCGACCCGCCTGCCTCAGCAACAAGGCGGGCGCCATGCATGATGCGGCTGCCAGCACCGATGACGACATTACCACATACTGTAGCATCCGGAGCAACCCAAGCGTCGGCATCGATCCCCGGCGAATGTTCTGCATAAGAAATGATCATTCTTGATTTTCCTTTTTCTCAATCTCAGTCGCGCGGCAGGCGATCGGGCAGACCTCGGGGCCGCAAAGATCATGCTCGCAGAGGCGACATGTCGTCCGCGCGAAAGCGCGGGAAGTCGTCGCACCAGCAAGAATCGTATCCAGCATGGACGCAAAGTGCTGCCGCTCGTCCCGTTGCAGCGCCGACAGCAAGTCGTCGAGTGCAGCCAGCCGGAGAGCGTGCAACTCCTCCACCTGCGCATGGCCTGCCTGCGTCAATGTCAGTGGCGTGACGCGACCTTCCGGTTTGCCGCGTTCAATCAATGCCTGACGCTCCAGCCCGTCAATCAACCGCACGGCATTCGGTTGACTCACGCCGACAACCATGGCGAGTTCCGTCGTCGTCAGTCCCGGCTTAAAATGCAGCATCGATAGAACGGCCGCCGCGCTCGGCGAAAGCCCCGTCAACGACGCTTCCGTCCGGTCGCGGATCATGGCGCCGAGGGCACCGAGTTTGTTGGCTTCCAAATATTGCATAGCGTATGCATATGTGTTTTCAACCTCACGTCAAGGAGGGTCTGAAAAAGAATTGACCGAAACCTATGCCACGTCGAGGTAAAGCATGACCTTCATAGGCGCGAGAGCAAAATCCTCCGCTGAGCGAGCGGGAAGATCACGCGTTGCCGCTCAGCGAAACAGGACGCGGTATCCGATCTGCTTTCACGCTTTAGAATTGGTGATAAGGCCTGGCCCCAGTCTGCGTGCTTCAAGAGCGGAGGATCGACTTTCCGAGGAGCCCAATGATGAAACCATCTCTTTCATCGGCCGGTAACCAGAACGCATAACGTGGGCCCGTCGCCTTGAGCGGATGTGAACCGGCGACACCTGGGTCAAATGCCTCTTGGAAGGGACTTCGGGCGCGTTCAACCCGCTAATGGCCCCGCGGCCCTGTCCTTGAACGAATGATCCGACTGCCGCCGGTCGATGCCGACGGCATCAGTGGCAGCGCTCGAGATATAGGCGCCAACCGCCGCACCTTTCCCTGAAATCGCTTGGACCGAACGGCTTACTGTCTCCCATTTCCTCACGCGAGGCGGCTCGCAATCACGTACGAGGCTTCAGGTTCTCAGGGTCGTAGATCGGCTTGTAGCCGACGCTGATGACTTCAACCGGATAGGTCTCGGCGAAATACTCGACATTCAGCTTGCGGCCGACCTGGCAGTATTCCTGCGGCAGGTAGGCAAGCGCGATGTTCTTGCCGATCGTCGGGCCGTAGGCGACCGAGGTGGTGTAGGAGATGCGGCCGAGGCTGTCGACCAGCGTGTTGCCGGTTTCCGGGTCGATGACCGGCATCGAGCCGACCGGGTAGCGCTTAACGCCTGCCTTGTCGGTGTTTCCGGTCATGACGAGGGTGCACAGCATGGCCGGCTGGTGTTCGCGGGCCTTGTATTCCAGATGCTTGGCCTTGCCGCGGAAATCGGCTTCCTTGACCTTCGGGCGGGCGAGGTCGGCTTCCAGCAGATTGTACTGGGTGAGCAGGTCGCCGTTCTGCAGGCGCAGAGACTTTTCCATGCGGCGCGAGTTGGCGTAGGTCTCGACGCCGAAGGGCATGACGCCGGTGGCGCGTAGAGCGTCCCAGACGGCGAGGCCATCCTCGTACTTCATGTGCAGTTCCCAGCCCTGCTCACCGACATAGGAGATGCGGAAGGCGGTGACCGTCTTGCCCGCGATCCCGATCGGCTTGATGGCCGCGAAGGCGAAGTTTTCGGGGTCGAGCGCTGCCGGATCGGCCACCACCTTCTTCAGCGTGTCGCGGGCGTTCGGGCCCCAGATGCCTATCGTGATGAACTTTTCCGAGACGTCGGTGATGGTGACGTCGAGGCCGCGGTCCTCGGCCACGCGCTTCATGTAGTGGAAGTCGCGTGGACCGGCATCGGCGCCGTTGATCAGGCGGCAGCGGTCGGCCATGCGGATGACGGTGAAGTCGGCGCGTACCATGCCCTCGTCGTCGAGGAAGTGGGTGTAGATGCCCTTTCCGATATTGCCGTCGCCGCCGATCTTGGCGGCGCAGAGCCATTCGAGCAGGTCGACATGGTCAGGGCCTTCGATATCGACCATGTGGAAGTGACTGAGGTTGACGATGCCGCAATCCTCGCTCATCGCCAGATGCTCGGCGTTGGAGACGCGCCAGAAGTGGCGGTTGTCCCATTCGTTTTCGCGGACCGGAACGCGGTCGGCGTATTTCTCCAGCAGGTGCTCGTTGGCAGCGTAGCCATGGGCGCGTTCCCAGCCGCCGAGTTCCATGAAGTAGCCGCCAAGTTCCTTCTCGCGCTCGTAGAAGGGCGAGCGCTTGGCGTTGCGGCCGGAAGCGTAGGGTTCGCGGGTGTGAACGGCGGGGAAATAGATCTTCTGCGCGGCCTCGTAGCAGCGGCCGGCAATGAACTCCTCGGTCAGCTGGTGCGGGTAGAAACGGGAATAGTCGATCGAGTTGTGGTCGATCTCGGTGCGGCCGTCGGTCATCCAGTCGGCGATCAGCTTGCTGTAGCCGGGACCATCCTTGACCCAGATGGCGACGCAGTACCAGAGGCCGCGCACCTTCTGGCTCTCGCCGCAGGACGGGCCGCCGGCCGCGGAGACCTGCAGCAGGCCGTTGAAGGAGTGGCCTTCGTTGTAGCCGAGTTCGCCGAGGATCGGCGTAAGTTCCATGGCCTTTTCGAGCGGCTCGAGGATCTGCTCCATTTCCAGGTCGCGCTGCGAGGGCGACAGGCGCGCCTCGTGCTTTTCCAGCAGTTGGCGCGGGTGGCACATCCGCGGATTGGTGGTCTCGTAGTAGCCCCACTCGATCTGGCCGCCTTCGGTGGTCTTCGGGTCGCCGGTGTCGCGCATATAGGCGGAGTTGCCCTGGTCGCGCAGCAGCGGGAAGCCGATTTCCTTGCCCGTGCCTTCGAACTCGTTATAGGGGCCAAAGAAGGTGAGCGGGTGATCGACCGGCATGACCGGCAGGTCCTCGCCGACCATTTCGGCAATCAGGCGGCCCCAGAGGCCGGCGCAGACGATGACGTGATCGGCCATGATGGTGCCGCGATGGGTGACGACGCCCTTGATGCGGCCGCCCTCGACGATCAGCGACTGGGCCGGCGTGTTGCCGAACATGGTGAGCTTGCCGGTCTTTTCGGCGGCATCGACGAGCTTGCCGGCAACGGTCTGCGAGCGCGGGATGACGAGGCCGGCGTCGGGATCGAACATGCCGCCCTGAACCTGATCTTCCTCGATCAGCGGGAACATCTCCTTGATCTCGGAGGGCGAGACGTAGCGGGCGTTGGTGCCGAAGGCTCGTGCCGAGGTGAGCTTACGCTTGATCTCTTCCATCCAGGCGTCGTCGCCCGTGCGGGCGACTTCGAGGCCGCCGATGCGGGAGTAGTGGCCCATCTTCTCGTAGAAATCGATCGAATACTGGGTCGTCCAGACCGACAGATAGTCGTGTGACGTGGTGTAACAGAAGTCCGAGGCGTGGGCGGTCGAGCCGATATCGGTAGGGATACCCGACTTGTCGATGCCGACGATGTCGTCCCATCCGCGCTCGATCAGGTGATGGGCGATCGATGCGCCGACGATGCCGCCGAGCCCGATAATGACGACTTTTGCCTTGCTTGGAAATTCCGCCACGTGCCGGTTCCTTGTTGGTTATTCGATGAATGTCCCACGCCACATCCATTTTCAATTCTCGATCATACCTCTTCGCATTAAGACCACAGTGTTGGGCAGCTCATGATCGTCATCGGCCCCCTCCTCCGCGACATCGGCCCAATTGCGCCGGCATGGGTTGAATCTTGATTAAGCTCGACATTACCGATCGCCTTGGCTTCCCGGTGACTGTTGATGCGGCCGTTCCGACGTCACTCCTTCTCAAGCTTCGCCACGGGAATTCAGAGCGACCACACGACCGGCTGATATGGTCGCCCGCGAGAGACGGTGCTCTTGACTAGATTTGAACCGCCGACCCGGTATTTCAGATCTGTGCGATAACAACAATTTATGGAACTTCCGCGCTTGATTTTCCAGATTTAAATCTGGGATCGCCAAGTTTGCGGTAATGCTTCTCAACGCCAACCTCTAACCGGTTGTGGAACAACCCACCGGCGTGAAGATGCCGTATCGCGGTGGCTAACACTAGTTAGCGAAAAACAGGCACTCTCTGTCGCTTTTGGAGGAACACTTGGACCCCGTTCAATCGCAAAGAAAAGAGCCGGACAGCGATCACGCATGTCCGGCTCTTTGGGTAGATTTGGCGGTGGATGACGTTCAGTTTACGTAGACTGCTCCGGCGGATGCGCCACCGCGCTTGGCGAAATAGGCGTCGAGGCTGAGCGCGCCTGCTCCGAAAGCTACGACCTGCAGCAGGCCACACCGGTCATCATGACGCTCTTGAAGAAGTGGACCATCGTGAAGATGGCGAGCAGAAAGGCGACCGGGCGGACTTTGAAGCCGGTGATCAGCAGCAATCCGCCGCCAATTTCCAACGTGATCGCACCGATCGCGCCAAGAAAGGGAAGTGGAATACCGACCATTTCGACAACGCGACGGTCTTTCCAAGAGTGGCGGCCTTGGCAAGACCGAAGAACAGGAAGGGAAGACCGATGAGGAGGCGGCCGGCGAGAGGAAGATAGCGAGTGTCAGACATGCTCATTCTCCGTTGGTTGATCTGGATGGTTCCGCATCCGTGTTAAGACTATGCCTGCGGCATGGCCCCTCACTCGCCATCGAACCTGCTACGAGATGGCCCTAGCGGGACAAACCGTCCGGACCGTGTCTCGCACGTGCGGCGGTCCCGCGAGTGATTTCTCAACAGGTAGCGGCAGATGGTTGATTAGAAATGCCGACCGTGTGAGGTCGGACAGCTGTAGAGGATGATGCAGCTTCCATGTCGACAGTTGGACCTATAGAAGCCGAACGTGTTGCGTCGGCCGATATTATAGGTGGAGAAGGTCCAATGTCAGAGGGAAAATCCCTGCGGTTTTTAGCTTACTACCTAAATGGCCGACGGTTGGCGGCTCTGGCCAATGTGCTTCCTTCAGATACAACCCATATTTCACTTGCGCGAAATACCGGAAGACGCGCTGCAGGAATGGACAGAACCTGGGCGATTGCGAAGGAGCTCATCTTTTCAGAAAAGATCCCAGCGTTGATCGAACTCGCAACCAGCCGCGACCTCGATGGTGAAGGCGTCTTGGCCCATGTGTTTGCGACCTTCACATTTAGCGGGGCAGCGAAGGCCATTCATTTGGAGCAAGCCGGGAAGCCAATCAAGAACGCGACGCTGAGGAGCCGTTTGTGTTTGGGCGCCCGCGAGTATGACGTTGTTGGGGAGATGTACAATGAACACTACTACTCTGATAGCTCATTGCGCATCTTATCGAACAAAGGCCGCATGTTGGTTGTCGGTCTTTTCCGATTCAACGAGAATTCAATCGACGTTTCCCCCTACATCATCGGGGAGTTGGTTGAAGAGGTCGGCGTGTCCTGGACGCCGCTGCATAACGTCTTGCGTGTCTATCCGGATACAATCGACGTTTTCAGCCAGATCCGCTCCATAGAGCAAATTAGCAAGGCCGACCTTGCTGCGATGATGGCAATGCCCGAAGACGCGGTGAAGCGGGCGTTTGCAGAGATTATCGGCGAGCCCTTCGTGCCCAATGACTGGGGCGGGGAGCGATCGGACCTGTCGAGCAATAATGTATCGATCGAAGGCGAAACGGCGAGCGCCGCGTTTATCTTCAAGGGCCCTTCCCTCAAAGGCGAAATGCATCCTGGAAATATGGGGAAACGAGGAGACCAGTTGCAGCGAGCGTTTGAAGAGCCAGTCGACTTGGTCGTCGTCCAGCACTGTAACAAAATCGCCAACTCCGTCGTCCGCCAGGCCGAAATGTTCGCGACAGCAAAAAATAGCACCCCCCGTCGATACTGCATTATCGACGGCGGCGATACCGCCCGAATTCTGAAAGCGTATGGCTACCTGGATCTTTAGGCACGAAGGGAAATCTATCTGAATAAAGTCGCCAGATCGCACGAATGATTGCGATCTGGGAGCTCACCTTGTTGATGACTGCCGACTAGAGCGATCGCCAAATCGAGAGACTTGCGCCCGGTGGAGCACCGTCAGCCAACCTCTACCATTAGCGAATAAAGGCAATCGCCCCGCTCGGTCATTGTCGGGAAACGGCGGCAGATGACGACACCGTCGGCTTCGAATACGAGGTTCTCGGGCTCCGCGAGCGGATCGTCGAACGAATGCAGCAGGCCCGCGTCTTGGCCTTTGACCAGGTTCTCTCCGCGATCAACAAAAGGCTCGAAAAGCCCACCCCGCGGCGCATAAACGGGCCGGTACGGCTGAGCGAGCGCATGAACTTCGTTCCGGGCGATTCGCCGTCGCGACATCCGGCGCTATACCGTAAGCTTTAAGGACACGCCGCACGCCGTTCTTGGCGATCGACAAACCATGCGCGGAAAGGGTCCCGCCGCTTCCAAGCTCCGTGGAAAGTGCGGGAATGCCATGCTGTTCTGCGGCGGCATAAAGGGTACTTCCCGCGCCACCGCCCTCTCCTGTCGTCACCACGCTATATGGCGCCCCGAAAGCTTGGAGAAGGGTGCGAATTTTTGCGGTCGCTTCGGAATTAAGGCCCGGACGGGCGAGCGCTACCGGATAGTGATCGAGCGACTTTCCCCCTGAGTGCAGATCGATCACGATGTCCGACAGTGGGAAAAGAACTGTTTCGACGTAGTGTGCAATCATTGCAGTTGGTCCGCCATTGGCGTCGCCCGGGAAAAGCCGGTTCAAGTTGCCGTCGTCAAGCGGTGAAACCCGCTGGTATCATGCAGCTGGATGACATTCGCGCTTTCGAACGAATTGCCGCAAGTGGCTCGATATCTGACGTCGCGCGTAGGCACGGAATACCGAAGACTGAGCCATGGTCTCAGACGTCTGGAAATCGAGTTGGGATCTGCACTGTTTGAGCGCCGCGGAAACCGGCTGATCTTGACCGGTGATGGGCACGCGTTTCTCGGTCATGCTCAGGATGTCGTTCGCGCCTGGGAGCGGGCAGAAGATGCCGTGCGGACGAAACGTATCAGCAGCACCGTGAAGCTGCCGTCGGCACGACGGATGAGCTCGGCCTTATGGCACCTATGTGCCTTCAATATCTGCCGCGTAACGATGACGTCGCGTTTGATCTTGCTGTACTCAACAAAGTGGACCTGTTTCACCGGGACGCTGGCCTTGATCGCATCATTTTCGCCGGCCCGCCGCCCGACGAAGAAGCCAAGAATCTCATCCATCGCCGCATCGCGCGTTACGTCAGCCGGCTCTATGCCTCACCCGACTATCTTCACGGAAATGGCACCCCCATGACCGTCGACGAGCTGCGCCGACATCCATTGTTGAGAACCGTGCCGCTGGCGGAACCGCGATCTGGTCGATCGCCAATGAGCAAGAGCGCGTCATCGTTCATCCAGACGGAAGGACATCGACAAAAGACAATTGGTTGGCGAAGCTGTCAGCGATTCAGGGCATGGGCATCGGGCTCTTCCCTGAATAGTTCACCATTGAGGAGGTTCGGGCCGGGATTCTGGCCCTGTCCTGCCGGAATGGAGTTCGGACGCCGTATCGGTCGGTATTTATATCACGCACACTGGTTTTCCAACCCACAGATAAAAGCGTTAGTGACGTTCCTCGCGACGCAGTTCCATGGTTTCTACCGCTTCCCTACCGCGAGGACGATTTCGATGTGGGTGGTATCGAGCTGTCCTGACCGATAAGTGCACCCCGACACTTCCGAAAGTACGACCCTTGCAGTTTCGAGCAGAGCTCATCTGCATCTGTGTCTCCAACTTTGAAGAATGCATAAATTCACTATTTTATTTAGATGTGCTGTTTAAAGTCGCGCCAAAATTGTGGGCGAGCGAGAGTATAATGGTGCGGGACGAGGCAGAGCAACGCGGGGCGAGCGCTGATAGATGGGATCAAGCATTATGGGCGCTTGAGCATATACGACCGGGAGAAAGCCACCGTGTAGCAGCACTATGGCGGCAGCTTGCTCACGAGCAAACTGACCCGATCCGCCGCGCGGAAGCAATATTGAACATTGCCTCCGCACTCGAGCACGGCTCAATCGACGACCTTCAGCAAGCAATCACGATGTCGGAAGGCGCGTTGACCCTTCTGGGGCCGAGGTATCGGGAGGCTGCAGCTGCTTATCTCGCGGCAGCGCAACGCCTCATTAAACACGGGACGCCAATCGCTAGACGCCGGGCGCTTGACCATCTGCACGCAGCCCTCGCCGTCCCGATGACGGCAGGGGGACGCGACGTACTGATCGCAATGCTTACCCGGTACGCCACCGTCGTGCCGGAATTCGGGGATTTTTCCCGACTTGCAAAAGCCCAACGCATCTTCGAAAAACTACGGAAATTCGGGCTTCGACGAGAGGAGAGCTTGCCCTCATACGGTGCGATCATCAGTATCCACGAGGCACGCTGGAAGGCAGAGGGACACCGGCCAAGCCTGGGCAGAGCGATCCAGCTCTCAGCGGAAGGAATAGCGCATCACAGACGGACTGCACCGGGCGCGCTTGCAGATCTGGCGGCCCTCCTTCAGCAACGCGCTATTCTCTTGCTCGACCGGCATGAGCATGGCGGCGTCAAATCAGACCTCGAGACTGCTCTCGCAACACTGCGTGAAGCTGCGGAAATGAGCCCGGACCGCGGAGAAATGATTAACTCGCTCGCAATCGCACTTATGGACCGCGGAGGCGCAGAGGCCTTCGCCCACGCTCGTTTGGTTCTAGAGGACGGTTTAAGGCACAGCACAGACAGGAAGACACTCGCCTTTCTGAACTGGACCATGGCAAATTGGCATTTGCAGACCCATCTACTTGGCGGCCCCGTTAGCAGTCTCGACAGCGCCATCGAAGCTATCGAGCGAGCTGCCGACAACCGAGACTTAGTGGGAGACGAAGTGCTTTTCGCGGTTGCGCACGCGTATCACGATCGCCATCGGGCAACGAGAGTGCTGTCAGACATCGATCGCGCGATTGAGGCGGGAGAGCTAGGCCTTGGCTCGACCGATGAACGGAACCCAAGGCGATGGAGCCAGGAAGTCACGACCGCTAACGCGTACCAAGAACGCGCGCTCAACGGACGGTTCGGCTTTCACGCGGCGGACGCTGATCGGGCAGGAGCATTGTTCCAGTCAGCGATCGAACGTCTTCCGCGGGAGGCAATTCAACGAGAAATGGTAGCTGGCGCTGCCATGGGTGCGTTGATCGAGCGCTACACGGCCGAACCTGATCGCCGCCTTATCGATGCTGCCGCCAAACTCGCGCTCGTGCTGCCTAAGCGACCAGACGCCGTCGGAAGCCTCGATGCGCTGACAACTGTCAATCTTGCTGTGTTCCACCTGGCGCATGGTTCCTCCCCGGAGCACGATGAAGATTGGCTTTCCCTCCTGCTCAGGATCGCCCAGGAGCACGCCGGCGGGGAGGTCGGCTGGCTCGCAGCGTCCAATTATATGCACCGGAATGTGGGACGGAACTGGCATGCTGTTGTGGAGGCCTTCGAAATTCTAGAATCGCAACGCGCGTCTCGGCTGACAGCAGCGCGGGGTACGCGCGAGAGGGCGATGGTTCTGCGGCGCGAGCAGAGCGTGGCTGCGCTCGCGGGATTGGCGCTGCTACATTTGGGCCGGCCCGATACGGCGGCGCGGCTCATCGACAATTCGCAGGCGGCATTGCTGCTCGGCCACCGTGACAGCAACGTCGGCGACGAGCGCATTTGGAGCACATCCGACGCCGTTTTCTACCCTGTCTGGACACGATATGGCGCCTACGTCTTGGTCGCCACGTCGGACGGCGTGACCGGAGCGCAAGTACCTGACATTGAATTCCAGCTCCCCGACCGGCCTTCTCCTACCGATGCAGCCACCTTACAGGCTGCGGCCGCGATGATTGCGTCGGCTTTCCCTATACAACTGCCACCCCGCCTTCTCATCGTTCCTTCCGGCCGGCTTAGCAGCATACCTTGGGCTGCAGTTACTCACGGAAGTGGAAGCTTAATTGACGGGACCACCCTCGCTGTGCTTCCAACGATGCAGCTGCTGGCCTGTCAGGAAGGTCCAAGTGATACGAGTGTGCTGATTGTAGATGCAAGTCATGCCGTGCCGGGCAGCACGTTGAAACATGCAGCCGTAGAGACGCGCCAGATTCGGGCCTGGATGCCACGAGGGCGCGACCTTGCAGGCGCCGGACTCTCCCTGAACGCCGTACTAAATGAATTGCAAACATCGACAATCGCACATTTCGCATGCCACGGTTTCATGGAAACGGAGAACCCTCTCAACACTAGGCTGATCCTGAATGCCCAGGAGGCGCTTACTGTATCCGACATACTTGTTGCCGACTGCTCGGGGTTGTCGCTTGTTGTCCTGTCCGCGTGTCAGTCTGCGGTTCATGGTCATGAACTGGAAGACGAGTTTACCAGCGTTGGGGTGGCGTTCCT
Organism: Hyphomicrobiales bacterium; assembly: GCA_900466605.1. Lineage (GTDB taxonomy): Bacteria > Pseudomonadota > Alphaproteobacteria > Rhizobiales > Rhizobiaceae > Rhizobium. The sequence continues at coordinate 45,896 of UBMU01000005.1, forward strand.
CACCGCCGGCGCCTGCTCCGCAGTAGGAACCCTATGGAACGTAAATGACGCGGCTGCCTCGCTGTTTTCACGGCGCATGTTCGAAGCCATCGAACGAGGCGCCGCGCCGAGGGACGCCGTGCGAATGGCCCAAATCTGGCTCCGGGATTCTAAGAACGGGGAGATCGCCGATTGGCTTGAAGGGCTTGGACCCGCCAACGACGAGGCTGACCGCAGCCTCCGCCTCGCCCTTCAGAACTCGGTGGACACTATCGGTTTCGGACACGTCAAACACTGGGGCGCGTTCATTTGCTACGGTTAACGTTCGTCGAACTGGTTTGGCGCCTTGGCGAACTCGTGTGCCTCAAGCTAATATTTTTCTCTGGAGATTGGAACGCCAATGCACGCCCAGGATGCAACGCGAAAGAAGCTTTTTAACGGCGCCGATCTGTATTTCCCGTTGCTGGAAAAGACTGTGCCTCGCATCCTGACGCACCGGTACACTTTCATCAGCGACGACTGGTATAAAGACCAGGTGGATGGGGGGAAGCTCTCCCCAGCCGAGATGAATGCCGTTGTTGCCGTGGATCTACTCGAGAAAGCTCATCTCGCGGCAGCGACCTCGCTGATAAGGATCTTACGCTGGGCAGATGCGGTCTGCCTCATGTATGAAACGAAGAATTATCCCGGCTTTGCCGCTGCTTTGCGCGGTCTCATTGAAAATGGTGGTGATAGTGTCGATGGGTTACTGAACATCCCGGCAGCCCTCGCAGCATATCATCATAGGTTGAAAGAGATGCTGGCTGGTAAATTGACCTCCGGGCTTGCCGACTGCTCCGCCCTCGAACACATGCTCGACCACTACATTCATGCCGGTTGGGCCGGAAAGAAGAGCGATCCGGTGCGTGCCGCGAAGGCTAATGCTGAGTATGTCGCGCTCATCGAAAAAGTTGTCCCATCCGCACTCTCTCTATATCATCGGCTTTGTGCGATCGTTCATCCGTCCAACCAGTCAGTCGGCTGGCTGTTCGACTTCGATGAGCTTGGAGACAGGCGGATTGCACTAACCATGGATGATGCGGCAAAAATTGATGCGATACTGGTCGAATTTCCAAGCGCGATCGGGCAAACCTTCAGCCTGACGTGTAACTGCGCTCTTCTCACCTTGCGGGTGCTGCACAAATTCCCTCTGCATCCAAAAATACCGGAACTCAAGACAGTAGATTGGAGCCCAGTCTCAGTTGGACGCGACGTCGAACAATTGTTACGGAATTAGTCGGCTTGTGTTTGCTCAGGCGGAAAAATGACGCTGCGCCAACTGAGGTGAGCTCCGGTTTGAAATCAGCATGCAGCCATACTATGCTTCGCCAGTGGCCGTTTTGCGTGCCTATCGGATCATCCTAGCTCTTTACCTTTGCCCGGTTATCGCAATCGATACCGGCTATACTAGAAGAAGGACCCCGATATTTCAGGTGCACCTTCTAGCGCATGGCCCATGAATTCCAAGGCAGCCTTCAGCTTGTCGCGATGGGTAGGCCGGTAATCCTCCCCGGGAAT
>UBMU01000110.1 GCA_900466605.1 Hyphomicrobiales bacterium
GACGCGCCTCCCGAGGGTCGAGTCCGTAGAAGCCCGCGCGAACCGCGAGGTTCTCACGAACCGAGAGGAGAGGGTCGAGAAGGGAGGACTGGAAGACGGCACCGATGCTCGCGCGAACGTTATGCGGTTCGTGCTCCACGTCGTAACCGTTGACCGTTATCGAGCCCGACGTCGGTGTGAGAGTCGTCGTGATGCAGCCGATCGTCGTGGACTTGCCCGCGCCGTTCTCTCCGAGAAATGCGAAGACCGAGCCCGCGGGCACGGAGAGGGAGAGGTCGTGGACGGCGCGCCGAGCTCCGTAGTCCCTGCAGAGATCGACGACTTCTATCGACATGAGTACTCCTTCGTCTCGTGGGCCTCAGATGTGTCCTGCGTGGGGATCCAACTGCCATGCAGACCCAGTGGTACACGCGAGGGCAGATGAACCCGCGCGAGTTCGTCACACTCGAAGTCCTCCGCGGCCAAGATCACCAAATCGCTGGCTCCCCTCTCAGGCGCGTGCACGTAACTGAGCAGGTACCCGTCGTCCTCTGCGTCTGTGCCGCCGCGTCGGGGCACGAAGATCGCCTCTCCCACGGCCGCGTCACGAGCGAAGCACCGACGCTGGGTCCGACCGCCCGCGAGGTCGTGCTTGTAGAGGACGTTGTCGAACTCGCCGTCCGCCATCGTGTCGAGCTCTCGCGGACGCCAGGTGTCGACGAAAGCGGCAGCACTCGCCGTGTACGCGAAGCGGTGGACGCGACCGAGCACGCGATCATCGACACGCGGGAACTCCTGCGGCCGATCGTCGAGAACACGTTGCCAAACGCGGCCCGTGCGGGCGTCGATCGTAAAGCGTTCGAGCGACGGGATCCCCTGACCACTGATATCGCTTGCGCGCCCTCGGAACATGGACGGGTGCGTCACGACGTCGACGACGGCTCCGCTCGACGTGTCGTGCGCATTGACGGTGTGGTAGATCCACACGGGTTCGATCTCGAACCACCTCGGCTGCTCGTGGGCGCCGACGCGTCGCAGGAGTCCCAGCCGCGCGACCGCCCCCGGGTCCCAGCGGAAAGGGAACGGGTCGCCCGCGACGGCCGCCAGGACGTCGAAGGTGACCGGCAGATCCATCAGCACCAGATAGCGGGGGGTCAGCGCGAAATCGTGCATCATCGGTGCGTGCGGGAGGTCGATGCGCTCACTGCGAATCAGCCTCCCCGCGGCCGAGACCACGGTGTAGTCCACCATCGGCGACCCCGCGAAGTATCCGAT
>UBMU01000071.1 GCA_900466605.1 Hyphomicrobiales bacterium
AAAAAGCCCCGCGCTTGGCGGGGCTTTTTGTGTGTTTCGGGTCAGCTTGCCTTTGGCGGCGCTGTGGTGCGGGGTGCGCCCGGATTGTAGCCGCCGCCGATGGCGACGTTGAGGGCGACGTAGTCCCTGGCCATCTGCTGGATGGCGGCGGCGAGACTTGCCTGGGCCAGCGACACCTGACGCTGCGCATCGAGCACGTCGAGCAGCGAGGAGGCGCCGTCCTTGTAGCTGGCGGTCGACAGTTCCAGCGTTTCCTGTGTCGTCTTCACCTGGGCACGCAGCGCTTCCACCGTCTGGGCGTCGCGGCGCACCGCCGAGAGCGCGTTCTCGACCTCTTCGACGGCGTTCAGCACGGCGGACTTCCAGGCCAGATACTGCGTCTTGGCGTCGGACTTGGCGATGTCGACATTGGCGCGCAGGCGGCCGCCGTCGAAGATCGGCAGCGTCAGGGTCGGGCCGAACGACCAGGTCGTCAGGCTGCCGCCGGAGAAGCCGGCCGGCTTGACGTAGGAGGGCGAGATCGAGCCCGACAGGGTGACCGTCGGATAGAGCTGCGAGATGGCAACGCCGATGTTGGCGGTGGCGGCGGCCAGATTGCGCTCGGCGACGCGAATGTCGGGCCGGTTGCGGATCAGGTCGGCCGGGATGCCGGAGGTGATGCCGCCGCGGAAGATCGGCTGCGGCGCCCCCTTCAGGAGGTCGCCGAGCAGCGCGCCGGCTGGCTGGCCGAGCAGCGTGGCGATGTGGTGGGCAGCAACGCGGATGTTGGTCTCCAGCCCCGGGATTTCAGCCTGCGTCGATTGCACCAGACCTTCGGCCTGGACGACGTCGAGGCGCGAGGCAGCACCGGCTTCGAGCTGGAACTTGGTCAGGTCCAGGGTTTCCTGGCGCGACTTCAGGTTGGCGCGCGACAGCGCCAGACGCTCCTGGAAGAAGCGCAGGTCGATGTAGGAGTTCACCAGATCCTGGATATAGGTGAGCTTGGCGACGTCGGCGCTGGAATAGGCCGCGTCGAGGCTGGCCTGGGCGCTTTCCTTGGCCCGGCGGTACTGGCCGAACAGGTCGAGCAGCCACGAGACGTTGGCTTCGCCGCCGCTGACATTGGTGGCGCCGCTCGAGGTGCGGCGTTCGCCCATCGAGCCGCTGGTGGTCTGGCTGGCGCCGACCAACAGGCTCGGCAGCGAACCGGCACCGGCCACCGTGACGCCGCCAGCTGCCGCATTGATGCGCTCCAGCGCCTGCTGAACCGAGAGGTTCTCGTTCAGCCCCTGGACCACCAGACCGTCCAGCTTCCGGTCACGATAGGCCGTCCACCACGCCGTCGTCGAAACGTCGCCGATGTCCTTGGCCCCGCCCTCGCTGAACTTCGCCGGAAGCGGCATCTCCGGCGGTACATGGTCCGGGCCACTCACACAGCCTG
>UBMU01000043.1 GCA_900466605.1 Hyphomicrobiales bacterium
CGCCAAGCGCGGGGCTTTTTATTGCGCCACCGCCGCCCAACGCGGATAAATTCGCAGCCAAGCCGATTTTCGATTCGACAAGGTCAAAGGCCTGATGTACGCAGTGATTAAACGATTAATCTGCGCACGTCGGAAATCATGCCTCCAACGCGACCTGGACCAAACCTAAGCAGGATTGCAACGTCGCTGGGCGTATCCGTCGCGACGGTTTCCAATGCGCTCTCAGGCAAGGGACGCGTTTCCGAACAGCTTGCGGAGAGAATCAAGGAACACGCCGCCAAGCTCGGCTATGTTCCGAGCCAGGCAGGGCGTGCATTGCGAACCGGCCGCAGCGGTGTCCTCGGCCTCGTTCTGCCTGACATCGCCAACCCGCTTTTCCCCAAGCTCGCACAAGCCATTGAATTCGCCGCCAGCGCTGCCGGCTACGGCGTACTCATCGCCGATTCCCGCGGAGACGTCGCAACCCAAACAGAGGCGATCAACCGGCTGATCGAGCGCGGCGTCGAAGGCATGGTGATTGTGCCGCGCCGTGCGACCCGAATTTCTGCTGCAGCCTGTCCCGTCGCAGTCATCGACACCCCCTCCACGCCGGGCAACACCGTTGCTGCCGACCATATGCAAGGCGGCTGGGCGATCGCCAACCATTTGGCCGAGCTTGGACACCGTCGTATCCTCATCATCGGCAACAATCCCGGTTCGAACGTCCAGAATGACCGTGCCGGTGGAATCCGGTCCGGCCTTCGTGCCGGCATGATCTCGACAACCCTCTGGATAGAAACGCTGGAACGGCAGGGCGGCAAAGGATGCAGCCTCGGTCTCGCCGGAAAAGTGCGCGAAGGCTACACGGCGTTCGCAGCACTCTCCGACCTGCAGGCGCTGCGAGCCCTTACAGAATTGCAGCGTGACGGCATCGACGTACCCGCCATGGCAAGTGTTACCGGTTTCGACGATCTGATCTGGTCACCCGTCATCACCCCATCCCTGACCACGGTGGCGATGGACATGCACACGATCGCGGAGATCGCCATTTCGTCCCTACTGGAGACCATACAGACGCGCGGCAGCCGCGAAGGGGTGCTTGTCACGTCCGAGACCGACCGCGTTCCGATGCAACTGATCGTTCGCCAGTCCTCCGGGCCGGCGGACCCAACACGAATATCCTGACAGACGGAGAACAGCAGACATGAAGAATGCCCTCATTGCTTCGGCCGCGCTATTGGCGCTGTCGCCCCTCGCCGCAAAGGCAGAGGAAAAGACGCTGACGATTTCCGTCTATGCCTTCGCTCAGGATGACTTCAAGACCATCGTATACGATCCTTTCGAAGAGAAGTGCGGCTGCAAGCTCGTCGTCGAGACCGGCAACAGCGTCGAGCGCCTTGCCAAGATGGAGGCCAACAAGGCGAGCCCCGTCATCGATATGGCCGTCGTCTCCATGGCCGATGCCCTGTCGGCCACCCGCAAGGACCTGATCGACAAGGTCGACACCGCAAAGCTCTCAAACTTCGGCAAGCTCTACGACCTCGCCAGGGATCCGAACGGCGACGGCATGAGCGTCGGCTACACCTTCTACGCCACCTCGATCGCCTATCGTTCCGACAAGATGAAGATCGAGTCCTGGGCCGACCTGCTGAAGCCTGAATATGTCGGCCACGTCGCCTTCCCGAACGTCACCACCAACCAAGGTCCGCCGGCGCTCTTCATGCTCGGCCAGGCGCTCGGCAGCGACAACCCGGATCTGAAGGCGCCGATCGAGGCGCTCGGCGAGAAGAAGGACGAGATCGTCACCTTCTATGAGAAGTCTTCGCAACTCGTTCAGCTGATGCAGCAGGAAGAAATCTGGGCAGCCCCGATCGGCCGCTTCTCCTGGGCCGGCTTCACCAAGCTCGACGTTCCCGTCGCCTGGGCAACTCCGAAGGAAGGCCAGACCGGCGGCATGAACGTCATGGTCGTCACCAAGGGCTCCAAGAACCGTGATCTGGCGCTTCAATTCATGGATTTCTGGCTCTCCACCGAGACCCAGACGAAGCTCGCCGAAAAGCTGGTCGACAGCCCGGCGAACAAGGAGGTCAAGCTCTCCGACGAAGCCGCCAACAACCTGACCTATGGCGAAGAGACCGCCAAGAGCCTGAAGCTCATCCCGTCAGCAGCCGCGCTCGACAACCGCGCCGCCTGGCTGAAGGAATGGAACGAGAAGGTCGGCCAGTAATTTCGAGGCCGGCTTCGGAACTTGCCGGAGCCGACCCTTCCATCCGTCGAAAGTCGTTTCATGTTTCAGAACCGCGCAGAAGCCCTGGCGCTTGCCCTGCCCGCAGCAATCTTTGCCGCGCTGGTCTTCCTGCTGCCCGTCGTCATCCTTCTTTCCGAGGGCTTCCGCATCGACGGCAGCTGGACGCTTGGCGCCTACACAGACTTCTTTTCGGAGTCGCTGAACCGCACGGTCTTTTTGCGGACCTTCCGCCTGGGGCTTGAGGTCACGGCGGTCTCCGCTATCATCGGCTATGCCGCCGCCTTCGCGATCGTCAACCTGCCACCAAAGGGCAAGGGCCGGATGATCGGCATCGTGACCCTGCCGCTGATGATCTCGCCGGTTGCTCGAACCTATGCCTGGATCGTTATTCTCGGCCGCACCGGCATCGTCAACCAGGCCATCCAGGGCCTCGGCCTCAGCGACGGCCCGCTACGCCTGCTCTTCACTGAAACCGCGGTCTTCATCGGCCTGCTGCAACTCTTTCTGCCGCTGATGATCCTGTCGCTGATCAGCGCGCTCGAAAACATGCCGAAGGATGCCATACCCGCGGCCCGCGTGCTCGGCGCCAACTGGTTTCAGGTATTCTGGAAGGTAATCCTGCCGCTGACCCGCGAGGGCCTCGTCGTCGGCGGCACGCTCGTCTTCACGGGATCACTAACTGCCTACATCACGCCTGCCGTCCTTGGCGGCTCGAAGGTGCTGATGCTGGAAACGTTGCTCTACCAGCAGGTGTCGGTCGCCAGCAACTTCGTCTCGGCGAGCGTCATCGCCTTCATGCTGATCGTCATGAGCTTCGCCGCCAATATCCTGCTCAAGCGCCTTGCCACAGCGAGGAACAAGCGATGACCGCGCGAATTCTCTCTCCGCTGGTTCTCGGGCTGCTGCTGATCTTCCTGATCGGCCCGTTCCTGATCATCATCGCCGCATCGCTCTCGGCTGGCGACACGCTCGCCTTCCCGCCGCAGGGTCTTTCCCTCAAGTGGGTTGCCAAGGTCTTCACCATCGACAGCTTCCGCGAGAGCTTTGCCATGTCGATGTTCCTTGCAGTCTGCGGCACGCTTTCGGCGCTCATCCTCGGCATCCCTGCCGCCTATGCGCTGTCGCGCTACAAGCTGCCCTTCGGCGAAACGGTGCGCACCATCGTCTCGCTGCCGATCATCGTGCCCGGCATCATCGTCGGTCTGGCGTTGCTGCGCTATCTCGTCGTGCCCTTCGGCTTCAACATCACGCTGGCCCTCTTCATGGCCCATACGGCGCTTGTCCTGCCATACGCCGTGCGCGTGGTTTCGGCCAGCCTCAACAACCTGCGCTCGGATATGGAGGAAGCAGCCGTCCTGCTCGGATCGTCTCGAACAGGTGCCTTCTTCCGTGTGGTCATGCCGAATATCCGTGGCGGCATCCTGGCCGCCTTCATTCTCGGCTTCGTGACCAGCTTCAATCAGGTGCCTGTCTCGCTTTTCCTCTCCGGCCCTGGCGTGCGCACCCTGCCGATCGACATGCTGGGCTACATGGAGACAACCTACGATCCGTCGATCGCGGCACTCTCCTCGCTGCTCGCCTTCCTTTCCATCGGCATCGTCTTTCTTGCCGAACGCTTCTTAGGATTCTCTCGCTATGTCTGACGCCTATCTCAAACTCGACAAGCTGACGCTTGCCTATGGCGATACGGTCGCAGTGAAGGATCTGGATCTCACGATCGCCAAGGGTGAACTCGTCGCCCTGCTCGGCCCCTCCGGATGCGGCAAGACGACGACGATGCGCTCGATTGCTGGTCTGCTTGCCCCCGCATCCGGCCGCATCACGCTCGATGGTGACGACATCACTCGCGTTTCCGCCAACAAGCGCAATGTCGGGCTCGTCTTCCAGTCCTACGCCCTCTTTCCGCATCTGACGGTCTACGAGAACGTCGCCTTCGGCCTGCGCCTGAAGGGGATCGGCGGCAAGGATCTAGATGCCAAGGTCAGCGCCGGCATACAGTCCGTCGGGCTGGCCAAGTTCGCCGATCGCAAGCCTGCAGAGCTTTCGGGCGGCCAGCAACAGCGTGTGGCCCTTGCGCGCTCCATGGTTATGCAGCCGAAGGTGCTGCTCCTCGACGAACCACTCTCCAATCTCGACGCCCGCCTGCGCCTCGAAATGCGCGCCGAGCTGCAGCGCGTCCAGAAGGAAACCGGCGTCACGATGATCTTCGTCACCCACGATCAGATCGAGGCGCTCGCGCTCGCCGACCGGATCGTGGTGATGCTTAACGGCGGCATCGAACAGATCGGTACACCTGAGGAAATCTACAACAAGCCCGTCTCGGCCTTCGTCGCCGATTTCGTCGGTTTCGAAAACGTCTTTGCACTGGAAAACGGCAAGCTCGCGACATCCACCACATCGGTCGAGCTTTCCGCCCCAGCGCCGCAGGCCGCAAAGGGCCTGGCCTGGCGTCCGCGCATGGTGATCCTTGGTTCAGGTCCTTTCCAAGGCACCGTGCGCGGCACCTCGTTTGCCGGAAATACCCGCGAATATCTGCTCGACACGCCGCTTGGGGCCATCAAGGCAGAGGTCGATGCCGAGCTGCCGACACATGCGATCGGCTCCACGCTCCCCTTCGACCTGCCGCTTGCCGCAGCAGCGCCCCTCTCACGCTACAGGTAACATCATGGGCGTCTGGATCGACACCGACATGGGCTTTGACGACATCGCCGCGATCCTCGTGGTGACGCACGCGAAGCTCGACATAGCAGGCATCTCGCTCGTCTTTGGTAACACGCCGCTGCCGCAGGTGCGGGTCAATGCATCAGGCGCTGCCAAGGCCTTCGGCTGGAGCTTCCCGATCCACACCGGCCGCGCCATGCCAGTGCTCGGTTCGCTCGAAACGGCGCAGGCGATCCTCGGCGAAACAGGTATTCCGACGTCAGGCCAAGGCCTGCCCACCGCCTCACCGCTGGCGGAGAGCGACGCTTTCACCGCCCTCTGCCACTGGCTGGAGACCGATGGCCCGCATCGCATCCTGGCGCTCGGCCCCTTGACCAACCTCGCCGCTCTCGCACTCGCACGCCCGGATCTCGCAGCCCGTATCACCGAACTCACCTGGATGGGCGGCGGTGTCACGGCAGGCAATCACACGGCATCCGCCGAGTTCAATGCGCTGGCCGACCCGGAAGCCCTCGCCATCGTTCTCGCCCATAATCTGCCGCTGCGCATGGTCGATCTCGATCTTTGCCGCAAGGTTATCGCGACTCCTGACGACGTCGGCCCGGTGCGCGACGCCGGTGGCGCCAATGCGGCACTTATCGCCGACATGCTCGACGGCTACATCGGCATCGGCACAAGCCGCGGCAGGCCCGGCATGGCAATCTATGACCCCTCCGCCGCCGTCGCCTTCGTCGCACCTGAGATCGTTGCCTTCCGTCCTGCACGGATCGACGCCGAACTGCAGGGCCAGCATACGCGCGGCCGCACCGTTGTGGAGACCCGGGCGACGCACGCAACCTTCAACGCCGAATACGCCGTCGATATCGACGCGGAAAAGGCCCGCGCCCTTATCCTCGGCGCGCTGATCGATGAGGCCCGCCGATGAGCACCGGGGAACCGAAGGATCTGAACGATCCGGCACTTCGCGCCCGCGCCGTCGCCGCCGCGCGCGGTGATGCGCCTTTCGACCTGTTGGTCTCGGGCGGGCGCCTGCTCGATGTCGTCACCGGACTGATCCGTGAAGCCGACATCGGCATCGTCGGAGCGCTGATCGCCAGCGTCCACGCGTCGGGCAGCCGCACCGATGCAGCCAAGACCGTCGACGCGACAGGCAGCATCATTACGCCCGGCCTCATCGATATGCACATGCATATCGAAAGCTCGATGGTGACGCCCGCTGCCTATGCGGCAGCCGTCGTTCCGCGCGGCGTCACGACTGTCGTCTGGGATCCGCACGAGTTCGGCAACGTGCATGGTCTCGACGGCGTGCGCTGGGCGATCGAAGCGTCCCGCTGCCTGCCGCTGCGTACCATTGTCCTCGCGCCTTCCTGCGTTCCTTCCGCTCCGGGGCTTGAAGTCGCCGGCGCGGATTTCGACGCATCGGTCATCGCAGAAATGCTGCGATGGTCGGGCATCGGCGGCGTTGCAGAAGTGATGAACATGCGCGGCGTCATCGACGGCGATCCGCGCATGACCGACATTGTGAGTGCCGGCCTCGCTTCGGGAAAGCTGGTCTGCGGCCACGCGCGCGGACTTGAAGGCACCGACCTGAACGCCTTCATGGCCGCCGGCGTCACTTCCGATCACGAACTGACATCCAGCGCCGACCTGCTGCAGAAGCTGGCCGCCGGGCTGACCATCGAGCTCCGCGGCTCGCACGACCATCTGTTGCAGGAATTCGTAACCGCTCTCAACGGCATCGGCCACCTGCCGTCGACGGTCACGCTCTGCACCGACGACGTCTTCCCTGACGAGCTGAAGGATGGCGGTGGCCTCGACGATGTCATCCGTCGGCTTGTCCGCTATGGCATGAAGCCGGAATGGGCACTGCGAGCCGCGACCTTCAATGCGGCACAGCGATTGAAGCGCTCGGATCTCGGCCTCATCGCAGCCGGACGGCGCGCCGATATCGTGCTCTTCGAGGATCTGATCGGCTTCGCCACGACGGCTGTCATCGCGAACGGCGAGATCGTATCGACGGCAGGCGAGATGAACGCCCGGTCGCGTTCGTTCGAAACGGCAGCGCTGCGGAACTCAGTCAAACTGACCGCACTGACGGAAAATGACTTCAGGGTTCCCACCACGGGCAAGCGCGTTCGGGTCGCCACGATTGACCGCCCCCGTTTCACCCAATGGGGTGAAGCGGAAACCGGTGTCAAGGGCGGGTTTGTCGTTCCACCGGCCGGAAGCACCATGATCGCGGTCGCGCATCGGCACGGAAAGGTGGACGGCAGGCCACGTATCGGCTTCCTCACCGGTTGGGGAGAATGGCGCGGAGCCTTTTGCACGACGGTGTCCCACGACAGCCACAACCTCACCGTCTTCGGCGGCAATGCACGCGACATGGCGGTTGCCGCAAACGCGGTGATTGCGGCAGGCGGCGGCATGGCAGTCGCCAGGGATGGCCAGATTGAAGCGCTTCTGCCGCTGCCAGTGTCAGGCCTCGTGACGGAAGCCCCATTGGAAGAAACGGCGGCGTCCTTCCGGGCGATCCGAAAGGCAATGGAAAAGATCGTCGACTGGAAGCCGCCATACCTTGTGTTCAAAGCCTGCTTCGGCGCCACCCTTGCCTGCAACGTCGGCCCGCATCAGACGGATCGGGGGATTGCCGACGTCCTGACCGGCAAGGTGCTCGAAAGCCCAGTGATCGAGATTCTCGAGCGCGAGGCATAGCCCGCATCCGGACGTCTTTTCCCTGGTGCGCTTCGCCAAGGCGAGGAGTGTTTATCGAGGCCAGCAAGCGAGCAAGCTAAAGCGCCGCCTTCAGTTCGCGCTCGACCAGCGCTGTCCAAAAGGCCACGCCGTAGCCGATTGCACCGTCATTGAAGTCATACGCCGTATTGTGGTGCAGGGCGCCATCGACAGCAGGACCGTTGCCGAGCCAGACGTAACAGCCCGGGGCATTCTGGCCGAAGAACGCGAAATCATCCCCCGCCGTCGAGGGAGGAAAACTCGTTCGCACGCTCTCTCCGAAAACTGCGCAGGCTGCGCCGAGCGCCCGCGCAGTCGCATCGCTTTCGTTGACCACAGGCGGGATACGCCGTTCGAACTGATAGTCGACCGCGATGCCAAACATCGCTGCCGTGCCGTTCGCGAGTCGGCCGATCTCTTCCTCAAGTTGATCGCGAACCTCGGGCGAATAGGCACGAGCGGTGCCACCGATCTCGACGATATCAGGTATGACGTTCAATGCCTTGGGGTCGCCGGCCTGCAGCGAGCACGCGCTGATGACGGCCGGCTGCAGCGGATCGACGACGCGCCCGACGATCGTCTGTAGCGATGCGAGGAACGTACCAGCGGCAGTGATCGGATCCTTTCCGAGATGCGGCTTGGCTCCATGCGTTCCGGTGCCCCTAAAGGTCACGCGCCAACTGTCGGACGATGCGAGTTGCGGCCCCTCGACAACGGCGATTTCATCGACGGCCAGACCCGGCATGTTGTGAAGGCCGTAGACGGCATCGCACGGAAACAGCTTGAACATCCCGTCCTCGACCATTTTGCGGGCACCGCCCCTGCCCTCTTCAGCCGGCTGGAAGATGAAATGCACGGTTCCGGAAAAGTCGCGCGTTGCCGCCAGATGCCGTGCCGCGCCGAGCAGCATCGTGGTATGCCCGTCATGTCCGCAGGCATGCATCTTGCCGGCAAATTTGGATTTGTATGGGCGATCCGCCATCTCCGGCATGGCAAGCGCGTCCATATCCGCCCGCAATCCGATAGTCCGTGTGCCGTTGCCAACCTGCAGCGTGCCGACAACGCCTGTGCCGCCGAGACCCCTATGCACTTTGATACCGGCCTGCTCCAGCAGCTGCACGACGATACCGCTCGTCCGCTCCTCCTCGAAGCCAAGTTCGGGATGTGCGTGCAGGTCACGACGCAACTCGGTAAGGAAGGGCAGATCGGTCTCGATCCCGGCAGGAATGGGCATGGGCCTGGATGTCCTGTAAATGCAAGCGGGCGCCAGAACGGCGCCCGTCATAGTCCATCCGTTATTTAACAATCGGCCCGAGAATTCAACCTGCTCAGCCGGGTTAGACCACGGTCTCCCCGCCATCCACGACGAGGATCTGCCCCGTCATATAGGAAGAGCGATCCGATACGAGAAAGAGGATCGGCTCGGCAATCTCCGACACATCGGCCCAACGCCCAAGCGGCACCTTCTCTGCAATATAGGCTTCGATCGCGTCACGCCCGCCCATCTGGGCAATAAAGGGTTCGTTAAAGGGGGTGTCTACCCAGCCGGGGCAAAGGGCGTTCACGCGAATGCCGAACCTGGCGTAGTCGCCCGCCATCTGTCGCGTCATGGCGATGACGGCATGCTTGGTCGTCGTATAGGCGATCATCTCTCGGTCGTAGAGCACGCCCGATGAGGACGAGGTGTTAAGGATCACCCCTTTGCCCGCCTTCTTCATGACAGGCATGACAAAACGTGCGGCCATGAAATGCGCGCGCACGTTCAGGCTCCAGGACTTGTCGAAACCGTCGATCGCGACTTGCTCCAGGTCGCCGGCGACCTGCGCACCGGCGTGGTTGTGCAGGATGTCGATCCTGCCATGGTGCTCGACCACCGTGGCGATGCCAGCTTCCAGTGCCTTGTCGTCGGTCACGTCTAGCACCATGCTCTCGGCGCTGCCGCCAAACCCGCGAATCCGGCTGACGGTCTCTTCGGCGTTCATGAAGTCGATGTCGGCGACGACGACATGGGCGCCCTCTTTTGCCATGACGAGTGCGCCTGCCTGACCGATGCCAGACCCGGCGCCGGTGACGATTGCAACACGGTTCTTGAGGATCATGGTGTTTCCCACTTAGGTTGTTGTTGTCCTTTCGCGCATCAGGAAACGCGCGATGAGAATGAGGGCAAGCGATGCGATGAGCACCATGGTGGCGATCGCATTGATCTCCGGCGTCACGCCGCGACGGATCGAGGCGAAAACGTAGATCGGCAGCGTCGTGTTCGACCCCGCGACGAAGAACGCGATGATGAAATCATCGAAGGAGAAGGTGAAAGCGAGAAGGAATCCCGCCAGGACCGACGGCAGGATCTGCGGCAGCACGATCTGACGAAAGGTAGTCAGCGGCGTCGCATAGAGATCGCTCGACGCTTCGACGATATCGCGCCCGAGGCCGGCGATGCGCGCTTTCACGATCATCGTTACCAACGCCATGGTAAAAAGCCCGTGTGCAGCGATGATCGAACCGTAGCCGAGCGACAGCTTCGGCGGTCGGTCGCCAGGCCAGATCGCCGCCAGCAGCGGATTGATGAAGCCGAAGACTTCAACGAGGGCGACGAGTGTGGCAATGCCGATCACCACACCCGGAACGACGATAGCCGCTGCAAACAAGCCATCGAACACGGCGCGCGTCCTGACGCCGAGCCGCTCCATGCCGAGCGCAGCCATGGTGCCGAATATGGCCGCCAGAGTGGCGCTGGTAAGCGCGATGATCAGGCTGTTCTGAAGTGCTTCCATGAGGAAGGTGTTTGAGAGTGCCTTACCGTACCATTGCGTCGAGAAGCCGGTGAAGTCCGATGCATTCCGTCCCGCATTGAACGAGAACAGCACGACCAGGGCGATCGGCGTATAAAGAAACAGATAAACTGCCGTAACGAGGCCACGCATCAGACAAGATCCACTTGGCGGGTGCCCGCAACGCGCCAGGCGATGCGCATGGCCACAAGCAGCACAATAACGACGACAACAACGAGGGTTACCGCGATCGCCGAGCCGAACGGCCAGTTGCGCGATTGCAGAAAGAGATCGACCAGCGCATTGCCGATGAAGAAGACCTTGCCGCCGCCGAGCAGCTGCGGAATCAGGTACTCGCCGAGCAACAGGATGGTGACTAGCGCCACGCCCGTCATCACCCCCGGCAGGGAGAGCGGCAAGGTTATGCCGAAGAAAGTCGATAGCGGTTTGGCGCCGAGGTCTGCAGAAGCCTCCAGCAACCGGCGGTCCAACTTTTCCAGGCTGACATAGATCGGCATGATCATCAGCGGCAGATAGCCATAGACGATGCCGAGCAGGACTGCCCCCGGCGTATTCAGAAGGCGCACGTTCTCGATACCGACAAATTCCAGCAGATGCGGGATGCCGCGCGCACCGAGAATATACATCCAGGCATAAGTGCGAACGAGCAGGCTCGTCCAGAACGGCACCACGACGAGCGACACCAGCAGCAACCGATGTTGCGGACTTGCCTTCACCGCCAGATAGTAGGCAACCGGATAGGCCACCAGCAGGCAGACGAACGCGCCAATCGGCGCAAGCACGAGCGTATTCTTGAAGGCAGCCGCACGGGATGCGAGATTGGCAAACTGAGCAAAGGTAAACGCCGCCTGATAACCGCCCTCCGGCGCCCGCTCGCCGAAAGAGAAAACAACGATGGCGATGAACGGCAAGACCAGGAACACGAACAGCCACGCGCTTGCGGGCGCGACGAGCGCTGCAGTGATGAGGCGTTTTCTGGTATCCGGTGACAGGGTCATTCCGAACGTTCGCTGGTTGGAGTTCACGAGGCGGCTTGCCTCTTCCCGAAACCGGGAAGAGGCGCTGCATGAAGGCAGGGCAGTCACGCCGACTTGAACCGTGCCATCAGCTCGGCACGACCCGGATCCGTCAGCGTCACGGCGGCGCCAAACTCCAGCGGGGTCAGCGATGCCTCGTCCGGATACACGATCTTGTTTGAGGTGATCTCCTTTGGCAGCAGCGAAATGACACGGCTGTCGGTGGCCGGCGCGCCGTTTGCGATGTGCTCCTTCACGGCGTTGGCCGGATCCATCAGATAGTTCAACAGCGCGTAGCCGGCAGCCTTGTTCGGCGCGTCCTTCGGGATCGCGTAGTAATCCGTCCAGATTTCGCCGCCGTCCTTGCCAAGCACAAAGTCGATCTCGGGAATATCGCGGTTGAGCTGCGCCCCGTCATTGGTCCAGCACATCGTCATCCATGCATCAGTAGCGCGCATGCCCGGCTGATAGTCGCTGTTGATGGCGAAGAGGTGCGGCTTGACCTTGATCAGAAGCTCCTCGGCCTTTGCAAGTTCGTCGGCTTTGATCGAGTTGAAACCGTAGCCGAGCGAAACCAGTGCGCTGCCGATCGTCGTCAACTGATAGTCGTGAACCATGGCGCGGCCATCGGCTTCCGTCTGGGCAATCTCGAAGAAATCCTTCCAGCTCGAGAGCTTCGTCTTGATCTTGGAGGTGTTGACGGCAAAGCCGGTCGTGCCCCAGTTCTTCGGCACCGCATAGGTCTTGCCGTCGATCTGGCCTTCCTTGGTAAAGCGGGGATTCTGTGTGGACTGGCTGAAGTTGGGAATCTTCGAGAGATCAAGCTCGTCGATAAGGCCGAGCTTGTGGTGGGTGGAGATGGTGTAGTTGGTCGGCACGAAGAGCGACCAGCCGGACGCGCCGGCCTGCAGCTTGGCCAGCATTTCCTCGTTCGAGCCGAAGACGTTGACCTCAACGGCGACGCCGGTTGCTGCTTTGAAGTTCTCAAAGGTCGCCGGATCGTGGTAGTTCGGCCAGGTTGCGATCGACATTTGTGTGCCAAGGTCTTCGGCGGCGTAGGCAGGAGTCGACAAGGCACCCGGGAAGCGCGACATCACGGCGGTCGCGAGACCGAGGCCGGTGACGCCGAGGAAATGACGGCGGCTGATGGAGCCGCGCTTGAGGCGCATGAACTCGTCCATGAAGCCTTCGGCGGAAATGGGAAGATTATCCTTGTAGTCCTTGCTCATGATGCTGTTCCCTTGTTTTGATTTTAGGCTGATGCTGAGAAGACATGGGCCGCGCCGGGATCAAAGCCGAGGTAGACCGCCTCGCCCGGCTCGACCAGATCGCTTTCGTTCATGCTGCGACGGTCGGCGGTGACCAGGAAATCGCCGAGGCCGGGCACCGTGACGGCATATTCCGCCGACGATCCGAGGAAGATGCGGTGCGTGACCGTACCCCTGAAACTGGCCATGTCAGACGCCTGCGTCCGCGTCAGGCGAATGGATTCCGGGCGGATCGCGACAATTGCCTCACCGGGCGACACAACCGTCCGACTCCCGCTAGCGATTGCGGAGCCGTCCGCAAGGCGTAGCGTCGTGCCGTCCGCCTCCATCGTGGCATTCACCCGGTTAGTCTTGCCGACGAAATCGGCAACGAACAGATCCGCCGGGCGGTCATAGACCTCCTGTGGCGAGCCCAGCTGGCGAATGCGCCCGGCGCTCATGACGCAGACGATATCTGCCATCGACAGCGCCTCCTCCTGATCATGGGTGACCAGGACAAAGGTGATGCCGAGTTCGCGTTGCAATGTCTGCAGTTCAATCTGCATGGCCGAGCGCAGCTTCTTGTCGAGCGCTGCCAGCGGCTCGTCCAGCAACAGCACCGATGGACGATTGACAATCGCGCGCGCCAGCGCCACCCGCTGCTGCTGGCCACCGGACATTTCGTGGATGCGGCGCTTGGCGAAGCCGCCGAGCCGCACCATTTCAAGCGCCTCCGTGACGCGCCGGTCGATTTCGGCCACGGCAAGCTTCGGCCGCATCTGCTTCAGCCCGTAGGCAACATTCTGCCGGACGTCAAAATGCGGAAATAACGCATAATGCTGAAATACCATGTTCACCGGCCGCCGGTAGGCCGGTACGCCGTTCATCTCGCGCCCGTCGATCAGCACCGTGCCTTCGCTTGGCTGCTCGAAGCCGCCGATCATGCGCAGGCAAGTGGTCTTGCCGCAGCCGGACGGGCCGAGCAACGCCAGAAAGGCGCCCTTGGGCACATTGAGGTTGATGTCCGTTACGGCGGTCACGGCGCCATAGTTCTTTGTGACCGAACGGAATTCGATATCGTTCGTCGAAGCGGATGCCACGTCTGTTCCCTGCGGTTGGTTTGGATTGGGCAGTCTAGCGCTGCCTTTTGCCACCGTCGTTGCGGAAAGACTAAGCTCGGCCTTCCCTCACGGTATATACCCCGAGAGAGGTATTTTAGCCATCAAGCCTTCGTGGAAGGTATATACACGGGACGCACAGATTTTCGCGCGAGGCGATCAGGGAGGTCTCTGGATGAGCACAGACTTGGAGGCGCTGTTTCAAGCCTTCAACGCCACTATCGGCCGGCAGGCCATGGGCGATGCGGACGTCGGCGAAACCTTCCGACAGATGATGGCGGCGCTGGTACGCTTCGACTACGTCGTTGTCTTCGCCTATCGCGGCAAGGAGCGGCCGATCGATCTTTACAGCACCTTCGACCCGAAGGAGCACATCATTTTCGTGACGCTCTATCAGGCAGGACCATACTTGCTCGATCCCTTCTACCACACCGCCAACGAGCGTCGTGCCGGCGTGTTTCGGATGCGCGAACTGGCGCCCGACCGATTCTTCTCCAGCGAGTACTACAGGACCTACTACGTCCAGACAGGGCTTGCCGAGGAAGTCGGCTTTTTCGTTACGGCCGATGACGATATCACCATCGTTCTTTCTCTCATGCGCAGAGAAAAGACCGGTCCCTTCCCACCCGCGGACTTCGCCCTGCTGAAGAAAGCCGAGCCTTTGATCGCGACGATGGTTCGACACTACTGGGCCGGGCTTGGAGCGCGCTTCGACGCACAGCTGCATTCGAGAGCTCGCGGCAGCCGCAGGCGCAACGCCAGTGAAACCTCCTTGCAGCCTGCCGAAGCTGTATGGCGCGATCTCAACCTCACCAGCCGTGAAACCGCAATTGTCGATCTCGTCCTTCAGGGCCACTCCTCCGAGTCGATCGGCCTGAAGCTCAGCATCTCGACAGGAACCGTGAAGGTTCACAGGCGCAACGTCTACCGCAAGCTCGGCATATCGTCGCAGACGCAGCTCCTTTCACTGTACCTCAAGAATCTGTCGTGACGCGCGCTTGACAGCCTCGAAGGCTGAATGCCCTAATCGCGAAATGCGAAAGGGCCAGCGATGAGCGATGAACAAACCCCCACCGACAGCAAGCTCACGACATCGAAGCGCCGTTGGGCCGAGGAAGGCAAGTTCCTCACCGGCCGCATCAGTCGCCCGGAAACCGAGCGCCTGCCGCCCGGCCAGCACCTCGTCAAGAATTGGCCGGTCCTCGACCTCGGCCAGCAGCCGATCATCTCCACCGACACATGGCGACTGGAAGTCCGAGGGCTTGTCGAAACCCCTCTTGACCTTACCTGGACGGCTTTCCAGGCGCTCGAGCAGACCAGCAGGGTAACCGACATTCATTGCGTGACGACGTGGTCGCGTTACGACAACAAATGGAAAGGTGTAGCGACCCGCGATCTGCTCGATCAGGCTATGCCGAAGCCGGAAGCTCATTATGTGATGCTGACAAGCTATGACGGCTACACGACGAACCTGCCGCTCTCCGATTTTGCAGCCGAAGATTCGATGCTCGCAACCTCTTGGGAAGGTTTGCCGTTGACGCGCGATCACGGCGGCCCCATGAGGCTCGTCGTACCGCACCTCTATTTCTGGAAGAGCGCCAAATGGCTGCGTCGTATTGAGCTGCTCCCAGCCGATGCAGCGGGCTTCTGGGAAAAGAACGGGTATCACATGTATGGCGATCCCTGGCGTGAGCAGCGCTATTCCGAGGATTGATACCAGTGAAGGCCGCCGGCATCGTGTCAGCGCGGAGCCGCTGCGCCGATCTGCGCGCTATGGTTTTGCGAAATACGTTGCCGCAACCTCTTGACAGAAGCAGCCATAAGCTCGTTTAACGGGTAATTCGCACCATGGTAAATTCGCCCCAGAGTTGGTGCTGAGAGCAATATATTCATTGAATTAATGTCTTACGACGATTTTATTCTCGGCGGCCATTGAACCGCCACCCATTTTGGGTTGTCGTGGCGCATCGATTCCAAATATCGCGTATGGGTTGATGAACAAGGATACCTCTTTTCACACTGTCACGCAGAAGCTGCTGGACGCGTGGCTGCATACCACGCCGCAGCCGCCTGCTGCGCCGGACGACATCTATCGCGATGTCCTGGAGCTCCTGACGATCAGGATGAGAATGACACTTGTGGTTCTCGACGGCGATGATCCACTGGAATGGCACTTAAAGGTGGTGCGCCCCTCTGCGTTCAGTTCCCGTCTCCTGAACATCAACAAGCTCTTTGCCGATCAGCGCATCGGTGAATTCAAGGACCGCGCCTATATGGAAACGGCCGTCATCCCACGCTACCGCGAGGTGATCGCCACGCAGAAGCCATCGATGGAACTCGTCAAGACGAGGGTGCTTGGTGTCAATCTCGGATACGAGCGGCTGATCCTTCCGCAAAAGACAACGGCGCGGCGGCCATCCTGGCTGCTGACCGTCTCGAACGGCCGCTTCATGTTCAACCCGCCGCAGCAGCAGGCTCGCATGGATGCGACCGATGAAGCCGTGATCCAGCTCTTGACGGAAGGCGCAACGGCCAAAGAGATCGCGGCCGATCTCGGCATTTCGCACCGAACGGTGGAGCACCGCCTCGAGCGCATGAAGGAGCGATACGGGGCGAAGAATACTGTCCACCTCACCGCCATGCTGGTTGCGACGCATTTCGACCGCGATGTCGAGAAAAGCTAGGTCGCGATCCGTTGCAGCAGGCGCCGCCCGCAATAGACGACAGCCAGAATCATCGCCGCCAGCGCCGTCAACGCAGCCATGCTGGCAGGATGCCGCGGAATGTCTCTCCACGCTGGTCGAACGACATCTGCTGTACTGAAGGCCTCGCCGCTGAACTGGCAGGTGATTAGCGCCAGGCCGCGCAGCACCATGCCGGCATCGATCGCCGAGACAATCGACTCGGCTTCCACAGCCTCGCCAGCCATGCTCCGCATTGATAACAGGACGGCCTTCGTTGCCGCGAGATAAGCATGCGAGCACTCATTGAAAGGGCTTGCCTCGTCGGTTACGCCTCCGGGCATTTTTCCCCAGAGGCAATAGGCATGCTGGATTTGCGCATAGTTTAGGACGCGCCGGAACGGCTCGTTCGTATCTGTGGCGCGCGCCGCCAGATCGATGATCCGATCGCGATACTCCGCAATCATGATCATCTCGCCATGTGAGATTTCGGCGACCGCAATGCCGGTGTGGGGGCCACTGCTACTCCGCTGATGCGCACCGGCCACAACCGACCAAAGTTGCAGCACCGCATAAACGACCAGAAAGAAAATTGAGCGCCGGCAGATCATCGCCTGGGACAGGCTCCGGATTGCTCCGGAGCCTCCTCCGATCAATGGAAGACCGGCGCGCGAACGCGCGGCTTCGCAGCGACACCAAGCTTGCGCTCGGCGAGTGCGCCGAAGGCCAGGCCAAGGACGCCCCAAAGGATCACATGCATGCCGATAGAAGTCGTGCGGAAGCGCCAGAGGACCATCGCCGAATAGTTCTCAGGCACCTCATTGATCGGTGGCAGCAGATACTGCACGAGCCCAATGAAGACGACAAAGGCGAAGCCTGCGGCGATTGCAGCATTCCAGGTGCCGAACCGCGGGGTCAGGCGGCGTGCAAGAGCAATTGCTGCAACGAGCGCTGCGATCGAAACGACGATCATCAGAAAGAACAGTTCTGTCCTGACGCCGATCGTATCAGGATTTCCGACTGCCGGCGGATTGGCGGGGTACTTGATGTTCGGGACAACAACAACGGCGACAAAGGCCGCAACGGCGATGACGGCAGATGTACCGCGTGCGCTGAGATTGCTGAAGCGCCCCTGGACAAAGGCAAAGACGAGCGCAAACAGGCCGCCGACGGCGATGCTGTAAGCCATCACACCGGTAAAGAGGCCGAGGCCCGCCTGCGTGGCGCGGCTGACGATTTCCGGTTCACCAACTTCGCCAGCCGCCTGGGCAGCGGCTTCTTCGAACGCAATCGCCTGGTCGACAAGCGGCTCACCGAAGGTATGGGCAAAGGCGAAAACAAGGACGCCAGCGATCAGGCCCGCGAGCATTCCGCGAAGCAAAAGATTTCCAACCATGTCAGGAACTCCCTTAGTGGCAGGGGAAGCCGAGGAGATGGCGGCCGTCATGCACGAACTCATGCACGTACATGCCGTTGAAAAGCGCCATCGCGCCTTCTTCGGTGCCGACAAAATAGATGGCGATAAGCATCAGCAGACCGCCGAAGATCGCCCAAGGCAAAAGCTCGCCAACGGGAATTGGAGCCGGTGCGGCGACGGGCGCAAAAGTAGAGTCAGACATGTATTCCTCCTGGAATGACGCGTTCAGTCGAGAATTGTTGCGTGGTAGGGTCTGACTTCCAGTCTGAGGTATCCTCATCCTGATCACAGTGGCGCGACCGCACCGGAATTTCACCGGCTTCCAAACCCACAGCATCACCGTTATATCTGCGGCCTCGAACCTGTCAACGAAACTTCATGCAGCGACAGACCACCATTCCCGTTATCCGGAGACGACCAACGTGATGACGCGCCTCACCTGGATCTGCCACGGCTCCACCGCCGCCAACCGCGAGGCGCGCTTCCCGCAGGACGAGCCGCTGAATGAGAAGGCAATCATTGCCACGCAGGCAATCGCCCCTCGCCTCAGGCACGCCGACACCGTCTTCGCCAGCCCGACTTTGCGTGCGCGGCAGACGGCCGATGCACTTTGCTTCCAACCCGAGTTTACCGATGCACTCGCCGATTGCGATTTTGGCCGCTGGGCGGGACGTTCGATCGCCGAAATCCAGCAGGCGGAACCCGAGAACCTTGCCGCCTGGATGGCGCGACCGGAAGAGGCTCCTCACGGTGGCGAGGCAATCTCTGCGGTTTGCATGCGTGTAAACGCCTGGATGGGCGGGCGCTTGCAGGCCGGCGGCCACATCATCGCCATCACTCACGCGGCGGTCGTCAGGGCGGCTATCATCAGCACGCTGAACGCACCCGTATCGTCGTTCTGGATCACCGACATCGAACCGCTCGCAATCATCCACATGACCAGCAACGGAAGCCGCTGGTCACTGCGAATCGAAGGCGCAACAGCCTAATTTTCAAGGCGATAATTTAGGCCAGCCTTACGCAAGCAAGTCATGCCATGCTTTTCAGACCCGACACAACTCGGGCCGTCAATCCTTGCCCCAAGGAGGACTATGCATGCCCTATGATTGGAGTGGCGCGCGGATGCGACGCACGCGGATGCTGCGCATGACCGGTGCTGGAATGCTCCTTTTGCTCGTTGTCAGCGTATCCCTTCTAACCAGACTTTAAGAATAACAGGCGGGCGACACACGCTCGCCTGCCTTTTCCTTGCGGCCGTTGTGCCGACACGCACACCTCCCGATAGCCGTCGATACCAAGAAATCGCCCTCTAGTTTCAAGAAACACTTCAGACTTCGATGATACACCAGCGCCCGGGTGGAGATGGAGTGAAGCATGCCGGTATTCTTCCAGAGCAGGGCCGGAAGGCAATGCTTGTTGGTCATGGCGTTCGGAGTAACGCTGTGGCTCGTCGGTGCGATCCTGGAACTGGATAACTGGCTGGTCGCCTTCGTCAGCGCCTACGAGAACTATGGGGCAGATAAGCTTGTCCTCGCGCTTGGCATTGGCGGCGCCATGAGCTTCGTCTATTCGATCCTGCGTATCGTCGATCTACGCAAAGAGATGGAACTGCGGGCGAGCGCCCAGGCCAAGGCCGACTGGACCGCCACCCACGATCACCTGACCAAACTTCCCAACCGGTACGCGTTCGAACGTAAAGTTCTTCCGCGAAGGACGAAGACAGACGTCGAAGGCGACGAGTGGGAGCAGAACGTTACAATCTTCTCGGTCGACCTCGATGGTTTCAAGAAGGTCAATGATCTGGTCGGCCACAACGGCGGCGACGCCCTGTTGATCGAAGTGGCAAAGCGGATTTGCGCGATCGGGAATGCCGACTGCGTGTATCGTTTTGGTGGCGACGAGTTCGTGGTCGTTGCCCTCGGTCTTTCCGCACGACACGAGGAGCGCTTTGCGCGCCTGCTCATCCAGGCGGTAACCCGCCCCATTCATATCAACGGATTCGCCGTCGAAGTCGGCGCCAGCGTCGGTTACGATCGCTGGGAGCAGGGTAGAGAGCCACTTGAGGACGCTGCCCACCGTGCCGACCTCGCGATGTACGAGGCAAAGTCACGCGGACCCAACCACCACATGGCGTTCGAAGTCTCGATGCAGGACAAGGTGGCAAAGCGCGCAACGCTGGAATCCAAGCTGCGTGTCGCAATCCAGAAGAAGGCGATCCGGCCGTTCTATCAGCCGTTGATCGATCTTAAGAGCGGCACGGTCTGCGGCTTCGAGGCGCTCGCGCGCTGGACGGATGAAGAGGGCGTCAGCATTCCGCCGCCGGTGTTCATCGCGATTGCCGAAGAGACCGGCATGATCACCGAGCTGTTCGAAGACCTTCTCGCCCAGGCCTGCAGGGATGCCTTGGCCTGGGATGACCACGTCACCCTATCTTTCAACGTCTCGCCGGTGCAGATGGAGGACAAGCTGCTGGCCTCCCGCATCTTCAAGGTACTGTCGGCAAATGGCCTTCCGCCGCGCCGCCTGGAAATCGAGATAACCGAGAATGCGTTGATCCAGGATCCGGCGGTTGCCGCGATCATTCTGGATGAACTCCACGATGCCGGCGTCCAGATCGCTCTCGACGATTTCGGCACCGGCTACTCCAGCCTCGCCCAGCTTGCCCGATATCGCTTCGACAAGATCAAGATCGACAAGAGCTTTATCGCGACCTACCGCGATGACGAGCGCCAAGAAAAAATCATCCGCGCCATGCTCGGGCTCGGCCGCAGCCTCAACATCCAGACCACCGCCGAAGGCATCGAAGAGCATCGCCAGCTCGGCCACCTGCTGCAGCTCGGCTGCGACGTCGGACAGGGCTACCTGTTCGGCAAGGCGATGCCTGCCGAAGCAGCGCGCTCCTTCGTCCTTGATCGTGACGAGCTGCGGGCCCGCGGGTAAGCGAGCCCGTTCGGCATCAGAAATTCGTGATGGAACCCGCCAAGGCAGAGCAACGTTAGCTCGTCGGTCATGCAGGCAGATGCCTTCGCTGAGGTCGCGTCTGCGTGCTGCACGGACCATGGTCGTCGATCAGGCGCTGAACCTTCGACGCGTGAGCAAAATGAGTAGCCCTTGTCATAGGAGAGGGATTTATCATGTATTTTCGTATAGCCGTTCTATCGGCCGCTTTCATCGGCCTCGCGGGGACTGCATCAGCTGCCGACCTTGTGAGCGAACCGCCTGTCGCCCCGGTTGCGCAGGCGGTGCCCACTTTCACTTGGAATGGCTTCTACCTCGGCCTGCAGGGCGGTGGCGCTTGGGGCAGCGGCGACTTCTCCGGCATCGGCGATGCCAACCTCAACGGTGGCCTCATCGGCGGCTTCGCCGGATACAACTGGCAACTCGACAACAATATCGTCCTTGGCCTCGAAGGCGACGTCTCGCACAATTGGAACGAGGAGACCGTTGGCGTCAATGACTACAAATTCGACACGACGGGCTCGGTGCGCGCCCGCGTCGGTTACGCTCTCGATCACGCGCTGTTCTATGGAGCAGCCGGCTGGACGGGCGCGAGAGGTCACGTAAGCACGCCAATTGGCGACGACGACGCCACGTTCTCCGGCTGGACCGTTGGAGCCGGCTTGGACTACGCCTTCACGGACAACATCTTTGGACGTGTCGAATATCGCTACAACGATTACGGCAACAAAGACCTACTCGGCGTGGATACTGACTTCAATCAGAACGTCGTCACCGTCGGTGTTGGCTTCAAGTTCTGATCTCTAACCGAAGTAGCCAGCATGAAATGAGAAAGCCCGGATATATCCCGGGCTTTGCTTTTTTTGACCAGATAGTGGCCGCCACGTGGAAGCCTCTTTCAGTGGTTTCCGCCGTGGCCACCACCATGGCCGCCACCTTCGCCGCCGCGGCCACCACCACCTTGGTTACCGCCACCCTGGTTGCCCCCACCCTGGTTGCCACCACCTTCGTTGCCGCCACCTTGGTTACCACCACCCTGGTTGCCGCCGCCTTGGTTGCCACCACCCTGGTTGCCGCCACCCTGGTTGCCGCCGCCTTCGTTGCCGCCACCTTGGTT
>UBMU01000032.1 GCA_900466605.1 Hyphomicrobiales bacterium
GCCGCCGCAACAACCCTCGACCGCGCAACCGGCCAGCCCTACTATCTCGCCTCCCTCTCGCTCGCCGACAAAAACCTCCTCAAGGACAACAAGCTCATCCCAGGTATGCCCGTCGAAGTCTTCGTCCAAACCGCCGAGCGAACAGCAATATCATACCTGATTAAACCTTTTACCGACCAGATGATGAAGGCCTTTAGAGAGGAATGAGGTGGCGGTGTTTTGCCCGCACGCTCTCCTGCTAGGCTTGATCCTTTGTCACCTTCAATGGACAAGGAACTGGCGTTTCTCCATGGAGACCTGTGTGGTTGCCGTTTGCAGTGCAGGAAGGTTTGGCGGTTTAGCGGTGTGATCGAGTGCGGTCTTGTCTCATGCCTTTATGCGCGGCGCCTCTATCACATCGAGGCCGAGTTGCGCGTTCGCTGAAGCTCGCCCGGGTGTGCGTCAGGAACAATCAGCACAGTTGATCGCCGATGCGCGAACCTGGCTGACCCAACATCGCGCCCGCGTCCCTGGCAAATCACCTCTCGGCGAAGCTCTGGCCGATATCGCCAAATCCTGGCGGCCCCTGCATTTTGTTGACTGACAATCCGGCCGATAACACTCAACCGAAAGAACGTTTTGTCTTATGTGCATGACGGCGGGCGGCAAGTTGTGCGACCATGCGTCGCTCATCGAAACCCTCCAGGCCTGGCGGTGTCGATCCGCTCACTTATCTGACCCGAACGGTTATCGCAGCCATCATAATCAGCACAGCCAGGTCGACGAACGCTCGCAATGGAATTGTTCGGTGTTGCGTGACAGTAACTGGCACCAACAATGACCGGTTAGTGGGTGCAAGGGGAGCTATGGGGATATTGGAACATACAACCCATCCTTCGCGCCAGCAAAACGACCGACTTGGGGTGACGTTTCGTGCCTATAGGCGTAGAGAACATTTTCCCCTTTTCTTAGTGCAGAGTCCCCGATGCCTGTCACCTATCGCAAGTCGAAGCTTCTCCGTCGTTCTCGGGTCATATGGGGATCGTTTTCGCTCTGGCGACCAAGGCTCATTTTCTGGTTTGGTGCAATCGCGATCGGCGTGGTGAGCGTTGCGTTCGCCAAAATGGCGGACCTTGCCCAAACGGCATTCGCTTCGCTCACGTCATCCGGTCAATTGGCGTTTTTCATTCCACTCCTTCTAGCTCCGTTGGGTTTCATGCTCTCTGCCTTTCTCGCGGCGAGGCTCTTTCCCAACGCGCAGGGAAGCGGGATTCCCCAGGCAATTGCCGCGCGCCATCTCCACAACGACGAAGATCGAGGGCGGTTACTATCGCTCAGGATTGCGTTCGGTAAGATCGTTTTGACCGTATTGGGCTTGTTCTGCGGCGCTTCGATTGGCCGTGAAGGGCCAACCGTTCAGGTCGGCGGATCGATCATGCTCGCCGTTGCGCGGTTCGGCGGCATGGCGCAGGCGCGGGGATTGATCCTCGCGGGCTCCGCCGCGGGTATCGCGGCCGCCTTCAACACGCCCCTTGCAGGGATTGTCTTCGCAATCGAGGAGATGAGCCGCAACTACGAAGCGCGTGCGAACGGCATCGTTCTGACCGCCGTTATTCTTTCCGGCCTTGCGGCGCTCGGCCTCGCGGGCAGCTACAGCTACTTCGGAGAGGCATCGGTCGCCCCTGCGCAGATCAGGGACTGGGGCCTTGTACTCATCTGTGGCGTTGGCGGTGGCGCGCTTGGCGCTTGCTTTAGTGGCTTTGCCTTGCACTATGGCCAACGTGTGAGGCGTTGGGTACATCCACAGCCGCTCGCACGCGCAGTGGCAGTGGCCGGTGTTTGCGGCCTGGCTGTCGCTGTTATCGGAATAGCATCGAACGGCACCACGTTCGGCACCGGCTACGAGCAAGCCAAAGGCGCTGTCGAAGGGCATGCGCTGCCTGCGTTCTTCTTTGTCGAGAAACTGGCGGCAAGCTTCCTGTCGATGCTGTCGGGCATTCCAGGCGGTATCTTCGCTCCGTCGTTGGCGGTTGGTGCCGGATTTGGAAGCTCCGTGGGAACACTGCTTGGCACAAGCATTGCGCTTGCCTCGATCCTGGGAATGGCGGCCTATTTTTCAGGCGTCGTTCAGGCACCGATGACTGCGTTCGTCATTATCGTAGAGATGACGGGCGACCATCAGGCAGTTATCCCGATCATGGCGGTGTCCATGATTGGATACGTGACGTCACGAATTCTTTCGCATGAGCCTTTATATCATGGTCTGTCGCGAGTATTCATCGCACAGGTCGTTCGCGCACGCCGATTGGCCGAGAAAGAGCAGGCAGCCACCTGATGCCCTCGTCTACGAACGGCTCCGTAAACGCTGTTCATGGGCAGGGCTATTGAGTATCGCGACTGGTACGGATTAGAACGCCTCATGCAATCTTTCACGAAG
Source organism: Hyphomicrobiales bacterium (assembly GCA_900466605.1). Lineage (GTDB taxonomy): Bacteria > Pseudomonadota > Alphaproteobacteria > Rhizobiales > Rhizobiaceae > Rhizobium. The sequence goes on from UBMU01000032.1 coordinate 2,417, forward strand.
AAGAACTTGCTGATCTTGGCATTTGCAATGTGCGCAATTCTTGGCGTTGCGCAACTGGGTCTTTCCTTAGCCATCTACCTCGGATGGAAACCATGAAGGGCCGGGTTCCTTTTGCTCTTGTGGTCGGCTTCTTGATTGTCGCCGTGTTGATATGGCTCGCCCTTTCGACCGGGCGCGTGCTCGCGCCCCCTCCAGTATAAAATTCATTGCGGAATGGCGATTGTGGCTGGAAGTTCGCAAGACCTGGCACTAATATAGCGATCATGGCGTGTGCTGCGTGCGCCGCGGGTTCCCCCGAAATTGACGGAGACTTCGATCAACCTTCCAACAGGGAGCGCGAACCCATGTCTTCGACTGTTATCAAGGGCCGCATTCAATCGACACTTCGTCACTTTCTTGACGCCGAGGCTTCAGGCGGCATCGTCCTTATGGCGGTCGCCGTGCTTGCCATCGTCACCGCAAATTCCGTGTTCGCAGAGCGTTACTTCCAGGTCCTTCACGTCGACATTGGCCCACTCAGCCTACAGCACTGGATCAATGACGCGTTGATGGCGGTGTTCTTCCTGCTGGTAGGTCTGGAGATCAAACGCGAGATGCTGGATGGTCAATTGTCGAGCTGGAGCCGTCGCATTCTTCCGGGTGCGGCAGCTGCGGGCGGCATGTTGTTTCCGGCCCTTTTTTTCGTCTTCTTCAACCGGGATGATCCTTCCGCCTTGCGGGGCTGGGCGATCCCAACGGCGACCGACATTGCCTTCGCGCTCGGCGTGATCTCTCTATTCGGCTCGCGCGTTCCAGCGTCACTCAAGATATTTCTCGCGGCGCTCGCCATCATCGATGATCTCGGCGCGGTGATAGTTATCGCCCTATTCTATACCGCCGATCTGAACTTCATGGCGTTGACAGGCGCAGCGGTCGTGGTCTGTACCCTGTTCGTCTTCAATCGGATGAAGGTGAAGGCTCTCTGGCCATATCTATTTCTGGGTGTCGTTCTCTGGGTCCTGGTATTTGCGTCCGGGATCCACGCAACGTTGGCCGGCGTTATCCTTGCTTTGATGATCCCCCTGAAGATAACACCCGGCACCCCCGAAGCACTGCATGCGGAGTCACCCCTGCACAAGCTTGAGCATAACCTTCACAAACCCGTGGCCTTCGTCATCGTGCCAATTTTCGGTTTCGCCAATGCGGGCGTTTCTTTTACCAATGTGACGATGGATGTCGTGGCCGAACCCCTGACGTTAGGCGTCGCCGTAGGTCTAGTTCTTGGCAAACTCATTGGCGTACTCGGTGTCGTCGCCATACTCGTGAAACTTAGCCTTGCTGATCTTCCCGCCAAGGCAAGCTGGGGACAGATGGCGGGAACCGCCCTCCTTTGTGGAATCGGGTTCACGATGAGCCTGTTCATCGGCCTCCTCGCGTTCAACGATCCGGCTATCCAGGATCACGTAAAGATCGGCATCCTGATGGGGTCGGTAACCTCAGGTATGCTCGGAGCGGTCTTTCTTTTGGTGTTCGGTCGTCGACCAAACCCTACAGCGCGCGTACGGTGAAAGCCCGTCCAGGGAATTGCCGATCGTGGCGCATAGCCGTGATCGTACCGTACGACCGGTGGCACCCATGGCCGGACTTAACCCGCCAAGGTGTGAGCGGCACATTGCCTTCACAATGAGAGGGTGAAGTTTGGTGTTGTTGCCTCCCGAGAGACACCGCCGATATTGAGGATCGGTCGACGATCACCCGAGGAGACCGTCAAAACAACCAATACGGCTGTTCTTTTGTTGGCAAGGCGGCAGTGCTGCATCTTTGCAAAGGCCCAGCGATTGTTAATCCTGGGTTCCGTCGCCGAGCGTGGGTTGCAAGGAACTACTCAACCATTCGAGGACAGCCGGCGACGTCTACGCTGTCACCAAAGCGCTGTCGGGCCGGCTCAACCCTTGAGGCATTAGAGCGGAAGGCTTCGCAAGGAACGGCCACAGCCCGATGAAGAGGGCCCGCGCGGCCTGGAGAGCTCGCGCGTGCGGGCGGTCGCTCTGTTTCTCAAACGCCTGGTGACGATCGCCCCTTGGCTCCTCGGTGAACAATGTCGGTGAGAACCCGGCTGAGTTCTGCCAGCTCAACTGGTTTTGTGAGATGGTGGTCGAACCCGGCTTCGGCAGCGAGCGCCTTGTCCTTGCTCTGCCCCCACCCTGTCTGGGCAATGATCGGCATGTTCTTCAACTCGCTGTCGGCGCGAAACGCCCGGCAAACCTCGTACCCGTCCATATAAGGCAGGCCGATATCCAGAAGCACGACGTCGGGACGAAACCAGCGGGCTTCCGCAATGGCTTCTCTTCCATCGTGAACGAGGTGATATTCGTGTCCGACTTCTTCCAACATCCAGCCGACTACGTGAGCGACGTCGACGTTATCGTCCACAACTAAAACCTTGAGCGCCTTCTCGGAAGCCGGTTCATCCGATGGTCTGCGGGCAATATCCACCGTGTGCGTGGCAGCAACCAGGGGAAGCCGAATGACAAACGAGGTTCCCGAACCAGTCTTGGCGGCTGTCGCCTCGATACGACCTCCATGCAGGGCCACGAGCTGGTTGACGAGCGCCAGGCCGATGCCCAGGCCACCTTGAGACCTTTTGACGTGATCGTCGACCTGCGTGAAGAGCTGGAACACCTTTGAACGCATGTCATCGGGAATGCCGATCCCGTTGTCGGAGACGGTAATGGCGACATCCGCTCCATCGGCGTTGGCGCATATTTCGATGCGGCCGCCATCCTCCGTGTACTTCGTAGCATTGTTCAAAAGGTTCCCGACGATTTGTGAAAGGCGTGCAGGATCACCCTCGACCCAGAGAGGTTCGCCGGGAAGATCGACCTTCAGGATATGTCCTGCGGCGGTGATTAAGGGCTGGCTGGCGTCAACCGCGGAGTGGACGACGTCCTGGATCCTGACGCTTTCCTTGCGCAGCTCGATTTTGCCCTGGCTCACGCGGGAGACGTCAAGCAGGTCGTCGATCAGTCGAACGAGATGAGACAGCTGGCGATCCATCGTTGAACGAATCTTTTCCGCCTCGGCGTTCTCAGGATTTCGCTTGAGAATGTCCAGCCCGTGTCGAAGCGGGGCGAGCGGGTTGCGCAGCTCGTGCGCCAGGGTCGCAAGGAAGATGTCCTTCCTTTGATCGGCCTCCTTCAACGCCGTTGCTTTTTCCTCCAGTTCATCCCGTTGCATGGCAATCTGCTGGCGCTGCCGATAGAGCTCGAAAAACACGTCCGCCTTGCTGCGTAGGATGTCGGCTTCGATCGGCTTCTGGATGAAGTCGACCGCGCCAGCTTCGTACCCTTGAAAGCGCCACGTATGATTGGGGCTTCCTGCCGTCACGAAAATGATCGGGACGCGACGCGAACGCTCGTTGCCGCGCATCAACTCGGCAAGCTCGAACCCGTTCATGCCCGGCATCTGCACGTCTATGAGGGCAAGAGCAATGTCGTGCTTCAAAAGAAGCTCCAGGGCTTCGTCTCCCGAGCGTGCCTTAAGGAGCCTGAGGCCCTCCCGGCGCAAGAGCGCTTCCAGCGAGATGAGGTTCTCTTCGAGGTCGTCCACAAGCAGAAAGGACACGGGGTCCATGAGCATCATACCTTCTTTAAATATTCTGTGATTGCAGCAAGCGACATGACGTTCGCGCTTGGGCAAGCTGCGATTGCCGCTTCTGGCATCGCTGAGGCAAACGCCCCATGAGGATTTTGGACAAGTGCTGCGCCACCGGCCTCGACAACAGCACGCAAGCCAGCTGCTCCGTCGTGGTTTGCGCCGGTCAGGACAATAGCAATGAGGTCGGGCCCGTAAACGTCTGCAGCCGTTTCGAACAGCACGTCGATGGATGGCCGCGAGAACATGATCGGCTCGTCCATGGAGAGCGACAGGGACTGAGCGGTTTCCACGAGCAGATGATAACCCGGCGGCCCAAAAAACGCTGTTCCGGCCCTGATCGGTTCCTTGTCTTCGGCTTCGCGGACATCGATTTCACACTTGGCGCGAAAAAGCTCGGCGAGCATGCTCCGTTTGTCGGGAGGCACGTGCACCACCACGAAAATTGGCAGGGGAAATTGGGCAGGCAGAGCCGGCAAAATAACCGACAGCGCTTCCAGCGCACCAGCCGATGCTCCGATCACAACCGCTTCATGGCGTCGCACGCTCATTGGTCGGCCCTCTGGTATATCTTCTCCTCACGCACAAATTCCCTGAACGATCTGGAGTGTGATGAAAACCGGATGCTTTCCTTGGATCCGAGACCGAGAAAGCCGTTTCGGGGAAGGGAATCCTTGAACAGTCCGATCGCCCGATCCTGCAAGGGACGATCGAAATAGATCATGACATTGCGGCAGGAGACGAGGTTCATTTCCCCGAATACGGCATCGGTGACGAGGCTGTGGTCGGAAAAGACGACGTTGCGGCGCAGCGTTCTGTCGAAAGTCGCTCGGGAGTAGGCTGCCGTATAGTAGTCCGACAGGGAGAATTTGCCGCCGGATTTCCGATGGTTTTCGGTGAAGAGCTGGATCCGGTCGAGCTCATAAATCCCGCCCTCGGCGATATTCAGTGCATCCTGATTGATGTCCGTTGCGTAGAAGATGGTGCGCTCTTCGAGCCCTTCTTCGCGAAAGAGGATGACCATCGAATAAAGCTCTTCACCGCTGCTGCAGCCGGCGATCCAAACCTTCAGTGAAGGGTAGGTGCGAAGGTGCGGGATTACGTTTTCGCGGATCGCCTTGAAGTAGCTGGGGTCCCTGAACATCTCGCTGACCTGAACCGTCAGGTATCCGAGCAGACGTGGAAGCGTCGAGGGATCGTGAAGTACATTCTCCTGGAGAGCGGAGTATGTCGCAAAACCAAGCTGTTCACGCGCCTGTTTCAGTCGGCGTTTGATCGAGGCCATCGCGTAGTTGCGAAAGTCGTAGTGATAGCGAGTATAGAGTGCTTCCAGCAGTAGCCGGATCTCGATGTCCTCGACTTTGGTAAAGTTTGCTTCGCTCACCGCGGCATCCATACGCGTACGAGGGACAGAAGCTTTTCCACGTCCAGTGGCTTGGCCATGTAGTCGTTGGCGCCAGCCTCAATGCAACGTTGCTGATCGTCCGGCATTGCCTTTGCAGTCAGCGTGATGATTGGAAGCTTTTTCCAGGCGGAGTTCTTGCGGATTTCCCGCGTTGCCGTCAGCCCATCCATCACCGGCATCATCACGTCCATAAGAACGAGGTCAATGGCGCCTGCCGGGTTGTCGGCGGACTTCGAAAGCGCGTCGATCGCTTCCTGGCCGTTCCTGGCAATCTGGACGACAGCACCCCTCGGTTCGAGAATGTTGGTGAGCGCATAGACGTTCCTAACGTCGTCCTCGACGACAAGGATGCGCCGTCCTTCCAGAAGCGCGTCGCGGTTGCGCGCCTTCCTGATCATCTTCTGCTGCTCGTCGGGCAGGTCGGAGACGACCTGGTGCAAAAACAGGGTCACCTCGTCAAGAAGACGTTCAGGTGACTTCGCGCCTTTGATGATGATCGATTTGGAGTAGCGGCGAAGTTTCTGCTCGTCATCGGCCGACAACACCCTTCCGGTATAGACGATAACTGGCGGGAAGGAGTGGTCGCTATCCTGACTGATCGTTTCGAGGAGCGAGTAGCCCGAGGTATCGGGAAGTGAAAGATCGAGAACGATGCAGTCGAACGTCTGCTCCTTCAGGAGCTTCAGACACTCGGCCGCAGTACCGGCGCTGACTGTTTCGACATCGTGCGACGTCAGTAGCTTGGCAACTGCTTCGCGCTGGACGTCGTTGTCCTCGACGATCAGGACGCGATGCATTTTTTGCGACAGCTTCGATTCCAGTTTTTGAAGAATATCAACCAGTTGTTCGCGCTTCACCGGTTTGAGCATGTATCCGACGGCCCCGAGCGAAAACGCAGTTTCCGCATAGTCATTCGCCGAGAGGATGTGGATTGGGATGTGCCGGCTCCTCACATCGCGCTTTAACCTGTCGAGGACCGAAAGGCCCGACTGGTCGGGCAAGCCGACATCAAGGACGATGGCGTTTGGCATGAATTGCTTCACAAGAGCGAGCGCCTCGTGCGCTGTAGAAGCGACAAGGGTGCGGAAGCCCATTTCACGAGCCAGATCGCGCAGAATAGTCGCGAAGCTCTCGTCGTCCTCGATCACCAGAAGCATATGCCGGTCGTCCGAGGGGGCGGATCGGTCGTCCTCGATGATGCGGTGTTGCGCCGCCTGCGGAAGCGACTGGTCATCGCTTTGAACTGGTTCGGCAGGCAGGACCTGTGCGGCGACGCGGGCGGCGTCCCGGGGTGCGACCTTTGACGGATCGTAGGATTGGGGGATGACGACCGTGAACGTGCTGCCCTGACCCTCGCGGCTGGTGAGGTGGACGGTTCCGCCAAGCAGGCGAACAAGCTCGCGTGAGATCGAAAGGCCGAGGCCTGTCCCGCCATATTTGCGGCTGATTGTGCCATCTGCCTGGTGGAAGGCCTCGAAGATGCTCTGCTGCTGTGTTGCGGCAATGCCTATGCCTGTATCGCGAATGGCAAAGGCGACCTGGGAGCCTGCAGCTTTCGCGATGGCAATGGTGACACTACCGCGCTCGGTGAACTTGAAGGCGTTTGACAAAAGATTTTTCAGGATCTGCTCGAGCTTCTGGAGATCAGTCTCAATAACTGCTGGGCTGTCCGGCGCAAGTTCGACATTGAACTCCAATCCTCTGTTTTGCGCGACCGGGTTGAAGAGCTGCGAGAGATTACCCGTCAACCGCTCGATGGAAATCGGCTCGGGCCTGATCTCCACATGGCCGGCCTCAATTTTGGACAGGTCCAGAATATCGTTGATGAGGTTGAGAAGGTCGTTGCCGGAGGATTGGATCGTCTGGGCGTACTTGACCTGTTCTTCCGTAAGGTTTTCGTCGGCGTTGTCAGCCAGAAGCTTTGCAAGAATGAGTGAGGAGTTTAGTGGGGTACGCAGTTCGTGCGACATGTTGGCAAGGAAGTCCGACTTGTAGCGGCTTGCCTGTTCGAGTTCACGGGCTTTTAGCTCTACAGATGCGTTGACGTGCTCGAGATCGTCCCGCTGGATCTCCAACTGCTGGGCCTGCTCCTCAAGCTGCGAGTTCGTCTGTTCGAGTTCAACCTGCTGCTGCTCGAGGCGGGCCTGAGATTCCTTCAGCGCGCGGCCTTGTTCTTCGAGTTCCTCGTTGGAGACACGCAATTCCTCGCTTTGAACCTGAAGTTCTTCCGACTGCCGCTGCGTCTCATCCAGGAGGTTTTGAAGTTCGCTTCGATAGTTTGCCGAGCGTATCGCGGTGGCAATCGATGACGACGCCTGATCGAGGAAGGTCAGCACGTGTTCGGGGATCGCGCGAAGGAATCCAAGTTCGATGACGCTGTTGACCTGGTCGTCGACGACACTTGGGGAAATCAACAGGTGTCGCGGCTTGTCGTGGCCCAATGCCGATCCGAATGCCAGATAGCCGTCTGGAACGCTGTCGATCACGATCGACCGGCGTTCAGTGGCTGACTGTCCGAGCAGGCCTTCTCTCCCGCTGAAACGTGCCGGAATGGATGCTCCCGAGGGAACGCCGTAGGTGGAGGCGCGTCGATACCAGTCCTGGTCACCAACGAAAATCGCGCCCGCCACAGCGCCTGTGTAGCGGGCCATGAACTCGAGAATGCTGTTGCCCAACTGATCGGTCCGCTGGTCGCCCATAATGGCGCCGGCCAAACCGAGGTGACCTGTCCTTAGCCACTCGTCATAGCGCCTCGCGATGGTCGTCCTGCGCACGAGGACGCCAATCGCGATGGTCAGGAAGACACCGAGGATCGCTGCGAGAACGCTGCTTATCAGCGCAGTATCATAGGCATTTTCCATATCGGCCAGTCGCTGCGCGCGAAGGTTGGACTCTTCCTGAGTCATGTCGCCGAGCTGAGATCGCAACGCGTCCATTTCGATCTTGCCTCGGTCGGAGTTGACCAAGGCAAGCGCTGCTTCGAGGCCCTGTGAGCGCCTGGTGTCGATCGTCGCCTTCAATTCCCCAAGCTTTGCGTCCACGTGCTGCTTCAGAGCAGGCAGCCGTCGCTGTTGATTGGGGTTGTCCTTCGTCAGGTCGCCGATCTCTGTGATCTGTTGCGGGATACTGGCAAGGGCGGCCTGGTAGGGGTCCAGATACCGGGCATTTCCGGTGAGTACGAAGCCTCTCTGGCCTGTTTCGGCATCCTGCACATCGGACAAGAGCCTCCCCAGGCCGACGATGACCTGGTGCGTGTGGACGATCCGCGCGTTATTGTCGCGCAGCGACCGCAGATTGAGATAGCCGATTGCACCCGTTATGAGGAAGAAGATGACGGCGCTTGCCAGGAGGAGTGCAACGACGGGCTCAAGGCCGGTTTTGAGCCTGTTGGTGGACGCTGCGGCATGCGGCATGAAGGGTCTCGCAAATGTGTGAGGTCGATCAGACAAGGTTCCTGCATCAAAGCCGGAAACAGTGTCGGATCACGAGGAACGTCGCCGCGAGATAATGCCCTTGAAGGAAACGTCAATGCTAGATTTAGCAAGGTCATGTACTATCGGCGCAGTATTCTCGATAGCACTGCTAAGAATTTATTCTTAGGCGATAAGACAGGGACTTCCTAGCGACCAGGACGGTCGGAATGCTTGTGGATTTTCCAACATCCGATTTGCTTTATTGAGCCGCTCTGCGAATGCTTGGGCTGGGTTTTTGGCTTTGGCAGCGACGTGTCCTTCGACTTATCGTCCGTTTTCCTTTTGCCAGACCGCATAGTCGGCGTGAGCTTTTTCGCTCGTTGGTGGATAGAGACCGATGACGGGGGCGCCGTGCAGCACTTGTTCCAGCACGAACTCCTCGAAGCATTCCATACCGATGCATTCCTCGGCGATTTCGTCGGCCAGATGTGCAGGGATGACCATCACTCCGTCGCCGTCGCCAAGCATCACGTCGCCCGGAAACACGGGCGCGTCACCGCAGGAGATCGGAACGTTGATGTCGAGTGCCTCGTGCAGCGTCAGGTTCGTTGGCGCTGACGGGCGCTGGTGGTAGGCTGGCATGTCGAGCCTACCGATGCCCTCGGCATCGCGAAAGCCGCCGTCCGAAACAACACCGGCGCAGCCGCGAACGGCAAGCCGGGTGATGAGGATCGATCCCGCAGACGCCGCCCGCGGATCCTTGCGGCTATCCATGACGAGGACATGGCCCGCAGGGCAGGTCTCCACCGCCACGCGCTGCGGATGATCTGCATTACGAAACACCGTAATCGGATTGCGGTCTTCTCGCGCAGGGATGTAGCGCAAGGTAAAGGCCTGCCCGACCATATTGGCACCCTTCCATGAGACAGGATGAACGTTCTGGATAAACTGGTTGCGCAGGCCCCGCTTATAGAGAGCCGTGGCCACGGAGGCCGTCGAGATCGTCATCAGCTTGGCGCGGGTTGCGTCGGACAGGATGTAGTTGGTCATCGTCGTCTCCGGATCTGGTCAGTTGATCGCTGGTTCATCGACCCTGGGGCCGAAATCCGTCTTGAGGAAGTCAAAGTCGCAGCCCTTGTCGGCCTGTTCGATATGCCTGGAAAACATCAGACCATAGCCACGACCATAACGAGGCGGCGGCGGCGTCCAGGACCTGCGGCGTGCCTCCAGCTCATCTTCAGACACCAGCATTTTGAGGCTCCGTGCTGGAATATCCATTTCGACGATATCGCCTGTCTGGAGGAGCGCGAGTGGACCGCCGACATAGGCCTCGGGCGCAACGTGAAGCACACAGGCGCCGAAGGACGTGCCGGACATACGAGCGTCGGAGATCCGCATCATGTCGCGCAGACCGAGCTTCAGCAGCGCCTTTGGCATGGGGATCATACCCCATTCCGGCATGCCGGGACCACCTTGCGGCCCGGCATTGCGCAGGACCAGTACGGTATCCGGCGCCAACGGATAGTCGGGATCGTCGATGATCGTCTTGAGTTCGGAATAGCTGTTGGCAACAAGAGCTGGCCCCGTGTGCTGATGGAATTTCGGATCGCAGGCGGCCGGCTTGATCACGGCGCCATCGGGACAGAGATTTCCCTTGAGCACGGCAAGCGAGCCTTCGTGGTAGACGGGGTTCGACAGCGGCCGGATCACGTCCTCGTTCCATATCTTCACGTCCTCAAGCCCATCAGTCAGTGGTTTGCCTGTGACGGTGATTGCCGAGCTGTCGAGTTTGGCGCCGAGTTGCTTCATGAGGGCGCGCAGGCCGCCGGCATAGTAGAAATCCTCCATCAGGTAGGCTGTCCCCGAAGGACGGATATTGGCAATGACAGGCGTTGTTCTGCCCACACGGTCGAGGTCATCGAGCTCCAACGGAATACCGCCGCGGCGGGCCATGGCGATCAGATGAATAATTGCGTTTGTCGAACAGCCCGTGGCCATTGCGACCGTCACAGCATTTTCCACGGCCGCTTTCGTCACGATCCGGTCCGGCGTCAGATCTTCCCACACCATGTCTACGATCCGCCGACCGCATTGGGTCGACATGCGTTGATGGCCCGCATCGGCCGCTGGGATGGACGAGGCTCCGGGCAGCGTGAGGCCCATGGCTTCGGCAATGGCGGTCATGGTCGAGGCTGTCCCCATGGTCATGCAATGGCCGTAGGAACGGGCGATCCCACCCTCAATTCCCTGCCACTCCTCCTTGGAGATGGTGCCGGCGCGCCGCTCATCCCAGTATTTGAAGCCGTCGGTGCCGGAGCCTAAATATTTTCCTGCATAATTGCCGCGCAACATCGGGCCGGCCGGAAGGAAGACGAAGGGTAGGCCCATGCTGAGCGCGCCCATGATCAATCCCGGGGTCGTCTTATCGCAGCCGCCCATCAGCACGGCACCATCTACGGGGTGCGAACGCAGCAGCTCTTCGGTCTCCATGGCCAACATGTTGCGATAGAGCATGGTTGTCGGCTTGACGAAGTTTTCCGACAGCGACAATGCCGGCAGTTCCATCGGAAAGCCGCCGGCCTGCAGCACGCCACGCTTGACCCATTCCACCCGGTCCTTGAAATGTATGTGACAGGGTTGGGCGTCCGACCAGGTGTTGAGGATCGCTATGATCGGCCGTCCCTCCCAGTCTGCCGGGTCGTAGCCCATCTGCATTGTGCGGGAGCGATGCCCGAAGGAACGCTGGTCGTCCGGGACCATCCAGCGCGCAGATCGCAGCTCTTCGTAGGCCTTCCTGGGTGTCATCTCTACCTCCCATTGCCGTGATCGTCTGGTTTCATTCAGAGGCGGCTATCGCGGGTCCTGGCGTTTTCTGCCCGGCGCACCGCATCAAGGCCGGGCGCCAGCCTGATCGCATTCGCACCCGCATACCCCCTCAACGTATGCCAGCGTCCTTTGGCACTACCAGACGGCTTGGCTGCACTTTGAAGTCGGGCAGTCCAATTGGCAGGATCGACTGCGTAAGTAGTCGTCACGCCATCGTGGGCAACATGGCCGCAGTAACCTCGTGGCGAAGCTGCTCACCCGTCAAGAAGCGCAGCGCTTCTTCAACCGCTGTTCGGCCCTGACGGAGATAGGTTTCATGGGTATGGCCAGCGGCGTGCGGCGCGAGAATCGCATTCTTGAGACCTCGCAGCGGCGAACCTTCAGGCAACGGTTCCGTTTCGTAGACATCAAGTACGGCGGTGAAGCGCTCACCCTTAAGCGCGTCGACGAGGGCTGGTTCGTCAACCAGCGCACCGCGCGCCGTGTTGATGAACAACGAACCGTCCTTCAGCCTGTCAAACTGCGCCTTGCCGATCATGTGGCGTGTTTCGGGCAGGGAGGGAACGTGAAGGGAGATAATGTCGCTCTCTGAAAATAACGTGTCCAGGTCGACGAGCTCGACGCCAAGCTTGTCTGCATCTCCCTTGGAAAGGTACGGATCGTACATCAGAATTCTTGGGTGGAAGGGCTTCAGCTGGTTGATCAGCATGCGGCCGATGTAACCAGCTCCCGCCAACCCGACGGTCTGCTCGCCGAGCAATCGGCCAAGCAGTCGTGAGCGTAGCGAAAGCCACGGTTCCCTGGCCTTCATGCCGGCGTCAAGTTCCGTCGGATGACGAAGAAAATTGAAGACATGTGCGATCACAAACTCACAGACAGCTTCACCGATGTGAACGGCCGAGTGGGCAACGCGCACACGCCCGTTCGAGATTTGATCGAAAGGGACAAGCTGGCGGATGGAGCCCGCCGCGTGGGCGACGAGTTTGAGGTCGGGCCTGCCGGAAAGCAGTGTCTCGTTGATCCGCGGCGTGCCCCAGCCGGTGATGGCGACGGTTGCGCCTTCGACGAGGCGCGAAAGATTGTCCGCGTTCAGCTCGCCGTCGACAGGTGCAGCAACGTGTGCATTCTCGGCCAGTCGTTTCTCGGCGTCTTCAGGAATTAACTGCGCACGCATTTGCGGTGTCAGAAGAATTGCGACCCTGGGCTTCTCTGTCATTTGGCTCTCGCTGATATCCGTAGTTTTCTCAAGGGTTGACGCGTCGACCGGACTGGCTGTCAAAGACATGGACGGCTAATGGCTCTGCGTGGGCAACGAAGCGGTCGCCCGGATTGCCTGAATAATTTTCGTCGGTGATGGCGATCACGGACCTGCCGGCAACTTCGAAGGTGACATGTGTCTGCGCACCGGTCGGTTCGACGAGGCGGACATTTCCCGACAGTTCCGAGCCGGCAGCACGAGCGTTCAAATGCTCTGGCCGGATACCGAGGGTCACGGCCTGTCCCTCTGAAACGCGCGTATCGGGGCCAAGTGCAACGAACGATCCGTCGCCAATCCGTGCCCTGAGCGTCGCCCCGGATCCGACAATCGTTGCTTCCAGGAAGTTCATTGTTGGAGATCCGATAAACCCGGCCACGAACAGATTAGCCGGCTTGCGATAAAGCTGCAGCGGGCTTCCCTGTTGCTCGATGCGGCCCTTGTTTAAAACAACAATGCGGTCTGCGAGCGTCATCGCCTCGATCTGATCGTGAGTCACGTAGATCGACGTTGCCTTCATCTTCTGATGCAGCGCCTTGATTTCCGAGCGCATCTGGATGCGCAGCTTGGCGTCGAGGTTGGACAAGGGTTCGTCGAACAGGAAGAGTGCCGGGTCACGCACAATCGCGCGCCCCATGGCGACGCGCTGGCGCTGGCCGCCTGACAATTGAAACGGACGTCTGTGCAACAGCTCTGTAAGTTCGAGCAGCTGCGCTGCCTCAGCCACCTTGCGTTTGACTTCGACCTTGGGCTGGCCCGATAGCTTCAGGTTAAAACCCATGTTCTGTTCGACGGTCATGTGGGGGTAGAGTGCGTAGCTCTGGAATACCATCGCCACATTTCGCTGGCGGGCATTCAATTCGGTCACCACGGCGCCATCGATGACGATGTCGCCGTCGCTTGCATCCTCCAGTCCGGCGATGATGCGCAAAAGGGTCGACTTGCCACAACCTGACGGCCCGACCAATGCGATGAACTCGCCGTCCGACGCTGCCAGATCTATGCCGTGGATGACCTCAAGGCTGCCAAAGGCCTTGCGGACGTCTTTCAGTTCTATCGAAGCCATGGTTCTGCTTCCTTCCGGCTCGCAATGTCAGAAACCGACGCCGCCATTGATCTGGACCACCTCACCGGTGATGAACGCTGCCTGCTCGGAGGCAAGGTAAAGGACGAGGTCGGCTACATCCTTCGGCACCCCTTCGCGGCGCAGTGGCGTGCGTTCAACCGCAGCAGCACGCCCTTCAGGCGTGTTGAAGGTGTCGTGGAAGCGCGTCCCGATCAGACCGGGGGCGACAGCGTTAACGCGGATCCCCAAGGGACCGACTTCCTTTGCCAGGGCGCGTGTGAAACTCGCAACCGCTCCCTTGCTGGCAGCGTAATGGGACGCACCGTGGCCACCGCCGTCAAAGGCTGCGAGCGAGGACATCAACACGATCGATCCGGTCTTGCGTGGCTCCATCGACCGCAGGACGGCCTGGGTGACGAGAAAGGTGCTGAAGGTGTTGATCGCGAATGCCTGCTGCCAAAGGTCGAGCGTCGCGTCGACACAACGGCTTCGTTTCAACAGGCCTCCTGCGTTTGCAAACAGGACATCGACTGGCCCGAACGTCGCCTCGACATCGCGCAGGACCGCCTCCACTTCGTTGCCGGAACTGAGGTCGGCGCGAAAGGCCCTTGCGGTCTGGCCAAGTGAGCGGCAATCGGTTTCGATTGCCTTGGCCTCCTCCTCACTTGTCATATAGGTGAAGGCGACCTTGGCCCCGGCGGCGGCAAACGCCTTCGTTGCGGCTCCGCCGATCCCCGATGCGCCACCTGCAACCAGGACAACCTTGTTTTCAAACGTCGTCATTTTGTCTCCTCCACATTGTCTTTTTCAGCGCCGGCTTGGCTGGATCTGCAATTCAAGGACATGCGCACGGGCGGGTAGTTCGAGCACGAACATGCATGCCATTGCGATATCTTCGGGCTGAAGCGCTGCCTCGCGCACAGTTTGACTTAGCGGCTCCGGCCGCTTGTCGAGCAGCGTCGTGTTTGTCATGCCAGGCAAGATTGCCGTTGCGCGGATGCCGTTTTGCCACTCCTCTTCCATGATCGCATGCGTCATGGCGAGTACGCCTGCCTTGGATGCCTGATAGGCGGCACCCGACTTGTCCGGTTTGCGTGCGGCCGTGGAGGCGATATTGATGATGAGGCCCTTTTTCCGGTTGCGCATGGCGGGCATGACCATCCTGGCCAGATTGAAGGCCGCCGTCAGATTGTCGTCCATCATGTTTGCCCAGCTGAACGGGGTCAGTTCCGCAAAAGAACGATGCTTGATGTTCGTGCCAATGCAGTTGACGAGTGCATCGACCGCATCGAGATCCGTTCCAGAAAACGCCGTCTCGAGGTGATCGGCACTTGCGGCGTCCGCAATCAGCGCCGACACCTTCGACTTCGGGCTTGCGGCCGCCACCGCCTTGATGGTCTCGTCGAGCCCGCTCTGGCTGCGACCAAGGAGGATAAGGTTGGCACCCGCATTTGCTGCCGCAACCGCGGTGCTGCGCCCCATGCCGCCACTTGCCCCTGCAATGAGAATTGTCTGGCCGATCAACGTGTTCATGATACTCCTTGGGACTTTAGAACCGTCCGAGGCGAAGCTGTCGAACCGCGCACGATAAGCTGTGGCGCAACCGAGATGAAGGA
Source organism: Hyphomicrobiales bacterium (assembly GCA_900466605.1). Taxonomy (GTDB): domain Bacteria; phylum Pseudomonadota; class Alphaproteobacteria; order Rhizobiales; family Rhizobiaceae; genus Rhizobium. The sequence continues at coordinate 17,631 of UBMU01000032.1, forward strand.
TTCCGCGTCCGTGCCGGTAGGCTGCTCGATATGGCGTATGAGAAGTCGCACGATGGTGTCGGCCATGGCCGAGACGGGTTGGCGAATTGTCGTCAGCGGAGGCTGCACGATCTCCGAGAGAACGATATCGTCGAAACCGACGATGGAGATATCGTCAGGAACCCTGTATCCAAGATCCCGGGCCCCCGCATAAGCGCCGAGCGCATACATGTCGTTGCCGGTGAGGATTGCTGTTGGTGGCTCGTCGCGGCTTAGCAATTCGCGCACGCCGACCCGACCGAGTTCGGAACCTTCCATATCGCCGAAGCCGATCACACCGCCACCTTGCCAGATCAAGCTGTCGGGAAGGTCGATACCAGCGCGCGATAGCGCGGTGCGAATGCCGTTCACCCTTCCGATGCGGCTGTTTGTCTTTATCGGGCCGGTCACAACACCAATGCGGCGATGGCCGAGGCCAAGCAGATGCTGTGCAGCGAGCATGCCGCCCATTTCCTGGTCGACGGAGACACTGCAGGTGATGCCCCCCGTCATGTCACGCACGCGCTGGTCGAAGGCTGCAAGCTTCAGCCCTCGTTCCATGAGATGGTGGAAATGGTCAAAGGACAGCGGTGAAGAGGCAAGGATAATTGCTTGGGTACCGGAAGCCAGAAGCATTTCCGCATACCGGGCCTCCTCCACTGGGTCGCGTTCGGCATTGCATATCAGGACGCGGTAGCCGCTTTGACGCGCGGCTCTTTCAACGTGATGCGCGACTGCTCCCCAGAAAGGGTTGGCGGTCGAAGGAATGATCAGGCCGATTGTTGTCGCGTGGCCCGACTTGAGCTGCTGGGCGGCGGTGTTCGGCGTGTAGCGAAGCGTCTGGATTGCCTCGAGGACACGGGATCTGGTTTCAGCCCGCATCTTGTCGTCGCGGCCGTTGATGACATTTGACACGGTGCTGGTTGACACGCCTGCGGCTCTGGCCACTTCGCGAATTCCGATCGGCTCACGCGCCATGAAAGCTGTGCCTCCTTTACTTGAACGTTTTACTAACTGCAGCGTCGCAACGGCGTTGTCAAATGGTATTCAGCGAATAAATTACGAAAAAACGCATAAAATGACGCTTTTCATGGGTTGACGGCCTCCACTATTTTAGTGTTTCGTTACACCAACTGTTGCTGACCAGCTCGGTTATGGGAGGAAAAGAATGTCTATGACCATGAATAGGCGTGAGGTGTTGCGGTATGGTAGTGCGCTTGCGGGTGCTGCGGCGCTTGGAGCTCTGCCGGTCTCGCAAGGATTTGCCCAACAGAAAGTTCGCGTTCGTTTCGCCGGCTACGTCGAATCGCAAGAGCAGCTCGCTCAGACGCTTGCCGTGCTCAAGCTCTATAGCGAGAAGAATCCCAACGTGGAGATCGTGCCTGAATTTACCAATTTCAGCGCATTCACCGACAAGATAGCGACGGAAACTGCAGGCGGAAACGCCCCTGACATGTTCAGCGTCAACGTCGATCTTCTTGCCGAGTATGCGCGCCGTGGTGTGACGACACCGCTCGACAAGTTCATTCCAAATCCGATCAATCTCACAGACTATCTGGGAAGCGCGGTCAACGCGGCAAAGTTCGATGGCAAGCAGTTTGCGATCCCGAACGATGCGATCGGCCCCGGCATCATTACCAATGCCAGCGCTTTCGAGAAGGCAGGCATCCCGCTACCGGCAGATATGTGGACCTGGGAAGAGCTGGCTGACGTGTCGGCTCAGTTCAACAAGGCGCTCGGTCCGCGCTTTTGGGGCGTAGAGGACGCCGGCGGCAACTACATTCCTTGCGACATCTTCCTGCGGAGCCGAGGAAAGTCCATGTTTACCCCGGACCACCGGATGGGCTTTGCGCCGGAAGACATGGAAGCCTGGTATGCCTATTGGCAAATGATGCGTGAGACGAAAGCGACCCCGCCAGGTGACGTGCAGGCGCTTGCTGGAAATGATGATCCTTCGACGGCTGGTATTGTTGCCGGGCGTGCTGCCATGAATATCACTCTGACGGACAGTTTCGTCGGGTTCCAGGCCCTGTCTAGCGACAATTTCGTACTCCACATGATGCCGAATGGCTTCAAGGGAGGAGAGATGAAGCAGCACCATTACAGCTATGCCGGCAACTCGACCACAGTTTCGGCAAAGTCGCCGAACGTCGAGGCGGTGATGGACATCATACGCTTCATGCACTTCGATCCAGAAGGCGTGAAGACCTACTATACCAACAGTGGGATGATCCCTTGCTCGCGCTCCGGCCGTGACCAGATGGCAAAGACAGGCACCGACTCTGATCGGAAGGTTATCGCCTACCTTGATACGCTTCAGAAAGATATTGCCGCGCCGCGCTATCCGGGTGTGCCTGGCATGTCCGGTATGCTGACACGCGCCAACGAGGGTGTCGCCTTCGGGAAGTTGTCTCCCAAGCAGGCTGCCGAGCAGTTCGTAAGCGAGATCAGCGCGCGACTGAAGAGCTAGGCAGAAGCCGAAAGCCGAGCTCATCGATGCCAGGGAGAAGTAGTCATGAATAGCATCGCCAAGGCGACGACGGCGAGCGAACCAATTCAAGCGGTTCGCTCGAAGCGCAAGCGCAAGGCCGTGGGCCTCAACGCACCGAACAATATCGCCGCCTTGGCTTTTCTCTCACCCTGGCTGATCGGCCTTTTGTGCTTGACGCTCGGTCCGATACTGGCGTCGTTCTACTTGTCCCTAACCAGCTACGACATGTTCACGGCACCGAAATGGATCGGCGCGGACAACTATGTGAAGATGTTTGCGACTGACAACCGCTACTACCAGTCCCTGCGCGTTACCTTCACCTATGTGGTTCTAGCCGTTCCCCTCAAGCTCGCCTTTGCGCTGGCAGTCGCAATGGTCCTCAATCGCGGCCTTCGCGGTCTAGGCTTTTATCGCTCCGTCTATTATCTGCCTTCGCTGCTTGGGGGGAGCGTCGCAATCGCAATCCTGTGGCGGCAGATTTTCTCCTATGACGGGGTCATCAATCAAATCCTGCTGAAGTTCGGTATCGACGGACCGAGCTGGATCACCAGCACTGACTACGCTCTCTATACGCTGGTGGCACTGGCGGTATGGCAGTTCGGTTCGCCGATGATCATTTTCCTCGCCGGTCTGAAACAGATTCCGCAGGAGATCTATGATGCCGCCGAGGTCGATGGGGCAGGGCCGGTGCGCAAGTTTGTCAGCGTCACGCTGCCGCTTCTGACGCCAATCATCTTCTTCAATCTTGTGATGCAGACGATTGACGCGTTTCAGGCGTTCACCCCGGCTTACATCATCAGCGGTGGACGCGGCGGACCTGCCGACGCGACCCTCTTCTACACGCTTTATCTCTACGAACAGGCATTTACCAACTTCCAGATGGGGTATGCCTCCGCCATGGCCTGGGTTCTGGTCGCCATTATCGGCATTGCCACTGCAGGCACATTCCTCTCCGCGCGTTATTGGGTGCACTATGACGACGAACGTTGATGTCAGAGCGACAGGCTCGCGACGCCGCAAGCGGGAATTCGGGTTGCGGAGCATTTTGATCCACACTGCGTTGATCGCCGGTGCGCTCTTGATGCTCTATCCGTTGATGTGGCTGGCGAGCAGCTCACTGAAGCCGGCTAACCTCATCTTTTCCGATCTGTCACTCTGGCCTGCGAAGATCAGACCGGAAAACTATACCGATGGCTGGCGAGGAGCAGCGCTCCCGTTCTCGACCTTCTTCATCAATTCTTTCGTCATCGCCTGCCTCGCGGTCATTGGCAATGTGGTGGCCTGCAGTCTGGTCGCCTATGCGTTTGCTCGGTTGAATTTCGCGTTCAAGAAGACCTTGTTTGCGCTGATGATGCTGACCATCATGCTGCCGATCCATGCCACGCTTATTCCGCAGTATGCGCTGTTTTATAAGCTTGGCTGGGTCAACACCATCCTGCCGCTGGTGGTGCCGAAGTTCCTTGCCGTCGATGCATTCTTCATCTTCTTGATGATCCAGTTCATCCGCGGCATTCCGCGCGAGTTGGATGAGGCAGCGACCGTTGATGGCGCCGGCCCGTTTAGGATCTACTGGTCGGTCATTCTACCCTTGATGACACCTGCAATCGTTACGACGGCGGTGTTCTCGTTCATCTGGACATACCAGGATTTTCTGTCGCCGCTCGTCTACCTGACATCCATGGATCACTACACCGTGCCGCAAGGATTGAGCCTTCTGAATTCCTCAAAGGGCGCGTCGTCGTGGGGGCCGCTGCTTGCGATGTCGTTGCTGTCGCTCATCCCTCTGTTCGTGGTGTTCTTCGTCTTCCAGCGCCGACTGATCGATGGGATTGCGACGACGGGTCTCAAGGGCTGATCGGTCATTCGATCCTCAGACCCGAAACTGAAACCGACTAAAAAATGCCGACGCCGTGGCGACGGACGCACACCTGAAGGGAGATACTTGGGTGCAAAGGAAAAACATCATCACGGTCTTTACAAAACCATGGACGGAACCGCTTCCGCAGTTGGCCGACAAGCTTGCGGCAATCGGTGCCGAAGGCGTTGAGCTTGCTGTGCGGCCCGGCTACCAGGTCACACCTGAGACGGTGTCGACTGGGCTGAAAGAGGCTGTACGCGTTCTTGGCGAGCGAGGCCTGACGATTGCAAGTATCGCCAGCAATGCCGACGAACGGACGATTTCGGCTTGCGCCGACGCCGGCGTTCCTATGATCCGGATCATGGCTCCAATCGACATGACGATCGGCTACGCCGGGTGCATCGAAAACTACCGCCGGCAGTTTGATGGGCTCATTCCTTCACTCGAAAGAAACGGCGTCTCCGTTGGCGTACAGAACCACTATGGACTGTTTGTCGGAAGTGCTGTTGGCCTGCTGCAGTTGTTGCGGGGATATGACCCGAAACACGTTTGCGCTGTGCTTGATCCGGCCCATTGTGCTGTTGATGGCGAGCCCGTCGCGATGGCCCTCGACATCATAAAGAGCCAGCTTGGATGCCAGGTCAATTTCAAGAATGCCTACCATGCACGCGTCAGCAATCCTGAAGACGAGGCAGTCTTCAAGGTGAAGTGGACGACGCATCGACATGGAGGCTATTCGTGGAAGGAGTTCGTAACGTGCCTGAAGGCGTCAGGCTTTACCGGAACCTTCTGCTTGCCCGCCGAATACAGTGATCCAGCGGGCGCACCCCAAAGAATGGGTGATGACGTCATGCCCTATCTGCAAGAGGATCTGAAGCACCTGAAGATGCTCCTGACGGAGTATTAGGACTTCTGGACATCCCATTCTGGCGCAAGGCCCGGCGGGCTGACCAGACGGCCGTCCGGACGGGCGAGAGTACCGATCAAGCCCATATCGTCGTCAGTGAGATCGAAGTCGAAGATTGCAAAATTCTCGGCGACGCGCTCGGGCTTGGCGGTCTTCGAAAGGGCGATGAAACCTTTCTGGATCAGCCAGCGAAGGGCGACTTGTGCGGCGCTCTTTCCGTACTTCTGTCCGATTGAGATCAACTGTGGATCGCGCGGTACCGCGCCGTCGGCCATGCCGAAATAGGCAGTGATTGCCACGCCCGCCGCGCTCGCCGCCGCAGCTAATGCGGTCTGGTCAAGATAGGGGTGGGCCTCGACCTGGTTGGTTATTACAGGTGCAGCGCTCTTTGCGATCGATTCCTGCATCTGCGCGACATTCTGGTTGCTGACCCCGATGAAGCGCGTCTTGCCGGTCGCGTGGACGGCGTTCAGCATTTCAATCTGGTTGGCAATTGATACCTTGTCGGCCGGCCAGTGCAGGAGAAGCAGGTCGACGCGGTCGACCTTCAGCTTTTCGAGGCTTTGATCGACGGAGCCAACAAACTTCTCCGGGCTATAGTTGTCGACCCAGACCTTGGTCGTCAGGAAGAGTTCTTCGCGCCGTGCGCCCGCAGTTTGAAGGGCGCGTCCAAGCGCTGCCTCGTTCTGATAGATCTGGGCAGTATCGAAGTGGCGGAAGCCTGCTTCAAGAGCGGCAGGGACCACGCGTTCGACCTCTTCGTCGCTCATGCGGAAGACACCGAAGCCAAGCGCTGGAATAGTTGCCCCATGGGCACTGACAAATTTCATTCTACACTCCTTGTGATCAAGCGGCGGCTGCCGCGGATTTCTTGCCAAGCTGCGGCATGACATCTGCCGCCAGTTCCTCGACGATTTCGGCGGGCGGCCGGGTCGACTGGCGAAGGTTGACCGCTATGTGGTCGACGCCGACATCGGCGAGCTTTTGAAGGTGGTCGATAAGTGCCTTGCGTCCGAGCCGGGCTCCGAAGCGGATTGGCGTTGAGGTGGCATCGGCATTGTCGAGAAGGTCGAGATGGAAGGCGCTGATGAAAGCTCCCCTGCCTGACGTCGCTCGCGACCATGCCCTTGTCTGGTCAGCCAGCCGGTCGAGGCTTGCCGGGTAGACGAAGCGGCCGTCCATATTGGCCGCGAGCCAGTCGTCGCTTTGCTGCGCCCGACCGGCGACAATCATCGGGATCGCCGGTTGAATGGGCCGCGGAAGCAGATCGAGGGCAGGGATCCTTTCGCCGTCAACGGCCAAGCCGCCCGCCTGCCAGGCATCGCGAAGATAGGACACTGCGTGGCGAAACCGATCTCCTCGTTCTTCGAAGTTCAGACCGAGGAGTGGATATTCGACGGGTCTGTCACCGGACGCTATGCCGAGTATCAGGCGACCGCCCGACAATGCATCTGCTGAGGCGGCGGCTTTTGCCGTCATTAGAGGGTGTCGGATCGGCAAGACGACGGCAGCGGTTCCAAGCGCCACATTTCTCGTAGCGGCGGCAAGAAACCCAAGGAATGTGAAGACATCATAGACCGATCCGGCGTCGCCCATATTGATCTGGTCGAAGAGTGGAACATCGCGTATCCAGACCGCGGCAAAGCCAAGGTCATCGACCTTTCTGACGAGCTCGGTTTGGTTGGAAAGATCTGGAACGCCGAAAGGCCTACCCGCGCTCGCGCGGCGCCGTTCTCCATCGGGCGACCAGTCATTGTCGAGGGGAAGCTCGATGCCGAGGGTGATGCGATCCGGCTTTTGGATCAGGTCTAGTGAAGAAATCTTTGACATGGCACCTACATATTGGCGCGCTGCCGACTTGATAATCCTCAGAGATTCCACATTATCTGTGAATAATCTTCACAGATGGACACTGCCATGAAAAGCCGAACGGACGAGCTTCAAATCTTTCTGCGCGTCGTTGAAGCGGGAAGCTTCTCGGAAGCCGCGCGTCTGCTCATGATGACGCCGTCGACGATAAGCAAGCTGATTGCGCGACTGGAGGCGCGTCTCGGGGTCCGCTTGGTGGAGCGTTCGACCAGGCGCTTGGCGCTGACGGCCGAGGGCCAGATCTACTATGAGCGGGGACAGACGCTCCTTGCCGAATTCGACGAGGTCGAGCGTGAACTGACGCAAGGGGTCGCCAGCACCGGGGGAACGGTCCGCGTCAATGCCTCCGTTGCCTTCGGTGTGCTCGGGCTGGAGCCGCTACTACCGGACTTTTGGCAGCTTTACCCCAATATCGTGGTGGACCTGTCGCTCTCGGACGAAATTGTCGATCTCTATCTTGATCGGACTGACGTCGCCTTCCGGGTTGGTACCCTACCGGATTCGTCGATGATGGCGCGCAGGATCGGTGCGGCTCGGCGCAAGATCGTCGCGTCCCCGGCCTACCTTCAGAAGCATGGGACACCGGGCGTAATCGATGACCTCGCGCACCACAACTGTCTGGGATTCAACTTCCGGCGCTCCGCACCTGTCTGGCCGCTCAAGGAAAGTGGGCGCATCGTCGACCGGGCCGTCAATGGCTGCCTGCTTGCGAATAACGGCGAGACAGTGCGCAGAATGGCGGTGGCTGGCGTCGGGCTTGCCCGAATTGGCGACTATCATGCGCGTGAAGATATCGTTGCCGGTCGTCTCGTTGAGGTTCTTGGCGATGCGGTGCCTGAGGATGAGGAGCAGATCCATGCGCTTTTTCTGGGAGGGGGTCGCATGCCTCAACGCGTCAGAGCTTTTCTAGATTTTGTTTGCCCCCGCCTGCAGGCATTTCTGCAGGCAGATACGAGAGACCCAAGGCCTTGAGGCCATCATCGAGGTGCGTTCAGGGCCGGCCCGATGTTTTTATGAAATCGATGAAGGCACGAAGTGCCGCAGGTATCTGCCGTCTGCTTGGGTAGTAGAGATAAAAGCCGCTGTAGTAAGGGCACCAGTCCTCAAGCACTCGGATCAGCCTTTGGTCTTGGACCAGCGAACGGACCTGGTCTTCGAAGGCAAAGGCAACGCCGGCTCCGAGAAGGGCGGCTTCGGCCATCATGTCCTGATCGTCAACGATCAACGCCCCTTCTACCTCGACGCTTACCTCGATGCCGCCCCGTTCGAACTCCCAGGCATAGAGACGGCCGGTTCCGAACCGGAAACCAATGCATGGTAGCGCCCTCAGATCTTCGGGTGCTGTTGGCTTGGGATGTCTTTCAAAGAATTGTGGCGATGCGACGATTGCAGTGCGCTGGCGGGGACCGATCGGCACGGCGATCATGTCTTGGGCGATCACTTCGCCGAACCGAACGCCTGCATCAAACCCCTCCGAAACCATGTCGACCAGGTCGTTATCGGTAACGATCTCAATGCTGATCTTTGGGTGCAGTTCCAGGAAGCGGGCAACGAGAGGCAGGAGCACCATCTTCGCCGATGTGCGCGCAGCATTGATCTTCAAGCGACCGGTGGGGGTGCCCCTGAAGTTGTTCAGGTCATCGATGGCATCTTCAATATCGCGAAACGCCGGCGCAACGCGCTCCAGGAGCCGCTCGCCGGCCTCTGTCAGTGCGACGCTGCGTGTCGTCCGGTTGAACAGACGAAGATCAAGGCGCTCCTCCAATGCCCTTAGGGCATGACTAAGGGCCGACGGCGTGCAGCCGATTTCGTCAGCCGCTCGCCGGAAACTGCGATGACGTGCCAGGGCAAGGAATGAGGAAAGGTCGGAGGGCGATATGGATTTCATTGTTGAACTCTACTCATCAGCTGGCCGACAATCCAAGTCCAGGCATTTTGGGGTACCGGAGAGCGAGGAATGCGGGTTTGTCGGTCATTTCTATCTCCATCTGAGTTGCGGAAATAGCAGAACAGCAGGCTCCGTACTGAAGATCTAGTCGCGTAAGTGCGAGTCCGGGGAGCGGGTGCCCGGCCATCGCGAGGGGTCGTCGGCAATGTCCGGGGGGTCGATACCCTGTTCTCACGAGGTTCTTATAGGATTAAGAGCGACTTATTGATCTGGCATCAATCCAAAGGTCGGACGAGCTGATGGACTTAAGTCGGAGCAGAAAAAATCCGTCCGTTTGGGCTCGGACGAGGAGAGAAGTGACGTGTAAACAAAAAGAACAGGGGCCGACGGACTGCTGTTTCCGCGCTTCAAACAATGGGTGCAGGGCTTTGTTCAAATTGCGTTTCAGCCAACTCTCGGCGCGTCCGTCGCCGCGGTGACGGAGATCTACCCGCAGAAGTGCGCTCAGGCTCACTGCAAAAAGAACCCCGCTGGCTGGCGGGGTCTGGAGGTAAACAGAAGATTGCGCCCAAAGGCCAAGGGCGCGAACGAAGAGTAATCAACCAGCTTTTCCCCTTCAAGTATTTATTTAGCTGAGGCTTATGTTCGCAACTCGCCACGCGCACCACCGTCGCCGAGAAGAGGTTCGCCGCCAGATGATGGCGATTATGGCTGAGGCGGCCGGCTCGCCTCGCGCGACAGGATCGCTCTAGGGAGCCGACCTACGCCGGTCGTTGGGGAACGGGTCCGGCGCTGTAGGTCATGTAGCGACCGGACCGCTGGATTTCATGTGACATGTTGACCGGTCGCAATGGTACGTTCCACCAACAAAATGGTGGTTTTTCTCATTTGGATAGGTTTTCTGATCAGTCCTTGGTCCAACAGTCTCGACGCCGCCGGCATAGCGACGGTCCAAAGGACGATCTTTCGGTACGCGGTGGTCATTGGATCAGACGTTTGCATGGTTGGCAAAATCTGGGGATGCCGAGATAGAGCGGAAGTTGGTTTCCTCTCGATATAACAAGCCAGCAGACAACCTTCTAATCGACGATGACGACCGGGGGTACGTGACTGCAGGCGCAAGAGTGGGCATGACTGCAACCAAGGTACACAGTACGCAACCTCAATAAATCGCCGCAAGGCAGCCCATCAGTGACCTCAGCCGACGCTGATTGCCGAGATCGAGTACCGCGTCTGGACGCATGATGGTAAGTTGCGGCACGCATCCTACAAGGGGCTACGTGAGGTGCAGGATAATGCTGCGGTCAATGAAGTCACTCGGTAACCTAGCCGAGCTAAGAACATTTTTTCAGCCACCTAAAGTGCCAACCAGTGCCACGCAAAATGGATCGGGAGGGACGTTCGAATGGAGGCATCGAGCACTAACAAACCTTTTTTGCAGAAGAAACGCATCCGCGGGCTTTGGCTCGCAACGACGACCTTTTTTGTTGTCATGTTCCTAACTCGTCCCCTGTACTCAGGAGCAGCTTTGCACGAACTATCTGAGAACATTGGCGTCGTTCTCGTCATCGCAGGTGTTCTGGGCCGTCTCTGGGCAACGCTGTATATCGGCCAACGCAAGAACAGACACCTAGTAACCACCGGCCCTTATTCCATAACCAGGAACCCGCTTTACGTTTCGTCGATGCTGGCGATAGTGGGCGTGAGTTTGATGATCGGGTCCGTATTGATCACAGCCGCTTTCGTGCCGACTTTCTTTTTTCTGTTCGCCTACGCCGCGCGGCGCGAGAGCGAATATCTCAGATCAAAATTCGGCTCTGCCTATGACAACTATGCGGCACGAACTCCATTTTTCATGCCGAACCCGCTGTTGATGAGGCTCGACGCAGAAGTCACCTTCCGCACCTCCGCTTTGTCTACCGCGTTCCGTGACTCCCTTTTCTTGGTAGCCTTGATTCCTCTATGTGATCTGCTGGAGCTCCTGCACAATGAGGGATACCTCCGGGCAGTTTTCTATATTCCATGAGCCAGAGTAATTGATCTCAATTACTTTCGATCGATTTCGGAACCAACGGAGCAGGCTCAACTGTTACGCGACTCTCATCGCGCGCCTTCATCTGGGTCGGCTCGGTCGGTACCGGCTTCAACGAGCGCAATGCCGAGGGTGCTTCGGTCTACGTGCAAAATTAAGCATAGTCGACGTGTCTTCTTGGCGCTGCTGCTACTTATGGTACGCTCTCTCGGAACGATCGAGGGGCACATGGACTACACGACTGCAGCTTTTATTGGCGCGGGCTGCGGCATTGTAGCCCTGTGGATCTACGCCACGTGGGTCTGGATGTTGGCAGACAAGGGGCGAGAATCGCCACCAGATAATCAGCCGTCTGACATAGAGCGCAATTTTAGGGCAGTCTTTTCCATCATGTCTGAAGACCGGCGTCAGTCGTTAATCAGATACAATATGGAGCAATATGAGTGCGATCGGTTGGCGGCGATGAAGCGCGCCGTCGACGATAGGGAGCGAGATGCTCGTAGGTGGGTTTGAAGGCCCATCTTGCTTTAGGGGAAGAACGTTTTCGAAGCAGTTATTCAGAATGGAAAGCGACGTTGTTCGCCCATCGCTTTTATTAAGTTTTTCGACGTAGCCTCTAGAACGCGTTTTTCGGTTTCCCGCATATCCCCGATAGGCACTGCCGTCTTGTGGTTTGACAGCACCCGGCGCCGCGTCCTTCGGTCAGCCCGCTTCCAATTCAGTCATGACGGAGTGCCTGCCTTTGTCCAGGCTGAACGATGGCCGTCGAGCTTTACTTCTTTTCGAAACAGGTCCGTCATCTTGCGTACCTCGTGCGTGAGGAGCGTCCCGTCGCACCGTTCTTCTTGCGGACGATCGATGTGCCGTAGCGAGGCGTCTTGCTTAGTACCCTTCCATTCTCGTATGGCCTTCACAAGGCTGCCACCCTCGTCGACGAATTTGAGAGGGTATAGAGCGAGCTCGTCCGTCTTCCCGTGCTTCAGGCGGATGTCGTTCCGAGGCGCGACAGCAGTCGCAAGCCTCAACAGATCGAACCAACCCGCATTTCTTCGCCTATGCCCCTTTAGATGCGGACCTTTCGCCCACTGGCCGACAGGTGGCTCCACGCCCTGTCGGTATGAGGCTGGATATTGAGATCAGCAAGGATGGACCGCCGGCCGAGGATTTCAGCCAATCGCCTGGCATCATGGCCAGGCCTTAGCTTACCCATAGGTATTCGGTAGTCGAACAAAAAGCCCGAGATCGCGTTTCTTTTCCAAAGGAGACCGCAATGCGCCTGACCCAGAATGCCGAACGACTATATGTTCTCGACAACGATGCGGCCGACGAAAATGTTGTGAGAGCCACCTATCTAATTGATGAATTTCTGATGTACCTGAAGGAAAACGGGGTCGCTAATGAGCTGATCGATGAGCTCGAGCTTCCGAAACCAAAGGGTATTCTTGTCGAGGCTTTCCGGATTGCCATTGCCGCAGAAAGAGACCCGCAGATGCGGTCGCTGCTGGTAAAGGCAGCACTCGCGCTTGCCAAGTTCCGCCCCGGATTGGGGAACCGCGTGAGGCTGGTGGCGGTGACCCCGGAGGGACGTCCCGAGAAATGTCGATCGCGTTCGTTTGAACGAAGGATCAAGCAGGTTCTGATCGCAACTGCGACGGACCATTTGCGCCTGACCGACCTCTTCCAACGTGCGGTGGTTCAATCCCTCAATTAATCGCCGACCAGGGGAGCTTAGTCGCAGTGCGGCTAGAGGGGACGGAGCGAATGACAAACCTTACAGACAAAAATCCTTGCCGCATGCGCGAACCTCTCTGGACCGTCAGGAGGGGCGAGTCCCCGGTAATAGCCACCGCGATTCATGATGGGGGAGGCGTCAGGGAAAGTCTGCTAAGCCATTTTGCCTTGAATGCGCTTCAGCGGCGACGAGAGGAAGATCCGTTTACCGCATTCTTGCTCAGCGACGTGCCGAACCAGGTGATTTTTCATCGGTCGAGATTCGAAATCGACCTCAACCGGAAGCGGGCAGAAGCGGTTTATCGTCGGCCTGAACAGGCATGGGGGCTGAAGGTGTGGCGAGATGCGTTGCCAGAGGCAGAGGAGGTCAAGTCCCTCGCTGTGCACGATGAATACTATACTATGCTTTTCGCACTCTTAAAGGGGATAGAAGCAGGCGAAGGCAAATTCGTTCTGCTCGACATTCACAGCTACAATCATCGCCGCGACGGACCAGATGTTCGAACCGACCCTAAGGATGCCCCTGACATAAACATTGGCACGTTTTCAATGGATCGGGATCGCTGGCGTTATGTCGTCGATCCACTGATTGAACACTTTCGCTCGATCGAGCTCAACGGGAACCCGCTAGATGTTCGAGAAAACATCGCGTTTCAGGGAAAGGGCGAGCAAACGCGCTTCGTCCATGAGCATTTTCCCGAGAATGGTTGTGCCATCGCGATCGAGTTCAAAAAGATCTTTATGGATGAGTGGAGCGGCCAGCCTGACCTTGCCGTGCTGGATGAACTTCGCCGGGGCGTCACGGCGGCCGTTCCCTTACTGGAACGCGCTTTAGGACAAAGGCCATGAGGCAGTCGGCTAAAGCCGTGCAGCCAGAATGGCTGGACGAGGTTGTCCAGTGTTTCAGCGATGGAAAGGCTATTCGCAAGGAGGTTGGCAACGGGGGGCGCCTCCATATCGACCGGCTGCTTCCGTTTCTGTTTCTTCATATTGGCGCGGGCAGGGACGAAGAGGTCGCGCAACTGGTGGTGCAGGCCAACGCTTCCTATTTGCTCGCTCCAGACGCGACGTCCGTGATGCCAATTGTCAGCGCTTTGGCAGCTGTTGCGGTCGAGCACTTTGGAGCCTTCGTCATTGTTAGATTTGCCGAGCTTGAGCGCGACAGGTTCCTCACAGACGATGCCCCTTATCTTCCACCATTCGAAGTCTCCGTGTGGTCATCCAAAAATGCGGTCCAGGCCAAAACAACCTTTTCGAAGGTTGTAGAGGAAAGCGAAGCTCGATTTCGAACGCCCCAGGTTGAAGAGCGGCGCTCGCCCTCTTCGGTTATTGACACGGACATTACCGGTCTCGCCGGTTGCGCCCTACTGGTGGCTGAGTTTGCGCCAATTTATCGGGCCCCGCAGTCCGGCAACATATTTCCCGAGTTGCGAGACCAACTGGTCGCTACCCTTTTCGATGCGGGGCTTCGTGCATGTGCCGCGTTTATTGAGAAACACGACATTCTGAAGCTCACATCCCACCGGTCGCTCGGGCGACGCGCCCTGGTCGACGCTGTCGACCGCGTTGACCGAGGCATCGATGAAATTACATCATCCTTTGATGTGTTGTTGGCAGTTACGCCAATCAACGCCGATCAGGCCTTTCAAAGGTTTTCGTCCGCTGGCTTCGTCGGGGAGCCCGACTTTCTCTATCGCCCACTCGAGGTGCAAATGGAGAACGCAAAGCATCGCCTCTTTTCCATTGCGTTTGATCGGATCGAGGATCCGGTGCTTTACGAGCTTTACCGGGAAAAGCAGCGGGAAGTGGATCTCCAGCTTTCGTTGATCTCGGCGCGCAACCGGAAAAGCTTTATCGAGTTTGGCAGGGCTCTCTATGGGCCCGTGGAGCCCCTGCTTTTGGCTGAAGCAGAGAACATTCTGGAGGCTCTAAGCACCGGCAATCCTGTTATGCATTCCTCCGGCGACGAAACACAAGCCGCCGACAGCGCCTATGTTGAGAGACGGGCGCAATCGATGATTGCTGCCTATCGGCGCGATCTGGCTGACTTCAAAGTCGATGTGGAGATCCGAGACGACCTGCCGTCAGGATTGATGGTGTCCAATAGCCGCCTCCTGATCTCCAAAAAAACGCTGATGGATCCGCGACGCGTTGAGCCACTCCTCTCTCACGAGATAGGGGTCCACCTGCTGACCTACGTCAACGGCTCGTCACAGGGCCTGCGGCTTTTCCGGTCGGGGCTGTCCGGCTATGAGGGAATGCAGGAAGGGCTCGCGGTTTTTGCCGAATATCTGGCTGGCGGAATGACGGCCGAGCGCCTGAAACTGATTGCTGCCAGGGTAATTGCGTGTGCCGACATGCTTGCTGGCGCAACGTTTGACGAGACGTTCCACCGCCTTGTCCGGGACTATGATTTCACGCGGGTAGGGGCATTCAATCTTGCGTTGCGCGTTTATCGGGGTGGGGGGCTGGCAAAGGACGCAATCTACCTCAGAGGTCTTCTTGAGCTACTGGACCACCTGAAACGAGGGGCTGCGCTAGAGCCATTCTGGATGGGGAAGATAGCCTCGTCTCATTTCAGCGTGATGGAAGAACTCGCCTCACGTGGATTGCTTAAAGCCCCGGCCGTCCATCCGCTATTTTTACGGAGCACGGACGGTCGCGAACGACTTGAGCGCGCTAGGCAGGGACTGCGCCCGATCGACCTCATACAATCGAAGGAGAACTAGATGAGAATTGCATTCTTCGTGAACTCAATCGAGGCGGAGGCGCCCTATTACACGACGACCGCTCTGGCCATTGCGGCCATTACCCGTGGCCACGAGGTTTGCTACGTGACAGCCAATGATTTCGTGCTTCGGCCGGATGACAGGCTCCTGGTGCGGGCAATCATCCCACCCGCTGGAAAGATGAAAGATCCCGAGGCTTTAATCGCCGCCCTCAACAATGAGCCTGTCATCGAGATTATCGATGTCACCAATATCGATGTGCTTTTCCTGCGGAATGATCCAGCTGACGATGCTGAGGAGCGGCCTTGGGCGACTAATGTGGGTTCCATGTTCGGCCGGCTGGCGGTCGAGCGAGGTGTCCTGACTGTCAATGATCCGAATGCGCTCGCTACAGCTCAGAATAAACTCTACTTTCAAGATTTCCCCGAGAGTGTTCGCCCGAGCACATTGATCTCTAAGAGCATTGATGAGATCAGGGCCTTCATCGACACTCAGAAGCGCGGTGTGATCATCAAACCCCTTCAGGGCTCGGGCGGGCGACATGTCTTCAAGATTAAATCGACCAAAGAATCTAACCTCAATCAGATCTTTGAGGCGGTGAGCGGTGAAGGGTATCTGATTGCTCAGGGCTATCTTCCAGATGCTGTTGAGGGGGATGTCAGGTTGTTCCTGATGAACGGAAGGCCACTTGAGAAGGACGGCGCCTTTGCCGCGTTTCGAAGAGTTCCTGCAAAGGGAGAGGTTCGGTCCAACATCCGTGCGGCGGGATCTGTGGCCAAAGTGAAGATAACGCCGGAAATACTTGAAGTCGCTGATGTCGTCAGACCCAAGCTGGTGGCCGATGGCATGTTCCTGGTTGGCCTCGACATAGTGGGAACCAAGATCCTGGAGATAAATGTGTTCACACCGGGTGGGTTGCAAAACCTCGAAAAGCTTTATGGAGTGGACTTTTCATCGCTGGTGATTGAGGCCCTCGAAAGTAAGGTCAGCATTCGCAAGAACTACGGCACGAGGCTGTCCAATGCCGTTCTGGCTACCTTATGAGTCCGCTTCCGGAGAAAGCGCCGCGGGCTTTGAAGAAGCATTTGCCATCTGCCGAATGTTGTCCGTCTGAAAAGCAGTCGTCATTGCCTTCAATAGAGCTCGAGCGTGTCATCGTCACCGCGGACCTGACTGTCGACATGGAGCAACTTCTAGCTGCTGTCGGCCGCAAGCCGCGCATACTGAGCGCCTGTACACCATTTCACACCAACGTGGTCGCCCAGATCTTGGCAACTGCCGCGCTGGAGTACCGGTCACCTTCAGCAATCAATCGAGCAGGCCCGTCGGGAGCGGGGCAGCGTATGGCAACAGACCTACCGGCCTGGCTTGCCGGACGGCGCCGTCTAAGGGCAATTTCGTGTTCATCGAAAACGGAAAGCGAGACCCAGCTGGCAGGTGCCATGCTTGAACGCGGCGCGATCGTCAAGCCGCGGAAGCAGCCAATTTTCGCGACTTATATCCGACTTAGCACCGGGCTCTCGCAAGGAAAACGACTAAGTCTTTATGCACTGGCAGGGACCTTAGACACAGCAGGCGGCCCCTAGGCTCGTTCAGCTAGGTGCCCACGAGCAGCAGGATGTAGGCGATGACAGTGACAAGCAACCCCCGGAAAGCAAAAGTCACGCAGCGGTATTTTCCGCGCGCAATGGTCGAAAGAATATCCGCATTTTCGATGTACTGTTCAAACAGATAGCCCTTGTCTCTCTTCGCTGCTGAGTCTCTGAAATGCCCCCGATGCTTGTGCCATGCTCCCCAAAACATCGAAGTTGAGGTGTGCACATGGCGGGGCAGAACGACCAGAATCGCTGACATGATCGAAAACATTGAGGCGAGGGCAAGCGCACCCGAGAAAACGATACCCTGTGGGGTGCCTTGCGCATAACGACCCCAGGTGAATACCTCACGTCCTTCACTGGAAGTCACTAGAAAGGCGAGCATAAAGGTGAAGATGTAAGCCGCCTTCTGATCAGAAATTTTGATTTGGTCATAGAATATGTCGTTGATCTTCTTGATGTGGTCAAAATACTCGGAACTCACATCGTCGTTAGAAGGTGTGCTGACCAAAAAATCCAGGGAATTTTCAAAATCGCTCAAGGCTACCCCTTCCAGTTTGTTTCATTGATATTACAGGTCTGAGGCAAAGTAAGCGGTGTACCTGATATCCACTTGACTTTTCAAGTATAGGTAGACAAATCCTGCAATATGAGGGGTGGATTTGGAAGATACGCTTGTGGGGGCACAGCGATAGCGGTGGCTGCGTTTTTTTTGACGCAGCCGGTGAGGGCGGAGCCATTGCAGCGCACTGCCCGGGCCGCCGGTTCGGT
Organism: Hyphomicrobiales bacterium; assembly: GCA_900466605.1. Taxonomy (GTDB): domain Bacteria; phylum Pseudomonadota; class Alphaproteobacteria; order Rhizobiales; family Rhizobiaceae; genus Rhizobium. The sequence goes on from UBMU01000032.1 coordinate 35,520, forward strand.
CATTGACCGAAAAACTGGCGAGGAAGTCCGCTTCGTGGACCTTTCCAACTGGCAAAATGTTGCACTTCATCAAGATCTCCTCGGAGGCGACGTCCTTCGCACCAACGCCAACGGCCAGTTGGCGATCCTTTTCGCCGACCACACCCAGGTGCGCCTTGGCCGCAACTCTGCACTTCAGGTCAAGCAAATGGCGCGCGATGGAGACACTGTTCTCAATCTCCAGTCTGGCACCATGTGGGGGCGCGCGCAGCGTGGTGGTCAGGGCCTCACTGTCGAAACTCCGGCCGCCGCGGCCGCCATCCGCGGGACAGATTGGACGCTCACCGTCAAGGGCGAGCAGACCTCTCTTATCGTTCTGGAAGGGCGGGTTGAGCTAAGGAACGAGCGGGGTAGTGTAGAGGTCGGGCAGGGCGAGGGCGCAGTCGCGACCATTGGCCAGGCGCCGCGCAAGCTGGTGATCGTCGCGCCTGACGATCGCGAGCAGATGCTGTTTTATCTAACGCTTCGTAGTGGCTTTACATTCATGCCTGCCTCACCGCTGCCGATGCAGAAAATGCGGTCAGAACGAGGGCGAATCGAGGCCAAGGCGCAGGCAGCAAGAACGGCGGAGGATTGGCTGACACTTGCAGAAATACAGATGTCGTTCGATGGGCGCCAGGCGGCACTTGGGTCGCTGGCAAAGGCTCGTGTCTCTAAACTTTCGGCCGGCCAACGCGCCCGTGCCGATCTGATTGAAGCACTGATCGCGGGCGCGGAGAAGCGTTATGACGAGGCGGCGAGGCTTTTTTCTCGTGCCCAGTCAGCCCTTGATCCGCAACGGCGTAGCATCGCGGCATACGGTGGCTATTACTCGCGGTCGCTGCGCGACCCTGATCATGTGGAGAAGCCGCCTGCGAACATTGCCGGTCCATACGCTGCGGTGATGAAAGCCTACACCGCCGGCTTTCTCGAAGACATTCCGGCCGCCATTGAGACGATGAAGGAGGCGGAAGATCGTTATCCAACGGACTCGCGCCTGCCGGCGTTGCGCGCTCAACTCGCGCCCTTGATTAATGACAGGGTGCAAATGCAAGAGGCGATCGAGCGGTCGCTATCAATTGATCCTACGGATCCTGACGGCTTACAGGCTCGAGCGCGCATGCGCGCCGATTTCGAAGGAAACCTTGAAGGCGCACTCGAAGACCTGAACAACGCGATCAAGGTGGCGCCCGGCTCATCGATGGCATGGAATGACCTTGGTCTTCTGCAGGATGCCCGGGGCGCCAGTCGCGAGGCGGAAGCAGCCTTCAAGAAGGCGATCGAACTCGATCCAGACGACCCGATCAGCCACGCCAATCTTGCCATCCTCTATCTCGATCAATCCCGTATGAAGGAGGCGAAGCGCGAGATTGATTTGGCATTGGCTGCAGATGCAGCTTTCGACGTCGCACTTCTCGCGCGCGGACGCTACTATCTCCAGTCAGGGGAACGCGAAAAGGCGATCGACGATCTGCTTGCCGCATCGACCGCCAATCCTGGTTACTCGCAAGCGCAGTTGATGCTGGCGGCAGGTCACTACGAAAAAGGCGATAGGGATCCTTCAAACCAGGCGCTCGAGAATGCCGATCGACTGGACAAGAATGATCCTGTCATTTCCGCGTTTCGCACCGCCGTCGCCATCGATGACTACGATGCTGATGGTGCCATTGCAAACGCCCAGGAGTTTCTGCGGCGTGCCCGCGTACGGGGGGGAGATTTCAGCGCACTGGGGGCCAATCAGGACGCCGGCTCGACACTTAATAACGCATTTCGGCTGCAGGGCCTTGACGCTTGGGGTCGCTACTACGGCGACGCGGTGTTTGATCCGTTCGAAGGAAGTGGCTTTGCGGATCAGGCCCTCAAGGGGAGCATCAACCCGTTCAAGAATGCGATCACTTTCGGGGACAGCGTGATTGAAAATACAAGCAATGCTACCAGCTTTTCCTCGCTATTTCAGGGGTTGCTGCTTGATCCACATATGCTGTCGGGACGGTCTCGATCGGCCACATTGCTGCGCACGCCATTCATAGAGGGATCTATCGGTGGCGGACTGAATAGTATCAATGGTCATACCGGCAGGGTCGGTGAGGCCGAAATCCAGGGCTTCGCCAATCAAACGATCCCCATCAGCTTCTTCGGCAATTTTGAGTGGGAAGAAATACCGGCCGAAGGCAGCTACGCGGATTTCGGCAATTTCGCCACCGAAACCAAATTGCTGAGTGCCAATGGCTATGTAACGGCTACATTAACGCCCGAAGATCGGGTGGTAGCATTCGTAAATCAAGGTCGAAGCGATTTTGACCTGAACTCGTTGACCCTCGATCCATCGCCTTCAATCCGGCTGAACGACGAACTTTTCGTTCCTCTCTTCGGGGTGCCGTTCGCACCACAGGAACTGCCGCTTTATCGCAGTCAGCGCAACAGTCTCGACAATCTCAACAGTGGCATAGGCTGGAGCCACACGTTTGCGTACCGAAATATCGTAAACGCGGCACTTCTTTACTCCGAAGTGAAATCGGAGAGCGCAAATGACTTCGATTTTGATCAATCCCCGATATTCGGGGCGACAATCCCAGACCTTTTGCCGTTTGGACAAACGCGGCAGAGTCTTTCGTCCAAGAGCTATGTCGCGGCTCTTAGTCATAGCTTGGGTACTGATTACGGTTTGACTTGGAGGTACGGTGTCGAGGGTGGGTGGATTGACGCTGATAGTAGCACCTTCGCCGAGCTTTTTGAGCTGGTCCCAGGTTTCGTCCCGGATATAACGATTGGCCCCGAGGATGCGTCCAGCAAAACCAATCTGGCGCGTGCTTACGTGGATCTCTTGCACGAGATTACGCCGGACCTGAAGGCAGAATATGCACTCCATCTCACGCGACTGGATGGAGATGGCGTCGACGTCAGTCGTCTCGAGCCTCGATTGGGTGTTGCATGGGCGCCCGTCGACGATCAATGGTTGCGTGCCGGATTCATTCGACAGAGCGTCGAGACCGGCGTGCCAACCCTTGCTCCAATCGGGATTGTCGGATTGCAGCCCAATCAGATTGCGGTCGGAGTTGATGGTTATGTCGATACCGTAGCCTTACAATGGGATTCCCAATGGACTGACAAGTTCTTCACGGCCGTGAGCTATCAGCACCAGGAATTGCATGACCTTGCGATCGGATTACCTCTGACTGCCTTGCCAGCGATTGAGAGCCTTCCCCTGGAAAGAGGGAGCATTGATCGAGCCAGCGTCACAGCAAACTTTGCATTAGGCTACGGGTTTGGATTGTCAGCGACCTATGCGCGTATGGAGTCGCAAAATAAGGATGAAACCAGTGCCAACTTTGGCGGCGCACTTCCATTCATCCCACGCAATGCAGGTCAGGTAGCGCTCACTTGGGTGAACGAGGCAAAGGTGAAGGGAACGATCGCCGCCAATTATATTGGTAAGCGGGATGGCGACGACATTGGCACAACGCTGGACGATTTCTGGACACTTGACGCAAACATGATCTGGGAGCCGTTCGACAAGCGCTTTGCACTTGAAGTCGCTGCGTTCAACCTACTCGACGAGGACTTCGAGATTACACCCGGGGTTCCCGGCTGGGGTCGTGCCGTAAAGGGCACTTTCAAAGTTCGCTTCTGATGAGCAAGGTGAGCCCGACCGCAGGACCGAAAAGGGCGCCTGGTTGGCCCATCACTAACCGTGGCCGGCGACTGCTGGTCCTGATTCTCGCGACCCTGATTGGGCTCTCTCTGCTCTCACGCCTGCCTGCCTGGCCACTGCTGGAGCTGAAGTCCTTTGACTACCTGTCAACGATCGATGGTATGCCACTGCCAGCCGAGGGGCCGGTAATTGTCGCAATCGATGAGCCTTCCCTTGCGGCGATCAATTCTCAGTGGCCGTGGCCACGTAGCTTGCACGCCGAACTGATCAGGCAACTGCGTGCGGCCGGGGCAAAGGCGATAGGCCTTGATATCATAATGGCGGAGCCTTCGACGTCCGACAACGATGCGGCAATTACTGCCGCGGTTGGTCCTGATGTGGTGCTTGCTGGCGACGAGACCCTGATAGAGACACCGCAAGCCGATCAACTCGTTCGGGCTACACCCTTGCCCCAGTTGACCGAAGCCGGCGCGCGAACTGGAATAGCCTCGATCGAGCTCGGCGGCGACGCTGTGTTCCGCACGCTTCCAGTATATGACGATGGCTTTGCCGTAACGCTCCTGCGGACTGCTGGCGTTGAGACAGTATCAATTCCGCAGAATGCGATGATCCAGTCCTTTGGCCCAGCGCGAACCTATCCCACGGTATCGTATTATCAGGCGCTCGAGCCGAAGACATACTTGCCCGAAGGCACGTTCAGGGACCGTGTTGTCCTGGTAGGCCTTAGTCTTCAGAATGCACCCGAGATCGACAAAGGTGGGGCCGATGCGTTCGCAACGCCATATACGATGCACACTGGGAAACTCACGGCCGGTGTGGAGATTCAAGCGACGGTTTTTGACAATTTGCGCCGACAGCTGTCGATAACGCGCACGGGTGCCTTGCCATTCATCGGGTTTGTTCTTCTTGCGGCGCTCCTCGCCGTTGGTACCGTTTGGAAATCGACTGGTTGGCTGACATTACTAGCAACCGTGGCGGCTATTTGCGCGCTCGGACTGCTATCCTTCGCGGGATTGCGGTTTGGCCATTTCTTTGTATCGCCATTGGGGCCGACGGTTGCGTTTGCCTCGGTTGCGTTCGGCCAGGTGGCCTTCGACTATGCTGAGGAGCGAAGGAACAAGCAGCGGATTACCCGAGCGTTCTCCCAGTACATCTCGCCAGATCTGGTCAAAAAGCTCTCGGACGATCCCTCGCAACTGCGCCTTGGCGGCGAAAAACGTACGCTTTCGGTGCTGTTTTCTGACGTGCGCGGCTTCACGACAATCGCCGAAACGATGAAGGACGACCCACAGAAGTTGACGGGGTTGATCAACCGTCTACTGACGCCGCTCTCTGATATTGTCATGGATCATGGCGGCACGATCGACAAATACATGGGCGACTGCATCATGGCATTCTGGAACGCTCCGCTCGATGATCCGAAGCATGCCCTCCACGCCGTTCAGGCATCACTTGCGATGCAACAAGCCATTGGAAAGTTGAACGAGGAGCTTGAGGCGGAAGCCCGGGCAAGTGGTGCGCCTCTTCATGTTCTAAAAATGGGCGTCGGTATCAATACGGGCGAATGTGTTGTGGGCAATATGGGATCAAATAGGCGCTTCGACTATTCTTGCCTGGGCGATTCGGTCAATCTGGCGTCACGGCTAGAAGGTGCGTCGAAAAACTACGGGGTGGCAATCCTGCTTGGGGAGCAGACCGCGCGGCTTGTCAGGGGCGCGTATGCGGTGGTTGAGCTTGATCGGATCGTCGTAAAAGGCAGAACGGTGCCGTCACCTGTCTTTACGATTATCGAAAGCATGAGTCCGGAATATGTTGAAATGCACGCCACGTTCCTATTGAGAAAATATGACAAAACGCTAACCCCGCTCGATTCCTTATTTGAAAAACTTCCTGCGGCCATTCCAGCTCTCAAGCTCTACTACTCTATTGTGCGAGACGATATTGCCCGCTCGATTGAGAGTTAATTGTGCAAGCGGAATCCCCTGTTCCTGCAGCCTCGAACCTTGATCAGCGCTATCAGTCGTCCGGCCACTTAAACTCGGCTATAGTCGTCGCTCAGACGAATAATGTCGTCCTCGTCTAGCAACTCGCCATACTGGATTTCGATAAACACGAGTGGCTGACTACCTATACACGCGACGCGATGGCTCGCCTTCAGCGGGATGTCGAGGGTGTGTCCGTGCTCAAATTCATGCCGTATCCCGTCAATTTCTGCTACGCCCTGGCCTGACACAGCAGTCCATCTCTCGGAGCGGTGGTTATGATATTGGAGGGAGAGCCGCGCGCCAGGATTGACGACGATGCGCTTGACCACGTGACGATCGCCGATGTCCAAAACATGCCAAGTGCCCCAAGGTCGCTGGTCACTATCGCCAATTTTATAGAGGCTGCCCGATTGCATACTTGCTCCTAGACACCAAATCCCTCGCAACGGTCTGGCGCTACCCGTTTAAGGTTTTCCGAGCTGCTTGCAACAGGGGGCTGCTATTTTCCACTTATTTGCTTATATGGGCGCCGACGGAAGTTCGCCTGACGAGTGCCGCATTGGGCGGTAATCTGGAAAGATTGGCACTTGTATGTCCGTGCTGGAGGAATATGAGGGTTCTACATTTCTTCAAGACCTATTGGCCCGATACCTTTGGTGGAGTTGAGCGCACCATTCATGCAATCGCCAAGGGAACGGCAAAGAAAGGCGTCCAGTCCGATGTTCTTTCGCTAAGCAGGGCTCCGGCGCAGAACAGCCGCGAGTTTGACGGTCATTTCGCACACAAAGCAAAACTGGATTTTGAGTTCGCATCGACGGGTTTTTCACGGGAAGTTTTCAGTCGATTTGAAGAGCTTAGCGAAAAGGCTGACGTCGTGCACTACCATTTTCCATGGCCGCTCATGGACGTTGTTCACCTAGCCTCGCGATTAAGAAAGCCATCCGTTGTCACTTACCATTCGGACATCGTCAAACAGCGGATGCTGCTGCAACTTTATAAGCCCCTGATGTATCGCTTTCTGGCAAGTGTTGACAGAATCGTGGCGACCTCTCCGAACTACGCAGCTACCAGCGAGGTATTGCAGCGGTATAAGGACAAAACGACAGTCATACCCATCGGGCTTGACGAGGCGGACTATCAAACCGCCCCTGAGAATGTGAAGCTACGGTGGCGATCCCAGTTTCCCAAGCCATTCTTCCTCTTTGTGGGGGTTCTACGCTATTACAAGGGCGTCCAAACACTGTTGGAGGCTGCGAAGCAAACGGAGCTTGACATCGTATTAGTCGGAGAAGGACCAATGGCGCCTTCCCTTAAGGCGTATGCGAAGGATCACAATCTCTCAAATATTCATTTTCTCGGTGCGCTCCCGGATACAGACAAAGCCGCTCTTCTGGAACTGACCACTGGGTTCGTTTTCCCTTCTCACCTTCGATCCGAGGCATTCGGCCTTTCGTTGGTGGAAGCGGCTATGTTCGGGAAGCCAATGATTTCTTGTGAAATTGGCACAGGAACAAGCTTTGTTAATGTCCACGAAGAAACGGGCCTGGTCACGCAACCGAATGATCCGGTAGCGCTCGCGGCTGCAATTACACAACTAGGAAAAAACCCAGAAAAGTCTCTCCGCTTTGGCCTTCAGGCAAGAGCAGCTTATGTTGAAAAATTCAGAGCGGCTGATATGGCTACTCACTATGCAAGATTGTACGAGGAGGTCCTCTAAACTAGAACAGTCACCATTTTAACGACCTGTTCCTCCACGGCATTAATGCGTAGCAGTTTGCGCTCACGATGGGAAATACGCAGTTCTTGATCAAGAGATAAAGCTACTCTCAAGACTTCAAAGCGCCGTCGTAGATCTACGACGGCGCTCGTCGCTCAGACAATCATTTACGACAACGCCCCGCCTTGCCGCGTCAAATCGCGGATCATCCGCTCAAAATTGGGACCAACACGTGGGTTAAGAGGTTCGCCGAAATTGATAAAGCGTTCTGCCCGACTGCGAGACTACTAAGCTTCGCTCTATCGCGGCATGTGAAGCGAGGACTCGCTCGAATTCCTCAACCTCGTAGTTCGGAAAGATGTCCGCCCTGAGTGCCAACATCCGCTGCACCGTTGGGTCGGACTTTGGGACGAATTCGAGAACACCGGTGGGCGCCGTCGACAGTAGCCACGGTACAAGCTGGTCCAGCGGCACGTTGTGAGCGATCGCGAGATGATGCTCAAACGCCAATGCCAACAAGCCGTCGGCCTTCACTCGCTCATGAAATCCTAAGCGTTCAGTTCCCATCCAACCCTGATCGGGAGTAGGGTTTCTCGCGTCCAGAAATAGCGGTAGTAGGCTAAGGTTTCGAGCGGTTGCATTCTCATAGGCGCGATCAAGTGCCTGCACGTCAAAGTCAAAACCGATAACCGAAGTGGCACCAGATGCAATTGCACGCTCGGAGTATTCGCCGGTATTGCACCCGAGGTCGATTACAGTCTTGGGTCTTGCAGAACGGACATACTCCTCGATGAAAGCATGCTTTGCACCACGCTCGGAGTCGTTGTAGGTATTTACCAGTGAATAGTCAGCCCAGACGGTCTTCTTTTTATCTGCTGGCTGAAGCTGAGCAATCCATTTTCGCAACTGTCGAAGCATTGCAGTGAATGCTTGCTTCGGTAGCCTGCGTTCTTTTACCGAGAATTTATTTTCCTGGCTGCTGGTCCCAGCCTGAAACTTGTCTTGCAGAACGATGTTAGTCAGAGCGTTCCATGAGAGCTTCTTGCGAAGGGGCAGAATCTTCGCCAAGTCGGAAACAGGGATGCCTTCCATCGACCCTCGGTACCACGCATTATGTGGAACGGCGAGATAGGCACGGAGTAGGAGAGGGTTCAGGAACTGCTCACAAAACTGACGATGTCCCGTCCAGAATTCGCCGTCGCGATAGGGTCGAATTGAGAGGTGGTCAATAAAAATGGGCCTTGGTCCGACGAATTGTACATTGTAAGCAGTCGCGTCGGAAAGCGTGAACCCGCGGTCTAGCAGGGACAAGTGCAAATCGAGATGGAAGAGTGCGGCGATTTTGAGGAGTTGGAACGGCCATTCGTAGGGATAAGCTATCCAAGGGAGCCGTTCTATCTCAAGAACTAAAGCCGCGTCACCACTCCCGGGTTGCTCATCTACGATAGGGACTAATCGTCCATCGTCGGACAACCATGTGAAGATTCCCGCAGCCTTTACCGCTGCATAGTCGGCAACGCCATATCTTGTTACTGCACGAAACAGCCTATTCCCGTGCTGGTATACATATCCAGCAGGGTCGCGGAAAGAACCGGCAACGCGAACGGCGTCGTCGACAGATTGCACTTCGGGCATTACGTCTACCTACCAGAATCACGCTTTTGGGACTTCGAGCGCCCGGAAAAAAAGGACTTTACGCGCTGGTAATAGACCGAAAGCGTGGCAAATCCCATCGCGATGCCGCCGAGTACGACCTGCAAAATCATACTGCCGGTACCTGGGTCAAGGTAGGCATGGGCCTGGTTACTGAAGGCGATAAGGAAAAGACAGCCCGAGAGGGCGACCGTGAATTTATGTCTCATTGAGTGCTCCTTGTGGTGGAGTTTCCCTAATACACGGACAAGCTCAAATTGTCTGTCACAAATCAGTCACACAGTTGTCCCGGCACGAACAAATCCCCAAGTTGCGCCGCAATGCTTCAGCGGTCGAGGTTTTGTGGGTTGTGACTGGCGGCAGTAATGAGGGGATTGTTTCGCCGCCTCGGAACGAGTAATTGTCCGCGTTGAAGGCTTGACGCACCACTGTGCAGAGGGCGACGACCAGTGCGGGCCCGGCAATTGCTAGCGGTTTGCAAAAAACATGATGGGTTTTGGGACGTGGTTCAACATTATCCGACTAGTCTGCGTTCGGCGGCACGGGTCTTGGTCAACAATGGTGGTCTCCTTTGGGAGTTAACCAAGCGGGACTTTGTTGGGCGGTACAAGGGATCCTTCCTTGGACTTGCATGGTCGTTGTTCAACCCGCTGCTAATGCTCATGATTTACACTTTCGTCTTTGGCGTCGCGTTTAAGGCGCGGTGGGGAACGGCTAGTGATGATAGCCGTGTGAACTTCGCAATCGTATTGTTTTCGGGGCTAATAGTTCACGGCCTATTCGCAGAATGCCTGATGCGATCTCCAACATTGATTACGAGTAATGCGAACTACGTTAAGAAAGTAGTGTTCCCTCTAGAAATACTGCCCCTGGTTAGCCTTGGATCGGCGCTCGGTCATTTTTTGGTTAGCTTCGTAGTTCTCATTTTTTTCTGCTTGATATCGGGCACGGGGCTCCACACGGGCGGGATCTTGCTGCCCATCATATTGCTGCCGATGCTGCTGATTGTGATTGGCCTGAGCTGGGTTTTCGCATCCCTCGGCGTCTATCTTCGCGACTCTGCACAAGTAATAGGGATGATAAGCACTGTCTTGCTTTTTTTGGCGCCGATTTTCTATCCAATCAGTTCTCTACCCCCTGTTTATCAGAAGCTTTTGATATTCAATCCTATTACTCTTCCCGTCCTTCAGGTTCGCGGATTGCTGCTGTGGGGTGAGCCAATCAACTGGGGTGCCTGGGCAACGAGCTTGGCTGTTGGAATTGCTATCTTCTATCTTGGGTTTGCCTGGTTCCAGAAAACCCGAAAGGGCTTTGCAGATGTCCTCTAGCCGCGCTGTGATTTCCGTCAGCGACCTTTCCAAGCGCTATGATATTTACGACACTCCTCGCGATCGGCTTAAACAGCTTCTTGTCCCCAAGCTAGCTAAAGCGGCCGCGACGATGGGGCTAGCAGATCGATCTACGATACGCCAATATCATCGCGAATTCTGGGCGTTGCGGGGTCTGTCGTTCGAGGTACATCCGGGCGAAACGGTCGGTATCATTGGGCGCAACGGAAGTGGGAAAAGTACACTCCTTCAGATCCTTGCCGGTACGCTGGCGCCTAGTTCCGGACAGGTGGAAGTGGAAGGGCGTGTTGCCGCCCTTCTCGAGTTGGGCAGTGGCTTCAACCCAGAATTTAGTGGCAAAGAAAATGTTCTTCTCAACGCCAGAATTCTGGGGTTAAGCCGAGAGCAGATCGAGGCTCGCTACGACGAAATTGTTGCCTTCGCCGATATAGGTGATTTCATTGATCAGCCAGTGAAAACGTACTCAAGCGGTATGTTTGTGAGGTTGGCGTTCGCTGTGCAAGCCCACATTGATGCGTCAATTGTCATCATCGATGAAGCGCTCGCAGTTGGTGACGTGTTTTTCCGTCAGAAGTGTTACGCGCGACTGGAGGAAATTCGTGCCTCAGGCGCCGCTGTTTTACTGGTTTCGCATGCGATGACTGATATTGAACAGTTTTGTGATCGGGCGATACTGCTGGATCGAGGCAAGGTGAGCTTTATCGGGGAGTCGACTGAGGCGGCAAAGCGTTACTATCAGCTTCATCAATCAAACCCCGCGACTACAGTCTCATCCGCCCAAGTCAATCAGTCTCAATCGTCTGCGGAGAGACTTTCGCGAACTAGCATGGACTACTGGCCCCAAGATGCCTGTTTTACGGATGCTACAAGCATCACCCAAATTGGCAATGGGTGGGCCAAGTGTCTGCGATATGCCGTCTGTGATAGCACAGGAAGCCGTTGCGTGAGTTTCGCGCAGGGCGAAGAAGCAATATTTTATTTTGAATTCCTAACGGAACAGCCTATAGCCGTTCCGCTCGCTGGTATCGTCTTGCAAAACGAGCGTGGTGTAAACGTACACGGTAAGGGATCTTTGGAGTATTGCACATCAACCCCAGACCATATACCTGCGGGAACAATTATTCGCTGCCGCCAGAAGGTTGAGCTGAAGCTAGAGCTTGGCGAGTATACGTTTGAGGTTGGGCTGGCCACGATCGATGCTTCCACCTACAAGAGTATGAGTGGACTGACTCACGAGAAAATCTTCTCGCGCATTGTTCGCCTTTGCCATTTGCCAAAGGCGGGACTCCTCGCTATTGGCTGGCGGTCCATGCATGAAGGTGCCCCACTAACGCACCACGGAATCGCTGACCTTCCGGGAAGCTTTGAATATGCCTTTGGAGCAGTTGATGCAGACTAATGTGCCGACAAAAATTCTCACCAGCGACGAGATCCTTCAAGGATATGATGCTGTCGCAGCTCTATATCCGTATACTCCGCCGCTAAGTCATTGGCGCGCCTGGGAATATGCCGCTTATAGGCATCACAGCATCGATGGACGTATCCTTGACGTGGGGTGCGGTGATGGCCGATATTTCAAGCTGATATGGCCTGAAGCGGACAATGTGGTCGGTGTCGATATGGATCCGGCCGCGGCCGATCGGGGCCGCGCAAGTGGGGTTTATCGCACGGTCCATACTGTTGCCGCGGATAGAATACCGGAACCCAACTCGACCTTTGATAATGCGTTTGCTAATTGCTCGCTGGAGCATATGGACAATATTGACGGTGTGTTACGTGAGATCGCGAGGTGCCTGAAGCCCGGTGGCACGCTTTCCTGTAGCGTGGTTACGAATCGATTTGTGGAGTGGTCCCTTCTTCCCGCAATGGTGTCAGAGGCAGGGTTTGAGCAAGCTGCGCAGAAACTACAATCTGATTTTATGGCGTATCATCACCTGGCAAATCCTCTTCGCGTCGATGCCTGGGTCGGCGCCTTCAATCGCGCCGGGCTCTTCGTTGAGGAGCACATCCCAATCCTTCCTCGGTTCAACAGCAGCATCTGGGTTCTGATGGACAGTCTGTGGCACGTCCAGAAAAAATCGGGTGGGGAGTTCGGGGATGTCATTCATCCAATACTTGCGTCGAACCCTAAGTTCCCAGTGGCTTTTCGAAAGATATTCGAGGGCTTACTGGAGATGGAGGTAGATTGGAGCGACTGCACTGGCGCAGTCTTCAACGTTAGGAGAACAATTTGATGAGTGATCGGTTTTGCTGGTGTGGAAATAAGGAAACCCGATCGTTCAGTGACGAGTACGTGCGGTGCGCTGAATGTGGCACTCTCATCTCCATAGTGGGCCTATCGGATGACGAGTTGAAAGTCGATGATGACGACGGAGCCTTCTACGGGAAACAATATTGGCTAGAACATCAAAGTAAAGACCTTGGATTTCCGAATATTTTCGAGCGGGCTCGCAATGATCTCCTCGATCGGAACCTGCATTGGCTCAGAACATTGCTGAAGTACAAAGCCCCTCCCGCGAACGTTCTGGAGTTGGGATGTTCGCACGGTAGCTTCGTTGCGCTACTTCGACAATCTGGCTACGATGCGACGGGTATCGAGATGAGCCCGTGGGTTGTTGAGTTCGCTAAGACAACCTTCGACATTCCAGTCTTTGTCGGACCTGTCGAGGCCGTAGACCTGGGGGATCGCAAATTCGACGTTATCGCCTTGATGGACGTCTTGGAACACTTGCCCGATCCCGTTGGTACTATGCGGCGGGCGCTTGATCTCCTCAGCCCAGGCGGAATACTCCTTATTCAGACCCCGCAATTCAAAGACGAGATGAGCTACGCAACGCTGGTTGATACAAGTGCTCCCTTTCTCGACCAATTCAAGTCCGACGAACACCTCTATCTCTTCACTAAGGAGTCGGTCACCAAACTTTTCAAACAGCTGGGGGCTGATCATATTCGGTTTGAGTCGCCGATATTCCACCAATACGACATGTTCTTCATCGTAAGTCGCGAACCCATTTCCACTATGTCGGATGAAGCGGCGAAGGAAAAATTGGAGAACCCGCGCGGGCGGTTTGCTCAAGCACTTCTCACGCAAAACAGTGAAATTGAGAAGCTTTCGGACCACATCAAGGTCATTGATGCGGATAGGGAGGCTCGACTTGAGCAAATCCACATCCTTACCAAGATGATCCACGATCTTCAAAGCACAGCGAAACCCTTAGTATAGATATGTCGTCGTTAAAAAATCCGAAGATCTCCATCGTTACACCGTCTCTAAATCAGGGACGGTTTTTGCAAGATTGTATTGATTCGATTCGTGCTCAGAATTGGCCGAACTACGAACATATTATAATCGACGGTCGATCAACTGACCAGACACTCGATATAATCAGTGAAAATGAACGGTGGTTGACGAGCTTCGTTAGCGAGAAGGACAACGGGGCGGCAGATGCAATTAATAAGGGCATAGCGAGATGCAGTGGCGACATCATCGGGTGGCTTAATGCGGACGACTTTTATTTGCCGGGCGCTTTCTCGGCTGTGGCAGAGGCATTTTCACGGGCTCCAGACGCAAGTTTCTGGTTCGGGAACGGAATCCGAGTTGACGAAGATGGTATGGAGATAGCTCCGTTCCATAGCAGCGGTGTTCATTATGATCGCCGTGCCTTAATTGAGGGCCTTGACTATGTACTTCAACCCGCAGCGTTTATGAACCGTCATGCCCTAGATGAAGTGGGCCTCCTAGATACCAACTTGCGTTGGAGCTTTGACTGGGATCTTTGGATCCGACTCGGGGCTTTTTCACAGCCTGCGGTCATTGACGATCGGTTGGCTGCATCTCGAGAATGGGGGCAGACACTTACTTCTAATGGCGGGTTCCGTCGCACCGAAGAACTTCGTCGGTTGGCGGAGCGCCACAGCGGTCAAGCCATGACGTTAGGCGCCCTGTCCTATTGGCTCGACAATATGAATTCCTTCATGGCCAAATCGTCGGATGTCTTTAGCCGCGATACGTCTGCCGTTCTCTTCGAATTATGGCGTGAAGTGCAAAGAGACATGCAACAGTTAAATGTTGATCCTTCCGGAAGCCCATTGCCGCGTGGCGCGGAGAGTTCATTGATGAACGCGGCCGGCAGGAAGCCACTGACGATAGCGGTAGACCTCTACCCACTGATCGCAGGCGTGTCTGGGGGAATTGTACCTTGGGTGCAAGGTGTTTTGCGCGAGTTGGCGCGCCTCTATCCCAACGATAGGGTCGTGATGTTTCATCGCCCGGGTCAGCCGCCACTGTATGTATCCGAAGGTAACGTAGAATATGTGGCCTTGGACGACCATCCTGTCCAGTTCTATGCTGAGATGACACGTCACTGTGAAAGTATCGGCGCGAATGCGATTGTCAGAACCTACCCGCAGGAGCAGCACCCGAACCTTCCGTTTACGCGGCAGGTATTTGTGATACCTGATATTCAACACGAGTTTTTCCCCGAATTTTTTTCAAAGCATGTTCTTGCCGTTCGTCGTCGGGCCTTTGCATATGCACTCTCGTGTGGCGGAGCGATTGCCACGATGACGGAGCATTCTCGCGAAACAATGGTTAGCAATGGCTGGACGTTGACAGACGACGTGTTCTTGATGCCAGCTGCCTTGCCAGAGGAACTTCGCGAAACACCGAGTGATACCGATCTGCCGCCGGCGGCGGCAGCGTTCCAGCAATACTTCTATATGCCTGCCAACTTATGGCCCCATAAAAACCATCGCCGGCTATTCGAGGCGTTCAAACTAGCATTCCCCAGCCTTCCGCCTAACACAGGGTTGATTTTGTCGGGCAGCCCTGAGGGATTGGGCGAAGTCCTTAAAGATTTTGGCGACCTTCCGATCGTTCATCTGGGATTTGTCCCTCATCGTCAAGTTGCGGCTCTGTTTAGTCGTGCGACTGCGCTTGCATACTTCTCTCTTTTTGAGGGATTTGGGATGCCGCTCCTGGAGGCATTTCACCACGGAACACCGGTCCTTTGTAGCAACACGACTTCCTTGCCTGAGGTTGGCGGCGATGCCGTACTTGCCTGCGATCCAACAGATGTTCCCGCTATGGCAGGCCTAATGGTTCGGATAACCACCGAGCCGGGGTTGAGGGAAGCACTTTCCGAGAGGGCGAGAGCCCGGGTTCTTGCCTATGATTGGTCTAACCCAGCGCACGAGTTGAGGGCGGCCCTCATGCGGGTTTCCCGCAACCCTGCGGAGTACCCTAGGAGACGGCCGCTCGTTAGTATTGTGATGCCAACCCGGAACCACGCTCACTTCATTCGCCATTCGATCGATAGCGTGCTGAAACAAGGCTATCCCAACATAGAATTGCTGGTAATGGACGGGGCTTCAACGGACAATACTGTCGAAATCCTGAAAGAGTATGGAGATCGGATTCGATGGATTTCAGAGCCGGACAACGGCCAGGCCGATGCGATCAATAAGGGAATGGCATTGCTTCATGGCGAAGTTCTTGCATATCTGAACTCTGATGACATCTTACTACCTGGTGCTGTCGAACACGCGATCCAATACTTCAATGACCATCCCGAATGCGACATGGTCTACGGAAACGCCGACTACATTGATGTTAACGGCGCGGTAACGGGCAGCTACGCTACCGCTGAATATTCCTTCGAACGCTTAATGCACGATTGCTGCGTTTGCCAGCCCGCCGCTTTTTGGAGGCGCCGGATTGTTGATAGGATTGGTCCGTTCGACGCTTCGCTGCAAACGGCAATGGATTATGAATACTGGCTGCGGATGGCAACCTCCGGAGCCATAATCCACCATACCATCGACAAACTGGCGCAGTCACGGTTGCATGAGGACGCCAAGACGTTGGCGATGCGCGGGAAGATTTTCCAGGAGGTTTTCGCCATCTGTGAACGGCATGGCGGTTATGTTAGCTTCAGTTATTTCCTTGGGCTGTGGTCTTATCGTTTCTATGAGTCCTGGCGGGGTGGGAGCGCATTGAGACGAATAGCGCCACGCGCTTATAAGCTTGCCGCGTTGAGTCATTTTGTAGGGCAAATGCTGCGAATAGGGATGGATCGAAATAAGACTGCCTACGTTGGCCGTACTGTGTTTGACGTAGTTGATAACAGGTCCCCATCGATTGGGAGAATAATTCGCAGAATGTGGGCAAACTCCTCCACGCTACGGCAGCGCTTTCGGTGAGGTTCAGATGACAACAATCTACCAGTCCGGAGAGACCCGCAGATGAAAAGAGCACTCATCACCGGGATCACTGGCCAGGATGGTTCCTACTTGGCCGAGCTATTACTCGAAAAGGGATACGAGGTCTTTGGCTTCGCACGCCAGGAGAGTTGGTACAGACCGAACTGTGCGAGTCATCTCTCGGGCAGAATTCGGCCGCTTTTCGGTGACTTGGTAGAAGGTGTCGACATCGCAAATGCAGTGCAAGATTCGCAGCCCGATGAAATCTACAATCTTGCCTCACAGTCCCGGCCTGGAGAATCTTGGGCGCGCGCACCTGAGACTCTACTTGTAAACGGGTTGGCCGCTACCAGACTGTTTGAAGCTGTACGCCACAACAGGCCGTACGCTCGTGTCTATCACGCTTCGTCTTCAGAAATGTTCGGACGGCTTTCAAAATCTCAGCGGCAAGACGAAGCGACCTCCTTCAATCCAGTCAACCCTTACGCCGCGGCGAAAGTCTACGCACATCACATGGCTGCAATTTACAGAGATAGTTATGATCTGTATATCGCCTGTGGAATACTGTTCAACCACGAGAGTGAGCGTCGGCCACTGCATTTCCTCACGCAGAAAGTCGCATACGGCGCTGCCTGTGCAGCACTGGGGATAAAGAACTCGCCTCACCGTAATGAACGTGGGCGCCCTATCGTGGAGGCTGGAAAGCTTGCGCTGGGCAATTTAGCCGTCGCACGGGACTGGGGGTATGCGCCAGATTTCGTTCGCGCGATGTGGATGATTCTCCAGCAGAACCAACCGCTGGATTTCGTTATCGGCACGGGTGAAATACGGACTCTGACCGAATTGTGTGAAGTGGCGTATCAAAGTGTTGGTTGCGATTGGGAAGAATGTGTATTAAGCGACCCTGTTTTAGTCAGGCCTCTGGAGCCGGGACATGTATTGGCCGATGCGTCAAGAGCCCGAGGTGTCCTGGGTTGGTACCCAACAGTAAGTTTTGAAGAAATGGTGGCACGAATGGTGAGAGCACAGATGGCGCGTCTCAAGCCACTTGTAGAAAGCGGAGAATTAGCGTGAAAAAAGCTCTAGTCACGGGTGTTACCGGTCAGGACGGCTCATATCTGGCTGAGTTGCTCCTCAACAAGGGGTACGAAGTTCACGGCGTAAAGCGCAGGACGTCGTTGTTCAATACGGATCGCATCGATCATCTCTATGTTGACCCACATGATGGAGACCGAAGGTTTATTCTTCACCATGGGGATCTGACCGATTCCTCCAGTTTGATCCGGATCATCCAACAGGTTCAGCCAGATGAGATCTATAATCTGGCCGCACAATCACACGTTGCGGTTTCGTTCGAGGAGCCCGAATATACCGCGAATTCGGATGGACTTGGTGCCCTCCGAATTCTCGAGGCTATTCGAATTTTGGGCCTTGAAAATAAAACGAAATTTTATCAGGCAAGTACCTCCGAGCTCTACGGGCTTGTGCAAGAAATTCCTCAGCGTGAGACAACGCCCTTCTATCCACGTTCGCCTTACGCTGTCGCAAAGCTTTATGCGTACTGGATAACCGTCAATTATCGGGAATCGTACGGGATTTACGCCTGTAACGGGATTCTTTTTAATCATGAGAGTCCAGTTCGTGGTGAGACATTTGTGACACGTAAGATCACTCGTGCGTTAGCCCGTATTAAACTTGGCCTCCAAGATTGTCTCTATCTCGGGAACCTCGACGCGAAGCGTGACTGGGGCCATGCCAAGGATTATGTTGAGATGCAGTGGCTAATGCTGCAGCAAGACCAACCCGAGGACTTCGTGATCGCAACTGGCGTGCAATATAGCGTTAGAGATTTCGTTAACGCTGCCGCCGCCGAAATTGGCATGAACGTAACCTGGAAGGGCGCGGGCGTAGAAGAACGAGGCTTCGACGACAGTGGCAAGTGCATTATCTCGATCGATCCTCGTTATTTCCGTCCGGCAGAGGTCGAGACGTTATTGGGGGATGCGAGTAAAGCGCGCACCAAGCTTGGCTGGACTCCTCGGATATCGTTTGAACAACTCGTGTCTGAAATGATGCGGGAGGATCTGAAGTCTGCTGAGCGTGATGAAATGGTCAAGAAGCATGGCTTCAACACGTTTAACTACCACGAGTAAATGATGAACAGAGACGCCAAAATCTATGTTGCCGGCCATCGTGGGATGGTCGGGTCGGCTATTGTGCGGAAACTTCAAGAACGTGGCTACTCGAATGTGGTAGGCCGTTCAAGTGGTGAACTTGACCTCACACGTCAGGCCGCCGTCGACGAATTTATGACGTCTGAAAAGCCGGATTATATATTTATGGCGGCCGCAAAGGTTGGAGGCATCCACGCTAACAACACTTATCGCGCGGATTTCATCTACGATAACCTAATAATCGAAGCGAATATTACTCGGGCGGCGGCTCGGGCCGGTGTAACGCGGATGCTCTTTTTAGGTTCAAGTTGCATCTATCCACGAGATTGTCGCCAGCCTATTCGGGAAGAAGATTTACTGACCGGACCATTGGAAGCGA
The DNA here is from genome assembly GCA_900466605.1 of Hyphomicrobiales bacterium. Taxonomy (GTDB): domain Bacteria; phylum Pseudomonadota; class Alphaproteobacteria; order Rhizobiales; family Rhizobiaceae; genus Rhizobium. Next base: position 54,648 of record UBMU01000032.1, read on the forward strand.
CCAATGAGCCATACGCTATCGCTAAAATAGCAGGGATTAAGCTCTGTGAAAACTTTAACCGGCAGTATGGAACGAGTTATGTATCCGCCATGCCCACTAATCTTTTCGGTCCCAATGACAATTACGATTTAGATAACAGCCATGTCTTGCCGGCGCTGATTAGAAAGGCACATGAGGCTAAGTTGCGTGGCGATCGCACGTATACTGTTTGGGGTTCTGGGCGTCCCATGCGTGAATTTCTCTATGTCGACGACATGGCGGATGCCTGCGTTTTCCTTATGGAGAGGCATGAAATACGAGACGGCCTGTTCAATATAGGTACCGGTCGTGATGTGACTATACGGGAGTTGGCCAAAACCGTGATGGAAGTGGTTGGCTTCGCGGGACAGATCGTTTTTGACGACACCAAACCTGACGGGACCCCGAGAAAACTGCTTGACGTCAACAAGATGCGCCAATTGGGCTGGCAGGCTAAAACGGAGTTGCGTGAGGGAATCTCTCTGGCCTATGCCGACTTCCTTGCTCGGCAAAGCGGGGGTTAACCTGACAGATTGTGTAGTCACTGTCGTGGTTCCATCTTTTAACCAGGGCCGGTTCCTCGAAAAGGCCCTTGCATCGATCTTTGAGCAAGATGTATCGCTCGAAGTATTTGTCCTGGATGGTGGATCGACGGACAACTCGCTCGACGTTATCTCTCGTTGGAGGCATCGCCTTGCTGGATTTAGAAGTCACCGCGATGATGGACAGGCTGCGGCAATAAATGAGGGGATTCAGCAAGGACGGGGTAAGTTCGTTTGCTGGCTAAACAGCGACGACTGGTTGTTACCGGGAGCGCTTTCTCGCTTGGTGAGTTTCGCCGAAGCGAATCCAAATGCGCCAATGGTCTATGGAAAGTGCTGGAACTATCGTGAAAAGACTGGCAGGTGGGACGAAATTTGGGTCGAGCCGTTCGATGAGAATCGGTTAGCTCTGCGATGTATAATATCCCAACCGGGTACGCTCATTCGTAGAAGCGCCTGGGAACGTGTAGACGGCGTTGACCCCAATCTCGCTATGACAATGGACTACGATCTTTGGTGGCGGTTGCACAAAGTAGTGGGTGCGCCACAGTTTTTTAGCGAGTTTGTGGCCGTAAATCGTGTTCATTCTGAGACAAAGACGGTAACACAGCGGCGGCTCCATTATCGAGAAGCAATTGCCACAGTCCGTCGTCACCACGGGAAAGTGCCTCTAAAATGGTGGCTGGCGCAGCCTTACTCTGTCTGGTTTAAAACCGTCTTACGCCTTGTTCGTTCAGCGTAAAAAGAATTTTTTCGGGGAAAAGCACCTGATGTCGTCTCGTATGAGGGGTGGTCTAAGTTAGTGCGAACCCTAAAGCCTTGACCAAGCGTTTTCGCCAGAGGCAATTTCCCGAGGGCTGGCTCTTAGGGAGGGGGTGGAGCAAGCCGGAAGTCTACAAGGCGGCCCGGGTTTGACATATAGCGGGTGTGCATAACTCTCCCTGCAGTTGAAGAAGCCACTTACTTTCGCTAAGCGTAGCCTACTAACGAAAGGCGTGCTAATGCAAAAGAATGCATTTTTGGCCCTTACCGCAGCGATACTGGCGGTATCGGTGGTGTTTGTCGGCCTCCCGGCGATGGTGTTCGGTCCCGGCCAGGCCGACTTTACTTCGTCGTTTCCGAATATCCTTGAGGTCTATTTGACGCCCGCCGCCCTCGTTACGGCAGTCTTTGTTATCCCGGCCGTTATTCTCCCAGCTCGAATTGGGAAGGTCTGGGCGTGCCTTGTGGCGGTCTTGGCAATCTACTTCTGGGCTCATGGTACGTTCCAGATACACGATTTTGGGATCATCGACGGACGAGGATGGACGGCGCGGGTACCGGGGAAAGCGGCGCTAATTGACGTTGTGGTCTCGCTTTTAGTCGCCTTCATTGTATTCAAGTTTGCCGCTCGGTCTCCGATCATCCTGGGCGTATTCATGCTCGTGTTCGCCGCGCCTATTGCTTGGCAGGCTGCCCCATTAATGCATGGCTACCGGCAGGTATCCAACGAGACGGCGCTCAATGAACTCGGCGCATTCAGCAAGAAAAAGAATGTCCTAGTCGTGCTGATGGACACGATGCAGTCCGATATTTTCGAAGAGGTGATTTCCAAGAATACCGGACTAGCAGAAGAGTTCGATGGCTTTACCTTCTATCCGGACACAGCAGGATCTGCGCCTACGACCTATCTCTCAATACCAGTTATTCACTCGGGCCGCACCTATGATCCCAAGACACCACTTGCCCCCTATTTTAGGGATGCGGTGGAAAATGGCTCGTTCATGGCAAAGCTGGGCGACAGCGGTTACAGCGGAATTTTGGTGAACCAAATCTTGGATGCGTGCCCACGTACAGTGCATTGCGTTCCGTCGAGGTCGGTGTTGGCCGGGAGCAAGTCTTCAGTTGTCGCCGAGGCGGCCAAACTTCTCGATTTGGCCATTTTCCGGATCGCACCGCTCGGGGCAAAGGACGCGGTCTACAACAACGGTGAATGGATAGCGCAGAAGCACACATCCGACGACCGCTTTGTTCACCTGGCGGTGGAAGGAAATGCACTCTTAACGGAAACGGCCGGGGCTGTCAGCGATACGGCTGCAAAGCCTTCGTTGAAGTTCATCCACTTGTTCACGACGCATCCGCCCTACGTTGTCGACGACAAATGCGAGTATCTGGGCGAAGAGCAGCAGATCAACCGAACATCAGACGAAAACCAGGCGGCATGCTCCGTTGCCAACTTCGCTAAAATGTTAAAGGCTATGAAGGCCAAAGGCGTCTACGACAACACGGTGATAGCCCTCATCTCCGACCATGGCAACTACCTCATGAAGAGCAACCGGGTCGATGAGGATGGTTGGCAGTCGCTGATCGGATCAGCTAACCCGACGCTTGTGGTGAAGCCCGCCGGAGCACATGGCGCCCTACAAAAGAGCAACGTGCAGGCTCAGATCGGCGACCTCGGAGCAACCATCTGCGGCATGACCGATGATTGCACGGCTGAATTTGGATCGTCGGTTCTAACGGTCAAGGATGGCCGCACCCGTGTTTTTAATGACTACCGGTGGGACAACTCGTTCTGGACTGCCGAAACAATCGCCACTTTGAAGACCTACCAGATCACAGGACCTCTGTTTGCCTCATCGAGTTGGGAATCTACCGTTTCCCTAAAGACCGGCGAACTAGTGCAGTTCAACAACCGTGATGCGACGAAATACATGTTTGGGGGGTGGGCTGTGCCTGAGCAGTGGGGAACTTGGACGATAGAAAAAGCGGCGTCTCTCGGCTTCGGGATCGAACCGTCTGCTGAAAACGGTGCCGTCGAGGTCACCCTTCGCGGCTTCGTAGCGCCAGCAATCCCGAACCGTGCAGTGAATATCTACGTGAACGGCGCGCTAGTTGCAGAGCAGGTATTCACGCTCGCCCGCTCAAAGGAAACGATACAGCTTCCGATCCCGCGGTCTGTGGATCACGTACGGATTAAATTCGAGGTTGTGGATACGAGATCGCCTGCAGATCTCGGCCTATCACGAGACGATAGAGCGATCGGCATTGGCCTCGAACGACTGCGAATCGTGCCTGCAAAGTTCACGCAATGATCTAACGACAGGCTGCCAGCCTAGCGCTACGGCCGTTTCAACGACCGTAGCTTTTATATCCAGCATTCATCCGGCGGCTTGTTAGCCGGCAACTGCCACAAATATCTCCTTCGGGACCAAGACAATAACGAAGAGAACCGCAATTGCGAATAGGCTCACGCGAGCGCTCAAATTGATCAGTGACAGAACGCCAACAACAAGGGCGATCACGAAACTGTTAGGCAGATCGTAGGGAGCGATCCATAGAAGCGCGAACGCGACAACAGTGAAGATCACTGCGCGGCCTCCTCGGGCGCCGACGGTGCTAACCACTTCGGCAAGTGTTTCGTCAAACCTATCCATCTCGTTCTCCGTAAACGTTTGGTCGCTGATGTTCGAGTTACGCACCACACGCACGATTCGAAGGGCTTCCACAAGTCCAACTCTTTATCGCCATCCTAGAAACGCATGTCTTGCACTCGACAGCCCAATTCGTGCGTTTCCCAGGGGTAATCCTCCCCGTTTTA
>UBMU01000009.1 GCA_900466605.1 Hyphomicrobiales bacterium
ATGCCCGATTAGAGAAGCGGACCTTCGCGTCGCAGGCAACCTTCTACCCGCGAGCGCCGCACCAACTACCATTTCACTCGGAAGCCGGCGGTTCCACTGAGAGCATAGCTGTCTCCGATGTCCTTGAGCGCGGACTTGGCTGCCAACTCGCCGTAAACGGAGAAACGCTCGTCCTTCCACGTGACGGAGCGGCCGAGCGTCAGGCCTGCCCAGAGACGCTCGTTCTGGCTGCTGAAGCCACCGCCCGATACGTCGACCGCCGTGCCATTCAGAAACTCGTTGTAGAGGTTGGCAACGCCATATACCCGCCCGCGGACTGTATCGCCGCCAGAAGACTGCCAGGTCTCGTCTCGGTCAAGCGCCACACCCAGCCGACCGAGGAGACTGTCACCGTCCTTCAGCGACACCCGTGCGCCGAACCGATCTTTGAAGCTGTCGAAGTTGACCGAGGAATAGACGAGCAGGGATATTTTGCTAACCTTTACAAAGCTGATGCCAGGAATGCGATTTTAGTTCCTATATTGGAAGACTCGACCGAAGCGATTGGGCATCAGGAATATTTGTTCGGCTTCGGAAAAGCCGGCTTCATGGCCCATAGCCATCCAGGTGTCGGCCGTTTCCGGAAAGTCGGCCAACCTCATGTGCGCTTCCATCGTTGCGAATTCCTCGTCGGTCAATGCGGCCCACACGCCTCGGTATGCCGAGAACCGGTCAAAATGCTCGTCTCGATTCTCCTCGTCGAGAAGGGTGGGCTCCCAGATCAGGAACAGGCCGTCACGGGTTAATTGATCGCGCACATTTTTCATCAGTCGGACCTTTCCTTCCGGCTGCAGGTGATGCAGTGACATTCCAATCCATACCAAGTCCACGGCATCGGACCAATCGGCCATTGCTTCGACGAAATCGCAGCACCGCAGGTCGATAGGGCACGGCAAATCCTTCAGCGATTCCCGTGCGAGATCCAAGGACTGCGGAGAAAGGTCGATCCCGTAGTAGTAGTCGATGGCGCTTCCGTTCAGCGCAGCCGCCGAGGCGCTTGCATCGCCACAGGCAATATCGAGAAACCTGAACGGCTTCGGCATCTCTTCCGAGAGCAAGTTACGAAGCAAGCCATACACCTCACGATGAAACATGAGGTTTTCGCCGACGATCTTCCGATAAATTGTCAGGTGCTTGTTGAACATGGCCTGTGCATCGTCGGCGGTGGTCGACGCAGTGCTTTCAGCCCGTTTTGGCTCGGTCTCCATTGGTTTCCCTCCCAGAAAAGCCGTCAGCTGTGGAGCTAGGTGTGCCCTTTGCGTATAGATGCAGCGCCCTATAAACCGCCGTATGTGACGGCGTCGGTACACCAAGCTCGCTCCCGAGCGCGTGCATGCGTCCCGAAAGCCATGCAAGTTCCAGCGGCTTTCCCTGCAAAAGATCGTTGGCCATCGATGAGCGCGTATCGGGCGGCAGGTTTTGCCACACTGACGCGGCGTGCGCTTCATATCCGTCCTGCATCGGGTGTCCCGCTGCTTTCGCCACCGCGATGCCCTCATCCCGCAACTGGCCAAGGAACATGCTGGATTCAGCATCGGTCAGTATCGATCCAATTCCGGACCGGACTAAACTGGTCGCACCCGAGAATGCGCAGAGCGTCACGAACTTGGTCCAGAGTGCCTGATCGATATCTTCGACAGTCTGCAGTCCGATGTTTCCAGCCTGGATGCACGCCGTGAGCAGCGCACCCATCGCCGGGTCATTATGGCCGCCGACATAGAACTGTGTCACACCACCCACATGCACGATTAAGCCAGGCTGTTTGATGTATCCCGAAATATAGGCAGCACCGCCAACAACTTGCGAAGGTGGCACCAGACGACTGAGGGTCTCGACGCTGTCGATGCCATTCTGCAGCGTCACGACTCTCGTCTCCGGCCCGACCATCGGCACAATTGCTGGAGCCGCCGTCTCGCTGTCATAGAGCTTGACGGCGAAGAAGACGATGTCGACATGGCCGACCTCGCCAGCCCTCGCAGTCGCCCTTACATGCGGCAGGCCGACATTGCCGAGCGGGCTTTCAAGCTGAAGTCCATGGCTTCGCATTGCTTCGAGGTGGGCACCGCGTGCAATGAAGGTGACATCGTGACCAGCCAGAGAGAGCCGCGCACCAAGATAGCCGCCGATAGCACCCGACCCCATGATCGCGATCCGCATGGCCACCCTCCGACGACAAAACCCGTGGCTGTGAAATCAATATAGCAATTCTACCGCCCTAGACCACTATCAAATGGTCCTCCGGCCGGTGTCGAAAGAACCGTAATCTATCGCCTCCCGGCGGCCCGAAGCGACATGACAAGCGGATCTTTGTCCCGGCGCTCTGCCTGCGGCTTCGCACCCACCGTCATTTCAGGGCCTCAAATTCTACGATCCTTCATCGGGGATGTTGAGGATATCGCCACACGCCTTGCAATGGACGGCATCTGCATCGTGCCGTTGCAGCCCGCAGCGGTGGCAGGCATAGGTCACCTTATGGGGCCTGACGATCGCCTGGGCCAGTCGGACAAACAGGGAAATGCCAACGATCATGGTGACCACCGACGTGAGCTTTCCGACATTGCCGGGCAACGTGATGTCGCCGAAGCCGGTGGTCGTCACCGTGGCGACAGTGAAGTAGAGCGCGTCTACGAAACCCTCTCCACCGGGCTTGTCATAGAAAAATGATGTGTAGACAAAGCCCGTCATCAGGAAGAGGAAAACCACAAAGTTGATCACTGCCTGCACGACGTCAAGCAGATGGACATATCCTCCTCGATGGAGCAGTTCCTTGATAAGTGGACTACGCCCGATCGCCCACAGCCGGAGAACTCTGAGAAAAGCAAAGTTGAAGAGCACCTCCGGGAAGGCGAGCGTTGCAAGAACAACCAGGTCAATCCACGTCATAGGACGGAGGGCCCATTGACGGATGGACGGCGCTGCAACCGCTCGTGCGATCATTTCGATCGCGATCCAAGCAGCGATAAGGTAGTCGATTATCAGGTAAGATGGACCCGAGCGAAGATACGGACCTAAAATGAAGAAGGCGAGGATCGCGATATCGATTGCCGCGAATGCGAGCTGCAAGAGAAAGGCCTGACGGCCATCGGCCTTCTCGATCCGACGCAGGCTTTGCCTCAGATTTTTGCGGCGCGAACCGTCACCGACGTCGAAGATATCCATAACCGGAATCTACGCCGGAGCGAGCGACCATCAAGTCCAATCTTCGACAGTTGGGAAAATAGTGTAAGCACTATAGAAAGCGATGCCTTCTGCGATAGACCTGCATCGATGCTCTGCTCATGGCACGAGAATCACGATGAGCGTCAAGGGGCGTGACGCTCCTTGAGCGATCGACCCACATGGACCCGCGCATTTTGACTGCCGATGACCGGCATATGGTGCAAAGCTGCCTTGACGAAGGCGGAAATCTGTTTGGCAGCATTTGCCGCATACTTCCACAAAAAAGCCCCGTCGAAGCGGGGCTTTTTCAAATTTTGCCAAGTGGCAGCGACTAGAGGCCGAGGCCGCCGAAACGCTTGTTGAACTTGGAAACGCGGCCGCCACGGTCCATGAGCTGCTGGTTGCCACCAGTCCACGCCGGATGCGACTTGGAGTCGATTTCGAGGTTCATGACTGCGCCTTCAGAACCCCAGGTCGAACGGGTTTCGTATTCGGTGCCGTCGGTCATGACTACCTTGATCGTGTGATAGTCGGGATGGATATCTGCCTTCATAACAATCTTCCTGCCATGCAACGTCCAATTTGACGCATCATCATTGCGACAAGAGGACCGATTGAATAAATGAAGCCGCAGACGCAAAGGCTACGGCTTCCCATTAGGATGGGCTGCCTATACATCAAGGCCGACAGGATAACAAGAGCCATCAGCCGTGGATGCACGGCGTAGAAGGCGATCGGAGACGAATTGGCATACGCAGGGCAACTCGAAGAAAAGAAGTCTCGGTCGCTGAAGCCGCTCGGCCGGTTGACACCCTATGTAATGCGCTATCGCGGCATGGTAGCCGGTGCCCTTGCCTCGCTGGCGCTTGCCGCCGTCACCTCGCTCACCCTGCCACTTGCGGTCCGCCGCATGATCGACCATGGCTTTACGCAGGCCGACGGCAGTTTCATCAACAGCTATTTTCTCATGCTGATGATCATGGCGATCGTGCTGGCCGTCGCGAGCGCCCTTCGCTACTACTTTGTCATCACGCTTGGCGAGCGCGTTGTCTCAGATCTTCGCCGCGATGTCTTCAGTCACGTCACACGACTGTCGCCCTCCTTCTTCGACGTCAATCAGTCGGGCGAGATCGTCTCCCGTCTGACAGCTGATACGACGCAGATCAAGTCGGCTGTCGGCGCGACCGCTTCCGTCGCCTTGCGCAACCTCATTCTCTGCCTCGGCGCGATGGGCATGATGATCGTCACGTCGCCAAAACTGTCCAGTCTGGTGATCGGCGCGATTCCGCTGATCGTTTTTCCTCTTGTCGGCTTCGGCCGCTCCGTGCGCAAGCGCTCGCGCTCCGCCCAGGATACCTTGGCGAACGCTTCCGCCTTCGCCAACGAGACGATTGCTGCCAGCCGCACCGTCCAGGCTTTTGGCGGCGAAGACGCCGCTGCGTCACGCTATGGCACCGCCGTCGAGACCGCCTATGATGCTGCCCGCGCGGCAATCCGCTCGCGCGCGCTTCTGACCGGCATCGCCATCACCCTTATCTTCGGCAGCGTCGTTTCCGTCCTCTGGGTCGGCGCCCACAACGTCCTGCAGGGCACGCTCTCGCCGGGCACACTCGGCCAATTCCTGCTCTACTCGGTCATAGCCGCCGGCTCGCTCGGCGCGCTCTCGGAAGTCTGGGGCGAACTTTCGCAGGCCGCCGGTGCCGCCGACCGGCTGACGGAACTGCTCGACGAAGTCTCCCCGATCGCAGCGCCCCCCGCGCCGGTGGCCCTGCCCGCTCCGGCGCAAGGTCGCGTCCAGTTCACGGACGTACACTTCGCCTATCCCTCGCGTCCCGAACGATCCGCTCTGCATGGCCTGAGCTTCGACGTAGCCCCCGGTGAGACCGTCGCGATCGTTGGTCCCTCCGGCGCCGGCAAGAGCACGGTCTTCTCGCTGCTGCTCCGCTTCTATGACCCGCAGCAAGGCTCAGTGAAGATCGACGGCATCGATGCGACCAGCACCGATCCCGACGAACTGCGCAAGCGCCTCGCAATCGTGCCGCAGGATGTCACCATCTTTGCCGCTTCCATTCACGATAACATTGCCTTCGGGCGTCCCGAGGCCAGCCGCGAAGAGGTTCACGCCGCTGCTATCGCTGCACAGGCTGATGAGTTCATTGCCCGCTTGGACAAGGGATACGATACACAGGTCGGCGAGCGCGGCATCACGCTCTCCGGTGGTCAACGCCAGCGTATCGCCATCGCCCGCGCCATCCTGAAAGACGCGCCGGTCTTGCTGCTGGACGAAGCAACCTCGGCACTGGACGCTGAAAGCGAAACCCTTGTGCAGAAGGCCCTCGATGGGCTCATGACCGGCCGCACGACCCTCGTCATCGCCCATCGCCTCGCGACCGTGCTGAAGGCCGACCGGATCCTTGTCATGGATCAGGGTCGCGTCGTCGAAGAGGGAACGCATCAGACCCTCATCAGGGACGGCGGCATATACGCCAAGCTCGCCAAGCTGCAGTTCGAAACCGGCGCCGGAGACTTTCTCGCAGCTACAAAGTGATCCTCCGACTACACGCTCATCCCCAGCTATAAGCCTCCGGCAGTTGTACGGACGTGTAATCTTTGCGTGTATGTTGACATGATACACGCAAAGATTACACTCGGCTTCATAGACGGATTGGACGTTGCCGCGCTGCAAGGGAGGCTTTCGTGAACTCGATAAACTTTGCCGATACGTTGATCGTACTTGTCGCCGCGGCCGTCGTCATATCGATGCTGCTGTGCTATCGCTCGCTCCGCGAGGCCCGGGATTGGTCGCTCACCGATGCGTTGTCCGAAGAAGTCGCGTTGACGAAGACTGACGCGGCCGGAAACCCTATCGACGCCGCAGGCATTCCTCTCGCAGCAGGGCAGCTCCCGCTGACCATCACGATGATGAAGGCGAGTTCGAGCCGTTTCATTGCCCTTGTCGGAACCGTTGCGATACTGATGCTCTATGTCGGCTTTGGCCTTGCCTGCCTCTATCGCTTTGCCAATTTCAACGAGATCCCAGATATGACGAAGGCTGCCAACTTCTTCTATTCCGGCCTCGTGCTGTTCGCCCCTTATCTGATCAACAAGTTCTCGTCGGTGTTCTCGATCTTCAAGCCGTAGCAGTCGCGTCGCGTCGGCGCGCTTCCTCAGCGAACTCCGCTATTCGTGCCGGTTGCAAAGCACGCAAATATCGCGATGGAATAGTTGCGTTTTTTGTTCTAGGCTGCGGTTGTAGATAGGACAACATCCTGATTCCGGGAGAAAAATCGATGTATAAGTTCGAAGTTTACAAGGACAAGGCTGGCGAGTTCCGTTTCCGTTTCAAGGCGCCGAACGGCGAATCCATGTTCGGCTCCGAAGGCTATAAGGCCAAGGCATCGGCGCTGAGCGCCATTGAATCCATCAAGAAGAATTCTCCCGGCGCAGAAGTCGTCGACACGACGAAGGCTGAGGCCTGATCAAATCAGGCGGCGCCAACAGCGCCGCCTTTACACTGCCCTTCCGGCAACCCTGCCGGAAAAGATGCAGCCGCCGAGGAACGTTCCTTCGAGCGCGTTGTAACCATGCATCCCGCCGCCGCCAAAGCCGGCAACCTCGCCCGCAGCATAGAGCCCCGGCAGCGGATCACCGCTATGGCCGATCACGCGTGCGGAAAGATCCGTCTCAAGACCGCCGAGCGACTTTCGTGTCAGGATGTGCAGCCGCACTGCAATTAACGGCCCGGCCCGCGGGTCAAGCAGCGCGTGCGGCTTTGCCGTGCGCATCAGTCGGTCCCCGAGGTAGCGCCGAGCGCCACGAATGGCGACGACCTGCGCGTCCTTCGAAAAGGCGTTGCCGATCTCCCTGTCGCGCGCCTCGATCTGCGTCCTGAGGCGGCTTGCATCCACGCGCTTTTCGCCCGTCAATCCGTTCATGCCGTCCACGAGCGCTTCCAGCGTATCGCGAACGATGAAGTCCTCTCCCTTGTCCATGAAGGCCTGAACCGGCCCCGGTGGCTCCTTGCCCAATCGCTTGAGCAGCATACGGATATCCTTGCCGGTGATGTCGGGATTCTGCTCCGATCCGGAAAGGGCGAACTCCTTCTTGATAATCGCCTTGGTCAGAATGAACCAGCTGTGGGCATGACCTGTCGCGCAGATTGCCTTCAGCGTCGCCAGCGTATCGAACCCAGGCATAGCAGGTGCGGCAAAACGGTTACCATCGGCATCGCACCAGAAGGAGGATGGACCCGGCAGGATGCGTATGCCGTGATTGCGCCAGATCGGATCCCAGTTCTTCAGCCCTTCCGTATAGTGCCACATCCGATCCGAATTGATCTCCCTCCCGCCTGCGCGCTCGGCGATCTCGATCATTCGCCCGTCTACATGGGCAGGCACGCCGGCGACCATATCGGTCGGCGGCCGCCCAAGGCGATCGACCGGCCATCTCCTGCGCACCGCATCGTGGTTGCCGCCGATGCCGCCTGATGTCACGATCGTCGCACCGGCCCGTATCTCGAAGAGCCCCGCAAATGTGCGGTTCGTCTCTTGACCACGAATGCAAGTATCCGGCTGCAGCATCGTGCCGCGGGCACCGCAGACAACACCGTCTTGCACGACTAGATCGTCCACCTGATGCCTGAACAGCAGCGTGACAAGCCCCTTCTCCTCGGCCTCGCGCACACGACGAATGAACGGCGCAAGCACGGCTGGCCCGGTTCCCCATGTCACATGGAAGCGCGGCACGGAGTTGCCGTGGCCATGCGCCAGGCCGCCTCCCCGCTCGGCCCAGCCGACAACCGGAAACCAGCGCATTCCCTGCTGGTGCAGCCATGAGCGCTTTTCGCCTGCGGCAAATTCGAGATAGGCCTCTGCCCATCGACGCGGCCAGTAGTCTTCCGGTCGGTCGAACGACGCCGAACCCATCCAGTCCTGCCGTGCCAGGCTGATGCCGTCGCGGATGCCCAGCAGCCGCTGTTCCGGGCTGTCGATGAAGAACAATCCGCCCAGCGACCAGAATGCCTGCCCACCAAGGCTTTGCTCGCCTTCCTGTTCAACGACGCAGACCTTCCGCCCGCGATCGGCCGCCTCAACCGCCGCCACAAGCCCCGCAAGACCTGCGCCGATGACCAGCACATCGCATTCGATCAAAGCATTCTCCCCCAAATCCCCAACAGCTATGCGCGGCCCTCCCAGCAACACGCCTCGGAGACCACGTTAGCCGAGGCGGTAGAGGGGTCGACACGCGACCGCCGGAACACGTCGAAGCCTATTTCTCAGTCAGCTTAAGCTCGATGCGCCGGTTGGTGGCGCGTGCCTCGGGCGTGTCGCCGGGCGCGATCGGCTGGAATTCACCGAAGCCGGCGGCAACCAGACGGTCGGCCGGAACGCCGCGCGAGATCAGGAACTTGACGACCGAGATCGCACGCGCCGAAGACAGCTGCCAATTATCGCCAAACCTGCCGGTACCGGCGAGCGGCACGTTGTCCGTATGTCCGTCGACGCGCAATACCCAGTTGATCTCAGGCGGGATTTCCTTGGCAACGTCGAGAAGCGCCGTCGCAAGCTTTGCCATCTCGACCTGCCCCTCAGGATTGAGATCTGCCCCTCCCGAGGGAAACAGCACTTCCGACTGAAAAACGAAGCGGTCGCCGACGATCCTGATGTTCTCACGGTCGGACAGGATTTCGCGCAACCGTCCGAAGAAGTCGGAACGGTAACGGTTGAGTTCCTGCACGCGTTGCGCCAGGGCGACGTTGAGGCGGCGGCCAAGATCCGCAATCTTTGTCTGCGAAGTTTGATCCTTCTGCTCGGAGGCCTGCAGCGCTGCTTCCACGGCGGCAATCTGGCTACGCAACGCGGCGATTTGCTGGTTCAGCAATTCGACCTGGCTCATTGCCCGGTCGCTCATCTGCTTCTGTTCGTCGAGTTCCTTCGTGAGGCTGCCGACACGCGTCTCCGCCGCGCTCTGCCCGCCCGATCCGGCATCAAGCAGCGCCTTCAGTCGTGACCTCTCACCCTCAGCTGAGGCCAGGGAAGCCTGCAGATTGGCAACACTGTCCTCGAGATCCTGTTTGCTTCCCTTCTCGAGCGCCAGCAACTGCGTCAATTCGTTGATCTGGCTGTTCAGGCGGTTGAGCACCTCGTCCCGCCCCGAGATTTCGCGGCTCAGGATATATTGGCCGACGACGAAGACGGTCAGCACGAACATGATCGAAATCAGCAGCGTCGACAGCGCATCGACGAACCCCGGCCAGTAGTCCACCGCGCGTTCGCGGCGGCGGTTGCGCCCAAGAGCCATATTTACTTGCCCTCGGTCTTTTCGGTTTGCGGCATCCGCTGAGAGCGTTCGCTTGAACCCTGTCGCTCCTGAGAACCGATCCGTTCGGCCAGGCGATCAAGCGTGCGGCGCATGGCCTTGGTCTCTTCCTGCTGTGCATCGATCCAGTCGCGCAGCATCTGCTGCTCGTTGCGCATGTTCTTGACAAGACCCTGAATGCCTTCGGCAAGGTTTGCCATGGCAGCGACTGACCGCTGCGTTCCGCCGCTCCCCTCTTCCGAAATCCTTCGCATATGTTCGGAGAGCGCGCGAACCTCCTCCGGCGAGACCGCCGTACCGCTGATGGCGGGCATGGCGGCGTCAGAGCCAACGTCGGTCACCGAGGAAAGCCAGTTTTCCAGTTCCATGTAGAACCGGTTCTGTGCACGGCCGGCCTGCAGATCGAGGAAGCCGAGGATAAGCGAGCCGGACAAACCGAGCAGCGACGACGAGAAAGCCTGGCCCATGCCTGAAAGCGGCGTCGAAAGCCCTTCTTTCAACGCACCAAGAACATCCGTCGAACCATTCGAGCCCGCATCGAGCGACTGGATCACCGAACTGATCGAACCGATCGTGCCAATAAGACCCCAGAACGTACCAAGCAGACCGAGAAAGACGAGGAGACCGATCAGGTAGCGGGAGACATCGCGCGATTCATCGAGGCGATTGGCAATGGAATCGAGAATGGAGCGGAAGGCTGCCGTCGAAATTCCCGCTGAAGCACTGCGGCTGCCGATCAGCGTCCGCATGGGAGCGAGCAACTTTGGATTGCGACCAACTTTGTCGGCGCTGCCTGCAGCGCGGAACGAATTGAACCACCGCACTTCCGGGCGCAGCGACAACACATGGCTGAAGACGAGGATGATACCGACGGCCAATACGCCGAGGATCAAGCCGTTGAGACCCGGATTATGCATGAAGGCAGTCTGCGTCTGCCGGAAGAGGATGGCGGCAATGAACCCGACGATGATCAGAAACAGCACCATCGTCCAAAGAAACGGCATCGGACTGGAAAGTTTATAGCTGTAGTTGCCCGTGGGTTTTTCGGTCGAGCCGAACTCCGCCACATTCACATTTTCCATAGGTTCCGCAGCCTCCGGATTCATTTCAGCCGGAGACTAGAGCAACATTGCGCCGAATTGAAGTATGCGCGAACGAAAACCGTGTCTTTACAACAGCGATTTAGCGGGTCGGGACCGGACGCTTGGCAACGTCAAGCAATGCCTTCTGGATATATTCATTGCCCGCGACAACCGAACCAGTCTCCAGAATGGACGTGCCGCCATCCCAATCGGACACGTAGCCACCGGCTTCACGGATAAGCAGGATGCCCGCCGCGATATCCCAGGCAGACAGCCCGGTTTCCCAGTAGCCGTCGAAGCGACCAGCCGCCACGTAGGCGAGATCCAGCGAAGCCGAGCCCATGCGGCGAATGCCGGCAACCTCGCCCATGACATGGCGAAGCTCAACGAGGAATTTGCCGTGATTGCCGCGTCCAAGGTGCGGCACACCGCAGGCAACAACGGAATCCGAAAGCACACGGCGCGCGCCGACGCGCAGACGGCGGTCATTCAGGAAGGCGCCACCGCCACGCTCGGCGGTGTAGAGTTCGTCCGCGGCCGGATTGAAAACGACGCCGGCGACGATCTCGTTATTGCGCTCAAGCGCGATTGATACCGCAAACATCGGAATGCCGTGCAGGAAGTTGGTCGTGCCGTCGAGCGGATCGACGATCCAGCGATGCGCGCCGTCGGTCCCCTTGATTTCCTCGCTTTCCTCACCGAGGAAGCCATAGGTCGGGCGTGCCTTCAGCAGTTCGTCCTTGACGATCTTCTCAGCCTTGCGGTCGGCGTTGGAGACGAAGTCGCCCGGCCCCTTCACCGACACTTGCAGGTTCTGCACTTCCCCGAAATCACGCCCCAGCGACTTGCCTGCCTTGATGGCGGCCTGAACCATGACATTGAGGAGAGCTGAACGAGCCATGTGAGCACTTTTCCTTGAGCGATATACGGTACGCGCTGTCAGGGCGGGAAAGGTCCCTGATCGCCGGAGAAGGCAGCGCTCGATTAGATTGGCGGCCTCAAGACCACAAAATAGGGCAAATTTCAAGAGGAGACAGGCGAACCGCTGCCTGCCCCGAAAATTGGACGCAAAATTATTATGGACAGATCAATCCGGAATTGCTATTTGGTGTCTATGGCAAGACACAAGGAATTCGACCAAGACAAGGTTCTCGACGCCGCGATCGGCGTGTTCTCGCAGCACGGCTACGAGGGCAGCTCCACTGACACTCTGCTTACGGCAATGAAAATCAGCCGCCAGAGCATGTATGACACTTTCGGCGACAAGCGCAGCCTCTATCTTCAGGCCCTGAAGCGCTACAACACCGACAGCGTTTTGCGTATCATCGCGGACATGAAAGATAGCAAGCAGCCGCTTGACGCTCTGGAAGGTGCCCTTTTCGCCTTCGCATCCAGGCCGCCCTCAGAGGCGTCGAGAGGCTGCCTCGGCGTGAGCGCGATTTGCGAGTTTGGCCGCACCGATACCGACGTGTCGATCCTGACAGACAGTGCTGCGGCAGTGCTTGGCAAGGCAATCCTCGCGTTGCTGAAGGATGGTCAAAGCAAGGGTCAGCTATCGGCAGAAATCGATCCCGAGGCAGCCACCCAGTTCCTCGGCGCCACACTATCCGGCATGAAGGTGAGCGCCCGCAATGGTGCAAGCCCCGAAACCCTTCGCGCGATCGCCAGTCTCGCTATCCGCAGCCTTCGATAACAGCACAGCCGGGCGGCGTGATTTTCTGCGATCAAATATAGACCGATCAGTCCAATAAGGAGAAAATGAAATGACGAAACCACTTGATGGAAAAGTCGCAATCGTGACCGGTGGCTCACGCGGCATCGGTGCGGCCATCGTACGCAGGCTGGCAGCGGACGGCGCTGCCGTGGCGTTCACCTTTGCGAACTCGAAAGAGAAGGCCGAAGCAATCGCCGGGGACATTGAGGCGGCGGGCGGCAAGGCACTTGCGATCCATGCCGACAGCGCGGATGCCATTGCAGTGCAACAGGCGATCGACCAGGCCGCCCGTCATTTCGGGGCCATCGATATCCTCGTCAACAATGCGGGCATCCTATTACTGAACAGTCTGGAAGCGTTTCCTCTGGAGGATTTCGACCGAATGTTCGCGGTCAATGTGCGGGCGGTCTTCGCCGGTACGCAGGCCGCAGCAAGACATATGCATGACGGCGGCCGGATCATTAACATCGGCAGCGTGGTTGCCGAGCGCAGCGGCTTCCCGACTTCCGCGGTCTACAGCATGACCAAAGGCGCAGTTGCCGCGATGACGCGAGGCCTCGCCCGCGATCTCGGGCCGCGCGGCATCACCGTCAACACGATCCAGCCTGGTCCCACAGCAACCGACATGAATGCCGATCCGCATTCCAATGACATGCTGAAAGGGCTGATCGCGCTCGGGCGTCTCGGGGAAGATCGCGAAATCGCAAGCTTCGCCGCCTACCTTGCAAGCCCGGAAGCCTCCTTCATCACCGGTGCCAGCCTGACGATCGACGGCGGCTACCTTGCCTGAGAACAATGCCGGCGGCTCAAGCCGCCGGACATTTAGAACTTCTGCTGGGTGATCAGGACTTCACGGGCGATCTGCTCGAGCGGCAGGATTCGGTCGACGCCGCCCTTGGCGATCGCTTCCTTCGGCATTCCGAACACGACCGACGTCGCTTCGTCCTGCGCCACCGTGTAGGCGCCTGCCTGATGCATTTCCAGCATGCCCTTGGCGCCATCATCCCCCATCCCGGTCATGATGATGCCCATTGCGTTCGAGCCGGCGCTGCGCGCAGCCGAGCGGAACAGCACGTCGACCGAAGGGCGATGACGCGAGACCAGCGGTCCCTGCTTGACGGAGACGTGATAGCGCGCGCCTTGCCGTTCCAGCAGCATGTGCTGGTCGCCGGGCGCGATCAGGACGTGGCCACGCAGCACCGGGTCACCGTCTACGGCTTCCTTCACTTCAACTTCGCAAAGACCGTTCAGCCGTTTGGCGAAGGCTGCCGTGAACTTCTCGGGCATGTGCTGGACGATGACCATGCCGGGAGCATTGGCAGGCAGTGCCTCGAGAAATTCGCGCAACGCTTCCGTTCCGCCTGTCGACGCTCCCACACAGACGACCATCTCGGTTGTCTTTGCCATGGCGCGACCGGTCGGAGGCGGCAGCATGGCGTCGGCTGTCAACTTCTTCGCGGGTCCTTCCTTCCCAGGTCGTAAGCTGCTGGCGGCGCGACGGACATTGGAGAGCCGCGCATGTGACGCACTCTTGACTACCTCGCGGATACGAACCGCGTCGTCGGCGAGACTGTCGGCCGCCCCGATCTTCGATTTCAGAATAACGTCGACGGCGCCGGCTTCCAGCGCCTGCAGCAACGTCTCCGACCCGGCTTCAGTGAGCGACGAGCACATGACGACCGGAATCGGTCGTTGCAACATCAGCTTGCGAAGGAAGGTGATGCCGTCCATGCGCGGCATCTCGACATCGAGCGTGATGACGTCGGGGATTTCCTCCTGGATCTTCTTTGCGGCCATGAAGGGATCGGTCGCCACTCCCATGACCTCGATGTCCGGGTCTTCCTGGAGCACGCGCACGAGCGTCTGGCGTACGCTGGCTGAATCGTCGATGATGAGAACGCGGATCTTCTTGCCCATGGACGATTTTACCTAAACGCGCTGGAAAACAGTGTTGGAGACCTGCTTCAGGGGCAGGTCGATACCGGCGATGGATTCGGAGTGGCCGATGAACATGTAGCCGTTCGGTGCGAGACGGTCACACAGCCGCTTCAACACTGCTGATTGCGTCGGCTTGTCGAAATAGATCAGCACGTTACGGCAAAAGATGATGTGCATCGCCTCCCCTACCGGATAGCTCTCGTCCATCAGGTTCATGCGCGCAAAGCCAACCTTGGCCCTGAGCGCGGCAGATATGCGCACATCGCGACGTCCGGGCTGCTTGGCGACCATCACATATTTCCGCTGCAGGTCACGCGGAACCGGATGGACCATGTCCTCGGCATAAATGCCAAGCCGCGCCGTATTCAGCACGTCGGTGCTGAGATCCGTCGCGAGGATGCTGTAGTTGAGATCGTTTCGACTTCTGGTGAACTCTTCGAGCACCATCGCCATCGTATACGGTTCGGCTCCCGTCGAGCACGCCGAACTCCACGTGCGGATGGTTCGCACGCCGCTGCTCGCAAGCGCCGGCAGCGCCGCCTGCTGCATATACTCGAAATGCCGTGCCTCTCGGAAGAAGTCGGTCTTGTTCGTCGTTACCGCGTCAATCAGATAGACGGTTTCGTGTTCAAGGCCGTCGTCTTGAAACAGGAAATCGCAATAGTCGTCGAAGGTGGCATGGTTCGTCGCCCGCAAGCGGCGGCGAAGTCTGCCTTCCAGCATCGTCAGTTTCGTCGGCGGCATCTTGATGCCGCTGTAATCGTAGATGAACCGGGCAAGCTTATCGAAATTGCGCTTGCTGATCCTGTCCCCGACGAGTTGGGTTTCCACTGCTGCCATACTCATTGATAGCAATACTCCAGCTGGTCCGCTCAGGCGGCCGATTGCAAGACGGAAGCATCTTCACGCGACAGCAGCCGCGCGAGATCGACGATGACGACGAAGCCCCCTTCCCGACGCACAACGCCGGCGATGTAGTCGGAACGCCAGCGCACACCGATATCGGGCGCCGCCTCGATCTGGTCGCGCCGGAAGGGCGTGACCTCGAAGACCCGGTCGGCGACGAGACCGAGTGTCAGCAGACGGTTCTCCATCGGAATATCGAGAACCAGAACCCGCGTATGTGGCGTGGGGACCGTCTTTGACATGCCGAGCTTCAGCCTTAGATCGATCGTCGGCACGCCCTGGCCGCGCACGTCGCGGAGGCCAAGGAGATAGTCAGGACCGTTCGGAATCTTGAAGGCTTCCGCATAGTCGAGGATTTCCCGCACCACCTCCACCGGCACGGCGAAGATCTCATCGCCGAGGCTGAAGGTCACGAACTGCGCTTCCAGGGATGCCGTTGCCATCTTATGCGCTTTCCTTGAACTCGGCGTCGCTGTCATCAGGACCGCCCATGGACATATCAAGTGCGAAGCCCTTGGCGCGTGCCTGCTGGGCCGAGACCGTGTTGGCAGGTGCCTTGGCGGCCGGCTTGCGAGCTGCGGACGGAGCCGGGCTGCGGACGCTGACGCGAGCAGCCGGTGTGCGGCTCTGGCGGCTACCGGCCATATCGACCTTGAAGAAGGCGATCGAGGTCTGCAGTTCTTCGGCCTGGCTCGCCAGCTCTTCCGAGGTTGCCGACATTTCTTCCGATGCACCGGCGTTCTGCTGGGTCACCTTGTCGAGCTGCTGGATCGCTTCATTGATCTGCGAGGCACCGATATCCTGCTCGCGGCAGGCGGCGCTGATTTCCGAGACCAGTTCGGCGGTCTTGCGGATATCGGGCACCAGGCGGCCGAGCATGTCGCCGGCGTCGCTGGCAGCCTTCACCGTATCGCTCGACATCGCGCTGATTTCGGCCGCTGCCGACTGACTGCGTTCGGCAAGCTTGCGCACTTCCGATGCAACGACCGCAAAGCCCTTGCCATGTTCACCGGCACGCGCTGCTTCGACCGCCGCGTTCAGAGCGAGGAGGTCGGTCTGGCGGGCGATTTCCTGAACGATACCAATCTTCTCGGCAATCGTGCGCATCGCGTTGACAGCACGCGACACGGCGTCCCCGCTTGCCTCGGCATCCTTGGCGGACTGGCGAGCGATCTTCTCGGTCTGTGCCGCGTTGTCAGCGTTCTGCTTGATGTTGGACGCCATCTCTTCCATCGCAGCTGACGCCTCTTCCGCGGACGCTGCCTGCTCGGTCGCACCCTGAGACACCTGCTCGGAGCTGGCCGAGAGTTCCTGGCTGCCGGCAGAGACGTTCTCAGCGGCAGAGATCGCGTCGGCGACTACACCGCGAAGCCGTTCAACCATCTGCTCCAGAGCGATGCCGAGGGTGTCCTTGTCGGAAAGCGGCTTCGGCGAAACCGTCAGATCGCCGTTAGAAATCTGGTTCGCAATACCGGCGGTCACGCGAAGGTTGCCGGTCATAACATTGAGTGTCTCGACCAGATCCTTGATCTCGTCATTGGTCTTGATCTCGACATCCTGATCGAGATCGCCGATGGCGACAGCATTCACTGCGGACTTGATCTTATTGAGTCCGGCACTGATACCCAGCGCAATCCAAAGTGCAGCGGCAATTGCTATTATCAGGGCTGCAGCTGCCGTGGTCATGAGCATCGTGAAGGTGCTGTTGTATGCGGCTTCGGATGTCTTATCGGAGTTGTTGATGCTCGCTTCGGTCAGTTGACCGAGTGCTTCCTTCATGGCGTCCATTTTATCGCTCGCCACCGTCCCCTCGGTCTGATTGACCTCAAGAGCGGCATCACGCTGACCAGCAAGAACCAGCTCCCGCATCTTATCGTTCAATGTCAGGTAGTCGTCCCAGAACTGACGGATCTCTGTCCACTTCGGCTTGAATTCAGCAGATGCACTGCCTTCCCCAGCTTCCAGCGCCTCAGAGAAGGCTTTACGTTCTGCTGTGATCGTCTCGATTGCGCTCTTCGTTCTTTCGGAAGTCGTGGCCAAGAGTAGATCGGCCTCAGCTAAACCCAATCCGTCAAACGCCGCAGAAAGATCGTTCGCATAGTCGTCTTGGCGGATGGGTCCCTCTATGAGGCTGTCTTTCAAAGCATCCATTTGCTGCAGACCACGCAATCCGAGCCCCACGCAGGATGCAATCAAAACGATCATGAGACCGAATGCAATCGCAAGTTTTAGTTTGATCGTAAACCGCATTTCTTCATGTCCTTGAAATCGCAGTGTGGAAGGGGCCGCCACTGGGGAGGTCGTGGCGGCGCTGACGGCGCAGGAAGACTGTACATCCACCCTTCTGCGATTCCGGGAACCGGATATTTCAGCCAACGCCTACACGCGTTGGATTGCGCCCAGAGGCATCGATCCTCTGAGCACTCTTCGAGAGCTTTACGCGCTTTCGCGGAAATCGTCGTCGCCGGCATCTGGGCCGCCCATCGACATATCCAGCGCGAAGCCCTTGGCGCGTGCCTGCTGGGCCGAGACCGACCGGGCGTGCGCGTTGTTGTTGCTGACAACAGCGGGCTTGGCATTCCGAGCGGTAGGCTTTGCCGCGATCTTCGTCCCAGCCTTTCTGATGCCTGCCTTGGTTCCCGCGGTATCGACCTTGAAGAAAGCAATAGAGGCCTGCAGTTCTTCAGCCTGTGCGGCGAGTTCTTCCGAGGTTGCCGACATTTCTTCCGATGCACCGGCGTTCTGCTGGGTCACCTTATCGAGCTGCTGGATCGCTTCGTTGATCTGTGAGGCACCTATATCCTGCTCGCGGCAGGCGGCGCTGATTTCGGAGACCAGTTCGGCGGTCTTGCGGATATCGGGCACCAGACGGCCAAGCATGTCGCCAGCATTGCTTGCGGCCTTCACCGTGTCGCTCGACATCGCGCTGATTTCGGCCGCTGCCGACTGGCTGCGTTCTGCAAGCTTGCGGACCTCAGAGGCAACGACCGCAAAGCCCTTGCCATGCTCGCCAGCGCGTGCCGCTTCGACCGCCGCGTTCAGAGCGAGGAGGTCGGTCTGGCGGGCGATTTCCTGAACGATACCAATCTTCTCGGCAATCGTGCGCATCGCATCGACGGCGCGAGTGACGGCAGCGCCGCTTTCTTCCGCATCCTTGGCGGACTGGCGGGCGATCTTCTCGGTCTGTGCCGCGTTGTCAGCGTTCTGCTTGATGTTGGACGCCATCTCTTCCATCGCCGCTGATGCCTCCTCTGCGGACGCTGCCTGCTCGGTCGCACCTTGGGAGACCTGCTCGGAGCTGGCCGAGAGTTCCTGGCTGCCGGCCGAGACGTTTTCGGACGCCGAAAGCGCATCGGCAACGACGCCGCGCAGACGCTCGATCATCAGGTTGACGTTACCGAGCAGTTCGCCGATTTCATCACGATTGGTAATTTCAACCGTCTTGGTCAGGTCGCCTTCTGCGACTTCGCGAACGACGCCGTTGGCGCGACGAAGTCCCTTGGAGATCGTGGTGGCGATCCAGAAGGCGGTCACGGCAGCTATAAGCGTCGCAATCACGGCGGCGATCGTCAGCGTCAGGCGCGTCGAAGCATATTGTTGGTCGGCGCTATCGTCCGCCGCCTTCATCTTGACCTTCTCGCCAGCAAGCATCTGCTCGAGTTCGCCATCGAGCTGATGCGCAAATTGACGGGCATCGCCGACAGAGACCGCCGTTGCGCCATCGTGGTCACCGGCCTGCAAACGCTGCCTGATCTGGTCGTCGGCGCCGATGAACTTCTTGAACGTAGCTTCGATCTCGACCCAGCGGGCGCGATCTTCGGCCTCTGCGCGCGCAATGATCGACGTCAATGCTGTTGCCAATTCGCCGCGTGCAACGTCGCCGTTTTCGAGAGCACTTTTCGTTTCTTTTTCATCTCTGGCGGCGACCAGGTTTTTCTGCTGGCGAACGATTTCCAGCTCGGCAATGTTTATCGCTTGCGTGAGCTCCAGGCGCTCCACCGGCCCTTCAAGCAACGCACCGAGTGTGTCGTTGATCTTGCCAAGGCTCAGGATTCCGTAGGCGGCCGTGCCAACAAGCATGAGTATTATGAAAGTGAAGGCTGTCACCAGCTTCGTCTTGATCGTCAATCGCATCTTAAAAACCCCTTAGATGACAATATGCCTAGTTGGCCGCTCCTGATGTGTCGTGCCGTGATGAAAAGATTGCCTGCAGGTTCGGGAGGATGATGAACTCGCCTCCCCGCTTGACTAGGCAGTTAATGTAGTCCGCGCGCCATCGCATACCGACACTCGGCGGCGCTTCGCTGGCAGCCTTGGCCAGCGTCGTCACTTCGTTGACCTTATCGGTGCGAAGCCCGACAAGCGTCGCCTCGCCACCGAGATCGACCTCGATCACGATGATACGGCTATCGATGGTGGCTTCCGTCCCCTCCATGCCGAAGGCAAGACGGAGATCGGCAAGCGGAATGACCTTGCCCCGAAAATTGATGACGCCGGCCACGAAAGGCTGCGCGCCCGGCACCGCCGTCTCCGGCAGCAGGTCCAGGATTTCCTGGACGATGACAGCCTCGAGCGCGAACGTCTCACCGTTCATATCGAAGGTCAGAACCTCGACTTCGTCGGCGTAATTCCAATGATGATCGATCTTTTCTGCTACCGCGCTCATCCTGCCACCCGCATCTGCGCCTCCTGTTGCTGACCGGCGGCCACGAGGTGGCCGACGTCGAGAATAAGCGCGACGCTGCCGTCGCCGAGAATGGTGGCACCCGAGAAGGTCGCCACGTCGTTATGCAGCTTCGACATCGACTTGATCACCGTCTGGTGGTCACCGATGATCTGGTCGACGACCAGGCCGACACGTTCCGTGCCGGTCGAGATGACAACAACTTTCTGATGCACGTCAGGCTTCGTTCCGGTACGGAAGAGATCGCGAAGCCGCAGGAATGGCACGAGGCTGTCACGCAGCGAAATGAAGCTGCGACCACGTGAACGCAGATCCTCTTCCAGCGAAAGCTCAAGGCATTCCTCGACCGCTGAAAGCGGTATGACGTAGCGGCCGGACCCGACACGCACGAGCAGCCCGTCGATGATGGCGAGCGTCAGCGGAATGCGAAGCGAAACCTCCGATCCCTGCCCCGGTACGCTTTCGATATCGATCGCGCCGCGAAGCGCCTCGACCGTCTTTTTCACCACATCCATACCGACACCGCGGCCGGAAAGATTGGTGATCTGCGCGGCGGTAGAAAAGCCGGGCGCGAAGATCAGCTGCAGCAGTTCGGAGTCTGAAAGCGGCTGGCCGGGCGCGATCAGGCCGGACGACTCCGCCTTGGCGCGCACCCGCTCGCGATTGATGCCGCGACCATCGTCCTTGATCGAGATGATCACTTCTCCCCCGGCCTGGCGGGCCGACAGGATCACTGTACCCGCTTCGGTCTTGCCGGCGGCCAGACGCTCCTGCGGCGTTTCCAGCCCGTGATCGATGGAGTTGCGCACCAGATGCACCAGCGGATCGGCCAGACGCTCGAT
Source organism: Hyphomicrobiales bacterium (assembly GCA_900466605.1). Classification (GTDB taxonomy): domain Bacteria; phylum Pseudomonadota; class Alphaproteobacteria; order Rhizobiales; family Rhizobiaceae; genus Rhizobium. The sequence continues at coordinate 20,683 of UBMU01000009.1, forward strand.
GACGGTCTTGTCGACTTCCGTGCTTTCGCCCTCGGTCACAAGTTCGATCACCTTTCCGGTCTCGCGGGCGAGATCGTGCACAAGGCGACGGAAGCGCGAAAACAGCGTGGCGACCGGCACCATGCGCAGCACCATCATGGTGTCACGCAGCTCGCCGGACAGCCGCTCGATCTCTTCGGAAACGGAGCGCAGCGCAATGTCGGCGCTGGCACTGGCAAGCTGGCTCAGGCGAGATTGCGCAATGACCAACTCCCCGACGCGATCCATCAATTCATCGAGGCGCTCGGCCGGAACGCGAACGTTTTCAGCCGCCTTCGCCTGCCGGTTATCAGTGGCCGGGACGGCCGCGTCCCGCTTCGCAAGCACTGCCTCGACGGGCTTGAATTCCGGCACAACGGCGGGCGGAACTGCAACAGGCTCGATCGGCAGGACAACAGCGGGTCCGGCAGCCGGCTCGCTGACGATCGTGGCCTCGGCAGGGCGGTCGATTTCGCGAACATCAAGTTCCATATCGTCCATCACGAAGATGAACACGTCATCGATGGCAGAACGATCCTGTTCGCTCGTCAGCACCACGTCCCATGATATATAAAGCTCCGTCGGCACCAGCTCGCTGAGCGGTGGAATGGCGGCGGTGTTTGCGTGTATCGTGCACTCGCCGAGATCGCGCAGTTCATCGAGCAGCCCGAGGGGATTGGTTCCGTTTGCCATAGCATTCGTTGGCAAGCTGAAGCGGATGCGCCAGGTGATCGCCTTCTTTGTCGCAGTGACGGGTGCAGGTGCGGGTGCAGTGGCCGGCGCACTTGCCGCGCCTTGCCCCCCAACGGCCGCCTGCAGCTGGGCAAGCAGCTTGTGCCCGGTATCGCCGTGATCGGCGTCGGGCTGGTCGACAAGCGCACGCATGTGATCCTGTGCAGCGAGAACCGCCGCAACCAGCTCGCTCGTTGCCGGGACTTCACCCTTTCGGACCCGGTCGAAGGCCGTCTCGCAATGATGGGTAAAGGCAGCCAGCGCATCGAAGCCGAACATCGAGCCTGAACCCTTGAGGGTATGCAGGCCGCGGAAGACCGCGTCCACCAGATCCCGGTCGTCGAGCTGATGCGTCAGATCAAGAAGACCGGCCTCGATCGTCTCGAGGCATTCGGCTGCCTCCATCCGGAAGACCGCGACTGGGTCGAGCGTACTCATTTGCCGAGCACCTTTCTGATGATCTTCACGAGGTTTTCGGGGTCGAAGGGCTTGGTCAGCCAACCGGTGGCGCCGGCCGCTTTGGCGCGAGCCTTCAGATCAGCATCGGACTCCGTCGTGAGGAAGATGATTGGCACACCCGTATGGGTCGGAAGCTTGCGAAGCTCCTCGATCATCGTCAGTCCGTCCATGACGGGCATGTTCAGGTCGGTGACGATCAAGTCGAAATGCGCTGACTTGGCGGTCGCCAGCCCCTCGGCGCCGTTGACCGCTTCTGTAACAGTGTACCCGGCGTTGGTCAGCGTAACCTTCGTGGTCAGGCGGATGCTTGCGGAGTCATCGACGGTCAGAATGTTTGCGCTCATGGCGTCACCTCTTTATTCAACCAGAATTTAGCGTCGTCAGGGTTGAAAGCGTCGAGGAACCCCGCCCGCTCAAGCACCTTCAGAACGTGCCCCTTGGCGGGCGAGGAAAGCGTGATTGACTTGCTCTGCGCCTTTGCCTGGCGCCGGGCGGATTCGATGAGCTGAATGAAACTCAGATCCGCTTCCGCATATTCGGGAATATCAATGACGATTGGATCGTTACTACCAATTGCAGCAGTAATTTTAGAATGAAGGTCAGATATATTCCTAATAATCAAAGAATCAGGAAGGGATACTGGCCCGTTATATTGGCCATGCGTACTCAACTCGGCCTCCGGGGATGGAGAAATACTTCTAGACCCCAAGAGGACTCTCATGACAGGCTTAACAGGGGGTAAAGTTTGACCGCCGGGACATGCAATTACGGCGTGTCCGGACTCCCTGAAATATTACCTGGGATATCTTATAATGAGGGTTACTCACGTCGCATAACTGACTGTTTTACATATTAAATTCAAGATTCACGGGGATCGGATCATTCGGCGGCGCCAATTTTTCATCCCCCGTTAAGCACAACATTGACGAGTCTCTGGCGTTTACCCCCTGTTTGCGTCCGACCCCTAAAGATGGAGTCAAATTTGCCAGTGTTTCAAGTAAAGGAAATAATGTGACGAACGGGGCGGCATCGGCACTTCAGACATATCAGGCTTCGGCATCCGGCATCAGCGAAACGCTCGAAGCGGCTCGAAGCCAGGTCGAGGAACGCTTTCTCGAAGGCGGCACGGTGCTGCTTTCGGTGATGGATGTTCTCAACCGCTTGTTGAGTTCACTTGACAATGTCACCAAGGTTCTGGACGCCGGCGAGTCGAGCGATACCGGTGCGGACCTTCGCTTGACGGTCAAAAGCCTGATCGATCTGCCGATTTCAGAAAAGGCGCGCCAGGATGCACTCTCCTCGCTTGCCGATACCGGCAATTCGTTGCGCAAACACGTCGCCGACATGCAGGAGACGATGCGCTATCTGCGTACCTTTGCGGTGACCGCCAAGATTACCGGCGCCGCTCTTCCCGAATTCGCCGGCTTCGCACAGGAAATCCTCGAGCGCATTTACTCCGGAACGGTTGAGGTCAACGGTTTTGCCTCCCACCTCGATAGCCTCGAGAAGGAAGTCAAAGTCGCGCTAAGCTTTGGCGCGGCGACCGCCCATAGCTATTCCGAAACAGTGCCCGACGTTGCCGGGGCATTGCAGGACGACGCCCGGAAAATTGCAGAGCACCGAAAGAACCTTGCCGCTATCGCCCGGGATGTCTCGGCAATCGCACGTGGCATCCAGAGCAAAGTGGCCTCAACGCTGTCTGCCCTACAAGTCGGAGACATTACCCGCCAACGCATCGAGCATGTCCAGAGCACGTTTTCGCTGCTCGACGAGTTTCTCGGTGGCGAAGACGGACGCAAGCTCGATGCGGATGCACGCCGGCGTCTGGAGAATGTCATCCATCATCTGACAGCCGCGCAGATGAACGACATGTGCAAGGATTTCCATCGGGACTCGCAAAGTGTCGTAAAAACGATCGCAAGCTTTGGTCAGGATACACAGGAAATCCTGCGCCTGCGCGATCAGATGAGCGGCAGCGGCCAGGGAAATTTCATGCGTACACTGGAGTCGAGCGTTTCCGCGGCGCATGAGATCGTCAAGCAGGTGGACGAAGCGACTAAGCAGGCCGATCAGATAAGCCAATCGACACTCGGGACCGCTGCCAAACTCCTAGAGTCCATTGGCAATATCCGTGTCGTCAAGAGCGACATTCACTACATGGCACTGAATACTAACCTGCGCTGCAGCCGTTTGGGCGAAGAAGGAAAATCAATCAACGTTGTCACCGCGGAACTGCGCATTTTTGCCGCCAAACTCGACGAATCCGCTGATGCGATCGTCAACGGCCTACCGACACTGGAAACGGCTGCCGGCCGGATTGCGCCAGCCAGCGCGGACGCGACCGGCGGTCTCGGCGAGAGCCTGACGTCCGCCGTCGGCAACATCCGTGCCGCCGCCAACACCATGGAAGAGGAGCTCAAGGTACTCTCCGAGCATGGTCGAGAAGTGGCGAGCAAGATCAGCCTGTTGATCGGCAAGCTGGATTTCCAGCGCGATCTAGGGGAAGTGCTGGCCCGCTGCGCCGACCTTCTGGAAAATGTGGCCGGCGCTGAAATCGCCGACATTTCGGACATTGCCGACGCCGTCGCACCGCTCGATCGAAGGATTTTCAAGCTCTACACGATGGTGCAGGAGCGCAATGTCCACCGCGACATCATTCCCGCCATGGAAGAAGGCGCCGTAGCTGTCGCCAAGGCCGATAAGGTCGAGGACGACGAAGACCTCTTCGCCGACGCGCTCTTCTAGTTCACTGGATCCGGCGGAACTTGTTGGCGGCATCGATGGCCGCCTTCTGCTGGTCTTCCTCGATGCCGAGATAGAAGTCTTCGAGCGCCGGATCAGGCAGACCGGCCCGACGCGACAGCACATACCATTTTGCGGCCTCGACAGGATCCGGCTTGGTTCCAAGCGCGTTGATGTAGAGGTGCGCCAGTTTGTTCTGGGCAACCACGTTGCCGCGATTGGCGGCAAGCCGCAACCACTGGAAACCCTTGACGAAATCGCGGGGCCCATTCTGCCCGTTGACCAACCAGATACCAAGATCGACCTGAGCTGTGTCGTAGCCAGCATGCGCAGCGCGTGCCATCCATTCGCGCGCCAGCTGCTTCTTTTCCTCCGGCAGATCAGACAGCGAGGAATAAATCTCCGCCACTGCATACTGCGCGTCGGCGATACCCTGTTCGGCAGCCTTCTCGTAATAAGGCAAGGCGAGCTTCAGTCCCTTCTCACCCGGATTGTCCGCTGTCAGGATCTGGCCCCAATTGAACTGTGCCGAGGCATTTCCGGCATCAGCCGCCTTGTGCATGTACTCGTCGGCCTTCGCCTTGTCGCGCTTGACGAAACGGCCCTCGATCAGCATCAGCGAGTATTTGAACATCGCCGCTGCATCGCCGCCTTCCGCGCCCTTGCTGTACCAGAAGGCCGCATTTTTCATGTCACGCTTGACGCCTAGCCCGTCCGCCAGTAGTTCGCCCATAAGCGTCTGCGCGGCCGGATCCCCGAGCTGAGCACGGGGCAGAGCCCTTTCCATCGCAGTCAGGTAGTAGCCGCGCTGATAGGCGCCGTATGCGTCGTCAACCGGCCCCTTGTAGTCCTTTTCCGGCGGCAGATCCGGCAGCTTCGCACCCATGCGGTCAAAGACGCCGACGCCCGTCGATGGTCCGATGCGATCAGTCTGCGGCCGCCCGGTTTTCAGCGACTCGGGAGCGCCCGCGAGCGGCCGCGTCACGATATTGTCGACCGCTTGAGCCGAAACACCATGCGTCAACCCCGCCAGGATGATGGCGGCAAAGGCAGCGGAAACGCGCAAAGAGCGGGGCATGATCGGCATGAGCGCGATATCAACCCTCAAACCGTGGCGCTTTTTCGTCCAAAAGCGCATTGACCTCAGCGACGACGGAGGGCGCACGATCAGCGTCGGCGAAAACAGCAAGCCGCAGCGCGACGAACTCCGCTCCGGTCTCCGCCACCGCCAGCGCGGAAGCCGGATCCGTGCCACCCATCACGATGCAGGGAATCTCGATCATGGAGGCCCACCACTCGGCGAGCGCCAGGTTCTTGGGATGTGCCTCCGGCTTGATGTCGCCTTCGAGCTTGCCGAAGAAAATATAGTCCGGTCGTTCCTCGCCGATCTCCAGCGCATGGTGCCGGTCAGCCGCATTGCCGCCGCCGACGATCAGCTTGTCGGCATATTTGTCGATGGCTTCGGAGATTTCGCCGGCGGGACCGGTCAGGTGCAGACCATCCGCCTTGCTGCGCCCAACGACGCGGCTATCGCCTGCAAGGAGTGCGGCCGCCCCAGAGTCTTGAATGATTGGGACCAGCTTCTCGGCGTGTTTTTGGAACTCGCCATCGTTGAGACCATATTGCGGCAGGATTACCGAGGCGACGTCACCGCCCTTCAAGGCATCGCCGACGAGCTTTGCCTTCTCATCGGCATCGGCAATATCGGGGACAATCAGAACTAAGCGGCAGCGGTTTTCCGGTTCGGTCATGAACTCTTTCCATTTACAGCGGAACAGGCCGTTTTGCGGCCGATCTGCACTCGTCCTGTGTGAGTAATTCCGTTAGACGGGGCTGGCAAGGGGAGGATTTTTAAAAGCATGCCGATGGACCTGTCATTTTATTACGCCGCCGTTCCCGCCGTCATTCTGGTCGGACTTGCGAAAGGTGGCATGGGCGATGCGCTCTCGCTGATAGGATTGCCCTTTCTCGCTCTCGTCGTCTCGCCCGTTCAGGCTGCCGCGATCCTGCTGCCGATCCTCATCTTCATGGATATGATCTCGCTCGTGATCTGGCGCAAGCACGGCGACTGGACAACGCTCAAGACAATGCTGCCCGGCGCCCTCTTTGGCATTGCGCTTGGCTGGGCGACATCAGCCCTCGTTCCGGGGAATATCCTGCGCGTTGTCATCGGCGCCCTCACCATCCTCTTTTGCCTTCGCTATTTCTGGAACAACTTCGGCCCCGGCGCCGGAAAGTACACGCCGCCCCACGGCCAGCGACCATTGCTGGCAACGATCTGGGGAAGCCTGTCGGGCTACGGCAGCTTCGTCGCGCATGCTGGCGGAGCACCCTTCCAGATCTACGCACTGCCGCTGCAGATGCCGCCGCGAGAATATACCGGCACCAGCGTCCGCTTTTTCGCGATCCTCAATGCCGTCAAGCTCGTTCCCTACTTCGCGCTTGGCCAGCTCGACACGCAGAACCTCGCAACCTCGGCTACACTCTTGCCATTTGCGCCGCTTGCGACAATTGCGGGCGCCTGGTGCGTGCGCCGGATGAAGCCCGCGATTTTCTATCCTTTCATGTACGCCATGGCCCTCATCGCGGCCGTATTGATCGCGAAGGAAGGCCTGGGTTTCTGACAATTTTGGGTTTCGTTGCGCCGCACAATTCCCTTGCCCGATTGCGCCGTTTGACGTAGCTTTTCGCCATGTCGAACACGGATCCCTTCACTGCGATAGCTGATCCCCACCGGCGCTTCCTGCTGGAAGAACTTCGACGCGCACCGAAGACCGTAAACGAGCTTGCCGAGGGGCTTCCGATCAGCCGCCCGGCCGTGTCGCAACACCTCAAGGCGCTGCTGGATTGCAATCTGGTTTCGGTCACAGCAGAGGGCACGCGCCGCATCTACGCCGTCAACAATCGCGGCTTCGACCGGCTCAACCTCTGGCTCGACCAGTTTTGGGCCTAGCCCGACCCCTCAAATGAGAGACGCCGGCTCACGACTTTCCGTCGGAACCGGCGCCAAAATCGCCTGTCGAGCACAAACTTATCTAAGCTTCTGGTGGAATTGAATTTTTGCCCTCCTCGCCTAGAGCCGCGCTCGGTAATTTATCGCATCCTACTCAATGGAAGGATGACTTAAGGCGCTCAATCTCGTCCTTGATCCGCAATTTTCTGCGTTTGCACTCAGCTACTTCACTATCGTTTCGAGAGGGGGATATCATAAGCGTATGTAACTCCTCCTCGAGAGCAACATGCTTTTTCTGGAGTGACTCAAGATGAGCTTGAACAGTCATTTGACCCTTCCTTCCTCTTACCTCTCCCCGGCCAACACCGCCGGAGATCCAAGGCGTCAACCTTTCGACTGTGACATATTTTTGAAGGCTTGTCGAAGGTGAAAACAAGGAGAACAAGTGGCAAAATCATGACGAACAGCCGCTAGCCGTTACCTCCAATTGGTGATAGGAGCTTGCGGAAATCATCGGCAGAGCGGACGATGTCCGAAGACGGTTGTGGGGAATGCATATGGCCGATCAGGAACAGGCGGAAGTTAGGCTCGTGGTCGCAAGACTGCGCCAGGAGCACGAGGATTACGATGCCGCCATCAATGCCATGATTGCCACCGGATGTGACGCATTGCGCATCCAGCGCATGAAGAAGAAGAAACTGGTCATCAAGGACAAGCTGACAAAGCTGGAAGACCAGATCATCCCTGACATCATCGCCTGAAGGGAACGCCGTGACGATGACAGACAGACCATCCGTTGCCATCATCATGGGAAGCCAGTCCGATTGGGAGACCATGAAGAACGCCGCCGATACGCTGGAGGCGCTCGAGATCCCTTATGATGCGCGCATCATATCGGCCCACCGCACGCCGGACCGCCTGGTGAACTTCGCCAAGACGGCGCGCGATGAGGGCTTCAAGGTGATCATTGCCGGCGCCGGCGGCGCCGCCCATCTGCCGGGCATGGCCGCGGCCATGACGCCGCTTCCCGTGTTTGGCGTCCCGGTTCAATCCAAGGCTCTGTCCGGTCAGGACAGTCTTCTTTCCATCGTCCAGATGCCGGGCGGCATCCCGGTCGGCACGCTTGCCATCGGCAAGGCAGGCGCGATCAACGCAGCCCTTCTGGCAGCCGCGGTCCTGGCATTGTCGGACGAGGACATTGCCGAGCGGCTCGACGACTGGCGCGAGCGTCAAAGCGCGGCCGTTGCCGAATATCCGATGGACGACCTATGACTAGAACGATCGGCATCATCGGCGGCGGTCAGCTTGGCCGCATGCTTGCCATGGCCGCAGCACGACTCAATTTCAGCACCGTCGTCCTGGAACCGCAGGCCGACTGTCCGGCGGCACAGGTCGCCAACGAACAGATCGCCGCGGCATATGACGATGCGGCAGCGCTCGCAGACTTGGCGAAGGCTTGCGACGTCGTAACCTACGAGTTCGAGAACGTCCCAGTCACCGCCGCCGAGGCTCTCGCAAGCAAGGTGCCTGTCTATCCGCCGCCGAAGGCGCTGGAGGCCGCACAGGATCGGCTGGTCGAAAAGCGCTTCATCAACGGATGCGGCATTCCGACGGCGGGCTTCCATGCCGTCGACAGTCAGGCCGATCTTGAAGCGGCGCTGAAGGACTTCGGTGGCCAGGGCGTCCTCAAAACCCGCCGTCTCGGCTATGACGGCAAGGGGCAGAAAGTATTCCGCTCCGCCACCGATACGCCGAACGGCGCCTTTGCGGCACTCGGCGGCGTACCGCTCATCCTCGAGAGCTTCGTTTCTTTCGAACGCGAGATCTCAATCATCGCAGCGCGCGCAACCGACGGCACCGTCGCCTGCTACGATCCTGCCGAAAATGTTCACCGCGACGGAATCCTGCACACGTCGACCGTGCCGGCGTCGATCTCGGCCGAAACTGCAGCCGCTGCCCGTGGAGCCGCCGAGAAGATCCTCGCGGCGCTCGGCTATGTCGGCGTCATCGGCATCGAATTCTTCGTACTCGCAGACGGCAGCCTGATCGCCAACGAAATGGCGCCCCGCGTTCACAACTCCGGTCATTGGACGGAAGCTGCCTGCGTCATCTCGCAATTCGAACAGCATATCCGGGCGGTTGCCGGTCTGCCGCTCGGCAATGCCGACCGCCACTCGGACTGCGTGATGCAGAACCTGATCGGCGACGATATTCTGGCGCTCCCGGACTGGCTGCGGCGGACGGACACGCTGGTTCACCTCTACGGCAAGACGGAATCGCGTCCCGGCCGCAAGATGGGGCATGTCACCACGTTGACCGAAAAATTGCCGGTTTTTCCCTGACAAAAGCCGCTTCGGCCACGGGAAAAACACGGTCATGTGGTTGACACAGGGAAGTCGTCGGGTTATCTGCACGCCCAACCTGAAGAGCGCGCCCTGAGCGCGCTTTTGAATGTAATAGATACGGGCGAATGTGAATTCCCCCTCAAACATCGCGGATCAAAACAATGAAGATCAAGAATTCGCTCAAGTCGCTCAAGGCTCGTCATCGTGACAACCGCCTGGTTCGCCGCAAGGGCCGCATCTACATCATCAACAAGCTGAACCCGCGCTTCAAGGCTCGTCAGGGCTGATATAGCGCGCCCGGACGGCCTCGTGGCCTTTTGCGCCCGCCTGTCCGGGGATTGCTTTGGCAATCAAATCAAATTGCTTTGATCTTCAGCGATGGCGGGCTACTATGTCCGCCATGCGTTTTTTTGCTATGACCTGTGCGGCACTGCCGCTGTCCCTCTCTCTGCTCATCCCTACTTTCCCTGCCATAGCTGCAGAGAAGGAAGTTATCGTCGAGCAACCGGACGCGAACCTTTCGCCAAAGCAGCATCTGGATCAGCTCTACGCGCAGCTGAAACGCGAGCGCGACCCTGACAAGGCAAGCGGCATTGCCGACGAAATCCGCACCCAGTGGAACGACTCGGGAAGCGCTACCGTCAACCTCCTGATGCAATGGGCCGACAAGGCGATCCAGGAGAAACGCACCGCTGCCGCTCTCGATTTCCTCGATCAGGCGATCGCCCTTAAGCCGGATTACGCCGAAAGCTGGAATCGCCGGGCGACTCTCAACTACGCCAATGACAGCTACCGCAAGTCGATGTCCGACATCGAGCATGTGCTCGACCTGGAGCCACGCCATTTCGGCGCGCTCTCCGGCATGGCCGCCATTCTCACCGAATCGGGCAACGACCAGCTTGCCCTGAAAGCCTGGGAACGTTTCCTGGAGATCTATCCGGCCAATCGAAGTGCCCAGGAGCAGATGAATACGCTCTCCGAAAAGCTGGCCGGCAGCCGCACCTGATCTTGACCATGAACCACGGGGCCCAATCTTTCGTATTGGTCACGTGATTTCAACAGATGTAGCCATGCTTGCCTTAGCCTCCGCTCTCCTTGCACCCATCGCCGCTGCCATCGGCTACTCGTCCTACAAAGGACGTCAATTCGAGGCGAAATCCCCGAACATCGGCGAGCTGACGGATATCGGCGGCTACCGGCTGAACGCTTTTCACGTCGCACGTCCGAGGACGGCCGATCTGCCGCCCATTGTTTTCATCCATGGTGCGAGTGGCAACCTGCTCGATCAAGTCGGCGCCTTCCTGCGGCCGCTGGCGGGCCGTGCCGAGATGCTGTTCGTCGACCGCCCCGGTCACGGCTATTCGGAGCGCGGCGGCCCGGAGAATGCCTTGCCTTCGGCGCAGGCGGACGCGATCGCAAAACTGATGGAGAAGCAAGGCATCAAACGGGCCATCATCGTCGGCCACTCCTTCGGCGGCGCCATTGCGGCCGCTTTCGGCGTGCGCCACCCCGAGATGACGGAAGGACTGCTTTTTCTCGCCCCGGCGACACATCCCTGGCCAGGCGGGGTCGAATGGTACTACCACCTCGCGGCGATGCCCATCTTCGGCTGGCTCTTCAACCACGCGGTCGTCGTGCCGCTTGGCTTGCGGCGGTTGGAGCAGGCGACGATGAATGTCTTTTGGCCCAATCCACGCCCGGAAGACTATGTCGCGAAGACAGGTCCTACCCTGGTGCTGCGCCCGCGCGCGTTCTTCCATAACGCCGTCGATTGCACGCGCCTGCTGGATTACGTCAAGGCGCAATCTCCGCACTATTCCAAGATCACCGCACCCACGGTCATCATTACCGGTGACAGCGATGGCATCGTTTGGGAGCACCTTCACTCGCAGGGCTTGGCCCGCGATATCGCCGGCTCCGAACTGGTGAAGATCCGCGGCCTCGGTCACAAGCCTGACTATGTGGTCACCGATGTCGCGATTGCCGCACTGGAAAAAATCGGCGGCGTCACCCGCGACCTCAAAGCCGCTGCACGAAAGGCCGAACAACGCCTGATGCGCCAGAGACCTGCTCCTCCGACAGACATCGTGGTTCCCCTAGGCGACCCGACTGAGGTGCCACCTGTTACAACTGGAAACTGATCCTTTATCGGCCGAACAGCCTGTAGCGGACTGAAGTGCATTGCCTACCGCTCGCTGCGTTCCATATCCATTGTACTATCATGCTTTGAGGGAAGTCATGGATCACCCCCACATCCGAGCGCTTGCTGTTGTCGTCTCGCTGTCGTTCTCGCTTGCACAGCCGGTGCTAGCCGCCTCGCCCACGCCCGTTGAAGCCGAGCACGGCATGGTCGTCACCGCCCAGCATCTGGCGACAGATGTGGGCGTCGACGTGCTGAAGAACGGCGGCAATGCGGTCGATGCCGCGGTCGCAGTCGGCTACGCCCTCGCCGTTGTCTACCCGACGGCCGGCAACATCGGCGGCGGTGGCTTCATGACGATCCGGCTCAAGGACGGCAAGACAACATTTCTCGATTTCCGCGAGCGTGCGCCGTTGGCCGCCACCAAGACGATGTACCTCGACGCCAAGGGCGATATCGTTCCGCGCGCCAGCCTCGACGGCTATCTCGCCGTCGGCGTGCCAGGATCCGTGATGGGCTTCGAAATGGCCCGCGAGAAATATGGGACGAAGTCGCGGCAGGACTTGCTGGCGCCAGCCATCCGCTACGCCAAGGAAGGCTTCACGCTGGAACAAGGCGACATAGCCAGTATTGCCGGCAGTGCCAAAAGGCTGGCGAAGGACGAGGCCGCCACAAAGATCTTTTTGAAGCCGGAAGGAAAGCCATTCGCTGCAGGTGAAACGCTCGTGCAACCCGACCTTGCGAACGTTCTTTCCAGCATCGCCGACAAAGGACCCGACGCATTCTACAAGGGCATGCCGGCTGACGCGATCGTCAAGGCAAGCCAGGCGAAAGGCGGCATTCTTGCCAAGGAGGATTTCGAACAATACGCGGTGCGTGAGCTGAAGCCGGTAGAATGCAATTACCGCGGCTACGACATCATCTCTTCGCCGCCGCCCTCCTCCGGTGGCGTCATCATCTGCGAAATCCTCAATGTGCTGGAGGGCTACCCCCTGTCCTTTCTAGGCTACGGCTCTGCAGAGACGGTTCACCTGATGGTCGAGGCCATGCGCTATGCCTATGTCGACCGCAACGCCGCGCTTGGCGATCCCGATTTCGTGGATAACCCGGTGTCGACACTGCTCGACAAGGCCTACGCCAAGGCAATCCGCGCCAAGATCGATCCCTACAAATCGGGCACCTCTGCCACCCTGAAGCCCCTCGGCGTGAAGGAAAGCGTCGAGACCACGCATTACTCGATCATCGATGATGAAGGGAATGCCGTCGCCGTCACCTATACGCTGAACGGTAACTTCGGCGCTGCTGTGGTCGCCCCCGGCACCGGCATCCTGCTCAACAACGAGATGGACGACTTCACCTCGAAGCCCGGCGTCCCGAACCTCTATGGGCTCGTACAGGGCGAGGCCAATGCGATCGCGCCGAAGAAGACGCCGCTTTCCTCGATGAGCCCGACGATCGTGACCAAGGACGGCAAGCCCTTCATGGTGATCGGCAGCCCCGGCGGCTCGCGCATCATTACCATCACGCTGGAGGCCATCCTCAACGTCATCGACTTCGGCATGGATATCAGCCAGGCGGTCAACGCCCCGCGCATTCACCACCAATGGCAGCCGGACAAGATCTATCTCGAGCCCTATACGCTCTCGCCCGATACGATCCGCGCATTGATCGCGATGGGCCATACGTTGGACGATGGCAGCGGCCCGCCGCAGTGGGGACAGGCCGCTGGTATCCTGGTCGGCGGCAAGAGCCTCGCCGATATCGAGAAGGGCGGCGGGGCGCGCTACTACGGCGCGATGGACAGCCGCGCTACCGAGGGCTCTGCCAGCGGGTACTGATTAGCGGATGCGGGCGTGAACAAAATCGCCCTTGATGCTCACGCGCGGCCGGGCGCCAGGTACGCTTGGTTCCAGGCTATCGACGTAGGAGGCCTTGGCGATCACCGAATAATCCACAGGCACGCCATTTCCGAAGGTGAGATCTGTCTGTAGCGACTGTGCGGTGATGCTGACTGTCTCGTCTTGTCGGATCGTGTCGTAGCGCAGATGTGCGCGCACCGCGGCGCCGAGAATATCGATCCCGGCGGCGTGGCCGTCAAGGCTGATGTCGGCCGCCTTGCTGGCGATCGCGACATGGGCGAAATCGCCAGTAAGATCCGCCTTGAGCGCCTGCTGGTCGATGCGAACGGTGACATCAGGCGCGATGTTGGCGGAAATCTCCGGCGTGCAATCGGAGAGATCCGTCCAGGCTGTCTGCATCACCTCGATTTTCAGGACGGTTCCATCGATGCGCATGGCGCTTCGATCGCGGCAACCATTGAAGAACCAGCTGGAGTACCAGCTTGAAAACCAGCCGCTGCGTCGCGCGCTGGTTTGGGCTCGGTAGGGCCCCGCATCGCTCGCGGTCAGTTTGATCTCGCTGGCCTCGCCGCTGATGACGATGGAACGGACGGCCGAGACGTCAAGCGTTTCTCCCACCATACGCGGTTCGGCAAAGGCTGAGGCAAACGTCAGAATGAATGCGGGGATGAAGAGGATCAGTGTCATCGGTTTCTCCTTGGAAGCGCCGGCCGGCGGCTGGCGATTGCAGGCAAGGTGAAGACCGGGACGCGATGTTGAGACCTCGATCGTGATCCGGGTCGCCCGCGATTGCGATCAAGGCCATAGTCGTGCAGTTATTGAACGCGTCTCATCGAGCCAAACCAATATGATCTTTGTTCCGCTTCCTTTCGTCGTTGCTCTCCTTCTGGTCATCCTGCTCGTACGGATGGTCAGGCAGAACGATTGGGCCGAACATGCAAAGCGTCCGTTCCTGCTACTGATCGGCGCCTACACGCTGCAATCGATCATCATCGGGATCCGCTGGGGGTATGAAGTGCTCGACATCCTGCCGGTCCAGCCCGTCGTCGCGTGTATGATCGCGGCGCTCGCCTGGATCAGCTTTCGCAACCTCGCCTCGGAACGCCAGATATCGCTTCTCCGCTTCTGGCCACATATCCTGCCGAGTGTCCTGATCGTCGCTCTTCTGATCTTCTGGCGCGATCCGGTTGGACCAGCCGTGACGGCAACCTTCCTCGCTTACGGGGCCGCCCTGCTCTGGCTCGCCCGCAACGGGCCGGATGCCCTCGTCTCCTCGCGGCTCGATGGCGCGCTTCTCTCTTATCGCTCCCTCGTGATCACCGGCCTGGCACTGATCGCCTCGTCAGTGGCCGATATCGCGATCAGCCTCGACCTCGAACAGAGCGGCGGCATCCATGCCGGGGCAATCGTCGCGGTCGGCAACGTCATAACGCTTCTGATCCTCGGTACGGCAGCGTCGATTGCCAGCGGCAGCCAGTCGCTCGCCGCGCCGACCTCGGAAGCTGCCGCGCCGCCCGCGCCGAGCCAGGAAGACGATACCATCGCCCGTGCGCTGGAAAGCCTGATGCAATCTCGGCAGATCTACCGGGATGCGGACCTCAATCTCGGTCGCATCGCGCGCAAGATGAACCTGCCGGCCCGCCGCGTTTCAATGGCGGTCAACCGCGTCCACGGCACGAGCGTCTCGCAATACGTGAATGACTATCGCATCCGTGCCGCCTGTGATGCGCTCACGAATACCGATGAACCCGTCACACGGCTGATGTTTGATTGCGGCTTCATCAGCAAATCGAACTTTAATCGCGAGTTTTTGCGCGTTACCGGCACCAACCCGACAGAGTTCCGCAGGCGCGGCAACCACAAGCCAGAAGCAAGCGATACACGGCCAACGCTTTTCGTGTCACGGTGACAAAGTCGTCGTTCACAAGCATCGCGTGCGGCCCTATGGATGGGCGTACCGTCATTCGAAAGAGTCTCCATGGCCAGCATTGAAATGATCGTTGCCGCCCGCGCCCGTCTGCGCGGACATGCGCGCCGCACACCGCTGCTTTCTTCCCCGTTCATCGACGAGCTTGCCGGACGGCGCGTGTTCGTGAAGGCAGAATGCCTGCAGCATACCGGCTCCTTCAAATTCCGTGGCGGCTGGTCGGCCGTTTCCGCACTCGATCCGGCCGTGCGTAGCCGCGGCGTCATCGCTTTTTCGTCAGGCAATCACGCGCAAGGCGTAGCGCTGGCTGCAAAGCTGCATGGCGTCCCGTCGGTCATCATCATGCCGTCAGACGCGCCGAAGCTGAAGATCGCCAATACGCGTGCGCTTGGTGCCGAAGTCGTACTCTATGACCGTGCGACACAGGACCGTGACGCCATCGGCGCAGAGCTTTCGGCCGCACGCAAGCTGACACTGATCAAGCCGTTCGACGAACCTCAGGTGATCGCCGGTCAAGGCACAACGGGTCTTGAGATTGCCGAGCAGGCGGAAGAGGAAGGCGTCAAGTCCGCCGAGGTATTGGTGCCCTGCGGCGGCGGCGGCCTTTCATCAGGGATTGCGCTTGCGCTCGAAGCCAGCGCGCCGGCGTTTCGGGTTCGCCCCTGCGAACCCGAGGATTTTGACGACACGACCCGGTCGCTGGCATCGGGAAATATCGAACGAAACAAGGCGATGACCGGCTCGATCTGCGATGCGATCATCACGCCGCAACCCGGCAACATCACGTTTCCGATCCTTCAGCGCCTTGCCGGCGCCGGCATCGTCGTAACCGACGAGGAGGCGCTGCGCGCTATGGCGATTGCCTTCACACGGCTGAAGATCGTCGTCGAACCCGGTGGCGCGGTTGCACTTGCCGCAGCGCTTTTCCATGGCGATCAACTCGAGGAAGACAACATCGTCGTCATCACCTCGGGAGGCAACGTCGACGCCGATATTTTCGCTGCCGCGCTGGCTCGGCACGGATAGAGGCAGGACAAGCCTGCCTCTCCACTTCTCTACGCGGCCTTATAGCGTGCCGCAGGTGCCGATCGTGACAGGTTCGGCATCAGCGCCTGGCGCGCATCCTCGTAGGCCTTTAGCAGTCCGGCATCTTCAAGGGCCGGGATGGTTGCAAATTCGCCTTGGTCGAAGCCAGCAAGCGCCGCATCCACCATGTCTTCCGCCTGCATGACGATTTCCGTCGGCAAATGCTCCACCGGCGTTCCGGCAACACCCCAGAATTCGGTCGCTGTTGCCCCCGGCAGCACAGCCTGGACGCGGACATTCTTGTCCGCCAATTCATGCTTCAGCGACTGGCTGAAGGTAAGAACGAAAGCCTTGCTGGCCCCATAGACGCCATTCAGGATTTCAGGCGCGATCGCGACGATCGAAGCGATGTTGATGATCGCGCCGCCGCCACGCGCCACGAAACCGGGCACAGCAGCATAGGTCAACCGCATCAGCGCGGTCACGTTGAGATCGACCATTGCCTGCATCTTGTCGACATCGGAGGCAAGCAGCGGCGCGGTGCCGCCGAAACCGGCATTGTTAACGAGAAGCGTAATGCTGCGGTCTGTCTTAAGCACCGCCTCGACACGTGCCAGATCTGCCTTGTTGCCGAGGTCCGCTGGAACCGTCTCGACTGTTCTTCCGGTTTCCTTGGTCAATCTTGTCGCGAGTTCGGAAAGGCGTTCG
The DNA here is from genome assembly GCA_900466605.1 of Hyphomicrobiales bacterium. GTDB lineage: Bacteria > Pseudomonadota > Alphaproteobacteria > Rhizobiales > Rhizobiaceae > Rhizobium. The sequence continues at coordinate 37,592 of UBMU01000009.1, forward strand.
GCATTGCGGGCAACCAGAATGAGGTCATAGCCGCGCTTTGCGAGTCGCTGGGCGTAGATGGCGCCGATGCCGGATGACGCGCCGGTGACGAGCGCAGTCCCTTTGTGCTGTTTGGTCATTGTTATTCTCCATGTTGAGCAACAGCATCTGCTGTCCGCTTCAAGAGAGTCTTACGCTCCGTTGCCAATGACTTGAATGTCATATAAACCACCTTTTAGGACAAATGGAGTTTGAGCCATGCAGCGCATCGCCGTCCTGCTCTTTCCCGGCTTTCAGATGATGAGCCTAGCTGCGATCTCGGTGTTTGAGTTCACCAACCTCGAGCTCGGGGAGCAGGCCTATGAGATCTCCTATCTCTCGGAGACCGGCGCACCGATCCCGAGCTCCTTCGGTGTGACGGTCGAGACCAGCCGCTTCGACGATCCCGCTTTCGATACACTGCTGGTGTCCGGGGCTGTCGGGATCAAACTGCCTAGCGCCAAGGAAAGCGACTTCATCCGCCGCGCGCTTGGCGCCTCCCGCCGTATCGCCTCGATCTGCACAGGCGCTTTCCTGCTGGCCGAGGCGGGCGTTCTGGACGGCCGCCGCGCCACGACGCATTGGCTCCTCGCACGCGAGCTGCAATCCCGCTACCCGAAGATCAAGATCGAGGAGGATCGGATCTTTATCATCGACGGCTCTGTCTGGAGCTCCGCGGGCATGACGGCTGGTGTCGATCTAGCGCTTGCCATGGTCGAGAAGGATCACGGAGCGGATATTGCCCGTGCCGTTGCCCGCAAGCTTGTCGTCTATCATCGCCGCGCCGGCGGCCAGTCGCAGTTCTCGGCGCTGTTGGAACTTGAACCCAAATCGGACCGCATCCAGAAAGCGCTTGCGCATGCACGCAGCAACCTGAAGAACGCGCTCTCCGTTGAGGAACTGGCAGAGGCGGCACACTTGAGCCCACGCCAGTTCAGCCGCACTTTCCGGGCCGAGACCGGGCAATCACCGGCAAAAGCGGTCGAGAACCTGCGCCTCGAGGCCGCGCGTCTGATGATGGAACAAGGCCGGCATCCGATCGATGTCGTTGCATCGGAAACAGGGTTTGCCGACCGCGAGAGGATGCGCCGCGCCTTCCTGCGCGCTTTTGGCCAGCCGCCGCAAGCGATCCGCCGCAACGCGCAGCGCGAGTATCAAGCGTAGGCTCTCGGGGCAGAGCGGGCCCGCGGCACGACGTCGGCGACAGCCTCGCTGACTGATTGCAGCATGATTGACGCAAGCCGAGCCGCGGCTGGCCCGGGCTCTGCCTCGGTGCGATGCAGGACAAGACCAAGCGACGGGAGCTCCGGCAAGCCGACCTCCTTCGCCAGAAGTGGCCTGACCTTTCGTGGCAGTCCAATCGGCGTCCGGATGGTAATGCCGAGGCCGGCGGCCGTCGCGGCCCACAATCCACCAAGGCTGGGACTGACGAAGGCCAGCCGCCAGGGGATGCCAGCCGCATCGAGTGCCTTTGTCGCCGCCGTGCGCAACAGACATGGAGCCTCTAGCGACGCGAGCGGCACCGGCTCGCCGCTGCCGGGACTCCAGCCGACCACCCCTTCTGACGGTCCGATCCAGCGCATCGGGACGTCGGCGATCCTGTCGCAATGTGGCGTCAGCGTACCGTCACTCCAAGCCAGTGCCAGGTCGAGCTTCCCCGAGGTGACCCGCTCGATCAGTTCGACATTGCGCACTACCCGCGCCTCTATGCGGACCTTCGGATGCGCACGTGCAAAACGGCCGAGCACGTCAGGCAGCAGTGTCTCGCCAAAATCCTCCTGCAATCCGAGCCGCACCCAGCCCTCGAGCTCTATGCTCTGTACGGCAGCAGCCGCTTCGTCGTTCAGTTCCAGCAGTCGGCGCGCATATGCCAGCATGGTCTCGCCAGCGTCGGTGAGCGCAAGGCCGCGCCCCGCCTTGCGAAAGATCGGTGTCCCCGCCTGCTCCTCCAGCTTTTTCAGCTGGGCGCTGACGGCCGAGGTCGAGCGACCGAGCCGGTCGGCTGCTCTGGCAAAGTTGCCAAGCTCCATCCCTGTCGCAAAGGTCCTCAACACGTCGAGATCAAAGGTTGTCCGTCGCATCATACAATCCCGTTTTTATGGATTATAAGTCCAAAAAATTCTGATTTTATGAAGTATCGTGGCGTGCGATGCTGCTCATGTCAAGAATTCACTGAGAGGAGGCCGTCATGCCTTTTGTTCGTATTTCTCTCCTGCGCGGCAAGTCACCGGAGTATCTTCGCGCCGTTTCGGAGACCATCCACCGCGCCATGGTCGAGACGTTTGACGTGCCGCCGAGCGATCGCTTCCAGGTCATCCATCAGCATGAACCGGGCGAACTGATCTTCGACCGTAACTATCTGGCCGGGCCTCGCTCCGACGACTTCGTGCTTTTCGCGATCACGGCGGGGAAGCAGCGCTCGACCGAAACGCGCCAGGCCCTCTTCAAGCGTGCCGCCGAACTCCTCGCGGTATCGCCCGGCATCCGCCCGGAAGACATCATGATCGTCGTCACCACCACATCACCGGACGAGTGGTCGTTCGGAGATGGAAAGGCACAGGTGACCGAACTTGGCTGGCAAGCCCGTGCATTCGGGAGTGCAGCATGATGGGTAATCCCGACCACATGACAATCCGGCCACCGGGGAATGCGGTTCGCTCTCCCGATGGCATTGCCACCGCGCCATTCTGGGTGGAGATGTTGCTGGAAGGATCTGCCGATGGCGAGAACACGGCAATGCGGGCCACCCTCGATCCGGGTACACTTACGCATTGGCACACGCATCCGCGCGGGCAGCTGCTCTATGTTTTGTCCGGTAATGGCCTGGCACAACGCGAAGGCAGCATGGTCAAGGAATTGCGGTCGGGCGATGCGGTCTGGTTTGCCGCGGGCGAAAAACACTGGCACGGCGCCGGAGGCGGCAGCCCGTTCAGCTATCTTAGCATCCAGGCCATCGAAGGCGATCGCTTCGTCGACTGGCTGGAACCGGTGGAGGCTCTGTCATGATGGCGATGCAGTACAGCTTCACCCTGCCGGCTGATTACGACATGACGATCATCGACCGGCGCATTCGCGAGAAGGGGTCGATGCTCGACGGATTTCCGGGTCTCGGCTTCAAGGCTTATCTCAGCGCCCGCAAAGGCGAATACGGATCCGGCGAAAATCTCTATGCGCCATTCTATCTCTGGCAGCAGCCCGAACGCGCCAGCGACTTCCTCACCGGCCCCGGATTCGAGGGCCTGACGCAGTCCTTCGGCTGGCCCCAAGTGAAGACCTGGATTGTCTGGCACGCCGAAACCGCGCCGACGGTGGCGGAGGCGAAATTCGCCACTGAGGAGATAATCGCCATCGACCCCCACTCGCCGCTTGCCGAGATCAGCGAGGAGGAAATCAAAAAAGCGCAACGGGAAGCGCGTCAGACCGACGTCGTCGCTTCGGTCTCCGCCTTCGAGCCGACCAGTTGGACGCTGGTGCGCTTTTGCCTGCAGCGATCGGCTCCGCTCATCGCACGCTCAAGCCAGATCTATCGCGTCGGGCACGTATCCCTGCCATAGATCAGGCCGTCGCCCGGCGGTAGAGCGCCAGCGAACCCGCCAGCGCGAGCAGCGCGCCGCCGCAGGCGCGCTCAAGCCAGAGCGCGCCTTTGGTCTTGAGGAAGCGGACAGCCTGCGCGCCGAACACGGCGTAGGCCAGCATGGTGATGAAATCGAGAGACGCGAACACCAGTGCCAGCAGGGCGTACTGCGCCGCCTGCGGGCTGGTCGGATCGATGAACTGCGGCAGGAAGGCCGAAAAGAAGAGATAGCCCTTCGGATTGGTGACCGCGATCAGGAAGCTCTTAAGCGCAATCGAAACCGGCGTACCGCCCGCAGCAGCGGCTCCATGTTTCAACGCAGCGTCGATCGCGCCTTTCGACCGCAGCATCATGATCCCGAGAAAGGCCAGATAGGCGGCGCCTACATATTTCAGTGCCGAGAACCAGAATTCCGAAGCCGCCAGTAGCGCGCCGAGACCGATCGAAACCGCCCCGATCAGCACAAAATCCGACAGGACAGCCCCCAGCATACCGGCTGCCGCACGCTTGACGCCATAACGCGATCCGTTCGTCATCGCCAGAAGCACCGTTGGCCCCGGCGTGGCAATGCCAACGAACGAAACGGCCGCGAACGCAAGAAGCGTAACTGTCTGCATAATGCCCTCCCGATCTACGCATTGGAGACTTGCATGTGCAGGCGCCGCACACAAGGGAGCATCGCGTGGCTGAAAAACGGAAAACCCGCCGCCTGTGTTAGGCGGCGGGCTCTCGTCCAATCCCTAGGGAAAAGCCTCAGATTCCGGTCTGGCCGTCGGAGCCGATATAGGCGATGCGCAGCATATTGGTCGCGCCCGGCGTTCCAAGCGGCACGCCGGCCGAGATGATGATGCGGTCGCCCGGCTTGCCGAAACCTTCGTCGGCGACGATGCGGCAGGCGCGGTTGACCATGTCGTCGAGGTCGGTCGCGTCATGGGTGACAACGCAGTGCAGGCCCCAGACGATGGCAAGGCGGCGGGCGGTCTGGATGACCGGCGACAGCGCCAGGATCGGCACCTGCGGACGCTCGCGCGAGGCGCGCAGACCGGTGGTGCCCGACGAGGTGTAACAGACGATGGCCGACAAGCGCAGCGTCTCAGCGATCTGGCGGGCGGCGAGCGAAATCGCGTCGGCCCCAGTTGCTTCTGGCTGCGCGCGCTGCGCGTAGATGATGCCGGGATAGTGGGGCTCGCGCTCGATGGCGCTAGCGATCGAGGCCATCGTCGAGACGGCTTCAACCGGGTAGTCGCCGGACGCGGATTCGGCGGACAGCATCACGGCGTCGGCGCCTTCGAAGACGGCAGTGGCGACATCAGATACTTCGGCGCGCGTCGGAACCGGCGCGGTGATCATCGATTCCAGCATCTGCGTGGCAACGACCACTGGCTTGCCCGAACGGCGGCAGGCGCGGATCAGTTGCTTCTGGATGCCCGGAACTGATTCGAGCGGCATTTCGACGCCAAGATCGCCACGGGCGACCATGAGCGCGTCGGACAGCTCGATAATTTCTTCGATGCGCTCGATGGCCTGCGGCTTCTCGATCTTCGACATGATACCGACGCGGCCGCGCGCGATCTTGCGCACCTCAGCCAGATCTTCCGGACGCTGCACGAATGAGAGTGCGACCCAGTCGACGTCGTCGGTCTCGAGGACCGCTGCAAGGTCAACGCGATCCTTGTCGGTCAGCACGCCGACGGTGAGCAGCGTATCGGGAAGGCTGACGCCCTTGCGGTCGGAGATCTTGGTGCCGGAGATAACCGTGGTGACGATGCTCTTGCCGTCGCACTTTTCGGCGCGCAGGGCGAGCTTGCCATCGTCGATCAGCAGGCGATGGCCGGGCTGCACCGATTCCAGGATTTCCGGATGCGGCAGGAATACGCGGGTCGCGTCGCCGGGAACATCCTTGTTGTCGAGCGTAAACGTATCGCCCGGCTTCAGATCGACCTTGCCCTCAGCGAACTTGCCGACGCGCAGCTTCGGACCCTGCAGGTCGGCGAGGATGCCGATCGGACGGCCGGAACGGGCTTCGACAGCGCGGATACGCTTGATCAGCGACCGCATTACGTCGTGGCTAGCGTGACTCATGTTGATGCGGAAGACGTCCGCACCGGCCTGGTGCAGCTTCTCGATCATCGATTCCTCGGACGAGGCCGGTCCGAGGGTGGCGAGGATTTTAACTTTACGGTTGCGCTTCATCAATTCGGGCTTTCTTGCGTGCCGGGGGTATCGGAAAGTTGAACCATCCAGCTGCCCTGGCGGCCCGTGTCATATTCCTTGAACCCTATCTTCTGATAGCCACGGGCGTAGCAATCATTGACACCCGTGATCTTGAACTCGTTCTCCGCTACGCACATCTGTACGTCGCCCGTCCATCGGCCTCCCCGGGCAGCGTCTTCGGCGTAGAGATAGTAATATCGCGACTGCAACTCCCCTTCGATCAGCGTCGCGCAAGTCGTTGCCGGCACCTGCCACCAGCCTTCTGTCATCCAGCCATCCTTGGCTCGATATCCGATCGCCACGCCCACCAAGTTCTGCGTCCCATTGCAGACACGAAAGTCGGCGCGGGCCACATCGGCTATGAAGAACGGCGAGAACGCCGCAAGGACAAACAAGGCAAAACGGGCAAGCGGCCCGGAACGCGTAAGGAAACTTGGCGCGGTCTTATTCAACACGACTTCCAATGGGCTCCCGGTTATTTCTTTAGGTGTGCCTTCTTGCGCTGCCTCCCCGCGAATGTCAACGCAATGCTAATCGATTATATTCTCGATCGCCGACCCTACTTGTACTACGTCGCGGGCTTTGCTTGCTAAGCGCGCTTGAACCCGCTCGTGGCCCGTGCGATCAGAGACGACCCCATAAACTGCGATCAACTATTTCCTCCATGAGCACTTTCAAATCATTTGAACTTCTAGCCGGCGATCATGACAGAGGCTTGGTGCTGCTCGGCGATCATGCAATGAACCGACTGCCCGAGCGCTATGGACGGCTGGGCTTGCCGGACAGCGCATTCGAACGGCACATCGCATACGACATCGGCATCGAAGGACTCGTACGGAGCCTTTCAGAGATGCTTGACGTGCCAGCGGTACTGGGCGGCTTTTCGCGGTTGCTGATCGACCCCAATCGCGGCGAAGACGACCCGACGCTGGTCATGAAGATATCCGATGGCGCGATCGTTCCGGGCAACCATCCGATCACCGACGAGGAGTGGAATTACCGGGTCGAAACCTTCCACCGGCCCTATCATAATGCTGTCAGTGAAACGATCGACCGGGTAGCGAACAAGACCGGAAAAGCCCCGCTCGTCCTGTCGCTTCATTCCTATACGCCGGTCTGGAAGCACTTCCCTCGCCCATGGCACGCCGCCGTCCTGTGGGATACCGACCATCGCGCAGTCGCTCCGCTGCTTGATATGTTGCGTAGCGATCCCGATCTCGTGGTGGGTGACAACGAACCTTACGACGGCGCCCTAAAGGGCGACACCATGTATAGGCACTGCATGCTGACGGGCATCCCGCATGCGCTGCTCGAAGTGCGTCAGGATTTGATCGGCGACGTGCCCGGCATTGCCGGATGGGCAAGGCGCCTCGCGCCGATCTTCGAAACAATGAACGCTGATCCGGCACTGCACGAGTATAATGTTCACGTGTCGCGCACCGGCCCGTACGAATGAAGGAGACCGAGATGGCCGCCATGACGAAACAACAGCAGACAGAATTTGAGGCTGCGGCTTTTCGCCGCCTCGTGGCGCACCTGCGCGAACGCGGCGATGTGCAGAACATCGACCTGATGAATCTGGCCGGCTTCTGTCGCAACTGCCTGTCCAACTGGTACCGCGAGGCGGCCGAGGCCGAAGGCGTCGCGTTGTCGAAGGACGAATCGCGCGAAATCGTCTACGGCATGTCCTATGAAGATTGGAAGAACCTTAACCAGAACGACGCCTCGACCGAGCAAAAAGCTGCCTTCGAACTGAACAAGCCGCACAAATAATCGCGGGCGACCTGAATCAGCTTGACCCCGGCGGCGCTTCACGGCAGTCAACGCCATCCGAATTTCACACCCCGATCAGGAGAACACGATGTCTGATGCTCATGGCGTCGCCCGCGACCAGCTCCGCGCTTTTGTGGAGCGCATTGAACGCCTGGAAGAAGAAAAGAAGACCATCGCCGACGACATCAAGGACGTCTACGGCGAAGCCAAGGGCATGGGCTTCGATACCAAGATCCTGAAGAAGGTCGTCGCATTGCGCAAGAAGGACGAGCAGGAACGCATGGAAGAGGACGCAATCCTCGACACCTATCTGCATGCGCTCGGCATGATCGAAGCGCCGCCGGAAGGCTGATCCTTCGGTATATTTCGTTCAAGGCCGCCGACACCATCGGCGGCCTTCTTGTTTGTGCTATCCAACCAACTCTGGAGTTACGCCCACAAAATAAGCAAACTACAAAATGCTTGATTTTAAGGCGGCGTTCGCGCATTCAATGGCCGAACTACAGGTACACCAGAGCGTCAGAGTCACAAGGCAGCGCAACGACAGTATGGCACCCTCCCCGATACCGACACCGGCGCTATCTCAATCAACGCGCATTCCTGACCTCGGTGAGCGTCCGTAAACCTGTGGCCAACCGTTCTGCCAAGCCCAGCGACCTGAACGTCCTCGTCATTGACGAGAACAGCATCCGCGCGTCGATCATTGAGGTCGGCCTGCGCGAGGCGGGTTACGACAATGTCACGATCATCGACGACATGAACGGCCTTGCGAGGCGCATCATGGAGATCAACCCCGATGTCATCGTCATCGACATCGAGAACCCGAACCGCGACATGCTGGAAAGCATCTTCCAGATTTCCCGCGCGGTAAAACGTCCGATTGCGATGTTCGTGGATAAGTCGGACGAAGCCTCCATCGAGGCCGCCGTCGAGGCCGGTGTCTCCGCCTATATCGTCGACGGCCTGAAGCAGGAGCGCGTCCGCCCGATCCTCAAGATGGCGATCAGCCGTTTCAATGCCTTCTCGCGCCTGAACCGCGAGTTGGAGGAAACGCGCGGCGAGCTGGAAAACCGCAAGCTGATCGACCGCGCGAAAGGATTGCTGATGCGATCCCGCGGGCTGACGGAAGACGAGGCCTATGCGCTCATGCGGCGGACCGCGATGAACCAGAACAGGAAGATCGTCGAGATCGCGCAGAGCCTGATTACAGCCGCAAGCCTCCTCGATCCGGGAACCGACGCATGACGAGCACGCATCAGATCACCGCCGGCTTCCTGCCGCTTCTTGATAGCGCTCTTCTGGTCGCCGCCAAGGAGAAGGGCTTTGCCGCCGAGCAGGACATCGAGCTGACGCTCGTACGGGAGCGCTCCTGGGCGACGATTCGCGACCGGCTCGCGGTCAGCCATTTCGACGTGGCGCATATTCTCGCCCCGATGCCGATCGCCTGCAATCTCGGACTGACCGCGCCGGCGCCACGCATGATCGTGCCGATGGCGCTTGGACTTGGCGGCAATGCGGTGACTGTCTCTGCCGGCCTCTGGCGCGAGATGGCCGAATGCGGCGCCTCGCCGGATCTTGATGCCCTCTCCAGTGGTCTCGCCTTGCGCAGGGTCATCGATAACAGGAAAGGCGAGCGACTGCGCTTTGGCGTCGTCCACCCCTATTCAGGCCATAACTACGAGCTGCGGTACTGGCTGGCCGCAAGCGGCATCGACCCCGACGAGGATGTAGAGATCGGCATCCTGCCGCCCCCCGATATGGCTGATGCGATGACATCGGGCCTGATCGATGGTTATTGCGCCGGCGAGCCGTGGAACACGCTCGGCGTGCTCCATAGCGGGGCGCATCTGGCGACAGTGAAGGCGGCCATCTGGAAATCGAGTCCGGAAAAGGTGCTTGGCGTCAACAGCCGCTGGGCCGATGGCCACCCGGAAGCCCTGGCGGCTCTCCTGCGCGCTCTTTGCAGCGCCTCTCTCTGGTGCGCTGACACACGCAATCACGAGGAACTTGCCAACCTCCTGGCGCGGCCCGCCTACGTAGATCGGCCCGCAGAAAGTCTGCTGCCCGCTTTAACCGGCCTTCTGCAAATCGGCGGAGGCGAAACGCTGAGCATCAGGGACTTTTTCGTCCCCAATGCCAAGGCGGCGACCTTTCCCTGGAAGAGCCACGCCCTGTGGTTCTATACGCAGATGGTTCGCTGGGGGCACATCCGGCACACTCCGGAACATCAGCAGATCGCCAACGACACTTACCGGCCCGATATTTACCGAAATGCCCTCAAGGCACTGAATATTGCCATGCCGGCCGCAAGCTCCAAGGTGGAAGGTGCGCTTCGGGTCGAAACCCCCGTCGGCTCAAGCGGCGCACTGACACTGGGGCCGGACGGTTTCTTCGACGGCGGCCTCTTCGATCCCGCTGACGTCGACAGTTACATCGCCAGCCAAGTCCGCACCTAAAGCATGCCCATTTTATACGCATTGCACAATTTTTAGAGCGATTGCTGCGCATGCGTTAGCGCATAAATGATCGCCTGATTTTCGCGATCAATGCTATTCCTTCAAAAACAATGACTTAATTAAACTGGCACGGCCCTTGCTTTGTTATAGGCAGGCCAACAGGCCAAGAATTCCGCGTCCAACGACGGGCGCCCATAGCAAAGCCGCTGATCAGGATATCTCGCGCACCTCCCGTGTAAGCGCGCCCTGACCAGCGGCTTTTTGTTTTTAACCCCCAGCGATGGATAGGCACGACCTTGTCGGGCCCCGGAGAAGCCATGTCTGTTATCAGGAACACGCAGTCCATGTCCGCCGGCGAACCAGCCAAAGCATTGTGGATGTCCACGATTGCTTTCACCCTCTGTTTTGCCGTCTGGACGATCTTCGCCATCATCGGCATCCGCATCAAACAGGATCTCGGCCTGAACGAGGCCGAGTTCGGATTGCTGGTCGGCACGCCGGTTCTGACCGGTTCGCTTGTCCGTATCGTCCTTGGCATCTGGACCGGCCGTTATGGCGGCCGCCTCGTCTACACGCTCACCATGTTGGCTGCTGCCCTGGCGACCTTCCTCCTCTCCTATGCCCAGACCTACACGCAGATGCTGATCGCCGGCCTCGGCGTCGGGCTTGCCGGCGGCTCCTTCGCGGTCGGCGTCGCCTATGTCTCGCCTTTCTTCCCGGCGCAGAAGCAGGGTACGGCGCTCGGTATCTTCGGCGCCGGCAATGTCGGAGCAGCGGTGACCAAGTTTGCGGCGCCCTTCGTGCTGATCGCCTGGGGTTGGCAGGCTGTCGCCCAGATCTGGGCTGTCGGCCTGGCGCTGATGGCCATCGTCTTCTGGTTCACCACGACCGATGATCCGGCCTTCCGCCTTCGCCGCGAAGGCAAGGTTGCCTCCAAGAGCCTGGCACAGGAATTCGCGCCGTTGAAGAACGTCCAGGTCTGGCGTTTCTCCCTCTACTACTTCTTTGCCTTCGGCGGCTTCGTTGCCCTGTCTCTGTGGTTGCCACGCTATCTGGTCGGTGTTTACGGCTTCAATCTGGCAACTGCAGGCATGGTCGCTGCCGCTTATTCCATCCCGGGCAGCATCTTCCGCGCCTTCGGCGGCGTTGTCTCCGACAAGAAGGGCGCCCGCAGCGTGATGTATGTGATGTTCGCCGTCGCAGCCGTCGCAACGCTCATCCTGTCGCTGCCGGCAGCCGGCGCAGGCGCAACGGTCGGCATCACGCCTGCGGTCTTCATCGTCGTCATCTTCGCTCTCGGCTTCGTCATGAGCCTCGGCAAGGCCGCCGTCTACAAGCATATCCCCGCCTACTACCCTGAAAGCGTCGGTGCCGTCGGCGGTAGCGTTGGCATGATGGGCGGCCTTGGCGGCTTCATCCTGCCGATCGCCTTCGGCTTCCTCAAGGATATGACCGGCCACTGGTCGAGCTGCTTCATGCTGCTTTTCGCGATCGTCGTCATCTCGCTCATCTGGATGCACCTGTCGGTCAAGCGCCTCGACCGCCAGGGCCTCTCCGCACAAGCCGTCGCCGCCACCTGATCCGAGGACTTGAAAACCATGACTGAGAAGCTTGTTATCATCGGCAACGGCATGGCGCCCGGGCGCATGCTCGAGCACCTGTTCGAAAAGGCGCCGGACCAATATCAGGTCACGATCTTCAACGCCGAGCCGCGCGTCAACTACGACCGCATCATGCTCTCGCCGGTTCTGTCGGGCGAGAAGGACTACGAAGAGATCATCATCCACGGTGATGGATGGTACATCAAGCACGGCATCACCCTCTACAAGGGCCACAAGATCATCAAGATCGACCGTGCGGCCAAGACGGTCACGTCGGATCACGGCGTCACGGAAAGCTACGACAAGCTGGTGATCGCCACCGGCTCCGTGCCCTTCATCATTCCCGTGCCCGGCAAGGATCTGCCCGGCGTCATCACCTATCGCGATCTTGACGACGTGCAGGCGATGCTGCTTGCCGCCCAGTCTCGCGAGAAGGCGATCGTCATTGGCGGCGGCCTGCTCGGCCTTGAAGCGGCGGCTGGCCTTGCCTCGCGCGGCATGGACGTCACCGTCCTGCACGTAATGCCGACACTGATGGAGCGCCAGCTCGATCCGGCTGCCGGCTACCTGCTTCAAAAGGCCGTGGAAGAACGCGGCATCAAGGTCATCACCAAGGCCAACACCAAGGCAATCATCGGCAACGGCAAGGTCGAGGGCATCGAGCTCGACGACGGCCGCATCATTCCGGCAACCCTCGTCGTCATGGCCGTCGGCATCCGCCCGAGCGTCGGGCTCGCCAAGGACGCCGGCATTGCCGTCAACCGCGGCATCGTCGTCGATGACGGCATGCTGACCTCGGACGGCAGCATCATGGCGCTCGGCGAGTGCGCCGAAGTCGGCGGCATGGTCTACGGCCTTGTCGCTCCGCTTTACGAGATGGCCCGCGTCGCCGCCTCGCATCTGTCGGGCGACCGCTCCGCTGCCTTCGTGCATTCCGACACGCCGACCAAGCTCAAGGTCACTGGCATCGAACTCTTCTCGCTCGGTGATTTCGCCGATGGCGACGACCGCGAAGAAATCGTGCTGCGCGACGCCTCGGCTGGCGTCTACAAGCGCCTTGTGCTGAAGGACAACAAGATCATCGGCACCGTGCTCTACGGCGAAACCGCCGACGGCGCCTGGTTCAACGATCTGAAAAAGAAACAGACCGACATCAAAGAGATGCGCGAAACGCTGATCTTTGGTCAGGCCTACCAGGGAGGGTCGCCGCTGGACCCTATGGCGGCCGTTGCAGCCTTGCCGGATGACGCGGAAATCTGTGGCTGCAACGGCGTATGCAAGGGCAAGATCACGTCGACGATCACGTCCAAGGGCCTGACGTCGCTGGACGACGTTCGTGCCCACACCAAGGCATCCGCGTCCTGCGGCTCCTGCACCGGCCTCGTCGAGAAGCTGATGACGCTGACGCTCGGCGACAGCTACAATCCGGCCGCCGTCACGCCGATGTGCACCTGCACCGAACTCGGCCATGACGACGTTCGCCGGCTTATCAAGGCCAAGGGTCTGAAGACGATCCCTGCCGTCATGCAGGAGCTCGAATGGAAGACGTCGTGCGGTTGCGCCAAGTGTCGCCCGGCTCTCAACTACTACCTCGTCTGCGACTGGCCGGATGAATACGCCGACGACTACCAGTCGCGCTATATCAACGAACGCGTCCACGCCAACATCCAGAAGGACGGCACCTATTCCGTCGTTCCGCGCATGTGGGGCGGCGTGACGAACTCCAACGAACTGCGCGCTATCGCTGATGTCGTCGACAAGTTCGAAATCCCAATGGTGAAGGTGACGGGCGGCCAGCGCATCGACCTGCTCGGCATCGAGAAGGAAGACCTCCCCGCCGTCTGGGCCGATCTCGGCAAGGCAGGCTTCGTTTCCGGACAGGCCTACGCCAAGGGCCTGCGTACGGTGAAGACCTGCGTCGGCTCCGACTGGTGCCGCTTCGGCACGCAGGATTCCACTGGTCTCGGCATCCGCATCGAGAAGTTCATGTGGGGCTCCTGGACACCGGCAAAACTCAAGTTGGCGGTCTCCGGCTGCCCGCGTAATTGCGCCGAAGCGACCTGCAAGGACATCGGCGTCATCTGCGTGGACTCAGGTTTCGAGATCCACTTCGCCGGCGCCGCCGGCCTCGACATCAAGGGCACCGAGGTCCTCGGCCTTGTCAGGACCGAGGACGAGGCGCTGGAGCATATCGTGGCGCTGACACAGATGTATCGCGAGCAGGCCCGCTACCTCGAGCGCATCTACAAGTGGGCAAAGCGCGTCGGCCTCGATGAGATCCGCCGCCAGATCATGGCAGACACCGACAAGCGCGAGGCTTACTACGATCGCTTCGTCTTCTCCCAGAAATTCGCCCAGGTCGATCCCTGGTCGGAGCGCGTCTCCGGCAAGGACAAGCATGAGTTCAAGCCGATGGCGACCGTCGGTTACCCGCAGGCCGCTGAGTAAGGAGATGGATATGAACTGGATTTCAATCGGCGACATCTCCGACATTCCGCTCCGCGGCGCTCGCTGCGTGAAGACGCCCCAGGGCAAGATCGCCGTCTTCCGCACGGCCGAAAACGAGGTCTTCGCCATCGAGGACCACTGCCCGCACAAGGGCGGACCGCTCTCCCAGGGCATCGTCCATGCCAAGGCCGTCACCTGCCCGCTGCACAACTGGGTGATCTCGCTCGAAACCGGCAAGGCACTCGGCGCCGATGAGGGCGAGGTGCGAACCATTCCCGTCCGCAACGAGGACGGCGCCCTCTACATCGCGCTCGAAAGCCTGATGATGGCGGCTGAATGATGGAGAAAGAGGTCAAGACAACCTGTCCCTACTGCGGTGTCGGCTGCGGCGTCATCGCCAAGGTCGCGGAAGACGGCAAGGTGTCCGTCAAGGGCGACCCGGACCACCCCTCCAACTTCGGGCGGCTGTGCTCCAAGGGCTCGGCGCTCGGAGAAACCGTCGATCTCGACGGGCGCATCCTCCACCCGGAAATTGCGGGGGAGCGTGCGGAATGGGGACAGGCGCTTGACCTCGTCGCGCAACGATTTTCGGATGCCATCGCCGAGCACGGACCCGATTCCGTTGCCTTCTATGTCTCCGGCCAGTTGCTGACCGAGGACTACTATATCGCCAACAAGCTGATGAAGGGCTTCATCGGCTCGGCCAATATCGACACCAATTCGCGGCTGTGCATGTCGTCCTCCGTCGCCGGTCACCGCCGCGCCTTCGGCTCGGACACTGTGCCGGGCACCTATGAGGACATCGAGCTTGCCGATCTGGTGATCCTCACCGGCTCGAACCTCGCCTGGTGCCACCCGGTCATCTATCAGCGGCTGGCGGCCGCCAAGGCCGCGCGTCCCGGCATGAAGGTCGTCGTCATCGACCCGCGCCGGACGATGACATCAGATATCGCTGACCTGCATCTGGCCATCCGTCCCGACAGCGATGTCGCGCTTTTCGTCGGCCTTTTCGAACACCTGATCGCAAGCAACTCCATCGATCAGAATTACATCGCCGAACATACCAACGGCTTTGCGGAGGCCTTTACTGCTGCGACAGGCGTCTCCTTCAACGAGGTGCTTGATATGACCGGTCTTCCGGCCATGCAGCTTCGCGAATTCTACCGCCTCTTTGCCACGACCGAGAAGGTCGTCACCTGCTACAGCCAGGGCGTCAACCAGTCGTCATCTGGGACCGACAAGGTCAACGCCATCATCAACTGTCACCTGGCCACAGGCCGTATCGGCCGGCCGGGCATGGGGCCCTTCTCGCTCACCGGCCAGCCGAATGCGATGGGCGGGCGTGAAGTCGGCGGGCTTGCGAACATGCTTGCCGCCCACATGGCCATCGAAAATGCCGAGGACCGCGACCGTGTCCAGCGCTTCTGGAATGCGCCGGCCATTGCGCAAAAGCCGGGCCTGAAGGCCGTTGACATGTTCAGGGCTGTCGCCGACGGCCGCATCAAGGCGCTGTGGATCATGGCGACCAATCCTGTTGTTTCCATGCCGGATGCCGACGCCGTCGAGGCCGCCATCAAGGCCTGTCCTTTCGTCGTCGTCTCCGACGTCCTGAAAAGTACAGACACCGCCCGTCACGCCCATGTCCTTCTGCCCTCGCTTGGCTGGGGCGAAAAGAGCGGCACAGTCACCAACTCGGAACGCCGCATTTCCCGCCAGCGCCCCTTCCTCGATGCACCCGGCGAGGCTCGCGCCGACTGGTGGCAGCTTGCCGAAGTGGCGCGCCGTATGGACTTTGCGCGGGCCTTCGACTTCAGCTCCAATGCCGAAATCTTCTACGAACACGCCGCTCTCTCCGCCTTCGAGAACAACGGCCGTCGCGACTTCGATATCGGCGCATACATCGGTATGAGCCATCGGTCGTACGACGAACTCCCCCCTTTCCAGTGGCCACAGCCCGCAGGCCACAACGCGACCGAGACCCGCTTCTTCGCCAAGGGCGGCTTCTACCACGCCGACGGCAAGGCACGTTTCATCGCGGTCGAACCGGTCGCCGCGGATCGCACCAACGCCGACTATCCCTTCACGCTTAACACCGGCCGCATCCGCGACCAGTGGCACACGATGACCCGGACTGGCAAAAGCGCGCGGCTCTCCTCGCACATCGCCGAGCCCTTCGCAGAGCTTCATCCGCGCGACGCCATCGAGATCGGCGTCGGCAATGCCGGCCTCGTCGAGATCGAAAGCCCGCATGGCAAGGCCGTGGTGCGCGCCCTGATCACCGAGCGCCAGGCGCGCGGCAGCATTTTCGTACCGATGCACTGGAACGATCAGTTTGCCGCCAAGGCACGCATCGACGCCGTCGTGGCGCCCTTGACCGACGCGATCTCCGGCCAGCCCGCCTCGAAGAATGTTGCGGTTGCTGCTCGACGCTTCAGGGCGGCGCGCTACGGCTTTGCTGTTTCCGCAGTCAAGCCGGACAATCTCGATGCCGCCTATTGGGCGCTGGCGAAGGCCGAAGGCGGGTGGCGCGTGGAACTCGCCTTCGACCAGCCGGTTGAAGACTGGTGCACGTGGTGCCGCAGCACCTTCTCCATCCCCGAGGGCGTCGAGCCGCTCGGCTACGCCGACCAGCAATCCGGCGATCTGAGGCTTGCTTTTTTTGACGGCCAGCGACTGCTTGCCGCCTTATTCCTGGCGCGCGAACCCGTGGCGGTTGCCCGCAACTGGGCGATCTCCCAGCTTACCGCCGAGCACACCAATCTGCGCAAGCGTTTCGCCCTCGTTGCCGGTCGCCCCGGCGCAGACAAGCCCGATCCGGGCGCCACCGTCTGCTCCTGCTTCGGCGTCGGCGTCAACCAGATCGTCGCCGCTGTTCGCGGCGGCTGCCACAGCGTCGAAGCCGTCGGCAAGGAACTCAATGCCGGAACCAACTGCGGCTCCTGCCGCGCCGAGATCAGGGGGATCATCGATGGATGTCTTGCAGCAGCCGCGGAATGAAGCACCCGCCCGCATGGAACCGCTTGCCAAGCTGCCGGTGTTCTGGGCGCTCGGAGGCAAGCGCGTAGTCCTCGCTGGTGGCTCCGACGCCGCCGCCTGGAAGGCCGAGCTTCTCGCCGCCTGCGGCGCGCAAGTGCATGTCTATGACAACGCGCTTTCCGATACCTTCGAGAAGCTCATCCTGCGCGGCGCCGAGCATCCTCAGGGCGGTTTCGTCCATCACTGCCACGAATGGAATGAAACCATCTTCGCCGGCGCGGCTATCGCCATCGCCGACTGCGAGGAAGAGGACGAAGCCAAAGCCTTCTTCGACGCCGCCCGCATGGCCGGCGTGCCGGTCAATGTCATAGACAAGCCTGCCTTCTGCCAGTTCCAGTTCGGCTCCATCGTCAACCGCTCACCCGTCGTCGTCTCGATCTCGACGGATGGCGCAGCCCCGATTCTTGCCCAGGCGATCCGCCGACGGATCGAGACATTGCTGCCTCGGGCACTGAAGGGCTGGGCTGAACTCGCTCAGACATTGCGCGACAGGGTCAATGAACGGCTCACGCCCGGTCCGCTCCGCCGCGCTTTCTGGGAGACATTCGTCGATCGCGCCTTTTCAAGTTCCGATACGCCGGAGGAGGGCGTCGGCGGGCTGCTTCTTGAGGAAGCCGACAGGCTCCGGGAAGCGCCCGCCCACTCTTCGCGGGGCCGCGTGACGCTGGTCGGCGCAGGCCCCGGCGATGCAGAGTTGTTGACGCTGAAGGCCGTTCGCGCCCTGCAAGCCGCAGACGTGCTCCTCTTCGACGACCTGGTTTCTTCGGAGGTGCTGGAACTCGCCCGCCGTGAGGCCAAGCGCATGCTGGTCGGCAAACGCGGTGGCCGCACGAGCTGCCGCCAGGAAGACATCAACGACATGATGGCGAAGCTCGCCAAATCAGGCAAGCGGGTCGTACGGCTGAAGTCCGGTGATCCGATGATCTTCGGCCGCGCCGGCGAAGAGATTGCCCATCTCGATCGCGAAAACATCCCCGTCGACGTCATCCCCGGCATAACAGCCGCAAGCGCCATGGCCTCCCGCCTCGGGATTTCGCTGACGCACCGCGACCATGCACAATCCGTCCGCTTCATCACCGGCCATTCCCGTCATGGCGGCTTGCCGATTGATGTCGACTGGGCCACTGTCGCCGATCCGCACACCACAGCTGTCTTCTACATGGGTGGCAGGACGGCACCGCTCATCGCCGACCGGTTGATCGAGGAGGGCCTGCCGCCTGAAACGCCGGCCATCATCATCAGCGACGTCAGCCGTTCGACCGAGCGTGACTGGAGCGGCACGCTCGCAACCATACCTGAGGGAATTGCCGAGATCGGCTACGACAATCCGGTACTGATTGCGGTCGGCACTGCGCTTGCAGCACGTCAGACCGGTACCGGCGATACCAGCTACTTGGATACCGATCGCCGTTTGGTCATGGGAGCCCGTTGATGCAATTCCAGACGATCGCCCCGGTCTTCCTCGTTCTTGCCATCGCCCTGAGTTGGCCGCGCTTCAGCAGCATCTTTCGCGGCGAAACGCAGGCCGCGGTAGCAACCGCCCCGCTTACCATGATTGCCAGCGCTGTCAGTCTTTCCGCTCTCGGATTGGCCTTCGCCGGCAGCGGCCCATGGCTCGGAATACTGATCGCAGCGCTTGGCCTGCTTCTCGGCTGGACGATGCGGACGCCAGCGCCGGCGCTCGCGGTGTCGCTGTCCACACTCAGCCTGGCCGCCTACCTGCAGTTCGGGCCGGCGACTGTCTTCTAGACACCAGCTCAGGCGGCGATCCGCCCTGGCTGTTCCGGCAACATGTGGGCCATGGCGCTGAGCAGGTCCGTCTGCGAGATCAACCCAAGCACTTTGCCGCCGGCATCGACAATCACAACTGCGTGGGTGCGCCCGTCCGTCAAGTCAGGCAACAGGCTGATGGCGGGCGCATCCGGGGAAGCGGTAGCCGCCGCCGCGATGTGACCAGCAAGCCGCTCGGCCTGCATCAATTCCCGCAGCCCGACCGTGCCGATCAACCGTCCGCTGCCATCCTTCACGGGAAGCGTCCGGACATTGTGCTTCAGGAGCAAAGCGCGCGCCTCTTCCGCAGTGGCATTCTCGCCGACCGCGATCACATCGCGCGACATGATGTCGGCGCAACTGACCGTGCCGTGAGAGCGAACGGCAGCCTCGACTTCGACCTGCCGCAGCAAGCGTCCGAGGTCGCCGCGGTCAATATCGAACGTCTCTTCGAATTTCGCCAGCGCAGCATCGACGTCTTCTTCGCGGAAGCTGACCCGCACTGCTGACGGCGGATCGATCGTCTGGTGCGTATTGACCGGCGCCGGCGCGGCGACATGCGGATAGTTTCGTCGCCCGAGCTTGTGAAAGAGAATGCCGAGCGCCACCAGGATGCAGGAATTCAGTGCTACCGGCACGAAAGGAAAGAGCAGACCCCAGCTTGCCACAGCCGGACCGCCCAGCACAGCGGTCAGCGCCGCGGCGCCACCAGGCGGGTGCAGGCAGCGGGTGAACGACATGGCGCCGATCGCCAGCGAGACTCCGACGCCGATCGCGATGATTGGCTCATGGATGAAGTGTGCTGCGATGATGCCCATCATGGCGGAGATCGTATTGCCGCCGATAATCGACCACGGCTGCGCAAGCGGACTAGCCGGTACGGCGAAAAGCAGCACGGCCGAGGCGCCCATCGGCGCGACAATCAACGGCAAGTGCGAGCCCTGCCCGAAGAAGTAGCCACAGACCATGCCCGTCAACGCGATCGCGATCAGCGCGCCGAGGCAGGCAAACATCCGCTCGCGCAGAGTAGCACCGGCCAGAATCGGCGAAAACAGACGGGAGCGACGGCTAGGCGCGGCCTTGGGATTGCTGGAATTTGACATGACGAACCGACAGTTTGTTAAACGAGGCGTGCTGGTTGGGAGATGTGAGCTAAGGTCAACCGCTTGGGAGTGAGAGGCCACCCTTGCCCCGCGAGGCGATGAGGATATCGTGAAAGGCTTCGAAAGTGTCCGAGCCGTCGCCCCTGCGGCGCACGAGAAGCGTTTCCACCGCACCGATCTCGCGAGTAACGATATCGACGGGCCATCGCAGGAGATCAAACACCGAGCGGGGCATGACACCGACGGCATTGCCGGCGACAACGCTCGCGAGGATCGCGTGGTAGGAAGCGAGCTCCAGCGTGCGCAGCGAGGTGGCGCCCTCCGCCCACTCCTCGGCCATGCGTCGATAGGTGCATCCCGGCTCCATCACAGCCAGCGTCCCAACGCGTAGGTCGGCCGCGACTTTGACATCGGGATGCTTCGAGGGAAGCACGAGGATCAGATCCTCAACATAGATGCGCCGCGCGTCGAACCTGCCGAGGTCGAGATCGGCATAACGCGCCTCGTCGAGTGAGGCCTGTGGCGGCCGGGCAACCAATGCGCAGTCCAGCTCTTCGGCCAGCACCCCTTGCATGAGTTCCCGTGTCGCCCCCATCGTCAATTGCAGGGAAACGTCGGGCCACAGAGATCCGAACCGCCTGATGACGTCGGGAAGACGGCTTGCAGCCGTGCTCTCCATCGTTCCGACACGCAGCGCGCCCGATGCCGCCAGCGGTCGCACTGCCTGCTTTGCTTCCTCGGCCAGGTCAGAAAGACGACGTTGCATAGGACAGGAAGATCGAGCCTTCGCGCGTCAACGACATCTTCTTGCCATCGCGACAGAACAGCGCCACCCCGAGATCTTCCTCGAGCTGCTGGATGCGCGTCGTGACGTTCGATGGCACACGGCCAACTGCCGCCGCGGCCTTCGTGACGCTGCAATGCGATGCGACCGCCTGAAAAATTTCGATCGATGACAGATCCATATTTTCGCCTATCGAGAATTCCGAAGGCGCTTTATTCTCAATATGGAAATGAAAATCAACCCACCCATTTGGCGAAACCGCACCACGCGACCTTCCGCCACATGGCTGGAAAACGAAAGAGCCGCCGGATCACTCCGGCGGCTCTTTCGAATTCCTGCTTGTCCACCTCAGTTCGAATCGAACTTCCGTACTTCCATGAAGTTGACCGCGCTGCCGCTGAAGCGAGCCGGATCGATGGAAGCCGTCTTGGTGAAGCCCTCGGCGTAGACCGCAGTCGGCTGGGCGCGAAGCGTCTGGCTGACGAAGCGTGGCGCCTTGACTGGCTTGGTGACCATTTCCATGCGGGAGTTGGTGAGCGCCCACCGTGAGATGATCTTCTGCGTCAGCTTCGGCTCAGTGCGAATTGTTGCGCGGCTTGCGTCAGCTTCTGCGGCCTCATGCTTGGTCGGACGGCCACCCTTGGTCGGAAGGCCTTGCGATACCCCACTCGCATCGGTCGACTTTGGCGCATCGAAGCCATCGCCGAAGCTCGCAGACTTCGTGGCAGGTGCAAGAGAGGCCAACTGCAAGGACGGCTTTTCGTTCGGAACCTTTTGCGGCATTGCCGCGTTTATTGCCTGTTCGACGCTCATAACCGGCGCCTGATTGGATGCGACCTGACGGTCGCCGTCACCATTCTGCTGGTTAAGGGCATCGGCAACGGCCGGAGAAAGCGTATCCTCCTGGTCTGCCACGTCGTCCTCGGCTTCAGCATCGGCATTCGCCGCAGCCAGAAGCTTTTTGGCAAGCGCTGGTCGTTCACCCGGCGTCGGAACCGCTGCGAGATTCCCCGTCATCGCAGACGGATCAGCCGAAGCGACTTCTGCGTCGCCTGGAGAGCGGCGTGGTCCGAGCAGAGATGGAACCGGTACGCTGTAGGCGCTGAGATCCGCAAACTGCTGCTGACCTTGCTCGGTCACGGCAGAAAGGGCCTGTTGCGCTTCATTTCCGGATTGCGGAGCGACGAGGGCGCTGGCCATCTCGCTACCGCCTGCTTGATTGGCGAACGCCGGGCGCACTTGCGGAACCGGCGCGTTTACACTTGCGACTTCCGTAGCCTGCGCGGGCGCTTGCTCGGCGGGATTGGCAGCGTTCGGCATGTCAACCTTCGGCGGCGACGCCTTGGCGACAGCTACAGCTGCGCCGCTATCATCATCTGAAGTGTCTTCCGCCTCATCGGCACCACCCCCAAACAGGGCGGCAAACAGCGTCTTGTGCTTCGGCTGGTCGCCCGAAGACGAACCCGTATAGGCACCAGAACTTGCCATCTGCACCTGCGACGAGCTCACGCGCCGCTTGTAGTCGGCCACGGCCTGCTCGTAGCCCGGGAGCGGCCGGCCGTCCGCGGGAATATGCATCGTGTTGCCGTTCGGGAAAAGCCGCACGAGTTCTTCGCGGCTCATGCGCGGCCAGGCGCGTACGCCGCCGACATCCATGTGCACGAAGGGAGAGCCGGATTTTGGATAGAATCCAACGCCGCCGACCTGCATTTTCATGCCGATGCCACGCAAAGTGGCCAGTTTGACGTCAGGAATGAAGAAGTCCATCGCCTTGCCGAGCATGTGCTGGCTCTTCTCGGCGACCCCCGAATTGCGCGAGCGGCTCTTGAGCATGGCGTTGGTGCCAGGCGAACGGAAACCGCAGACGACGTTGATATAGTCGCGCGAGCCGCTCTGGCGGTAGACTTCCCAGATGAGGTCGAAAAGGCGTGGATCCATCTTCGTCGGCTGGTTCTTGCGCCAATCGCGAAGGAAGCGGTTCAACTGCTCGAGACCCTTGGGGTCGTAACGCCCGTTGCGCTTGTAGGTGATGACGGCCTTTTCGCCGGTGTGGATGAAATAGAGTTTGAGACTACGTGTTTCGCCCGCCGCCTCGGAAGGCGAACTGACCAGCACCGGCGACGAAACAGCGAGTGCGAGAAGGGCGGCCATAGCCGTCCTAAACACCTTTCCGCAAAGGTCCGTGAACCTAGTGCGCCCGTTCAAGCGCGAAGGTCTCGTATTCCCATTCAGATCCGGCAAACTCAATCCCCGTCAGACAGCCGATAGTCCCTCTTTGACACCGTTGGCTGTTAAATGCGGTCACACGATGGCAAAAATGCCACACGCGATCAACCTTTTCTTTACATAGTGAACAGGTCACTAACAAGTGGTTTATGATTGGTAACAAAAGATGATTGCCGGATTGTTAATTTAGAGGACCTACGCAGCGTCCTTCTGCGGATTGTCGGGGTCTATGCCGTAGTCCTTGAGTTTTCTATACAATGTGGATCGCCCGATGCCCAATTTCCGGGCAACTTGACTCATCTGCCCCCGATAGAATCTAAGGGCGAATCGGATCAGTTCCTCCTCCACATCGGCAAGCTTTCGCACATCCCCGGCAGGGTTTGTGCTCGCGATCGCGTTGTCAGGCGCCTCCGTGATTCGTGCGACCGCCTCTTCGACGCTCACCTGGTGGGCTGGATAATTGGCGCTCGCGAGGTCATTTTGCCGGTCGAGGCGGGTATTGTCTGCGACCAGCGCCAGATGATCGACCACCTCGTATTCGGGCAGCTGTGCCGCAATCTGCGGGAAGTCAGCTTCCGTCAATTCACCGCCCTCTGCCAGGACGACCGCCCGGAAGATCGCGTTCTCGAGCTGGCGGATGTTGCCCGGCCAGTCGTAGGCGGTAAGCAGGGCCAGCGCACCGGAGCTCACCGACATGCGGTGGCCTCCGCCCTTCTGTTCGCTCGAGAAGCGCTCGGCGAAGACCCGCACCAGATGCGGAATGTCTTCCTTTCGCTTGCGGAGCGCCGGGATAGTGATCGGGAAAACGTTCAGACGATAGTAGAGGTCCTCCCGGAAGTGGCCGCTCTTGACCTCTTCGATCAGATCTTTGTTCGTCGCCGAAATCAGCCGGACATTGACCTTGTGCGCAGTGCGCGCGCCAACGGTCTCGATTTCTCCCTGCTGCACGGCGCGCAGCAGCTTGACCTGCACATCGAGCGGCAGGTCGCCGATCTCGTCGAGGAAGATGGTGCCGCCATCGGCTTCCATGAACTTGCCGATGTGCCGCTCGGTTGCACCGGTGAACGCACCCTTCTCGTGACCGAAGAGAATGCTTTCGACCAGATTGTGCGGAATGGCGCCGCAATTGACTGTGACGAACGGCTTGCCGGAGCGGTCGCTCCCCGACTGGATGGCGCGAGCCACCAATTCTTTGCCGACGCCGGACTCGCCTTCGAGCACGACGGGAATATTCGACTGCGCTGCGCGCTGCGCCAGATCGATGACGCGGAGCATTGCCGGGCTTGCCGAAACGATATCATCAAAGCCGACAGCGCCGGAACGCGACCGGCGACCGGCGCGTGCCTTGACTTCGCGCTGGTCGAGCTTCAAGGCGTTGGAGATCGAATTGGCAATCCGCTCAGGCGAGACCGGCTTGACGACGAAATCGAAAGCGCCGGCGCGCATCGCCTGCACCACGGTCTCGATGCCGCCCTGCCCTGTCTGGACAATGACCGGAACATGCGTGCCGAATTCGTGCAGTGCTTCCAGGAATTCGAGGCCCGTCATCTCGGGCATCATCAGGTCGAGAACGATGACGTTGTAGAGGCCGCTGCCTCTCTTCACCATCTCCAGCCCGATCCGGCCGTTTTCCGCCTGATGGACGACGTGGCCGTGACGCTCTATCGCGTTCTTGAGCAGCCGACGCTGGATCGGATCGTCCTCGACGACGAGTATCTGCGCTGCACCCTTGAGCTCATGGTAACCGGTCATTGCTGCCTCACTTCATGCGAAACCTGAAACGCACTTTGGCAGAAAGGCTTGAACATCCAGTTTTGAGAAACAATTGCATTTTAACGTTTGTGACGAGGCCGAATCCGACCCGAAACGGAGCTTGTGGGCAGGCGAAAGCCCCTTGATGCCAAGCCTTTAGCGGCATAGACAGTCAAGCCTGTCGCAAAAGAGGAAGAGGACCCCGATGATGAAAAACACGCTCTCCGACACCGCCATTAATTTTTCGGCAAGTTCTGCTGCCTCCGCGACCGATGCCGCTCTTGGCGATCTGCCGACCTGGAAGTTGCAGGATCTCTACCCCTCCGCAACGTCCACGGCCTTCACCGGCGACATGGAAAAGGCCGGAAAGCAGGCAGTCGCCTTCGAAGAGAAGTGGAAGGGCAAGCTTGCCGACGCCGCGACCAAGAAGGGAGCGGAGGGAATCGGCCAGGCGCTCAAGGAGTATGAGGCGCTGGACGACATTATCGGGCGCCTCGGCTCCTTTGCCGGCCTCACCTACTTCTCCGACACGTCAAACCCGGTGAACGGCAAGCTCTATGGTGACGCCCAGGCAAAAATCACCGAGTTCTCCAGCCACCTGCTTTTCTTCGCCCTCGAACTCAACCGCATCGACGACACCGTCATTGATGCCTGCATGGCAAACGACCCGGATGCCGGCCACTATCGCCCCTGGCTCGTCGATCTGCGCAAGGACAAGCCCTACCAGCTGGAAGACAAGCTGGAACAGCTGTTCCTGGAAAAGTCGATGACGTCGGCCGCCGCCTTCAACCGCCTGTTCGACGAGACGATGTCGGAGCTGCGCTTTGACGTCGATGGTGAAAAGCTGCCGCTCGAAGTCACCCTGAACATGCTGCAGGAAAAGGATCCTGAGGTCCGCCGCAAGGGCGCCATGGCGCTGGCCCAGACCTTCAAGGAGAACCTGCGCACCTTCACCCTCATCACGAACACGCTCGCCAAGGACAAGGACATCTCGGACCGCTGGCGCGGCTTCGAGGACATTGCCGACAGCAGGCACCTTGCAAACCGCGTCGAGCGCGAAGTGGTCGATGCGCTGGCGGCGGCCGTCAAGGAAGCCTACCCCCGCCTCTCGCACCGCTATTACAAGATGAAAGCCAAGTGGCTCGGCATGGACCAGATGAATTTCTGGGACCGCAATGCCCCGCTGCCTGAAACCTCCAACGCCATCATTTCCTGGAACGAGGCGAAAGACACGGTGCTATCCGCCTACGGCAACTTCGCGCCCGAGATGGCTGCGATCGCCAAGCGCTTCTTCGACGAGCAGTGGATCGACGCCCCGGTTCGCCCCGGCAAGGCACCCGGCGCCTTCGCGCATCCAACTGTTCCCTCGGCGCATCCCTATGTGCTCGTCAACTATCTCGGCAAGCCGCGCGACGTTATGACGCTCGCCCACGAGCTCGGTCATGGCGTCCATCAGGTTCTGGCCGGCGCGCAGGGCGCGCTGATGTGCCAGACGCCGCTGACGCTCGCTGAGACCGCCTCCGTCTTCGGCGAAATGCTGACCTTCCGCGCCCTTCTCGACAAGACGAAGGACAAGCGTGAGCGCAAGGCGATGCTTGCCCAGAAGGTCGAGGACATGATCAATTCGGTCGTGCGCCAGATCGCCTTCTACGAGTTCGAGCGCAAGGTTCACACCGCCCGCAAGGCCGGCGAACTGACATCTGATGATATCGGCGAACTCTGGCTCTCCGTGCAGTCGGAAAGCCTTGGGCCAGCGATCAAGATCTCGGAAGGCTACGAGACCTACTGGGCCTATATCCCGCACTTCATCCACTCGCCCTTCTACGTCTACGCCTACGCCTTCGGCGATTGCCTGGTGAACTCGCTCTATGCCGCCTACCAGAAGGCCGACAAGGGCTTCCAAGAGAAGTATTTCGAGCTTCTGGAGGCGGGCGGCACCAAGCATCATTCGGAGCTCCTGAAGCCATTCGGCCTCGATGCCACCGATCCGTCGTTCTGGAGCAAGGGGTTGTCGATGATCGAAGGGCTGATCGACGAATTGGAAGCGCTTGATAAGAGCGCATAAGCTCTCGATCCAAAGGCAGGCATGACCAAGGCTGAACGCTACGTTCTGTTCCGGGATGACACGACCGGGCAAGTGATGCTCTTTTCCGACCCGTCGGAGATCATCATCGCCCGGACGCGCGACGAATTCCATGCAGGCCTTGCGCGCATGGAAGAGGCAAAAGCCGCCGGCAAATGGCTGGCCGGCTACATGGCCTACGAAGCGGGCTATCTCTTCGAGGAAAAGCTGGCGGCATTCCTGCCGGAAGGCCGGGAAACGCCGCTGCTTGCCTTCGGCATCTTCGATGCGCCCGCAGCTGATGCCCATCCGCTTGCCCAGCCGAAGCAGCGCGGCGAGAACGGTGAGTTCCTGAGCGACCCCCGCGCCGGTTGGGATTTTGCTACATATAAAGAGCGCTTCGATCGCCTGCATTGGCACCTGCGCCAGGGCGATTGCTACCAGGCAAACCTCACCATGCCGATCACTGCCCGCTGGTCCGGCGATCCGCGCGCCGCCTTCTGGTCGCTGATTTCAAGGCAGCCGGTGAAATACGGCTCGCTCGTCGACCTCGGCGGCCCCATCCTGCTTTCGCGCTCGCCGGAGCTCTTCTTCCGCACCGACGAGGACGGCTGGATCGAAACCCATCCGATGAAGGGAACCGCAAAACGCGGGGCTGATGACACCGAGGACGCGGCAATCGTCGCCGCGATGCGCGACGACGTAAAGACGCAAGCCGAAAACCGCATGATCGTCGATCTGCTGCGCAACGACATCTCGCGCATATCAGAGGTCGGCACCCTTGATGTCCCGAAGCTCTTCGACATCGAGACCTATCCAACCGTGCACCAGATGGTCAGCCATGTGCAGGCGAAACTCCTTCCCGATCTGACCATCCGCGATATTTTCGCCGCGCTTTTCCCCTGTGGATCGATCACCGGCGCCCCGAAACTCAGCGCCATGCAGATCCTGCACACGCTGGAAGACACGCCGCGCGACGCCTACTGCGGCGCGATCGGCATGATTGCTCCATCAGGCGCCATGCGCTTTTCCGTCGCGATCCGCACCATCAGCCTGTTTTCAGACGGCAGGGCGGTCTTCAGCGTCGGCGGCGGCATCGTTTTCGATTCCACCGTCGAAGCGGAATACGAGGAGTGTCTGTTGAAGGCCCGTTTTGCGATCGGCGATCAGGAGATTACAAGGTGAACGACTTCTCGCTGATCGAAACGCTGCGCTGGGAACCCGACGCCGGCTTCATCAGGCTGCGGCTGCATCTCGCACGCCTTTCCCGCTCCGCCCGCCGTATCGGCTTTCCCGAACCGCTGGAAACTGTCGAAAAGCTCAACGAAGCCACAGCTGACGCATCGACTGCCTTGCGAGTCCGCCTAACATTCGATCGCAAGGGACAAACGGCGGTCACGACAGCTCCATTCACGCCGTTGGTGTCGGGCACGGTTTGGACGATC
This sequence comes from Hyphomicrobiales bacterium, assembly GCA_900466605.1. Classification (GTDB taxonomy): domain Bacteria; phylum Pseudomonadota; class Alphaproteobacteria; order Rhizobiales; family Rhizobiaceae; genus Rhizobium. The sequence continues at coordinate 65,854 of UBMU01000009.1, forward strand.
CGTCTGGCTGGAACCCGCCTAAATTCCGGTGACAAGCTGCTGCGCTTAAAGACGACCCGCCGCGCGGTCTACGACGCGGCAAGAGCCGAATATTCTCCCGAGGATGCGGACGAAGTCATCATGCTCAATGAGCTTGGCGAAGTCTGCGAGGGCACCATTACGTCAGTCTTTCTCGACGATGGCTCCGGTATCCTCCGCACACCGCCGATCTCCTGCGGATTGCTTGCAGGTGTGTTGCGCACCGAACTGATCTGCCAGCGAAAGGCCCGCGTCGGTCGCGTGACGCTGGATGAGCTGAGAAGCGGTCGACTGTATGTCGGGAACTCCCTGAGGGGTCTCATCTCCACTCGCCTGGTCCTCTAGGGCTTCCTCGAAAGACGGCCGAAGGCTTCATGCGTTCAGGCGACGATCCTCAGCCGATCCCGGCCGCTCTGCTTGGCGTGGTAGAGCGCCGCGTCCGCACGCGCATAGAATTCGCGGGCCGTCTCGCCCGCATGCAATTCGGCAAGCCCAGCGGAGCAGGTGTAGGACAGCGTCGGCACGGAGTGGATCGGCCGCGCACCGCGCACAGTTGAAAGAATCCGGTCGACGATCAACTCCCCCTCCTTCAATGTCGTGTCCGGCAGGATGAGCATGAACTCCTCGCCGCCGATGCGGCCAAAGCTGTCGCGCCGGCGCACGAGCGGGTGCACCCGTCTGGCGAAATCGATCAATACGTCGTCACCGGCCTGGTGCCCGTATATGTCATTGATCCGCTTAAAGTAATCCAGGTCGATAATGCAGATGCATCCCGTAGCCGTGTCGTTAGAGGCCGTGGTATGAACCATGCTCTCCAGTGCCGCCATCATGAAGCGGCGGTTAGAGATGCTCGTTAGTTCGTCAGTCTGCGATGCCCGCAGCGCGAAGTCACGATCCTGCCGGACATCCCGTTCGCTGGCCTTCAGATGTGTGATGTCACTGGCGATGCAAAGCATCCAGCCATCCTTCTGGACCGTCTCGGTCATCCAGAACCAGCGGCCGTCGACAACATCCGTCTCGAAAGCGCGAAATGGCAGCTTGCCGCGACGCGATTGCGCCGAAACCAGCCATGTCTCGAAGTCGGCGGTGCGGATGATCGTACCCTTCCCCGCCCGCGTGTTGCGGCGCATCAGCTCCGCCCACAATGGGGTTTCATCGGGTTCGATGGCGAAGGTCGAACGAAAAGCCGCGTTTGCATAGCGCAATCGGTCGTCCTGATCGTATAGGGCGATCATGACGACACTATCTTCCTGCAATTCGGCAAGCCGCTCAGATATCTGATTCATCCGATTGGTCCGGGCGTCTGATAACGATGATTCGCAGTTTGGAGCACAAATCTGAAAAGTTGATGGATGACGCCCGCCCAATTGAATATCCAGATGTCTCGCAATGCAACGCCCTCAAAAGGAAACACGGCCATGTTCATCCTCTCATTGACCTATATGAAGCCGAATGACGAAGCCGACAAGCATATGGAGCCACATATGGCGTGGGTGAGGCAAGGTTATGAACGAGGCTGGTTTCTTGCCTCCGGCCGCAAGGTGCCGCGTACCGGCGGTGTGGTCCTTGCCGTCGGTCAGCGCGCGGAAATCGAAGCCTATGTTGCAGAAGACCCTTTCACCATCCATGGCGTTGCCGAATACGAGATCACCGAGGTCGCCGTCACCACGACGGCCGCGGGACTCGATATTCTGAAAAACTGAACGCCAGAAGGGTGGGAGCGGCATGAGCGACCTTGGCGAGCATCTTCAAACCCTGGAACAACGGCTGTTCGCGCAGGAGGTCCGCAATTCGCGTGCGGCACTTGAATCCCTTCTCTCAGCCGATTTTCGGGAGATCGGCGCGTCCGGGACGCTCTATAGCTATGAGGACATCATCTCTGCCCTGCTCGCGGAACCACGGCATGGCACGACGCGGCAGCTCACCGATTTTGAGATGCGACAGCTTTCTGCGGATCTGGCACTCGTCACCTACAGAGGGGTGCGTTCCATCGCGAGCGGTCCACCAGTCAGATCGCTGCGCAGTTCCATCTGGCGACGCGATGCCGACGGTCAATGGCGGATGGTCTTCCATCAGGGGACATTGACGGAATAGAGTGCCGCCATGACGCTTCCGACCTACACGCCCTATGGCGGCTCAGCCCGACCCTTCACTATCGGTTTGATGCCGCTCGATCTTGCCCGTTGGATCGAACCCGATAGCGATTGGACACGCTACATCGGCGAGAAGCGACGACTGATTGAGACCCATCGCAACGAGATCTTCGTAGCAGAGACGGACACTGCAGCGGCACAACAGGAGGTCCTCGATCTTCTGCGGCTACACCTTCAAGAATGCCATCCGCAGCTCGCCCACAACATAGCCGATGCGCCCGACCGGAACGCACCACCTCTCCTGCGGGCCGGCCTGCTGGTCCAGGACGACCTCGTCATCATGCGGCGTAGGGAGGACGGTTGGCACCTCGTCGCCGGTTTCGTTGCCTTCCCGTCTTCGTGGTCGCTGCAGGAGAAGTTCAGTCGCCCGATGCAGGCGATCCACGCCGACGTGCCGGGTTTCGGCGAAGGGACGCGTAACGCGGCAATGATCACCCGAATCTTCGACAACTTGCCGGTTTCGCAGCCCGTGGAGCGACTGAACTGGTCTGTAAACGTCACCGACGACCTCTTTCTGCCCCTCTCCAAGCACCGCCGCCCGCCGTCTGCCGAGCCGTTCACGCTTTCCGAGCGCTTTGCTCGGGTCGAGCGCCAGACACTGCGCAAGCTCCCGAAATCGGGCGACATCCTTTTCACGATCCGCGTCTATGTCGATCCGATTGCCGCGATCGCCCATCATCCAAACGCCGGCAAACTTGCTGCCAGCTTCGCCGAGCAGTTGGATGGCCTTGACGAGCATCAGGCGGCCTACAAGGGTCTAACATTGCAGAAGGCGGAACTCGCCGCGAAGCTTCGGGCGCTTGCCGGCACCCTCTCTCCCGCCTGATATTTGCGTCCTCGCTCTTTATTGTGACGCCGTTTTGTGGTTAGAGCCGGTCACTTCGCATTATCTGCGCAATTTCAGATGAATTCTTAGGGCTCATCGCCTTCGTCGCCTTCCACAGGAGAAAAGAATGACGGAACAGACCCACCCGGTATATGCCGAAATTACCGGCCCGATCGTGATGATCGGCTTTGGCTCCATCGGCCGCGGCACGCTGCCCCTGATCGAGCGCCACTTCAAGTTCGACAAGAGCCGGATGGTCGTCATCGACCCGCGCGACGATGCGGATCACACGGAGATCATGGCAAAGCATGGTGTGCGGCACATCAAGGCGCACGTCACCAAGGACAACTACAAGGATCTGCTGAAGCCGCTTCTGACCGAAGGCGGTGGCCAGGGCTTCTGCGTCAATCTTTCCGTCGATACCGGCTCGGTCGACCTGATGAGGCTCTGCCGCAAGCTCGGCGCTCTCTACATCGACACCGTGATCGAGCCGTGGCTCGGCTTCTATTTCGACAAGAGCATGAAGAACGCAGACCGCACCAACTATGCGCTCCGCGAAACGCTTCGCAAGGAAAAGGCCAAGAACCCGGGCGGCGCTACTGCCGTTTCCACCTGCGGCGCGAACCCGGGCATGGTCTCCTGGTTCGTCAAGCAGGCGCTCGTCAACCTCGCCAACGATATCGGCCTGAAGTTCGAGGAGCCGGATCAGCACGACCGCGAAGGCTGGGCAAAGCTGATGAAGAAGGTCGGCGTCAAGGGCATTCATATCGCCGAGCGCGATACGCAGCGCACCAAGCATCCGAAGCCGCTCAACGTCTTCTGGAACACCTGGTCGGTCGAAGGCTTCATCTCCGAAGGTCTGCAGCCGGCCGAGCTCGGCTGGGGCACCCACGAAAACTGGATGCCGAAGAACGGCAAGAAGCACAAGAAGGGCTGCAAGGCGGCAATCTACCTCGAGCAGCCCGGCGCCAACACCCGCGTTCGTACCTGGTGCCCGACGCCTGGCCCGCAGTACGGCTTCCTCGTCACCCACAACGAGTCGATCTCGATCGCTGACTATTTCACGGTTCGCGACAAGGACGGCGAAGTCACCTTCCGCCCGACTTGCCACTACGCCTACCATCCGGCCAATGACGCGGTTCTGTCGCTGCACGAAATGTTCGGCAATGGCGGCACTGCGCAGCCGGTTCACCACGTTCTCGATGAGGACGAGCTGGAGGATGGCATCGACGAACTCGGCGTCCTGCTCTACGGCCACGAAAAGAACGCGTACTGGTACGGCTCGCGCCTGTCGCTGGAGGAAACCCGCCGCATCGCGCCTTACCAGAATGCGACCGGTCTGCAGGTCACGTCCGCCGTTCTCGCCGGCATGGTCTGGGCGCTCGAAAACCCGAATGCCGGCATCGTCGAAGCCGACGAAGTCGACTACAAGCGCTGCCTGGAAGTCCAGACGCCGTACCTCGGCCCGGTCGAAGGCCACTACACCGACTGGACCCCGCTCGACGGTCGCCCGGGTCTCTTCCCTGAAGAGATCGACACCAAGGATGCTTGGCAGTTCAAGAACATTCTCGTTCGCTGATCCCAGCCGAACCCGCATTTGAATATGCCCGCCGCAAGGCGGGCATTTTTGTAACGCCTGCTGTATAAATGCCGCTGCGCGACCTTGAAGTCTTGCCTTCAAGGTCGGCCCGCGCCATGTGTCTCACAACCAAACGGATAGTTCTCGTTCCGAATCCCCGGGAGAAGCTCATGAAAATCAGAACCCTCCTTGTCCTTCTCGGCGCCGCTGCAGCCCTGGCTGCTTGCAATACGTCGTCGCCACGTCCGATACCGGTTGCCGCGAGCCCGGTTCAGACAGGTGTTGAAGGCTCATGGGCTGATCCGAACGGCATCATCTCCACCTTCCAGGCCGGCACCTTCACCACCCGCACCACCGACAGCAATCAGCTTCTGGCATCGGGCACCTACGTGAACACCTCGCCGTCGCTGGTCGAGATCAACATGACGTCGCTGGTGCGCAAGACACAGTCCAAGGTCAATTGCGCGCTGGTGACCCAGAGCCAGCTCAACTGCACCTCGGACGCCGGGGCGCAATTCACATTGACCCGCCGCTTGTAAACTTCGCCGACACCGAACGACAAAAGCTCCCCTGTGTGGGAGCTTTTTTGTTTACCGCTCTTGGAAAGCGTGAAGCCTGTCACAGCTTTTTCTCTTGCCGCCGCTAAATGCTTGATGGAAACATCGACGGCGCAGGGACCGGCGGAGCGCAGGGGTCAAAGGCTTCGCCCAACTAACCAGGAGAGCAGGATGACGAAATCATTTCAATTCGGTCTGCTGACCGCGTCGATGCTGGCGCTGTCGAGCGGCGCCGCTTTTGCCGATTACGAACTCAATATTCTTCACATCAACGATTTCCATTCGCGCATCGAGTCGATCAACAAGTTCGATTCCACCTGCTCGGCCGAGGAAGAGGGCAAGAAGGAATGCTTCGGGGGGGCCGCCCGTCTGAAAACCGCGATCGACCAGCGCCGACAGGCCCTTGATGGCAAGAACGTGCTGCTGCTCAATGCCGGCGACAATTTCCAGGGCTCGCTGTTCTACACGACCTACAAGGGTGCCGCCGAGGCCGAAGTGCTGAACGACATGAAGTTCGACGTGATGACCGTCGGCAACCACGAGTTCGACGACAGCGAGGATGGCCTGGCCACCTTCCTCGACAAGGTGAAATTCCCGGTCATTTCAGCCAACGTTCTGGCTGGCGACGGCTCCAAGCTCGGCGACCGCATCAAGCCGTCGCTGGTGCTCGATGTCGGTGGCCAGAAGATCGGGATTGTCGGCGCGGTGACCAACGACACCGAGGAACTCTCCTCTCCCGGCCCGAAGGTGATGATCGCCGACGACGTGCAGACCATCACGGCCGCAGTCGAAGACCTGAAGAAGCAGGGCATCAACAAGATCATCGCGTTGACCCACGTCGGCTATCCGCGCGACCTCGCCGCCATCGCCAAGATCCCCGATGTCGACGTCGTTGTTGGCGGCCATTCGCACAGCCTGCTGTCCAATACCGATCCGAAGGCGGAAGGCCCCTACCCGACGATGGTCGATAATCCCGGCGGCTACAAGGTGCCGGTGGTCCAGGCCGCGTCCTACAGCAAGTATCTCGGCGATCTCGTGGTCACCTTCGATGACAATGGCGTCGTCAAGGAAGCCAAGGGCGATCCGATCCTGATCGATTCCTCGTTCACCCCTGATCCGACGCTGACCGCCCGGATCGCCGAACTGGCCAAGCCGATCGAGGAGCTGCGCAAGAAGGTCATCGGCTCCACGGAAGCCCCGATCCAGGGCGACCGCACCGTCTGCCGCGTCGAGGAATGCTCGATGGGCAACCTCGTGGCCGACGCCATGCTCGACCGCGGCAAGAGCCAGGGCATGACCATCGCCATCCAGAATGGTGGCGGCCTGCGCGCATCGATCGATGCCGGCGACGTCACCCAGGGCGACGTCATCACCGTTCTCCCGTTCCAGAATACACTGGCAACCTTCCAGCTGACCGGCGCCGATATCCGCAAGGCGCTGGAAAACGGCCTCAGCAAGATCGAGGAAGGGGCGGGCCGGTTCCCGCAGGTATCAGGCCTCAAATACAGCTTCGACAAGTCGAAACCATCAGGCAGCCGCCTCGTTTCCGTCGAAGCGAAGGAAGGCGACGCCTTCGTGCCCCTGGATAATGCGAAGACTTATGGCGTTGTCACCAACAACTTCATGCGCGCAGGCGGCGACGGCTACTCGATCTTCGAGACGGCAGGCAAGAACGCCTATGACTTCGGACCTGATCTCGCCGACGTTACTGCCGAGTTTCTGGCGGCGCACTCGCCCTACAAGCCCTACACCGACCGCCGCGTGAGCGAAGTTGCGGCCGCGCGCGCGGAAGCCCCGGCAGCGACCGCTCCAGCTGCATCTGCACCCGCCGCAGCACCGGCAGCGCCCACGGCCGAAGCGCCCGCAGCCCTTGCCCCGAATACGCCGACCAGCCACGTCATCGCTGCGGGCGATACGCTTTGGGATCTCGCCAAGCAGTTCTATGGCGAGGGCGCGCTCTGGAAAATGATATCGGAAGCCAACGGAACCCCTGCGCCGCGCCACCTGACGATCGGCAAGGAACTGCAGATTCCGTCGAAGTAAGACGATTTGTCTCTATCCCAAGAGCCGGTCCGGGGTTTCCCGGGCCGGCTTTTGTTCCTATAGGGTGAACCATCCAGACTCGGCTGCGTATGAGCCGGGACAGACAAGATACCGGGGTTTGAATGACGACCGTTGATACTGCGCATCGCCCGGCGGATCATCCGCCCGTGAAATCAGGCAAGGTGGGCGTCCTGCTCGTCAACCTCGGTACGCCTGATGGCACCGATTACACGTCGATGCGACGCTATCTGAAGGAATTCCTGACGGACAAGCGCGTCATCGAGTGGTCGCCCTGGAAATGGTACCCGATCCTGTTCGGCATCGTGCTCAACACCCGCCCCGGCAAGGTCGGCAAGGCCTACGAGCTGATCTGGAACAAGGACAAGAACGAAAGCTATCTGCGCACCTACACCCGCAGCCAGGCCGAGTTGATGGCCGATCGTCTCAAGGATCTGCCCAACGTCCGGGTCGACTGGGCGATGCGCTACGGCACCCCGTCAATTCCCTCGCGCATCCAGGCGCTGAAGGACGACGGCTGCGACAGGATCGTGCTGTTTCCCCTCTACCCGCAGTACGCTGCGGCAACGACGGCAACGGTCAACGACAAAGCCTTCCAGCATCTCCTCAAGATGCGCTGGCAGCCGGCGCTGCGCACCGTTCCCGACTACCACGACGACGACGCCTACATCGAGGCGCTGGCGAACTCGATCACCCGCCATCTGGCGACGCTGGACTGGGAGCCGGAAAAGATCCTCGCCTCCTTCCACGGCATCCCGATGTCCTACTTCCAGAAGGGCGATCCCTACTACTGTCAGTGCCAGAAGACTGGCCGCCTGCTGCGCGAGAAGCTCAGCCTGCCGGAAGACAAGTTCATGATCACCTTCCAGTCTCGCTTCGGGCCGGAAGAGTGGCTGCAGCCCTATACCGACAAGACGGTCGAGAAGCTGGCGCAGGATGGCGTCAAGAAGATCGCCGTCCTGAACCCCGGCTTCGTCTCCGACTGTCTGGAGACGCTCGAAGAAATCGCCGAGCAGGCCGCCCATTCCTTCCACGAGAACGGCGGCGAAAAGTTCGCCCACATCCCCTGCCTCAACGACAGCGACGATGGCATGCGGGTGCTGGAAAAGGTCGTCCGCCGCGAACTGCTCGGCTGGGTCTGACTGGACTTAGACGCCGCGCTTGTTGCCCCACAGCAGAACATGCAGCTGCGGCAGCACCCGCGCCTCGAACCACCGGTCCTCGGTCACCTTGTCGACCAGCCACAGCATCCTGTCCATAATGCCGTCGATATCGACGCGCGCATCATCGTCATCAGGCGGCGGCGGGGTGTGATTTCCCGGCTGCAGATAGACGGGCAGATCAGGATAGCGCGCCGACGCCTCGCGGGCATAGGCATAGTCGCGATCGTCAAAGACCACTATCTTCAGCGCAATATCAGGCCCGCCGGCCGCCAAGCGAAGACAGTGCTCGAACGCATCCCAATCCGTCGCCATGCCGCTCGAAGGCGGCTTCGGGCTCAGCACCAGCACATCGAGATCGGCAAACCATTCCTTGGCGACGCTGCCCTGCGTTTCCAGCGCGAACTTGTAGCCGTGTGCATGGCCATGGGCTATGAGACCGCCAAGCGGCTGGATCGCCGGATTGCCGCCCGAAAGCGATACCATCAGCGGCTTGCCGCCCGAGAGCTGCGTCACCTCAGCCCATATGCCATCGACCGTCATCGGCAGCCACTGATCGCGATACTCGCTATCGACGGCATGCAGGCTGTCGCACCACGAACAGCGATAATCGCAGCCGCCGGTACGGACAAAGACTGTCGGCAGCCCGATCAGCACGCCCTCCCCCTGGATCGTCGGCCCGAAGATCTCGCTGACGCGGATCTGCGCCTCGCGAGCCGCGCTCATGGCCGGTATTCCGCCCAGGTCTTCGGCGTCTCGCTGACGCGCACGGCCGAGGTCTCCGGCAGCCGCTCCTTGCACCAGTCGTAGAAGTGCCTGGCGAGGTATTCCGATGTCACGCGCTCATGGCCGAAGACTTCGTTCAGGTGCCGATGGTCGAAGCGCTCGTCAATGTAGCGCTTCAGCGGCGAAAGCTCGTGATAGTCGCGCACGAAGCCGTTCTCGTCGAGCTCGGCCGCCGCAAGCTCCACCACGACGATATAGTTATGGCCGTGCAGCCGGGCACACTGGTGATCCGCCGACAGATGCGTCAACTGATGCGAGGCGGAGAAGTGGAATTCCTTGGTGATGCGAAACATCACTTCACCTCCCTGGCCGAATAGCCAGACGTTGCGGCTTCCCAAAAATCCGGATCCTCGTATTCCGTCGGATCGGCAATGCCAGCCAGATGGAAAGCCTCGCGACGCTCGACGCAGGTGCCGCAGCGCCCGCAATGGCGCGTGCCGCCCTTGTAGCAGGACCATGTCTCGGCAAAGGGCGTCCCGTATTTCGCGCCGTCGGTGACGATGTCTGCCTTGGAGACGTTGACGTACGGAGCGGACAGCGAAACGCTGGCATAGCCGTCGAGCGCCTGGTTCTGCATCTCCTGAAAGGCATCGATGAAACCCGGGCGGCAATCGGGATAGATGAAGTGATCGCCGCCATGCACCGCAACGGCCACGGCATCCGCCTTTTGAGCGGCGGCGAGGCCGAACGCGATTGCCAGCATAATCGCGTTGCGGTTCGGCACAACGGTCGCCTTCATCGTCTCCTCGGCATAGTGGCCGTCAGGCACATCGACGTCGTCGGTCAGCGCAGAGCCGCTGAGATGCCGGCCGATAGTGCGGATGTCGATGATCTGATGCGGCACGCCAAGCCGCTTGGCGCAGGCTGTGGCGAAGTCCAGTTCCTTGCGATGTCGCTGTCCATAATCGAAGGAAAGCAGGCCGATAAGCTGATGCTCCGCTGCAACCCTGTGGGCGAGCGAAATGGAGTCCAATCCGCCGGAGCAGATGACGATCGTCTTCATGATGAGGATCCCTTGTTTTGACCGGGTGGGCTGCGACCGGTATTTCCTGCGGGTCTTCTAGGCCAAAGTGGCCCCGTTGTGAATAGTGAGCGGACTCCCCATATCGAATCTATAACCAGATGACGTCGACAGCCGAAGCTACTGGCGTTTGGAGTCGGCTTGTTTATGGTTGCGTCAATCGATTCTATCGCGGGGGAGTTTTATGGTTCTGGGCGGCTTTGATATCGTCGTTATCGCTCTGGTGGTCTTTGTCATCCTGGTGCTGTTTGCCGGGATCAAGACAGTGCCGCAGGGCTATCGTTACACGATCGAGCGTTTCGGCCGCTACACCCGCACGCTGGAGCCAGGTCTCAACTTGATCACCCCCTTCATCGAGCGCGTAGGCGCCCGCATGAACGTCATGGAACAGGTTCTCAACGTTCCGACGCAGGAAGTGATCACCAAGGATAACGCCTCGGTTTCGGCCGACGCCGTTGCCTTCTACCAGATTCTTAACGCCGCCGAGGCCGCCTATCAGGTCTCGAATCTAGAGAACGCCATCCTCAATCTGACGATGACCAACATCCGCTCGGTCATGGGCTCGATGGATCTTGACGAACTGCTGTCAAACCGCGACGCAATCAATGACCGCCTGCTGCGCGTCGTCGACGACGCGGTGCAGCCCTGGGGCATCAAGGTGACGCGCGTCGAGATCAAAGACATCCAGCCGCCGCGCGACCTCGTCGACGCCATGGCCCGGCAGATGAAGGCCGAGCGCGAAAAGCGTGCGCAGGTGCTTGAGGCGGAAGGTTCCCGCAACGCCCAGATCCTGCGGGCCGAGGGCGCCAAACAGTCCGCTATTCTGCAGGCCGAGGGCCAGCGCGAAGCTGCCTTCCGCAACGCCGAGGCTCGAGAACGCCTCGCCGAGGCGGAAGCCAAGGCGACGACGATGGTGTCGGACGCAATTGCATCGGGCAACGTCCAGGCGATCAACTATTTCGTCGCCCAGAAATACACCGAGGCGCTCGCCTCTATCGGCACCGCCGGCAATTCCAAGGTCGTGCTGATGCCGATGGAGGCTTCCTCCCTCATCGGATCGCTTGGCGGCATCGGCGCCATCGCCAAGGAGGTCTTCGGTGACAGCCCGCCGCAGCCCGCACCGCGTCCGCAATCGACGCCGCCGCGCACCACGCCGGCAGTCAACCCCTTCAACCCGCCAACGGAGCGCTGAGCCATGATCGCCGGCCTTGTCGCGGAACTAGGACCCTGGAGCTGGTGGATCGCCGGCCTGATACTGCTCGCGGCAGAATTGATCGCGCCGGGCTTCTTCCTCGTCTGGATCGGCCTCGCTGCCTTGATCGTTGGCATGCTGTCGCTGCTGTTCTGGGACAGCAGCTTCTGGCTCTGGCAGGTTCAGGCGATCCTGTTTGCGCTGCTTTCGGTCGCAGCAACCTTCATCGGCCGCAAACTGACCCTACGGCACGGAGAAACCGATCAGCCTTTCCTCAATCAGCGGGCCGAAAGCCTCGTCGGGCGCACAGCAACACTGGCGGAGCCCATCCGCGAAGGGCGGGGCCGAATTCGCCTCGACGATACGATCTGGCGCGTCAGCGGCCCCGATCTGCCTGTTGGTACCAAGGTAAAGGTCGTGGCGAGCAGCGGCCGTGATCTTACAGTAGAAGCGGCCTGATCAGGCTACGCCAATCCGCAACAGATCGTGGAAGTGCACCAGCCCGATTGGTCTGTTGTCATCATCGATGACGATCAGCACCCCTATGCTGTGCTGGTTGAGCATGGCAAGCGCAGCCGTTGCCAGCACCGTCGGCTTCACCGTCTTCGGCGTACAGGTCATGATATCGTCGACCAGCAGTTCGGAGAGGTTACGCGTCAGGTTGCGCGCCACGTCGCCTTCGGTAACGATGCCGCAGAGACGGCCGTCCTCGTCCAGAATACCGACGCAGCCGAAATGCTTGCGCGAGAGTGTTGAGATGGCTTCCGGCACCGATGTCCCCTTCGCCACCAATGGCACGCGATCACCCGTATGCATGATATCGGCGACGTGGCTGAGGCTAGCGCCGAGCTTGCCGCCCGGGTGGAAGACATGGAAATCGCGGGCAGAGAAGCCGCGAGCGTCCAGCAGAGCAATTGCCAGTGCATCGCCCATCGCCAGCTGCATCAACGTCGATGTTGTCGGAGCGAGGCCATGCGGGCATGCCTCCTCCTCGTTCGGCATCAGCAGAACAATGTCAGCGGCAGTCGCGAGTGACGATTTTTCGGAGCATGTAACCGCGATGAGTGGAATCGAGAAACGACGCGTATAGGCGACGATGCTGCGAAGCTCAGCGCTTTCGCCACCCTTGGAAAGGGCAAGCACCACATCGGTCGTGCCGATCATCCCGAGATCGCCGTGGTTCGCCTCGGCAGCATGGACGAAGAACGCCGGCGTACCCGTCGAAGCCAGCGTCGCCGCGATCTTCACACCGATATGGCCACTCTTGCCGACACCGGTAACGATAACGCGACCGGTGATCCCGGTAATCGTCTCGACAGCCCGCATGAAGGGCGCGCCAAGGCCGTCGTCAAACGCACGTTCCAGGGCCTGAAGTGCCCGCCTCTCGGTGCCAATCGTCCGCTTTGCAGACTCCAGAACACCGTTTTCGATGACATCTACCGCTCTTTTGCTCATGGCACTGCGTTAGCGGTTTTCACCGGCTGAGTCCACCGGCTGATCCCCTCGGCACGCCTCCGCAACGAATGGTTAACCACAAGCCTTTACGTTCGGGTAACGCTTCGAAGCATGCCAGGATCGACATGAGCCATTGGAAGGATACGAGCAGTCTCACGCCGCTCCGCACGGCGGGCTTTGCCGTGTCACTGGCTCTGGCGGTAGGGGTTACGCTCGCTTTTCAACCGGCATTTGCGCAGTCGACGCCGGTTTCCAACAGCTCGATACGCTCGTCCATTCCGCCGGCTGCTGCGGCCGACGAGGATGAAAATGATATCCCTGAAACACCGAACGCCACCACGTCAGCGGCCGATACTGCACCGGGAGCCATCACAGCCCCTATTGCAGCGCCCGATCAAAAGCCTAGCGATGAAACAACCGGGGCGATCCTCGACGAGGACATGATCCGCCTCAACACGCGTGAAGCCCCTCTCGATGAGAGGCTGCCGGCCCGCAAGCCGGAACCGAACCCTGCAACCGAGGAAACACCCGGCATCCGCATCGGCACGTTTGTGCTCCGTCCTACCGTCACCCAGAGCATCAACACCGAGACCCAAAAAGACCCCGGCGTCAAACAGACGCGTGCCTTCCTCGAAACGGACCTGCACGCGACGCTGACGTCCGATTGGGCGTTGCGCCAGCTGACCGTGACCACCGACGGCGCCTGGCAGAAGAACGTCAGCGGCGAAGGCGAGGAACAGCCGGATTTCAAGATCAACGGCGATCTGCGGCTCGATCTTCCCGAGGATACAACTGCGCACATCATCGGCGGGTATCATTTCTACCGCGAGGACACCGATGATCCGAATGCCCTGCAGGACGCGGACCGGCAATCGGATGTCCAGGAATTCAGTGCCGGCGCCTCGATCGAGCGCGACTTCGGCATCCTGCGCGGCAGTACCGGTATCGACCTGAGCCGTGCGATCTATTCAGACGCGACCTTGTCCGATGGCACGAGGGTTTCGCTGAGCGACCGCAACGAGACCAGCGGGACGATCCGCGGTCGCATCGGTTACGAGCTGTCGCCCGCACTCATCCCATTCATCGAGGCGAATGTCGGCAAGACGGTTTATGACGAGAGAGTTGATTCGGCCGGCTACCGCCGATCCGGGGATAGCTATGGCGCCAAAATCGGCGTCGAGCTGGATATGGGCGAAAAGCTACGCGGCGAGGTTGGCGTTGGCTACGAGACAGCCACCTTCGACGATCCGCGTCTTTCGGATATCGATGCGGCCGTGGTGGACGCTCAACTGCTCTGGTCGCCCCTCAGAGGCACCGACGTCAGTATCGGCGTACTGACAAGTATCAACCCGTCGACGACCGCCGGGGAATCCGGCTACGTCTCCCATGCCCTGACAACCGGCGTCACGCATCAGCTGCGCGACAATCTGACGGGTACCGTCCTCGGCGGCATCACTTACCGCGACTACCCCTCAGATAGTCCGACCAGCGACGAAACGGTCTATACCACGAGCGCCGGACTAACCTGGAACATCAACCGCTACCTCGATCTGACCAGCACCATCGGCTACGAGCTGACGTCCCGCAAGACGAGTGGCGACTCCGAGCAATGGCGGGCAGGCGTCGGCCTGAAACTGAAGCGTTAAAAAAATCCGCCTCCAGGTGGGAGCCCTGGAGGCGGATCTAATTCGATCAGTGGTTAGGAGTGCTTCAGAGGCCCTTCAGCAGTTCCTTGAAGCCGCCCTCGACCGTCGGGCGGATGTCCGCACGTTCCAGTGCGAATGCCACGTTGGCCAGGATGAAACCGTCCTTGGCGCCGCAGTCGTAGGTTGTGCCGCGGAAGTGATAACCCGCGAAAGCCTGATCCTTCAGCAGCTTCAGCATGCCGTCGGTCAGCTGGATTTCATTTCCGGCGCCACGTTCCTGGGTTTCGAGGATCTTGAAGACCTCAGGCTGCAGGATGTAACGGCCGTTGATAAAGTAGTTCGACGGCGCTGTACCCTTCGCTGGCTTCTCGACCATGCCGGTGATGCGGAAACCGTCACCGATCGCTTCGCCGACGCCGACGATCCCGTACTTATGGGCCTGATCGGGGGCGCATTCCTCGACGGCGACGATGTTGCCACCGCTCTGGGCATAAAGATCGATCATGCCCTTCATGCAACCCTTGCCTTCGCTCTTCATGATCATGTCGGGCAGCAATAGCGCGAATGGCTCATTGCCGACGATCTCGCGGGCGCACCAGACAGCGTGGCCGAGGCCGAGCGGCTCCTGCTGACGGGTGAAGCTGACCGTACCAGCCTTGGGAAGCTGGCCGGCAAGCAGCGTCATTTCCGCCTGCTTGCTACGCTCGCGCAGGGTCTGTTCAAGCTCGAAGTGGATATCGAAGTAGTCTTCGATGATGTGTTTGTTGCGACCTGTGACGAAAACGAAATGCTCGATACCCGCTTCCAAAGCTTCGTCGACCACATACTGAATGATGGGCTTGTCGACGACAGTCAGCATTTCCTTCGGTACGGCTTTCGTAGCCGGGAGAAAGCGAGTCCCGAGACCAGCAACCGGAAATACAGCTTTGCGAACTTTTTTATGCTCTGCCACACAATCCTCCTGCGATGATTACATCGCTTGAAATAAAAGGCATTTTTGATTGGACTAGATGAGATTTGCTACTGTTTTGCAAATGGTGACTGCGTTCGTCCGTCATGGTAAAGAATTTGTTGACTCCGTTCGGGTAGTCTCAGGCCTGAGCGGAAATTCGCGCTCTGCTGTGCCTGAAACGAAAGGACGGATGACCGCCGATGACTCAAAATCACAGAAACTCCCTTCGTGGTTTCGCTATCGCACTCATCGTGACCGCGTCCGCCGGTCTGGCTCCCCTCAATGCGAAAGCCGATCAGCGGTTCCAGAAATGGATCGCGGACTTCTATCAAACTGCCGCTCAAAATGGCATCAGCAAGGCAACTTACCGGAAAGCCTTCTCAGGCGTCAGCGATCCGGACCCGACGGTGCTCGAAAAAGCCGCCTATCAGCCTGAATTTACGACAAAAATCTGGGACTACATAGATTCTCGTGTAAATCCGTACACGGTCCAGATCGGCCGCCAAATGGCCGCAAAACATGCCTCGACCCTGAATTCGATCCAGCGCCAGTTCGGTGTGGACAAGGCGATTCTCCTCGCCATCTGGTCGATGGAATCCAACTATGGCGCAGTTCTAGAGAAGGACGACCGCCTGCATTACGTTCCACGCGCGCTGGCAACGCTCGCCTATGCCGATGAACGCCGCGCAAAGTTCGCCAAGAAGCAGCTGATCGCCGCGCTGAAGATCCTGCAGAATGGTGATATCTCCCCGGATGGCATGACCGGCTCCTGGGCCGGCGCCATGGGCCATACCCAATTCATTCCAACGAGCTACCTGCTCTACGCGATCGATGCCGACGGCAACGGCCATCGTGACATCTGGAATTCCGTGCCCGATGCCCTGGCAACCTCTGCCAACCTGCTGATGAAGAACGGCTGGGATACCGGCAAGACCTGGGGCTATGAGGTTGTGGTGCCGCCGAACGCCAAGAAGCAGGTCGGTAAGACCCACTCGCTGGCGCAATGGGCCTCCCTTGGCCTGGCGCGGCCCAACGGCAAGAGCTTCCGCGATGGCGGCAGCAACGCCGTGCTGAAGATGCCCGCTGGCCCGGATGGCCCGGGCTTCCTGATGACCAGCAACTTCTTCACCATCAAGAAATACAACGCCTCGGATAGCTACGCCATCGCCGTCGGCCTGCTGGCGGACGAGATCGCCGGCTATGGCGGCATGAAACAGCGCTGGCCGCGACCGGGCGGCACGCTCGATGTCAAGGAAAAGTTCGAGCTGCAGACGCGCCTGAAGACGCTCGGCTATTATGATGGCGAGGTCGATGGAAACTTCGGCAGTGGATCCAAGGCAGCGATTGCCGCGGTTCAGGCACGCATCGGAATGCAGCAGGACGGCGAACCATCGCTGCCACTGCTGAACGCGCTTCGCAAATAGACGGAATAATCGGCGACATGCATTTTGGGGTGTGGACGCGAGTTCCCGCTCCATGCGAGAATGCCGGCAGATGCGAGGCTGCTGACTATGCGTAAACGAGTAAAACGGGCAACGCTCCGCTTTGGTGCGATCGGCACCGCGGCGCTGGTGCTTGTCTTCAGCGCGTTGCCCGTGCACGTGGCCGATGCGCAGGAGCGGTATTACTATCGCCGCTCCATTCTCGACTTCTTTCTTGGTCGCCGCTACATCCAGCAGTATCCGCCGCAGGCCCCGTCGCAGAACGCGCCGCAGCGACAGCCTGCGCCGAAGAAGAAGGTCGCTCCGAAGGCGGCAGCAGCTCCCCGTGCCGTCACTCCGGTCATCGCGGAAGAGAAGGTCGTCGAGAAGCTTGCCAATGCTCAGAAGATACTCGTCGTCGGTGATTTTCTCGCCGGCGGCCTCGGCGTCGGCATGGATGCTGCCTTCAAGGACTCACCCGGCATTGTCGTCGAGACGCGCAGTAACGTCGCCTCCGGTCTGGTACGCGACGACTACTACGATTGGCCGCAGCAACTGACGACGTTCATGGACGAGGCCAAGCCCGCAATGGTCATCGTCATGCTCGGCGCAAACGATCGCCAGCAGATGGTGACCGATGTCGGCAAGGAAAAATTCAGGACCGACGGCTGGTATGCCGAATATCAGCGTCGCGTCGTCGACTTCGGCAAGCAAGTCACCAACCGCAAGATCCCACTACTCTGGGTCGGTCTGCCGGCTTTCGATTCGCCTGCGATGACCGCCGATGCCGTGCAGCTCAATCAGCTGTTCCGCAAGCAGATGGAAAGTGTCGGCGGCGAGTTCGTTGACATCTGGGACGGCTTTGTCAGCGAGGGCGGGGACTTCATCGTCACCGGCTCTGACATCAACGGCCAGCAGGTTCGCCTGCGTACATCGGACGGCATCAACCTCACAGAGGCCGGTCGACGCAAACTTGCCTTCTATGTCGAGAAGCCAGTGCGCCGAATCCTCGGAGCGCAGGCAAGTCCCGATCTCGTTCGCCTCGACACGGGCAACGCGCCGGCGATCGACGCGGTCGCAATGCCCGGTCGCACAGAACCGATCAGCCTTTCGGATCCAAACCTCGATGGCGGTGCAGAACTTCTTGGCGGTAGGGCGCTGCCGGTCAGCGCCACCAAGTCGCCTCGTGACATGCTGGTTCAGGATGGCGAGATGGCCGCTCCGCCCGCCGGTCGCGTCGATGACTACCGCATGACCCCGATGAAGCCGACGGCGCAGGTGTCCGTAAAATAGGTGACGAAGACGACGGCCCGTCCTTGAGTTCAAGCGCGGCGGCGGCCTCGGCCGCTGCTGGTTGCGTGAAAGCTGACCACTCCCGCGGGAACCTCCCCTGAGCGGGCCAACCAATATCCGCCGACGGAGAAAAGACCCATGCATTCACAAACGCCGATTGATCACGGCGCATGGTCCGCCTGGCATCCGGCCGAAGTGGCGGGCCGACTGAACGGCATTTCAAGACCGTGGTGCATTGTTGGCGGGTGGGCGCTCGACCTCTGGCATGGCCAGCAGACCCGCGAGCATGAAGACCTGGAATTCACGGTTTTGCGCCAGGATCTCTGCATCTTTCGCGACGTCCTGAAAGGCATCGAGTTTCATACGGCGGGAGACGGCGTTGTCGAGCACCTGCCGGCGCACGAGGAGCCACCGGCAGCAATCTCGCAGATATGGTGTCTGGACGTGGAGGAGCAGCGTTGGCGGGTCGATATGATGATCGAGCCGGGAACACCCGCGAGCTGGGTCTACAAGAGGGATCCGGCCATCTCTCGCCCCCGCGTCGAGATGGTCGAAACCACGGCTGAGGGTATTCCCTATCTGAAGCCGGCTGCCGTTCTGCTGTTCAAGGCGAAATACAGACGCGCCAAGGATGAAATCGATTTCGAGAGTGCGGTTCCCAAACTTCCCGCTTTGGAACGCCTGTGGCTGAAAGCTGCCCTAGCGGCATGCCACCCTGGCCACGAATGGCTAAAGAGTCTGCACGAGCGGCCGATGACGCTCGCCTAGACATGATCCAGAACTCGTGAAACGAAAGGGCCGCTCGAAGCGGCCCTAACTCCATTCAGCAAACGGCATCGCTTACCGCGGCAGAACCGTCGAGCCCATCAGGGCTTCGTCGATGGCGCGGGCTGCCTGGCGACCTTCGCGGATCGCCCAGACAACCAGCGACTGGCCGCGACGAACGTCGCCCGCCG
The DNA here is from genome assembly GCA_900466605.1 of Hyphomicrobiales bacterium. Lineage (GTDB taxonomy): Bacteria > Pseudomonadota > Alphaproteobacteria > Rhizobiales > Rhizobiaceae > Rhizobium. The sequence goes on from UBMU01000009.1 coordinate 84,930, forward strand.
TCCAGAACTTGTCGACCGAGGTCTTGTAGTCCTTGTCGTTGGCAACGACGTTGGTCGAGCCGCGACGGTCGGTGTTGAGAACAAGCTTGCCGTCGAGTTCCTTCAGCACGCTGTCCTTGAACGGACCGCTGAAGCCGATGGCGATGAAGGCGAGATCTGCCTTGATGATGAACTCGGTGCCGGGCACCGGCTTGCGGCGCTCGTCGACTTCACAGCACTTGACGCCTGTCAGAACGCCGTCTTCGCCGACGAACTCAAGCGTTGCGACCTGGAATTCGCGGATGGCACCTTCGGCCTGCGACGAGGAGGTGCGCATCTTCGTTGCCCAGAACGGCCAGACGGCGAGCTTGTCTTCCTTTTCTGGCGGCTGCGGACGAATGTCGAGCTGCGTGACCTTAACCGCGCCCTGGCGGAACGCCGTGCCGACGCAGTCCGATGCCGTATCACCACCGCCAACGACGACGACATGCTTGGCACCAGCAAGGATCGGATCCGACGCCCAGCCGACGCTGTCGATGTTTTCACGGCCGACGCGCTTGTTCTGCTGCACGAGATAAGGCATCGCGTCATGAACGCCAGCGAAATCGAAGCCCGGAATACCCGCTTCACGCGGCGTTTCCGAACCGCCGCAATAGAGCACAGCATCATGGTCGGCGATGAGCTGATCGACCTTCACGTCGACGCCGACATTGACGCCGCAATGGAAGCTGACGCCCTCGCCGCTGATCTGCTCGACGCGACGATCGATGAAGTTCTTCTCCATCTTGAAGTCAGGAATACCGTAGCGCAGCAGGCCGCCCGGCTTGCTTTCGCGTTCGTAGACATGAACCTCATGGCCTGCGCGGCCGAGCTGCTGGGCAGCCGCCATACCGGCAGGACCGGAGCCGATGATCGCGACCTTCTTGCCGGTGCGAACCACGGCCGGCTGCGGCCGGATGAAGCCGAGCTCGTAGGCCTTGTCGGCGATCGCCTGTTCGACCGTCTTGATCGCGACCGGCGCGTCTTCGAGGTTCAGCGTGCAGGCTTCCTCGCAAGGCGCGGGGCAGACGCGACCGGTGAATTCCGGGAAGTTGTTGGTCGAATGCAGGTTCTGGATCGCTGCTTCCCAGTTGTTGTTATAAACGAGATCGTTCCAGTCGGGGATCTGGTTATGAACAGGGCAGCCGGTCGGCCCGTGACAATAGGGGATGCCACAGTCCATGCAGCGCGCGGCCTGTTTCTGCACTTCCGGGTCCGACATCGGGATTGTGAATTCGCGGAAATGCCGGATGCGATCCGACGCCGGCTGATACTTCGCTACCTGCCGGTCGATTTCCAGAAACCCTGTGACCTTACCCATATTTTCGTCCCTTACACTCATGACCGCCTCGCCTGCGGCCAGTTGTCCATTGTTAGCCTCGACAGCGGAGGCAAGTTGCTTCTTTCGACCGTCATAGAGATATCCCTTGGGTGCCATCCACGTGTCTGCGCTGCCTGAGGCTGCTGCCGATCCATGGGTCATGGAGATATTTCGGTCATCCGCTGCGCCGGCGCTTTGCCGGCGCAGCGGAAGTAAGCGTATTTACTCCGCCGCAATTCCCATGCGGGCGCGTTCCATCTCCTCGAGGGCACGGCGGTACTCGACCGGCATGACCTTGCGGAACTTCGGACGGTAGTCGGCCCAGTTGTCCAGGATCTGCTTGGCGCGGGTGGAGCCCGTGTAGTGCAGATGATTGGAGATCAACTGGTAGAGACGTTCCTCGTCGTGGCGTGTCATGTCACCGGAGACGTCGACACGTCCCTTGTGAGCAAGATCGCCGCCGTGATGATGCAGCTTCTCCAGCATGTCGTCCTCTTCCGGAACCGGCTCGAGTTCGACCATCGCCATGTTGCAGCGCTTGGCGAAATCACCGCTCTCGTCGAGAACATAGGCCACGCCACCCGACATGCCGGCCGCGAAGTTGCGCCCGGTTTCACCGAGCACGACGACCACACCACCGGTCATGTATTCGCAGCCATGGTCGCCCACGCCTTCGACAATGGCGATGGCACCCGAGTTACGGACCGCGAAGCGTTCGCCCGCGACACCGCGGAAGTAACACTCGCCCTCTGTCGCGCCGTAAAGCACGGTGTTGCCGACGATGATCGACTCTTCCGCAACGATCTTCGAGTTCTCAGGCGGCCGGACGATGATCTTGCCGCCCGAAAGGCCCTTGCCGACATAGTCGTTGCCGTCGCCGACCAGGTTGAAGGTGATGCCGCGAGCCAAGAAGGCGCCGAACGACTGACCAGCCGTGCCCTTGAGCGTCACGTTGATCGTGTCGTCCTTGAGACCACGGTGGTTGTAGCGCTTGGCGACTTCGCCAGACAGCATCGCTCCTGCCGAGCGGTCGACGTTCTTGATGTCGACCTCGAAGGACACAGGCGTCTTCGAAGACAATGCCGGCTCGGCCTCGGCGATCAGCTTGCGGTCGAGAATATCGTCGATCGGGTGCTTCTGGCGCGTCGTCCAGTAGGTTGCCTCCTTCGGCGCCTCGACCTTGTGGAAGATGCGGCTGAAGTCTAGGCCCTTGGACTTCCAGTGCGCCAGCATCTCATCCTTCTCGAGCAGCTCCGAAGCGCCGATGATCTCGTCGAACTTGGTAAAGCCGAGCGACGCCAGGATCTCGCGCACTTCGTTGGCAACGAAGAAGAAGTAGTTGATGACGTGCTCCGGCGTGCCCTTGAAGCGCTTGCGCAGAACAGGGTCCTGCGTGGCAACGCCCACGGGGCAGGTGTTCAGATGGCACTTGCGCATCATGATGCAGCCGGCAGCGATAACAGGCGCGGTGGCGAAGCCGAATTCGTCGGCACCGAGAAGCGCGCCGATGATGACGTCGCGGCCGGTCTTCAGGCCACCATCGACCTGCAGGGCGATACGCGAACGCAGGCCGTTCAGCACCAGCGTCTGCTGCGTCTCGGCAAGGCCGATTTCCCACGGCGAACCGGCATGCTTCAGCGAGGTCAGCGGCGATGCGCCGGTGCCGCCGTCGAAGCCGGAGACGGTGATGTGGTCGGCGCGCGCCTTGGCAACGCCGGCGGCAACCGTGCCGACGCCGACTTCCGAGACCAACTTGACCGAGACATCGGATGTCGGATTGACGTTCTTCAGGTCGTAGATCAGCTGCGCCAGATCTTCGATCGAATAGATGTCATGATGCGGCGGCGGCGAAATCAGGCCGACGCCAGGCGTCGAGTGGCGGGTCTTGGCGACGGTCGCATCGACCTTGTGGCCGGGCAACTGGCCGCCCTCGCCGGGCTTGGCACCCTGCGCCACCTTGATCTGCAGCATATCGGCATTAACAAGATACTCGGTCGTCACACCGAAGCGTCCCGATGCGATCTGCTTGATCGCTGAGCGTTCCGGGTTCGCCGAACCATCCGGCAGCGGGAAGTAGCGGTCGCTCTCTTCGCCGCCCTCGCCGGTGTTCGACTTGCCGCCGATCTTGTTCATGGCGATCGCCAGCGTCGTATGCGCCTCGCGGCTGATCGAGCCGAAGGACATGGCGCCGGTCGAGAAGCGCTTGACGATATCCACCGCCGGCTCGACCTCGTCGAGCGAAACGGGCGTGCGGCCGAGCTGTTCGGCGGTCTTGATGCTGAATAGACCGCGAATGGTGTTCATCCGGAGCGCCGACGTGTTCACCATCTCGGCGAACTCGCGGTAGCGGTCCTCGGAGTTGCCGCGAACGGCGTGCTGCAGCGTGGCCACCGCATCCGGCGTCCAGGCATGGCTTTCGCCGCGCATGCGGTAGGCATATTCGCCGCCGATATCGAGCGTGGTCGCCAGCAGCGGATCCTTGCCGAAGGCAGAGGTGTGGCGAGCAACGGTCTCTTCGGCAATCGCCGTGAGATCGACGCCTTCAATCATCGTCGCGGTGCCAAAGAAGTACTTGTCGACCAGCTCCTGCTGCAGGCCGATCGCATCGAAAATCTGGCCACCGCAATAGGACTGATAGGTCGAAATCCCCATCTTCGACATGACCTTGAGGATGCCTTTGCCGACCGCCTTGATGTAGCGGTAGACGACTTCCGAGGCGTCCACTTCCTTCGGGAACTCGCCCTTGGCATGCATGTCGAGAAGCGTATCGAAGGCAAGGTAAGGGTTGATCGCTTCGGCGCCATAGCCTGCGAGCAGGCAGAAGTGGTGCACTTCACGCGGCTCGCCGGTCTCGACGACGAGGCCAACCGATGTGCGCAGGCCCTTGCGAATCAGGTGATGGTGCACGGCTGCCGTCGCCAGCAGCGCGGGAATCGCGATACGATCAGGCCCGATCTGGCGGTCGGAGAGAACGATGATGTTGTAGCCACCCTTGACCGCCGCTTCCGCGCGTTCGCAGAGGCGATCGAGCATCTCGGGCATGCCTTCGGCGCCGCGCTCCACGTCATAGGTGAAGTCGAGCGTCTTGGTGTCGAAGCGGTCTTCCGTGTGACCGATCGAGCGGATCTTTTCGAGATCGCCGTTGGTCAGGATCGGCTGACGCACTTCCAGGCGCTTGGCGTTCGCCATGCCGGTGTGGTCGAGAATGTTCGGACGCGGGCCGATGAACGAAACGAGGCTCATCACGAGCTCTTCGCGGATCGGATCGATCGGCGGGTTGGTGACCTGCGCGAAGTTCTGCTTGAAGTAGGTGTAGAGCAGCTTCGACTTTTCCGACATGGCCGAGATCGGCGTGTCCGTGCCCATCGAGCCGACAGCTTCCTGGCCCGTCGTCGCCATCGGCGACATCAGGATCTTGGTGTCTTCGGTGGTGTAACCGAAGGCCTGCTGGCGGTTCAACAGCGACACGTCGCGACGCAGCGCGCGCGGTTCGACCGGCTTCAGGTCTTCGAGGATCAGCTGAGTGCGATCCAGCCAGTTGCGGTAGGGATGCTTGGTCGCAAGTTCCGTCTTCAGCTCCTCGTCGGAGATGATCTTGCCCTGCTCCATGTCGATGAGCAGCATCTTGCCCGGCTGCAGGCGCCACTTCCTGACGATATCCTCTTCGGCCACCGGCAGCGTGCCGGCTTCCGAAGCGAGAATGACGCGGTCGTCCGAGGTGACGAGATAGCGGGCCGGACGCAGGCCGTTACGGTCAAGCGTCGCGCCGATCTGCTTGCCGTCGGTGAAGGCAACGGCCGCCGGTCCATCCCACGGCTCCATCAGCGCGGCATGGTATTCGTAGAACGCCTTGCGATCAGCCGCCATCGACTGGTTGCCCGCCCAGGCTTCCGGGATCAGCATCATCACGGCATGCGCCATGGAATAGCCGCCGCGCACGAGGAATTCGAGCGCGTTGTCGAAACAGGCGGTGTCCGACTGACCTTCATAAGAGATCGGCCAGAGCTTGGAGATATCGTCGCCGAAGAGCGGCGAGGACACCGATGCCTGACGAGCCGCCATCCAGTTGACGTTGGAGCGCAGCGTGTTGATTTCCCCGTTGTGCGCAACCATGCGATAGGGGTGCGCCAGCTTCCACGACGGGAAGGTGTTGGTCGAGAAGCGCTGGTGCACGAGGGCAACCGCGCTTTCGAAGCGCGGGTCCGACAGATCCTTGTAATAGGCGCCGACCTGGTAGGCCAGGAACATGCCCTTGTAGACGATCGTCGCCGACGACAGCGACACCGGATAGAAATGGCTCTCCTCGCCGTCGAACTCGTCATAGATGCGGTTCGAGATCACCTTGCGCAGCGTGAACAGGCGACGTTCGAATTCATCGGTCGTCGCCGCGCTTTCGCCGGCGCCGATGAAGATCTGACAGTGGTGCGGTTCCGTCGCGGCGATATCCGGCGCCTTGGACAGCGAAGAGTTGTCGACAGGCACATCGCGGAAGCCGAGCAGAACCTGACCTTCCTCGGCGATGACGTCGTGCATCACCTTCTTGAAATGCTCGATCTGCTTTTCGTCGCGCGGCATGAAGACATGACCGACGCCATATTCGCCGGCCTTCGGCAAGGTGATGCCCTGCTTGGCCATTTCCTCGCGGAAGAAACGGTCGGGAATCTGAACGAGAATGCCCGCGCCGTCGCCCATCAGCGGATCGGCGCCGACGGCGCCGCGGTGCGTCAGGTTCTCGAGAATGAAGAGACCGTCCTTGACGATCTGGTGCGACTTCTGACCCTTCATATGGGCGACGAAGCCGACGCCACAGGCATCGTGCTCGTTGCGCGGGTCGTAAAGTCCCTGTTTTTGCGGCAAACCGGAGGCGAATTTACGCGCATTGGCCGTCGCGCGCGCGGTTGCTGCTGCGAACTGGTCAAAACCCGTGGATGGCGTCTTCGTCATCATTCCCTCCTGTCAGAGCCCGCAGGGCTGCGGGCGGCTTCTTGTCGTGCGCCGTCCCTGATCCTAGGTTCGGCGCGTGACAGCGCTGTTGCATTAATCGAAGATCCGGTCGCCGGCGGCAGGCTCTCCAGGGAAAGCAACCGTTGCGCTACCGCGCCTGCCATCCGCCTCCGCATGCGGGCTTTTGCCCGCTTTTGAAGAACTATAGCGTGAAACCCCACAAGTGTAAGGTTTTTTGGCACCTCTTCGGCCATCGCGGCCAAAATAGGACAACAACCCTGTCCTAATTCACTTGATCTATGCCAGAAACATATTGTCTGTGCAAGAGTGCAGATTCAAAAAATCGGCGATTTGAGACATAATATTGCCGAACAACGATACAATCGAGACATAAAATTACGCGTTTCCGCACTATTTTGTTTATTGATTGCCGACGTCAATTTTTGTGATGGATTCCACCACGCCCCTTTGACGAGGAAAGGTGTTGGCGTAATGTCCCGCCCGAACCCGATCCGTCACCACATCCCAAGCGGTCTCCCCTTCATGTATTTCGCATCCGACAACTGGGCCGGCGCCCATCGATCCATCGCCGAACGTCTGCTCCGCGAATCCGATGGCTTTGCCGCGGCTTATGGCGCAAGCGATCTCGACCGTCGCATTGAGCGACGCTTTGCCGAAGTCTTCGAACGCGAGGTCGCAGTCCTGTTCGTTGGCACCGGCACGGCAGCGAACTCTTTGTCGCTCGCGAGCGTCCAGCGCCCCGGCGGCATCACCTTTTGCCATTCCGAAGCGCATGTGATCGCGGACGAATGCGGTGCACCCGACTTCTTCAGCGGCGCCCGCCTGTTGGGCGTTCCCGGCGCGGAAGGAAAGATCGATCCGGTAAAGCTCAGGGAGAAGATCGCGGCCTACCCGCAGACAGCCGTGCAACACGGGCGTGCGACTGCGGTAACGATCACCCAGGCGACCGAGGCGGGCACAGTGTACACCCTGTCGGAAATCGATGAGATCGCCACAATCGCTAAAAAGGACAAACTGCCACTCCACATGGACGGCGCTCGCTTTGCCAACGCCCTCGTGTCCCTCGCGGTGAGCCCAGCGGAAATGACCTGGAAGCGCGGCGTCGACATGCTGTCCTTCGGCGGCACCAAGAACGGCTGCTGGTGCGCGGAAGCAATCGTCTTCTTCAATCCGGAACAGGCCAAGGAGATGCCGTTCATCCGCAAGCGTGCCGCCCAGCTGTTCTCGAAATCACGCTTCATCGCGGCCCAGTTCGACGCCTATCTCGAGAACGATCTCTGGCTCGATCTCGCCCGCCATGCGAACGGCATGTCCGATCGCCTGCGCGCCGGCATCACTGCCAGCAACGCGTCCCGGCTTGCCTGGCCGACCTCGGCCAACGAAGTCTTTGCCATCATCCCGAAAAGCGCGGCAAGAGCCGCAGAAGAAAAGGGCGCAAAATTCTACGAATGGCCAGTACCGCCAGCAACATCCGAACTCCTCGGCCCGGAAGAGACGCTCGTGCGTCTCGTCACCAGCTTTGCGACTGATGAGGCCGATGTCGACAGCTTCCTGCGCTGCCTCGCAGGCTGAATAGTCGGGCTCAATTCTGATGCCCCGTGACGGCGGATTGCGGCTTGCCGCTATCCGCCGTTTTCGCGTCATGTCCGGCTACGGCAATCAGCATCACGCAGGCAACCAGCCCGGATACGAAGAGTACGCCATACGTCATCGGTCCGTTCTCCTTGCCCCGAAGATCGACCATAAGGCAGTGCTAAACTAGGCGCTGAACCTGACCAGAAGCCTAAGTTAAACAGTTGATTGACGCTTAAAATGCCCAGGCGCGGGTTAACCTTTCGCTAGTCGAGCTGGTGGTGGGGGGCCGTCTTGAACTGAGGTTCAGGCAGACCTCAGGTTTCTGACCTTCCCGAGAATATCCTCCGAAAGCGCCGACACCAACGCCTGATCCGCGCCCTTTCGGGGGACAAGGACGAACTCCACATCCTCCAGAACCGGCAGCCGCCCTTTTCCGATCTCCCTCAGCCCAGATGGCGCCATGCTGCGCGGCTGCACCAGGACGCCCATGCCCGCCAGCGCCGCCGCCGTCAGTCCGCTGAGACTGCCGCAGGTGCATACGATCCGCCAAGCAATCCGGCTCCGGCCCAGCGCCTCCAGCGCGATGCTGCGTGTGACGCTCGGCGGCGGAAACGCAATGAGCGGCAGAGGACCGCCGCTCAAGACATGCTCAGGATCGCGCGCAAGCCAGACAAGAGGCTCACGATAGACCAGCCGCCCGCGCGCATCGCCCAGTCGCCGCTTCGCCAGCACAAGATCGATCTCGCCATTGTCCTGCATCTCATAGAGCGTTCCGGAAAGCGCAACGGTGAGTTCCAGATCGACCGAGGGGTGCGATCGGACGAAATCCTCGAGCACAGCCGGTAGCTGGCTGGTCACGAAATCCTCGGACACGCCGAGCCGCAGGTTGCCGCGCAGCTTCTGCCCCCTGAATTGCGATTGAACCTGCGCCTCGATCGCAAGCATCGCCCGGGCATGGTTTAGAAGCGCTTCGCCGTCAGTCGTCAGCATCACCTTATGTGTATCGCGCGCCAGCAGACGCCGGCCGACGGCGCTTTCGAGACGCTGGATGTGCTGGCTGACAGTCGATTGGCCGAGACCAAGCCTTTCGGCGGCCAGCGTGAAGCTGCCCATCTGTTCGACGGCCACGAAACTGCGCAACTGCGTAAGGTCGAGCATGCCACCTATCCAGAAGTGTGATAACTGTTATTCCTTGCATCCTGTATCGTAATGGAAGAAATACGAATGATCCACTGATCCATACCGATCCGATGAGTAAAACCATGCGCCGCTTTCTACCCGATACGTTCACGATGCTGCTGGTCTGCACGGTCGCCCTGGCCTCGCTGCTGCCCGCAAGGGGCACGTTTGCGGGCTATTTCGGGATAGCGACGAATTTGGCCGTGGCTCTGCTGTTCTTCCTGCATGGCGCCCGCCTCTCGCGCGATGTCGTCGTCGCCGGGCTCCTGCACTGGCGGCTGCATCTCGTCATTCTGCTGACGACGTTCGGCCTTTTCCCGATCCTGGGTCTTGGTCTCGGCTTCGTTCCAGACTGGATTCTGCCGAAGCCGCTCTATCTGGGGATACTGTTTCTCTGCGTGCTGCCCTCGACGGTGCAGTCATCGATCGCCTTCACGTCCATAGCAGGCGGCAACGTGCCGGCCGCCATCTGCTCGGCATCGGCATCCAACATCTTCGGCATGTTCCTGACGCCGCTGCTCGTCGGGCTCCTATTCTCCGTTGGCGGCCATGGCGGCTTCTCTTGGGATGTGCTCGGACAGATCCTCCTGCAGCTGCTGCTGCCCTTCGTCGTGGGACAGGCGTTGCAGCCGTGGATCGGCGCCTGGATCCGCGCCAGGAAGACGTTGCTGATGCCCGTCGACCGCGGCTCGATCCTCATGGTCGTCTATCTCGCCTTCAGCAAGGCGGTCGTTGAAGGGCTGTGGCACACGTTCTCGCTCGGCGACATCGCCGCCGTCATCGTCGCCGACATGGCGCTGCTTGGGCTGGTGCTGTGCTTCACGATGTACGGCAGCCGTCTCCTGGGTTTCAACAAGGCCGACGAGATCACCATCACCTTCTGCGCCTCGAAGAAGAGCCTTGCCAGCGGCGCGCCAATGGCGAGCGTCATCTTTGCCGGACAATCGGTCGGCGCAATCGTCCTGCCCTTGATGCTGTTCCATCAGGTCCAGCTGATGGTCTGCGCCGTGATCGCGCAGAAATATGCTGACCGCGCAGCACACCACATCACCGAAGAAGAAGCCGAGGAAGCCGCAGGTTTGGCCTGATGACCAAACAACAAAAAGGCGGCGCCCAAAATGAGCGCCGCCCGCAGAATTGGCCTGGGAGGACCGGTTAGTTGGTGACCTGCGCCTCGATGGCTTTCGGCGCACTGACCGGCTCGGCCGCAATCGCGATCTTACGCGGCTTCATGGCTTCCGGAATGCTGCGAAGCAGGTCGATATGAAGCAGACCGTTCTTCAGAGATGCGGCGGTCACCTCGACATGATCAGCTAGCTGGAAGCGGCGCTCGAAAGCGCGCTTGGCAATGCCGCGATAGAGGAACTCGCTGCCATCAGCTTTTTCTTCGCTCTTTTCGCCTTTGACGGTCAGAGCGTGAGCCTGCGACTCGATGGAAATCTCGGTTTCATCGAAACCGGCAACGGCCATGGTGATGCGATAGGTGTTCTCGCCCGTGCGCTCGATATTGTAGGGCGGATAGGTCTGACCCTGATCAGGCTGGCCGAGGCTGTCGAGCATGGTGAAGAGGCGGTCGAAGCCGACCGTGGAACGATAAAGGGGAGAGAAGTCTACGTGACGCATGATGTCCTCCTGAGGAAGCGACGTGTTGCGATGATTGTCCCCGAAACCCCTTGTTCGGCAGCTTCGGGACGGTTCAGCAGGCCCGTTTGGCGCCTGCAGGAATGAGATGGGGATGGTTTTTGCGCAGTTCAAGCCCCCTGCGCAGGAGCGAACTTACGGCGCGTGAACCGCATATGAATAGCGGGTTCGGAAGCCATTCATGAGCGGGGGATTAGACATCATGCCATCGGGTGACACTGGCCCGATGGCTGGAGTGTATCGTCCCTTCGTCTTCAGTCCGATCTACGGCCGGCATCGCGGAACCCTTCAAGTCCCGCATGCCGGTCTTTTTTTGCAAAGTGGAAGAACGAAAGAAGCTGGCCGTCAGATCGACAGCTCCTTTGCTCTTGCGTTGATCTCTGCGCATGCATCCCGGAAAGGATCCTGCATCGGCACCAGAGGCGAAGCGCCGAGCAAAAGCAGAGCTTTCAAATGCTTCCAGCCGCCTTCCTCGCCAACGACTATCGCGAACGATGTCATCGCCTGGCGGGTTTCACCGGCGTACAGGCGTTCGTAGTCCGCGAAGTTCGAGAAATTCTCAAAATTACTGTCCGAGGACCGGAAAGTTTCCGCGGCAGCGCCTTCAGCAAGGATGACTTCGTGGGTTGCGAGCAGCACGGCGTAGTATTCGATCGACGTGCCATCGACAGGCGTGACCGGTGCAATCGTCGTTCCGTTCACAAGATCCTTCACCCGGATGAGAACGCCGTTCAGCAGCAGTGCATGACCGGGCGACAGATAGAGATCTGAATGTGGCGTGTGACCATCGAGCGCGTGGCGTGCCACTCGGATCGGAACTACGCCCTCATACCAGTGCGCGCCGCCCTTCTTGAAGGCCTGACGGCCAACCCACTTGACGGGCCGGGCTTCTCCGCTCTGAAGGGTTACGCGATCGCCGACCTGCAGATCCTCAACAGGTTTTTCACCGCAATCGGTGAGGATCGACGTCCCACGCAGGAAGCAATGTGCACCGCCGCTGCTTCCGCCCCCACCGGAGCCTCCGTTTCCGCCGCCACCAGCGTTGCCATGTCCGCCCCCACCCGAATTGCCCCTCCCCCAACGACGGCCCAACGCACTGGCTGGCGACGAAGAAACGGCCATTGCAATGGCCGCAACGCTCGCGAAGCGGGCCCCGGCGGCGGCGGCCACACCTAGAAAATGCCTGCGTGCGGTATTGCGTGGGAGCTTGGGATCTTCCATGGACGACATGCTGGCTTCCTTTGAAAAGACGAAAATACCCGCCCATGATACAATAAGTTGCATTGCACTAAACCTTGCAGAATAGCACTAGCGGCTACTCAAAAGGGAGTAGCCGAGGCAGACAGCCGGACAGCACGGCCCCAGGCATCCCAACCTCAGAACACAATTCGGCCGCCACCTCCCCGCAGGCTGGCGCTACATTTTTTCTTTGATTTGACACGGCGATCGCCTATCCGCTTTACTCGATGGGCGAATCCGCGAAGGACACGATCAATCAGCCATGGAACAAGTCCTTTTTTCGAGCTCCGAAAACCCGGCACCGGAAAACCGCACCGAAGGCTTCTTCGAGACGCATGATGGCCACAGGCTGCGCTATGCCGTCTTCCGGTCAGATGCGCCCGTGGCGAAAGGAACTGTCGTCCTTCTTCACGGCCGCAATGAATATATCGAGAAATATTTCGAGACGATCCGGGACCTGACGGCCAAGGGTCTCTGGGTCGCCACTTTCGATCTGCGTGGCCAGGGTGGCTCGAACCGGCTTCTGAAGAACGAGCGTTATGGCCATGTCCGCCGCTTCATTGATTACGAGCACGACCTCGACACCTTCCTCGAGAAGATCGTGCTGCCGGACACCCGCCTGCCCTTCTTCATTCTGGCCCATTCGACTGGAGCGCTGATTGCAATGTCCGCTGCTCCGTATCTCTCGACACGAATTGAGCGCATGGTGCTGACTGCACCGTTCATCGGCCTCTCGGGTCAAGCCGCGTCGGAAGGCACGATCCGCACGCTTGCAGCGGTTGCCTGTTCGCTCGGTCTCGGCGCATTTCCGCTGACGCGCAAACTCAAGGAAAAGCCGTTCCGCGACAATCCTCTGACATCGGACGAGATACGTTTCGAACGCAACGCCGCCATTGCCACAGCCCATCCGGAACTGACCCTCGGCCCTCCGACGGCGCGCTGGCTGCACGACTCCTTCATGACGATCGACCGTGTCACGTCACCAAACCATCTTTTTTCAATCACCATACCCACGGTCGTGATTGCGCCGACTCGCGACGAGATCGTCCCTTATGTCGCGCAGGAACGCATGTCGCGCTACTTCCGCGCCGCCCAGTTCGTGCCGATAAACGGCGCGCGCCACGAGGTACTTCACGAACGAGACGTCTATCGAAAGGCGGCGCTGGCCGCATTTCACGCTTTCATCCCCGGCAGTGATGCGGAAGCTGTCAAAGAAGTCGAAGGCTTCGGCGCTTAGGACCAGATACCGGCTGTGCTCTAGGCGACATGCGCCAGTGATGGCCGGCCGTCTCTCTTATCCTCTACCTTGAACTGGCCGATCAGCTCAAAGAGCGACTGCGCCTCGCCAGCCAGCTTGCGGCTTGCCGAAGCAGTCTGCTCGACGATGGCGGCGTTTCGCTGCGTATCCTGGTCCATGGAGAGCACGCTGCTGTTGATCTGCTCAAGGCTCGAGGATTGCTCGCGCGTTGCCTCCACGATGGCCATGACATTCTCTCGCACCTGCAGGACTTGCGCAGCGATCGCTTCGAGGGCAGAACCGGTCCTTCCTACGAGCAGCACACCATCCCGCACCAAACGCTCGGAATCCTTGATCAGGCCTTTGATTTCTTTCGCCGCGACGGCGGAGCGTTGTGCCAGCTCACGCACCTCGTGCGCCACGACGGCAAATCCCTTGCCCGCCTCGCCTGCGCGCGCGGCTTCGACGCCGGCGTTCAAAGCAAGCAGGTTCGTCTGAAAGGCGATTTCGTCGATGACGCCGACGATACCCGAGATCCTGGTGGACGACCCCTCGATCTTCGTCATCGCCTCGACCGTCTGGCGCACGACATCCGCCGATTCCTGGGCGCTGCGCGTGGTATCTTCGACAAGGCGCCCCGCATGGGCCGCCCGACGGGCCGAGTCCGAAACCGTAGTGGATATCTCGGTGACAGCCGACGCGGTCTCCTCGACGGACGCAGCCTGCGTTTCCGTGCGCCGCGCCAGGTCATCGGAGGCAGCGCGCATCTCGCGCGAGCCCGACGCAATGATCGTGGCATTTTGAGCAATCGCACGCATTGCGGAGCGCAGCCGCCCCACAGAGGCATTGTAGTCGGTTCGCAGCTTGTCGAGCGTCGTAATGAAAGGCCGATCGATCATCCGCTCCAAATTGCCTTCAGCCATGGCCTGCAGGCCGCTACCGAGTTCGGTGACGGCGCGCACACGCTCGGTCACATCGGTGGCGAACTTGACCACCTTGAAGACCTTGCCGTTCATATCGAGAATCGGATTGTAGGAAGCTTGGATGAAGACCTTTCGACCGCCCTTGCCAATGCGCATGAATTCGTCAGTCGCAAAGCAACCTTCCGACAGGCTTTGCCAGAACTGACGATAGGCGGGCGACGCAACGTATTCGGGATCGCAGAACATCGAGTGGTGCCGTCCGCGAATTTCCTCGAGTGTGTAGCCGAGCGTCTCAAGGAAGTTCGGGTTAGCGCTGAGAATCTTGCCATCGGGCGTGAATTCGATCGTCGCTTGCGCCCGCGACAAGGCATCGAGCTTGCCGGCATCCTCGGCGCTCTTCAGTTTCATCTCGGTGATATCGGTCGCGAACTTCACCACTTTGTAGGGCATCGATCCCCGGAACACGGGATTGTAGGATGCCTCGATCCATACCTCCCGGCCGTTCTTGCCGATACGCTTGTATTGACGCCGATCGAACTCTCCGCGTGCAAGGCGCTCCCAGAACTCACGGTACTCGGCACTGCCGGCTTCGGCCGGATCGACGAACATGCGGTGATGCTGACCGACGATCTCTGAGAGGGGATACCCCATCGCCCTGCAAAAATTCTCGTTGGCAGAAAGGATCCTGCCGGTCAGATCGAATTCGATGACGGCCTGGGACCGATGGACGGCGTCGAGAATAGCCTTGGCGTCTGCGCTTGCGGTGAGCGGAAAAAGGTTCACTGAAATTCCCTATACGTAAGATGCGGTTTCTATGCGTGACGAAACCGCGCTATGAAATATTGTAAGGAATTACAGCGAAACGTTACGCCTCTGTTAACATTCGACCCGAAGCGCGCCAAATCGCTCGCGCACGCAGTCGAAACGCGCGAACACCGCAATCAAACCGAAAATAATCTTAACGATTGAGGATCGCCATTGCCTGCTCATAGACGGCTCGGCTCCCGGCCGCGATGATCGATCCACCATTTTCCGGACGCCCGCCATCCCAGGTCGTAATGATCCCACCGGCTTTTTCGATGACGGGGATGATACCCCCGACATCGTAGGGCTTCAGGCTGTTCTCGACCACGAGATCGACGTGCCCGGCGGCTAGCAGCGCATAGGCATAGCAATCCGTGCCATAGCGGAAGAGCCTGACCTGGCTCTCGATCTCCCGATATCTCTCCATCTCCGTCCCGGTGAAGAGATGCGGCGAGGTCGTGAAGAGAATGGCGTTCGCCAGCGCACCACAATCACGAACCTGCAGCCGGCGTTCCCCCTCCGGGCCGTTGTAGATGGAGCCATTCGCATCCGCGAAGTAGCGTTCGCCGGTAAACGGCTGCTCGATCATGCCCATGATCGCCCGGCCATGTTGCTGCAGACCGATCAGCGTTCCCCAGACGGGCACGCCGGAAATAAAGGCGCGCGTGCCGTCGATCGGGTCGATAACCCACACGTATTCGCGGTCGAGGCCGATGCTTCCATGCTCTTCGCCAAGGATACCGTGATCCGGGAAGTGCGCCTCGATCAGTGCACGGATGGCGACCTCAGCGGCCCTATCGCCCTCCGTGACCGGATCGAAGCCGCTCGACAGCTTGTTGGTCACGTCGAGGCCGGAGCGAAAACGCGGCAGCGTCTCGGCCTTGGCAGCTTCTGCGAGGCGATTGAAGAACGAGCGGTCAGGAAGCATGGCAAAATCCATCGGTGGCGCGCGAGTGGCGCTTTTCATAGCGGAATTGCGGTCGGTTGCAAACGCGAGCGGCAGATTTTAGCCGGCTGCACAATATTTTTGCACCGCAAAATTTTGATTGACAATTGTGCACCGCAATAGTAGCGTTTGCTCACAGTCTTCTGACTGTAAATACCCTCCTTGGGTGTTTCCTCCCTAGACTTGGACCGCCGCAAGGCGGTCTTTTTTTGAATGTCTTGGGGCTTATTCGGCAGCGAGAGCTGAGTCAGTCGCAAACTGCGCCACATAGACCGCCATCTGGCGCATGAAGGCTGTGATTGCTCCGGCAACCAGGGGAAAGTCGGCGCGCTTCTCAAGCGTGTTCTCGTCGACATAAATCGAGCGGTTCACTTCGATCTGCAGCGCATGCAACCCGCGTGACGGGCGACCGTAGTGCTCGGTGATGAAGCCGCCGGCATAGGGCTTGTTGCGGATCGCCGTGAAGCCCATTTCCTCGAAGATGGCGACAGCTGCGCGCGACAACTCGGCCGAGGCGCTGGTGCCGTAGCGGTCCCCGATGATGAAATCCGGGCGGGCAATGCTGCCCGCCACGCGCACATTGCCTGGCATGGAATGGCAATCGATCAGTACGCCGAAACCGAACTGGACGTGCGTGCGGGCGATCAGCCGCCGCAGCGCCGAATGATACGGCTTGTAGACGCTCTCGATCCGGTCGAGCCCCTCCTGCACGGACAGCCGCCGCGCGTAGATTTCCATGTTCTCGGCAACGATGCGCGGAATGGTGCCGAGGCCGCCGGCCACACGCAGCGAATTGATGTTCGCGTAGGGCGGCAGCAGACCGTCGAACATGCGCGGATCAAGCTCGTAAGGCTCGCGGTTCACATCGAGATAGGCGCGTGGAAAATTCGCAACCAGGAACGGCGCACCAAGCGCGCTCGCATCGGCAAACAGCTCATCGACATAATGGTCCTCGGAGCGGCGGATGGAAACGCCTTCGAGCCGCGACTGTGCGATGAACTCCGGGGGATAGATCCGCCCGCTATGCGGCGAGTTGTAGACGAATGGAATGGCGTGCGACAAAGGCTCCCGGACCTCGAAAAGCGCGTATTCGGGTATTTCGTGCACCCTTTATCCCTCTTTACCATGCCAGGAGGCCATTGCTTCGCCCATGTTGCCAGTTGCCGCCTTGCAAGTCCATACTATCTCATGGGGATGACGGCCCGGATGGCCTCTTCACCGGTTGTTTACTGGGCAAACTCTAGTGTAAATGGCTGGAGCCCCACGCATAAATTACTGATTAGCGGTCTGGATAATGACTCAGAAGATACTTCTTGCAGAAGACGACAACGACATGCGCCGCTTCCTTGTGAAAGCGCTTGAAAAAGCAGGCTACAAGGTCCTCTCTTACGACAACGGCGCCAGCGCCTACGACAGGCTTCGTGAAGAACCCTTCTCGCTGCTCCTGACCGATATCGTCATGCCCGAAATGGACGGAATCGAACTGGCGCGCCGCGCGACCGAGCTCGATCCGGACCTGAAGGTGATGTTCATCACCGGATTCGCGGCTGTCGCACTGAACCCTGATTCGAAGGCACCGAAGGACGCCAAGGTCCTTTCCAAGCCTTTCCACCTGCGCGACCTCGTCGAGGAAGTGAATAAAATGCTTGCCGCATAAGGCTTCCGGCAGCGCGTGTCACAAAACCGAAAAAAGCCTATTGACGGCAAAAAGGGTTTGTGGTCTATGCGCCGCCATCGGATGGGCGTGTAGCTCAGCGGGAGAGCACTACGTTGACATCGTAGGGGTCACAGGTTCAATCCCTGTCACGCCCACCATTCGAATTCAAAGGCTTAGCGAGAAATCGCTAAGCCTTTTCCGTTTCCGGCGCGTGATGTTGCGACGCGGATTCGTGTTCCCGGACCCTCAAGATTTCCGAAGGCTGCACGTCTTCCATGGCAGAGCCAAGCACGCTCGTTTGCGGGCATCCACCGGCCCATTTGCACCGCCGCCATCTTGAGGCTACGCCATACGTCTTCCTGGAGCCGCTGCGGCCCAGTATGGGCCGGGAGGCGCTCCGCCGGCTGTCACGGGTTATTGTAGAAGGAGCCGCTGTCGTAGACGCAGGCATAGTCGAGGACGCATTGCGTACCGGTCGCGTCCCGGAAGCTGGCGGTGGAGCGCGCGTAGCCCAATCCACATTTGGCGGGTGGATAGCGAAAGCTGCTGCCGCCGAAGCCGGAGCGGACGAAGACTTTCTTGTTCTGGCGAATGATCTGCGAGACTTGGCTACAGGTATAAGCGCGGGCATCGACGTTCAGTGCTCCAGCAGACCAGCTTGTCGACGGCAACAGGAACATAGCAGCCGAAATCCCGGCGGCGAAAGCAGCACTGAATGGAGCACCCATCTCGCCCTCCCAGACGACCAGCGCTCTAAATGTACTCGCTTTTCTCCCACCAACAAAGGTCGGCATACACACTACTGCCCCAATGCAGAACGCCCGCCAGACGGCGGCGGGCGCTTCATTAGCTACAGCAGGCCTACATGCACGCCGGTGCCGACTTCATCGCCGCCTCGGCAAGCGCCTTGGTCTTGTGAGCACTGCCGATCGCCATTGCGCTCTTGCCGTCAGGGCGCTTCGAAACGACGCTGCATTTGTTGCCGTTTGGAGTATGCTCCACATAGTAGTGGCTTGCGGCCAGCGCCGGGGCGACGCCAAAAGCCAGGATAGCAATACTCAGAGCGATTTTCCTGATCATCGCATTCCTCCATCTTAGCCAGTCTGGCAGCGTTGCTGTCAGACGAGGAGTAGCTATCGCTCGCGACGAGTTCGACCAAGCGGCATTTCACCGCATGTATCCACCGATACGGTCTGGACATCGCTCCCGAAGAGCCCCGCAAGCTGGCTTGGCAGGGCTCTGTCATCCCGGCTTACTCGTGGATCGTGTACGAACCCATTTCACACAGGTTCTGAGTATCCGTCGTCGTGTCGAGGTCGGAACCTTCCTCGAACTCGAACTTCATGTCGTACTTGCAGGTATCCCGGCCGTCACCGATGGTAATATCCATGCTTTCTCCCGGGTTCAGCACCTGCCGCCCGAAAACGTCGTCTTCCCAGTCGTTGACACCGACAGGCGACGTATAGAAATTCGTCAATACGGAATTCGTGCCGTTCTTCAGTGTGAAGACCAGATCTTCTGCATAAGATGTGCCGCAAAACATGAGAAAAGCCGCCGAAGTGGCTATCGCAGTCTTTAAATTCTTCATATTTTCCATCCTTTTACCCAACACCGGGCACGGGAATTCCTAGTGACGGAATGGGCGACTTGAAAGAGGGCTCCACCACCCATTTCTGGTGCCATTCAAGGCTGGAATCACACCGGCTCGATGGTACTTCCGACAGTTTCTCAAGAAGCCGCCGCCTTTGCCGAAACGACTCGCCAACCGACCAAATTCGAACACAGAAGAATGGCAAGTCGCTGTCGATAAGGCAGCACTGCTGAGACAAGAGACTACGAGGTAAAGATATGAAACTGGCAACTTTGGCCGCTGCGTCGTTGCTCGCCGCTACACTGACGACTGCAGCCGACGCAGCCCCGCAAAACTTCCCCGGCGCGCCAGGCGCACTGACGCTGACCGGCAAATGCGCCAAGCTCGTCGTTGGCAAGGTCGACGCGACAAAGGGCTGTGAAGGCGAGCTCGCAAGCGTGACGCTTGTGAACGGCCAGGTCACCATCATCTTCACCTCGGGCGGCAAGATGTTGGGCTTCCAGGGCGATGGAACGGCAATCAAGCCCGCCGCCAACGGCAACGCCCGGATGCCGCTCAATCTGGTGGTGACCGGCGTCGGCCAGAAGATGACAGGTCAAGTCAAAGTTGCCGGCAGCTGCACGATGGGCAACCCCTACGGTGGCAAGCCGGTTGCGATCGAATGTACGGCCGAAAGCAAGGACACGGCCTTTACCGGCAGCTTCCACACCAATGGCAAGGCGCCGAAGCAGAAGTAGCTCGCCTCAGGCGCACCAGGCGCCGTTCGCACCGGGTTTGCGAGCCAATCCCTCGTTGATCATCTGCACGCCGATCGAGCGACCCTCGCGCGACACGACGTGCGGGGTGCCGCCCTTGCCGGGCTGCCCGGCCGGGTTCATCGAAAAGGATCCAGAATTCAGGATATTGAGGAGCCGCAGCTTCGCAGCAAAGCCCAGCCGCTTCTCGTTGTCGCAATGTGCCGCCTCGATGCCCGGCGCCACGACATCGGCAATGTCGATCTTCTCGCCCTTGTACCAGAACGTGCCGCCATCAGCGACGCAGTTGATGTGCTCCCCCTGCCCGCAGTAGCCGAACGCAGCCTTGCCTGTCTGCGCTTGCGCAGGCGAAATGGAGACGGGGATCGCTTTTTCGGGAGCGATCGGCGCCTTCGCCGGAATCGGTACCGCTGCAGGTGGCACGATACGCGGCGTTGCAGTGATCGAGGCAGTCTGTCTGGGAGCAGGCTCGCGTGCCGGTTCGCTTCTTGCGACCGAGGCCGGACGAGAGACGACAACGGCCGGCGCGTGCGCCGCCAACATCGGCTTCACGCTCTTCCAATTGTCGTAGGTCGCGATACCACCAACGGCAATGACGCCGATGATTGTCCAGGGCAGCGCGCTTCCGCCTCCCCTTCCCTTCGATCGTGCCGATGATTTGCGGCGGCGTGTCGCGGTCTTTGCCATCTGTCCGGTTCCCGTGAGTGCGCCGATTATCGCTGGGCAATCCTTTCCGAAAGGTTGGCGACCGCCTCATTTTGGCACGCAGGCCACATGTTTGCTTCAATGCGACTGGTCCGAGGGCGATCATCCTTCCGCAAGAGTGTGGCATCGACAAATGAAAGAGCGTATGTCAGGCTTGAATTTCAGTGGCGTACTCGGAGTATCACGGGCATGACGCTTAGACCTTTTTCAGTTCTCAAGTGGCCGATAGGGCTCGTGTGCGGATCGGCCCTCCTTGTTCTTGCCCATGCGGGCCTCGAGCAGTTGTCCGGCAATTTCCACGAAATCATTCCCGGTGAGCTCTATCGTTCGGCACAGCCGAGCGGCTCGGATATCAAGGCCTATGCCGAGACGTACGGGATCAAGACCATCGTGAACCTGCGCGATGAAAAACGCACCGGCTGGTATCAGGAGGAAGCGGAGGCGGCGGCAACGAGTGGGATTCAACTCATCGACTTTCCGATCTCTTCGTCGAAGGATCTGCCGATCTCCGAGGCTCAGCGCCTCGCCAAATTGATGGCCGATGCGCCGAAGCCGCTGCTTATCCATTGTGAACACGGCGCCAACCGGACAGGGTTGGCCTCGGCAATCTATGTCGGCGCGGTCGCGAAGTTCAGCGAAGCTTTCGCGGAATTTCAGCTAAGTCCCTACTTCGGTCATTTCGCTATCCCCTTCATCGGACGCTACGAAATGTATCGGTCCTGGGACGATTTCGAGGAAACGATCGGCTTCTAGTGCCCGCGAACACGCGCGCGGTATCACCTTGCCATCGACTGCCGCTTGGCTCGCTGCGCATCATCCGGGCAGCGACGGCAGACGTCCCACTTCTGGCGGCAGGCATGACCCTCTCTGCAATGGGGCCGAACGGTCCATTGAGTTCGTGATTACGGCTTTGTCCAAATCGATCTTCGTCTCGACGGCGGCACGAAGCGCCTGCCATTCGATCTCGTGCTTCATCCAGATGTCATCAGGCATCAAAACTGTCGTCATGCTCTCTCACCACTATATGTATCTAGGGCTTGCTGGGCTAGATAGGTCAGCGGATTGGCTTTGCAATCGAAGCATCGTCTTCCACAGCGGGTTTCGGACCGCCCTTGGAAAGATCGCCGCCGCTCATATGCGCGGGAACATGGACGTCGTTGAGGACACCATTCGGAAGCGTCAGGTCGACATGATGCGGCGGCATCACCTGCGCCTTCTTCATGCGATTGGGACGCGCGCGCTTCATGCGGTCGGATTTTTCCGTGCGTTTGTCGGGGGTGTGGGTCGAGGGGTGCATCATCGGCCTCCTATTTATTGCGCATGCTGCTGGCTAACCGAGAACTAACGACCGCGACGCCGGATGGTTCCGAAGAAAAGAACAAAGGGCATGGCGCTGACCTTGACTGGCGCAGCAAGTTCACTACCTTCGCTCTATCCCGCGGCCTCGGACATCGGCCGACGTGGTCAACCTGGTGCCGGGCCCCTCTGGCGAGAGTTTTTACGGCGCTCTCGTGATGTCGGTACCGCCTGCAGCTTAAGCCGGCGGATTTTTCATCGATGAAAAAGCTCACCATGCCTCACGCGCATGCCCCTTGTGGTATGTCGCGTTTTTCACGCACATTTATGCTCGACAACATTCGTGGCTGCGAGGTGCGGCCATGACCAACGGTTCCTCGCAAAAATCATCGCTCAGCTATTTCACCTGGGCCTTCATCGTCACGGGCCTTGGCCTGATCCTCGGGGCTGCCCTTGGCTGGCAAACCACCGGCACCATTGGCGGCATGGCGACCGTCTTCTTCATTTGTACGGTGCTCGCCGTGCTGGAGATTTCGCTCTCCTTCGACAACGCCATCGTCAATGCCAACAAGCTCAAAGAGATGACGCCGGTCTGGCAACATCGCTTCCTCACCTGGGGCATCATCATCGCCGTTTTCGGCATGCGTATCGTCTTTCCGCTGGCAATCGTCGCGATTGCAGCGCAGATCGGTCCCTGGGAAGCGCTTGTACTCGCAGCCCGCGAGCCGGCCGAATACGCCCGCATCATGAACGACGCCCATCTGCCTATCGCGGCCTTCGGCGGCACTTTCCTGATGATGGTCGGCCTCAACTACTTCTTCAACCATGAAAAAGATGTCCACTGGATCGCAGGGCTTGAAAAGCTCATGGCCCGTTCGGCCACCATCAAGGGCATTGAGATCGCCTTCGTTCTGGCGCTGGTTCTGGTGTTCTCATCGTTCCTCGGAGAAGAAGAAGCCACGACCTTCGTGCATTGTGCGATCTATGGCCTCTTGACCTTCCTCGCGGTCGAGGTAGTCGGCGGTCTGCTCGACGCCTCGCAGCAGACGATGAGCGCTGCCGCCAAGGGCGGCCTCGGTGCCTTTATCTATCTCGAAGTGCTGGATGCCAGCTTTTCCTTCGACGGCGTCATCGGCGCCTTCGCGCTGACGCAGAACCTCTTCGTCATCGCCATCGGCCTCGGCATCGGCGCCATGTACGTGCGCTCGATGACGATCATGCTCGTCGAAAAGGGTACGCTTGCGGAGTATCGTTATCTCGAGCACGGCGCCTTCTACGCCATCCTGATCCTCTCGGTGATCATGTACGTGCAAACGATGTTCCATATTCCCGAGGTGATCACCGGCCTTGGTGGCGCGGCCCTGATCGGCATCTCGCTGTGGTCTTCGATCCGCTACAACAAGAAGGAGCGGGCGGAAGCGCGCGCCGAGGCACATAAGGAGCTGCACGCCTGAACCCGATAGCCGCGCCCTGATGGTGCGGCTTCATCAGGACAAAAATAAAGCCCGCGACCATCCGGTTGCGGGCTGTTTCGTATCTGGCGATTGCGAACCGCCAACGCCGCGCCTCAAGGGCACAGCCAAGTTTAGTGGTTGATTCTGCCGAACATGCTCGGGTCGATACCGAGCTCGCGCAGATCACGCGGCTTCGGGCGACGGCCAGCTTCGATGGTGGCGCTCACAGCATTTGCAGCACCGATCATCGCAAAGGCGCGGCCAAGGAAACCATCGCGAATGGACTTACGGAAGGACATTTTCTTTCTCGCTTTGCTTTATGATTGACTGCTTACATATGTGCTCTTGCACCATTTGCGACAAGCGACGGAAATTCAGCCCTGCCATGCAAGAACACGCGGTCAGCCCTCGGGCTGTCGCCAACCCGAGACGGAGCAAACCTAGCCAGATCGAATTTATTATTTTAGCATTCCAAACAATAATGGGAGCTAATCTATGCCTTTGCACTTAGCTGCCGGAGATCCGGCGCCGCGCTTTATACAGCGCACATTTTCCAACCCGCGTTATGTCTTCGATGTCGCTGCCGGGCGATACATGGTTCTCCACTTCTTCGGCTCCACGGCAGGTCCGAACGTCACCCGGGCGCTCGAAAAGATCCAGTCGAGACCCGATGTCTTCGACGGAAAAAAGGTTGCCTTCTTCGGCGTCACGGTCGATCGGAACGATGAGACCCACCAGCGCATTGCCGACCAGAAACCGGGGATCAAGTTCTTTCTCGATTTTGATCTGAGCGTCAGCAAGCTCTACGGCGCAGTGGCTGCGGATGCGCAACAGGGCGGCCAAGGTGTGACCTATCGTCAGGTGTGCCTGGTTCTTGATCCGACGATGCGGGTGCGCGCGACCTTCGTGCCAGGCAGGGAAGGCAGCGGCATCGACGAGCTAATCGCCTATCTCGAAACACTGCCACCCGTCGAGCAATCCAGCGGCCTGGAAATGCATGCCCCAATCATCATGCTTCCGGACGTCTTCGAGACAGATCTCTGCCAAACCCTGATTGGCGTCTACGAGCGCCATGGCGGAGAAGAATCCGGTTTCATGCGAGAGATCAACGGAAGGACACTGCTCGTCTCGGATCACAATCACAAGCGCCGCAGGGACCACACGATCGAGGACGGCGATCTGATTGCGAAATTGCAGGAGCGGTTCATCCGCCGCGTGGCCCCCGAAATCAAGAAGGTCCATCAGTTCGACGCCACGCGAATGGAGCGGTATATCGTATCCTGCTACGATGCAGACGACGAGGCGCACTTCAGGCCGCATAGAGACAACACCACGAAAGGCACGGCGCACCGACGCTTCGCGGTGTCGGTCAATCTGAACGATGACTTCGACGGCGGAGAAGTCAGTTTTCCCGAGTACGGGAGCCGAACCTACAAGGCCCCGCCAGGCGGTGCGGTCGTATTTTCCTGCTCGCTCCTGCACGCCGTATCGAAGGTGACCCGTGGCCGCCGCTACGCGTTCCTGCCATTCCTCTACGATGAGGCCGCCGCAAGGATAAGAGAAGAAAACAGCGCCTACATGGGCGACGGCGCCACCGCTACGGTATGAAGCCGATCAGGATGCGATGGTGTCGCCACTCTCAACCCAACGAAAAGGCCGGCGATGTGTCCATCGCCGGCCGCAATTGAGGGGTTCGGGCAGTCTTTTTCTTTTAGTCCTCGTTTGCCGCGAGCTGCGACAACACCTCGCCCCGCCCGCGCAGGCGCAGGATCAGCGGGATGATAAAGGCAGCCGCCGCAACGATCAGCAGGCCGGCCGCAATCGGCGACATCACCAGCGTCGTCACGTCACCCTGGCTGATCGCCAGCGCGCGGCGTAACTGCTGTTCGGCGAGCGGACCAAGGATGAGGCCGACGACCGCCGGGGCGATCGGATAGCCGAACAATCGCATGATGTAGCCGAGGACACCGAAGGCGAGCAGCATCCCGAGCTCGAACACCGATGGGTTGGCGCCGATCGTACCGAGCGTCGCAAACAGCAGGATGCCGGCATAGAGCCATGGCTTCGGGATCGTCAGCAGGCGCACCCAGAGACCGATCAGCGGCAGGTTCAGCACCAGCAGCATCGCGTTGGCGATCAGCAGGCTGGCGATCAGACCCCAGACGATCTGCGGATTGTTGGCGAACAGCAGCGGACCGGGCTGCAGCCCGTATTGCTGGAAGCCGGCGAGCATGATCGCCGCCGTTGCCGTCGTCGGCAGACCGAGCGTCAGGAGCGGAACCAGCGTGCCGGCCGCCGACGCATTGTTCGCAGCCTCCGGACCGGCAACGCCTTCGATTGCACCATGGCCGAATTCCTCCGGGTTCTTCGCCAGACGCTTTTCCGTGGCGTAGGAGAGGAACGTGCCGATCTCGGCACCACCTGCCGGCATTGCGCCGATCGGGAAGCCGATCAGAGTGCCGCGCAGCCAGGCCTTCCACGACCGGCCCCAATCCTCCGCCGTCATCCAAAGCGAGCCTTTGACCGCCTCGACCTTCTCTTCGATGCTGTTGCCCTGAGCGGCGATGTAGAGCGTCTCACCGATCGCAAACATCGCAACCGCAAGCGTCGTCACCTCGACACCGTCGAGCAAATCGGGAACACCGAAGGAAAGGCGGGCCTGCCCCGTCTGCTGGTCGATGCCGACCATTGCAAGGGCAAAGCCGATGAAGAGCGAGGTCAGGCCGCGCAAAGCCGAATCCCCGAAGGCCGAGGAAACGGTCACGAAGGCGAGAACCATTAGCGCGAAGTATTCGCGTGGTCCGAAGATCAGCGCAAGCTTGACGATGTAGGGAGCGATAAAGGCAAGGCCGAGCGTTGCGATCAGCCCGGCAACGAACGAACCGATCGCCGCTGTCGCCAGCGCCGGCCCGCCTCGTCCCGCGCGGGCCATCTTGTTGCCCTCCAGCGCCGTGACGATCGAGGCGCTTTCGCCGGGGGTATTGAGAAGAATGGAAGTCGTGGAACCACCGTACATGCCGCCGTAATAGATACCAGCGAACATGATCAGCGAACCGGCCGGATCAAGCTTGTAGGTAACCGGAAGAAGAAGCGCGACGGTCAGGGCCGGGCCGATGCCCGGCAGCACGCCGACCGCTGTGCCGAGCGTAACACCGACGAGCGCATACATGAGGTTCATCGGCTGCATGGCGACCAGGATGCCCTGGAAGAGGAATTCGAAGGTGCTCATCGCATCC
Organism: Hyphomicrobiales bacterium; assembly: GCA_900466605.1. Taxonomy (GTDB): domain Bacteria; phylum Pseudomonadota; class Alphaproteobacteria; order Rhizobiales; family Rhizobiaceae; genus Rhizobium. The sequence goes on from UBMU01000009.1 coordinate 111,472, forward strand.
AATCCTAGAAGAAGATGTGTTCGAACGGCCCGGCAGGCAGGGTCAGCTGCAAGAGCTTCGCGAAAATTACCCACACGACGAAGCTGAAAGCGATACCCGCGGGGATCGAGATCCAGAGCTTGCGGCGGCCGAAGCCTGCGGCTGTGAACGCAAAGAGAATGCCGGTCGCGATCGAAAAGCCTGCCGTCTTGAGAAGCAGCATCTGTGCGGCAAGGCCGGCGACGACCCACACGACAGGCGCAACTTCCTGATGGTCGCGCTCCGGAAATTCCCCGCGCCATGCTTCGAAGATCGTCCAGATGCCGAGACCGATCAGGCCGAAGGCCACGACCTTCGGTGCGGTTGCCGGACCGATGCGGTCATACTGGGCAATGACGCGCATATGCGACGCATCCCAGAGCATGACGGCAGCAACGGCAAAAAGACAGATGGCAATGATCAGCGCCGCCCAGTCGGGGCGGCGCTTCGTTGCCAAGGGTTCGTTGCCCCTGCTCATTGAACAAGTCCAATCTCTTTGAGGATGCCTTCAGTTGCCGAAACATCCTTGTCGAGCTGTGCCTTGAAGGCGTCACCGGCAAGGTAGGTGTCGGCCCAGCCCTTGGTCTTCAGGATTTCCTGCCAGCCAGCGGACTTCGAAAGCTTGTCGAAATCGGCGGTGATCGCAGCCGTCTGCTCAGCCGAAAGGCCAGGCGCTGCGGCAACCATGCGCCAGTTCTCGACAGCGACGTCGAGGCCGGATTCCTTCAGCGTCGGCGCGTCTACGCCATCGATGCGCTTGTCGCTGGAGACCGCCAGCAGGCGGAGCTGGCCGGCCTTCACCTGCGATTCGAATTCGCCGTAGCCGGAGATCCCTGCGGTCACCTGCCCGCCGAGAATTGCGGCGAGAGCTTCACCACCGCCGGAGAAGGCGACATAGTTGATCTTCGTCGGGTCGACGCCGGCAGCCTTGGCGATCAGGCCCACCGCGATATGGTCGGTGCCGCCTGCCGAACCGCCGCCCCAGGAAACGGAACCCGGATCCTGCTTCAGCTTGGCGACGAGATCCGCCATCGTCTTGATGTCGGACGCAGCCGGGACGACGATTGCCTCATATTCGCCGGTGAGGCGGGCGATCGGCGTGACGTCCTTGAGGGTGACCGGCGACTGGTTGGTCAGGATCGCGCCGACCATGACGTAGCCGCCGACGATCAACGCATTCGGGTTTCCGCTATTCTGGCCGCTGAACTGGGCGAGACCGATGGTGCCGCCGGCGCCCGGAACATTCTGCACCTGCACGTTGCCTGAGATGCCTTCTTTCTGCATGACGGTCTGCAGCGAACGAGCGGTCTGGTCCCAGCCACCGCCGGGAGCGGCCGGTGCCATGATCGTGTAGTCGGCCGCGTAAGCCGGCAGCGCGACCGCAGCTGCGAAAATGGTTGCAAGAAGAGTATGCTTCACGAGTGTGTCCTCCGTGGGCACGGCTGAGAAACCGCGCATTGTTCTCGATGGAATCGGGAAAGACACCGCAGACGGACTCCAAGGTCCGATATGGCTGGCAAGCTCCTCCCGAAACTTCACCTCTCCGCCTCCACGGAGCTGAAGTTCTGCAAAGCGGACCACAACAAGCTGTCATTTAGCTGACATCGGCCAAGTATCCACCCCGTGATGACACTTTTTTGCCGCAATTCCCGTTCGGCAAGAGGGAAATACAAAACTCGAATGGCGAGGGAACCTTCTGCGCTGCCGAGACGTTTAGGACGATGAGGAGGATTGGGCCATGAGTTCTCACATCGATACGCAGCAAATCGAAAATGAGGGCTTGCGACAGGTGTGGAGCGTGAGAGACTTCGCGCGCCGCCACCGGTTGGACAAGGAGGAGGAGAAGCGGCTCCTCGCACTTTTCGGATCGTTCGCGACCAAGCAGGAATTGCTGGCAAACGCCCAGCGGCCCTGCCTCTTCCGATAAATCAAATCGCTACGAAGCAGCTATTGCGTCCGCAAGACCTCGTTCCAGTGGGCGATCAGTCTCGCACGCTTCACCTGATCCAGGTACACCATCAGCCCAGGGCTGACCGGCACCGGCCGCAACTGCGCGCCAAGAAGTGCCTGCATCGTGTTTGCAGTATTCTCGCCGGCGACCTCGGGACTGACGGCCGGAATCTGCAACTCCCGCGCCATGATCGTCTGCCCCTCCTTCGACATGAAGAAGGACAGATAGCGTCGACCGAGTTCCGGGTCGGCGGCCGCCTGCGGCACGAGGCCGATGCGTGACATCACGACCGTATAGTCCTTTGGCAGCACGATCCCGACATCGGGATGGCGCTTCGCCCAATCAGCGGCGTAGGAACCAAGAATATTGTAGCCGAGTACAAAACGCCCGTCGGAAACCCGCTCCAGAATGGCCGAACTGGTGGAGTAGAGCTTGACGCCTGCCGCCCCCATGGCACCGACGACCGACCAAATATCGCCGAACTGCTCTTGGTCCCGCGCCATGAAAAGGAAGCCAACGCCGGAACGCTCGATGTCGTAGGTGCCGATCCGCCCATGTATCGCATCGCCGTTGCGCTTCAGGTAATCGACAAACTCGGCCCGCGAACTCGGCGGCGGCTCGGTCACAAAACTCGGCTTGTGATAGACGAACACCGCCGGCTCGAACGTCAGCGCGTAAGCCGTATTGCGCCAATTTGCCCACTTCGGCCAGCGGGCACTCATCGGCAGGTTGCTGACCTGCGCGTAGCCATCGTTGGAGAGTTTCACCTGCAGGTCCATTGCCGAGGAGAAGGCGAAATCCGCCGTCCGCTTGCCGGCATCCGTCTCGCGCACGATGCGGTCATAGATTTCGCCGGTCAGCATGTCCTCATACTTGACCGCCACATCGGGGTTCGCCTCCTGGAACCCGCGGATCATCGGCTGCGCCAAGGGCTCGTCGAGCGAGGAATAAACGACCAGTGTCGGAGCTTCGGCATTGCCGGAACGCGCAGGATAGAACACCTCGTCCGCAGTGGCTAAACCGGGACAGAGCAGCAGGCACGCAAGTAAAGACAGTCTCCTCATACCCCTAAGATGCATGAGGGCGGCAGGCGGCACAAGGCACCCGCCAATTGCGCAGAGATCGTTCCCTCGTTTGAGCCTGCAAAGCACGCTGGAGCTCGGCAGCCTAGATGGGGAGGGCGGCCTTGGAACGACGTCTGATCACCGGCGACAAATGCTGGGCCGCAGGCGAGGAACCACCGCTCCGACCTCTAAGGCAGCGGCCTGATCCATGCGCCGCTCATGCGGCCGTCGTCGGCGAGGATAAAACGCCACTCCATTGTTTCGTTCTCGAAGGCGACCTCGTAGACATCCCACCCTTCGGAGGAGACACCCTTGAAAACACTGCTTTTCATGGCGCCAGCCCTTTCGAGATCCGTTCTTATCGTATCCGCCTGTTCGCGCGTTGCGGCGGCTAGCGGCTCCGTCATCCGGGCAAAGTCGTATTCGCCGCGCGCCGCTTGGCCGATCAGGCCAAGCAACCGATCTTCGCTGCCGGTAATCGGTCGCTTTTCCCGAATCCTGGTCTCCAGTTCGACGGCCACCTCATGCGCCAGCCGTTCGTCGATACGTTGCGCCGCTTGCTGATAGCCATTCTGGTGCAGGATGAGGGTTTCCGCGGCCTCCCCGCCCTTATGCGCAAAACTTAACTGGGCCGCCACCGCTCGATAGAAGAACAGATTCTCCGCGTCCGGAAAGATGTCGAGCCGGTTCTGGCCAGTGAGCTGCGCCGCCAATCCTCCCTCGCGGATCGATACCGTCATGATGCTGCCGTTCGGAAACCGATAACTGCCGACATAGCGGGCGTAAAGCGACGGAGCGATCGGCACTTCGGTGCGCGGGCGAGTTTGTTCGTAGCGTCGCCATGCGATGGCGTCAGCCGTATCGTGGGTCATATCGGTCTCCCTCGCGATATTGATGAGGTCTTGGATCGTGATCGTTTCGCCCGCCGCAATGCGATGTCGCGACGCTCGGATCAGGGAAAGCCCCTCCTCGGCCCGCGTCCGCAACGCGACGAGAGCGGCTTGCTGCATGGCGAGCGTACGATCGAGATCGACCGCATGCCCCGCGAGAAGCCGGGTGATGTGGGCAAGGCTCAACCCCATGCGTTTCAGCGTGAGGATTTCGTGCAGCCGCGCAACGTCGGAAATGCCGTAGAGGCGCCAGTTCTTACCGGTCCGGTGCGGCTTGATCAGGCCACGAGCCTCATAGAGGCGCAACGCCCGAACGGTGAGGCCCATTCGTTCAGCGCACTCGGCAGCCGTCAGCCAGGAATGGTTGTTCCTTTGTTCCGTCATGTCACCTCCATCACTTGTTATATAGGCTATGACGCAAGGGCCGGTTCAAGCGACCAGCACAGGTTTTCTTCGCATCATTGACCAGCGCCCTCAGCCAGTCGTGACATCAGCCTCACCAGCCTGTATCCTCTTCAAAAAACAAGGGAACATCCGTGCGCATTCTACTGGTGGAGGACAATATCGCGCTGGCCGACGGGCTTTCGGCCATCCTGCGCGGCACCGGCCATGCCGTCGACGTCGTGCATGATGGCGCCTCCGCCAACGCCGTGACGGCGGCCGAGAATTTCGATCTCGTCGTGCTCGACCTGAACCTGCCGGAGATGGACGGCCTCGAGGTGCTGCGCGCCATGCGCGCCCGGCAGAACCAGTCGGCAGTCCTGATCCTGACGGCGCGCGGCACGCCGGAAGAGCGCGTCAAGGGTCTCGATCTCGGCGCCGACGACTACCTCATCAAGCCCTTCGATATCTCGGAATTCGAGGCCCGCGTCCGCGTTCTCCTGCGCCGTCAGGCTGGTCTGCATTCTGCAACTGTCAGCTTCGGCGGCCTCTCGCTCGACCTCAATTCACGCGCTTTCTCGGCCGGCTCGACACCGCTCGACATTCCCGCCCGCGAACTCGGCTTGCTGGAAATCCTCTTCATGCGCGCCGGCAAGGTCGTCGCCAAGGAAGCGATCATCCAATCGTTGACGGCTTTCGACGACGACATCTCCGCCAATGCCATCGAGCAATATGTCAGCCGCCTGCGGAAGCGCCTGTCGCCATATGGCCTCACCGTGAAGACCGCGCGCGGCATCGGCTACTATCTCGACAAGCTGTCCGAGGCCTCATGACGACAGCCTATTCGCTCCGACGAAGGCTCCTGTTCTGGCTGCTGATCTCGACCGCCATCATCGGCATGGTCGCGCTTGTGGACACCTACCGCGAAGCTGTGCAGACCTCCAACATCGTCTCCGACCGCGTGCTAGCCGGCTCGGCGCTCGCCATCGCCGAACGCGTGGTCGTGGCCGAAGACGGCACGCTCGAGGTCGATATCCCCTATGTCGCGCTTGAGATGCTGACCTCGGCGGCGCAGGACCGTGTCTTCTATCGTGTCGACGGGCCACCGGGAAAATTCATCACCGGCTACCAGGCGCTGCCCGTGCTTGCCGAAACCGTGGGCGACACCGCCGCCTTTGCCGACGACATCTTTCGTGGGGAACCGATCCGGGTGGCGACGCTCAAGCGGTCTGCCTCGACAGGCATTCGCTCCGTACCCTTCGCCGTGACCGTTGCCGAAACCACGATTGCCCGACGCCAGCTTGCCCGTGCCATCCTGTTCCGCTCCGCACTCCGCCTCTCCTTGATGATCGCCGGCGCCGCCGTCATCGTCTGGATCTCGGTCACCGTTGCCCTGCGGCCGCTCTACAAGCTGCGCGATGCGATCGGCGAGCGCAGCCCTGATGACCTGCATCCGATCGAACAGTCCGTACCAAGCGAAGTCCAGCCGCTCGTCGACACCGTCAACGGCTTCATGGTGCGCCTGGAATCGGCGCTCGATGCGCTTCGCAATTTCACCGGCAACGCCAGCCACCAGTTGCGGACGCCGCTTGCGATCATCCGCACACAGCTCGCCCTCTCCGCCCGTGCAGGCACATTGGTCGAAGCGCAGGGCTCGGCCCTGAAAGGCGATCAGGCCGTCGCCCACGCCGAACGCATCCTTGCGCAATTGCTCCTCATGGCGAAGATCGATGCCGCCACGGCCAAGGAGGCACTGACGGCATCCTCCATCGACCTGACGGCCATTGCCCAGGACATCACCGGCGAACTGATCCCGGCAGCCGCCGAAGCGGGCATCGATCTCGGCTTCGAAGGCGACCATCCGGCGCTTGTCCGCGCCGAGCCGCTGCTAATCGGCGAACTCTTGCGCAACCTTGCGGGAAACGCCATCGCCTATGCCGGCAAGGGCGCCGAGGTGACCGTTCGGATATCCGAAACCGACGAGGCCGTTGTCCTCGACGTCGAGGACAACGGCCCTGGCATTCCGGCGGAGAAACTCGCAGCCGTCCGCCAGCGCTTCTCGCGCGGCAGTGACTCCGGCACGCCGGGGGCTGGGCTCGGCCTGCCGATCGTCGAGGAGATCGCCGGCCTCTTCAATGCGGCGCTGACGCTGGAGCTCGGCGCAGATGGCAGAGGCCTCAAGGCCTCCGTGACTTTTGCCAAGGCGACGTAAAGGCTTAGCCGGCTTGGCCTTTCCGCCTTGCATTCTTTCGCTGCATTGCACACACTGCTTCAGGGAACAGCAAATGCCGCACAACGATGTGGCGCCAGATAAGGCAAGATATGTCGATCAAAGCCAGCATCTATCATCTGACGCACTACAAATACGACAAGCCGGTCCGCCTCGGGCCCCAGATCATCCGCCTGAAACCGGCCTCGCATTCGAAGACGCGGGTGATCAGCCATGCGCTGAAGGTCTCGCCGTCGAACCATTTCGTCAATCTGCAGCAGGACCCCTACGGCAACTATCTGGCCCGCTACGTCTTTCCCGACCCGGTCACCGAGTTCAAGATCGAGGTCGATCTCGTCGCCGACATGACCGTCTACAATCCCTTCGATTTCTTTATCGAGGAGAGCGCCGAGACCTGGCCCTTCGCCTATCCCGAGGATATCCGCGACGACCTGAAGATCTACATGCAGCCGCAGCCGATGGAGCTGGCGCTGGCCGCCTATGTCGCCGGCATCGACCGCACGCCCGTGCGCACCATTGATTTCATCGTCGGCCTCAATGCCCGATTGAAGAACGACATTGAATACGTGATCCGCATGGAGCCCGGCGTCCAGACGCCGGAGGAAACGCTGAAGCTGGCGCTCGGCTCCTGTCGGGACAGTAGCTGGCTGCTGGTCGAGATCCTTCGCAATCTCGGTCTCGCCGCCCGCTTCGTCTCCGGCTATCTCATCCAGCTGACGCCCGACCTAAAGGCGCTCGACGGCCCCTCCGGCACAGAGGTCGATTTCACCGACCTGCATGCCTGGTGCGAGGTCTACCTCCCCGGCGCCGGCTGGGTCGGCCTAGACCCGACCTCAGGACTTTTGACCGGCGAAAGCCACATCCCGCTCGCCGCCACGCCGCATTACCGCAACGCCGCCCCGATCTCGGGTGCCCTCTACGGCCAGGCCAATACCGAATTCGACTTCGACATGAAGGTGTCGCGCGTTGCCGAGCATCCGCGCATCACCAAGCCGTTTTCAGACGACAGCTGGGACGAACTCAACGCGCTCGGCGCCAAAGTCGACAGCATCCTCCAAGCCGGGGACGTCCGCCTCACCATGGGCGGCGAGCCGACCTTCGTCTCCATCGACGACTTCGAATCCGAAGAGTGGAACACCGCCGCCGTCGGCCCGACGAAGCGCGAAAAAGCCGACGAGCTGATCCGCAAGCTGCGCCAACGCTTCGCCCCCGGCGGCTTCCTGCACTACGGTCAAGGCAAGTGGTATCCCGGCGAAAGCCTGCCGCGCTGGACCTTCTCGCTCTACTGGCGCAAGGACGGCAAGCCGATCTGGCAGAACCCCGAGCTGATCGCCGGCGAAGGCAAGGAGACCGGCGCCAAGGCCGAGGACGCCTCAAACCTTCTGAACGCCATCGCCAAAGAACTGGCGATTGAAACAGACATGGTGCTGCCGGCCTACGAGGATCCTGCCGAATGGATCATCAAAGAAGGCAGCCTGCCGGAGAATGTCGATCCGTCGAATTCCAAGCTGAAAGACCCGGAAGAGCGCAGCCGCATCGCCCGCGTCTTCGAGCGCGGCCTGACGACGCCGACCGGCTATATCCTGCCGGTCCAGGCGTGGAATGCGAAAGCATCCGGCCAGCGCTGGGTCAGCGAGAAATGGAAGACCCGCCGCGGCAAGATCTTCCTGGTGCCCGGCGACAGCCCCGTTGGTTACCGCCTGCCGCTCGGCACGCTGCCCTACGTGCCCCCGGCCCGCTACCCCTACATCCACACCGCCGATCCCTCGATCCCGCGCCAGCCGCTGCCCGAAGTCTTCGTGCCATCAGGCCGTGCCATGCCGGAAGCTTCTCGCCACAGCGATGAGACCAGCCAGAGCCGCGTCGAGCAGACGGTCGGCGAGATCGGCGGTGCCGTGCGCACCGCGATCTCGGTGGAGCCGCGGGACGGCAGGCTTTGCGTCTTCATGCCCCCGGTCGAACGCATCGAGGACTATCTCGAGCTGATCGCCGCCGCTGAGAATGCGGCGACTGAACTCGGCCTGCCCGTTCATATCGAAGGCTACTCGCCGCCGCAGGACGAGCGCATCAACGTCATCCGCGTCGCCCCCGATCCCGGCGTCATCGAGGTCAACATCCATCCGGCCTCCAACTGGCAGGACTGCGTGGACATCACCACCACGGTCTACGAAGAGGCTCGCCAGACCCGGCTCGGCGCCGACAAGTTCATGATCGACGGCCGCCACACCGGCACCGGCGGCGGCAACCATGTCGTCGTCGGCGGGGCCAACCCCGGCGACAGCCCGTTCCTGCGCCGCCCGGACCTGCTGAAGAGCCTGGTGCTGCACTGGCAGCGCCACCCCTCGCTCTCCTACATGTTCTCCGGCATGTTCATCGGCCCGACCAGCCAGGCGCCGCGCATCGACGAGGCCCGCCACGACAGCCTCTACGAGCTGGAGACGGCGCTCGCCCAGATCCCCGCTCCCGGCTACGGACCGACGCCGCTGCCGTGGATCACCGACCGCCTGTTCCGCAACACGTTGATCGACGTGACCGGCAACACCCACCGCGCCGAGATCTGCATCGACAAGCTGTTTTCGCCCGACGGCCCGACCGGCCGGCTCGGGCTCGTCGAATTCCGCGGTTTCGAGATGCCGCCGAATGCCCGCATGTCGCTCGCCCAGCAGCTGATGGTGCGCGCGCTCATCGCCCGCTTCTGGCAGAACCCGGCGGACGGCAAGTTCGTGCGCTGGGGCACGACGCTGCATGATCGCTTCATGCTGCCGCATTTCGTCTGGCAAGACTTTCTCGACGTGCTTGCCGACCTCCGGCAGAACGGCTTCGACGTCAGCCCCGAATGGTTCAAGGCCCAGCTCGAATTCCGCTTCCCCTTCTGCGGCGAGGTCGAATACGAGGGCTCGAAGCTGGAGCTGCGCCAGGCGCTGGAACCGTGGAATGTCATGGGCGAGGAAGGTGCCGTCGGCGGCACCGTGCGCTATGTCGACAGCTCCGTCGAGCGCCTTCAGGTGCGGCTCGAAACCAGCAATGCGCAGCGCTACACCGTCACCTGCAACGGCCGCACCGTGCCGCTGACACCGACCGGAACAGCTGGCGTCTCGGTCGCCGGCGTGCGCTTCAAGGCCTGGCAACCGGCGTCGGGATTGCACCCGCTTTTAGCCGTCAACACGCCGCTGACCTTCGACATTTATGATACATGGTCGAAGCGCTCCATCGGCGGCTGCATCTATCATGTTGCCCATCCGGGCGGCCGTAGCTATGACACCTTCCCGGTCAATGGTAACGAAGCGGAAGCAAGGCGTCTGGCGCGATTCGAGCCGTGGGGGCATACCGCAGGCGCATTCGTTCCACATGCCGAGGCAGTGTCACCGGAATTCCCGCTGACGCTCGATCTTCGACGGCCGGTGGGAATTTAGACGTTAGGGCGAAATGGGCAAAAAACCGACGGCAGAACTGAGGGCAGAGCCATCGAACCGCACCGGCAACGATGCGGTGTTAGGCTATGCTCCGCTGCCTGGCGTCGCCGACGAGATGGTCGATACCAACGGCGCCATCCGCCCGGTCTGGCAGCGCTTTTTCGGGCATCTGAGCAACATGCCCGAAAAGGATCTGACCGAGCGCTTCACCCGCGCCGACCGTTACCTTCGCGATGCCGGCGTTTTTTACCGCGCCTACGGCAGCACCGGCAGCGCCGAGCGCTCCTGGCCCCTCTCTCATGTGCCCGTGCTGATCGATGCCCGCGAATGGGAGGCGGTATCGGCCGGCCTCGTGCAGCGCGCCGACCTGCTGGAGGCTATCGTCGCCGACATCTACGGCGAAAACCGCCTCGTCGCGCAGGGTGTGCTGCCGCCGGCGCTGATCGCCGCCAATCCGGAGTACCAGCGTCCGCTCGTCGGCGTCTCTCCGGCGAGCGGCCACTATCTGCATTTCTGCGCTTTCGAGATCGGTCGCGGGCCCGACGGCAACTGGTGGGTACTGGCCGACCGCACCCAGGCGCCTTCCGGCGCCGGCTTTGCGCTCGAAAACCGCGTTGCCACGACCCGCGCTTTCTCCGATATCTACGCCGAGACACCGGTGCATCGGCTGGCCTCCTTCTTCGGTGCATTCCGCGATTCGCTGCAGGGCATGAAGCACAGCGGCGACGACCGCATCGCCGTCCTGACTCCAGGTCCGGCCAACGAAACCTACTACGAACACGCCTACATCGCCCGCTATCTCGGTTTCATGCTGCTCGAAGGCGAGGACCTGACCGTCGTCAACGGCAAGGTCATGGTTCGCACCGTATCCGGCCTGAAGCCGATCACGGTGCTCTGGCGTCGACTGGATTCGGCCTACGCCGACCCGCTCGAACTGAACCAGAATTCGCATATCGGCACACCAGGCCTCGTCGAGGCATTGCGCGCCGAAAGCGTGACGATCGTCAACGCGCTCGGCAGCGGCATCATCGAAACACGCGCGCTGCTTGCCTTCATGCCGACGATCTGTCGTGAGCTTTTCGGCGAGGAGCTGAAGCTCCCCTCGATCGCCACCTGGTGGTGCGGCCAGAAGGGCGAGCGTGAGCATGTCGCCGAGAACATCGAGAAGATGGTCATCGGCCCCGCCTATTCGCGCGCGCCCTTCTTCGACGACAGCGGCGAATCCGTGCTTGGCTCAAGCCTGCGCGCCTCCGCCAAGGATTCGATCGGCGATTGGCTGAACTCCGACGGCGCAAAGCTCGTCGGCCAGGAGGTCGTAACGCTCTCGACGACGCCGGCCTGGATCGGCGGCAAGCTGACGCCGCGACCGATGTCGTTGCGCGTCTTTGCCGCCCGTACCGCCAATGGCTGGCAGATCATGCCCGGCGGCTTTGCCCGCATCGGCGGCAGCGACGATGTATCAGCCATCGCCATGCAATCGGGTGGTGCGGCTGCCGACGTCTGGATCGTCAGCGACAAGCCGGTCGAGCGCCACACGCTGCTGCCGGCCGAAGGCAGCTTCACCCGCAACATGCCGGGCAGCCTGCCGAGCCGCGCGGCCGACAACCTCTTCTGGCTCGGCCGCTATATCGAGCGTGCCGAAGGCGCGCTGCGCATCCTGCGCGCCTGGCACGCCCGCTTCGCCGAGGCCGCCGACCCGAGCCAGCCGCTGCTCGCCGACGTTTCGGAATACCTCGCGGCGGTCGATATCGACACCGAAGACGCCGTGCCGAACACACTGCTGCGCAACATCGACAGCGCCGTCTATTCCGCCAGCAACATCCGCGACCGCTTCTCGCCGGACGGCTGGCTGGCGCTGACCGATCTCGCCAAGACGGCGCGGCGGTTCCACGAGACCATTTCTCCCGGCGATGACGCCAGCCACGCGATGACGATCTTGCTGCGCAAGCTCGCGGGTTTCGCAGGCCTTGTGCACGAAAACATGTACCGCTTTACCGGCTGGCGCTTCCTGTCGCTTGGTCGCCACATCGAGCGCGGCCTGCACATGACGCGGCTGCTTGGCCACATGTCCGGCCCCGAGGCGCCGGACGGCGCCCTCGACATGCTGCTGGAGATCGGCGACAGCGTCATGACCCATCGCCGCCGCTACAACGTCAACACCGCCCGCCTGACCGTCACCGACCTCTTGGCGCTCGACCCGCTCAACCCGCGCTCGATCCTCTTCCAGATGAACGAGATCCACCGAGAGGTGGAGCAACTGCCGAATGCGCTCGTCAACGGCCAGATGTCGCCCTTCTACCGCGAAGCGATGCGGCTGCACTCGGGCCTCGCCGTGATGACGCCGGAGACGATGAGCGTCGATGTCTACCGCCGCCTTGAACGCGAGCTGGAACAGCTGTCCGACCTTCTTGCCCACACATATCTCGGGTGACTCAGGTGCTCTACGATCTCTCGCTGCACATGGGCTACATCTACGACACGCCGGCCTCCGGTGCCCGCCACATCATGCGGCTGATGCCATTGTCTCTGCCAAACCGTCAACGACTGGTCGCCGGTTCGATCAAGGTTTCGCCAACGCCGGATGAACAGGCGCATTTCGTCGATTTCTTCGAGCACCCAGCGACCTCTTTCATGCTGCGTGCTCCACACGAAAAGCTTGATATCCGCATGCAGGCCCGTGTGCAGGTGGAGAGCCATTCGATCGCGGCGGATTTTTCTCCGGTGCTTGCGAAGCTTCCGGATGAAGTCGCCGGCATCTGGTCGCTGAAGCCCGACGCACCACACCATTTTCTCGGCAACAGCCCGCGCCTTTTGGAAACGCCCGCCATCTCGGAATATGCGAAGGGCTGCGCCGAGCCGTCGTTGACCGTGCTGCAGATCGCCACTGCGCTCTGCGCGAAGATCCATCGGGATTTCACCTACGATGCCGAAGCGACGACCGTCGACACCACGCCACTTGAAGCCTTCCAAATAAAGCGTGGCGTCTGCCAGGACTTCGCGCATGTCATGATCCTTGCGCTACGCAGCCTCGGCATTCCGGCAGGCTATGTCTCCGGTTTCCTGCGCACCATTCCGCCGCCCGGCAAGGAACGACTGGAGGGCGCCGACGCCATGCACGCCTGGGTCCGGGTCTGGTGCGGCGAAACGATTGGCTGGGTCGAGCTCGATCCGACCAACAACATCCCGGCTGGCACCGATCATATCGTCGTCGCCTACGGCCGCGATTATGCCGACGTCGCCCCTGTCATCGGCGTGCTGAAAAGCTACGGCGGCCAACGCGCCGTCCAGGCAGTGGATGTCATCCCGCTGAGCTGAGGCAGCCTCAGTGAAGCTGCCGCAACAAAATCTCGCCTAAAGAGGCCGTCTCCAGCAACGCTGCGCACAAGAAAGCGACATTCCGCTAGAATTTTAATGGTTTCGTTGAGGTGAACTCAAGAATTGAGGCGCATGAGTTAAGCATTATTGGGGCACTTAACTCGGGTGAACATGATGAGCACCTTTCAATTGCTGAAGTCGAGCCTGTCTCGGCTGCAGAGTGATCGCAGCGGCAATTTCGGGATGATGACGGCTATCGTGCTACCGGTTCTGATCGGAACCGCTGGCGTTGCCATCGACTTTTCCAACATGGTCCTTCAGCAACGTCAGCTTCAGGAGGCTTCCGATGCGGCAGCGCTTGCAGCAGCCACGGCGCTTGCCAAAGGTACGGTCACCAGCACCCAGGCCGAAGCGATGGCGAAAGATTTCGTCGTCGGCCAAATGGTCAACTACCTGAGCGGCAACGACGCAACATCGCTGAAAAACTCGACAACGGCGTCTGTCACGACAACGACCACTGCCACCAGCAAGAGCTATAAGGTCAAGGTCGACGCCGCTTACGCGATGGGTTTGACTCCGTTGATGAATGTGATTGGCAAGAAGACAGTGAACATCGCGAGTTCCAGTTCAACGAGCAGCGGCACGAGCGAAGTCAAGACCGCCCTCTCGATGACACTTGCTCTCGACGAGTCAGGGTCGATGCTGGCCGACACGACGACCAAACTGAGCAACGACAAATGCGACCACTACAACACCGGGGGCAGCAAGATCGGCAACTATAGCCCCTGCTACGTCAAGAAAATCGACGCCCTGAAGACAGCCGCCAACCTGCTTCTGGATCAGCTGGACAAGGCCGACCCGACCTCTAAATATTCGCGGACGAACGCAATTGGCTGGAGCAGCAAGGTTCAAGTGTCCAGCAAATTTGCCTGGGGCACTTCGCAAACCAGAAGCAGCGTGATCAATGTGCTGTCTGCAGGTGGAGGCACAGAATCTGCCGCGCCGATGAAGAAGGCCTATGATGATCTGGTCACGACAGGGTCAAGCTCTGAAACACAAATCCACGCACAGGCTGGCAATCCCAATGTGACGAAGTACATCGTTCTGATGACGGACGGTGAGAACAACGCCTCATCTTCGGATACCAACACGCTGACGAAATGCAATGAGGCGAAATCTGCAGGAATCAAGATTTATAGCGTAGCGTTTATGGCACCGACGGCGGGCCAAAACCTACTGCGAACCTGCGCGAGCGGAGCCGGTTACTACTTCCAAGCAGAAAGCATGGCGGACTTGGTGGGTGCATTCAAATCCATCGGCTCTGAGGCATCGTCGGATAAGGTCCTCGTCACGCAATAAGCGACACCAACGCTCCGCCGATCAAAAAAAGCCGCTCCGGAACAAACCGGAGCGGCTTTTCGTTTGCCTGCAGAAGCGCGTCTATCAAAATCGGAAAATCGATTGAAATCAAGCTCTTTCCACGGTGGAACGTCGAGCGCTTGCCAATTTTTTCGTTTGGGTAATTCCCTTGTTGCAAGTGCGTTGTAACGATGCATAAACTGCGTCTTTAGTGCGCGGTAAACCGATTGAAATTGGCATAACGTACTGAAACAAAACAAAATTGGCGAGGACTGACGATGAACACCGTTTCGAAGCCGACCATCCCCTCCCCCGCGCCGCGCAGTTCCAAGCCGGAAATTCTCGCCGAAGAAATTATCGAGCGCCTGACCTACCGCATCGGCAAGGACGCCAAAGTCGCAAAGCCTCACGATTGGCTGACGGCCACGATCCTTGTCGTGCGTGACCGCATCATCGACAAGTGGATGGAGTCGACCCGCAAGGTCTATGCCACCGGCGACAAGCGCGTTTATTACCTCTCTCTCGAATTCCTCATCGGCCGCCTGATGCGTGACGCCGTCTCGAACCTCGGCCTCATGGAACAGGTGCGCGATGCGCTTACGTCGCTCGGCGTCGATGTTTCCGTCATTGCCGGCCTCGAGCCGGACGCCGCCCTCGGCAATGGCGGGCTCGGACGTCTTGCAGCCTGCTTCATGGAAAGCATGGCCACCGTCGAAGTGCCGGCCTATGGCTACGGCATTCGTTATGTGCACGGCCTCTTCCGCCAGCAGCTTGCCGATGGCTGGCAGGTAGAGCTGCCGGAGAGCTGGTTGGCGCACGGCAATCCGTGGGAATTCGAGCGTCGAGAAAGCGCCTACGAAATCGGTTTCGGCGGCACAGTGGATGTCGTCAACAACCCCGAGGGCGAGCCGCGCTACGTTTGGAAACCCGCGGAACGGGTGATTGCTGCAGCCTTCGATACGCCCGTGGTCGGCTGGCGCGGCAAGCGCGTCAACACGCTGCGTCTCTGGTCGGCGCAGCCGATCGACCCGATCCTGCTAGATGCCTTCAATGCCGGCGACCATATCGGTGCGCTTCGCGAAAGCAACAAGGCCGAAAGCCTGACGCGCGTTCTCTATCCAGCCGATGCGACACCGGCTGGTCAGGAACTGCGCCTGCGCCAGGAGTTCTTCTTTTCCTCCGCCTCGCTGCAGGACATCCTGCGCCGCCACCTGCAGCAATATGACGATTTCACGTCGCTGCCCGACAAGGTGGCGATCCAGCTGAACGATACGCATCCGGCCGTCTCCATCGCCGAACTCATGCGCCTGCTGTGCGATGTGCATGGCCTCGAATTCGATCAGGCCTGGGACATTACCCGTGGCACGATCGGCTACACCAACCACACGCTCCTTCCCGAAGCGCTGGAAAGCTGGCCTATCCCGCTCTTCGAGCGCCTGCTGCCGCGCCATATGCAGATCATCTACGCGATCAACGCCAAGGTGCTGCTCGAAGCGCGCAAGACCAAACTTTTCTCCGAAACCGAAATCCGCTCGATTTCCCTGATCGAGGAAAGCGGCGAGCGCCGCGTCCGCATGGGCAATCTCGCCTTCGTCGGCGCCCATTCGATCAACGGCGTTTCGGCGCTGCACACCGACCTGATGAAGGTCACCGTCTTTGCCGACCTGCACAAGCTCTATCCCGACCGTATCAACAACAAGACCAATGGCATCACGCCACGGCGTTGGCTGCAGCAGTGCAATCCTGGCCTGACCTCGCTGATCCGCGAAGCCATCGGCGACGATTTCCTTGATGATGCCGAAAAGCTGAAGCCGCTCGACAAGTTCGCGAACGATGCAAGCTTCAAGGAGAAGTTCGCGGCGGTGAAGCGCGCCAACAAGGTGGCCTTGTCGAACCTCGTCGCCAGTCGCATGGGCATCAAGCTCGATCCGTCGGCAATGTTCGACATCCAGATCAAGCGCATCCACGAATACAAGCGCCAGCTGCTCAACATCATCGAGGCCGTCGCCCTCTATGACCAGATCCGATCGCATCCTGAGTTGGATTGGGTGCCGCGCGTCAAACTTTTCGCCGGCAAAGCGGCGCCGAGCTACCACAACGCCAAGCTGATTATCAAACTGATCAACGACGTCGCCCGCACGATCAACAACGATCCGGCCGTCCGCGGCCTGCTGAAAGTCGTCTTCGTGCCGAACTACAACGTTTCGCTGGCCGAAGTCATGGTGCCCGCGGCCGACCTTTCCGAGCAGATCTCGACGGCCGGCATGGAAGCCTCCGGCACCGGCAACATGAAGTTTGCGCTGAACGGCGCGCTGACGATCGGCACGCTTGACGGCGCCAATGTCGAGATGCGCGATCATGTCGGCGAGGACAACATCGTCATCTTCGGCCTGCGTGCCGACGAAGTCGCGGCCGCCCGTGCCGATGGTCACAACCCTCGCGCCGTCATCGAGGCGTCGCGTGAACTGTCTCAGGCACTCCAAGCAATCAGCTCCGGCGTGTTCTCACATGATGACCGAAACCGATACTCCGCGCTGATCGAGGGCATCTATGCGCATGACTGGTTCATGGTTGCGGCCGATTTCGATGCTTACGCGCAGGCCCAGCGAGAGGTCGACCAGCTCTGGACCGATCCATCGGTGTGGAACTCGAAGGCGATCTGCAACACGGCTCGGATGGGTTGGTTCTCGTCTGACCGCACGATACGGCAATATGCCAAGGAAATCTGGAGAGCGGGATGAAAACGCCGAGAACCCCTGAAGTCAGACTTCCCTGGGAGATTTCGGCAGACGAGATAGCGGCAATCCTCGCAGGGTCGCATTCCAATCCATTCGCCGTCCTTGGCGTTCACAAATCGGGCAGCGCCTATGTCGCCCGATGCTTCGTTCCGGGCGCCGAAGAGGTGACTGCGATGACGCTCGACGGCAGCGTCATCGGCGAACTGGAACAGCAGCACCCGGACGGTTTCTTTGCCGGAGCCGTCTCGGTCAACAAGCAGGTGCCGGTGCGCTATCGTGCCCGGCGCGGCGACGCCGAATGGGCGGTGACTGACCCATATAGCTTCGGGCCCGTCCTCGGGCCGATGGATGACTATTATGTGCGCGAGGGTTCTCACCTCCGTCTCTTCGACAAGATGGGCGCGCACTGGATAAAGCACGAGGGCGCACAGGGCATCCATTTTGCCGTATGGGCACCGAACGCACAGCGCGTCTCCGTCGTCGGTGATTTCAACGGCTGGGACGGCCGCCGCCATGTGATGCGCTTCCGGTCCGGCGCGGGCATCTGGGAAATCTTTGCCCCCGATGTTCCGACCGGCGTAGCCTACAAGTTCGAGATCCGCGGACAGAACGGCGTTCTCCTGCCGCTGAAGGCCGATCCTTTCGCCCGTCGCAGCGAGTTGCGCCCGAAGACCGCCTCGGTCACTGCCCCGGAACTGCTGCAGGAATGGGACGACGAAGAGCATCTGAAACACTGGCGGACGACGGACCAACGCCGCCAGCCGATCTCGATCTACGAGGTGCATGCCGGGTCATGGCAGCGACGCGACGACGGCACGTTTCTCTCCTGGGACGAACTGGCCTCGCGATTGATCCCCTATTGCGTCGATATGGGCTTCACCCACATCGAATTCCTGCCGATTACCGAGCACCCCTATGATCCGTCCTGGGGATACCAGACGACAGGGCTCTATGCGCCGACCGCCCGCTTCGGCGAACCCGAGGGTTTTGCGCGCTTCGTCAACGGCTGCCACAAGGTCGGCCTCGGTGTCATCCTCGACTGGGTGCCCGCCCACTTCCCGACTGACGAACACGGCCTCGGCTGGTTCGACGGCACCGCGCTCTATGAGCACGAGGATCCTCGCAAGGGCTTCCATCCCGATTGGAACACCGCGATCTACAATTTCGGTCGAACCGAAGTGATCTCCTACCTCGTCAACAATGCACTCTACTGGGCAGAGAAGTTTCATCTCGACGGCCTGCGCGTCGATGCCGTCGCCTCGATGCTCTATCTCGACTATTCCCGCAAACACGGCGAATGGATCCCGAACGAGTACGGCGGCAACGAGAACCTGGAGGCGGTTCGTTTCCTGCAGGACATGAACACCCGCATATACGCGGAGCATCCCGGCGTCATGACCATCGCCGAGGAGTCGACGTCCTGGCCTAAGGTCTCGCAGCCGGTGCACGAGGGCGGCCTCGGCTTCGGCTTCAAGTGGAACATGGGCTTCATGCACGACACGCTGTCCTACATGAGCCGCGAGCCCATTCACCGCAAGCATCATCACAACGAGCTGACCTTCGGCCTGCTCTACGCCTATTCGGAGAACTTCGTACTGCCGCTTTCCCATGACGAGGTGGTGCATGGGAAGGGCTCGCTGATTGCCAAGATGCCGGGTGACGACTGGCAGAAGTTCGCCAACCTGCGTGCCTACTACGCCTTCATGTGGGGCTATCCGGGCAAGAAGCTGCTCTTCATGGGCCAGGAATTCGCGCAATGGGCGGAATGGAGCGAAGAGAAGTCGCTCGACTGGAACCTGCTGCAGTACCGTATGCACGAGGGCATGCGGCGGCTCGTCCGCGACCTCAATTTCACCTACCGCAGCAAGCCGGCGCTCCATGCCCGCGACTGCGAAGGCGATGGCTTCGAGTGGCTGATCGCCGACGACCACGAGAATTCCGTCCTCGCCTGGCTGCGCAAGGCGCCGGGCGAGAAGCCGGTCGCCGTCATCAGCAATCTGACGCCGGTTTATCGCGAGAACTACTCCGTGCGCCTGCCGACCGAGGGGCGGTGGCGCGAGATCCTGAATACCGATGCCGACATCTATGGCGGCAGCGGCAAGGGCAATGGCGGCCGCGTCCAGGCCGTCAATGCCGGCGGCGCAATCGCCGCATCGATCACCTTGCCGCCTCTGGCAACGATCATGCTTGAACCTGAGAACTGAAGACTGGTGGGAGGATAAAAATGGTAGAAAAACGTGTTCAGCCACTTGCCCGCGACGCAATGGCCTATGTTCTCGCCGGCGGCCGGGGGAGCCGCCTGAAGGAACTCACCGATCGCCGCGCCAAGCCGGCCGTCTATTTCGGCGGCAAGACGCGCATCATCGATTTCGCATTGTCGAATGCGTTGAACTCGGGCATCCGCCGCATCGGCGTCGCAACCCAGTACAAGGCGCATTCCCTGATCCGCCACATGCAGCGCGGCTGGAACTTCTTCCGCCCCGAGCGAAACGAGAGCTTCGACATTCTGCCGGCCTCCCAACGCGTTTCCGAAACGCAATGGTATGAAGGCACTGCCGATGCCGTCTATCAGAACATCGACATCATCGAGGATTACGGCGTCGAGTACATGGTCATCCTCGCCGGCGACCATATCTATAAGATGGACTACGAATACATGCTGCAGCAGCATGTCGATTCCGGCGCCGACGTCACCATCGGCTGCCTGGAAGTGCCGCGCATGGAGGCTGTCGGCTTCGGCGTCATGCACGTCGACCAGAACGACCGGATCATCGATTTCATCGAAAAGCCCGCCGACCCGCCAGGCATTCCCGACAAGCCGGAATTCGCGCTAGCCTCGATGGGCATCTACGTGTTCCACACGAAATTCCTGATCGATGCGTTGCGCCGCGATGCCGCCGACCCGAACTCCAGCAAGGACTTCGGCAAGGATATCATTCCCTATATCGTCAAGAACGGTAAGGCCGTCGCCCATCGTTTCGCCAATTCCTGCGTCCGCTCTGACTTCGAGCATGAACCCTACTGGCGCGACGTCGGAACGATCGACGCCTACTGGCAGGCCAATATCGACCTCACCGCGATCGTTCCGGAACTGGATATCTACGACAAGTCCTGGCCGATCTGGACCTATGCAGAGATCTCACCGCCAGCGAAATTCGTCCATGACGACGAAGACCGCCGCGGCTCTGCCACGTCCTCCGTCGTGGCGGGCGACTGCATCATCTCTGGCGCGACGCTCAACAAGAGCCTTTTGTTCACCGGCGTACGGGCAAACTCCTACTCCAAGCTGGAGGGAGCGGTCGTCCTGCCGAGCGTCAAGGTCGGCCGGCATGCACAGCTCAGAAACGTGGTGATCGACCACGGCGTCGTGATTCCGGAAGGCCTCATCGTCGGCGAGGACCCGGTGCTTGACGCCAAGCGTTTCCGCCGCAGCGAAGGCGGCATCTGCCTCATCACGCAGCCGATGATCGACAAGCTGGGTCTGTGAGCAATGAAAGTTCTTTCGGTTTCATCCGAAGTCTTCCCGCTTATCAAGACAGGGGGCCTCGCCGATGTGGCGGGCGCCCTGCCGATCGCCCTCAAGCGTTTCGGCATCGATACCAAGACGCTCATGCCGGGCTATCCGGCCGTCATGAAGGCAATCCGCAACCCCGTCGTCAGGCTTCAATTCGATGACCTGCTCGGCGAACCGGCCACGATTCTGGAAGTGGAGCATGCCGGCATAAGCATGCTGGTGCTTGACGCCCCTGCCTATTACGATCGAGCGGGTGGACCTTATCTCGACGCAACCGGGAGGGATTACCCCGATAATTGGCGTCGTTTCGCAGCGCTGTCTCTGGCCGGAGCCGAGATTGCCGCGGGATTGATGCCAGGATGGCGGCCCGACCTCGTGCACACGCATGATTGGCAGTCGGCAATGACCTCAGTCTACATGCGCTACTACCCGACGCCGGAATTGCCGAGCGTGCTGACGATCCACAACATCGCTTTCCAGGGGCAATTCGGCGCCGATATTTTTCCCGGCCTTCGCCTGCCCCCGCACGCCTTTTCAACGGAAAGCATTGAATATTACGGCAATATCGGCTTCCTCAAGGGCGGCCTGCAGACTGCCCATGCCATCACCACCGTCAGCCCCTCCTATGCCGGCGAGATCCTGACATCAGAGTTCGGCATGGGTCTCCAGGGCGTCATCGAAAGCCGAATCGATTCGCTGCACGGCATCGTCAACGGCATCGATACCGATGTATGGAACCCGTCGACCGATCCCGTTGTCCACACCCATTACAACGGCACTACGCTGAAAAGTCGCATCGAAAACCGCACCTCGATCGCCGAGTTCTTCGGGCTGCACAACGACAACGCGCCGATCTTCTGCGTTATCAGCCGCCTCACCTGGCAGAAGGGAATGGACGTGATTGCCGCCACCGCCGACGAGATCGTCGACATGGGCGGCAAGCTTGCCATTCTGGGCTCCGGAGACGCGGCACTCGAAGGCTCGCTGCTCGCAGCCGCTGCCCGTCACCCCGGGCGGATCGGCGTCTCCATCGGCTACAACGAGCCGATGTCCCACCTCATGCAGGCCGGCTGCGACGCCATCATCATTCCCTCGCGCTTCGAGCCTTGCGGCCTGACGCAGCTTTACGGCCTGCGCTATGGATGCGTGCCGATCGTGGCCCGCACCGGCGGGCTGAACGATACCGTCATCGACGCCA
This sequence comes from Hyphomicrobiales bacterium, assembly GCA_900466605.1. Taxonomy (GTDB): domain Bacteria; phylum Pseudomonadota; class Alphaproteobacteria; order Rhizobiales; family Rhizobiaceae; genus Rhizobium. Next base: position 133,543 of record UBMU01000009.1, read on the forward strand.
ATCATGCTGCTCTTGCGGCGAAAGTGGCAACCGGGATACAATTCTCGCCTGTAACCCCATCAGGTCTGTTGCAGGCCATCCGCCGCGCGCTACATCTGTACGCCGATCAAAAAGTCTGGACCCAATTGCAAAAGCAGGGCATGAAATCGGATGTTTCGTGGGAGAAGAGCGCCGAGCGCTATGCTGCCCTCTATTCAAGCCTCGCCCCGAAAGGCAAGTGACAGAAAATGAACAAGTCCGTACCAACCACTCCATATCAGGATCAGAAGCCCGGCACGTCGGGGCTCCGCAAGAAGGTCCCGGTATTCCAGCAGCCGAACTACGCCGAGAACTTTATCCAGTCGATCTTCGATTCGCTGGAAGGTTTTCAGGGCAAGTGCCTCGTCATCGGCGGCGACGGACGCTACTACAACAAGGAAGTCATCCAGAAGGCGATCAAGATGGCCGCCGCCAATGGCTTCGGCAAAGTCATTGTTGGCAAAGGCGGCATTCTGTCGACGCCCGCAGCGTCACATGTGATCCGCAAGTACAAGGCCTTCGGTGGCATCATCCTGTCTGCCAGCCACAATCCCGGTGGTCCGACCGAAGACTTCGGCATCAAATACAACATCGGCAATGGCGGCCCCGCGCCGGAAAAGATTACCGACGCGATCTATGCGCGCACGAAGGTGATCGACACCTACAAGATCGCCGATTTTCCGGACGTCAATCTCGACCGCATCGGTAAGGACGAATTGCCGGGCGGTATGATTCTGTCCGTGCTCGATTCGGTAGAAGACTACACGGCTCTGATGGAAGAGCTGTTCGATTTCCCCGCGATCCGCAACCTCATCAGCCTTGGCTTCCGCATCGCCTTCGACGCGATGAGCGCAGTTACCGGTCCATATGCCAAGGAAATCTTCGAAAACCGCCTCGGCGCTCCATCGGGCTCGGTTCGCAATTTCATGCCGCTCCCCGATTTCGGCGGCCACCATCCGGATCCGAACCCCGTTCACTGCAAGGAACTCTACGACGAGATGATGGGCGATGATGCGCCCGATTTCGGCGCAGCATCCGACGGCGACGGCGACCGTAACCTCATCATCGGCCGCGGCATCTTCGTCACACCTTCCGATAGCCTGGCGATCCTGGCGGCCAACGCCAATCTGGCGCCCGGCTATTCCGGCGGTCTTGCCGGCATCGCCCGTTCGATGCCGACATCGGGCGCCGCCGATCGCGTCGCAGAGCGCCGCGGCATCGGCATGTACGAGACGCCGACAGGCTGGAAGTTCTTCGGCAACCTGCTCGACGCCGGCATGGCGACGATCTGTGGAGAGGAAAGCGCCGGCACCGGATCCAACCATGTGCGCGAGAAGGATGGTCTCTGGGCGGTCCTGCTGTGGCTGAACATTCTTGCCGTTCGCGGCGAGAGCGTTCAGGACATCGTCACCCAGCACTGGCAGACCTACGGCCGCAACTACTATTCGCGCCACGACTACGAAGGCGTCGACACCGACGCCGCAAACGGCCTGATCGCAAACCTGCGCAACCAGCTCGCTTCGCTGCCGGGCAAGACCTTTGGTCCGCTGAAGGTCGAGAAGGCCGATGACTTCGCCTATCACGACCCGGTCGACAAATCGGTCAGCGAGCATCAGGGCATCCGTATCCTGTTCGAAGGCGGTTCGCGCGTCGTTTTCCGTCTCTCGGGTACGGGAACCTCGGGTGCCACTCTGCGGGTCTATATCGAGCGCTACGAGCCGGACGCCACCCGACACAACATCGAGACGCAGGAAGCGCTGGCCGATCTCATCGCTGCAGCGGAAGCGATCGCGGATATCAAGAGCCGCACCGGGCGCGACGCCCCCTCCGTGATTACCTGACCGGGACGGCATGACGGCGAACAAATCCCGGCAAGGCGGAGCAACCCTCTTCGGGACCGGCGTTGATTTCGCCGTCTGGTCGCATAACGCCGGACAGATCGAGTTGTGTCTGTTCGGCGATAACGACAGGGAGCTGGCCCGCCTGCCGATGGAACGAGGCGATGACCATGTGCATCGCCTCTTCGTTGACGGATTGAAGGAAGGCGTGCGCTACGGTTACCGCGCCGACGGCGTCTATGCGCCCGACAGCGGACTTTGGTTCGACCCGTCTAAACTGCTGGTCGATCCCTACGCGAAGGAAATCGACCGCCCGTTCCATTACGATCCCCTGCTTGGCACCTTTGGCGCCGAAACGCAGCATCTGGTGCCGAAGGCAATCGTTACCCGCGACATCAGCGTGAACGCGGCAAAGCCGCTCTTCAAACCGGGCGGTTTCATCTACGAAGTCGCGGTCCGTCCCTTCACGATGCTGCATCCGGACATTCCAGAAGCGCAGCGCGGTACGGTCGCCGCTCTGGCCCATCCCAACGTGATCGCCCACCTCAAGCGCATCGGCGTCGATGCGTTGGAGCTCATGCCGATCACAGCCTGGATCGATGAGCGCCATTTGCCGCCACTCGGTCTCAAAAACGGGTGGGGCTACAACCCCGTCGCCTTCATGGCGCTGGATCCGCGGCTCGTGCCCGGCGGCATGGCAGAGCTGCGCGACACAGTGGCGAAGCTTCACGCCGAAGGCATCGCCGTCATCCTCGATCTCGTCTTCAACCACACGGGCGAAAGCGACCGCTTCGGCACGACGCTGTCGCTGCGTGGCCTCGACAATCTGTCTTTCTATCGCCATCTGCCTGGCCGGCCAGGTGAATTGGTCAACGATACCGGAACAGGCAACACCGTCGCCTGCGATCATCCCTATGTCAGGCAGCTGATTGTCGATAGCCTCCTCCACTTTGTGCTCGGCGCGGGGATAGACGGCTTTCGCTTCGACCTCGCCCCTGTGCTCGGGCGCACGGCAAATGGCTTCGAGGCACATGGAGAAACGCTGAGCGCGATTCTTACCGACGACGTGCTGGCAGATCGCGTGATGATCGCGGAACCCTGGGACATCGGCCCCGGCGGCTACCAGCTCGGCAATTTCCCGCCGCCATTCCTCGAATGGAACGATCGCGTGCGCGACGACGTCAGGTGCTACTGGCGCGGTGACGACTGGAAAACAGGTCCCCTGGCAACCGCACTTGCAGGCTCCTCCGATATCTTCGGCCGCAATGGTGGAAAGGCGACCCGAAGTGTCAATTTTCTCGCCGCCCACGACGGTTTCACGCTCACGGATCTCGTGTCGTACAGCGGCAAGCACAACGAGGCGAACGGCGAGCAAAACCGCGACGGTCACAACGAAAATCATTCCTGGAACAACGGTGTCGAAGGTGAGACCCGCTACCCCGATATCATCCGTAGGCGCCACAACGATCTGAAAGCGCTGCTCTCCACGCTCTTTGCCACGCGAGGCAGCATCATGCTGACGGCTGGCGACGAAGGCGGCCGCAGCCAGCGTGGCAACAACAATGCCTATTGCCAGGACAACGAGATCACCTGGGTCGACTGGACAACGCTCGACGACGAACTCATCGCCCATACGGCCTTCGTATCGGGCCTGCGCAAGCGCTTCTCCGCCTTCTCTGAGATGGGCTTCTTCAACGGCAACGGCGATGTCGAGTGGATCTCACCCTCCGGCCAGCCGATGACCGTGCAGGAGTGGGAGACGCCGAACTTTTCAACGCTCGGCATGGTGCTTTCGACGCGCGCCGGTCTAACCAGCAAGGCGACTCGGCTGGCGGTGCTGTTCAATCGCTCGGGCGGCGAGGAGATCTTTACGCTGCCGGGATCGTCCTCATGGCAGCATCTGGCACCGGATGCAGCGAAGAAGTCCGTAACGTCGGCCATCGTGCCGCGCCGCTCGGTTACTTTCTATCTCGAAAGTTGATCTGACCGCCTCCTGCCTGCAATTCCTTGTCGTAATCGTCACAATCCCATTGTAAGGCTTGCGCTTCCGCTTTTTCATGAGGAATCAATGGTCAAGGAAATCTCGCTCGCGGACGTGCAAGGGAAGGTCGGCACTGAAACCGGCCTCTCGGACTGGATTCTCGTCGATCAGGCCATGATCGATGCGTTCGCGCATGCAACCAACGATCATCAGTACATTCATGTCGATCCGGAGCGCGCGGCCACGAGCCCGTTCGGTGGCACGATCGCCCATGGCTTCCTCACACTCTCGCTGCTTTCGACAATGAACTACAACGGCCTGCCCAAGGTGCGCGAGCAGACCATGGGCATCAACTACGGCTTCGAGAATGTTCGCTTCCTCTCCCCGGTCAAATCGGGCGCACGCATCCGCGCCCACTTTGTGCTCGCCGAAGCCCGCTTCCGCGGCGCAGGCATGCTGATGATGACCTATGACGTCTCGATCGAGATCGAGAATGAGAAGAAGCCGGCACTCACCGCGCGCTGGATCACCATCATCCAGTTCGACCCCAAGGATCGGCCCGAAGACGCCTAGACCGTGCCATCGAAATCGATGACGTGCCGGATCACCTCGCCGGCATGCAGCCGATCGAACGCTTCGTTGATCCCTTCCAGCGGACCGGTTGACCACAGCAAACGGTCCACCGGTAGCTTTCCGCGCTTGAAGAGCCCGATAAAGCGCGGAATGTCCCGACCGGGCACGCAGCTGCCGAGATAGCTCCCGAGCACGCGTCGTTCCTCGGCGACGAGGCTGACGGCAGGGATCGCAAACTGGCTTGATGGATTGGCAAGCCCCGCCGTTGCTGTCGTGCCGCCGCGTCGGGTGATGCGGTAGGCAAGGTCGAAGGCCTTGACGGCACCGGCCATCTCAAGCGCATGATCGACGCCGCCCCTGGTCGCCTCGCGGATCTGCTCCACCACATCAGGATCGCTGGCGATGAAGGCATCGGTCGCACCGAGCGAAAGCGCAATCCCGAGCTTCTCCGGCGAAAGATCGACGGCAACGATGCGCTCGGCACCCGACGCCACTGCACCGAGCACCGCGGCTAATCCGACACCTCCGAGGCCGACAACGGCGACAGTCTGGCCCGGCTGCACCCGGCAGGTATTCACCACTGCGCCGACACCCGTCAGCACAGCGCAGCCGAACAGCGCGGCGTGGGAGAAGGGAATATCGCGGTCAATGCGGATGGCCGAATGACGGGAAACGACGGCGTGAGTTGCAAAACCGGAGACGCCGAGATGATGATGGATCGGAACCTCCTCGCAGCTCAGCCGTCGCGCGCCCGAGAGCAGCGTTCCCTTGCCGTTTGCGTCAGCACCAGGAATGCACAGAGCCGGCCGTCCCTCCGCGCAGGGCAGGCAGTGGCCACAGCTCGGCATGAAGCTCATCACGACATGGTCACCGGGCCTCAGATCCGTCACACCGGCTCCGACCGCTTCCACCGTACCCGCCGCCTCATGCCCAAGCGCCATCGGCACCGGTCGCGGCCTGTCACCATTGATGACAGAGAGATCGGAATGGCAGAGCCCGGCTGCGCCGATGCGCAAAAGGATCTCGTCCTGTCCTGGCGGCGCCAGCTCGATCTCCTCGATGGAGAGCGGCCGGCTAGCCCCAAATGGCGGCGCGACCGGCGATTGGCGCAAAACCGCGGCGCGTATCTTCATGAACTCCTCCCCGGAACGGCTGTGAGCAAACTATCCGCTCAGAGAGCCCGACCGCAACAGACATTGAGCTTAGGCAATGTCGCTATTGCGCACCGTTGATCTCAACGATGTTGCGATCTGGATCGAGCAGATAGGCTTGCGGAAAGCCCGCCGGTCCATCGCGCCTGAGGCGCAAGCGCCAGGGATCGCCCTCGGGCACATCCTCGCGAAAACCCTTGGCAACAAGGTCGCGGATGCATCCCTCGAAGTCATCGGTGCGGAACGCGAAATGTCCGTCCGCCGTGTCTATGGTCGCAACGTCCCGGAAGGTACCGGTCGGATTGACGATGAGGTGAACCTGTAGCGCCCCGCAAGCGAACCACGCCCCCACGGTACTGAACGGCGGCCGCGCGATTTGCTCGAGACCGAATACATCGCGATAGAAGGCGATCGAACGGTCGATATCCGTGACGACAATGGAAACGTGATGCAGCATCATCGAAGACACCCCGCATTCGTTGCGATGGCGCTCCATAAGGACCGCGCCCAGCGGATGATGGCACGAATGTCGGCAGTCCTGCAACGTGAAGCTGATCGGGGGACGGCACAAGAGCACCGTCCCCCGATCAGTAATCGCATATCAGTTGCACTTTAGTGGCCGGCGTCTTCGGCGCCTTCAGCCAGCAGGCCGAATACGAAATCCGCAAACGAGCGCCAGCATTCTACACGGAACGTATCGTCCTCGGTGCGGAACAGCACAATCTCGGCCTTGCCGAACAGCGTGCGCGAGCAAGCCCCGACTGGGAAGGCCTCGAGCGACAGATCCTGCGGGCAACCCGCGGAAATCGTCGCTTCAGCCCCAGGACCGGAAACGATGATCGCCACGTTGCGGTGCGAAACGTCAGTTGCCGAATGCAGCACGCCCGATTTGGCGAGCGGTGCCATCAGGTCTGCGCCGGACTCGTCGATAACCAGCCATTCATCCGGGCCGAGCCAGAGGGCGGCACGGCCTTCCTTGCGCCCTGACGTTTTCGGGGCAGCGGGAACCTTTACACCGAGGGCGGAGGAAAGAGCCTTCAGCGATTCCGCCGGTGCGCGAAGCGCCACGCGAGTTGCTGCCGGTGCCGGCGTCAGCCGTACCGTCGCGGAACCACCGTGACGACCGGAAAGAACAGACTTGCGAACTGCCGTATCAGCCATTGATGCGGCCTCCTTCCTTGTCAAAGAACACCATATCAGTCACCTCGACGGCGATCGTCTTGTCGGGCATCGGCACATAAAGCGTCTCGCCCATCCGCTTGCGCCCGCCGGCGACCAGCGCGAAAGCGATCGACTTGCCCAGATTTTCCGACCAGTAGGACGAGGTCACGTGACCGAGCATCGTCATTGGCTTCGGCTCGTTCGGGTTGGCGACGATCTGCGCGCCCTCTTCGAGCACGAGCTTCGGATCCTTGGTGACGAGACCGACCAGCTGCTTGCGGCCTTCTTTCACCAGATCCTGCCGCTTCAGCCCGCGAATGCCGACGAAATCCGTCTTCTTCTTCGAGACCGCCCAGGAGAGGCCGGCGTCATCAGGCGTCACGGTGCCGTCCGTGTCCTGACCAACGATGATATAGCCCTTCTCGGCGCGCAGCACGTGCATCGTCTCGGTGCCGTAGACGCAGGCACCGAGCGGCTCGGCATTGGCCCAGACCGCTTCCAGCACCGACTGGCCGTAATCGGCAGGCACGTTGATTTCGAAGCCTACTTCACCCGTGAAGGACACGCGGAACAGCCGCGCCGGCACGCCCATGACCGTGCACTCGGCAACGCTCATATGCGGGAAGGCCTCGTTGGAGATATCGACGCCCTCGACCAGCGGCGCGATGATCTCGCGCGCCTTCGGACCCTGCACGGCGATAACGGCCCACTGCTCGGTCACCGAGGTCAGCCACACCTTCAGATGCGGGAACTCGGTCTGCAGATAGTCTTCCATGTGGTTCAAGACGCGCGGCGCGCCGCCCGTCGTCGTCGTCACGTGGAAACGATCGTCGGCCAGCCGCCCGACGACGCCGTCGTCATAAACGAAGCCGTCATCGCGGGTCATGATGCCATAGCGGCACTTGCCCGGCTTCAGCGTGTCCCAGGCGTTGGTATACATGAGGTTCATAAACTCGGCGGCATCAGGCCCGACGACTTCGATCTTGCCGAGCGTCGAGGCATCGAACACACCGGCGACATCGCGCGCGGTCTTGCATTCGCGGGCAACCGCCTGATGCATCGTCTCGCCGGCGCGTGGGTAGAACCACGCGCGCTTCCAGTTGCCGACATCCTCGAACACGGCGCCATGAGCTTCTTCCCACTGGTGCAGCGGCGTCTTGCGCGTCGGGTCGAACAGCTCGCCACGCGAATGCGCGATCAGCGTGCCGTAGGTGACAGGCGTGTAGGGTGCGCGGAAGGTGGTGAGACCGACCTGCGGGATCTCCCTGCCAAGCATCTCGGCGGCAATCGCCAGACCGTGCATGTTGGAGAGCTTGCCCTGGTCCGACGCCATGCCGTTCGTCGTGAAGCGCTTGATGTGCTCGATCGAGTGCATCCCTTCGCGCACGGCAAGGCGGATATCCTTGGCGCAGACGTCGTGCTGGAAATCGATGAACGCTTTGGCGCTGGTCTCCGGACCCGCCCCTTCGGCCGCGCCGATCATCCCGCCCGTCCACTGATGCGCCTGTTCAGCGGAGATGGTGATCTTGCCGGCCGACTTCTTGCCCGCCGCCTGCGCCATCAGTTCGCCAGCGGCAAGCGATTCCTCGATCGTCTGCTGCAGGTCGTCGGTACCGTTGCAGGCGCCGACGGACAGGCAATCCTGCGCATAAGTGCCGGGCAGGAAGCGCTGCGTTTCCGGCTCGAACTTCACCTTGCCGCGCGACTGCGAGAACAGGTGCACCGAAGGCGTCCAGCCAGCCGAGACCAGCAGCGCATCGACCGCGATCTTGCGCGGCGAGCCGCCACCATTGCGGGCAACGGTCATGGATGAGATCCGCAGCTTGCCTGACGTGTTGATGACAGACTGGCCGGCGAGAACGTCGATGCCGAGCGAGCGGGCTTCCGCGAGAACATCAGCACCCGGCGTCTGCCTGCAATCGACGATCGCTGCGATCTCGACGCCTGATCGTTTCAGGTCGAACGCAGCCTCATAGGCCGAATCGTGCGCCGTATAGACGCCAACCTTCTGGCCGACGGCGACGCCGTATTGGTTGAGATACATACGCGCGGCCGATGCCAGCATGATGCCGGGACGGTCATTGTTCGGGAACACCATGTGGCGCTCGATCGCGCCATTGGCGAGAATCACGCGCTTGGCGCGCAGCTGCCACAGACGCTCGCGCGGCAGATGGCGGCTCGGGTTCGCGACATGGTCGGTCACGCGTTCGGCGAGGCCGACGAAATTGTGGTTGTAGTAACCGAACGCAGTGGTGCGGGTGAGAACCTGCACATTCTCCATTGCCTTCAGGCTGGCAACGGCCCTCTGCGCCCATTCATAGCCGTCGAGGCCATCGATCTTGACGCCGCTATCATAGCGCAGCGCGCCGCCGACATCGGCCTGCTCGTCGCAGAGGATCACCTTGGCGCCGGATTGCGCGGCCGCGAGTGCCGCCGAAAGACCGGCAACGCCGGCACCGACAACAAGAACGTCGCAATGCGCGTAGCGGCTGGCGTAGTGATCGGGATCGGCTTCCTTCGGGGCGACGCCGAGGCCGGCTGCGCGACGGATCATCGGCTCATAGACATGCTTCCATGCCGCCTTCGGCCACATGAAGGTCTTGTAGTAGAAACCGGCGGCGAAGAAAGGCGACATCAGGTTATTGATGCCACCGATATCGAAGGAGAGCGACGGGAAGCGGTTCTGCGATTCGACGATCATGCCGTCGAACACTTCCTGCACCGTGGCGCGCACGTTCGGCTGCTTGCGGGCGCTGTCGCGCGCCACGTCGATCAGCGCGTTCGGCTCCTCGGCACCGGCCGAGAGAATGCCGCGGGGGCGGTGATACTTGAACGAGCGGCCGACGAGATGGATGTTGTTGGCAATCAGCGCCGAGGCGACGGTGTCGCCCTCGAGCGCGGTGTAGCTCTTGCCGTCGAAGGTGAAGCGCGCGGTTCTGGCCGGCGTCAGGCGACCCTTGCCTGCGATACGGTTGGTGCCGCTCATTTCGCGTCTCCTTCGAGCTGCTCGTAGGTCTCGACGGGAGCATGTGGAACGGCAGCCTCGCCGATGTCAGGCTTCGGCTCGCCTGCCTTGTAGGTCATGATGAACTTGTCGCTGATCGTGTCGCGGGCGGCGTTGAAGAAACGGCCGCATCCGTGCTGGTGGCGCCAGCGCTCAAAGATCAGCCCTTTCGGGTTGTCGCGCAGGAAGAAATATTCCTCGAACTCCTCGTCGGAGATCGAAGCGATGTTGGCGGGGCGGGCGATGTGGGCATCACCGGCGCCGCGGAATTCGAGCTCGGAGCGCTCTTCCTGACAGTATGGGCAGTGGATAAGAAGCATGATGTCCTCGTGTCAGTGCGCGACGGCAGCAGCGGCGGCTTCGTCGATCAGACGGCCGGTGCGGAAGCGGTCCAGCGTCAGGCCGGCATTGAACTTGTGGGCCTCGTCGCGGGCAATCAGATGCGCGAAGAGGTTGGCCGAGCCCGGCGTCGCCTTGAAGCCGCCGGTGCCCCAGCCGCAGTTGACGTAGAGGCCTGGAACCGGTGTCTTCGACTGGATCGCCGAACGATCCGGCGTGTTGTCGACGATCCCGCCCCACTGGCGCATCATCTTGACGCGGCGGAACATCGGGAACAGCTCGCAGATCGCATCCAGCGTATGGGTGATGATCTGCAGGCCGCCGGTCTGGCTGTAGGAATTGTACTGGTCGGTGCCGGCGCCGATGACGAGTTCGCCCTTGTCGGACTGCGAGATATAGGCATGCACCGTGTTCGACATCACCACGCACGGGAAGATCGGCTTCAGCGGTTCCGATACCAGCGCCTGCAGCGGGCTCGACTGCAGCGGCACGCGCACGTCGGCCATCTTCATGACCGTCGTCGTGTGACCGGCTGCCGAAACGCCGACCTTCCTGGCGCCGATGAAGCCGCGATTGGTCTCGACGCCGGTGACGCGCCCGTCCGGGCCGCGGCGGATGCCGGTCACTTCGCAGTTCTGGATAATGTGGACGCCGCGATCAGACGCCGCACGAGCATAGCCCCAGGCGACCGCATCGTGACGCGCCGTGCCGCCGCGACGCTGGAGCGCCGCACCATTGATCGGATAACGAGCGCTGGCTGAGATATCGAGCGGTGGACAATAAGCCTTCGCCTGCTCTGGCGTCAGCCATTCATTGTCGATGCCGTAGAGGCGGTTTGCATGGATATGGCGCTTGAAGGACTGCTGGTCGTGCACATTGTGCGACAGCATCATAACGCCGCGGGGAGAATACATGACATTGTAGTTGAGATCCTGCGAGAGGTTCTCCCAGAGCTTCATCGAATGCTCGTAGATGTGCATGCTCTCTTCATAGAGATAGTTCGAGCGGATGATGGTCGTGTTGCGGCCCGTGTTACCGCCGCCGAGCCAGCCCTTTTCAAGCACCGCGACATTGGTGATGCCGTGCTCCTTGGCGAGGTAGTAGGCGGCGCCAAGGCCATGTCCGCCGCCGCCGATGATGATGACGTCGTATTCAGCGCGCGGTTCGGGCGAAGTCCACTGCTTGTCCCAGCCCTTGTGGCCCCGGAGAGCCTCCCTTGCCACGGCAAAAACCGAGTATCTGCGCATCCGCCTTCATCTCCTTCAGGGGAAAGGTCCCTTCTCGTCGGCCATACAAATCGCAAATCCAAAAGCGGCACAACGTTTCTTTTGCGACGCGGACCGGCTTTTGTTTTGACACGCAGTGAGAATGAACGAGATCACTCAGTCTCGTTGAGCAACGGCAAATACCAGCGGAAGACGCCGGCAGTGCCTCGCGTCTCGCCATTCTTCTTATTTTAGAATATTTGCAATTGCAATTTTTGAGCGCATAGTTCTTGCGCTGCGTAAGCGCTCTGTGCGCCTTGGGGGGTCTCGCGTCTGCAGCAGTGGCAACATTCATAAGCCAGACGTCGGCACGCGTGTGGGAAGAACTCGCATCCGACCTGGCATCCAATGAACAGACCGACACGGCATGCGGTGCTCGCTGTCCGGTCTTTGGGAGGATTCGTCATGCAATCGCATTTCATTACCCTCGCGGTTGGCATTCTTCTGTCAGGAGCATGCCTTACTGGTCCGGTCGTCGCCGCCGAAGACGCTCTGACCAAGGAGGACGCGTCAGCGATCGGCGTCGATGCCTATCTCTACCTCTATCCGTTGGTCACAATGAACCTGACCCGCGAACAAGCAACCAACGTCGAAGCTGGCAAGACCATGGGGCGCGGGCCGGCCAACATGTTCACCAACGTCCCGCAGTTTCCGACTGCGGAATTCAGGGATGTCGTCCGGCCGAATTTCGACACGCTCTACTCGGTCGCCTGGCTTGATATGACCAAGGAGCCGATGATCGTCTCGGCCCCCGACACCAATGGGCGCTACTATCTCTTGCCCATGCTGGATATGTGGAGTGACGTATTCGCTTCGCCGGGCTGGCGTACGACGGGAACTGCGAAAGCCGATTTTGCCGTTGTTCCCCCTGGCTGGACAGGCAAGGAGCTTCCGGCCGGAACACAACGGATCGATGCGCCGACACCTTATGTCTGGGTCATCGGACGAACGAAGACGGATGGACCGTCTGACTACGACGCAGTTCACAAGATCCAGGCTGGCTATACGGTGACGCCGCTATCGCAATGGGGCAAGACGGTTGAGCCGGTAAAGGTCACGATCAATCCTGACATCGACATGAAAACCCCGCCGAAGAAGACAGTGGACGGGATGACGGCAGAGGATTTCTTTGCCTATGCCGCGGAGGTGCTGAAGGCCAATCCGCCGCACATCACCGATCAGCCGATCATCAGCCGTATGAAGCGAATCGGGATCGAACCGGGAAAGAGCTTCGATAAAACCAAGATTGCACCCGATATCGCCGCCGCTTTGAAGGATGTACCGGCCGCGGCACAAAAGCTGATGGAATGGAAAGTCCCAACGCTTGCTCGCGTTGCCAACAACTGGTCGATGAACACCGACACCATGGGTGTCTATGGCAACTACTACCTGAAGCGGGCGATCGTCGCACAGCTCGGGCTTGGCGCAAACCTTCCGGAAGACGCCATCTATCCGTTGAACCTCGGTGACGAGAAAGGAAACCCGCTGAACGGAGAGAACAGCTACAAGATCCACTTCGACAAGACGAACCTGCCGCCGGTCAAGGCGTTCTGGTCCATCACGCTATATGATCCCGAGGGGTTCCAGGTCGGCAACAGCTTGAACCGGTTTGCCGTCAGCAGCTGGATGCCGTTTGCCTACAATGCGGACGGCTCGCTTGATCTCTACTTCCAGAACAAGAGCCCCGGCGGGGAAATGGAAGCGAACTGGCTGCCGGCGCCTGCGGGACCATTCAACCTGACCATGCGCCTTTACGGGCCGAGAAGTGAAGCCTTAACAGGGAAATGGAACCCGCCCGTCGTGGAAATGGTGCCGACGCTTCAACAAGTGACGGCACAGTAAGCCCGCACGCTGGCGCGGGTCTCTCGGAGACGAGGCTTACTTGGCTGCGGCCCGCCGCTTCTTGGCAGGAGTTGCAACCGGCGGCGCTTCGGCCGCCTGTTGCAAGCGCAGTGCGCGCAGTTTTTCGGTCTTCTTGTCACGAGCCGCCGTCTCGGCACTCACGATCGCTCTGGCCGTGGTGTCGGTGGCGGCTGCCTTGTCGCGCGGCGAGAGCTTGGCTGGATTGAAGAATTCGTCTTTTGAAGTCATCTGCACTCTCTCTCTGCACGGAACCTAGCGGAAGGCCATTCAACGAGCTGGGCGGACAGCCTTTTTCGGAGCCGGAAGGAGCCCTTCCCGCTGCAGCTTCTTGCGCGCAAGCTTGCGCTGGCGGCGAACGGCTTCTGCCTTCTCGCGGACGCGCTTCTCGGACGGCTTTTCATAAGCGCTGCGCGCCTTGAATTCGCGGAACAGACCTTCGCGCTGCATCTTCTTTTTCAGGACGCGGAGCGCCTGATCGACGTTATTGTCTCGGACGAGAACCTGCAAATTCATTCCTTTCATGTTGTTCGGCAAACATGTTTGCCGGTTGGCAAAGTGGAAATTACTTCCGCACTTTGATGCTTGACGTTTTCAGCCAGGATCCGCTCTGAATGTCCACTACGGCATCACTCTGTCGCGGCGAGGAAACAGACTGGCTCGCATCAATATCGCTCTCAAGAATTCGCCGGTCAAAGTTTTCGGCCTCGAATCGAACGCGATACTGCGCGCGGCGCCCGTCTGACGGAAGAACAGCCGCGATCGTACAGGTTCTGCTCGCCATTTCCGTGCGGACAAAGCCGCCCTTCAGGACGATGCTGTCGCCGACAGCATATTTGGGAGTTAATGCCATTTCTCTCACCAAGCTGCCGTGAGCGTTAAAACATAAAAGGCCGGGAGTAACCCCGACCTCGTCATCAGGCCTGCGACTGCCAGTACATCCGTGGTCAGCCGGGCCGAATGAAATTAAGCTGCCCGCAGGTTGTCGGCAGAATTCTTGCCGGACTTCCGATCGCGAACGAGTTCGTATGTGACTTTCTGTCCGTCCGACAGACCGCCCAGACCAGCACGCTCAACAGCAGAAATATGGACGAAAACGTCCGTGCTTCCGTCGTCCGGCTGGATAAAGCCGAAGCCCTTGGTGCTGTTGAACCACTTAACTGTACCTGAATTCATAACGATCTCCTTTCAATTGTCGTTACTGCCATGCGTTCATTCACAAGGCCATGCTCGATTTTGAGAGGAAATCTGACGGAGCTTCGAGCTCCTTGACAAAGGTCACAACCAACAGTCGATAACTGGTATATAGAGTAAACGGCACGATAAACAAGGGAAGAAACCGATTGACGCGACGGTGAGTGCCGATGCAAAGCCTCCCTCGCGCCCCCATGCAAAGACCAGCTACGCTGAATGGCGGCGGTCAGCAATGACAAAAAAATTGGTTCGACTGTGGTTGGAGCCGATTTTTGCGATGGTGAAGTGCCAAAACATATAGACTCCTAGCCTCCCTTCTGCTATCCGCATCCTCAATCGCAAGGCTCCGGCCGCGCGAACCATATATTTTTTTGCCTCTGGCGCCTTGCCGACGCCGGCAACAACCAAACCAAAGGAACGTGATTCTCGTGCAGGTACTTGTCCGCGATAACAATGTCGATCAGGCTCTCCGCGCTCTCAAGAAGAAGATGCAGCGCGAAGGTATTTTCCGCGAAATGAAGATGCGCGACTACTACGAAAAGCCGTCGCAGAAGCGCGCTCGCGAGAAGGCCGAAGCCGTTCGTCGTGTTCGCAAGCTGGCTCGCAAGCGGGCACAGCGCGAAGGTATCGTCGCACGCTAAGCGTTGCTGTCGTTATTTCGACGTTTTCAGATGCATGTTGGCGGGGGCGATCTATTCGCCACCGCCTTTTTAATTTGCTGCTGAAGCTTGCCCGTCCTTGAAGCGGACCGGCTGCACTGGGGGAAAACGAGCCCGCATGGCTGATATCACCAAGACCCGCTCTCTGCGTTCGCCGAAAATCAATATTCTACCGGTTTTCGCAATCGTCACCGCGCTAGGCCTTGCTGGCTGCACGACAAGCAACACGTCCGATGCCGTCATTCGCATCGACAAGGCGCAGGGCTCGCAGGAAAACATTGCGTCACTAACCTCGGTGATCAATGCCAATCCGAAGGATCCGGAAGGCTACAACGTCCGTGGCTCGGCTTATGGTCGCGGCGGCGACTTCCGCCAGGCGCTGAACGACTTCAATACGGCGCTGCAGATCAACCCCCGCTTCTACCAGGCATACGCCAACCGCGCGCTGGTCTACCGCAATATGGGTCAGCAGCAACAGGCGATCCAGGACTACAGCACTGCCCTGCAGATCAATCCGAACTACGACGTGGCGCTGATCGGCCGCGGCAACGTCTACCGCACCGCCGGTCAGGACGATGCCGCCTTCAACGATTTCAACAAGGCGATCCAGAACGGCACGACCGATGGCCGCGCCTATCACAATCGCGGCTTGATCTATCAGAAGCGCAATCAGCAGGATAAGGCGATCGACGACTTCTCGAAGGCGATCTCTCTCTCGCCGAACGCCCCCGAACCCTATAACGGCCGCGGCATCTCCTATATCGCTCTGAATGACGACGATAACGCGTTCGCCGATTTCAACCACGCGATAGAGCTCAACGGAAACGTCGCCGAATCCTGGGCCAACCAGGCGCTGGTCTACGAGCGGCGCGGCGAAAAGGACAAGGCCGCACGCTCCTACCGTCACGCGATCGGCCTCGATCCGAAGTACCAACCCGCGAAGGACGGCCTTGCCCGCGTTGGCTCGTCGACGACGGGCTAAGGCATTCCCGGCAGGAGCGCGACGATGGCAGCCAAACAGCATGTAGTTGTGGTTGGCTCAGGCATCGTCGGTTCCTCGATCGCCTGGCACCTCACTCGTGACGGCGCCGCCGTCACGGTAATTGCCGAAGACATCGGTGGTGTGGCCACTCCCAACTCCTTTGCCTGGATCAACGCGAGCTGGGGCAACCCGGAGTTCTATTTTCGCTTTCGCCACCGCTCCATCGCTGAATGGAAGCGCTTGGCGCAAGAACTGCCCGGACTGCCGCTGTCCTGGTGTGGCGGCATATGCTGGGATCTGCCTGCCGATCAACTTGAGGCCTTTGCCGTCGAGCATTCATTATGGGGGTACGGCATCGAAAGGCTGGATCGCGCAGCAATTGCGGCGCGCGAGCCTTACCTGGAGCAGATCCCCGATACCGCGCTCTTGGTTGCGGAAGAAGGTGCAGTCGAGCCGGTGGCGGCAGCGCGACTGCTGCTTGCTGACGCGGAGGCCAGAGGCGCCAAGTTCGTCAACGCTGCGGTGGATGGATTTATCCGCAGCGGTGAACGGATTGCGGGCGTCGTCACGTCCGCAGGCCTTGTCGAAGCCGATCATGTTGTGCTGGCGGCCGGTGCCGGCAGCGCGCCCCTCGCCGCCACCGTCGGCGTCACCCTCCCACTGGAGGCGCCGCCCGGGCTGATCGTTCACTCCCGTCCATTCGAACGGCGGCTGAACGGCCTCGTGATGGCAACCGATCTACATATGCGCCAGACGGCCGACGGGCGTGTCATCGCCGGCTCAGATTTTGGCGGCACGGATCCGGGCCTCGATCAGCACGCGACCGCCGCGAGACTCTTTGCGAAAGTCACCGAGAGCATGACGGACGGTGAACGACTGACGATGGACTTCTTCACGGTCGGCTATCGCCCAACACCGAAGGACGGCTTCCCGATTATCGGCGACTGCGGCCAGGACGGCCTATACGTTGTCGTGACGCACTCTGGCGTGACACTGGCGCCTCTCATCGGCCTACTCGCGTCCAGCGAGATTCTTGCCGGCAACGCGGACCCCTCCCTCGCTGCCTTTCGCCTCTCCAGATTCAACTGAAATCAACCTGCGAACAAATATTCGCGAATTGCCGACCGACATGTTTTACTATGTTGCAAGCTACGGCACGTGTCCCTAACATGCGGCGGTAGATAGCAGGCTATCAGGAAAAGCCGGAGGCGCGTTGAGGGCAATTGCGGTGGTCCAGTTTATTGCTTTCGTACTCGCCGTTATTGTTAGGCGTACTGGCATTTTCGGCCGCTTGAGCCAGCGGAGTATACGCTCATGAAGCGCCGCTTCCGCTTTTTCCCGAAGGCATCGATCGGGACGTACCTGATCGCGATGGCCCTGGCCACCGCACTGCCGATTTTTGCCCTCGTCGCACTTCTGCTGGCGCAGCTGGAAGACAACCAGCGCTCGATTCTGAAGCGCGAAACAGCCCAGGATGCCACCGCACTAGCCCGATCAATTGATCGCCAGCTTCAAGACATGGCCACAACTTTAAGGTTGCTGTCCAACTCGCCGGAATTGGAGAGCAACGACTTCAGTTCCTTCCATGCGCGAACAGAGACAGCCCTGCGGGCGGACAACCTCTACGTCATCGCCGTCGATAAGAGTGGGCAGCAACTCTTGAACACCCGCCGGGACTACGGCGAGCTGCTGGGCAAGGTCGGCAATCTCCCGTCCGTCGAGGCAGCCATCAAATCCGGCCGGATCGAGGCCTCTGACGTTTTCATGGGACGAACAAGCGGTGAGTTCGTCTACAACGTCACCATGCCGCTGCAGGTTGGCGCCGTCAGGGCGTTGATCATCACGCAAAACGCCAGGGACCTTGCGAAACTGGTCACCACCGAGGGGCTACCGAACGATTGGTCTGCGGCAGTCATCGATCAGGGCGGCCATGTCGTCGCCTCTGCGGGCGCAACGAATATCGGTTTCGGCGAACCGTTCAATCCGAGTATTCTGCCATCGCTGGTCAATTCCAACGGTGTATACGAGAACAAACAAGTCCTGCCGAAGGCGATGCTCGGCTATGCGCAGATTCCGGGCTGGTCCTGGAAAGCCGTGATATGGGGCCCGGTTGCCACGGCGCAATCCTCGATCCTGACGACGTGGCGTTTCCTGGTGATCGGCGGCATAGCGCTGATGCTTCTCGCCGTACTCGCCGCCTATGTCGTCGCCCGCCAGGTCCGCCTGACGATCCGCTCGATTGCCGATATGGCCAATCGCATGGGCGAAGGCCACATCGTTGCACCGGTCGAGACCAGCGTGATCGAAGCCAACCAGGTCGCAGTTGCACTCTCCAACGCCTCGTTCGATCGCAGCCAGACGGAAGACCGCCTGCACTTCGTCATGAACGAACTCGTGCACCGGACCAAGAACCTGCTGGCGCTGGTGCAGGCGATGATGCGCCAGGTCGCCAAGGGCGCTGACAGCGTGCCAGCCTACCAGGCGGCCGTTGCCGACCGCCTTGAAGGCCTCTCGCGCTCAATCGATTTGCTCACCAGCGAACAATGGGCCGGTGCATCCCTGCGCCGCGTGATCGACACGCACTTCAAGGGCTTTCCGCAGACGACCGAGCAGACGGAGATATCCGGCAAGGATTTCATGCTGAAGCCCGACGCGGTGCAAAACCTCGGCCTCGTCCTGCATGAGCTGGCGACCAACTCGGTGAAATACGGTGCCCTTTCAGTACCGCAAGGCCGTGTTTTGCTGAGCTGGCGGGATGTAACGGACGAAGAGCGCGACGAACCACGCCTTTGCCTCACGTGGGAAGAGCGCAACGGCCCACCCGCACGCCCATCCGAAGGATCAGGCTTCGGCACGACGATCATCAAGAACCACGCCGCAGCGGCTTTTGGCGGCACCGTTGATATCGACTTCCGGCCGGAAGGCTTTTACTGGACCTTGACGGCCCCACGCCGCTCCTTCGAGCGCGCCTAACGCGGAACAATCCCCACGAACGTCCGTTTCCGACAGGCTACTCGAAAAGGAGAAAACCATGTTCAGGGAAACGATGATCGCTGCGGCGGCTGCCGCGGTAGCAGCCATCGCCAACCCGGCAAGTGCCGCAAACTATATCACTCTAGGTCAACTCGTCTGCGGATCGGAAGGCGGTCCGGGGCTGATCGTTACCTCTCAGAAGAACCTGCTTTGCACCTACACTCCCGCTGAAGGCGGCCCAAAGGTCGTATATGCCGGAACGATCCAGAAATTCGGCTTGGATGTCGGCCAGACTGGCAAGTCGGTCATGATCTGGCAGGTCATGGCCAAGACCGGAACCGATATTCCCGACTATGCGCTGGCCGGCGAGTATTACGGCGTAGGTGCCGATGCGAGCGTAGGCGCCGGCGCTGGTGCCAAGGTCATTGCCGGCGGTACAAACCAATCTTTCATGCTCCAGCCATTGAACGTCCAGGCCCAGGAAGGCCTGAACCTGGCGGTCGGCGTGGAGAAACTGACGCTGGCGCCGGCCGCGACCTGATTTCAGGCTGCAGCCGGAGGGGAGAGGCGACCAGCCTCTCTCCTTTCATTTCAGGCCGAGCGATGCGTTAGCGCGAGAGCACCGCCGAACAACATCATCATCGAACCGCTGATGCGATTGACCAATCGAACCGCCCAGGCGTTGTGCATTACGCCGCGCAGTCGCGACCCGACAAAGGCATAGATGGTAATCGCCCCAACCTCCAAGACGAGGAAGATTGCTCCAAGCGTGAAGAAACTCTGCCAATAGGCATTGGGTTCGACGAACTGCGGCAGGAACGCCGTGAAGATCAGGATCGCCTTGGGATTGCTTGACGCGACAAGAAACTCCTGCCGCAGATAGTCCTTGAGCGTCGAAGGGTGATGGGCAGCCGCGAGATCCGACACATCGACCTTCGCGCGGAAAAGCTTGAACCCGATCCAGAGGAGGTAGGCAACACCCAGCCATTTCACGATCGAGAAGGCCACGCCTGAGGCCATCAGCAGGGCGCCGAGGCCAAGGGCCGTGATCGCGATCATGATGGCAAAGGCGACGATCCGGCCGGCGGAGGCTGTAATCGCCATCGCCATTCCCGCCCGCGCGCCGATCGTCACCGAGAGCAGATTGTTCGGACCAAACGCCATGTTCAACGCAAAACAAGCAGGAATGAAGAGGAGCAGCGTTTCGAGGGACATGACATCACCGTGCAAAACAAAGGGCGCAGGCCAAGCCCGCGCCCTCATAGTCTAATCGAAATCAGGTCGCCTGGCGACGCCTCAGTGGCCGATTGCCTTGTTGATTTCCTCGGTCACCTTCTTGGCGTCGCCGAGCAGCATCATCGTGCCGTCCTTGTAGAACAGCGTATTGTCGATGCCGGCATAGCCGGAGCCGAGCGAGCGCTTGACGAACAGGCAGGTCTTCGCCTTGTCGACGTCGAGGATCGGCATGCCGTAGATCGGCGAGGTTTTGTCATCGCGTGCCGCCGGATTGGTAACATCGTTGGCGCCGATCACGTAGGCAACATCGGCCTGCGCAAATTCCGAGTTGATGTCCTCGAGCTCGAAGACCTCATCGTAGGGCACGTTCGCTTCGGCCAGCAACACGTTCATGTGACCCGGCATGCGGCCAGCCACTGGATGGATCGCATACTTCACCTCGACGCCGTTCTTCTTCAGATTGTCGGCCAGTTCGCGAAGTGCATGCTGCGCCTGCGCCACCGCCATGCCGTAGCCCGGAACGATGATCACCTTCGATGCATTGGCCATCAGATAGGCGGCATCCTCCGCGGAACCCAGCTTGACCGTCTTATCCGAATTGTCCGTACCGCCGGCAACCGTTTCGCCGCCGAAGCCGCCGAGGATCACCGATATGAACGAGCGGTTCATACCCTTGCACATGATGTAGGATAGGATCGCGCCGGACGAACCAACCAACGCACCGGTGATGATCAGCGCCAGATTGCCGAGCGTAAAGCCGATTCCGGCCGCTGCCCATCCGGAATACGAATTCAGCATCGACACGACGACGGGCATGTCGGCACCGCCGATCGGCACGATCAGCAGCACGCCGAGCGCCAGGGACAGAACGACAACAGCCCAGAAATCGAAATGGCTTTCCGTTGCGGCAAGACCGACGATGAAGAGCACGATCAGCGCCAGCAATGCGATGTTGATCACGTGCCGGAAGGGCAACATGATCGGCTTGCCGGACATGCGCCCGTCAAGCTTCAGGAAGGCGATGATCGAGCCGGTGAAGGTCAAGGCGCCGATCGCGACGCCAAGCGCCATTTCGATGCGCGCCTCCGTGTGGATCTCGCCGATGTTGCCGATACCGAAGGAGGACGGCGTATAGAGCGCCGAAGCGGCCACCAACACAGCTGCAAGGCCTACCAGCGAGTGGAAGCCGGCGACCAGCTGCGGCATCGAGGTCATCGGAATGACGCGGGCGATATAGGCGCCGGCACCGCCGCCGATGGCGAGGCCCAGGATGATCAGGACAAGGCCGCCGAAGGACGGCGTTGCCAATGTCAGCGTGGTGAGGATGGCGATCGCCATGCCGGCCATGCCGTAGAGATTTCCCTTGCGGCTGGAGGCGGGATGGGAAAGCCCGCGCAAGGCGAGAATGAAGAGCACGCCGGAAACAAGGTAGAGGAAGGCTGCGATACTGGTCATGCGGTCCTCACTTGTCCTTCTTCTTGTACATCGCCAGCATGCGCTGGGTGACAAGGAAGCCGCCGAAGATATTCACGGAGACAAGCACAAGAGCGACGAAGCCGAAGCCTGTTGCAAGCCCGCTTGTCGAAATGCCAACCGCCAGCAGCGCGCCGACGACGATGACCGAAGAGATCGCATTGGTGACCGCCATCAGCGGCGTGTGCAGCGCCGGCGTCACCGACCAGACCACGTAATAACCGACGAAGATTGCCAGCACGAAGATCGCGAACTGGAACACGAAGGGGTCGATCGCGCCGCCGGTTGCCGCACTTGCCGCCTCAGGTGCGTGTGCGGCAGCAGCCGTCACCGCATTCACGGCCTGGTTCAGCTGCTCCAGGGCCTTGTCCATTGCTTCACTGGCCATCAGTTATCCCCCTTCTTCGCGCCGCCGAATGCCGGGTGCACGACATTACCCGCATGTGTCAGCATCGTCGCCTTGATCAGTTCATCCTCAAGATTGAGGGCGATCGTCTTCGTCTCCTTGTTGACCATGGTCTCGAGGAAGGTGACGAGGTTCTTGGCGTAGAGAGCCGAGGCACTGGCCGCGATCCTGCCGGCCATGTTTGCATAGCCGATGACACGCACGCCATCGACATCGGCAACCTTGCCCAGCTTGACGCCTTCGATATTGCCGCCGCGTTCGACAGCGAGATCGACAGCAACAGCACCCGGCTTCATCGACTTCAGCATCTCGCGCGATACCAGCTTCGGTGCCGGACGCCCGGGGATGAGGGCGGTGGTGATGACGATGTCCTGCTTGGCGATGTGATCGGCGACAAGCGCCGCCTGCTTCGCCTGGTATTCCCCAGACATTTCCTTGGCGTAGCCGCCCGCCGTCTCAGCCGCCTTGAACTCCTCGTCCTCGACGGCGATGAACTTCGCGCCCAGCGAGGCCACCTGCTCCTTGGCAGCCGGGCGAACGTCGGTTGCCGATACCGCAGCACCGAGACGACGCGCCGTGGCGATCGCCTGCAATCCGGCAACGCCGGCGCCCATGACGAAGACCTTGGCTGCCGGAACAGTGCCGGCCGCCGTCATCATCATCGGCATGGCGCGGTCATAGACTGCTGCTGCCTCGACAACGGCTTGGTAACCTGCGAGGTTTGCCTGTGAGGAAAGAACGTCCATCGACTGCGCGCGGGTGATGCGCGGCATCAATTCCATGGCGAAGCTGGAAAGCCCGGCCTTGGCCATGGCTGCGATCGCCTCGTCGTTGCCATAGGGGTCCATGACCGCGATCACGATCGCGCCACTCTTGTAGCCGCCGATCTCTTCTTCCGTCGGGCGGCGAACCTTCAGCACCACATCGGCCACCGCAGCGGCACCAGCCGAGCCGATCCGCGCGCCGATCGCCTCGAACTCCGCATCCGGAATTTTCGACTTTGTCCCGGCTCCCGCCTCGACAACGACGTCGAGACCAAAGCCGATCATCTTCTTTACGGTTTCAACCGACGCAGCGACGCGCGTCTCATCCCCCGTGGCTTCTTTCGCCACAAAAACAACGTTGCCCAACCGCCCCCTCCTCCGGGTCAGTCAGCCTGCCGCAGGTTCTCCCTGCTCAGTCCGAAATTCAGTCAAAGCTCTGGAAAAGTGCGCCGCGCTTAACGCAGCAAAACGAGGCCAGCGATGAAGACGATCAGCAGGACGACAACGCCGCCAAGGAAGCCGGCCCCGGTGAAGAAGCCAGCGGCCATGCCAAGCAGGAGAGCAACAAGAAACAGCGTGCCGTACTTCGCCGCAGCAAGGAACATGCTGTATGTCTGCTCGTGCTCCTTGTAGTCCATCGGCGCGCCGACCTCTGCAGGTCCCGTGTGGTGCTCGGCCATGAATATCGTCTCCCTCAAACTTCCCGGCCGGCAAGTAAAGCGGCCGTTCGACTGCCATGATTCCCTCGGTCCCGCGAGGAAATCTTCCCAGCAGAGGGATTACACAAAGCTTTGGTAAAGCGCAATGCATGAGAATGCCGCAGGCGGGCGGCATTCTCAGCCAAATTCAAGCGGATGGGCTCATAGCGGAAGATCTGTTCCGAGATCGCCGTCTGCCATGAACCGCGCTGTCGGGATGATGGTCAGCGGCGGCAGTGTGTCATTGGGCGTACGCGAGAACATCATGCGCTGTTCGCTGGCGCTGGAGATGAAAAAGGGATAGCGCGTCAGCAGCTTGCGGCCGACCTCGATGACGTTGGTTGCCATGAGCGTCAGATCGAAGCCGTAGGTCTCGGTCATCCGGCTTGCGACGACGGTATCGGCGTAGAAGACACGTTTATAGAAGGCCGCATGCGCCGGGCGTACATGCTGCATCACACGGTCCGCGCGAAAATGCGCGGCAGCGACGATATTCGGACGCAGCGTCAGGTACGGAATCCACGGCATTTCCGTGCTGAGCTCCGGATCCGCAGCAAAGCGCGCAGGATCGATCAGGCTCAGACCAGCATCCAGAAACGCGTCCATTTCCGCCGGAAAGATTCCGCCCGATTGTGAGACACGATGGTCCGGCGTGACGTGATGGATGCGAATCGTGCTGACGAGCTGTTCATAATAGTACAGTCCGAAAACATAGGCCTGACTGTCGAAATCAGCCTCGTCGATCATGCTTTTGGCAGCGACGGGAAGCACTTCACGGGCCTTGTAGGCCTTGTAGCGCAGGCGTTCCACCTCTTCCATATCCTCGCCGCCTTCGACTCGGCGGTATTCCACGTGGTCCATTATTTCGAGAAGTTTGCTGCTGAAATCACTCGTCTTTAAAGGGTTGTCTGCCATAGTTACCCGGTCCGCCTGTTAACGAAGCATTAATCATACGAAACCGGCGGAAGGGCAAGAATGGTGCGAAAATTTGCGTTATATTTGAATTGTTAAGGTTAACGGCGCCGCCGTGGCGAAAAAGACCCCTCGCCCCGGAAGGCGGCAGGTCTCATGCAACTTTCGGGCGACGACGCGGCGCCGTACGGCGGCTGAGGCTTTGCGAGAGAATTGCGATGTTCTGCGCCGGAACAGCCGGCGAGAAGACATAGCCCTGCACGAGATCAGTGGCACGATACTTGTTGAGCAGGGCCAGTTGCTCAGTGGTCTCGACACCCTCGGTGACGATCTTGAGGCCGAGCTCGCGCGCCAGGTTGACGGTGCCGCGCAGCAGCTTGAGCCGCCGACCGTCCTCGACAATATTGCGCAGGAACGATCGGTCGATCTTGACGATATCGAGCGGCAGCGTGTCGAGATAGCTGAGGCTGGAGAAGCCGGTGCCGAAGTCGTCGATGGCAATCGTGATACCGCGCGCCCTCAGTTCGGCAAGAATCGCGCGCACCGCGGCCGGTTCGTCGATCAGGCAGCTCTCGGTGATTTCCAGATGCAGCCGCGCGGGCTCGAGACGCGACGCCTCGAGCGCTTCGGAGACGACCGCTAGAATGTCCGCGTCACGCAGGTCGCGCGCCGACAGGTTGACCGAAACGGCGATATGATCGGGCCAGTTCATGCAGTCCTTGCAGGCCTTCATGAGGATGAACCGCGTGATCTCGGAAATGATACCCATTTCCTCGGCGAGGCGAATGAAGACATCCGGCGGGATCGCGCCCTTTTCGGGATGGACCCATCGCGCCAGTGCTTCGGCGCATTCGATACGCGTCCCGTCGGCTTTGAACATCGGCTGATAGGCAATACTGAGGCCCTGACTGCCGATCGCGTCACGCAGGTCCGCCTTGAGCTTCTGCTGCTCGATATAGCGACCATCCATCTCGCGTTCGAAACCGGCGATGCCGCCGCGCTGCTTCGATTTGCTCTCGAAGAGGGCGAGATCGGCCTTGATGCTCCACTCTTCCATTGCGAATGCGTCGCTTTCGAGGATCGCAAACCCAGCGCTCAGCGAAACGAGGAAGGTAACTTCATCTGCCTCGTAGTTGCCCTGAATGCTCTCATGGAAGCGGTGGATCTCGGCGTCAAGCGCCGCCATATCCCTTGCATGCGGGAAGAACAGAATGAACTGGTCACCCATCAGGCGGCCGACGATGGATTTGCCGGCCTGTTTGGCGATGCGGCTGGCGATGGCACATAGCAAGCGGTCGCCGGTGATATGACCGCGCATATCGTTGACGTGCTTGAACTCGTCGATATCGAGGACCATGAAAGCGACGGGACCACGCTTCTTCGGATGCTTGGCCAGATATTCCTGTACCAGATGGCTGAAATACTCGCGGTTCGGCAGGCCCGTGAGCGAATCGAAACGCACCATGTGCAGGATCTTCTGCTCGGCCTTCACACGGCTCGACACGTCTTCGAAAATCAGCACCGCCCCGCCATCGGCGCGGCGGCTGGCGGAGAACTCCAGGGATAGATCCTCCGGGAAGTGAATGAGCGTGCGCGACAGGTTGCCCTCGGCAACATGTGTCATCTGGCGCAGGATGAGATCCGGCTGCGATGCATCCATGAAGCTATATCGTGCGCCATAGCGCAGCACCGCGCCGAGATCGCGGTCCTTCAGGCGCTCCGGGTCGCCGATCTTCAGAAGGTCGCAGGCCTTGCGGTTGATAACCTGGATGCGATTATCCGGATCGACCATCACCAGGCCATGCGGCATGTTATTGAGAGCCGTATCGAAGCGATCGGCGATCATTGATATCTCGCGACGCGCAATGACGTTCTCGTACAGGAACTCACGCACGCCATTGGCCATTGCGCGTGTCGTCAGGCCGAACGGAATGAGGAAAGCCGACAGGATGGCGCGATAGAAATCGAGCGCCATCAGGCTGCAGATGATCATCGGCAGACAGCAGGCCAGCGTCTGCAGGTCGATTGCCTTTTGCGATCCATAGTTTCGGCCAACGACGGAGACCATGGACGCCATGGTGACCGCAATGCAGGCGAGCTCGGCGAACGGATCCTGCAGGATGAAGATCGCATAGCCGCTGCCGATACCGAGAATCGCCGCCGTGGAGGCGGCGCCGACGACGTAAACCGTTTCCCAGTGCTCGATCAGTTCGCGCGACAGGCCCTGCTTGTCGACCTTGTCGAACATCCGGAATGTCACCATGCGGCCGGCGAAAACGGCAAGGAAGCCAAGCGACAGGACGACGTAGAATGGGGAGCTTGCCTTCAGGGCAACGGCGAGAAAGGCAACCACATGCACAACGACGCCCGCGACGAGTGTCATGCGATTCCCGAAAAGGGAGCTGACAAACGACAGATAAACGTCCGTAGGGACCCTGTTCGGGTTATGTGGCTTCATCCATACTTTCCCTGTGCGGCGAAACCTTAGCCGTAACCCTTTAAAAATTGATTTCGGGCAATCCATACATTTTGTGGAATTTTCCAAAACCCTAGGATGAACTTTAGCGTCTGCAATGACTTATGCATCCATTTGGTGAATTTTTCGGGGTATCTCGAGTAGCTATAGGTTGTCCTCTTGCACTGTTATTGACGCCACACGTGTCTCACGCGGCTTATACGACTATATTCCAACACGCCCCCTTTAATCTTTCAATTTGAAAAACCGTGGTCTACACCGGTGGAAAGATAAACGTGCCGCAAAAGGCGCGATATAACAGGGGGAAAGGCATGCCGGCTTTGCTGACCGTCAGCCGGCTGATCGATGCGGTCAGCCAATTCATGGGCAAACTGTCCGAGTACATGGTGCTGTTCTGCTGTCTTATCAGCGCCGCCAATGCACTGATCCGCTATTCCTTCAATTACAGCTCCAACGGCTGGCTCGAGATCCAATGGTATCTCTTCGCCTTTATCGTCGTGCTCGGTGCAGCCCATACGCTGCGCATGAACGAGCATGTGCGCGTCGACCTGATCTACGGCGCGGTCTCTGACCGGGCGAGGATCTGGATCGACGTCATCGGCTTCATCGTGTTCCTGATCCCCGCCTGTCTCTTCCTGACTTGGCTCTGCTGGCCCTTCTTCCTGTCCTCCTACCTGCAGCATGAGGTCTCGGCCAACGCCGGCGGCCTGATCCGCTGGCCGGTCAAGCTCGTTCTCTTCCTCGGCTTCGGGCTGCTGACCCTTCAGGGCGTCTCGGAGTTGATCAAGAGGATTGCAGCCCTCACCGGCTACATGCTGATCGATACGAAATACGAAAAGCCGCTGCAGTAGGCCGGGAGGAACACCATTGTTTGATTTCGGCATCATTCCGCCGGCCATGTTCGTGGGCATGGTTCTCTTCATGCTCTACGGCTTTCCAGTCGCCTTTTCGCTGGCTGCCGTCGGGCTTTTCTTCGGCATCATCGGCATCGCCACAGGGCATTTCAGCGAGGCTTTCCTGCAGGCCCTGCCGTTGCGCTTCTTTGGGATCGTCTCCAACGACCTGCTGCTCGCTATCCCCTTCTTCACCTTCATGGGCGCCATCCTGGAGCGCTGCGGTCTGGCTGAAGACCTGCTCGAGGGTACCGGCAAGCTGTTTGGGCGCATTCCCGGAGGCCTCGCCTATGCGGTCATCCTGGTCGGCGCCGTGCTCGGCGCCATTACCGGCACGGTTGCGGCCTCAGTCATCACCATGGGCGTCATCTCTCTGCCGATCATGCTGCGATACGGCTACAGCCCAAGGCTCGCCACCGGCGTCATCGCCGCCTCCGGCACCATCACGCAGGTCATTCCGCCATCCCTGGTACTGGTCGTGCTTGCCGACCAGCTCGGCAAATCGGTCGGCGACATGTATCTCGGTGCGATCGGCCCATCGATCCTGCAGGTCGCGATCTTCATGGGTTATATCCTGATCCTCTCGATTCTGAAGCCTGCCTCCATGCCGCCGCTGCCGAAGGAAGTGCGCGGCGACTTCAATTGGGCGCTGCTCTTCAAGGTGCTATCAGGGATGGTGCCCTCGATCGTGCTGATCTTCCTAGTCCTCGGCACCATCTTCATGGGACTGGCGACACCCACCGAGGCGGGCGCGCTCGGCGTCGTCGGCGCCATGGTGCTTGCCGCCATGCATCGCCGCCTCACCTGGCCGCTGATGCAGGAAGCGATGCGCTCTACCATGCACATCACCTCCATGGTGGTGATGATCCTGATCGGCTCGACCGTCTTCAGCCTGGTCTTCCAGGGCATGGACGGCTCGCGCTGGATCGAGCATATGCTGTCGGGCATCCCTGGCGGCCCGGTCGGCTTCCTGATCTTCGTCAACATCTTCATCTTCGTGCTGGCCTTCTTCCTCGATTTCTTCGAGATCGCCTTCATCGTCATTCCGATGCTGGCGCCGGTCGCCTCCGCGCTCGGCATCGACCTGATCTGGTTCGGCGTGCTGATCTGCGTCAACATGCAGACCAGTTTCATGCACCCGCCCTTCGGCTTCGCACTCTTCTACCTGCGCTCCATCGCAGACCGCAGCGTCAAGACCTCTGACATTTACATGGGCGCCCTGCCCTGGGTCTGCATGCAGCTGATCCTCGTCGCGATCGTGATCTTCTGGCCGCAATCGGTGACGTACTGGCTCGACAAGGGACCGAAGGTCGATCCGAATTCGATCAAGATCGAGGTCCCCGGCTTCGGTGGCAACGGCCTGTCGCTGCCACCACTGGGAGCACCGGGCGGCGGCTCACCACAGATGCCGGGACTGACCCTGCCGCCGCTAAACGGCCTGCCCGGCCAGCCGCCGGCACAGGCACCGGCTACACCAGCGCCCCCACCGGCAACGGATCTCAGCCAGCCGCCAAAGATCAACTGACAGAAAAAAGCCCCGGACCGAAATCCGGGGCTTTTCATTGTCCTGATTGAACTGTCGATCAGATCTTTCCGGCGCGCTGCTGGATCATCATGAACGTGTCGAAGGTGTATTCCGATAGCTGCATCCAGAGATAGGCATCGCGCTTGAAGGCCGTCTGATCCTCGTAGATCTTCTTGAAATACGGGTTGGAAGCCGAAATCTCGCCGTAGATGCCGAGTGCCGCCTGGAAGCAGGCTTC
Organism: Hyphomicrobiales bacterium; assembly: GCA_900466605.1. GTDB lineage: Bacteria > Pseudomonadota > Alphaproteobacteria > Rhizobiales > Rhizobiaceae > Rhizobium. The sequence continues at coordinate 163,162 of UBMU01000009.1, forward strand.
CATGATCTCCTGGCTGAACGGACGCAGCGTTGCGCCCTCGGAAACCAGCTGCTTCAGGGCGGGCGGGTTCTTAACGTCGTATTTTGCCATCATGTTGGTGTTGGCAAAGGCGCAGGCATCGGTCAGCGCCGCCTGATAGTGCTTCGGCAGGCTGTTCCACTTTTCCAGATTGAAGAAGGCGTGGACGGTCGGACCACCTTCCCACCAGCCCGGATAGTAGTAGTACTTCGCAACCTTGTGCAGGCCGAGCTTCAGGTCATCATAGGGACCGACGAATTCCGAGGCGTCGATCGTCCCCTTTTCCAGCGCCGGGTAGATATCGCCGCCGGCGATCTGCTGCGGAATGACACCAACCTTGCTGATCACCTGGCCGGCAAGACCGGCGATACGCATCTTGACGCCCTTCAGGTCATCAAGCGTATTGATTTCCTTGCGGAACCAGCCGCCCATCTGGGCACCCGTATTGCCCGCCGGCAGGCCATAGATGCCCTGCGTGGCGTAGAACTCGTTCATCAGCTTGTTGCCGTTGCCTTCGTAGAACCAGGCATTGGTCAGGCGTCCGTTGAGACCGAACGGGATTGCCGTGCCGATCGCGTAGGTCGGATCCTTGCCGACGAAATAATAGGAGCAGGTGTGGGCCGCCTCGACCGTGCCTGCGCTGACAGCGTCGGCTGCCTGCAGGCCCGGGATGATCTCGCCTGCTGCAAATGGCTGAATGGTGAAATTGCCATCGGTCGCCGCCGCAAGGTGCTTGGAGATATCGTCGGCCGCACCATAGATGGTATCGAGACTTTTCGGGAATGAGGACGTCATCCGCCAGGAAATCTTGGGGTTCTCTTGTGCAATGGCCGGGGCCGCAAGTGCACCCGCCGCAGCGACCGCACCGGCGCCTGCGGTTCCTGCCTTCTTCATGAATGAACGACGATCCATCAAAAACCTCCCGTATAGATGGTGCTGCGAGGTGAACCCTCATCTCTGCCCGCAGCGATGGCGGGAGCTAAGCACGGTGTCGAATGCGTTTCAAGCACTGTCCCATTAGTCTTTGGCATCACGACGGCAATATGGTGGCGCAGCGCATTTGCATCAAAATCAGCAGGTTAGCGGCGACACCCATACGCCCTTGGCCAAGAGCGCCGCAATTCCGCCCGCGATTGCGTCCAGACGTTGACTTCCAGGCCGTTCTCGGCTCTCACAATAGCCAGCTGCATCTTTCCGACCGGGGTTAAAATGACGAAGCCGATCGTCGCCGTTCCTGCCGATATCCGTACCTTCGACGGTGCCACATGGCACGCCGTCCAGCATCAATACGTCCGTGCCGCGTTGAACGCCGCCGGTGTCATGGCCTTCATCATCCCTGCCTTCGAGGAAGGCTACGGAACGGACGCCATCCTGGACCGCGTCGACGGCGTTCTCGTCTCAGGCTCGGCCAGTAATGTCCACCCGTCATACTATGGCGCGACAGCAACCGACGCCGACGGCCCCTTCGATATCGCGCGTGATGCCACAACCCTGCCGCTGATCCGCCGCGCTATCGACCGCGCCATTCCGCTGCTCGCAATCTGCCGCGGGATTCAGGAACTCAACGTCGCGCTGGGCGGCACGCTTGCCAGCGAAATCCAGAACCAGCCGGGGATATGGGACCACCGCACGCCGGCTGAGGTTGATCGCGACAGCAAATATGCGATCCGCCAGAGCGTATTCGTCAAGGAAGGCTCTTGTATCGCCGGTATCGTCGGCCTTGGCGAGATCAAGGTAAACTCACTGCATCGGCAGGCCATTGCCAAGACTGCACCGCGCCTGCAGGTGGAGGCGGTCGCCGAAGACGGCACGATCGAGGCTGTCTCCGTGATCGATGCTCCGGCCTTTGCCGTTGGCGTCCAATGGCACCCGGAATACTGGGCCGAGACCGACAAGCCATCGAACCAGATCTTCACGGCGTTCGGCGATGCGGTGAGGAACTATGCCGCAGACAAGCTCGCCGAATCGCGGGTCAGGGCGATCGCCTGACCGATCTGCCACTCGATCTTCAGCCTCGCATCGCCCATCGCAGACCGGCAGCCACGGCCATACCGAGCAAGGGCCATATCGCCCAGAACACCCCATGCCAGGTCAACAGATTGATGATGACGAGACCAATGCCGACGACGGCCAACCCGGCAATGCGCTGATCGAAACGGTTCTGGCTGCGTACCCACGCCATAGCCGAGGCGAAGGCAAGGCCAAGGAGCGGCCAGACGGCCCAGAAGACGCCCTGCCAAGACAAGAGATTGATCACGACCAACGCAAGCGCAATGACCGCGAACACACTACCCATTTTCCGTGCTTTCGGACCAAGAGGTCGACGCGTTTCTTGAGCTGCAGCTGCCGGCGATGGAAAAACGGGCGACGCCGCTGCGGCCGCCACGCCATCGCCGATCCGGACGGCATAGCTCGGCACGGCGTCGCTGACGTTCTTTACCGTCAGAGCGCCAAGAAAATCGAACCCGACGGCAACCTTGTTGCGGACCTGGTCGTAGACCGTGTTGGAAATCACGATGCCGCCGGCTGGCGCGGAGGCCTGAAGCCTGGCGGCGATATTGACGCCATCGCCATAGATATCGTCGCCCTCGGTGATGACATCGCCGAGATTGATGCCGATCCGATAGAGCATGCGTCCCTCCGCGGGCCGGGCCGCGTTCATGCCGACAAGTTCGTTCTGGACATCGACGGCGGCCCGCACCGCCTCAACGACGCTCGGAAACTCGGCAATCAGGCCGTCGCCCCAGGTATTGATCACGCGGCCGCCATGCGCGCCGATCAGGCGCGACATCGCATCGCGCGACCACTTGAGCATGGCGAGCGTGCCCTCCTCGTCGGCACCCATCAGCCGCGTATAGTCTTGAACGTCAGCAGAGAAGATGGTCGTCAGCTTGCGTCGCATTTCGTTCATGACGCTTCGTTCCCAGTATGTGCGATCAAGCGAGGCCCGGCCGCGGTTGCAATAAACGCAGCCGCATCCCGATAGATGTATGCACAATCGACGCCCTTCAAGCCGCCCGATCCGCCCGCCTTCACAATGGCGGTCGATCAGGCGTCATTCCTTCAGCGGCGTTTCCGGCACAGGCGTCAAGGGCTTGGCCTTCGCGAACCACTCGACGAGATTATCGACGACCAGATCCGCCATCGCGTTGCGCGTCGGCACCGAGCCCGATGCCAGGTGCGGCAGAAGCACGGCGTTCGGTAGATCGAACAGCGAAGCCGGCACGTTCGGCTCATCATAGAAAACGTCGAGGCCGGCAGCACCGATCGTTCCTGACTTAAGGGCTTGGACAAGCGCATCTTCGTCGACGGTCCAGCCGCGCCCGACATTGATGAAAACTCCTTCAGGGCCGAGCGCCGAAAGGATTTCCGCATTGATTGTCTTGTGCGTCTGTGCCGTCTTCGGAACGATCGAGACCAGCGTATCGACCGCCCCGGCGAGATCTTTCAACGTCGGGTAGTAGCCATACGGCACATCGGCGTGACGCGTGCGCGTGTGGTAGCTGATCTTCACCTTGAACGGCTCCAGCCGCTTGGCGATCTCCTGGCCAATGCGGCCAAGACCGTAGATCCCGACATGCCGCCCCTTCAACGAGAAGCGCGACAACGCATAGTTCTGCCCGGGTTTCCAGTTTCCGGCGCGCAGCCAGTTCTCGGCGCGCGGGAATTCGCGGATGGTGTTGAGCAGCAGACCGATCGCCGTATCCGCGACTTCGTCGTTCAGCACATCCGGCGTATTCGTGACGATGATCCCCTTGGTGGCCGCGTGCTTGGCATCGACACCATCATAGCCGACGCCGAAACTGGAAATCAGCTCGACGTTCGGAAGGCGGTCGATCGCGGCCGCGTTGAACGTGCCGGAGACGGCGACGCCGCGAATGCGCCCTGCAGCCTCGGCATCGAGCGAGGCCGGATCGGCTTCGATGACGTCAAAGCTCTCCTTCAGGCGCGTCAGGACACGTTCGTGTATCTTCCCGGGAACGAGAACAGCAATACGGGACATGGCATTTCCTCTTGGCTTGCTTACAGGCGCGGTCGGTAGGGGCTCGTCGACTGGCGGATGCGCATCTCGGGCTTGATGAGATGGATCCCATCTGGTTCGTGGCTGCCGGCCAAGCGATCGAGAAGCGCGCGGGCGGCCAGGCGACCGACTTCCGCCTGGCCGTTCCAGACAGTCGTCAGCGCCGGCATCGATATCGACGCCTCCTCGAGATCGTCATAGCCGGTGACCGAGATGTCTTTGCCGGGGACGAGACCGGCGCGCGCGATACCGTTCATCAGACCGATGGCGACGAGGTCATTCCAGCAGACGGCGGCAGTCGGCTTCTGTGGCAGCGACAGGAAATGTACCGCCGCCTCAAAGCCGCCCTGCATCGAGCGCGGACCGGGAATGCGTAAGCCAGGATCGACATCGATGCCGGCCTTGCGCAGTGCGTTGACATAACCCTGGTAGCGATCGCGGCCGGTCGACGTCTGGTCGGTGCCGCCGATCATGGCGATGGAGCGGTGACCAAGACCGATCAGGTGGTTGGTGGCAAGCGAAATGCCGTAACTGTCGTCGCCGCGATAGGTCGGGAGGTCCAATCCATCCAACGAGCGTGCAACCAGAATTGCCGGCATGCCATTGTCTTCTGCAAGCCGCATGTCCTCCGGCGGCGTGCCGATCGCCGGCGACATGATGACGCCGTCGCCTCCGAGTTGCAGCAGCGTTTCGATGAAGGTGCGCTGCTTTTCGACTGAATCGTAGTGGTTCGATAGAATGAAAGTCTGGCGGCTGCGATCAAGTTCGCTCTCGATTGCCTTCAGGATTTCACCATAGAACGGGTTCATGATGTCGTGCACGACGACACCAATGATGCCGGAGCGAGACGTACGCAGACTAGCGGCGCGGCGGTTGTAGATATAGCCGAGCGCGCGAGCCTGTTCCTTGATTTTGTCTCGGGTGGCGCCAGCCACCAGCGGGCTGTCACGTAAGGCAAGAGATACGGTTGCTGTGGAAATGCCGAGCGTTTCGGCGATCGTCGAAAGCTTTATCTTTTGAGCCACGTGTCCTCCCCAGGCAACGCGCGGTTTTCCATACGCCCGACAATTGGGAGAGCCGAGCGTTATTAAAATGTTTAATTAAAAGATTAAACGCAGCGAGGCAATTCGTAATTTCACAAATCCGTCAGATTTCCTCTGGCTCTTCGAGAGGAATGGCGGCGGACTGCAGGTTGCCGTCGATTGCCTTCAACAGACGGACAAGATTGCGGATTTCCTTCTCGGAGAACTCCTGGGTCGCCATGCTGTCGCAGGCCGAAGACGCCATTTCGATGGCCTTGACGCTGCCGCGGCCGAGTTCGGTCAGATAGACCTTGGTCAGGCGGGCATCGTCGGCATCCGCCTTACGTTCGAGAAAACCTTGCGCCTCCATGCGCCCGATCGTGCGCGTCATGGTCGGCGCCTTGACGCCGAGCTTCTGCGCCAGCCCGCCTGCCGTCATTCCGTCCGTTTCCGCAAGCAAAAGGATCACGCCGTCCTGGCCGGCATAGAGGCCGCTCTCAAGCAGGTTGCGAGACAAGACCGTCCGCATCGAACGCGCCGCCTGCGTCAAAGCCGGCGAAAGATCGACGACCGTATATTCGGTCTGGTCCTTCTTTTTGGACTTCTGCTTCTTCCCGTCCTTGTGCTTCTTCCCCATCGCCATTCCTTCGACTTTGCCGCGTTGCGCATCCCTGACCAAGCAAGGAGCCGGAACATTGATAATCGTCTCCCCTAAATCGATTTCCGTTTAAGGGCTTATGCGCTAAGCATTGAGAACGCTGCGTTATGACATTGCGCATCATCTCGTCATAAACAAGAGGCATTAGCCGGATGAACGCGCCTTCTCGCGACTTCGAAGACAACGATCCGAACCTCACTCCCTCGGATCGCAGCCGATGGGTCGCTGTTCTGCCGCTTGGCGCACACGAGCAGCACGGACCTCACCTGCCCTTCGACACAGATGCACTAATTGCAGCCGGCATCGTTGCCCGGCTCAAGGCCGCCCTTCCCGCAGTCTTACCGGTCACGTTCCTGCCGACGGAAAGCGTCGGCTACTCGGTCGAGCACATGGACGTGAAGGGTACGCAAACGCTGACATATGGCGAAGCCATCGAACGCTGGCTCGACATTGCCCGGAGGCTCTCCGACGTCGGCATTCGCAAATTCGTGATGCTGAATGCGCATGGCGGCAACTCCCCGCTGATGACGATCGTCGCAACGGAGGCCCGCGTCCGGTTCAACATGCTTGCCGTCGCCACGAGCTGGACGCGCTTCGGCGTTCCCGCCGATATCGTCTCGCCCGAGGCAAGGGCGATTGACATCCACGGCGGCGATATCGAGACGTCGGTGATGCTGGCGCTTCATCCTGAGAAGGTCGACATGACCAAGGCCGCAGACTTCCCGTCCCGCCAGTCCGATTTTGCCGCCCGCTTCACACATCTGCGCGCCTACGGCCCGCACGCCTTCGGATGGAAGATGGCGGATCTGAGCCCATCAGGCGTTGCAGGCAACGCGTCGCTTGCGACAGCGGAGAAAGGAGAAATCCTGATCGCCCATTCCGTTAAGGGCCTGGTGGAGCTGCTGAAGGACGTCGACGCGTTCGATGCAGCGGAGCTTCGTTGAAACGATCGCCGCTGCGATGTGATCTTATAACATACAAAACCCTTTGAACTGCCGCGCGCAACTCCTTATATGAGACCGACGAATTTTCAGCCCCGCCCCCGGGCGTGCCATCTCTCGAGGTTCTCATGACCGACGCGATCCCCACCCAGCAGAAGCCAATCCCCGTTACCGTTCTCACCGGCTATCTCGGCGCCGGCAAGACAACCTTGCTCAACCGCATCCTGTCGGAGAACCACGGCAAGAAATATGCGGTCATCGTCAACGAGTTCGGCGAGATCGGCATCGACAACGACCTCATCGTCGAATCCGACGAAGAAATCTATGAAATGAACAACGGCTGTGTCTGTTGCACGGTGCGCGGCGACCTTATCCGGGTCGTCGAAGGCCTGATGCGCCGCCCCGGTCGTTTCGACGGCATCATCGTTGAAACGACTGGTCTTGCCGATCCCGTGCCGGTCGCCCAGACCTTCTTCATGGATGACGACGTGCGCGCCAAGACGGAGCTCGATGCGGTTGTTGCCCTCGTCGATGCCAAGCACCTGCCGCTGCGCCTGAAAGACAGCCGCGAGGCGGAAGACCAGATCGCTTTTGCGGACGTCGTTCTGATCAACAAGACCGACCTCGTGACGCCGGAAGAACTGGCGCAGATCGAGGATATCGTCCACGCCATCAACCCGTCGGCGCGCGTCTACAAGACAAGCCGCTCCGGCGTCGATCTTGCCCGTGTCCTCGATCAGGGCGCATTCAATCTGGAACGTGCGCTGGAGAACGATCCGCATTTCCTCGACCATGACCACGATGATCACGTCTGCGGCCCGGATTGTGACCACGACCACCACCATCATCATGCGCATGATCACGACCACGATCATGATCATGACCATCACCACCATGATCATGAGCACCATCATCACGGCGCCATGTCGCCGATCCATGACGTGACGGTGCAGTCGGTCTCGCTGCGCGGTGGCGAAATGAACCCCGAGCGTTTCTTCCCCTGGGTTCAGAAGATCACGCAGACGCAGGGGCCAAACATCCTGCGCCTCAAGGGCATCATCGCCTTCAAGGACGACCCCGAGCGCTATGTCATTCAGGGTGTCCACATGATCGTCGAAGGCGATCATCAACGCCCCTGGAAAGACGGTGAGAAGCACGAGACGCGGCTCGTCTTCATTGGCCGCGAACTCGACCGCGAAAAGCTCGAAGCCACCTTCAAGGCGTGCGAGGCCGCTGCCTGATGCCGACAGTTGCCCCGTTTGATCTCGACGGCCATATCCTGGCCGTCGAATTTTTAAGTGACACGCCTTTTTTCGCCAATGCCGCCGGTACCTTCCACCGCCTCGATGGCGGCGAGAAGGTGACGGAAGCCCATCAGGGCATGCTGAGCTGCATTCGCGATCCCTATAGCGAGAGCCTGATCTCCGGCGGCGAGGATGGCAAAGTGCTGCGGATCGCTTCCGACGCCGGCGTGACCGAGCTTGCCAACGCGCCGCGCAAATGGATTTCGCAGCTTGCCGCCGGCCCGCAGGGCGCCGTCGCCTATTCCTACGGGAAGAGCGCTTTCGTTCGCCTCGCAGACGGCACGACCAAGGAATTCACCGAAGAACGCACCGTCGAAGGCCTCGCCTTTGCGCCCAAGGGCATGCGTATCGCTGCAGCGCGCTACAACGGCGTGTCATTGCATTGGGTTGGCACAGCGGCCAAGCCTGTCGATCTCGAATGGAAAGGCGCTCATACCGGCGTGACTTTCTCGCCGGACGGCAATTTCCTCGTCACCATGATGCAGGAGAATGCGTTGCACGGCTGGAAGCTCGACGCCAAGGCCGGTGCCGAGACCCGCCACATGCGGATGACAGGATATCCCGCCAAGGTGAAGTCGCTCTCCTGGTCGGCCAAGGGAAAGTGGCTTGCCTCTTCGGGAGCGCCGGCCGCGATCGTCTGGCCGTTCCAGGGCAAGGACGGCCCAATGGGCAAGGCACCGCTTGAACTCGGCACCCGCGCCAACATCATGGCGACATCGGTGGAGTTCCACCCCGTCGAGGACATTCTCGCCATCGGCTTCATCGACGGCATGATCCTCGCCGTACGCATTGCCGACAGCAAGGAAGCGCTGCTGCGCCGTCCCGGCAAGGGCGCCATCACCTCGATGAGCTGGAGCAGGAACGGCAAGCTTCTGGCTTTCGCATCCGAGGCCGGCGATTGCGGCGTCGTCGACATCGCAGCCTAGCGGCCATGCGTCGCGGGATACAACCGCCCGACATCGTACGGCTTGAGGCCGAACACATGCGAGACGCTGCAACGCTGCGGCGTCTCGCTCTTTGGGAGAGGCTTCCTTGGCTGTCGGATGTTCACACCCCTGAAGAAGACGAGGATTACTGGCGCACGCAGCTTCTGCCCAACCGCACGATACTCGGCGCCGTCTTGGATCAGCGGCTCGTCGGGGTCATCGCTTACGGCCAAAATGAGATCGATCAGCTCTATGTGCTCCCCGACTTTCAGGCCAAGGGCATAGGCACGATGCTCCTTCGTCGGGCTCAGGAAGAGATGGACGAAATAGAGCTCTGGACATTTCAAAGGAACGCCAACGCGCGACGGTTCTACGAGCACCACGGCTTTGTCGCCAAGGAAGAGACGGACGGTACGGGCAACGAGGAGCGGGAGCCGGATGTTCTCTATCACTGGCGCCGGAGTTGACCAATAGAGCAGCGTCCCCTGGCACCTAAGCTTGCCGCGTCCCGCTTACGCCGCTTGTTCTCGCCCTAAAGACGTCTCGACGCGGTTCCGGCCTCGGCGTTTGGAAGCATAAAGCGCCTCATCGGCCCTTCTCAAGAGTAGCTCGAAATCGGGGCAGGTCTCGCCGGAGGTGGCTACGCCGATACTTAGGGTCGGCAAGACCGCAAGCCCCGACACCTGCGCAACGGCTGCCGAGAATGCAAGCCTTATAGCTTCGGCGGCGTGCACTGCCTCAGCATCGGTAAGGCCCGCCAGAACGGCCAGGAACTCGTCACCGCCTTGACGGGACAGCAGATCGCCGGGCCGCAGCACCGCCTGCGTCACGCGCGCAAAAAGCCGCAATATGTCGTCGCCAACCACATGCCCGTGCTGGTCGTTCAACTGCTTGAAATTGTCGATATCGATGGCGAGCAGCGCAGGCGACTGCGACCGCTTGAATGGCCAGTGCTGAGCCAAGCCGCTGCGATTGAGCGCGCCGGTCAATGGATCACGATGCGCAAGATCAATGAGTTCGTTCCTGCTGCGCTCGGCGGCCATCAGCACGATGACAACGCTGCGCAGAGCCAGGAAAACTACCGCCGTGGCAGCCATCCAGCCATGGGCGGGATTGTCGCCAAAAGCGCCCGGTCCATCGATCTGGCCCGATGCCGCAAGCAGGCTGCGAACTACGAAGAGCGCCGCGGTCGGCACATAGAGCCAAGCGAGCAAGGCGGCAGAAAACAATTTCTCGCGCCGACGGATGGCGACGCTCTCCCGGAGGATCGCAAGATCACAAAGGCAGCATACCACTGAAACATAGAGGATGCGGGCCGATACCGTATCAGGATCGACAGTGAAAAACAGAACGGGCAGGCTGATGCAGGCAATGACAAGCGCGCAGCGGCGCTTATCGACCGGTCGGCCTGCAAAAACGCGAACGGAAAAGAATGTCAGGACGTAGCCGGCGATCGTGACGACGTTGCCGGCGTCGAGGGAGATGGACGACGGAACGAAATCGCGCAGGGAGACGGCGAGGCAGCCAATGCCGATAAGCAGGTTGCTGATGCCCCACCATGCGGGCCAGCGCCCAAAGCGCCCGGTCCAATGTGCCGCAAGATGCACGCTACCCAGTACCACGCATGTCATGGCCGAAACGACGTAGATCGTTCTCAGGTCCAGCATCATTTCCGGCGCTCTCCAACCTATGGCGGGCGCACCTTACAACCGCGCTGTTGAATTTTGATTTTACGGCTCGCTCATTTTTTAACGATGCGCCGAAAATTGCCGATCAGATTGGACCGCTGGCGGCGATGATGTCGGCCAGAAGCCCGTGTAGCGCATCGCGGTAGCCGGTGCGCGCCGATGGACCGCTCTCGTCCGACGTCATGACGACCGTCATCGCGAGCGAGGGCACGATATAGAGCATCTGGCCGCCATACCCCCAGGCGAAGTGGACCGCCTCGCCGCCGATCTGCCGCGAGAACCAGCCATAGCCATAGTCGTCGCCCGAGAAGCGCGAATTGGTATGATGCTGCCAGGACTGCGCGATCCAGTCCGCAGGCACGATCTGCGTGCCATCCGCCGCCTTACCGCCGTTGCGATAAAGCTCGCCAAAGACCAGCAGAGAACGGGCCGTCATGGCCATCTGGTTGCCGCCGAGATAGATGCCCTGCGGGTCGCGTTCCCAGGCATCGATTCGAAAACCCTCGGCGGGTCCCAGCCATTCGCGTGCCAGGGCCAGCGTCGACTTTCCACCAACCTTTGTCAGGATCGCCGAGAGAAGATGGGTGGACGCCGTCGAGTAGAGCATCTGACCGCCGGGCTCATCGTGGAAAGGCTGGGCAAGTGCAAAGCGCACCCAGTTGCGTGAGGCGACCCAGCGGCCGTAGTTGGGACCGGACAACCGCCCAAGCCCGGCCTGCATGGAAAGCAAGTTGCCGACGGTGATCTCATTCAGCCGCGGATCGGGATCGTCAGGCAGATCGGTTTCCAGGATCGCAGCGATCCTTTGCTCGGGACTTTCAAGCAACTTCCTTTCAATGGCGATGCCAACAAGGCTTGAGATGATCGATTTTGACGCCGACTTGATATTGACGGACTCGGTCGCCGTGTGGCCGCGATAGCCCCGCTCCGCCACGGTTTTCCCGTCCCTGGCGACGATTACAGTCTTCAGCGGCTTCAGGTCCGCGCGTGAGGACAGACTCTCGAGCAGAGCTGTGGTCCGGTCGTCGTCCGGCTGTGCAACAGCGGCAAGCGGGGCCAGCAGAAAAGCAATTGCAAGAGCGAGGCGTGTGATCATTCCGCTGAGTTAGCGTAGGCACATTGCAAAATCATCGTCCGCCCGGTGCGGGCTCACGCGGACGTGAAAGTTTATGATTGCGACATATTCACTGATGAACGCAGCTCCGTTTCATCGAGGTTCGTTTCTGCGCCTTGGTGAACTTGGCGATCATGCCGCTCGGGCACTTCTTGTCGTCAAAAAGCACTGACTGGCCGGGAGCCAGCGACGCCACCGTTGGCTTGGACCTGACGGTCTGGATGTCAGCGCTTGCCGGGGCAACACTGGCAATTGCGAAAAGCAATGAAATGCACATCAGGATCGATGTTGAACGCGTCATTGGCGCACCCTCACATATCATCTTGCTAAATGACAATCTTACGGAAAAAGGGGCGGCGCAACGAACCCGAAAGACGTAAGCCGGCATCGTGAAGGCACGGCAAAGCGCCGCGCGAAGCCTTGCCTCGCGACGGGTTGCCTGATGGGAGGACAGGCGACTGGGTATGGGAGGGTATGTCAGGCTACGTCGCCTGCCTGATCGCGTAAGGCTTTCCGGCTTTTCAAGATCGGCAGGAGCGTCTCCCGACCCCGATTTTCCGATGGATCATCAACCCTGACGGTATCAGACCCGACCTTAGCAACCATCATCGAGCGCCGAAATATGAACGGAAGGCGGACCGGTTCATGAACCCGGCCCCCTGCCCGATGACAAGGCAATCGTAGAACAAGAGCGTGAACCGTCGAAATTTTCTGCTCAAAAATTCATCTATATGATTGAAATAATTGCATATTTACAAGACCAAATAGAGAACATCGCCCCCTTAGGAGCAAACCTCAGGTGTTGCTAAAATATCATTAATTTTAGCTGTCACAGTTTTTTGTTCATCTGGCGTTCAGAAAACTCTTTGGAAAGGCGCCTTTTGGGCCCACATTGAACACCTGAGAATAGGAGTGCATGAATGATTCTAAGGGCCACTGCCGCAGCGACTATATTCGCGGTCTATGCTTTCACGATGTTCTTCATCGCCGCTATACCTGAAAATGTCGTTCAGACTGCCGGAACTCAATTTAGCGACGCAAGCGTCGTGAAGTGATTGAAGCCTGAGGGGGCAAGCAGTCGTAAAAGTTTAGGCTACATGTTCGCCGGTCTTCCGGCGCCCCTAAACTTGATTTCCAAAACCGTGAAAACAAAAAAGCCTCTCCCACCAGGGGAGAGGCTCTACTGATCACGCCGCCCTGCGGACCGGTGCGCTTGCCAGCATCCGCCCCGAGGGGACGATCATGCCCGCAGCACCGTCAAGCCAGCCTTCAATCAACTCCAGCGCCAGGAAGCGCGAGCGTTCGAAGGGACCCGGCATGACGAGATGTTGAGCCTTCTCGGCAAAGAAGCCGAACCGCTCGTAGTAAGGGGCATCGCCGACGAGCAGGATCGCACCGTGCCCACGGTTCTTCGCCTCCAGCATGGCCGCGCGCATCAGCGCGGAACCCACGCCCTTGCCCTCGAAGCTTGAATCGACCGCCAGCGGCCCGAGCAACAGAGCGTTGATCGCCGTCGCGTCGGCGTTGACGCCGGCTTCAACGTTCCACAGGCGAACGGTGCCAATGACATGACCGTCGCGGTCACGTGCAACCAGCGCCAGACCTTCCGCTGGCACGCGGCCACGGCGGATTTTTTCCGACGACTTCTTGCGGCGGTTCGGGCCCATGGCGCGATCGAGCAGGTTTTCGCGAGCCACGACATCGCCAGTATTTTCGGCGTCGATGGTGAAGACAGTAGGCGCAAAGAATGCGCGGACAGAATCAAGAACAGCGGCCATCTTGGCCTCCCGTACCCAAAACCGTTATGAGCGGCGATTGATATGAATTGTGAAGGTGCCGCCCCGGCTGGCTACGGGGCCGGCGGTATCAGATGATGTAGGCCTTCAGCGGCTCGAAGCCGTTGAACGCGACCGCCGAATAGGTGGTCGTGTAGGCGCCGGTGCCTTCGATCAGGATCTCGTCGCCGATCGAAAGGGTGAGCGGCAGCGGATAGAGATTCTTTTCATAGAGCACGTCGGCAGAGTCGCAGGTCGGACCGGCAATGACGCAGGGCTCCATTTCGTCGCCGTCGCGCTCGGTGCGGATCGGGTAACGAATGGCTTCGTCCATCGTTTCGGCCAGACCGCCGAACTTGCCGATGTCGAGAAACACCCAGCGAGCGGCGTCGTTGTCGGACTTCTTCGAGATCAGCACGACTTCGGTCTTGATGACGCCGGCGTTGCCGACCATGCCGCGGCCCGGCTCGATGATCGTCTTCGGCAGGTTGTTGCCGAAGTGGTCACGAAGGCTCTGGTAGATCGCACGACCGTAAGCTTCCGCCGACGGAACGTCGCGCAGGTACTTGGTCGGGAAGCCGCCGCCCATGTTGACCATCTGCAGGTGAATGCCCTGCTTGGCCAGCTGAACGAAGACGCGCTTGGCATCGGCAAGAGCCGAATCCCAAGCATCGACCTTGGTCATCTGCGAACCGACGTGGAACGACACACCGTAGGACTCCAGGCCGAGCTGATGCGCGTAGACGAGAACGTCGACGGCCATCTGCGGCACGCAGCCGAACTTGCGCGACAGCGGCCATTCGGCACCTTCGCCATCGGTGAGAACGCGGCAGAACACGCGAGCGCCGGGAGCGGCACGCGAGATCTTCTCGACTTCCTCGTGGCTGTCGACCGCAAAGAGGCTGACGCCGAGCGCATGGGCGCGGGCAACGTCCCGTTCTTTCTTGATCGTGTTGCCGTAGGAGATACGGGCAGCGGTCGCACCGGCGTTGAGCGCCATTTCGATCTCGGCGACGGACGCGCAATCGAAGTTGGAGCCCATGTTGGCGAGCAGCTTCAGGACCTCAGGAGCCGGGTTCGCCTTGACGGCGTAGTAGATCGCGCTGTCCGGCATGGCGTGACGGAAAGCGGAGAAATTGTCGCGCACGACGTCGAGGTCGACCACGAGGCAGGGACCGTCGGGACGTCGGGTTGCGAGAAAGTCGCGGATGCGCTGGGTGGTCATATCGATTCCCTCTTCCAATTCCAGAGCTCCGGTAAAAACCGGAGGACAAAGGGCAATCAATCGCTCGCATAGGAACCAGCCGGTGGAGACCCCGGAACCTTAGCAAGCGCTTGATAGCGCGAATGATGAATCAACGTCGCGGAAGCGACATGGATCCGGCTTTGTCTGCCATGGATTGGAGGGGGTTCCCTACCGCACTTCCGGCAATGAAGGTGTGCCTCTTCAGTAACCCCCGCTGATGGAAAGCAGGGAGAGAACAAAAAGGCCCGCACCGTCGTTGCTTCAGGCGTCCTCGCATTTTCCGGTTGGCCGGAATAGCGACTGGAGGGGTTAATTCCAGGTACCTTACCGATTTCCTCACCAATTCGAGGGTTCGGCGGACACCCATGGGCACGTGCGACTTTGGGCTGATCCGGAGATAAGAATATTCGCAGTCATAATCAAGCGGTTTTTTCGCATCTACCGGCAGAAAATATTTGAACAATGCATCGCAATTTGTTCAACGTGGTGAAACGGCGTGCAAGCAATTGATTTGACTGCCGGTTCTACGCGCTTGGAGAACAAAGCCATGGACACCCTCACCCGCATCCGTGCCTTCATCGATGTCGTTGAAGCAGAAGGCTTTTCGGCCGCGGCGCGGCGCACCGGCCGTTCCAAGGCGCTATTGTCGAAATATGTGCGTGAATTGGAAGACGAACTCGGCGCCTTGCTGCTCAATCGCACGACCCGCCAGTTCTCCATGACAGAGGCCGGTCACACCTACTATCGCACCGCGTCCGATATCCTGAAGGAGATCGACAACCTCGCCGATCTGGTGCGCGAGAACAATGCGCAATTGAAGGGACGGCTGAAGATCTCGGTGCCGCGCACCTTCGTCGATGCCGACGTCGGCCAGTCGTTGATCGACTTCGCCAAGGAAAACCCCGACCTCTCGCTGGAGATTGCGGCCGACGATCGGTTCGTCGATCTTATCGAGGAAGGCTTCGATGTGGCGATCCGCGTGACCAAGCTCGAGGACTCCGGCATGATCGCCCGCAAGATCTCGGATTTCCGCGTCCATCTTTGCGCAACGCCCGATTTCGTGGAGCGCCATCCCGATCTCGCCCACCCTTCGGATCTTTCAAACGTTCCCTTTATCGTTGACACTAACTCCCGCAGTCAGGGCAGCATCCGCTTCTACAATCCGGACAGCACCTCGTTTGCCGTTGCCGTGACAGGCCCGATGGAGGTCAACAGCCCGCATGCGACGCTGCGCGCTGCCCTTTCCGGCATCGGCGTTGCGCTGATTCCCGACTTCATCGCCCGCAAGCCGATCGAAAGCGGCGAGTTGCTGACGCTGTTCAACGACTACATACCGACCGATCGCGGCATCTATGCCGTCTATCCACACCGGCGCTATCTGCCGGCCAAGGTGCGGATCTTCGTCGACTATCTTCACAATTGGTTCAAGAAGCACTCCTGACCGCTTGCCGCCCGGGGCCGGTCCCAATTCCGACCCATTTACTGGCAAGGAGTCAGATGAACTTGGGATCCCGCAGTAAGAGCACGCATGAAGAAATCGACATTCCTGATGGCGTCGCTCCTGTCGCTTCTGCCAGCCGCCGCCTTTGCGCATCCGCACGTGTTCGTCGAGGCACGGCTCGAGGTGGTCGCCGACGATGACGGCAACATTGCCGAACTGCGCAACGTCTGGCGCTTCGACGAGGTCTTCTCATCATCAGTCGTGATGGATTTCGACAAGAACACTGACCTGAAGCTCGACCCGAACGAGCTGGCGGAGGTCGGCAAGACCGTGCGGGATTCGCTGGTCGATTACGATTACTACATGAACCTCACGATAAATGGTAAGAACATCAAGGTCGAGAAACCCGATCTGATCCATGTGGACTACAAGCAGGGCCAGCTCCTGATGTTCTTCGCGGTCAAGCCCGCGGAAAAGATGCCGCTCAAAGGCCGCTTGACCTTCGGCGTCTACGACCCGACGCTCTACACCTCGATCGACTTTCCGAGCGACAGCGAGCTGGTCCTGGTCGGAGACAGCTTCAAGAGCTGCAAGCACCAGGTCGTCCGCCCCGATGCGGACCAGGTGATCGCTGAGAACAAGCAGTCCTTGACCGACGCCTTCTTCAACGACCCGACTGGGACGAACATGTCGAAGCTCTTCGCAACGCGATTGGACGTGACATGCTGAGGCAACGGCTTCGTCCGACTATGCTCGGTGCGGCGCTCGTACTCATCGCGGGCATTGCCATAGCGCATGCGCAGTCGCCGCTCGGCATCGGCACCTCTGAGCCGAGCTTTCAGCCGACGGGCGGCCCGCTCGCCCCTATCCTGCTCTACGTCAATGCGCAGCAGCAGGCCTTCTATCGTGCCCTTACGGGCGCGCTACGCGCCATGCGCGAGGATTCCTGGCATCTCTGGACGCTGATCGGCCTCTCCTTCGCCTACGGCGTCTTTCACGCCGCCGGCCCGGGACATGGCAAGGCTGTCATCTCATCCTATATGATCGCCAATGAAATCGAACTGAAACGCGGCGTTTCGATTTCCTTCGTCTCAGCCTTCCTGCAGGGATTGGTCGCAATCGCGCTCGTCGGCGGGGCGTGGCTGGTGCTACGCGGCACCGGCGTCACACTGACGGCGGCGACGCAAGCGATGGAGATCGTGAGCTTCATCATGGTCATCCTGTTCGGCTGCTGGCTGCTGTTCCGCAAGCTGCGTGCGATCGTCACCGGCATGCCGCGCCGCGAGGTCATGGCAACGTCGTCCGGGCCTGTCAGCATGATGTTGGATTGGAAGGACAACGAGCAACAAAAGCAGGGCTTGAGCTATGCCTTCGGCGAAGCGCAGGCATTGCAGGCCGGGCACAAGTTCATTGCAGGCATGGCTTGCGAGATCTGCGGACAATCGCACATGCCCGACCCGTCCCTGCTTGGCACGGAGAAGTTCAACATTCGGGAGGCCTGGTCGGCCATCATCGCCGTCGGTCTGCGCCCCTGCTCCGGCGCGCTGCTGGTGATGACATTCTCGCTGCTGAACGGTCTCTATCTCGGCGGCGTGCTGTCGGTGATTGCCATGTCGCTCGGAACGGCCATAACGGTCGCCATGCTGGCGACGCTCGCCGTCAGCGCCAAAAGCACAGCAATGCGCCTTGCGGGCAGCGGCTCTGCGGCATCGGTCTGGATTGGCAATGCCATCGAAATCGTCGGTGCCCTGCTGGTAATTTCCATGGGCGCGCTGCTGCTCGGCGCCTCACTGCAGGGTTAGGCCACTACTTGCCGCGCCCGCGCTGGTATCGCGCCCTCAGCCAGAAGACGACGAAGAAAGCCAGCACGAGGCAGGTGCCCACACCTGCCGCCAGATAGGGCGAGTAGTTGCCGAGCCAGAGGATGATGGTCGGCATGAAATAGAGCACGAGTCCTGCAGCCACCAGGATGACCGCCGCAGCGATCGCCTGCGAACGGCTTTCCGATTTCGGGTCCGTCATACTGCCGGTTCCTTGCTCACCTCGGCGCGAAGATCCTCCAGCCGGCGCTTCTGCTTGCCGTCCGCGTCAAAATTGTCGGGAGACAACCAGGCCTCGAACGCAGCGTTTAACGTGGGCCATTCGGAATCGATCATCGAAAACCACGCCGTATCGCGGTTTTGGCCTTTGGAGATCATGTGCTGGCGGAAAACGCCTTCGAAGGTGAAGCCGTAACGGGCTGCCGTCGTTTTGCTCGCCTCGTTCAGATTGTCGCATTTCCACTCGTAGCGCCGGTAGCCGAGCACCTCGAAGACATGCTTGGCCATGAGATAGTGGACTTCCGTGGAGAGCGGCGAGCGCTTCATGTCCGCGCCATGGGCAACGCCGCCGACCTCGATCACGCCGTTGGCCGGATCGGCCCGCATGTAGTTCGCCATGCCGACGATCTTGCCGGAGCTGTTGTCGCGGAAGATATGTGTCAGCCAGCCCGATTTGCCGATCGACTGGAGCCAGTTGGAAAAATCATCGATGCCGGTGAAATCGGGTTGGGCGAAATAGCGCAGTAGCGGGTTGATAGCCATCCCGCCGAGACCATCCCACAAGGCCTGCAAATGCTCGGCGCGGACAAAGGGTTCAACGGTGACGAAACGACCCTTGAGCGTTACCGGCTGTGGTGCCGGGCAGCCCTTGAAATTCGATAGATCGCGCATGCGCTCCTCCAGGTAAGGAGACATGGCTTAGGCCAGCCGCCCGTGAAAGGCAACTGGCCGCTTTGTTGCCTTACAAACTGACCTTCGCAGAGGAAACCGTTGCCTCGATATGATCAACCAGCGCATCGGGAAGGCCAAGGCGCCCGGCCAGCAGATCGAGATAGCCGCGCTCGGCGCGCGAATCGGGCTCGATGGTCAGGCGCGAGGCGGTGTAGAGTTCCACCCGCTGCTCCTCGGTGGCGGCTGCAGCTACCAGCGCGTCGAGATCCGTCGGCTGCGACAACTCCCGTTCGATGAACGCGGCAGCCTCGCCGCTGACATCCGCGGCCTTGACCTTGTCGAGGATGAGGGCACGTTCGCCGTCGTCGATGTGGCCATCGGCCTTCGCCGCGGCGATCATGGCACGAATGAGAACGAGCACGAATTCGTTGCTTTGTGCAGGCGAGGCCGCGCCGAACCCAGAATCGGCGGGAGGCGGTAGCACTGCCGTCTTCGGCGGTGGTGCATCGGATGGCGTTGCGGGTGCCTGCCCTGCCTGATAGTTCTTGTAGGCCTGATAGCCGAGGCCGGCGATCGCGGCGAGACCGCCAATGGTCAGCGCATTGCCGGCAATGCTGCGGCCGGTCTTGGTTCCGAGAAGCGCGGTTGCGAGCGCGCCAGCTTTCCACGGATTGTCCTTGGCCATCTGGATTGCGTCGCCCGCGCGGTCTTTGACGGAACCGCCGACACCCGGCACCTGCGAACCCAAGAACTGCTCAAGAAGCTTCTTTGCGTCGAACATTCCTCATTATCTCCCTGTCTAGAGGCCTGATGGGAGATAGGTACTGACGGCCAAAATACAAATGCAGGCGGAGTTTCCGCCTGCATTGAATGCCAATTCGTCCGAAATCAGGCCTTAAGCGCTGCCGCTTCCGACGCGAGCTTGGTAATGCCGGCCCAATCGCCAGCGGCAACCAGTTCTTTCGGGGCGACCCAGGAGCCGCCGACGCAGATGACGTTCGGCAGCGACAGGTAGTCCATGGCGTTCCTCAGCGAAATGCCGCCCGTCGGGCAAAAGACAGTGCCTGATAGCGGCGAGGACAGTGCCTTGAGATAGGCGGCGCCACCGGCCTGTTCAGCAGGGAAGAACTTCAGAACCTGATAGCCTTCCTCGCGCAGTGCCATGACTTCGCTTGCAGTCGCGGCACCGGGCAGCAATGGAACCGACGACTTGCGCGCGGCGTCGAGCAGTTCCTGCGTTGCACCCGGACTGACGATGAACTTCGAACCAGCAGCGACGGCCGCATCCCAATGAGCGACGTTAAGAATAGTGCCTGCACCGACTTCGGCACCCTCGACCTCGTCAGCAACGGCGCGGACGGCGTCGAGGGCGGCAGGCGTGCGCATGGTGATCTCGATGGCCTTCAGGCCGCCTGCGACAAGAGCACGCGCCAGGGAAACGGCGGACTTGACGTCGTCGACGATCAGAACCGGAACGACAGGCTGAAGTTTCAGGATGGAAAGGAGCTTTTCTGTCTTTTCGCCCATGGCCGCGTGATCCTTTTGAAACGATTGAATTCGGGACCCGAAATACCCCCAAGGGTACGCTTTGTCGAGACAAAACCCATCTTTGGAATAGAATGGGTACCCACGGCGGCAAAATTAGGCTAGCGTAAAAAAATCGTCACAAAAGGTCACCGGTAATGGCGAAAGAGATCGAGCGGAAGTTTTTAGTACGCAGCGACAGTTGGCGCTCCGGGGCCGAGACGAAATCCATTCTAAAACAAGGCTATATCGCTTCGATGGACGACCGTTCCGTCCGCGTGCGGGTGCTCGACAATACCAAGGCGCGGCTGACGATCAAGATCGGCCGCAGCACGATGACCCGCGAAGAATTCGAATACGACATCCCCGTGGCGGACGCCGAGCAGTTGCTCGATGACGCAATCGGCATCGTTATCGAGAAGACCCGCTACCGCGTCCCACATGAGGGCTTCGTCTGGGAAGTGGATGTGTTTGCCGGGCAGCATCGCGGATTAGTGATCGCCGAAGTGGAAATGCGCTCGGAAAGCGACAAGCCTGCTCTCCCCTCCTGGCTCGGGCGCGAGGTCACGGGCGATTTCCGTTACTCGAACCAGGCGCTGGCCACCGAATTCGAGCGCGACCGGCATGCCCTTTCGCATACGGCCTGACCGCAGCTTCACCGCAGAATTCCGAAAAGCCGTTGGTGGACAGCTTCGCCATGCGGTTCGCACGCTAGAAGAAATGCCCGACGGCAAGCACGAAGCGATCCACGCCTTTCGCAAGAACCTGAAGCGTGTCCGCTCCCTTTACCGCCTCGTCGCCGAAGAAATACCGGCGATTCGGGAGCAGGAAAACGCGCGCCTTCGAGATGTTGCACAATCGCTTTCGACGATCCGCGACGCTGCCGCTCTGATCGAGACGGCCACGCATCTCAAGGAAGGGGCCCGCAACGATGACGAAGCTGAGGCGATAGGCCGCATCATCGGAGCGCTGAAGGCTCGCCGCGATCACATGGCAGAAGCCGAGACCACAATCGACCAGAAACTCGCAGAAGCGCCGGACCATCTGAAGGCGGCGGCGGCAGCCGTCGAGGACGTGCATTTCAACGGCGGCCCGCGACGACATGCACGGCTCGTTGCCAGGGGTTGGCGGAAGACTGCCCTCAAGGCCACGGAGGCAATTGCCCATTGCCGGAACGGCGAGTCGGTGGAAGCCTTCCACACCTTGCGCAAGCGGGCCCAGGACTACCGGGCATATCACGCCGTGCTCCGATCGCTTTGGCCGGCAGCCATGGATGCCAAGTACGAGGTAACAAGTAGCCTCGTCGATCTGCTGGGCCGCATCCACGATCTCGATGTGCTTTGCGGACTCGTGGAGGCGGAGCCGCAGCATTTCACCAATGCCGACGATCTCGCCCACCTGCTCGAGGCCATCATTTTTCACCAACAGCAAGGCCGACAGGCGGCCTTGAAGCGCGCCGAGGCCGTTTTCGCCGACGATCCGCGGGAGGAAGCGGCCCGGATCGAGCTGCTGTGGCGGGCGCAAGTGGGCTGAATCGCCCCAATTGCGCAGACGGCCCGAAAGCTGTATTTGCAGCCGCATGACAGACACGCCCACACAACCGACGTCTGCGACGAGCCCGTTCCTCGTTGCGGCTCTTTATCATTTCGTTTCGGTGCCACGCTTCGAAAGCCTGCGCGAGCCGTTGCAGGCTCTTTGCGAGGAAAACGGCGTGAAGGGTACGCTGCTGCTGGCGCACGAGGGCATCAACGGCACGATCGCCGGCCCGGATGCGGGGATCAATACCGTCCTCGCCTTTCTGCGCGCCCAGCCGGAATTTGCCGCGCTCGAGCACAAGGAAAGCCGCGCATCGAAAATGCCCTTCGTGCGCATGAAGGTGAAGCTCAAGAAAGAGATCGTCACCATGGGCGTCGAGAACATCGATCCCAACAAGGTGGTCGGTACCTATGTCGCGCCGCAGGACTGGAATGCGCTGATCTCTGATCCAGACACGATCGTCATCGACACGCGCAACGACTATGAGACAGCGATCGGAATCTTCCGTGGCGCTGTCGACCCGAACACGAAGACCTTCCGCGAGTTTCCGGACTGGGTGCGCAACAATACCGGCCTGCACAACAAGCCGAAGATCGCCATGTACTGCACCGGCGGCATCCGCTGCGAGAAGGCCACCGCCTTCATGAAGGAGCAGGGCTTTGAGGAGGTCTATCATCTCAAGGGCGGCATTCTGAAATATCTTGAGGAGATCCCGCAGGAAGAAAGCCTCTGGGATGGCGCCTGCTTCGTCTTCGACGAGCGTGTCTCGGTCGAGCACGGCCTTAAGGAAGGCGAACACAAGCTCTGCCACGCCTGCCGCAATCCGATCACTGCGGAAGAGGTCACCTCGCCGCACTATGAGGAAGGCGTCTCCTGCAGCAATTGCTACCAGACGCGCAGTGAAGACGACCGCCTGCGCTACCGCCAGCGGCAGCACCAGATCGCGCTCGCGAAGAAGCGTGGACAGAAACACATCGGAAGCTGAGGCGGCGTCGAAAAGCCGGCTTCAGGCAGCGGTCGTGCGGCGGGTGGTAACCTTCGCTGCACGTGCCTGCATCAGCCGCTCCGTGATCTGCTCGGCCGGCATCGGTCGGTCAAAGAAATAGCCCTGCAGCGTGTCGCAGCCGAAGAGCCGCACCGCAATAGCTTGCTCTTCTGTCTCGATGCCCTCGGCGGTGACCGGAATGTCAAGCGAGCGGGCCAGCGCCACTGTCGCCTGCAGCATTTCGCGCTGGCTGTCGCTCTCCAGGATATTCATGACCAGCGAGCGGTCGATCTTGATACGGTCAAAGCCGAACTGGCGTAGATAGCCGATGGAAGAGAAGCCCGAACCGAAGTCATCGAGCGCAACCTTGACGCCTAGCGCCTTCAGACGCTCGATTGCCAGCCGCGTGCGCTGCGGGTTCTGGATCATATAGCCCTCGGTAACCTCGAGCGTCACCCGTTTGGCCTCGATATCCGCCTGCTTCAGCACGTATCGGACATAGTCGGCAAAGGCCGGATTGCGGAATTGCCCCGGAGAAACATTCACCGAGATACGCAGCTCCGGCCACTGCTTGGCGGTTTCGCAGGCCTTGCGCAGAACGAAAAGCCCCAGCGCCTCGATCAACCCACTGGTTTCCGCAATAGGGATGAAGACCTCGGGCGAGACCGGGCCGTAGCCGGGGCGGTTCCATCTCACCAGCGCTTCGACGCCGGTCATTTCATGGGTCGCTGCATCGATCAGCGGCTGATAGGCAATCGTAAGGTCGCCGCCTTCGATCGCCATTCGCAGATCCAGCTCTAGCGCGTTGCGCTCGCTGCGGTCGGCGTCCATGGCGGGATCGTAAAGCGTCATGCGCGCGCGGCCCGCTTCCTTCGCCTTGTACATGGCAAGGTCGGCCCGGCGCACCAGTTCCTCTCGGTCGATCGCGCCGCCTTCCGACATGGCAATACCGATGCTCGCACCGATGACGACGACACGCCGACCAATTTCCAACGGCTCAGCCAGAAAATCCAATATCTGTTCGGAAAGCTGCAGTGCAACCGCATGTTCGCTTTCGGAGACAAAAGCGACCGCGAATTCGTCGCCGCCGATGCGCGCGAGAACGGACCCGGCCGGGATGAGAACGTTGAGGCCGGCGGCAACGGCACGGATCAGCTGGTCGCCAGTGCCATGGCCGTAAGCATCGTTGACTTCCTTGAATCCATCGAGATCGAGGTAGAGGATAAGTACGTTGCGGCGCGTCTGCGCGGCCTCGTCAACGAAGGCATCGATGGCTGCTCCGAGCCCGTCGCGGTTCAGCAAGCCGCTCAATCGATCACGGTTTGCCTCCTCGCGTGCGCTGATTTCTTCTGCCTTCAGTCGCCGCAGGGACAGCCAGCCGATGATGAGCAGAACGATAAAAAACAGGCCGACAAGCCCGAGCGCCTTGACGACCATCGGACGAACTTCGCCGTAACCGATATCACCGGGTGCCCGCGACACCCAGACGAGCTTTCCAAGGACGGCCGATTGTGCATCCGCGATCGATACAGAGTAGCGCGCATCGAAATCCGGCGCGACCAGCTTCAACCCGTCGATGACGTAGGTCGTACCGAGTTCCGCAATTTTGTCAGGACTCAAATGCCGCGCGAAGATGAGATATCGATGCTTTCCTGCCGGCACGTCGAGCGCGCCGGACTTCTCCCGCACAAGTGCTACACCGACCGCCGCTATACCGGACCTCGTGCCGACGAAGCCCGTCGCCTCCGGCGAGTGCCGTGGGTCCGCTGCCTTGGCGCGGTCGAAGAGCGACCAGAGCGCCGGCGAGAAGAATTCGTCCAGCGAGCCGTCCATCGGCTTGCCTTCCTGAAAGACCATGATCGGCTTCTTCTCGTCATCGATTACGATGGCCATGTCGAAGAGAGAACTGTTGACCGACATTTCGCCGTAGTTGCTGATCGTCCAGGCCATGCCATCGGCGGCATAGACATTCACTGCAGCATCATCCCAGGCAGCATAGTCGTTGAGCGTCGCGCCCAACTGCATTTCGAAGGTCTTCAGCGCGCCCGACATCGTTTCCCGCGAACGCTCGTCATCCAGCACGTTCGAACGGTCTGCAACACGTTCAAGCGCGCTCAGCACAAGAGTGGTGACGATTGCGACAACAATGGCAAAGGAAAAAAGTACGCCGGCGATCGTGGCATGACGACCGATGCCCGAGACTTTCTTGCTGCCCCCAAAAATTGCCCGCATTCACTGCTCCCCGATCAAGGAAGTGTGCCAGCGAGGGCTCAAAAAACGGTTAAGGTATCGATGTAACGATTAATCATCTGCGATTTTTGGGATCGGCAGCCGATGCGATGGACCGTTGGATAACACACTGATTATCCAATGCTTTCCTTCGTTTTCACAATGAACTCATCTGCCGTCGCAGTGAATTGCATCACAGAATTTTACAAGCGCTGATACAAGTAGGCCGTTCTCGACGCTGTCGGCAAGGACGGATGCCTGCGCATCCTCCGATCTACCGAGCAGGGAAATACGCAGAAATGCCTCTCCGACGAGGTCGAACGACATCGTCTTGAGCACTTCTGCCAGCTGTGCCAGCGCGAAATCGCCGCGATGGGAGGCATGCGCAATCATAGCGGGCTTGAATGGAGCCTCGTCCCGGGAGACCAGCCAATCCAATGCATTTTTCAAGCCGCCCGGCAGACCCTGAGCGTATTCCGGACAGGCGATGATGATACCGTCAGACGCACGGATCTTCGCCGCAAACTCTTCGACGACCGCGGGCGTGTTCTCGCCCTCTCGATCCGCATTGAAGATCGGCAATTCGCCGATCAACTCGCAGATCTCGATGAGAACGCCGGCAGGCGCGTTGTCGCGCAGAGCTTCCAGCAGCCGGCGATTGGTCGAAGCCTTTCGCTGGCTGCCGCAGAGCGCATAGAGGAAGGCCGACTTTTCCATGCGCCCGGTTTAAGACACGACGCCGATTCGCGCCATATGTCAGCCGGTCTTGTGGTTACCCTTCGGAAACTCTGCCGCAAGTTCGCTGTACCACTTGCCGCTCTTCTTCACAGTGCGGACCTGAGTGTCGTAGTCGACATGCACGAGGCCGAACCGCATGCGATAGCCCTCGGCCCACTCGAAATTATCCATCAGACTCCAGGCGAAATAGCCGCGCATCGGGTAACCGTCCTTGATCAAATCGGCGACGGTATCAAGGTGTTCGCTATAGTAGTCGAGACGCGGCTGGTCATCCACCTCGCCGTTGACGACGTCCATGTTGTAGCAGGCGCCGTTCTCGGTGATGTAGCATTCCGGCAGCTCGTAGCGACGGTAGAGATCCTCGACGACGTTCTTCAGCCCCGGCGCATAGACCTCCCAGCCGATATCGGTCTTCACGTCGCTGACGCGCGGCGCTTCAACGGTCCAGGGGAAGTCACCGTTCTTATCGGGATCGTCAGCAACGCGCAGTGGCGTATAGTAGTTGAGACCCCACCAATCGAGCTTCTGGTTGATGATCTTGAGGTCGCCCTCTTCCACAACGGGCATGCGGTCGCCGAGCGCTTCCACAAATTCCTTCGGATACTCCCCCTTGAAGACCGGATCGAAGAAGGCGCCATTGTGGAACTGGTGCGCACGTTCGCCCGCTGCCTTGTCGGCCGGGTTGTCGGAACCGGGCATAACGGACATTGCATTGAGCACGAGGCCGACGGGAACATTTGGTGCTTCCGCGCGGATCGCCTCGACGCCGAGGCCGTGGGCAAGGTTCATGTAGTGCATCGCATGAAGCGCCGCCTGCATATTGCGCTCGCCCGGCGCATGAATGCCGTAGAGGTGACTCAGCCAGACGATGCACCACGGCTCGTTGAAGGTCGCCACGCTGTCTAGGCGGTCGCCAAGGCGGGCCATCACAGTCTTGGCGTAACGCTGGAAAGCATAAGCCGTCGAGCGTGCCGTCCAGCCGCCATCGCCAGCCAGCAGCAGAGGCAAATCCCAGTGGTAGAGGGTTGCGAAAGTCTTGATGCCGCGCGCCTTGCAGCCATCGACGAGACGATCGTAAAAATCAAGACCCGCCTCGTTCACCGGACCGGTGCCGTCGGGGATGATGCGCGGCCAGGCAATCGAGAAGCGATAGGCTTCGACACCCATGGACTTGATGAGATCGAGATCCTGATCCAACCGATTGTAGTGATCGCAGGCAATGTCGCCGTTGTCGCGATTGTAGACGCGGCCGGGCATATTGCAGAAGGCATCCCAGATGGAGGGCTTGCGCCCGTCCGCCTTGGAAGCGCCTTCGATCTGGAATGCGGCCGTTGCGACGCCAAAGGTGAAATCGCCCGGGAAGCGGGCGGCAAGGGTCTTCGGATCGATCATGAGAGCTTCCGTCTGTTGCTGTTTGACTGGCCGGCACGGCCACCTTTGGCGGCGGTTTAGCCAAGCCAAAGAGGCTTGTACAGGGCTCGCATGTCAAAACTGCAACGTTGCAGATCGAATCCACCACCGCCGTGCCGGAGACGATCACAACGCTGCCTTGCTCTATCCTACGTGATGATCTCTTCGCCTGACGGCAACTGAAGTCGCCGGGTGATGCCAACATTCTCCAGAAACACCTGGTCGTGACTGACCACGAGCAACGCACCATCATAGGCCTGCAGACCTGCCTCCACAGCTGCAATGGAATCGATGTCGAGATGGTTTGTCGGCTCGTCGAGAATGAGGAGCGCCGGCGGCTTTGCGCCACCAAGCACGCAGGCAAGACCGGCGCGCAGCAGCTGCCCACCTGATAGCGTCGAGACCTGCTGCAGGGCAGCATCCGCCCTGAACATGAAACGCGCCAATGCCGCGCGGCAGGCGTTTTCGCTGGCATCGGGATTGAGATTGCGGAAGTTTTCGCGGATCGACAGCGACGCATCCAACAGGCCGACACTCTGGTCGAACAGCGAAAAACCGGTCATGACGGAGACGGTTCCCGACCACGGCTGCAGCGCGCCTGTGATCAGGGCCAGCAACGTCGTTTTGCCGGAACCGTTCGGTCCGGCGATCGCGACACGATCCGGGCCGGTCATCGCAAAGGAGAGGTTTCGGATGATTGGCGCCTCCTGCCGATAGCCGGCAGTGACCCCCTCCAGCCTGAGAACATCCCTGCCGGGTGGCAGCCCCGTTGAGGCGAGTTGGGCCGAGAAGGGCTGGAGGACCTCGATCCGCTGCCGCACAGCGGACGCCTCTTCCATCGCCTCCTCGCGGCGTTTCTCGCCAAGGCGAACCTTGTTGCCGCTGGTGTTTTCCGCCGCCCGCTTGAGACCGCCGGCGACAATGCGGGGCATGTCGCCTCGTGCCGCCTTCTTCCGGCCGTTGCGATCGCTACGGGCCTGCCGTTCCGCCGCGACTTGAGCGCTGCGAACCACATCGGCAACGCGCCGCTCCGCATCCGCAAGATCGTGTTCGGCGGCAGCGAGCTCAAGCGCCTTGCGCTCCTGAAAGGTGCTCCAGTTTCCACCATATCGCCGAGCTCCAAGCGTGGTGATCTCGACGATCGCATCCATGGCTTCCAGCAGCTGGCGGTCATGGCTGACGACGATGGCGCCAGCCCTCCAGCCGTCGAGCAGCGCGATGACCGCTTCCCGCCCCTCCCGGTCGAGATTATTGGTCGGCTCGTCGAGGATAAGGAAATCGGGATCAGAGAAGACAAGGGCCGCAAGACCCACACGCGTCCGTTGGCCACCGGAAAGCGAGGCAAGCAACGTGTCCGGCTCTGCGTCCAATCCGACGCGTTCGATCGCCACGGCAATGCGCGCCTCGATCGTCCAATCGGCATTGGCGAGTTCGTCAGCGGTCGCGTCGCCGGCTTCGGCGCGATAAAGGATAGCGAGCGCATCACTGGCGCCGAAGAGATCAGCGACCGTTGCGCCCTCCTCCACCTGGACAGACTGGCGCAGGATGCCAAGCCGTCCGCCAAAGGCAATGCTGCCGGACTGCGGCTGCAGTTCGCCGGAAACGAGCTTTAGCAGAGTCGTCTTGCCTACACCATTGCGGCCGACAAGACCGGTTCGCTCGGCGCCGAAGCTCAGATCGAGATGGGAAAGAAGGGGCCGCGCGTCAGGCGTGGACCACGAAATATTGGACAGGGTAATGGATGCAGGCATGGATAAAGGACTCCCGAATGGCAAGGCGAATTGGCGTTGCGATCGGGGTGGAATCCATTGCTGCACACATCCTGTTAGTATTGGCGATGGTCGCAATCTAGGCGGGCACCACGCCGAAATCAAGGCATCGGCGGACCGAACCGCCTAACTGAATTGGTGCCAGCTGGCCGGCGTTCGGCGATGATTCGATAGGCTTCGGAAAGAGACAGGTGGCATCGGAAACTTCCGCACCGGCCCGCAAGTGCCCTTCAGCTTTGCTATCATATTGAAAACACTGATAACGCCGATGTCAGAAGTCGTGAATTTGCGATGCTGGGAAGGCGGGCTAGAGAGCAAGAAGCTCCATCACGAAAGGAACACGATGCTCTCCTCGATCCACCTGGCGCAACCGCATCTCCTCAGCCTGCTGCGCGTTGTCTCCTCCCTCGTACTCTTCAGCTACGGCACGCAGAAAATCTTGCATTTCCCCGCCGCCGAGCGCGTGCCCGATGTTGGCTCCATGTCCTGGATCGCAGGCCTGCTGGAGCTAACGCTTGGGTTCCTCGTGTTGATCGGCTTCAAGACACGCGTCGCTGCCTTCGTCCTGTCGGGCCTGATGGCCTTCGCCTATTTCATCGGACATGCCTCGAAAAGCTTCTACCCGGCACAGAACGGCGGCGTTTCCGCAATCCTGTTCTGCTTCGTCTTTCTCTATCTGGTTGCCGCCGGTGGTGGCCCCTTCAGCCTTGATGCGCTTATCAAGCGCAAGCAGGCAGCGGCCTGACCGAATGCCCGGTTCGAAGCGGCGCACCGCCGCTTCGAACACTTAGCCGGATACTCAAGGATTTTGTTTGGTGTCCTTCAGCTTAACGGCCATCGAGACAGTACCTCGCACGATGATGTCGTTTCGCGAACCGCGATTGAGATCCGCACTGCTGGTCAGGTTGGTGATCTGGCAGCTCTCGGCCAACGTCTGAAGGATGAGATCACACTGTCCTCCCGCCATCAGATAGAACCCCCGTTGGGCGGCCTTGATCTGCTCGCCGGCCTCCTGCCCGGATTCGACAGGCACAGACAAGGAAACCGTCGTCTGCACGTTCACCGTGCCGGGAACACGCTGGCCTCCATAGAAATTTGGCGACGCCCGATTGGGGACTTCCTGCGACAGCGCCGGAAACGCCGCGAGCGCAAATGCGCATGTCAGAACTCTGGCAGAAGATTTCATCGAACATCTCTCCAACTGGTTGCGCTCATTTCTGCCACAGCATTGTTAAACGACAATGGGCGCGCCTCCTAATTTTGTAGGAAGCACGCCCATTAGTTGTACCGGCCAGCCTGGTAAGATGAGGATCAGACCTTGACCCAGGCCCCGTTCCTTTTCGAGGACGCCACGCAGGCCTCGACGAAGGCAACACCCTTCACACCGTCATCAACGGTCGGGTAAACCACGGCCTTGTCCACAGCCTTGCCTTTCTTGTGAGCGTTTATGGCGTGGGCGGCCTCGGTGTAGATCGTCGCGAAGGCTTCGAGATAGCCTTCCGGGTGACCGGATGGGATACGCGAAACGCGGCCAGCCGCCGGGCCGGAACCAGCGCCGTTGCGGGTGATCAAACGCTTCGGCTCGCCAAATGGCGTGAACCACAGGTAGTTCGGATCTGCCTGTACCCACTCCAGACCACCCTTGGTGCCATAGACGCGGACCTTCAGGCCGTTCTCATGGCCGGGCGCCACCTGGCTGCACCACAGCATACCCTTGGCCGGCTTCTCGCTCCCCTTCGCCTTGAAGCGCAGCATCACATGGGCGTTGTCGTCAAGACGACGGCCTTCGACGAAGCTGTCGAGGTCGGCAGCGAGGCTATCGAGCTCAAGGCCGGAAACGAAGGAGGCGAGGTTATAGGCATGCGTGCCGATATCGCCCGTCGAACCGCCCGCACCCGACTGCGCCGGGTCGGTACGCCAAACGGCCTGCTTGGCGCCGCTCTGCTCGACAGCTTCCGTCAGCCAGTCCTGCGGATATTCGGCCTGGACGATACGGATATCGCCGAGTTCGCCATTGGCGATCATCTCACGGGCCTGACGGACCATCGGATAGCCGGTGTAGTTGTGCGTCAGGATGAAAAGCGCACCGCTCTCATCTGCTACCTTCTTCAGCTTCTTGGCATCGGCAAGGTTCGAGGTCAGCGGCTTGTCGCAAATGACGTGGATGCCTCTACGCAGGAACTCCTTCGCGGCATCGTAGTGCACATGATTCGGCGTGACGATCGAAACCGCTTCGATGCCGTTCTTCAGCTTTGCTTCGCGAATCGCCATCTCGCGGTAGCTGGAATAGGTGCGCGACGGATCAAGGCCGAGGTCGCGGCCCGATGCAATCGCCTTTTCCGGCGTTGACGACAGGGCGCCCGCGATCAGGTCGTACTGGTCGTCGATGCGGGCTGCGATGCGATGGACAGCGCCGATGAACGCTCCTGCACCGCCGCCGACCATGCCGAGACGGATGCGCGGTTCGCGCGACTGTTCTGTAGATGCTTCGATTGCCATTGGTTCCTCCTAAAAATGCGTAGGGCAGAAACAGCCCCTCCCTCGATGGGCTGGGGAAGGGAGAGCCCCTTCCCGCTACGTTCCAATCGGCCCTTCGTGTCGAAAGGGCAGCGGCCTTAGAGACCGAGCATACGGCGATTGGCCGCCTGGTCCGTACCGCTTCCGGCGAAGTCGTCAAACGCCTTTTCCGTGACGCGGATGATGTGCGCCTTGACGAACTCGGCGCCTTCGCGTGCGCCGTCCTCCGGATGCTTCAGGGCGCATTCCCATTCGACCACGGCCCAGCCGTCAAAGTTGTTGGCCGTCATCTTCGAGAAGACCGCGCCGAAATCGACTTGGCCGTCGCCGAGCGAACGGAAGCGACCGGCGCGCTCGACCCAGCCCTGATAACCGCCATAGACGCCCTGCCGGCCGGTCGGGTTGAACTCCGCATCCTTGACGTGGAACATCTTGATCCGGTCTTTGTAGATGTCGATGCTGTCGAGATAATCCAGGCACTGCAGGACATAGTGCGATGGATCGTAGAGCATGTTGGCGCGCGGGTGGTTCTTCACGCGCTCGAGGAACATCTCGAAGGTGACGCCGTCGTGCAGGTCTTCGCCCGGATGGATCTCGTAGCAAACGTCGACGCCGTTTGCGTCGGCATGATCCAGGATCGGCGTCCAGCGGCGGGCAAGTTCATCAAACGCAGTCTCGACGAGACCAGCCGGGCGCTGCGGCCACGGATAGATGAACGGCCACGCAAGCGCGCCGGAGAACGTCGCATGAGCCTTGATGCCGAGATGCTTGGAAGCGGTCAGCGCCATCTTCACCTGCTCGACGGCCCATTCCTGACGAGCCTTCGGATTGCCACGCACCTCAGGAGCGGCAAAGCCGTCAAATGCCTCGTCATAGGCCGGGTGCACGGCAACCAGCTGGCCCTGCAGGTGGGTGGAAAGCTCAGTGATCTCCACACCATTCTGACGAGCTACGCCGGCAAACTCGTCGCAATAGTCCTTGGAAGACGCGGCTTTCTTAAGGTCGATGAGCTGGCTGGCCCAGGTCGGAACCTGCACGCCCTTGTAGCCGATGTCGGCAGCCCATTTGGTGATCGAATCCCAAGAGTTGAAAGGTGCGGCGTCGCCGGCGAACTGCCCGAGGAACAAGCCTGGGCCCTTGATCGTTTTCATGTCAATTCCTCCCTAAAAGATGACCGTAAACGTTTCTGGTAGAGTTCTAGCACGCGATTTGAAGTCTGCAAGCCGATTTCGGCGAAACTGCAAATTTGCCCCACCGGGCGAAAATCAAAGGCGGCCGACTTAACCACGGCCTGTCGTGGCCCGCAAGACGTACGTACCGCATTTCTCCCGCACACGCCGCTTCCACGAGCGGACCTGCCGGTGTTTCAAGCATCCGCTGCGTCTTGCCGCGGTGGACATCGCGCCGTGCCGTGCTACTGTCTTTGGACCAGGAGGTTGGCGCATGACCCGGCGTCTGGCAGCAATCTTGGATGCGGATGTGGTCGGCTTTTCCCGGCTGATGGGCCTTGACGAGACCGGCACTTTCGCAACGCTCAAAGCGCACAACAGCGAAGTCATCGTCCCTTGCATCGAACGGCATCATGGCCGCGTCGTCAAATTTGTCGGCGACGGCACGCTGGCGGAATTTGCAAGCGTGGTCGATGCCGTCGGCTGCGCCATGACCATTCAGAGAGCATTGCTTCAGCGCAGCGAGGCCATCGAGCCGGATCGACGCATGTTGTGGCGGATCGGCATCCACGTCGACGATATACTGGTCGAGGACGAGGATATCTTCGGCGAAGGCGTAAACATTGCCGCGAGCCTGCAGACGCTGGCGCCACCGGGTGGGATCTGCGTTTCGCAGCAAGTCAACGACCAGATCCGGTCGAAGCTCGACTTCAGGGCAATCGATTTCGGCAACCGGAAGCTCAGGAACATAGAGCGCCCGATCCGGGTCTGGCGCTGGACGGCGGAAAGCCAACAGCTTCCATCGCCGGCCACGCCGAAGGAAGAGGCCGCGCGCCCGCGCCCCGTACGCAATCGCCCCTCCATTGCCGTGCTTCCCTTCAGCAACATGTCGAGCATCGAGGAGCAGGAATATTTTTCCGACGGCTTCACGGACGAGCTGATTGCCACGCTGGCGCGCTGTCGCTGGCTGCTGGTCGCCGCCCGCAACTCTTCGTTCAGCTACAAGGGCCGTCAGGCCAATGCACAGCAGGTGGCCGAGGATCTTGGTGTCAGATATGTGCTCGAAGGCAGCGTGCGCCGCGCCGCCGATCGCGTTCGCATCACCGCGCAATTGCTGAACGGCACGGACGGCACGTTGCTCTGGGCGGAACGCTACGACCGGACATTGACCGATATCTTCGAGGTGCAGGACCAGCTCGCCTCGGAAATCACCGGTACAATCGAGCCGGAACTGGGCTCCATCGAGTTCGCGGCCCTTCGCGGCCGTACGACGTTCGACATGGATGCCTGGGAAATCTACCTGAAGGGACTTTGGCATCTGTATCGGTTCACGCTCGACGAACTGAAAACCGCCAAGTCGCTTTTCGAGCAGGCGATCGGCATTGATCCGACCTTCGCGCAAGCCCAGGCTCGCCTGGCCTACGTTCACATTCAGCTCGGTTGGTATGGTCCTCTGCAGGAGCGCGGCGACCGCATCTGCCAGGCAATCGAGCTTGCCGAGCGCGCGATCGGACTGGATCAAAAGGAACCCGCCGCTCACCTCGCGCTTGGCAGAGCGCTTGCGCTTGACGGGGCGACGGAGGCGGGAATTGCTCATCTGCGCAACGCCTTGCAGCTCGATCAGAGTTTCGCGCAGGCTCACTTCGCGCTCGGGCAGGTGCTCTGCTACGTCGATCGACCCACGGAAGGCATCGCCGAGATCAAGGAGGCGTTTCGGCTCAGTCCTCGCGATCCACATCTTTGGACCTTCCATAACATTCTCGCACTCGCGAATTATCAGTTGGGCAACATGGCGGAGGCGGCCAAATCAGCGCGCGCATCACTCCGTTCACCGAATGCCACGTTCTGGCCAGCCATCTTTCTGGCTGCGGCTCTCGGAAGACAAGGCGAAACGGACGAAGCACGAGAGGCGGTTTCCAAGCTTCATCGTTTCCGACCGGGCATGACCTGTGCCGACGCCCGGCGTGAATTCTATTTCGGCGACAATCCTGTCATGACCGTAGCCTTTATCGACCGCTGTATCGCGGATCTTGCCAGCGCCGGTCTACCCGACTAGCAAGCAGCGACATCAAAAGGCGCCCGTCCTTTCGAACGGGCGCCGCATTACACTTTTCGGATCAGAACGGAGAATCCGGGAAGTAGAAGTCCTTGGCGTTGTCCTTCGTGACGAGCGTTGCGTCGAGGACGAAGGTGCCGCGAACCGGAACCTGGTCGTAGAGACCCGCTGCCGTCAGTTCCATTGCCGTGCCAACCATTGCCGGCGGATAGAGAACGTCGACCGGAATCATCTTGTCGCCGTCCATGACCTTCTTGACCATGTCCTTGGAGCCGGCGCCAGCGACGACATACTTGATGTCGGTACGCTTGGCCTGCTCGATTGCCTGCAGCACGCCGACGGCCATGTCGTCATCCTGGCACCAGACCACGTCGATCTTCGGATACTTGGTCAGGTAGTCCTGCATGACCTTGAAGGCGTCGTCGCGGTTCCAGTTGCCGTACTGCCGGTCAAGAACCTTGACCTTCGAGCCGGCGATGCCCTTGTCGAAGCCATCCTGGCGCTGCTGGTCGATCGGGATCGGCAGGCCGCGGATGATGACGACTTCAGCATCCGGCGTCTGCGCGGCGATGTACTTGCCGGCGACTTCGCCGAGCGCCGGGTTGTTGCCGGCAACGTAGAGGTCGCGAACGGAGTCGTCGTTGGTCGACGGCGCACGGTCAACGAGCGCGACGTACTTACCCTTGGCCTTGACTTCCTTGATGGCGTTGACGAGCGGATCCGGATCCGACGGCAGGATGACGAGCGCGTCGATGCCCTGCGTATCAAGGTCCTGTACGGCGTTGGCCTGGCTGGCAGCGTCCGGCGATGTCTTGACGATGACATTCAGGCCCGGATGCTCTTCCATCAGCTTCTTGGCGATGCGTTCGGCATGGAACACGACGCCCGAGGTCCACCCGTGGTCAGCGGCCGGAATGGACACGCCGATGGTGAACTTCTTGTCCTGTGCGTATGCGGTACCGGCAACGGTGACGGCCGCAACCGCAAGACCCAACATGAGTTTGCGCATTCTATTTCCTCCCAATAAACGTCAGGGACTTTTCCTACCCGTCAACCGGACGCCCTGTGATCCCGGCCAATTCCTGGAGCCAGTCCGCTTACGCTTTGCGGACCAGCGAGCGCTGTACCAGCATGGCGATGATGATGATCGCACCCTGGATCGCACCGATGAGATATTCGCTGATGAAGTTCGACAGCAGCATGATGTTGCCGACGAGTTCGAGAATGAAGGCGCCGCAGATCG
Source organism: Hyphomicrobiales bacterium (assembly GCA_900466605.1). Taxonomy (GTDB): domain Bacteria; phylum Pseudomonadota; class Alphaproteobacteria; order Rhizobiales; family Rhizobiaceae; genus Rhizobium. The sequence continues at coordinate 199,203 of UBMU01000009.1, forward strand.
TGCCCAAGACGCGGCCGGCACCACCCTTGAGTGCCGTGCCGCCAACGACCACGGCGGTGATCGCCTGCAGTTCCCAGAGAATGCCTGTTGTTGCGGAGGTCGAGCCGAGCCGCGGCACATAGAGCAGCACGGCGATGGCAACGCAGAGCCCCTGGATGACAAAGGCGATCGTGCGAACGCGATTGACCGCAATGCCGGAGTAACGCGCCACGTCGCTGTTGGAGCCGACGGCGACGACATGGCGACCATAGCGCGTGCGGTAAAGAATGAAGGCAGCCACTGCCGTAACGGCCAGGATCACGACGATCGGCACCGGCACACCGAGCATGCTGCCGAAATAGGCCGGACGGTAAAGCGTCTGAATATCAGGCGAGCGCAGCGTGATCGCGCCGCCCTGGCTGAGCCAGGTCGTCAGGCCGCGATAGATGCCCATGGTGCCGAGCGTGGCGATGAAAGGCTCGATCCTCCCGACTGTGGTGATCAGACCATTGGCAAGCCCGCAGAGCGCGCCGGCAACGAGCGTGAACAGGACGGCCGCAACCAGCATCAGCGTCGGATCGGCGATGACGCCCGAATTCATCAGCAGGATCATCAGGCTGGCGACGAAAGCCACCATCGATCCAACGGAAAGATCAAGATCGCCTGCCGAAATCACGAAAGTCGCCCCGACGGCGATGATGGCGATGAACGCGCAGCGTGTCGCGACATTGGCGAGGTTGGTGATGCCAATAAAGTTCGGGTTGACCAGCGCGCCGACAATCAGCAGCAGAATCAGGGCAGCAAAAGGCGCGACCGCCCTGAGGTCAATATCCCGCCAGGGGCGACGCCTGATTTCCCTGGTCTCCTCGTTCACACTCATCTCCAAACCAACCTCCCGCCCTATTCGATGGGCATCATACCTTCTCGGCGCGCCAGGCACAGCCGCTTTCCCACCAGCGTCAGGCGGCCTTCTTCTTCAATCCGGCTGCGTAGCGCATGATCTCCTGCTCGGAGATCTCGTCGCCCTCGAGCACGCCGACAATACGCCCCTCGCGCATCACAGCGACACGCGTGCAGAGCCCGATCACTTCAGGCATTTCGGAGGAGACGACGATGATCGAGCGGCCATCACGCGCCAGCGCCGAGATGAAATGATAGATCTGCTGCTTGGTGCCGACATCGATGCCCCGCGTCGGCTCGTCGATGATGATAATCTCGGGCTCGGTCTCCATGACCTTGGCAAGCAAAAGCTTCTGCTGGTTGCCGCCCGACATGCGCCCGGCAACGATGTTGGTGTCGCGAACCCGGATATCAAAGCGCCGCCGCGCCTTGGCAAGCGACTTCGCCTCGCTGCTTGGGCTGAGATAGCCATGCCGAGAATGCTGGCCGAGGGACTGCAGCGTCAGATTGGTCATCATGCCGGACCGCAGGAGCAGGCCCTTCGACTTGCGATCCTTGGTCATGTAGGCAAGCCCGGCGCGATTGGCGGCATGCACATCGCCCGACAGCACGGTTTCGCCGCGAATGACGACCTCGCCGGATGCACGAGCGCGCAGCCCGGCGATTGCCTCCATCAGCTCCGTGCGACCGGAACCGATCATGCCTGAAAAGCCGATGATCTCACCCTTACGGACCTCGAAGCTCGCATCCTGCACATAACCCGTGGAGACACCTTCTACCCGGAGGACGATTTCCTCGTCGACATTGGGCTCGACCTTGGTCGGATAGAGACTTGAAAGCTCGCGCCCGACCATCAGCTGCGCGATGGATTCGCCGTCGAGCATCGCCGTCGGCGCAGTCTTGACCCATTGGCCGTCACGCAGCACGGTCACTCGGTCGGTGATTTCCATCACCTCGTCGAGCTTATGCGATACGAAGATAAAGCTTGTTCCCTTGTCACGCAGCTTGCGCACCTGCCGGAACAGGAAGTTCGTCTCTTCGCGCGAAAGTACGGCTGTCGGCTCATCCATGATGACGACGCGCGCATCGCGGCTGATTGCCTTGGCGATTTCCACCATTTGCTTGTCGGCGATCGACAACGTGCCGATGACGGCATTCTCGTCGACATGAGAGCCGAGGAGATCGAGCGCCCTGCGGGTCTCGGCGCGCATGTACTTGCGGTCGAGCACACCGAAGCGCGTGACTTCGCGACCGAGGTAGAGGCTCTCGGTGACGGTCAGATGTTCGGCGAGATTGAATTCCTGGTGGATGAGAACAATGCCCAGCGCTTCCGCCGCACCATTGGCCGGCAGCACGACCGGCTTGCCGTCGAGCAAAATCTCGCCGGAACTCGGCTGCTCAAAACCAGACATGACCTTGACGAGAGTCGATTTGCCCGCGCCGTTTTCACCCATGAGAGCATGGATCTCACCGGCACGCAGATCGAAATTGACGCTGAAGAGGACTTGCACGCCGCTGAACGACTTGCAGATGCGTCGCGCGGACAACACCACGGGCGCGGCGTCGACAGAATCCACACTCATAGACTGGCTTCCTCCCTGCGGCTCCCATCCGCTTGAAGCCATATGTAAACCTTTACACGACGCATGTAAAGGTTTACATCGTTGTTACACACAGATCTGCCGGTTCCGGTGTTTGACCTCTCGGCAAGTCTGTGTAGTGTCGCGGCGAAGGCATCCCAAGGCAGGACGCAGTGTCGAATTCCACGCCCGCAACCATAGAAGACGTCGCTCGGATCGCCGAGGTTTCGATCGCGACGGTATCGCGGGCGATCCACACGCCGGAGAAGGTCGCCAACTCGACGCGGCTGAAGGTCAATCAGGCGATCGCCATCACCGGCTACACAACCAACGCCATGGCCCGCAGCCTGCGGCTCGGCCGGTCGAACATGATTCTGGTGGTCGCGCCTGATATCGGCGATCCGAACTTCTCCAACATTCTCGTCGGCCTGGAGAACGAGGCCCGTGCCCATGGCTACGGCATCCTGATCGGCCACACGCAGAACGATGCGCAGCGCGGCCTCGAATATCTGAAGTTCCTGAATTCCAACCAGGCCGCCGGACTGATCCTCTTTACCGGCATCCTGCCCTTTGGCCATCAGACGATGACGGCACGGCTGCCGCCGAGCGTCGGCGTCTTCGAGCCGGTGTTCAATGGCGGCATCCCCTATGTCGGCGTCGATGATGTCGAGGGCGCCAGAAAGGCTGTCGACCTGCTGCTGGCCGAGGGCCATCGCAAGATCGCTTTCATCGGCGACTCGCGCACCCGTCTCGCATACGCAAGACGTCGCGAGGGTTACGATGCGGGACTCGATGCGGCGGGCGTCGCGCCTGATAGCCGCATCGTTCTCGAAGGCGACGGGACGCTGGAAAGCGGCCGCCACGCCGTAGAGCAGTTGTTCATGCGCGACACGCTGCCGACCGCCTTCATGTGCGTCAACGACCAGACGGCGATCGGCGTGATGATCGGCCTCAACGCCCGCGGCTATGATATTCCGACCGACTTCTCGGTGACCGGCTTCGACGACGTTCCGCAGGCTGTGTTCATGTCGCCGCCGCTGACCACCATCCGCCAGCCGCGAACCGCAATTGGCAAGCAGGCCATGGCGCTCCTTTTGGAGTTTCTCTCCGACGGCCAGCCAGCGGAGACCGAAATCCTGTTGCGCCCAGACCTTGTGGTGCGCAATTCGGTCGGCCCACCTTCGCGGCGCTGGACGAAACGCTGACATCGGGCGGCGAGATCACTCGCACGAGCGATATTTCGCGATCGTTCATTTCACTCGCTTGAAGACCCACTTCACGACATATTCGCCGCTTCGCTTCATTTTGGTTTTGGTCCTGACCTGAACCGGCCCACCGACAGCAGCCTCGGCGGCTTCGAAAGCCTGCCGCGCTTCGGCGATCGCCTTGTGGTAGGCGCTATTGTCGCGCCTCGGGCTTTCTGCAACCGCCTTCATGAGAGCGCGTAGATCCCGTTCGCTGTCGCCCATGAATCGGCTCTCCCATCTGTGACTATGACGCTCTACGCTCTCCGGCGCGCACTGCGCAAGTTAGAACGATGCTTGGGAAATTTCGCTGTTACAGTTACGGTCGGCCCCCGCGCTGCCGACGCTGAATCCGATCTCGCTACTCGACAAGCCCGAACATAGGGCCGAACCCGCCATGCCACGATAGGTCGTTGCGCCCGATGGCTGGACTGTAGATTCCGACACCCCTGCCCCCGTCGAGAAACAGTGCACTAGGGCAGGTCAAATGATCACGGAACAACCGCGCGAAATCATGAAAGTTCACCCTGTCTTCGCTGATCGCGAAACGGACAGCACCATCGCCGCAGACACCAACTCCACCGCGGCGGGTCCGGTCCGTCGATCCGACAATAAAGATCGGGTTCAACCTATTATTGATGACAAGCATCGGACCGGACTGCGTAGCGAACCGGACTTCGGGACGGCGCTTCAGGAATTCCTGCGTAGGAAGGATCCCGGCACCAGCACTATCGAGAAAGAAAACGCCATTCGGCCGCTTATAGAAGTTCGGCACAGGACCGGCGGCGGATACATCGCTTTGCCCGAGGTTGGCGGGCCGCAATTCCCGGCCGTTTTCGACATAAAGACCAAGCGGAGAAAAATCGGGCAGATACATGCCCGCATTGACCGCAAACTCCAGGGTCTGCCCCCTGCTGCGAACAACGTCGGCTACGCTGGAGAAATAGCGATAGGGCTCTCCATTTGCGTTCTTCCAGAACAGGCGAAGATCGCCTTTTCCTTTCTCGACGGTACAGACGACATAGGCTTCGCCTTCGAAGCTATCTTGCACGCACGCCTGGGCGGGAGCCGCGCCCGCAGATTTCGCCACTGCCAGCATCATGGCCGCAGCAAGTATGCCATGCCTGATATAGGCTAGTGCAGTCATGCCCTCTCCTGCGGATTGCCGATCGCCCGCCTGCGATGCGCAAAGCTCCAAGCAGAATATCTGGCCTCAACTGTCAAAGCCATGGACGCGCGCGCTAACGCGATCAACAAAAAAGCCGGGAAGCTTACGCTCCCCGGCCCCTCCTCCACAATCAACCGCCGATTAGACGTAACGGTTGACGATGTTTTCGAGCAGTTCCTGCTTGCCGGACTTCGGCTGCGGGTTGATGTCCTTGGCTTCGACCCACTCGGCGATCTGCTCGAGCGAGTATTCGCCGCGGGCAAGCTTCTGGCCTTCGGCCGAATCCCAGCCGGCATAGCGGGCGTCCAGCGGGCCGGACAGGGCCTTGTCCTCGATCATCTTGGCAGCAGCCTTGAGACCGCGAGCGCAGGCGTCCATGCCGCCGATATGGCCGATCAGCAGATCTTCCGCATCGAGCGACTGGCGGCGCAGCTTGGCGTCGAAGTTGGTGCCGCCGGTCGTGAAGCCACCGCCCTGCAGAACCTGGTAGTAGGCAAGCGCCATCTCGGGAACGTTGTTCGGGAACTGGTCGGTATCCCAGCCGGACTGGTAGTCGTTGCGGTTCATGTCGATCGAGCCGAAGATGCCGAGCGCATTGGCAAGCGCCAGCTCGTGCTCGAAGGAGTGGCCGGCGAGGATCGCATGGCCCTGCTCGATGTTGACCTTCACTTCGTTCTCAAGGCCGTGGTTCTTGAGGAAGCCGTAGACCGTCGCGACGTCGTAGTCGTACTGGTGCTTGGTCGGTTCCTGCGGCTTCGGCTCGATCAGGATCGTGCCCTTGTAACCGATCTTGTGCTTGTACTCGACGACGAGGTTGAGGAAGCGGCCGAGATGGTCGAGTTCCTTTTTGAGGTCGGTGTTGAGCAGGGTTTCATAGCCTTCGCGGCCGCCCCACAGAACGTAGTTTTCGCCGCCGAGCTTCATCGTGGCGTCCATGCAGGTCTTAACCGTCGCGGCCGAGTAGGCGAAAACATCCGGATCCGGATTGGTTGCCGCACCGGACATGAAACGGCGGTTGGAGAAGAGGTTCGCCGTGCCCCAGAGCAGCTTGGTACCGGTCGCGGCCTGCTTCTCGGCGAAGTAATCGACGATCTCGTTCAGGTTCCTGGTGTTCTCAGCGAAGTTCTTGCCTTCTGGACGCACGTCGGCGTCGTGGAAGCAATAGAACGGTGCGTCGAGGATCTGGAAGAGTTCGAACGCGACGTCGGCCTTCAGCTTCGCAGCCTTCATCGTGTCTTCGAACCAGGGGCGCAGGAATGTCCGTCCGCCGAAGGGATCGCCGCCCTCCCAGGCAAAGGTGTGCCAGTAGGCGACGGCGAAGCGCAGGTGGTCTTCCAGACGCTTGCCGAGAACGACTTCGTCCTTGTTGTAGTGGCGGAAGGCGAGAGGGTTGGTGCTCTCAGGGCCTTCGTACTTGATCTTCTGGATGTCGCCGAAAAATCCGGTGCTCATCTCGTGTCTCCTCAGGTTTAGAATTGTTGTTCTGGGTTCAGTGCTGCAGCGATTTGATCGCCGGGTAGAGAGCGCGATAGCGCTTGTAGGCATCCTCGTAGGCGCCGGAGAGCGCCCCGACAGGTTCGATCGTGCCCGCCGTTTTTGGTGGCGTGCAGACGGCAACCGGATCAGCACCGGTCGCAGCAATCAGGCCGAGACGCGCTGCGCCGAATGCCGCGCCGAAGTCGCCATCGGCGGGCAGGTCGACGGGAACACCGAGCGCGGTCGCGATCGAGGCCAGCCAGTAGCGCGAGCGCGAGCCGCCGCCGATTGCCGTGACGCGGGAAATATCCGTACCCGCGGAACGCAGCGCTTCCAGATTGTCGCGGATGGCGAAGGACACGCCTTCGAGCACCGCCTGGGTCAGCACGACGCGGCTGCTCTCATGCTCGAGCCCGATGAACGCGCCGCGAACGACGGCATCGTTGTGCGGCGTGCGCTCGCCGGAGAGGTAGGGAAGGAAGGTGACGCCTGATGGCGCCTTCAGCGTTTCGCCGAGTTCGGTGCTCAGATCCGCCGCCGATTTGCCAGTCACGCTTGAATGCCAGTTCAGCGCGTCCGTCGCAGAAAGGATGACACCCATCTGGTGCCAGGTATTGGGCAGCGCGTGGCAGAACGCATGTACTGCACTCTCAGGCTTCGGCAGATAGGCGGCATTGGCCGCGAAGAGAACGCCTGACGTGCCGAGCGACACGAAGGCGGCACCATCGCTGACCGTGCCCATGCCGCACGCGGACGCCGCGTTGTCGCCGGCGCCGCCGGCAACGACGACGCTTCCCGTGATGCCCCATTGGCCAGCCAGTTCGCCGCGCAGCTTGCCGCCCTGCTCCGTGCCTTCGATCAGGCGCGGCATCTGCTTTTCGTCAAGGCCGGTTGCCGCAAGCAGCTCGGAGGACCATTTGCGCTTGCCGGTATCGAGCCAGGAGGTGCCGGCCGAATCCGACATTTCGGAGATGTGCTCGCCGGTCAGCCAGAGGCGCAGGTAGTCCTTCGGCAGCAGCACCTTGGCCACCTTGGCGAAGATCTCGGGCTCATGCTTGGCGACCCAGGCAAGCTTCGGCGCGGTGAAGCCGGGGAAAACGATGTTGCCGGTCAGCTTGCGGAATCGCGGATCAGCATCCAGAGCAGCCGCTTCGACGTAGGAGCGCGTGTCGTTCCAGAGAATGCAGGGGCGCAGCACCTTGTCATCGGCATCGAGCAGGGTCGCACCGTGCATCTGGCCGGAAAGACCGATGCCCTTCACGGCGGCGAGTTCCTTCGAGTGCTTTGCCTTCAGCCCGGCAACCGCCTCTTCCGTCGCGCGGATCCAGTGCGAGGCCTCCTGCTCCGACCAGCCGGAATGCGGGCGCGAAACGTCGAGCGAACCATTGGCCGAGCCGATGATCTTCTGATCGCCGTCTATCAGCATGGCTTTGACGCCGGAGGTTCCGAGATCGAGACCCAGATACATGTGTTTCTCCCTTTGCCGTTACGGCAGATTGTCTTTTAGAAAAATGTCGAGGCGGATGCGTTCCTGCGCGTCGATGACGGCAAGCCCGTCCGCCTTCGCCTTGAGGACGCGGATGGCGCTACGCACCTCATGGCCCGCATCCTGGTTGAGAATTGCGTCAATCGTTCCATCGAGCAGCGCAGCCCGCGTATGGGCGGTCAGCTCGTGGGCAACGACCGTCAGCGACCGATCGACCGCCTTTTCCTTCAGCGCCCGGATCAGGCCGCGATTGCCGGCGCCGAGGCTATAGACGCCGATGATACCGCTTTTCTTCGACAGCGCATCCGCAACCAGCATATGCGCCGTTTCAGGATCGTCGCGGCCTTCGATGACAGGCAGAATGGAGAGCGATGGAAACTCCGCTGCGATGACGGCGGCAAAGCCCTCGAGGCGTTCGCGATGGTCACGCACCAGCATAGAACCGGCAAGCACCGCGATCTCGCCCTTGGCGCCGCCAAGGAACCGCCCCAGCAGCCGCGCGGCTGTGCGGCCGGCAGCGATGTTGTCGACACCAGCATAGTGATGGCGCTGCGAACCCGTGAGATCCGAAACCAGCGTGACAACGGGGATGCCGTCTTTCACCAACCGGTCAACGGCATCGCGCACCTCGGGAGCGTCGGTCGCGACAAGCGCGATTCCAGCAGGCCGTTCCTCGCCAAGCTCATTCAGAACCTTGACGAGCGCGGCAGGATCGAACGCCGGCACCTCAAGCGTGCGGATCGTCGTTCGCTCCACGGACGAACGGGCGATGGCGGCGCGCACCTCGTCGTTCAGTCCATGCATGAACGAGTTGTCGCTCGCTGGCAGGATGAAGACAAACGGATAGGTCCGGCCCTTGGCGAGGTTTGCGGCAGCAACATCCCTGACATAGCCGATCTCGCGAATGGCGTTCTCGACCTTCTCGCGAGTCACGTGGCGCACACCTGGCCGCCGGTTCAAAACCCGGTCGACGGTTGCCAGGCTGACGCCTGCCGCAGCAGCAATATCGTGGACTGTTGGCCTCATCTCTCCTCCTGACGAGACCTTTAACTCCAAATCTGATGTACGTAAATCAAAATTTGCAGAACGTTTCCGTTCACGTCAGATCTTTGTGCAAAAACAAAGGCCGACCCGGTTTGCCGGATCGGCCTTGAGCATTGATTTGAATGACTAATCAGTGGCCGCCGCCACCACCGCCTCCGCCTTGCGGTGCGGGTTTGTCGATCAGCACTATACCGACGATCATGGCGAGGAAAAGCACGGTCAGCATCAGGAAGATATCACTGAACGACAGCACCATCGCCTGCTTGGTAACCAGTCCAACCATCTGCTTGATCGCAACCACAGCACCGTCCATGCCATAGGTATCGAATTTCGCTGTCATGTTTTTCAGCTGGTCGACCGCGGCCGCACTGCCCCAATCGAAATTCTCGCGAAGCCGCTGATAATGCACGTCCTGGCGGTTCGTCAGCACGGTATTGATGACCGCCAACCCGACCGCGCCGCCGAGGTTTCGCGTCAGATTGAAGAGGCCGGAGGCGCCGCGCATACGGGCCGGCGGCATTGTGCCGAGGGCGATGTTGTTGATCGGCACCATGCACATCATCAAGCCGAAGCCGCGCAGAATTTGCGGAATGAGCAGTTCGTAAAAGTCCCAATCGGTGGTCACCCCGGTCATGATATAAGTGCCGGCGGCAAAGCTGAGGAAGCCAAGCGCCATCATCATGCGCAAATCCATTTTGGTGGACAGCTTGCCCGCGATCGGTGCTGTGAAGAACATGGCGAGACCGGACACGAACATCGTCTCACCGATCATCAGCGAGTCGTAGCCGCGTATCCGACCGAGATAGAGCGGATAGATATAGGTCAGACCATAGAGACCGATACCCATGACAAAGGAAAACAGAGAGCCGACGGCAAAGTTTCGATTGCTGAAGGCCCTGAGATCGACGACCGGAAAGTCCACCTTGAACGCACGATAAAAGAAGACGACGGCTGCAATGGACGAAGCGATCGCGCCCAACAGAATATAGCGATCGTTGAACCAGTCGTTGGAGTTCCCCTCTTCCAGCACATATTCCAACGCACCGAGGAAAACACCCATCGAGAGCAGACCCCACCAATCAAACTTCTTGATCAGCGAGAATTCCGGCTTGTCGAAATCGATGAAATTCCACGTGACGATCGTCACGATGATACCGGGCACAATGTTGACCAGGAACAGCCAGTGCCAGGAAAAGGCATGGCTGAGATAGCCGCCGACGGTCGGGCCGATTGTTGGGGCAAGCGTGGCGATCAGGCCGATGATCGGCGAGACGATGCTGCGCTTGGAAGGCGGGAAGATCGTGAATGCAGCTGCAAAGACCGACGGGATCATGCCACCGCCGATGAACCCCTGGATGGCGCGGTAGACGATCATCTGGTCGATGTTCGTCGCCGTGGCACAAAGCGCGCTCGCCATCGTGAAACCCGCCGCGGAAACCGCAAAGAGGTAGCGTGTCGAAACGATGCGCGCGAGCGTCCCCGACAGCGGAATCATGATGACTTCCGCGATCAGGTAGGACGTCTGTACCCAGCCGATCTCATCCGATCCGGCGCTGAGGCCAGCCTGAATTTCGGCAAGCGATGCCGAAACGATCTGGATGTCGAGGATCGACATGAACATGCCAAGCACCATCGCGAAGAACGCGATGAGCTTGCGGGGATCCATATGATCCGTGGCAGCCGGAGTGGCCGGAACGGTTCCAATTGTTGCGCTCGCGGCCATGCGTTTTACCTCGTCAGCCGATATTACTTGGCCGCGTCCGGCGCCGTGCGCGTATCGACATCGACCACCACGCTGAGGCCCGCCCGCAGACGGCCGCTATCGAGGGCATCCTGCGGCAGAGAGATGCGAACCGGCACACGCTGGATGATCTTCGTGAAGTTGCCCGTCGCGTTCTCCGGCGGCAACAGCGAGAAGACGGAGCCGGATGCCGGCGAGATCGACTCGACCGTGCCGACGATCGGATGGTCATCATAGGCATCGACGTGAATGTTGACCTTCGAACCCGGAACCAGATGCTGGATCTGCGTTTCCTTGAAGTTCGCATCGATAAAGAGCTGGCGAACCGGCACAAGCGCCATCAGGCGCTGACCGGGCGAAACAAGGTCGCCTTCCTGAACCGAGCGGTTACCGACGACACCGTCATAGGGCGCCTTCAGGATCGTGAAGGAGAGGTCGCGGGCAGCCTTGTCGCGCGAAAGCTCGAGCTGGCGGATCGTGCCTTCAGCCTCCCGGCGCTGCGCCTGCAGGAGGGTGATGTTTGCTTCTGCGGATGCGATCGCGGCATCGCCACCGATAAGATTCGCCTTGGCCTGATCGAGCGCGATGTTCGCGGCATCGAGGTTGGCAGTGGTGCCGACCGACTTGGATTGCAGTTCGGCAGCACGGGTTTGGGTGATCTGCGCACCGCGAACGGTGGCTTCCAAGGCTGTCTTCTGGGCTTTGGCCTGATCGAGGCTTGCTTGTCCACCGGCGATCTGCGCGTCAATGCGCTGCAGCGAGAGCTTCTCGGTATCGAGGGAGGCTACGGCCTGATCTAGGGCGAGCTTATAGTCGCCGCCGTCGAGCGACGCCAGGACATCGCCGGCCTTGATTTTCTGGTTGGCAACAACGTTCACCTTGGCAACGTAGCCCGTCACCTTCGGCGAGATCGTCGCGATGTCACCTCCGATATAGGCGTCATCGGTCGACACGAGGAAACGACCCGTCGTCCACCAATCGTATCCATACCAGGCAGCGCCGGCGAGCAGAGCAAGGCCGATGATCGGCAGCGCAAGACTGCGCTTTTTCTTGGTCGGGACGGGAGCGGCCTGCGTGTCAGCAGGAGCCTGCGGCGCGCGCGGTGCTTCCGCGGTGGGGACTGCTGCTTCCTGGGCCTTGCCTTCAGTATCAGCAGGTTCGCTGACGATGCGGGCAACATTGGCTTTTGGGCTGGACGACATAGGTAGCTACCGGATAATCGAGTGAATTTAATCGAACTGAACGGTTCGGTTCAGTTGACATAGAACCTTTTTACATTCATATCAAGATGTATCGAACCGCGTGGTTCGATTTTATTAACAGAACATTCGCGCATGCGAATATGGTTAAGGAGCTATGACAGAGCTTTCCGATACGCGCGCAGAAGAGCCCTCTTCGACAGGTGGTCGATGGGCCGCGGGTGAAGACCCGGCAAAGCGCAAGCAGATTCTCGACGGTGCCCGCCGCGTTTTCATGAAGCTTGGCTTTGACGCCGCGAGCATGAACGATGTAACGCGAGAAGCCGGAGTTTCAAAGGGGACGCTCTATGTCTACTTCGCCAACAAGGAAGAGCTCTTCACAGCGATGATGGAGAGCGAGCGAGCGGCTTTTGTTGCCAGCGTACGCAGTGCCTTGACGGAATCCAGCGATGTGGACGTGGCACTGCACGACTTCGGCGTGACCTTTATCCGTCATATTACCGACGACAAAGTCATCAACGCCATGCGAACGGTGATCGGCGTACGCGATCGCATGCCTCACCTCTGTCAGCGCTTCTTCACCGGCCCGGAAAACATCAGGACCGTGCTGAAGGACTTCCTGACGAGCCAGGTCGAAGCCGGACGCTTTGAGATCGACGACATCGAACTTGCCGCGCGCCAGTTCCTCGAACTTTGCAGTGGCGGCTTCTTCAAGCTGCGGCTGTTCGGCGACATGGACGCCCCTCCCCCGCGCGAGGAGGTGGATCGCGTGGTCAATGGCGCCATCCGCGTCTTCATCGCGGCCTATGGCGCCAAGAAGTCGTCCTGAATCCGCCCTTTGATTTCTTCCCCAACAGCGCCAGAATCCCGCAACAGGGATCAAACGTCGGAATTTGGCTTTCGCTATGAAGTGAATGCAGCCAAGGGAGAAGCAATGAGCGCCGTCGGACGAGCGATATGGTTTATCGAAAGTCATTTCGGCAACGACATCACTCTGGAAGAGATTTCGGATGTTGCCGGGCTTTCACGCTACCATCTTTCGCGGGTCTTCGGACTCGTCACCGGACACTCGATCAGCGGCTACATCAGAGCCCGCCGCCTGAGCGGCGCGGCGCAGACGCTAATCGATGAACAGGGAGGGATTCTCGAGGTTGCCCTCGAAGCGGGCTACGGCTCGCACGAGGCATTCACCCGTGCCTTTCGCGATCAGTTCGGCCTCACGCCCGAGGCCGTCCGCAAGCAGGGGCATACGCGCAATCTCGCACTTCAGGAGCCAATCCGCATGGACCCCGCCCGCCTTCCCGAACTGGAACCGCCGCGATTCGAAACCTTGCCGCCGATGCTGTTTGCCGGCTTGCAAGAGACATACCCCTACGGCGGCAATGCCGCGATCCCTTCGCTGTGGCAAAAATTCAATGTTCATTTCGGCAACATTCCCGGCCAGATCGGCAATGTCGCCTATGGTCTCTGCACGCATATAGAGGGCGAGGCAGAGAAGTTCCGCTACATGGCAGCAGTGGCGGTCGGCGACGGCGACGACCTGCCGGATGGCTTCGCCACGCTCAAGATACCCGGCCAGCGCTATGCTGTCTTCGCCCATCGTGGCCATGTCTCAGGCATTCCGGCAACGATGCATCAGATTTTCGCGAACTGGATGCCGAACTCCGGCATGGAATTCGGCATCATGCCCGACATGTTCGAGCGCTATGACGACCGCTTCGACCCCTATACCGGCATGGGCCTGACGGAAATCTGGATTCCCATCAAGGAATAAAAGTCGTCCGGCTTTCGTATATCCCCTTGCGCGCTTGCCAAGGCAGGCGGCGTCCGTACATTGCGAGCGTCAGACTCTATGGCGCAAGGGGATAAACGCCGATGCAAGACATCATGATGCTCGTTCAGGATCCGGCCGCCTGGGTGGCCCTCGTCACCCTTGTGGTGATGGAAGTGGTCCTCGGGATCGACAACCTCATCTTCATCTCGATTCTCACCAACAAGCTGCCGCCGGAGCACCGCGAGAAGGCACGTAAGATCGGCATTGGCCTCGCCCTCATCATGCGCCTTGCCCTTCTCGGCACCATTGCCTGGATCGTCAAGCTGACCACCCCTGTCTTCGAACTGTTCGGTCACGGCTTCTCCTGGAAGGACATGATCCTGATCGCCGGCGGTCTCTTCCTGCTTTGGAAGGCAACCAAGGAAATCCACCACAACGTCGATCCGGTCGATCACAACGAGGATTTCATCGGCACGGCAGCGACGGCCGGCTTTACAGCCGCCATTGGCCAGATCCTTTTGCTCGATCTCGTCTTCTCGGTCGACAGCATCATCACTGCGGTAGGCATGACCCCGCACCTACCGATCATGGTGGTCGCCGTCATCGCCGCCGTTACCGTCATGTTGGTCGCCGCAACGCCGCTTGCGAACTTCATCGAGAAGAACCCAACCATCGTCATGCTGGCCCTCGCCTTCCTGATGATGATCGGCACGACCCTGATCGCCGAGGGCATGGGCTTCCATGTGCCGAAGGGCTACGTCTACGCTGCAATGGCCTTCTCGGCGCTGGTGGAGGTGCTCAACATGTTCGCCCGCAATGCCCGCCAGCGCAAAAGGCAAGGCGGCCACTAAATCGGCGATGGGCGCGGCTCTACCGCCGCGCCCTAAAGCATGTCCCCCAGGCTCCAGTGATTGCCCCATCGGGCGTCGATCTCGTCATCGACGTTCTGGTAGCGGATATCCGTTGAGAGTCTGATCCGGTTTGATGCGCTTTGGTTCGTGGTCGAGGCATGGATCATGTAAGGGCTGTGCAACACAACATCGCCGGCCTCGTAGTCGGCGATCAGCCAACGCGTGTCGAAGCGCTCCGCCATGTCAGGAAGGTCCTTCGAAACCCAGCCGCCCTCGGTCATGTTGCGGTTGAAGGCGCTGACCCTCTCTTCTGCCGATAGATCGCGGCTCTTCCGGGCGAACTCCTCTTCCATGCGAACACCGATCGCATGCGACCCCTCGAGATAGACGAGCCCACCCATATCGACCGGCGTATCGCCGATCGGAATCCAGGCAGTCACCAGCCGGGTCGTGCCGCCACGCAGATAGACAAGATCGTAATGCGCGGGGGTTGCCGTGGTCGTGCCCGGCTGGGTGAAGCGCATGATCTTGCGCTTGTGCAGGTAGGAAATCCCGGACAGGAACTCATCCATGAATCGCGCAAGCCGCGGCTGCGCGCAAAAACCTTCAAAGGCGACCGAGCGGACGAGCGACATCAAAATGCGATCGACCTGACCTTTGTCTGGTCCCGTTTTGGAGGATCGCCCGAGCACCGGATCGGAGCCCGCTTCAAGAAGCCCGCCACGCGCCAGATGTGCGAAGACCCAGCTGCGAAACGCATTGACGGCTTCGGGATCGAGAAAGCGTTTCAGCCAGACATAGCCATTTTCGTGATAGAGCCTGCGGATCGCCTCCACGCCGATCGATGGATCCGTCGGCACGAGCCCACCCAGCCGGTTGGCCGCGGTCGAAAGGATTTTTCCGTTGGCGACCAAATCGGCTGCCGGCACTTGATCTTCCTTGCGTTCTAGAACCGGGCTTGACATTTCAATCGCTCCCCAAAAACAATATAGCTGCTGAAATTTGGATTAAAAGAAACGATCTTCCCATGGATGGAAAGATCGACTGGACTTTTCGCTCATGAACGAGTCACCGATCGCGCTCTATCGATCCGTTTCGTCTGGACACACGGCGCTCGCCGTCACGGGGTTCGGCCGTCAACGTATCGGAACACGCATTGCGAACAGGCGGCTACCGATACACGCGGTGGTGCTCGTCGAAACAGGGAATGGCACGCTGCAGACGTTGAAGGCGGGTGTTCAGGAGATCAACGGGCCGTCGCTCTTCTGGCTTCCCGCCGGCACATTGCATTCCTATGGACCGACCGATGGGGAGAGTTGGGAAGAGCGATGGGTTCTCTTCGAGGGCACGCTAATGGCGGACCTGATCCGTCAGCGCCTGATCACGCCAGCAGAACCGGCCGTGCGCCTACAGAATCTCCGGGAGATGCAGCATCACTTCAGCGCGCTTCATTCCGACTTTGCCGCAGGCGATCCGCTCAGCCTTGCATCGGCTGCGGCGACGCTTCACCGCATTGCAGTCCAAGCCGCCCGCCAGGCAAACAGCCGCAAGAACGGTGCCGATGACGTTAGAGCCGAGCTGGTGATCGAGACCTTGCAACGTCGCGCATTTGAGCCGACGGACATGCACGCCCTTGCGCTGGAATTCGGCATGTCCCCGGCGACGCTGCGGCGGCATTTCCAGGCAGCCCTCGGCCTGTCGCCGAAGGCCTTCCAGCTGCGGCTTCGCATCGATCGCGCCAAACAGTTGCTGACGACATCCGATCTCTCGATCGAGGCGATTTCGAATGCTGTCGGCATCGAAGACGCGTTCTACTTTTCCAGACTGTTTCAGGATCGCGAACATTGTTCGCCGAGCGCCTTCCGCCGGCAGCACCGCAGATTGTAATCGCTCTTCGGCCCGGTCTACCACCGGGTCGAAGAGCGTCGAGGCGATTTGTCCGTGACTGATCAATGAGCTCCGGCACCGCCACCGGCCTGCGACTTCCGCGTCAGCAACAGCGCAAACGCGGCAATGGCAAGCACCACGCCAATGACGGCGAACGTGTCGCTGAAGCCAAGGATCAACGCCTGGCGCCTAACGGTTTGGCCGAGGGCGATGATGGCTTTCTGGCCGGCGATAGCTGGGTCGGAGACGCCGTGGGCCAGGAAATAACTCGTCGTCTGGCTGAGACGGTCACGAACCTCGTCTCGGGCCAACGTTACAGACTGGCCGATGATATTGGAGTGGAACTGCTCGCGCTTGGTCAGGATCGTACCAAGCGAAGCCGTGCCTACAGCGCCGCCGAGATTACGCAGCATGTTCGTCAAGCCCGAGGCCGCAGCGGCATCCGACGCAGCGATGCCGGCGGTCGTGATGGCGGTAATCGGAGTCAGCACAAGGGCCTGGCCGATGGCGCGCACGATGTTCGGGATCCAAAACTGATCACCGGCGTTGTCTGCCGACAGCGTGATATTCATGAAACAGCTGATCGCGAAGATCGAAATGCCGACGAAACCGATATAGCGGGCATCGAAGCGCTTCATGAGCAGCGGAACGAGCGGGATGAGCAGCAGCTGCGGCAAGCCGGTCCAGGCCAGCACATTGCCGATCTGCTCGGCATTGTAGCGCTGCACCTGTCCCAGATACTGCGGGAGGATGTAGACCGTTCCGAACAGAGCGACGCCCACGAGCACGTTGACGGCTACACCGATTCCGAAGTTGCGCTGCTTCAAGAGGCGCAGTTTTACGAGGGGCTTTTCTACCGTCAGCTCGATCCAGATGAACGTAACAAGGAAGACGAAGGCCACAATGCTGAGCTTAATGATGAAGGGTGAGGAGAACCAATCCTCCTTGTTACCCTCCTCAAGCACGGTCTGAAGTGCGGAAAGGCCGATCGCCATTGTAAATATGCCGGCCCAGTCGCCTTCCTTAAGCAGGTGGAGCTGCATCGGTTGCTTCTCGAGCGTCAGCGCAAGGGCAACCGCCATCACAGCGCTCGGAATAACGTTGATGAAGAAGATCGTCTGCCAGCCGTAATTTTCGGTGAGATAGCCCCCGATCGTAGGGCCGATGGCCGGGGCAAAGGTGACGGACAGGGCAAAGAGCGCCAGTCCGCGAGGTTGCTGTGCCTTCGGCAGCTTGGTCAAGACCATGGTGAAAGCCATGGGGATCAATACACCGCCGGCAAATCCCTGCAGGCCGCGCAGCAGGATCATCGTACCTAGATCGTGGGCAAAGGCGCAGGCGATCGAGAAGATCGGAAAGAGAACCGAGTTGACGAGAATGTAGCGGCGGAAGGAAAACACGCTGCTGAAATACGCCGTCAATGGAATGACGACGATCTCGCCGATCAGATACGAGGTTGAAATCCAGGCACCATTGTCGATGCCCGTGCCGATGCCGCCCTCGATATCGAGGAGCGATGCGTTGGTGATCTGGATGTTGAGGATTGCCATGAACGCGCCGATCATGCCGGCAAGTACGGCAATCCAATCCTTCATGCTGGCGCGCGGCTGGACCGCCGCAGCGGATGCAATTGAGGTAGACATGACAAGATCCTCATCCTCTGCCCGTCAGGCACCATGAGCCGCGTTGGCAGCGTTGGTGTTGATGCTTGGCTGCACCGACATACCGGGGCGAAGGTCGCCGGCAGCAGCGCCATTGCCATCGAGCAGAATCTTGACCGGGATACGTTGCACGACTTTTGTGAAGTTGCCGGTCGCATTGTCGGGGGGCAGCAGAGCGAATTCCTGGCCGCTCGCCGGAGCGATGCTGTCAACAACCCCGTGATAGGTGCGACCGGGGAACGTATCGACTTCGATATCAACCGGCTGACCGGCATGCACGTCGGTCAATTGCGTTTCCTTGTAGTTCGCGATCACATAGGCCGCATTCGTCGGGACGACCGACATCAACTGTGTCCCGGCCTGCACGTATTGGCCGACACGCAGCGTGCGATTGCCAACGGTGCCGTCAACCGGCGCCGCGATCGTTGCATAGGAGAGATTGAGCTCGGCCTGACGCTCGACCGCCTGGCTGCGGGCCAGAGCAGCCTTTGACTGGGCAAGCTCGGCGTTCAGTAGATCGACCTGCTTTACGGCTGCCTCGAGGGCAGCGCTGTCGCGCACGATCGTTGCTTGCGCCGCGGCGATCTGCGAGGCCGCCAGTTGTGCGGTCTGAACCGGGGCATAGCCGTTGGTGGCGAGGCTCGAATAGCGCTTGTTGTTCTGCTCGGCGAACGTCTCGTTGGCTTTGTCCACTTCGACAGTAGCGCGGGCAGCGGCGATCGTCGATTGCTGGATCTCGAGGGCGGCCTGCTTGGCGTTCAGCGTGGCCGCAGCGGCGGCAACGTCTGCCTTGGCCTGATCGAGCGCTGTCCGAAAATCGCGATCATCAATGCGCGCAAGCGGCTGGCCGGCCGTGACTGCCTGGTTGTCATTGACGAGCACCTGAGCGATGTAACCGGAAACCTTTGGGGCGATCGTGCTGTTATCGGCCTTAACATAGGCATCGTCTGTCGACACATGGAAGCGCCCGACCGTCCAGTAATCATGTCCATAATAGCCGGCTGCAGCCACGATCGCGACAGCCGCCGCGCCCAACAGGAGCGACCGGCCAGATCGCTTACCGCCTTGCTGCGGCTTGGTTTCAGCAATCTGCGCGTCCGTGCGCAGCGGCTTGCCGGCGTCGAGCGTTTCCGGCGCCGCTTCAGCAGTCGGGGAGCTATTGTTGTTCAGAGCTTGGAGCTTCTGGATGGTCATTGTTTTCTCCGGATCATGGTCGCTGGAGCTAAGGCCGCGGCCCTTGATGCATAAAAAGGAAAATTGACGTTTTCCAAAATATGCTCTATAAAGTTGATGTCAACATGAATTTGGAAAATAACGATGGTCCAAAATCACGAAATCGAGAGAAAGCCGCGCGGCAGACCGCAGGCGCGGTGTGACGAGGATACCAGGAGTGTCATCATCGAGGCTGCGAACAGGCAGTTTCACGAGAACGGATACGCGACGGCGAGCATCGCGGCGATCGCGCAGGAAGCAGGCGTCTCGACGAAGACGCTCTACCGGCTGTTTCCGACGAAAGCTGACCTCTTCTCAGATCTGATTTCCGATCGCATCGGCCGATTTCTGCTGGCGCTCGACCCGACTACGCTTGCGTCAGCCGATCTGCGCCAGGGATTGGAGCGGATGCTGATGGCCTATGGAATGCTGACGTTGTCAGACGACACCATCACCATGCTGCGCCTTGTGATCGGCGAGTCCGATCGCTTCCCGGAGATATCTGCTTCGTTCTACGAGAAAGCCATCGTCCGCACGAATGCGCTGATGGAGGGATGGCTGCGCAAGCAGGTTGATCGCGGCGTCATCGCCCTCGACGACCCGCATGCGGCTTCAGGCATGCTGCGCGGCATGATGACCATGGAGCCACAACGCGCCGCAATGCTGCGCCAGCAGCCGGCGCCCGGGATCGAGGAAATCGCTGCCCGGGCGAAAATGTGCGCCGATCTGTTTCTGAACGGCGCGGCGGTCGCTCCAGCACAATAGACACGCCGAGGCGCAAAGACGGCGTCAGGCGGTCTTTGTAAGCTCCTTGTCGATCGCCGAGACCAGCCGCTGATCCTCGGCGGTCACATCGGGCGCAAAACGCGCAACCACCTTGCCATCGCGACCGATGAGGAACTTCTCGAAATTCCAGAGAATTTCACTGCTGTCGCCGCTCACCAGACCGCTGTTGCGCAACCGTTCCCGCATCGGCCCGTCGCCAACGGCAGCCCCTGCAGAGGTGGTCAGCTGTTCGTAGAGCGGATGCTTGTCTTCGCCCTTGACCGAGATCTTCGAGAAGATCGGAAACTTTACGTCGTAGGTGAGGGTGCAGAATTCAACGATTTCCGCGTCCGTGCCCGGCTCCTGCCCCTTGAAATTGTTCGCCGGAAAGGCCGCAATCACAAAGCCGCGCTCGCGCTTGTCCTCATAGAGTTTCTCGAGCCCCTCGTACTGGACGGTGAGACCGCATTTGGAAGCGACATTGACGACCAGTATCACCTTGCCGCGATAATCATTCAGTGTTGTCTCGCGACCATCGGCCAGCTTCACGGGCACATTCAAAAGACCAGTCATCACTATCTCCAGCATGAATTTCGCCGCGAAAGCTATACCCACACGTGGGTTTGTCCAGCGGGCATGCGCAGTCTACTGGCGAAATCATTTAAAACGGCTAGTTTGCCCCCAGAGCACGGGAGGGCGCGACAGAAAATGATGCTGGAATTGCTGGTAGCGGTTGTTGTCTTCGCCTTGCTCCTGACCGCCTCGATCGGAACGATGCTGACCTATTCGAAGCTGCCGGTGCATCACCGCCAGGACGAAACCAACACCGTCGTCCGGCTGGTCGCCAACATCTTCGTCGTCATGACCTCGCTTGTCTTTGGCCTGATGATCAATTCGTCGAAGAACACCTTTGCCGAGATCGACAAGAACGTGCACGCCTTCGCAACACAGATTATTCTTCTCGATCGAACCTTGCGCACCTATGGTCTCGAGGCCAACGAGACACGCAAGCGCCTGGAAAACTACGTTGAGAAAGCCCTGACCAATCCTGCTCGCGCCGCGCCGGATCCGCTCGTCAGGAGCGACCGAACGAGTGAACTCGCACTCAATGCGGTCGGCGACAGCCTTTCGCTGATCGTGCCGTCCGGCCCAGGGCACGTGGCGCTCTGGAACGACGCTCGCCAGCAATATCAAAGAATTGTAGAGCAGCGCTGGGTCATCGTCGAGCAGTCGGAAGGCGTGATCCCGAGGCCACTCATCACCATGCTGACGGCGTGGCTGACGCTGATTTTTGTGAGCTTCGGATATCGAGCGCCCAGGAACATCATTGTCGTCCTGATGTTTATCGTTTCTGCCCTGCTGATATCACTCTCGATCTTTGTCGTGCTGGATATGGATATTCCGTTCGCGGGGCTGATCCAGATTTCGGATACACCTCTCCGCAGGGCTCTCGCCGAGCTTCAGCAATAGCGACCGGCCGCATCGATAGAACGTCATGCCCTGCCGGCGACCGGTTTCGTCCCGCCACTGCTCGGTGTCCAGCCCGTCACCTGAAGTCGGGGCGCCATTTTCCTTGACGAGCGCGGTCGAATATGGCCTTAAGGCCAGCAAAATGGGCAATTGGCGGATGAACGGGGGCAGCGCCCTTTTCCGGCCGGTTTCCTGATCCAGTTATCTGCATTCTCTCCGGCCGAACGTCGCTTTCTCAGGAAAAGCCGTCCGGCATTCATTTGACGGGCACATAAAAATGACAGCTTCCGGCGTCCGCGTCCGCATTGCTCCCTCGCCGACCGGCGAGCCGCATGTCGGCACTGCTTACATCGCTCTCTTCAACTATCTCTTCGCCAAGAAGCACGGCGGCGAGTTCATCCTGCGTATCGAAGACACCGATGCAACGCGTTCGACACCCGAGTTCGAAACCAAGGTGCTCGACGCGCTGAAGTGGTGCGGCCTGAAGTGGTCTGAGGGCCCCGACATCGGTGGCCCCTATGGCCCTTACCGCCAGAGCGACCGTAAGGACATGTACCAGCCCTACGCCCAGCAGCTGCTGGACAAGGGCCATGCCTTCCGCTGTTTCTGCACGCCCGAGCGTCTGACCGAGATGCGCGAAGCCCAGCGCGCCGCCGGCAAGCCGCCGAAGTATGACGGACTGTGCCTCAAGTATTCCGCCGAGGAAGTCAGCGCGAAGCTGGCAACCGGCGAAAGCTCAGTCATCCGCATGAAGATTCCGACCGAGGGCTCCTGCGACTTCACCGACGGTGTCTACGGCGACGTCTCGATCCCGTGGGATTCCGTCGACATGCAGGTCCTCATCAAGGGCGACGGCATGCCGACCTATCACATGGCCAACGTCATCGACGACCATCTGATGAAGATCACCCACGTCGCTCGCGGCGAGGAGTGGCTGGCTTCGGTGCCGAAGCACATCCTGCTCTATCGCTACTTCGAATGGGACCAGCCGGTGTTCATGCATCTGTCGCTGATGCGCAATGCCGACAAGTCGAAGCTGTCGAAGCGCAAGAACCCGACCTCGATTTCCTATTACACGGCGCTCGGCTACATCCCCGAAGCGTTGATGAACTTCCTCGGCCTGTTCTTCGTCCAGATCGCCGAAGGCGAGGAACTGCTCGATATCGACGAACTCGCGGGCAAGTTCGACCCGGAAAACCTCTCCAAGGCCGGCGCAATCTTCGACATCCAGAAGCTCGACTGGCTGAACGGCCGCTGGATCCGCGAAAAGATGTCGGAAGAGGAATTCCAGAGCCGTGTCCTGACCTGGGCGATGGAAAACGACCGCCTGAAGGCTGGTCTCGCGCTGTCGCAGTCGCGTATCTCCAAGCTCGGCGAGCTTCCTGATCTGATGGGCTTCCTGCTGAAATCAGACCTCAACCTCGACCCGTCGGCCTTCGCCAAGATCAAGTCGCCGCCGGAAGAGATTCTCGAGATCCTGAACACCGTGCAGCCGGATCTGGAAAAGATCCTCGAGTGGAACGTCGAATCCATCGAAGCCGAACTGCGCGCCATCGGCGACCGCATGGGCAAGAAGCTCAAGGTCATCGTCGCGCCGCTCTTCGTTGCCGTTTCCGGCTCGTCACGCTCGCTGCCACTGTTCGACTCGATGGCGATCCTTGGCCGCTCCGTCGTGCGCCAGCGATTGAAGCTCGCCGCGCAGGCAGTTGCCTCCCTCGTCGGCCCGAAGAACTGAACCGGACGTTTGCATCATGACTGAAAAGACCGAAACAGCGACCCTTTCCTCCGACGCAACCGAAGTCCGCGCCCAGAAGCTGAAGCTGCTGCGCGAACAGATCGGCGACGTCTACCCGGCGCATTTCCACCGGACGATGACCAACGCCGAACTGGCGGAGAAGTACAAGGATCTCGAATCCGACGTCGAGACGCAGGACGTCGTGACCGTTGCCGGCCGCGTCTATTCCTCGCGCAATTCAGGCATGTTCATGGACATCCATGACGCCGGCGGCAAGATCCAGATCTTCAGCCACAAGGACGTGACGCCGGAAGAAGCCCGCAACATGCTGAGCATGATCGATATCGGCGACATCATCGGCGTCACCGGCACGGTGCGTCGCACGAAGCGCGGCGAGCTGTCGATCAACGCCCGCGAAATCACCATGCTCACCAAGTCGCTGCTCCCCATGCCGGAGAAGTGGCACGGCATTTCCGATATCGAGATCCGCTATCGCAAGCGCCACCTCGATATCATGACCAACGAGGAATCGAAGCTCCGTTTCCAGCAACGTTCGAAGATCGTCTCCGGCATCCGTCGTTTCATGGAAAACGACGGCTTCATGGAAGTCGAAACGCCGATGCTGCACTCGGTCTATGGCGGCGCCACCGCCGAGCCGTTCAAGACGCATCACAACACGCTGAAGCTCGACATGTACCTGCGCATTGCGCCGGAACTGTTCTTGAAGCGCACGCTGGTTTCCGGACTCACCGACAAGGTGTTTGAGATCAACCGGAACTTCCGCAACGAAGGCGTCTCGACCCGGCACAATCCTGAATTCACGATGATGGAGTGCTACTGGGCCTATGCCGACTACGAGGACATCATGGACCTTGTCGAGCGGCTGTTCGAAAGCCTGGCGCTGGCGATCCACGGCACGACGGAATTCCCCTTCGGCGACAAGCAGCTCTCCTTCAAGGGTCCGTTCAAGCGCGTCCCGATGCCCGATGCCGTCAAAGAAGTGACCGGCCTCGATTTCCTCGCCATGAAGACGGACGAGGAAGCCCGTGCCGCTGCCAAGGCTGCCGGTTTCGAAGTCGAGAAGGATTGGACCTGGGGCGAATGCCTTGCCTTCATCTTCGAAGAGAAGGTCGAGGGCACTCTGATCCAGCCGAGCCACGTCACCCACTTCCCGAAGGACATCTCGCCCTTCGCCAAGGAAGTGCCGGGCGAGCCGCGTCTCGTCGAACGCTTCGAGACCTACTGCAACGCCTGGGAACTCGGCAACGCGTTTTCGGAACTCAACGATCCGGAAGAACAGCGCCGCCGCATGGTCGAGCAGCTGGAGCAGGCGCATGCCCGCGGCGAAAAGGAAAAACAGCTGGACGACGAATTCCTCGATGCGATCGATCAGGGCATGCCGCCCGCCGGTGGCCTCGGGATCGGCGTCGATCGCCTGATCATGCTTTTGACCAACGCACCGTCGATCCGTGACGTCATTCTTTTCCCGGCTCGCCGCAGCAAGGCTGACTGAGACCGGTAGACGGAACAGAAAAAGGCGGCGACCCTATGGGCTCGCCGCCTTTTCCTTTTCGAATCGTTAGTGAGCTAAGGCCGGTGCGGCTTCTTCCGCCGCAGGTTTCTCTGCGGGCGCCGAGCCGTGCCCGCCGCCCTCGGCCGGCTTTTCTTCCTTCCCCTCGTCCTTCTTCTCGCCCTCGCCTTCCCCACCTTTCGTGGCGGCGACAGCGATCGGATCGATGCAGTCGGAGTACTCTTTGAAGGACGCATTCAACGCTGTGATTTCGTCCTCGGGCAGATCAACGCGTTCGCCGAAGAACAGCCCGTTGGCGGCAGCCGCACCGTCGTAATAGCGAGCCGTATACGTCTTGGCCTCGGCGCTTTCGAGCACGGGATCAGGATGCGGAATATAGATGACATCGGCACCGATCGCCCGGCCGCGAATATCGGATCGCAAAGTCGGCCCGTTGGTGTCGAGAACGACGACCTGCACGAGATCCGGCTTTTGCGCATCGTAGATCGCTTTGGCTACGCGAAGCGCGGTCTTCACCCGCGTCATGCCATCGGTCGGCTCGGTCTTGATGTACTTGCGGATCCAGACGCGGCTCTGCTTCTTGATGGTGACGAGGTTGACGTCGGTGCAGGACAGCCCGTTCATCGTTTCAGCGGAGGGCCCGAGGATCTTGTCCTTGCCGATAAAAAGCGCGGCACCGCCGGAGACGCCCCCAAGAAGGGCGACGCCAGCGATGATAAACACCAATTTCCGGGAGGGCCGGAAGATGCGCAGTAGGGCCTTCACGCCAACTGCTCCGCCATTAACAAGCTCCAACGCAATACGAGTGGTCTCGACGCTAGAGAAATGACGTTTCCGAATGCTTAAACGAGGCCTCCAAGTTTGCATCAGTGTGGGATTAGCACCAAAAAAGGTCCAAGCTTTCCCTATGCTTGCCAATCTCCTCGCGGCCATGCTCTAACGGCGCATGGCCTTCACGCTTCGCCAGATCCAGTATTTCGTCGCCGTCGCCGAACAAGGCTCAGTAACACGTGCCGCGCAGAACCTTTCCATCTCGCAATCCTCGGTTACTGAAGCCCTCAAGGAGCTGGAAACAGACCTCGGCGTCGAGCTCTTCGAGCGTCATCCGCGCGGCCTTACGATTACTCACAACGGCCACCAATTCTTACGCCATGCGACGAAAATCCTTGCAAGCGTAACCGATGCGCGCACGAGTTTCTCCGGCAAGCAGAACGAGATTTCCGGCACACTCAATATCGGCGTCACCTCGCTCGTCGCCGGCTACGTGCTCTCCGATCTCCTGGCGCGCTATCGACGAGCCTGCCCGGGTGTCGAAGTCAGCGCCATAGAGGACAATGGCGGCTATCTCGAACACCTGCTGGTCGGCGGCGAGTTGGATGTTGCGGTCATGGTCATTTCCAACCTGCGCGACCGCATGGCGCTGCAGGCGGAAATCCTGGAGACCTCGCCCTACCGGCTGTGGCTGCCGATGGGTCACCCGCTGGTCTCGGCAGATATCATTTCCGTGGCGGACATTGCTCGCGAACCGCTGATCATGCTGACCGTTGACGAAATCGAGGAGAACACCGGCAAGCTGCTCTCAGCGCTCGGCGCGCGACCACATGTCGCTTTCCGCACCCGCTCGGTGGAAGCAGTGCGCAGCCTGGTCGCCACCGGCGCCGGGGTCGCACTGCTGCCCGATCTCGTCTACCGCCCCTGGTCGCTGGAAGGCGATCGAATCGAGAGCCGTGACGTGTCCGGCTCGCTGCCAGTCGTGCAAGTCGGCATGGTCTGGCGCAAGGGTTCCAGCCTGCCGCAGGCGGCGCGCGACTTCGTAGGCATCGCCGAAGCACTGAGATCCGGCCGTCCGCGTTGACCGTTCAGACACGATATCGGAAATTCCGATATCGGCTTTCTGATAAATGAATTTGCGAAACCGGAAAATTCGTCGCACCTTTTCAACCGGGAACATAACGCCACGAAAAGTGGCACAACCGGGAGACATCAGATGAAATATCTTCTGAAATCGTGCACTGCTGCACTCGCGAGCCTGAGTTTCGTGACGCAAGTTGCCGCCGCCGAACCGCTAAAGGCGCTGGGCAAGGGTGAAGGTGCGGTGAGCATCGTAGCCTGGGCGGGCTACATCGAGCGTGGCGAAAGCGACAAGAGCTACGATTGGGTCACCGCCTTCGAAAAGGAAACCGGCTGTAAGGTTTCCGTCAAAACCGCAGCGACCTCTGACGAAATGGTATCGCTGATGAACGAAGGCGGCTTCGACCTCGTCACCGCCTCTGGCGACGCATCGCTTCGCCTGATCGCCGGCAAGCGCGTCCAGCCGATCAATACCGACCTCATCCCAAGTTTCAAGAACGTCGATCCACGCCTGCAGAAGGGCCCGTGGTACACGGTCAAAGACGTCCACTACGGCGTTCCCTACCTGTGGGGGCCGAACGTTCTGATGTACAATACCGATGCCTTCAAGGGTAAGGCACCGACAAGCTGGAAGGTCGTTTTCGAAGAAGAGACGCTTCCGGACGGCAAATCCAACAAGGGTCGCGTTCAGGCCTATGATGGTCCGATCTACGTTGCGGATGCCGCTCTCTACCTGATGGCGCATAAGCCGGAACTTGGCATCAAGGATCCCTACGAACTCAACGAAGACCAGTACAAGGCAGCGCTCGACCTGCTGCGCGGCCAGCGCAAGCTCGTCTCGCGCTACTGGCACGACGCGATGATCCAGATCGACGACTTCAAGAACGAAGGCGTGGTCGCCTCCGGTTCCTGGCCCTTCCAGGTCAACCTGATGCAGGCTGACAAGCAGAAGATCGCCTCCACTTTCCCGGAGGAAGGGGCGACCGGTTGGGCTGACACGACCATGCTGCACGTCGACAGCGAGCATCCGAACTGCGCCTACATGTGGATGGAGCATTCACTGCAGGCCAAGGTCCAGGGCGATGCCGCTGCCTGGTTCGGCGCCGTACCCTCCGTTCCCGCTGCCTGCAAGGGCAACGAACTGCTGACCGACGAAGGTTGTGCAACGAACGGCTATGATCACTTCGACAAGATCAAGTTCTGGAGAACACCGACGGCCAAGTGCACGACACAGAACGAGTGCGTGCCGTACCACCGTTGGGTCTCCGACTACATCGGCGTGATCGGCGGACGATAATCTCACCCGCAACCTCTCCTTCTCCTCGCTCGGGGAGAAGACGCCCTGCGAGGGCAGACGAGGGGGCAACCGAGCAAAAGAGCGGACGTCAGCGCGGGGGCGCGATGACGGAACGCCGGGTTGTCCCCTCGTTGGAGCCTTTTGGGCCAGCTTCTTCCTGATGAGAAGAAGATAAAACAAACACTACATTCCGGAGCTTACCATGACCCCCGCCGTCCGTTTCCAAAAGGTCTCGCGCCATTTTGGCCAGGTCCGCGCCGTCGACAGCGTCGATCTTGAAATCGCGCCGGGCGAATTCTTCGCCATGCTTGGGCCGTCCGGCTCGGGTAAGACCACCTGCCTGCGACTGATTGCCGGTTTCGAGCAGCCGACGGACGGGCATATCGAAATCTTTGGCGAGACGGCCGAAGGCATTCCGCCCTATCGCCGTAACGTCAACACCGTCTTCCAGGACTACGCGCTTTTCCCGCACCTCAACATCCTCGACAACGTCGCTTATGGGCTGATGGTCAAGGGTGTCGGTAAGGCCGAACGCACCAAGGCCGCCGAGCAGGCGCTGGAACTGGTGAAGCTTCCCGGCTACGGCGCGCGCAAACCCGGACAGCTTTCCGGCGGCCAGCGACAGCGCGTCGCACTCGCCCGCGCCCTTGTCAACAAGCCGAAGGTTCTCCTGCTCGACGAACCGCTCGGCGCGCTCGATCTGAAGCTGCGCGAGCAGATGCAGGAGGAGTTGAAGAGTCTCCAACGCGCCCTCGGCATCACCTTCGTCTTCGTCACCCATGACCAAGGCGAGGCGCTATCGATGGCCGACCGCGTCGCCGTCTTCAACAACGGCGGCATCGTCCAGGAGGGCACGCCGCACGACATCTATAGCCGCCCGAAGACTCGCTTCGTCGCCGATTTCGTCGGCTCCTCCAACGTCATCGCGCCCGATCTGATGACCTCGCTCGGCGGAGAGAAGCGTTGGGCGAGCCTGCGCCCGGAAGCGATCCGTCTGGCAGGAGAAGGTGTCGAGGCGCGCGTCGAGAATGCAAGCTTCCTTGGTGCTGCAACCCGCCTGTCGGTCGATATCCGCGGCACCCGCCTGCACGTCATGCTGCCGGCCGGCTCCACTGTGCCGGATGTCGGCGCGAACGTCCGACTCGCCTGGCAGCCCGTTGACGTGCACTACATGGACGACGCAGCATGACAGCGCTCGCCCTCACCAAACCGGCCGAACTGCGCGAGACCTCGATCCTGCCCGGTCGCGGCGGCTTCTTCGGACGGCTCTCCGATGCCTTCTGGCGGCGACCAAAGTTGCTGCTTTTTCTGATGCTGACACCGCCGCTTCTGTGGCTCGGGGTCATCTACATCGGCTCACTGATCGCGCTGCTCCTGCAGAGCTTCTTTTCGATCGATGATTTCTCGGGTCTGGTGAATTACGAGTTCACGCTTGCGACCTATGCGCAGCTCCTCAGCCCGACCAATTTCGACATCATCATCCGAACCATC
The DNA here is from genome assembly GCA_900466605.1 of Hyphomicrobiales bacterium. GTDB lineage: Bacteria > Pseudomonadota > Alphaproteobacteria > Rhizobiales > Rhizobiaceae > Rhizobium. The sequence continues at coordinate 228,545 of UBMU01000009.1, forward strand.
ATCATGGCGGCGCTGGTGACGCTGGCCTCGGCTGTGGTCGCTTTCCCGATTGCCTACTATGCGGCCCGCTATGCACAGGGCAAATGGAAGGCCCTGTTCTACCTTGGCGTCATGCTGCCGCTCTGGTCGAGCTATCTCGTAAAAATCTATGCCTGGAAGCTCATCCTCGCGAAGGAAGGCATTCTGACCTGGATCTTCGCCAGGCTGCATCTTTCCTGGTTTCTCGACGGAGTCCTCAACCTGCCCGTAATCGGCGGCAACTCGCTGTCGGTCAGCTATCTCGGCACATTCCTTGTCTTCGTCTATGTCTGGCTGCCCTACATGATCCTGCCGACACAGGCAGCACTCGAGCGTGTCCAGGGTAACCTCATCGAAGCCTCTGCCGATCTTGGCGCCACCCCGAGCCAGACCTTCCGCACGGTGCTCTTCCCGCTGGCGCTGCCGGGCATCGTTGCCGGGTCGATCTTCACGTTTTCGCTGACCTTGGGCGACTACATCATCCCGCAGATCATCGGTTCATCGCGCCTTTTCATCGGCCAAGCTGTCTATGCCCAGCAGGGTACTGCCGGCAACGTCCCGCTCGCCGCCGCATTCTCTGTCGTTCCTATCGTCATCATGGCCATCTATCTCTGGCTGGCCAAGAAACAGGGGGCCTTCGATGCGCTCTGACCGTTCCCAGCGTTCGCCGTTGCCTCTGAAGATCGCCGCAGCCGGTGGCCTGCTCTTCCTGCACCTGCCGATCCTGTTGATCTTCGTCTACGCCTTCACGACCGAGGAGAAGAGCTATCAGTGGCCGCCACCCGGCCTTACGACGCAATGGTTCGCCGTCGCGTGGAACCGCCCCGATGTCTGGGCAGCCCTTGCTCTCTCCGTGCAGGTCGCCGTGATCGCCACCGCCATCGCTTTGGTGCTCGGTACGCTCTGCGCAGCCGCAGTAAGCCAGACGAAGTTCTTCGGCCGTGAGGCAATCTCGCTCCTCGTCATCCTGCCGATCGCGCTGCCCGGCATCATCACCGGCATTGCATTACGCTCGGCCTTCAGCTTGTTCGACATCCCCTTCTCAGTCTGGACGATCGTACTCGGCCACGCGACCTTCTGCGTCGTCGTCGTCTACAACAACGCTGTCGCCCGCTTCCGCCGCACGTCCGGCTCACTGATCGAGGCTTCGATGGACCTTGGCGCCGACGGCTTCCAGACCTTCCGCCACGTGATCCTGCCGAATATCGGGACGGCGCTTCTGGCCGGCGGCATGCTCGCCTTTGCGCTGTCGTTCGATGAAGTCATCGTCACCACTTTCACCGGTGGCCAGCAATCGACCCTGCCGATCTGGATGCTCGAAGAACTCATCCGCCCGCGCCAGCGTCCGGTCACGAATGTGGTCGCGATGGTTGTCGTGCTCGTCACTTTCCTGCCGATCCTGGCAGCCTACTACCTCACCCGCGACGGCGATCAGGTCGCCGGAGCCGGCAAATAATAAGGGAGAACATCATGGACACCGCGATGCTGATTGGGTCCCGCTTTGAAGCGGGCACGGAAACGGAAGAGCACATCCTGAACCCGAAGACGGGCGAGACGGTGCTGAACCTTCCGGAAGCCTCGCTTGGCCAGATCGACGCTGCCGTCGATGCTGCAGAAAGTGCGTTCCGGAGCTGGTCGCAGACGACCCCCGGCGAACGCTCCGGCTATCTCCTGAGGATCGCCGATGCCATCGAGAAGGACGCACAAGGTTTCGCCACGCTGGAAGCGCTGAACTGCGGCAAGCCGATCAACGCCGTGCTTAATGACGAGATCCCCGCGATCGTCGATTGTTATCGCTTCTTCGCCGGTGCCGTTCGCAACCTGCACGGGCCGGTCGCCGGCGAATATCTGCCGGGCCACACCTCGATGATCCGCCGCGATCCAGTCGGCATTGTTGGCTCGATTGCGCCTTGGAACTACCCGCTGATGATGATGGCCTGGAAGCTGGCACCCGCGATCGCCGGCGGCAACACCGTCGTCTTCAAGCCTTCCGAACAGACGCCGCTCACTGCACTCAAGATGGCGAAGCTGCTTGCCGATATACTGCCGGAAGGCGTCGTCAACGTCATCCTCGGCCGCGGCGAGAGCGTCGGCAATGCCCTGATCAATCACCCGAAAATCTCGATGGTATCGATCACGGGCGATGTCGCGACCGGCAAGAAGGTCCTGCAGGCGGCGGCCAAGACTGTCAAACGCACGCATCTGGAACTTGGCGGCAAGGCACCGGTCATTGTCTTCGACGATGCCGATATCGACGCGGTCGTCGCAGGCATCCGCACGTTTGGCTACTACAATGCTGGCCAGGACTGCACTGCTGCCTGCCGCATCTATGCCGACGCCAAGGTCTACGACAAGTTCGTTGCCGACCTTTCCGCCGCCGTCTCCTCGATCAGGTTCAACCAGGCAGACGACACGCAAAACGAGATCGGCCCGCTGATCTCCAAGCGTCAGCGTGACCGCGTCGAAAGCTTCGTCACGCGCGCCGCCGAGCACAAACACATGGAAATTACCACAGGTGGCAAGACCTCCGGCGAAAAGGGCTTCTTCTTCGCGCCGACAGTCATCGCTGGCGCCACGCAAGACGACGAGATCGTCCGCCGCGAAGTGTTTGGCCCCGTTGTCTCGGTCACTCGGTTCACCGATGTCGAAGACGCCGTCACCTGGGCGAACGACAGCGATTACGGCCTCGCCTCGTCGGTTTGGACCAAGGACATCAGCCGTGGCATGAAGATGGCGGCGCGCCTGCGATATGGCTGTACCTGGATCAACACCCACTTCATGCTCACCAACGAGATGCCGCACGGCGGCCTGAAGCAATCAGGCTACGGCAAGGACATGTCGGTCTACGCACTGGAAGACTACACCGCCGTCCGCCACGTGATGATCAATCACGGCTGACATGCGCGCCGGGGAGAACCCGGCCGCACTCGACAACAAGAACACGCAAAGGGGAGTCAATATGAAACGCCGCACCGTACTTGCCGCCTTCGGCGGCATCTGCCTCGCCTCGACGCTTGCCGGCATGCCCGTCTTGGCCGCTGACCAGGCGCCGCTTGTGGTCGTGGAACAGTATCTTGCCGCATGGAACGCCCATGACGCCGCCAAGGCCGCCTCCTATTTCGATGAGAAGGTGAGCTACTACGACGCGTCGGTTGGAAAACCGACGATTGGTAAGGCGGAAGCCAAAGCTGCGGTGATCGATAACTTCATGACCGCGGCACCTGATTTGAAATGGGAGATACGCGGCGATCCTATCGTCAGCGGAAACAAGGTCTCCTTCGAGTGGACCTTCACAGGCACGAACAGCGGCTCCTGGGCAGACGGGACCGCCGCCACCAACAAGCCGTTCTCCTTCGACGGCGCCTCCGTCTTCGTCATCGTCATCGAGAACGACACGATCAAACAACAGTCGGACTATTACGATGCCCTTGGCTTCTACAAGCAATTGGGACTGATGTAATTCGACAGCAAGGAGACGGCACCCGCTCGAAGGGTGCCGTCCAGCCTCCGGCTATGCCTACAGTCCGGCGAGTGCCGATCGCGGGAACCGTGTATGGAACAATTCTCCTCGCGCTGCGTCATCTAGACGATGAACAAAGAGGAAAATTTCCATGCTTAAATGGGCCCTTATATTCTTCGTTATTTCGCTGATCGCCGGTTTCTTCGGCTTCTCCGGCATATCGGCCGCCACGGCGACGATTGCCCGCGTTCTATTCGGCATAGCGCTGGTGATCTTCCTGATCTTCCTCATCCTGGCGCTGATGGCTGGCAACGCGGTGCTTTAGCCGCCCGCGACGCGTTGAGCTGCGAAAAGAGGCACCGAGTCCTTGAAGCCTTTCAGGGACACGGCTCCCAGACCCTGGAAGGCAAGACCGCGTGCTGCCGCTTCGGCGGCAGCACGCGTATTGAGGCAGACAAGCGTTTGAGACGGCCCGGCGACCGCAGAAACGCGCGCAGCAAGATTGACCGTCCTTCCGAATATGTCCCCGTCACGCGGAACGACCTGCCCCGTCGCTACGCCGACGCGCACAGGCGGCAGCTCATCCACACGGCTCTGCTCGACCAGCGACAGCGATGCTTCCACGGCCGAGGCTGCATCCGCGAACAGCATCATCACCCCATCCCCCAACGGCTTGACGATACGTCCGTCGAACGCGCACGAAAGCCGTTGCGCAATGGCTTCGAAGCGCGCGGCCTTCTCCGCAGCAGACAGGTCGCCGATCTCGTGTGTCAGTCCGGTGAAGCCGGAGAGATCGGCGAAGGCCACGGCCGGCAGACTCTCCTCTTCGCCAGGTTCCAGACCGTGTTCGCGCAGGGCATCCTGCAGCCTGCCGACGATGTTGTCGAAAACCGCCTCCTCCAGCATCCGCCGCTGCAGCAGGAAAAGCATTCGGAAACCGACCCGTTGCAGTGCCAACCGCTTTGACGCGGAGATCTCCAGCAGATGGTGGTAGCTCATGCCCGCATTCAGCATAGGCTCCTCGACCTCGCCGCGGAAGAGATCCCGCATCGTGTCGACGCAGCGGCGAACCGAATGACCGAAGACCCGCAGCACGCGCTCCATCCCTGAAACGGAAGCGCCAAGCTCTGTGCACTCCGACAAAAGCTGGATGAATTCGACGTCGTCCTCGCGAAGTGCTTGATCCGACGACAGCGGCGGCAGACTGGCGCATGCTCTCACGCCGTTAAGCATGGCAAGATCCAGTTGCCGTCCCGTCACCTCGTCCGAAACCAGCACCTCGGTCATCGTCACCGGCTCGAACATCAGCTGATCGGCGAATTCCAGAGAAAAGATCTGCCGCTTCAATCCTTCCGCCAGCACATCAAGGCTGATGCCTGCATCCTGCAGGGCGAGGATTAAGCGGAGTCTACTGACATCGCTTGAGGCATAGCCGTCATATCTGGGGCCTATGATCTGCAGGCGTTCGAGATCGCTGAGGCGGGCGTCGTCACAGCCGGCAAGCGCCAACAATCTTTCTCGCGGCAACACTTCCATCACAGCAACCTCTGGATAAGAAGATTGCTTCATACATCATAGTGGTACACCCCTCCACGCATCCAAAGGAGTTAGAGAAGGCTCGCCCCGACATTGATGGCAAGCGCCAGGATCGTCGTATTGAACAGGAACGAAAGGATGGAATGCAGCAGCGTCAGCTTGCGCATGGCCACCGATGTCGTCGCCACGTCGGCCGTCTGAGAGGCGACGCCGATGGTGAACGAGTAATAGAGGAAGTCCCAATAGACCGGCTCGTCATTGCCTTCCGGAAATTTCAGCCCGTCCCCCTTGTCCTCCCCGCCATAGAAGCGATGCGCGTAGTGCACGGTAAACAAGGTATGCAGGAATGCCCAGGAGATCAGAATCGTCGCGATTGCACCAAGCGCTCGTACAAGTGCTTCTCCTGCCGCCGCCTCCTTGGCTGTATGAAGCTCCAGTGCGATGCCGGCAATGCTGGCGAGCGCCGCCAGGATCGACAGCGCCAGCAGGAAGACGTCCGAGAAGTCGAGATCTTCGGCCCGCTTGCGGATGCTGGCGACGCTCGCGCGCAACATCCGGCGCCAGGTGAGCGCTATAAACACGACTGCGCAGACGTTCCAGCCAAAGATCAGGTTCTGCGGGTTTACCTGGCGGCTGGTCAGCAGGAGAAACGTCAGCAGCCCAGCGGCCACGGCGACGACAAACACCAAATGCCTGCGCACTTGCCCCATGACCCAGCTTTCCCGGTCGCCAGCGTCTTCCGCCATGACTATCCTACCACTGCCAAGATTGCCTCTGATATCAGCTTGATGGCAGCGGGAGCAATATAGCTTCAGCCCGTCCAGCCACCATCGACGACATGGATCTGGCCGGTGGTGAAACCCGCCTCGTCGCCAGCAAGATAGGTCACAAGAGCAGCGATCTCCTCGGGTGTCGCAATGCGTCCCATTGGTTGGCGGGCGATGAAATCCTTCAGCGCCTTCTCGTAGTCGCCAGTGGCGCGCAGACGATCGTGCAGTGAGGGGCTGTCCACGGTGCCGGGGCAAATTGCGTTGGCACGAATGCCTTTGGCAACAAAGTCAGAGGCAATCGACTTGGTGAGCCCGATCACAGCTGCCTTCGATGCACTATAGGCGAAGCGATTGGGGACGCCTTTCACACTGGAAGCGACGGAAGCCATATTGACGATTGACCCCTTCCCCTTTTCAAGCATCCCGGGAAGGAAAGTGCGGCAGGTCGTATACATTGCCTTTGCGTTCAGGTTGAAGGAGAAGTCCCAGTCCTTTTCCTCGCATTCCAGAATCGAGCCAGCGTGAACGAAGCCGGCGCAATTGAAGAGAACGTCGATCGGGCCGATCTCGGCCGCAAGGGCCCGTACAGCATCCCCATCGAGCACGTTGAGAACGTGCTTTTCGGCGCCGTCTAGCGTAGAAAGCGTCTTTTCGTTGATGTCGGTCGCATAGACATGCGCGCCGAGTGAAAGGAAGCGTTCAGCGCTTGCTCGACCGATACCCTGACCTGCCGCCGTGATGACGACCTTCTTGCCTTCCAGACCGTGACTCATACGTCCTCCCAAAAATCCAGCGCTTGCGACGCATTCATTCATATGCAAACAATATATTCAGATTGGCGTCAACCTGATGGAGTGAGGTTTGCGCACTGGAGGAAAGCCTAGTTGATCTCATGTCGCCGGGTATGAAAAATCTGGTGGTCAAGGCGCCGTTCGGCGCAACTGCCACATATCGGCGCCAAACAGCATGGCATGAATGGGAGGAACCGCATGCTCTTCGACACACACCTGCACATCGTTGATAGGCAGGCGCTCGATTATCCCTGGCTCTCCGGCGCTGGTGACCTCAATCGGGACAATGTCTACGAGGACTATGCGCGCGATGCACTGCGCTGCGGGATATCCAATGTCCTACATATGGAAGTGGACGTTGCGCCAGAGCGCATCGAGGACGAAACCAACTACGTCAGGAAGGTCAGCCGGCGCCCTGGCAGCCTCGTGCGCGGTGTCATCGCCGCTTGCCGGCCCGAGGAGGATGGATTCGCGGCCTATCTCGAACGGGCGCTCGCAGATCCCTTTATCAAGGGGTTCCGCCGCGTCCTGCATGTGGCTCCCGACGATACGGCCAAACGGCCGCTTTTTCGCGAGAACATTAAGCGGCTCTCCGCTACCCGCTTGACCTTCGACCTCTGCGTCTTCCCGCATCAATTCGAAACCATCCTCGCGCTCGTGGATCATTGCCCGGATGTTCGCTTCATTCTTGACCATTGCGCTAATCCACCGATCAAGGACGGCGTGAGCGAGGTCTGGCGCAAGGGCATCGTGGAATTCTCCCGCCGCCCGAATGTGACTGCAAAGATCTCAGGCGTTGTCGCCTATGGTGATCTTGAGAACTGGTCGGTCGACAGCCTGCGCCCTTATGTCGAGCATACGATCGGGCGCTTTGGCTGGGATCGTGTCGTCTGGGGCAGCGACTGGCCGGTCTGCACGCTGGGCGGCGGGCTCACGCCCTGGGTGGCGGCCACCCACGCGCTGACATCGGGCTGCAGCCCGGAGGAGCGCGATAAGCTCTATCAGGCCAACGCCAAGCGCATCTGGTCGATATGATACGAAAAAGGGCGGCGCCATCGGCACCGCCCTTTCCGTTGGAATGCTCGGAGCCTCTAAGCGGCTGCCAGTTGCAATTCCTTCTGGACGTTGCTGCGCAGGGTGCCGAGATCCTTGGCGAAAGCGCGGATGCCTTCGGCGAGCTTTTCGGTCGCCATCGCGTCTTCGTTCATCATCCAGCGGAAGGTCTTTTCGTCGACCGTGATCTTCGGCGCCGGCTTCGTCACGTCAGGCGACAGCTTGCGCTCGAGCTTGCCCTGATCGTTTGAGAGTTCGTCGAGCAGGTTCGGCGCGATCGTCAGGCGATCGCAACCAGCTAGCGCTTCGATTTCACCTGCGCTGCGGAACGATGCACCCATGACAATCGTCTTGATGTCGTTGGCCTTGTAGTAGTTGTAGATATCACGGACGGAGACGACGCCCGGATCTTCCTCAGGCGTGAATTCCTTGCCCGTCGATTTTTTGTACCAGTCGAGAATACGGCCGACGAACGGCGAGATCAGGAACACCTTGGCGTCGGCGCAGGCAACTGCCTGAGCCTTGGAGAACAGAAGCGTCAGATTGCAGTCAATGCCTTCCTTCTGAAGGACTTCAGCTGCGCGGATGCCTTCCCAGGTGGAAGCCAGCTTGATGAGAATGCGGTCGCGCTCGATGCCGCGCTCCTTGTAGGCGGCGATGATCGAACGTGCTTTCGCAAGCGACGCTTCGGTATCGAAGGAAAGGTCTGCATCAACTTCGGTCGACACGCGGCCCGGAACGAGCTTCACCAGCGCTGCGCCGACGGAGATCGCGAGACGATCGGCAACGGCAGCAGAAACGGCGTCCGGGTTGCCGCCCTGCTTCTTGCCCCAGGCAACGGCTTCCTTGATCGCGTCTGCGAACATCGGCGTGCCAAGTGCCTTGAGCACGATGCTCGGGTTCGTGGTGCAATCGACCGGCTTCAGGCGGGCAACAGCCTCGATGTCACCGGTGTCGGCAACGACGGTGGTAATTTCGCGGAGTTGGTCAAGCTTGGATGTCATGGTTACAGGTCCTTTTGACTTGAGCTGCAGGCCGAACGTCGTCCGGCAAAATTTATCTACGAACGGGCAGTCTGCATATGAGCATCAGATGTGCCCGCCTCTTCCGAACGAACCACCAAATGAGAGGAACGGCGTGCGTCGTCGCGCAACGTCAAGCCTCGACTTCTCGGCACATCAGGCAATAGCGCAAGTGCCGATAAAGACTTCTCGCCTGGCCGCACATTGCCTCCTCAAACGCACAAGAGCGACTTCTTCACGGCGACTATCGCTATTCCTACCTAGATATGTCAAGGACATTTGTGTATTTCAATTGACATAAGTGTCACGCCCGTCATTATCGGGCTAGCAAACGCACCTGTCCTGGCTTGATGGTAGATCTAGGGCGCAATTCGCTCCGGAGGAGATGTGGCCAAGCTCAAACGCGGAACGCACACGGCTTATTCTGAAGCATCGTCGCTGAGATTGCGTGCGGCCTGGCTCTACTACAATCAGGGGCTGACGCAGAAGGACGTTGCCGAGCAGCTCGGCATCAGCCGCACGACGGTGATCCGCCTCCTCGACGAGGCGATGAAACGCAGCGAAGTGCAGATCTGGATCAACGACTCGATCGGCGACTGCGTCGAACTGTCGGTGAAGCTTGAGCGCGCCTATGGCCTCGACGAAGCGATCGTCGTGCCGGCACCGGCGCAGCCGGATGCCAATTCGCTAGCAAAGAGCGTTGGTCTTGCACTCGGACAGTTTCTCTCCGAAGCCATCCCCGACGACTACACGATCGGCGTCGGCTGGGGCCGCACCATGACGGCCTCTCTATCCAGCTTCCGGCCACCTCGCCGTGACAATTGCAAGGTCGTCTCCCTGCTCGGTGGCGTTGTCGCCGTCCATCAGACGAACCCGATCGACTACACTTGGCGCCTGGCGAGCCAACTCGGCGCCGAATGCTACATGTTCTTGGCCCCACTGCTGGTGGATTCGACGGAGACGAAGCGAAACCTCATCGAGAAATGCGGATTGGACACGATCTATCGGCTGGCAGAAACACTGGATCTCGCGATCGTCAGCTGCGGCGATATCGGCCCACATTCGACCTCTCTGTCGGAGGGATGGATCTCGAAGGCGGAGTTGCAGCAACTGATCGACGCAGGCTGCGTCTGTGATACGATGTTCAACTTCCTCGACAAGGACGGCAACACGATCGATCACTCGATCAACAGCCGCGTCATGTCGGTAGATCTCGAGACCCTCAAGAAGGCCAAGCATATCGTGCTGTCATCGGGCGGCGCGCATCGGGCCGTTGCAATACGGGCCACCATCAAGCGGATCGGCTGCAACACCCTGATCACCGACGAGAGTGCTGCAAAGGCGCTGTTGGGCCTGGCAGAAGTAAACTGACGGCTCCGTTACCGCAGTTGGCACAGGTGCGACAATTGCGATTGCGCCCAGTTGCGCCCGAAATCCTGCGTATCCGGCAATCCCGATAACAGACTTCCGATCTCGCCGTCGATTTCTATGCGGGTGTCTGTGATCCTGCATGCACCCACGTCGAGGGAGACGGTGGCGACAACCTTGCCCTCTACCGGCGCCATCTGAAAGAGCGCGTCATCGCCGGTCTCGCACGTCAAGAGCGCTGTTGCCCTGATGGATGCGAGACCGCCTCCCGTCGAACAGACATCTGCGGACACGACCTTGAGACTGCTGGTGCGATTAGGCCCCATGGGAAGTTGCTCACACAACTGCGCGGTCGATATCGCTCGCGCCACATCCGGCCATTGCGGACTGCTCATCGCCGATTTGCAGCTGGCCCAGGCTGGGACCAACGACATCGCGAGCAAACCAACAGCAATGCCGACAATCTTGCACGGCGTTTCTCCAGGCTTCATTTCCGCCTCCTCGAGTCCCAGCCACAGGATCAAACCCGCGATTCCCGAGTTTTTGATGGCGGAACTCTCGCGGGAGGAAGCCGATCCACAGGTTGGATCGGTGCGTCGCCGCGATCACGCGTGCGCCGCCTCCCAGCCCAGCATCGCCCGCTTGCGCGTCAGGCCCCAATGATAGCCCGTCAATGCCCCGCTTTTGCCGAGCGCGCGGTGGCAGGGGACCACGAAGGAAATCGGATTGGCACCGACCGCCGCACCGACCGCACGCATGGCCTTCGGCCGGCCGATGTCGTGGGCGATATCGCTGTAGGTGACGGCCTTACCGAAGGGAATCTTCAACAGGCTTTCCCATACCTGCACCTGAAAATCGGTGCCGATCAACACAACACGCAGGGGTTGCTCCGACGTCCAGCGTCCGGGCTCGAAAATCCGCGTGGCGTAAGGCGCCGTCGCTTCGTTATCCTCGACATAGGCTGCGTTTGGCCAACGGCATGTCATGTCGTCAAGGCAAGCCGCCTCATCGCCGTGGTTGCTGAAGGCAAGCCCCGCGAGACCACGGTCCGTCGCCATGACAAGCGCAACGCCGAACGGTGAAGGATGAAAGCCGTAACGGATCGTCAGCCCGCCGCCCCTGGCCTTCCATTCTCCTGGCGACATCGCCTCATGTGTAACGAAGAGATCGTGAAGGCGACTGGGGCCGGAAAGCCCGACCTCGATCGAGGTCTCCAGCAAAGGCATAGCCTCTTCGCGAAGAAGCCGCTTTGCGTGGTCCAGCGTGACCGCCTGCAGGAAAGCCTTCGGAGACAGACCCGCCCAACGAGTAAACGTCTTCTGCAGCTGCGTCGGCGACTGGTTGAGCCGCGCTGCGATCGTTTCGAGAGACGGCTGATCGCGATAATCCTCGGTGATGAGTTCGATCACCTGGCGCACGGTTTCGTAATCAGAGCCATCAGGCGTGATGTCGTTGTTCAGCTTGGCTACCATGTTCATGATCTTTCTCCTTGCATCAAGGAGATAGTCAAGTGCGCCCTTGCAAACCACCCGATTCTTGCGTGCCGATCAAATCCGTTGCTTGACGGTGGCCAGCGCCCGCTTGAAGGCCTTGGCAAAGCTCTCGCGGTCCTCGGGGTTGAGGAAGGAACCGATATCCGTGCCCCGCCCCTCGCCGGAGATGTACATCGAAAGGATGCCGATCTCCTTGTGCCGGCGCACGAAGAAGCGCGTCCAGAACGGATTGAAATGATGCTCGATCATCCGGCCCGAGGGCGCGAACTTCCGGACGGAAATGTCCGTGCGCGACACGGTCACCTCTTCCCGTGCGCGGCCGGACCGGTAGTTGAGCCAGAAGGCGCCGTAGAGCAGCAGAAAATCCAACCCGAAAAAGAAACCGATCGGCCAAGCGCCTGTCGCCACAAAGAACATGCCGGACATGCAGCAGACAGTACCGGTGAGAAGCAGCAACACCTTGAAGCCCTTGCGGCCGAGCGACCGGTACGGAAAAAGCTCCGCGGCAAAAACAGGTTCTTCGTTGGCTCTATCGGCGTTGCTTTCCATCATGGCTGCCAAGTATAGATTTTCCATGCCGACTCCGAAACTCAAATCCGCCGTCACATCGTCGCAGAACTCGAAAGTCATCGTTCGCCGCAAGAAGCCGGCAACGGTCCGCTCGGTCTATTCCGAAGCCGAGCGCGAGGAGATATTCCGCCGCTTTTCCGTGCAGCGACCCGAGCCGAAGGGCGAGCTGGAGCACACCAACCCGTTCACGCTCGTTGTGGCAGTCGCCTTCTCGGCCCAGGCGACGGATGCCGGCGTCAACAAGGCAACGCGGGCCCTCTTCAGGATCGCCGACACGCCCGAAAAGATGCTGGCGCTCGGCGAAGAGAAGGTGCGCGACTACATCAAGACGATCGGTCTCTATCGCAACAAGGCGAAGAACGTCATCGCGCTCTCGCAGATGCTGGTCGACAAGTTCGGCGGCGTTGTGCCGCAAACGCGCGACGAGCTGGTCGTGCTCCCTGGTGTCGGCCGTAAGACCGCCAACGTCGTGCTCTCCATGGCCTTCGGCCAGGCGACGATGGCCGTCGACACTCATATCTTCCGTATCGCCAATCGCATCAAGTTGGCACCCGGCAAGACGCCCGACGAGGTCGAGGAACGGCTGATGAAGGTAGTGCCGAAACACTACCTCTATCACGCGCACCACTGGCTGATCCTGCACGGCCGCTACACCTGCAAGGCCCGCAAGCCGGAATGCGAGCACTGCGTCATCGCCGACATCTGCAAGTCGCCCGAAAAGACCTGGGACATCCCGGCGCCACTGGTCGAGTTACCACCTCAGATTATCGGAGAGGCTGTCGAGTAAGGCGGCAATCGCGCGCTCATAGTCGGCACGGTCCTCGCCGGCAGCAATCGCTATCGCGGCTCGGTCGAAGGCCGCCGAAAGAAGCCGTGTGATCGGCAACAGCATCGGTCCCGCGCCTGGAAGGTAAGCCTCAAGACCACGGTGAAGCGTCGATTCAGCGTTCTCTTCATCGATGGCGCCGGCGTCACGCAGGCCAAGCACGGCAGGAGCCTCCAGAAGGAGCAGCTTCGTTCGCCCGTCCTGCGCCATTGCGTCGAAGTACGCCGAACCACCCTCCAGCAAAGCCTGTCGCGGCGCCAGGTGGTCTGAGGTGCGCGCTTCGATTGCCTCGGCAACCGCTATCGCCTCCCGTTCAACGACCGCGCGAAACAGTGCCTTCTTGTCTTCAAAGTGATGGTAAAGCGCACCGCGTGTCACGCCAGCGGCGGCAACGATATCTGGCGTTGCCGTATCGGCGAAGCCTTTTTCCACAAAGAGCCGTCGCGCCGCGTCAAGCAACGTCTGCTTTGTCTGTTCGGTTCGCTCACGGTTGCTTCTGCTCATTACGCCTCTTTACATACATTCTGTACGTATGTTAATAATCCAAACATACAGACTGTACGTAAAATCGGGCCGGAGGAAAAGATATGAAGTCGACCAGCTACTACCCCGTGATCATGACGGACCAAATTCATGAAACGGCTGGCTTCTATATCAGGCATTTCCGCTTCAAGGCGCTGTTCGAAAGCGATTGGTATATCCACCTGCAATCGATCGAAGCCGAACATGTCACAATCGCCATTCTCGATGGCAACCACGAGACGATCCCGGAGATTGCGCGTGGCAAAGTATCCGGACTGCTGCTCAATTTCGAAGTGGAGGATGTCGATACTATCTACGCGACCTGCCGCGAAGCACAGCTGCCAATCCTGAAACCGATCTGCGACGAGGATTTCGGCCAGAGACACTTCATCACGGCAGATCCGAACGGCGTTTTAATCGACATCATCAAGCCGATACCACCAAGTGCCGAGTTCGCCGCGATGTATGATGCCACGGCGCTACCGACCTGAGACTAACCTCGAAAGCCTGCATCCTCGCGGGAAATCAGCTTGTGCAGGTGCACCATCAATCCTGCGGCAAAGAGCGGCGTCAGTAGATTGACGATCGGAATGGCGAGAAAGGCCGCAATGGCAAGCCCCGCCAGAAAGACTGTCACAGCATGTTTGGCCCGGAACGATCGGGCCTCCTGCGGCGAACGGAACCGCATCGCGGCAAACTCGAAGAACTCGCGGCCGAGCAGATAGCCGTTGACCAGGAAGAAGGCGATCAGGTTGACGCCCGGCACGAAGAGCAGGAAAAGCGCAACGATATTGCCTAGAACGATCACACCGAGAAATTTGATCGAGCTTGCGATCGCCGGGCCGAGCGGCATCGCCGTGCCGAGCGGATCCGAGGGATAGTCTCGTTTTTCCACCACCTCAGCCACATCATCGAGAAACAGGCCGGCAATCAGCGCCGTCACCGGTGACAGCAATAGTGCCAATCCAAGCGCGAGCCCGATGCCGGCGCCGACGGCAAGCACGAAGCCGAGCCAGCCTGCCCAATCGGGCACGGCCGGAAAAAAGCTGGCAATCCACGGAAAGACAAAGGACATGAAGGCGCTGCGCAACGCCAACCACAGCCCGACGAGCACCAAGAGGGTCAAACCCAAAACCTTCCAGAACACTGAGCGTGTTTCCGCCGCAAAAAGATTGACGATGGATAGGCGGGCGGCCTGAAAGATCATCCTGAGGTCTCCGGTTGCAATAACCATGTAGGAATCTGAACTTTGAACGGCAAGGCTGAAATAAATTGGGCCTATTAACCCAAAACTTGTCGGAAAACCTATGTTAATATATAGTAATTTATCATTTAAGATTGCTTGAGCCTGAGACGCAGCTTCCGGAATAGTTGCAAACGACAAGCGTTGCCTGAACTCCGAGAAATGCTCCCGGGAAGACCAGGACGGCTGACGTGGAAGATTTTGTTCAAAAGCTCCGCCAATATGCCAAGTCCGGCACCCCGGCCGAACGACGAATCGCGAAGTATTTCTCCGAACACCTGAACGACCTGCCATTCGAAACAGCCGCCTCTGTTGCCGATCGGCTGGATCTTAGCCCGATGACAGTGGGTCGCTTTCTGCGTGCGCTCGGCTATCAGGGGCTCGACAGCGTCAAGGTTCATATCCGCGAGACCAACACCATCTCGCCCTTGCAGATGCAGGCATCCCTGACGGAACTCCAGTCCGACGCCTCCGCGGGCAAGCCGCTCGCCGTTCTCGTATCTGAACAGATTCAGGCGCTGCACCATATCTATCATCTGACCGGCCAGCAGCAATGGAGTGAAGCCGTCTCGATGATATCAACCGCACATGAGGTCTTCGTCGCCACGCATGCGCGCCTGTTCGGATTCGCGTCGCACTTTGCCCAGCGATTGACCCACGCCCGCGATGGCGTTCATCCGATTGATGGAACGGGGAGCCGCTTTGCAGAGCTGTTCGCACGGCTCGATGGCAGCGACGCCTTGTTGATCGTGATCGATAGCCAGCGCTTCGGCAAAGCCCGTTTGTTGGCGCGAACCGCACGACGCTACGGCTACAAGGTCATCCTGATCACCGCGCAGGGCGCCAACTGGATACCGGATCAGGCCAATCTCGCGCTCGCCCTTCCGCCGGCTCGCTCCGACGGCGACGACAACTTGCCTCCGCTGATGGCGCTCCTAGACTGCCTGTCGGAAGCTGTCATCACGGCCGCCGGAGAGGAGGCTGCCGCCCGCGCGCGTCGCATGAGCGAATTCGGCAACATGCTCGGAGAGAGCGGAAACCGGTAGACGCCTACTCCATCGCTTCCAATTCAGCGCGGTGACGATACATGGCAAGGAGCCTGCGATAGTCACGGTCGTAAAGCGCCTGCTTGGCAGTATCCGGCAATCGCACTTCGCCGCCGGGATACATTGCCGCCCCTGCTTCTGCGAGACTTCGATAGAGACCGCACGCCACGGAAGCGGCCATCGCCGTACCAAGCAGCACCGCTTCATTCATCCTGGGCACAACGACCTTGCAGCCGGTCGCATCCGAATAGAGCTCCATCAGCACCGGATTCTTAACATGCCCGCCGGCGACGTGCAGAGTATCAGGTACATAGCCATATTCTTTCATCCGCTCGAGGATATGACGGATTCCGAGCGCGATCGCCACGCCCGTGCGCCAATAGAGCGCGCAGAGCCCGTCGAAAGATGTGTCTAGCGTCAGGCCGCTGATACTGCCTACGGCGTGTGGGTCGGCAAGCGGCGAGCGGTTACCGTGAAAATCGGGGAGCACGAAGATGCGGGCGCCGAATTCGTCGCCCTCCTCGGCGCGAAGCTGCGCAATACGCAGGACGATCTTCTGATGCAGGGCCGCAGTCGGCTCGCCACCGGCCGCGTGCATACGCACCATATGGTCGAGCAAAGCGCCGGTTGCCGATTGCCCTGCCTCAACCAGCCAGGATTCCGGGAAGACCGCTTCGTAGTATGGTCCCCACATGCCGTGACTGGGCTTGCGCTCGCGCGAGAAGGACACGATGCAGCTCGACGTGCCGGCAATGAGCGCCAACTGGCGTTCCAGGCCGCGGGCATCCCCAGCTTCGCCGCCAAGCGTGCCGAGAGCCCCTGCATAAGCATCGATCATGCCGGAAGAGACATGGCACGCCGTTGTCAATCCCAAGGCCGAGGCGGCCTCCTGCGTCAGCGTCCCCACGCTGTTACCGACCGGCACCGTTTCACCCGTCAGCCGTCCACGTTCCAGAAGGTCATCGAGGCCGATCTGCTCAAGAAAGTCCTTCTGCCACCCCTTGTTAAGATGCGCGAGATAGTTCCATTTTGCCGTTAGCGTGCAGCGCGAGCGCGCCAACGCACCTGACGCCTTCCAGGTCATGAAATCGGCGAGGTCGAAGAGGTAACCTGTATTCGTCCAAGTGCCGGGCAGCTTCTTCTTCAGCCACATCAGCTTGGGCATTTCCATCTCAGGTGACATGAAATGTCCGGAGTGTTCCAGCACAGGATGCTCCGTCGCCGTACAGAAATCAGCCTCCTTCAACGCCCGGTGGTCAAGCCAGACGATCGTGTCGAAACGACGTTCGCCGCCGGTGGAGACGCTGATCTGGTTGCCGTCGACATCACGCACAACAAGCGAACAGGTGGCGTCGAAGCCGATCGCGCCTACCGATGCCGGCGCCGCGCCCGATTGTTCCATCGCCTTGCGCACGGCAATGCAGACCGCCGACCAGATATCCTCGGAATCATGTTCGGCGTGATTTTCACGCGGCCTGTTCATGATGATCGGGTGTTCGGCCTTGCCCAGCAACGCGCCGCGGGCGTCGAAGACGCCGGCGCGCGCACTGCCCGTGCCGATATCGACCGCGACCACATGCTGAGGCATTAAAGCGTCATCCCGTCCTGCTTATGTTTTCGGACAAGGTGTATCAAATCCGGCATTGCGTCAAACACGGCCTCGGGGGACAGCCGGTCGAGTTCAGCGCGATAGCCGGAAAAATTGGCATGCGAGCCGCCCGTGAAGGCAAACACGGTCATGCCCGCCGCCTTGGCGGCCTCGATGCCGGCCGGACTGTCCTCGATAACCACGCAATCGGCGGGATCGACATGCATTTCACGCGCTGCATGTAGAAAAAGATCCGGCGCTGGCTTGCCGTGCTTCACCATCGTCGCGCTGAAAATGTCAGGCAGGCGATCGATCAGACCGGTAACCGTCAGCGACAGGCGGATACGCTCGATCTGACTCGACGACGCGACACAGCAGGGAATACCGAGGCGATCTATCGTTTCGGCAATCCCGTCAATTGGCTTCAACTCTTTGCGAAACCGCGCATAAAGGTCAGTGCGGATCTGCTCGAGAAATTCCTGGCCTGGGTGAACGTTGTATTCTGTCTTCATCGTCTCGATGACCGTTGCCAGACTGCGCCCGAGAAAACGGCCATAGACCTCCTCCTCGGTGATCGGCACGTTGAGATCGTTCATCGCCTTGACGAGGACGCTCACCGAGATCGGTTCGCTGTCGACCAGAACGCCATCGCAATCGAAAATAACGAGCCGTGTTTCAGCCTCAGCCATGGCAGACCCAATCGCAGTTGGTGCAGGAAGATCCTTCCGCCGAACGAGGCGGAGGCTGGCGGCAGGGATGCCGCCACTGATCCTTACACAGCAAGCTTGTTGTCGAGATAAAGCTGCAGGGTTTCGCGCGTGCCCTTTTCCCACAGGGTTTTCAGCGCGTGGGCAAAGCGCTTGCGGAACACCTCGGATTTCGACACCTCGCCGAAAATGTCGTCGAAGGCGAGGAAGGCCATCGGGTCGTCCTTGGCTTTCAGTGCTGCCGCATGCAGCCGGTCGGCGCTTGCATCGTTGAAGACGATGTCCTTGCCGCTATCCGTCTTGCCGGCAAAGTAGCGGCACCACAGCGCCGACACGAGAGCCAGACCAACGACATCCCGACCCTGGTTCAGATTGTCGAGCGTCGACGGCAGGATGAATTTCGGCTGCCGGTTCGATCCGTCCTGCGCAAGGCGTGGGATCGTATCGGCAATCTTCGGATTGAACAGCCGGTGCTCGATCAATGCGAAATAGTCTGTCAGCGATGTATCCGGCACCGGCGGAACGATCGGGATGATCTCTTCCTTCTCAAGCTTGGCGAGGAAGGCACGGATCAACGGATCCTCCATCGAGTCATGCACGAAATGGATGTCCATCAGCGCCGCCGGATAGGCGATCGCCGCGTGCCCTCCGTTTAGGATGCGGATCTTCATGTGCTCGTAGGGCGTCACGTCAGGGACGAAGGTGACGCCGACCTTCTCCAGCGCCGGCCGCCCTGCGGTGAACTTGTCTTCCAGTACCCACTGCTTGAACTCTTCGCAATAAACCGGCCAGTTGTCCTCGATGCCGAAGGCATCCTTCAGGAGATCGATTTCGCGCTGCCCGGTGGCGGGGGTAATGCGGTCCACCATGGCGTTCGGAAAGGCGACATTCGCCTTGATCCAGTCGGCAAAGTCCGGATCGGAAAGACGCGCGGTGCCGACGACGGCATTCGACGTGACGACGCCGTTATGCGGAATGTTATCGCAGGACATGACCGTGAACGGCACGATGCCCTTCTCCTTGCGCGCCTTGAGCCCGGCGACAACAAGACCGAAGACCGTTTTCGGTTCCGCAGGATTCTGGCCGTCGGCCGCGATGGCCGGATGGCCGGGATTGAACTTGCCGGATGCGTCGATGAAATAGCCGCCTTCGGTGATCGTCATCGAAACGATGCGGATTTCGGGATCGGCGAGCTTGGCGATGATCGTCTTGGCATCGCCGACCGGAAGGATGTCGATCATCGGCGCGGTGACGCGCGCTGCCGTCTTGTTGTTGTCCTGCTCGACGACGGTCGTCAGGAAATCCTGGGCGGCGAGCTTGTCGCGCATCGCCGCATCGGAGGGCAGAATACCCGCGCCGATAATCGCCCAGTCATGTTCCTGCCCCAGGTTGAACAGGTCGTCGAGATAAATCGCCTGATGGGCGCGGTGAAAGTTGCCAACGCCGAAGTGCACGATGCCCGCCTTCAGCGACGCCCGCTCATAGGCCGGTACGGCGGCTGTCTTAGCCGCGTCGGAAAGCGTTGCCAGCGATAGTTTGCACGTCATGTTTCAGTCCTCTTGAAGGTCTTCGGGATCGGCCGTGACCCCGGTCTGCCCATGCCGGGCAACCTTGTCCGGCACGCTCTCTCGTCCCCAACCCGGCAACAAAGCTGTTCAGATGGCGAGGCCGCCCTCGCTGAATTTGTGGATCCGCGTCCTGTCGGGCGTCAGGTAGACGGTATCGCCGGCCCTGGCCGGGAAATCGCCGCCGCCGCGGGCCGTGACATGGCCGATACCCTCGACATCGACATGGAGGAACGTGTCGGCACCGAGATGTTCGGCAACCGTAATCTTGCCCTTCCAATCACCGCTTTCGGTCGAAAGCAGCATGTGTTCGGGTCTGACGCCGATCGTGTGCGCGCCGAATTGCGCCGCATACTGGCCAGCGACGAAGTTCATCTTCGGCGAACCGATGAAGCCGGCGACGAACAGATTGCGCGGCTTGTGATAGAGCTCAAGCGGCGAACCAACCTGCTCGATATTGCCACGGTTCAGCACGACGATCTTGTCGGCCATGGTCATGGCTTCCACCTGGTCGTGGGTGACGTAGATCATCGTCGTCTTAAGCTGCTGGTGCAGCTCGCTGATCTCCAGGCGCATGTTGACGCGGAGCGCCGCATCGAGGTTCGACAGCGGCTCGTCGAAAAGGAAGGCCGACGGCTGACGAACGATCGCGCGTCCGATCGCCACGCGCTGGCGCTGGCCGCCCGAAAGCTGGCGCGGCTTGCGCTCGAGGTAGTCGGTGAGGTTCAGAACCCGAGCAGCGTCGGCGACCTTTTTGTCGATCTCGGCCTTGTCCATGTTCGCCATTTTCAGCGGAAAGGCGATATTGCTGCGCACGCTCATATGCGGATAGAGCGCGTAGGACTGGAACACCATCGCAAGCCGCCGTTCCGACGGCGCGGTCTCGGTGGCGTCCTTGCCATCGATGACGATCTTGCCGGCGCTGACGTCCTCGAGGCCAGCAATCAGCCTGAGAAGCGTGGACTTGCCGCAGCCGGACGGGCCGACGAAGACGACGAACTCGCCGTCCTTGATGTCGAGGTCGATCGACGGGATGACCTTGGCTTCACCGAAGACCTTCGAGACTTTCTGAAGGGTAATGCTGCCCATGTTTCTCTCCCTGATATCTTATTTCACCGCGCCGAAGGTCAGGCCGCGGACAAGTTGTTTCTGCGAGAACCAGCCGAGGATCAGGATCGGGGCGATCGCCATGGTGGAGGCTGCCGAAAGCTTCGCGTAAAACAGGCCTTCGGGGCTGGAATAGGACGCGATGAATGCCGTCAGCGGTGCCGCTTTCGAGGCGCTGAGGTTCAACGTCCAGAAGGCTTCGTTCCAGGCGAGTATGATGTTCAGAAGCAGCGTCGAAGCAATGCCCGGTACCGCCATCGGCGTCAGCACGTAGATGATTTCCTTGGCAAGGGATGCACCGTCCATGCGGGCCGCTTCCAGGATTTCGCCGGGAATTTCCTTGAAGTAGGTATAGAGCATCCAGACGATGATCGGCAGGTTGATCAAGGTCAGGATGATCACCAGACCGAGGCGACTGTCGAGCAGGCCCGTGTTGCGGAACATGAGGTAGATCGGGATCAGCGCACCGACCGGCGGCATCATCTTCGTCGACAGCATCCACATCAGCACGTCCTTCGTCCGCTTGGTCGGCGAAAACGCCATCGCCCAGGCGGCCGGGATCGCGATGATCAGGCCGATCAGCGTCGAACCGAACGAAATGATCACTGAGTTCATGAAGTGGCCGAGATAGTTCGAGCGGCTCTGCACCTCCGAGTAGCTCTCCGTCGTCCAATGGAAGAACAGGAACTGCGGCGGCGAGGCGATGGCATCCGCTTCCGTCTTGAAACTCGTCAGGAACGTCCAGAGGATCGGGAAGAAAATCAGGATGCCGAGCGTCCAGGCGATGGCGGTCATGACGACCTTGCGCTGGGTTGTGACTTTTCTAGCCATCTCAAGCCTCCAGATTCTTGCCGACGAGGCGTACGAGGAAGATCGCAACGATATTGGCGAGGATGACCGCGACGATACCACCCGCCGAAGCGCCGCCGATATCGAACTGCAGAAGCGCCTGCACATAGACGAGATAGGTGAGGTTCGTGCTCTGCGTGCCGGGGCCGCCATTGGTGGTGACGAGGATTTCGGCAAACACCGAGAGCAGGAAGATCGTCTGGATCAGGATGACGACCGTGATGGCGCGGGCCATATGCGGCAGGATGATGTAGATGAACTTCGAAACGGCGCCGGCGCCATCCATCTCGGCAGCCTCCTGCTGCTCTTCGTCGAGCGATTGCAGGGCCGTCAGCATGATGAGAGTCGCAAAGGGCAGCCACTGCCAGGCGACGATCAGGATGATCGAGAAGAGCGGCGCGTTCGCGAGCCAGTCATAGGGCTGTAATCCGAACGCTTTGGCGAGATGCGCGAAGAGCCCGTTGACCGGGTTCATGAACATGTTCTTCCACACCAGAGCCGCAACGGTGGGCATGACGAAGAAAGGCGCGATGACAAGGATGCGAACGATACCTTGCCCGTAGATCTCCTGGTTCAGGAGCAGCGCAAACGCGATACCGCCCACGACAGTTATCAGGAGCACGCCGAGCACCAGCAGCAACGTGTTGATCAATGCGGCGAAAAAGGCCGGGTCAGTCAGGAAGTATTTGTAATTCAGGAAGCCGACAAAGGTTTCCATGCCGGGGCTGAGCAAATTGTAGTTCAGCGTCGAGAAGTAGATCGTCATCGCGAGCGGGACGATCATCCACAGGAAGAGAAGCACAACAGACGGTGCGATCATCATTCGCGCTGCGGAGCGGGTGTGTAACGTTGCCATGGCGATGACCGATCCTGTTTAAAGAGGCAGACGGCTGCGGGACAGCTGAGCAAAAAAGGGCCGCCGATGCAGTTTGGGCAATTCGGCGACCCAGATGGGCGGGGAGGTCAAATCCCCCGCCTCTCAGGAGGTTATTTATTTGATGTAACCAGCCTTGGTCATTTCGCGGGTGGTCAGCTGCTGTGCACTCTGCAGTGCCTGGTCAACCGAAACCTGGCCGGCTAGAGCTGCAGAGAACTGCTGGCCAACGGCCGTGCCGATGCCCTGGAATTCGGGGATGGCAACGAACTGGACACCGACATAGGGGACCGGCTTGACGGTCGGCTTGGTCGGGTCAGCCGCATTGATGCTGTCGAGCGTCATCTTCGCGAAAGGCGCTGCCTTCTGGTAATCGGCATTCGCATAGAGCGAAGAGCGCGTACCGGGAGGTGCATTCAACCAGCCATCCTTCTCGGCGACGAGGTTGGTGTAGTCCTTGCTCGTTGCCCAGGCGACGAACTTCTCAGCCGCTTCGACCTTCTGTGAGCCTGCCGGGATGGCGAGGTTCCAGGCCCAGAGCCAGTTGCCGCGCTTGCCGAGACCCTTGTCCGGAGCCAGAGCGAAGCCGACCTTGTCGGCGACGGTGGATTCTTTCGGGTTGCTGACGAAGGAGGCAGCAACAGTCGCGTCGATCCACATGCCGCACTTGCCGGTCTGGAAGAGCGCCAGGTTTTCGTTGAAGCCGTTCGACGAAGCACCGGGAGGGCCGGCTTCCTTCATCAGGTTGACGTAGAAGTTCAGCGTGTCCTTCCACTCCGGCTGATCGAACTGCGGAGTCCACTTTTCGTCGAACCAGCGTGCGCCGAAGGAGTTCGACATGGCCGTCAGGAACGCCATGTTTTCACCCCAGCCAGCCTTGCCACGCAGGCAGATGCCGTAGATTTCCTTGTCCTTGTTGGTGATTTTCTTCGCAGCGTCCGCAATGAAGTCCCAGGTCGGCGCGTCGGGCATCTTCAGGCCAGCGGCATCGAACAGGTCCTTGCGGTACATGACCATCGAGCTTTCGCCGTAGAACGGGGCCGCATAGAGCTTGCCGTCTGCGGTCAGACCGCTGCGGATAGCCGGCAGGAGATCGTCGGCGTCATAGTCCTTGCCGAGATTGTCGAGTGGCAGCAGCCAGCCCTGCTTCGCCCAGATCGGAACTTCGTAGGTGCCGATCGTCAGAACGTCGTACTGACCGCCCTTGGTCGCGATGTCAGTCGTAACCTTCTGGCGCAGGACGTTTTCTTCGAGGGTCACCCATTCGAGATCAATACCGGGGTTCTTGGCTTTGAAGTCATCCGTCAGCTTCTGCATCCGGATCATGTCGCCGTTGTTGACGGTCGCGATCGTCAGCGTTTCGGCCGAAGCCATGCCGGCAAACGCCAATGCCGAGCAGGCGCCCAGCAGAAAAGTTTTCAATGTCATATCTTCCTCCCAGAAGATGAGTGCGAGCATTCGCTTTGCTCATGGGCAATTACTCACCGCTGGACGAAAAATGTCAATCACCAATCGTTGCTGCAACAGCGAAAGAAGGTGCTATCGAATTGAAATCAATAGGATAAATATTTGCTCACGACTTGAGCAAATATTCGGCCGCGTCCTCATCGGTGATCAGCGCATTGATCTGATGGCCAGCTACGGCGGCCTTTATGGCCTTGAATTTGCGCTTGCCCTTGCCGATTCCGATCACGGTTGACGACTCGCGTGAGGGAATTGAAGCAGAAGCCACGCGCTCATTGATCGGATTGTCGAGAAGCTTGCCTTCGCCGTCAAACACCCAGCCGCAAATCTCGCCAACAGCACCGTTGCGCATCAGCTCCATCATCTCGTCTTTCTCGAGAAAGCCGTCGACGCAGAGCGGGCCGTCGATGCCGAGCTCACCGATGCCGACAAACGTCACATCCGCCTGTGCGCTCATCTCGAGCGTTGCGCGCACGAGCTGCTGGCCGTGCAGGGTTTCCCTCTCCGCCGCCGACGTCACCAGGACCGGAAGCGGCATCGGAAAATGCCGGGCCTTCACCGCATCAGCCATGCTGAAGATGACGTTGTAGTACGCGGCCGAACCATCGGGCGCGATATTGCCCGTCAGCGAGACGATACGGTGGTTCGGACATTCGATGGCGGGCAGCTGATCGACCGCAGCCTTGAGTGTTCGCCCCGTTCCGACGGCAAGCACGATCGGATCCGGACGCTTCAGCCACCGCTCGATCTCAGCGGCAGCAGCCTCGGCGATTCCGACTGTCGTCGAGCTCGAACCCGGATCGCTCGGCACGACTTCGACATGCCTCAGGTTGAACTTCTTGCGCACTGCATTGGCCAGCTCGAGGCACGCCGCGATCGGGTGGTCGAGGCGCACCTTGATCAGCCGTTCGGCAACCGCGAGTGACACCAGGCGCTGGGCCGATTGACGCGAAATCCCCATAGAGGCGGCTATCTCATCCTGCGTCCGCCCAGCTACATAGTAGAGCCACCCCGCACGCGCCGCGTCATCCAGCCGTCCCGAAGTCTCGGATTTTCTTGCCATCAAGTCTCTACCATGCTGAAGGACCGGCAAACGCCGGCGCAGGGGATGCATATTGCGCCCGATCAAACCAGAATTCGGGCAAATGTCGAGTGCATTGAGAAATTGCGCAAGCTATTTTCACCTCGCATGCGGGGTGGCAAATGCCATCTACTTGTCATCTTTGTCGATCAAGCCTCGCTTGACCGACCGTTCGACTGCGGGCTAACTGTCCCTGAGGAAAAAGCTTTGCGAATTCTGCTGGTTGAAGATGACAAAATGATAGGCGGAGCAGTGCGGGATCACGTCGTCACTGCCAACCATGCCGTTGATTGGGTGCAAAATCTCGCGGATGCAGATGCGGCAGCGCGACCTGTCGACTACGGGCTGATCCTGCTCGATCTTCAGCTTCCCGACGGCAGCGGTGTCGAGTTTCTTCGCCGCCTGCGCGAACAGGGTGTAAAGACACCGGTGATCATCCTGACTGCACGCGACCAGATTTCCGATCGCATTGACGGGCTGAACGCCGGAGCCGACGACTATCTCGTAAAGCCGTTCAATCTTGGTGAGCTGGAAGCGCGCATCATGGCAGTTGCCCGCCGCTATGACGCCAATCCCCATCCGGTACTCAAAATTGCTGATATCGAGATTAACCGGCCCCTGCACCGGCTTTCTGTTGCCGGAGAAACCGTCATCCTGACGAGCCGCGAATGGGCCGTGCTGGATCTGCTGACCGCGCGCCCCGGCGCGATCGTGCCAAAGGACCGCATCGAGGAAGCGCTCTACGCATTCGGCTCGGAAATCGAAAGCAACACGGTCGAAGTCTACGTCAGCCGTTTACGCAAGAAGATAGGCAAGGACAAGATTCGTACCGCCCGCGGCATCGGCTATACCCTCGGATGAAGATGAAACGCGAACGCAGCATCACCGGCCCGCTCATTCTGGCCCTTACGACCGTGATGGTAGTCTTCTGGCTTGCCGCGATCGGCCTCAGCTTCCGCGTGATGCAGCATGAATTCGACGAGATTTTCGACAGCGCCCAACAGGAGACGACCGAGCGCCTGCTGGCGCTGATCCTCGATGACCTGAACCAGAGCGCAGAAATCGATCCGCGTGGCGTTGCCATGCTCAACACCGCTGCAAGCCGCGAGTATCTTACCTATCAGGTGCGGGACGCCAGTGGCAAAGTGGTGCTGCGCTCGAACGATGCTCCCGCCGAGCCATTCGATGCGCCGCTTCGTACCGGCTTTCACGACACCCCGAACGCCCGAATCTATACCGAAATGACGGCCGACGGCTCTCTGCTCCTGCAGGTGGCCGATCGCTTCAAGAACCGGCGAGAAGCCGTGCGCGAAAGCTCGGTTACGCTGCTTATCCCGTTGGCGGCACTCGTTCCCGTCAGCATTTTCGCGATCTGGTTCATCGTCGGTCGCGCGTTGCGACCCATCGATACGCTCCGGCGAGACATCGGAACCAAGGACAGCGGCAACATGGCCGAAGTCGATGCCCAGAATCTGCCGGTGGAACTCAGACCGATCGCAAGATCGGTCAACCTGCTTCTCGGACGCCTGCGGTCGGCACTTGAAGCGGAGCGTGAATTCACCGCCAACAGCGCCCACGAGCTGCGAACACCCATCGCCGGCGCGCTGGCACAAACCCAACGCCTGGCCGAAGAACTGCCATCGGGGCCAGCACGGGATCGTGCTCATCAGGTGGAGGTGTCCCTTGTCAACCTCGGACGCCTGGCCGAAAAGCTGCTGCAGTTGTCACGCGCGGAAGCCGGCATTGGCGGCAGTTCAAATGCCATTGACCTACGCCCGGTTCTGGACATGGTCGTCAGCGATTTTCAGCGCGATAGCCACACGAATGGCCGGCTTCAATATTATGCCGCACCGGGCGCAACGCTCATCCGCAACGCGGATATGGACGCGTTCGGCATCGTCACGAGAAACCTGATCGAGAATGCCCTGATCCATGGCGATCCAGAAATGCCGGTCAACGTCAGCCTGGAAAGCGGCGGCGTCATCCGTGTGGTCAACGACGGGCCGCTCGTTGGCGAGGCCGACATGGCGGGCCTGAAGAAGCGTTTCAGCCGCGGCAAGACGATTGCCTCCGGTTCAGGCCTCGGGCTGGCGATTGCCGACCGTATCGTCTCGCAGATGGGCGGCACGCTGGAATTGCTGTCGCCGGCGAACGGCACGAAAGCCGGCTTCGAAGCGAAAATGACGCTCCCGGCCTAATCTGGATTTGGCTTGCAAAACCTTCCGAAGGGTGCGAGCAGACGCAGAGGCATCCAAAACCAGCAGAACCCCGAATGATCATCTCTTTCGACATAGGCGGCTCCGCCATCAAGGGCGGTGTAGCGCACTCTGAAGCCGATATCACGCCACTGGGCCGTCGCCCGACCCCCAAGGACGATTTTTCTGCCTTCGTCGCTACGCTGCGCGCCATCATCGCGGAGACCGGCGAGCAGCCTACACACCTTGCCTTCTCGATCGCCGGCGTCGTCGATCCGGATACACAGCGGCTCACTTGCGCCAATATTCCCTGCATCCACGGCCGCAATCTGGCCGCCGACCTTGAAGCCGAACTTGGTCTGCCTGTGCTGATTGCAAATGACGCGGACTGCTTTGCCATGGCGGAAGCCGATCTTGGCGCCGGGCGCGGCCACCGAATCGTTCTGGGCGCCATTCTCGGCACCGGTGTCGGGGGCGGTGTCGTTGCTGATGGCCGTCTGATCAATGCAGCTGGCGGCTTTGCGGGCGAGTGGGGCCATGGACCCGCACTTGCGTCTCACGCGGGCAATCCACCGGTTGCCATTCCTGCCTATCCCTGCGGCTGCGGCCAGAAGGGATGCGTCGATACGGTTGGCGGCGCCCGCGGCCTCGAGCGACTACACAAGACGTTGCACGAGATTGATATCTCCAGCCAGGAGATCATCGATGATTGGTTGAAAGGCGAGGCAAAAGCGACGCGCACCATCGACGTCTTCGTCGATCTTGTTGCCTCGCCGCTCGCGCTGACGATCAACGTCACAGGTGCGACCATCGTCCCCGTCGGCGGAGGGCTTTCCAACGTCGAACCGTTGCTGGCGGAGCTGGACACGGCCGTTCGGCAGCGCATCCTGCGCAAATTCGATCGGCCGCTGGTGGTGCGCAGCGAATGCCGTGTTGAGCCCGGCCTGATCGGCGCCGCGCTGCTTGGCCTCAAAGCAGAATCAGCTGAAGCGGCGGCTTGAGGCCAAAGAAAATGGCGCGGTTCTCACCGCGCCATCATCGATCCTGTCATTCTGCCGCCAACGCCGGCGGGTGCATGGTTTCAGCCTCTTCAGACGCGTTGCCGTTGGCAGCACCACCATGCACCTCAGCAGTCTTCGGCTCCTTGCCGAAGAACAACGCGTAGGCCGCGGGCAGCACCAGGATCGTCAGCACCGTCGCGACTAGAATACCGCCCATCATGGCGTAAGCCAGCGGACCCCAGAAGACGCCACGCGAGATCGGGATGAGTGCCAGCACCGCAGTCAGTGCCGTCAGCATGATCGGACGGAAACGCCGAACTGCGGCACCGACGATCGCCTCCTGCCCATGCATCCCCGCCTTGATGTCCTGATCGATCTGATCGACGAGAATGATCGAATTGCGGATAATGATGCCGAGCAGCGCGATGACGCCGAGGATGGCGACGAAGCCGAACGGTGCGCCTGATATCAGCAGGGCAGCGGCCGCGCCGATGATCCCGAGCGGACCGGTCGCCAGCACCAGCATCGCCTTGCCGAAGTGCTGCAACTGCGCCATTAGCAAGAGCACGATGACGACGAGCATGATTGGTGCCTTTGCCGCAATCGACGCCTGGCTTTCGGCGGAATCTTCCGCACCACCCTGGATCTCGATCTTGTAACCAGCCGGCAGGCTGTCGCGCAGCGACTGCATCTCCGCATACATCTTCATGACCACGTCATTGGACTGCACTCCATCGGGCAGCGTTGCACGGACGGTGATCGTCGGCAGACGGTCACGTCGCCACTCGATCCCCTGCTCCAGAACCGGTACCACCTTGGCAACCTGCGAGACCGGCACGAAGCCGCCGAAATCGGTCGGCACGTAGACCGAATTGACGGCCGACAGCAGCGAGCGGTTGGCCTCCGGCTCGCGAGCGACGATCGAAACCGTCTCCTCGCCATCGCGGAAGTCGTCGAGCGGCGCGCCGGATACGGCCGTCTGCAGCATCTGGCGAACGCGCTGGGAGGTGACGCCGAGTGCGCGGGCACGGTCCTGATCGATCACCAGCTTCATCGCCGGCACCGGCTCCAGCCAGTCATCATGGATCGCGCCAAGCTGCGGGTTGGCCTGGAATTTCGCCTTCACCTCGTCGGCGATCTTGCGCACTTCCTGGCGATCCGGCCCCATGATGCGCATCTGCACCGGCCAGCCCGTCGGCGGGCCAAGGAACAGGCGGTCCACCTTGCCCCGGATATCAGGGAAGTCTTCGGCAAGGATGGCCCGCAGCTTCACGATCAGGCGTTCACGGGCCGGCTCGTCGTTTGCCATGACAAGAAGCTGCGCGAAGTTCGGATTGCGAAGCTGCTGGTCGAGCGGCAGGAAGAAGCGCGGGGCGCCCTCGCCGATATAGGTGGCGACGAACTTCTTGTCCGTGTCGGCCATGATCTTGGCTTCAAGCGCCTTCGCCTGTGTCTCGACTTCCTTGATGCTGGTGCCTTCCGGCAGCCAGAGATCGACGAGAATTTCGGGACGCGACGACTGCGGGAAGAAGTTTTGCGGAATGAACTGGAATGCCCAGAGACTGGTCGCAAAGGTCACCAATGTCATGGCTACCACGATAATGCGATGACGCACGGCCCAGCCGACGGTTGCCCGAAGGCGCCGGTAGAAGCTGGTGTCGAAGGCATCGTGATGTTCGCCCGCATGATGGCGCTGCTTCAGGATCATGTAGCCGAGCCACGGCGTGAAATAGACCGCGACGAACCACGAGACGACGAGCGCGATGCCGACGACATAGAACAGCGTGCGCACATATTCGCCGGCGGTAGATGCCGCAAAGCCGACCGGAATGAAGCCGGCGGTGGTGATCAGCGTGCCCGTCAGCATCGGGAAGGCAGTGGAGGAGTAGGCGAAGCTCGCCGCCTCGATCTTCACAAGGCCTTCTTCGAGTTTTCGCTCCATCAACTCGACGACGATCATGGCGTCATCCACGAGCAGGCCGAGCGCGATGATCAGAGCACCGAGCGAGATGCGTTGCAGATCGATTCCGAGCTCGTACATGATAGCGAAGGTCGCCGCCAGCACGAGCGGGATGGCGATCGCGATAACGAGCCCCGAGCGCCAGCCGATGGACAGGAATGAGACGATCAGCACGATGATCAGTGCTTCGCCGAGCGCATGCATGAACTCACTGATCGCGTCGGTGACCACGTCGGGCTGGTTGGAGATCTGGTCGACGGTAACGCCATAAGGCAGCGATTCCTCGAAGCGCTGGTAGGTGGCTTCGACGTCCTTGCCGACGTCGGTAACCTTGAAGCCCTTTGCCATGACCACGCCGACCTGGACGCTTTCATGGCCATTGAAGCGATATTTGCGCTGGTAGGGATCTTCGAGACCCGAATAGACCGTAGCGATATCCCCAAGACGCGTGACCTGATTGCCAGCCTTCAGCCGCAGTTCGCGGATATCCTCGGCCTTTGTCACATCACCTTCGACCGAGATGCGCACCGAACGCGTGCCGGTATCGACCGACCCAGCCGGATCGACACTGTTCTGCCCCTTGATTGCGTTCTGCAGGTCGAGCACGGTCAGGCCGCGCTCGGCCAGCGCCTTTGAGGAAACGTCGATGTAAATCTTTTCCGGTTGGTCGCCGATGATGACGGCCTTTTCCACACCGGGCGTCGTCAGCAGCATATCGCGCGCCTGAATGGCGAACTTCTTCAGCTCGGGATAGCTGTAGCCATCACCGCTGATCGAATGCAGCGTGATGTAGGTATCTCCGAACTCATCGTTGAAATAGGGACCGAGCAGCCCTTCCGGCAGCTCGTTGGAGATGTCCCCCACCTTTTTGCGTACCTGATAGAAGGCGTCGGCCACCTGGGCACTGTTGGTGTCGCCCTTGACCTGAAGCGTAATGATGGCACTGCCCGCCCGCGTATAGGATTTGACCCAATCGATATGCGGCGTTTCCTGCAGCTTGCGCTCGATCTTGTTAACGACCTGGTCTTCCATCTCCTGGATGGAAGCACCCGGCCAGATGGCCTGTACGACCATCACGCGGAAGGTAAAATCCGGGTCTTCCTTCTGACCCATGCGCATCAGGCCGAGCACGCCGGTGATCAGGATCAGACCGAACAGGAAACGCGCGATGCTCGGGTGGCCAATCGCCCAGCGCGACAGGTTGAAGGGACGCTTCTCGGCGGTTGAGTTGTCCATGATCGTATCCTCTCCAGGCCTGTCCTAGCGAACGATGTCGCCGGTTTCGGCTTGCGCCGACTGCTGTTCCGGTAGTTTGACCTTGAGGTTCTCCGTCATGAACTGCGTGCCGGCCGCGACGACGAGGTCACCAGTCTTCAACCCCTCGGCCACATGGACGCCACCACCGGTGAAGTCCGCGACCTTGATTTCGCGCGCATGAACCGTCGAGGCATTGCGGTCGACGACCCAGACGATCTTTCGGCCGTTGGTCTCGGCAAGTGCACTGAGCGGAATGGCGACGTTGGTCTCGGCATTGCCAACGGCGGCCTCGATCGTCGCCGTCATGCCGAGCAGCACGCGATCATCGGTCGGGAGGCTCACACGAACGGAGAAAGTGCGTGACTGTGCATCGGCACTGCCGGAGACCTCACGCACCTTGCCGTCGAGCACAAGCTTGCTGTCCGACCAGAAGCTCGCCTTGACCGCCTTGCCAGGCTTGAACTGCGCAATGTCATTTTCCGGAACCGCGATCTGCACTTCCTTCTCGCCGTCGAGCGCGACGGTGACGACTGGCGTGCCCGCCGCAACAACAGCGCCGGTGTCGGCGCTGATCGACGTGACGATGCCATTCCGATCAGCCTTCAGCTCGGCATAGGCGACCTGGTTCTTGGCCTGATCGAGCGAGGACGCTGCGGCATCCCGCGTCGAAACCGCTTGATCATAGCTGAGAGCTGCCTGCTCCATTTGCGATTTTGCCGTGACGCTCTTGTCGAAGAGTTGCTGCGCGCGCTTGTTGGCCAGGTCGGCAGTTCCCACACCCTTTTCGGCAGCCGCAAGGTTTGCCTCGGCAGTCTTAACCGCCAACTGGTAGTCGGTCGGATCGATCTCGGCGAGCAGATCACCGGGCTTGACGCGATCGCCGATATTGACGCGACGGTCAGTGATTTTGCCGGCAACGCGGAAACCGAGGTTCATCTCGACGCGCGCCTTCACCGCGCCGGAGTAATCCAGCGAGCGCGTGTTGCCAGCCTTGGCGATTTCCACCACCTTGACCGGCCGGATGATCTCCTTCGTCTCAGCTTTCTTTTCCTCGCTGCAGCCGGACACGGCGAGCGACACGGCGCCAAGGAGCGCGAGACTGACAAAGGACGGCAACTGTACTGTCTTCAGCGAAATCATCTTTCGCACTCCTAAATGGCTTTATCGGTTGATCTACGGCCGTTGCCGCGTGTTATTTTTTCAGCGCCCTGATCGAGAATTCGATCAGCTCATCGACGGTGGCGCGGTTGGTCTTGGAAAGACATTGCGCCACCATCTGCGGATGACAGAGATTGATGGTCGCAGCCCCGAAACAGCGGGACGCGACATCCGCGTCCTGCTCGACAAACTCGCCGGCAGCGATCCCGTCGCGGATCACGTCGGCGATCAGGGCATGAATGCTGTCGATGTGCTTTTCGATGACGTGCCAATCGCGCTCGATGGCGACGATCACCATCTCATGCACCTTTTCCTGGTCGAGCATGGTCTCGACCGTCATCTGGTACTGGCCGTGCACGAAACGTCGCAACCGATCGGAAGCGCTGATCGGCAAGTGGCAAGTCTCGTGGGCCATCTGATAGCCGGCCGCGAGCATGCGGCCACAGATCGCCTGATGGATTTCAACCTTCGAGGCAAAGAAACGGTAGACATTGGCCGGCGACATGCCGAGATCGCGGGCAATGTCCGCAACCGTTGTCTTCGAATACCCATAGTGACGGAAAAGCCGCTCGGCAGCGTCAAGAATGCGCGTCACATTCTCCTGACGTGCTGCCTCGATCGTGTTTTCCGCGGCATCGCTGATCAATTTCGGAGACTCCGCTTACGACTGACGATTTTTGAATTTCGTCAGTCGTAAGATATCAATCGTAATCTGTCAAGGCTTTGCGCATGCGTACGCAGGCCGCCACCTGCAAGGATGCGGTCGGAAGCTGGTTGCCGGAGCTCGTGATGATGGGAGAGCCAAGACACGGGCCATCACCCCGCGAGGCCAGGCCGCAGGGATCGCACGGAAAGATACACAGAACTTAGGAAAGCAGGCAGACGACAAGTGCCGGCATCACCGCGCGGCACTGGTCTTACTCATGCTCAGGCGAGCTTGACCTCAAGCGAGATCGGAACCGCCGAGAGCGCCTTCGACACCGGGCATCCGGCCTTTGCCTTGTTGGCGAGTTCGATGAATGTTCTTTCATCGGTGTTCGGCACCGAACCTGTCAGCGAAAGATGGATTGCCGTGATCGCGAAACCGCCTTCCACGCTCTCAAGCGTCACCTTTGCCGTCGTCTCCATGTCAGTCGCCTTGAGGCCCGCTTCTTCCAGGATAAGCGACAGCGCCATCGTGAAGCAGCCGGCATGCGCCGCTCCGATCAGTTCTTCCGGATTTGTACCTGGGATACCTTCGAAGCGGCTCGAAAAGCCATAGGGATAGTGCTTGAGGGCGCCGCTCTGTGTCGAGATCTGTCCCTTGCCGTCCTTCAGTCCACCCGACCACTGCGCTGAACCTGTGCGATTGATCTGCATGCCGTTCTCCTTGTCTGGATTAGAGGAAACTGACAGAGGCAATCCGCCTCTCTAACGCGATATAATCCTCTATCGGCAGAAGGCGACAACCCCGTGAAATTTCTTCGAGACAGGCAACCCTCAGACCAATCAGATCTCCATTCGCGCCGTGTCGAGCGTGTAGAGCTCCTGGGCGCGCTTGACGCCGCGAAGCGCATAACGACCGACGCAGGCCAATCCGCCGCGCGCGTCGTCCGGGATCTTCGACGCAAACTCCGATGACATCAGCACGTTGAAATCGACCGAGCGGCACATCGAGGCGATCCGGCTGACTTCGTTCACGGCCGGCCCGATGACCGTGAAGTCCAGCCGCTCGCGACTGCCGATATTGCCGTAGAAGACATCGCCGATGTGCAGGCCGATATAGACCTCCGTCGTCGGGCGCTCCTCGAGCGCGCGTTCATCGTTCAGCGGCTTCAGTTTCTGTCGCAGCAATCGCTCGGCTCGCAGGGCCGCGCGGCAGGCCTCCGCCGGCTCATCCGCCTTGAAGATCGCGAGCACCCCGTCGCCGATCAGCTTCAACACGTCGCCACCCGCCTCGCGTATGGCCGAAATGATGACATCGCTGTAGGCATTCAGCATCGGCAGGATTTCTTCGGGCGGCGCGCTGTCGGAGATCTTTGTGTAGTTCACAAGATCCGAAAACCAGAGTGCTGCGGAAATGCGCTCGGATTTACCGCGCGTGATTTTGCCTTTGAGCACCTGTCGCGCGGCATCGTCGCCCAGGTAGACCTCGGCGATCGTTCTGGCGATGCGTGCCAGTGCGATACACTTGATCGCAAGCGCCAGTACCGGCACCAGCTTTCGCAGAATGATGAGGTCGTGATCGGAAAATCCGTCCGGATCGCGCGTCGAGAAGTGAGAGAAGAAGCAGTCCATCTCGCCGATCGTGCCGGCCTTGGCGAAGCGGTGAACCATCGCGATGAAATCCGTATGCCCCTGCTCGAGCATGGTGTCGAGCATGACGAAGTCGGCCGGATCGCCGAAGCCAATGCGTCGCCTGACCTCATTCTCGTCCCCCGCCCACAAATAGTAGAACGCAGAGCGCTGCCAACTCTCCAGCGCTGTTCCGTCGCTGGTGGGACCGTACTCGAATTCGGTCTCGACCTCCTCCTGGCTGTCCCAGCGAAACGCCCTGCCCTCGTGGACGGGGTGCAGCGTATCCATCAGCGCCATGCCGCGATCGAGCGGCAGGCCACGCTCGCGACAGGCGTTGCAGAACCCGGTCAGCAGCTCAGCCTCGGACGCGCCCTTCAGCCCCTGCTCCGTCAGCCAGGCCGCAACTGTCCCTATATCGCTGTATTCCATGCCGTTTCCCTCGCTGGTGCGAAGGCAGTATCGCGATTTCGCCGACAAGGGAAAGCTCAGCCCGTCGCAGGCATGTTGTAAGGTGTGACGATTTCCACCGACGACAATGCCGAAGACGCAATTCCGCCTCTGACCGAGCGCGCCATCACGGCGCGGAAGGCCGAACGGGCGTCCGTGCGCAGATCATGATGAAGCACGAAGCCGATCTTGCGGGCGGCAAGCAGCGCGCGATTGTCTGCATCGAGATCATGAGCCACGAAGACCCGGACCGGCCGTTGCACCGCTTCGAAGGCAGCGAGCACCGCCCGGTTTCCGCCACCGATCGAGTAGACCGCGTTGATTGCTGGATCGGCCGCGATCGCCTGCACGGTCAGCGTTCCCGTCGCCGCGTCCGTACCATGCCCTTCACTGATTTCGGTCACGCCGATCAGCGGATAGCGTTCGCGAAGCACCCGGCGAAAGCCTATCTCGCGGTCTTCTTCACCGCGAAAGCGGCCACTGGAGAGTGTCACGAGGACGCGCCCCGGCGCTCCGCCGAAATGCTCTCCGATGAGATAGGCCGCCGTCTCGCCGGCGGCCCTGTTGTCCGCACCGGCATAAGCGCTGCGTGACGAATTGGGCAAGTCGGTCACCAGCGTAACCACGGGAAGCCCCGCTTCGGTTGCGCGCGCCACGGCCGCGACCACCTCTGGAACATCGGGTGCTTTCAACACGATGCCATTGGTCCCGCGCAGCCGGATCCGGTCGATCAGCTGCACGAGCTCTGTCTGTTTCATCACCTCGGCGAAATGAAAACGGCAGCGAAACACTGTCGGCAGAAACGTCGAAACCTCCGCTTCGAAGGCATTTCGGACCGCAGTGCTGAACCGCTCAGGCGTTTCCATGACAACATCGATTGCAAGCTTTCGGCCGCTCGCCTCTCCACCGATCTGCTGCTTCTCCAGCTCGGTGATCGCGGCCTGAACCCGCAGCGTCGTCTGGTGCCTGACGCCGCTTCTGTCGTTCAGGACGCGATCCACCGTCGCCGTGCTGAGCCCGGCCTGAAAGGCGATATCCTTGACGAGAAACCGGTGTGCCACGCAATCCGTCTTTGATGGTTTTTTGATGGATTCCTGATCTATAACACACCCGGCTGCGGCGTATAGTGCCCTCATCGGAAGGGGAGGAGCACCTGATGAAAATCGACAATCTACAGAAATTGCGCGCCGATCGCGTCTGGCTGACCGAGGATGCCTGCGATCTCGGCGACTTTCGCAAGCTTGCCGAGAAGACAACGGCTCTGGCCGACTATCCGACGGCAGAAGCCGTGGAAAGGAACATTCTGATTTACGATAGCGGCAAGGTCTTGGCAGCGATCGCCAACCCTGAAGGCCGCAGAGCGGTCCTCGCAGAGATATGCGAAGCGTTCGGTGACGGTCCAGGCGTCGTCGTCTTCAAGCGTGCCTACAAGGATACGGCTGTCATCGACCGCGCCAGCGCAATATTCAACGAGATCATAGAGGAGCAGCATCGCACCGCAACTGGAGGCGGCGATCACTTTGCCAAGCCGGGCGCCAATGACCGCATTTGGAACTCGCTGGAAAAGCACTGCCTCGCCGATCCCGAGAACTTCGCCGAATACTACGCAAACCCCATTGTTGCGATTGCAAGCGAAGCCTGGCTCGGCCCGAGCTATCAAATGACCGCCCAGGTAAACCGGGTCAATCCGGGCGGCGCGGCGCAGTCCGCCCATCGTGACTACCATCTGGGCTTCCAGTCTTCCAAGGTGATCGAGCAGTTCCCGGCGCATGTGCACAGGCTCTCGCCGGTGCTGACATTGCAGGGCGCCGTCGCGCATTGTGACATGCCGCTCGAAAGCGGCCCTACACTCTTCCTGCCACATAGCCAAACCTACGAACCGGGTTACCTCGCCCTTAAGCGCCAGGAGTTCAAGGACTATTTCGAAGCGCATCATGTCCAGTTGCCGCTCGAAAAAGGCGACGTCGTGTTCTTCAATCCAGCCCTGTTCCACGCGGCTGGGACAAATCACTCGACCAACATCAAGCGCGTGGCCAATCTGCTGCAAGTTTCGTCCGCATTTGGCCGAGCCATGGAGACGGTCGATCGCGAGCGCATGAGCGCCAGACTGTTCCCGGCATTGAAGAATATGAAGGCCAGCCTTTCCGAAGGCGAGATCGGCAACGCTGTCGCCGCCTGCGCAGAGAGTTATTCCTTCCCGACCAACCTCGACCGCGACCCACCGATCGGTGGCCTCGCCCCGAAGACGCAGGCGCAACTGATGCACGAGGCGCTGCAGGAAAATTGGGACGATGCGAGGTTCACGTCGGCCCTGGCACTACAGAGCGAGCGGCGACTAAGCTGACGCATCCGCATTGAGGAACTTTGCCCCCGGCGCCCTGGTGCCGGGGGCTTTCGGCATATCGCCTATCATTCAAAGGAGGAAAGCATGACAACAGACCACAGCCGCCTCAACGGCAAGATCGCAATCGTAACCGGCGGCACGCAGGGACTCGGCGCAACAATCGCCCGCCTCTTTGCCGAGCGCGGTGTCGAGGGGCTCGTTATTTGCGGCCGCAACGAGCAAAAGGGAAAGGCGAAGGCCGACGAGATCGCTGCCGCGACTGGCGTCAAGGTCGTCTACGTCAAAGCAGATCTCGGGCAGGTCGATGACGCCAAGAACGTCGTCCATGTCTGCGACCAGACCTTCGGCCGCGTCGATGCCCTCGTGAATGCAGCCGCCATCACCGACCGCGGCACCATTCTGGATACCAGCCCCGAACTCTTCGACGCCATGTTCGCCATCAATGTGCGCGCGCCGTTCTTCCTGATGCAGGAAACGGTGAAAGTGATGCGTCGCGAGAAGATCGAAGGCACGATCGTCAATATCGGCTCCATGTCGGCTAAGGCAGGTCAACCCTTCATCGCCGCCTATTGCGCCTCGAAGGGTGCCCTGGAAACCCTGACGAAGAACACCGCCTACGCCCTGCTGCGCAACCGGATCCGAGTCAACGGCCTCAACATCGGCTGGATGGCGTCCGAGGGCGAGGATCGTATTCAACGGGAGTTTCACGGCGCACCGGCTGACTGGCTGGAGAAGGCGGCAGTCGGCCAGCCGTTCGGCCGCCTCGTGGATCCCGAGGAAGTGGCGCGCGCCTGCGCTTACCTTTCCTCAGCGGAATCCGGCCTCATGACTGGGTCCATGATCTGCTTCGACCAGTCGATCTGGGGCGCCTATGACGGTTCGCCGCACCCAGACACAGCCCTCTGAAAAAATGCAGAGCCCGACGCTTTTGCCGGCGCCGGGCTCTGGAACACATCACCGTTTACGTTTACGAAGAGCGTCACATCGCTTTGGGAGGAGCTGCCTGTGTCGGACGATACGCTCTATGACATCCGTGACGATCGTTTCAGTGGCTTGATCGCCGGCAGCGCCCGGTTGGAGGAGCTTTATAGCGGCTGCCGCTGGGCAGAGGGGCCTGTCTGGTTCTCGGACCTGAATTGCCTGATCTGGAGCGACATCCCCAATGAGCGGATGATGCGTTGGGTGCCTGATGGAAGTGTCTCGGTTTTCCGCTCACCGTCCAACTACGTCAACGGCAATACCCGCGACCGCCAGGGCCGGCTGATTTCCTGCGAGCACGGCGGCCGGCGCGTCACCCGTACTGAATTCGATGGCCGTATCACGGTGCTGGCTGACAGCTACAATGGAAAGCGCCTGAACTCCCCGAACGACGTCGTCGTCAAATCGGACGGCTCTATCTGGTTCACTGATCCAAGCTACGGCATCATGTCCGACTACGAAGGTCACAAAGCGGAGCCGGAGCAGGAAACCCGCAACGTCTACCGCATCGACGCGCCGACAGGGGAGATCGAGACCGTTGCAACCGATTTCATCCAGCCCAACGGCCTTGCCTTCTCGCCTGACGAAAAGCAGCTCTACATTGCCGATTCCGGATCCCGCAATCATGAAGTTCCCCGCCACATCCGCGTTTTCGACGTCGTGGACGGCAAAAAGCTCGCGAACAGCCGGTATTTCTGCTCGATCGACAGCGGCGTGCCGGATGGTTTCCGTTTCGATGTCAGCGGTAACCTCTGGACCAGTGCTGCCGATGGCGTTCACTGCTTTGCGCCCGACGGCACGCTGCTTGGCAAGATCAGGGTGCCACAGACGGTCTCGAATATCGCCTTCGGCGGCGTGAAGAAGAACCGCCTCTTCATAACGGCCACCCAATCGCTGTATTCGATTTACACCACCACCAACGGCGCCCAGTACCCATAGGCGCGCCGCAGCGCTGCCAGCGGGCTGGGCGTTCCATCCAGAAAGAACGACCGATGTTC
Organism: Hyphomicrobiales bacterium; assembly: GCA_900466605.1. Classification (GTDB taxonomy): domain Bacteria; phylum Pseudomonadota; class Alphaproteobacteria; order Rhizobiales; family Rhizobiaceae; genus Rhizobium. The sequence continues at coordinate 268,113 of UBMU01000009.1, forward strand.
GAGTTTTCACGCGCCCGCAGCTGGCGCCAATCCATCCGCAACGCCTTTTTCATGGGAGCCTGAGATGCGTTCAGTCGTCTCTTTCAACGAAAGCTGGAGTTTTCACGAGGGTTTCACCCAGCCTCTGCTTGAGGGCTTTGATGGCGCGGCGACCGTCAGCTTGCCGCATACGGCCGTTGAACTGCCGTTCAACTACTTCGACGAGAAAAGCTACCAGCGGGCATTCACCTATCAGAAGATCCTGCGCTGGATGCCGGAATTTGAGGGCCGCGAGGTCTCCCTCGTCTTCGACGCAGCCATGGCCGATGCCGTGGTCTACCTGAATGGTGAAGAAATCATTGCGCACAAGGACGGCTACACGCCCTTCGAGGCGCGCTTCACCGGCAGATTGGTGACGGGCGACAATCTGATCACCGTTAAAATCGACGGCAGCGAGAATCCCGAGATTCCGCCCTTCGGCGGCCGCATCGACTACCTCACCTACGCCGGCATCTACCGCGACGTCTGGCTGAAGGTCACCGACCCGATCTCGGTTGGCAACCTCAAGATCGAAACGCAGAACGTGCTGGCAGAGGAAAAGTCGGCAAGCGTTCGCGTCGATCTAGCCAATCCCCAGCGGCTTGCGTTTCTGGGCTCGGTATCGGCGTCGCTGAAGGATGCCGACGGACGCTTGCTTGCCACGGCTTCCGCTGAGACAACAGGTGAAAACCTGACGCTCTCCTTCGATGGCCTCACCGGAATCTCGCTTTGGGATATCGCCGACCCTACGCTTTACGAGTTGACCGTCGAATTGAAGACCAGCCATGGCTCCGACCGCGTCTCGGCGCATTTCGGCTTCCGCACCGCGGAGTTCACACCCGATAGCTTTCTTCTCAATGGCCGGCCACTAAAACTTCGTGGCCTCAATCGCCACCAGGCTTTCCCCTATGTTGGGTACGCCGCGGGTCGATCGGCGCAGGAGCGAGATGCCGACATCATGAAGTCGGTGCTGAAGTGCAATATCGTCCGCACGTCGCATTACCCGCAATCGAAGTGGTTCCTCGACCGATGCGATCGCATCGGCCTGCTGGTTTTCGAAGAAATTCCCGGCTGGCAGCATATCGGCGACGAGGAGTGGCAGCAGGAATCGATCCGCAATGTCCGTCGCATGATCGAGCGCGACTGGAACCATCCATCGATCATAATCTGGGGCGTGCGGATCAACGAGTCACAGGACAGCCACGACTTCTATGTCGAGACAAACCGGCTTGCCCGCGAACTCGATCCGACGCGCCAGACCGGCGGCGTCCGCTACATAACGGACAGCGAACTGCTCGAAGACGTCTACACGATGAACGACTTCATCCTCGGCAACGAGGAGCTGCCCGGCAACAACCGCCCGCGCACGGCACTTCGTCCGCAGCAGGAATCCACCGGCCTGTCGCGCAAGGTGCCCTACATGATCACCGAGTTCGGTGGCCACATGTATCCCACCAAGATCTACGACCAGGAGGCACGGCAGGCCGAGCATGTCCGCCGCCATCTCGAAGTGCTGAACGCCGCCTACGGTGATCCGGATATTGCCGGTGCGATCGGCTGGTGCATGTTCGACTACAACACCCACAAGGATTTCGGCTCCGGCGACCGCATCTGCTACCACGGCGTCATGGATATGTTCCGTGAGCCGAAGTTTGCGGCCTACGTCTACGCCAGCCAGTGCGACCCTTCCGAAGAGGTCGTCATGAAGCCGGTCACCTTCTGGGCCCGTGGCGAACGCAACATCGGCGGCGTCCTGCCCTTGATCATCCTGACCAACTGCGACGAGATAGAGCTACGCTATGGCTCGCTGACGAAGCGGATCGGCCCCGACCGCGAGAATTACCCGCACCTGCCGCACCCGCCCGTCGTTCTTGACCACCGTCATTTCACGCCGGATGAGCTTGGCACTTGGGGCCTTGAATGGATCGACGGCGAGTTCACCGGCTACATCGACGGCGAACCTGTCGCCAGATTAACGCTTGTCGCCGACCCGTTGCCAACGACGCTGCAGATCGTTGCGGACGCCACGACGCTGCGGGCTCGGGAGCGCGATACGACCCGTGTCATCATCCGCGCACTTGATCAGCAGGGGCAACGCCTGCCCTTCCTGAACGGCAATGTGACCGTGCAGATTGACGGACCCGCAAAGATCGTCGGTCCGACATCGGTTCCGCTGCAGGGCGGCACGGCCGGATTCTGGCTGGAGGCGACAGGATTGACCGGCGCAATCAGTATCAAGGCAAGCTGCAGCCGCTTTTCCGAGTCCAAGCTCGAACTAACCGCGGTCTGAGTGTACTGTCGGCACGCCTGATCCACGAGGCCGGGCGTGCCATTTGCCCGGGCTATGCTGGCTGCACCGACCGGACAGTGCCGTTGTTATCGACGACGCACGAGAACTTCTTGCCGCCGGCATCGAGGTCGACGCCGAAAGTGCCATCCGGCAATTGGCGGGAGGCCGTCGGCAGCACCTTGGCGTTCGGACCAGCAACCCCCGCCGCCGAATTGGCGCAAAGCAGCTGAAGGTCTGCCGGGGCAGTCTGCAGCGTCGTGCGCGCCATGCTCTCAGGCGCTGGCGGCGTCGGTGTGCAGGCGCCAAGGAGCGCCGCACTTGCCATTGCCGCCATCATCCGGCCAATCGAAATTCTCTTCGCGGTGTTCTGCCACAAAATCCTGTCCCCCGACTATATTGTTTATTCCCTCTCCGGCGCGTCGCCGGTCCACTATCAGACGCCCTTGTAAAGGGCCGCGCCCTGCATCAGCACGATCACCTTGGCGCCGATCTTGATCCGCGACGCAAGATCGACGATGTCGTTGTTGTTCATGCGGATGCAGCCGGAGGAAACGTCGAGACCGATCGTCCATGGCTCGGCCGTCCCATGGATGCGATAGATCGTGTCCTGGTCGCCTGCATAAAGGTAGAGCGCCCTCGCACCCAGCGGATTTTCCGGTCCACCCGGCATCCCGGCGGCCCACTTGGCCGCGTTCGGGTCGCGCGCCACCATTTCGGCCGGCGGCGTCCAGGTCGGCCATTCCGCAGTTCGACCGACACGCACAATCCCGGCCCATCCGAAACCTTCGCGTCCAACGCCGATACCGTAGCGGATAGCCTGTCCGCCTGGCTGGGTGAGGTAGAGGAAGTGCTGGTTGCCGTCGATGATGATCGTTCCGGGCGGCTCGGCGGTCCTGAAGGGAACCGTCTGCATCCGGAATGCTTCCGGCGGCTGGTTGTTGCGCGCGTAATACTGCCGGGCTTTCTTCTTGTCGTAGTCGACCCAGGAGTGCGTCTTGGCATCATAGATTTGTGTCTGCGCCCAGGCCGCAAGGGGGCCAAGGCACGCCGCAGCCGCAAGCAGCGCCAAGGCGAGCTTGCGCGGCCGCTTGGCCACTTTCATCTCCACCGGAAATTCATAGCGTGCCATCATTGCTTCGCCCACCCATCTACGCGCTTTGCGTTGTCAGCGACCCATTTTGTCGCGTAGTCGAGCGGCGGTACACGTTCGACTTCGAGCGCATAGCTCATTGCGGTCGCTTCCTCAGGAGTCAGATCGACCCTCTCCAGGAACGCCGCGATATCGGGATGTCTCTTCGCGAAACCCGCGGCGTAGCCAATGCGGAAATTGGCGGCATCCCAAGCCGTCGATGCCGAGGATCTGGTCAACCAAAGCGGATCACTGGGGGCGACGAGCTTCCACTTGCTGGCATCATGCGGCGGCTCGGAAAGGCGAACGATCTTGTGCAGATCAAAGATGAAGTGCGGTGCGTAGCAGGCAAAGACCAGCGGTTGGTTCGTCGCAATCGCGATGTCCAGCCCCGCCATGGCGACTTCCTCTTCCGACTCGACCAACGTCAGGTTTTTGGCATAGCCGTAGGTATTCGCCCGCACGCGCTCGATCCCCGTCGAGGACCATGTCGGTGCGCCGAGCCACATCTCGCCCTTGCCGTCACCGTCCGTGTCGAGAATCTTCGTTTTCTCAGGGTCGCTAAGATCGGCGATCGACTTCAGGCCCTTTTCCGCAGCAGCCGGCGTTGCGCAGATGCCCTGCCATGCCGGTACGCCATGCTTGGCGAGAACCACGACGCCCTTGTCGGTAACGAAGGTCTTGATGACGCTTTCGAGATTGGGTTGCCAGACCTCCGGGTGGATATCCACCGTGCCCTTTTCCAGACCGTTGAACGCGAGCAGGGTTCCAAGCGGCTGCACGTCAGCGTTCAGTCCGAACTCCTTGGCGATGCCGACCTTGAGGATATTCGCCGTCGCCTGCCCGGAAGGCCAGTTCGGCATCGCGATCACGAGATCGGCGGAAAAGGCGGCACTGCTTATCGCAAGCGCTGCGGCAAAAATGGATGAAAAGAGCCCTGAACATGCTACGCACTTCGTCATGCCTGCCCCCAAAACATGCGAGAAAGGTAGAAATGCACGTCACATCTTGCAGGCGAACATGCATAAAGCGCTTACATCCGTCAAGTCGAGTTGACGGCTCAGTTCGTGCCTATCGAAGGCAACTCTCGTCTACCCAGGCCCTGACACGCGCCGCCATCGTGGCGAGATGATCCCCGACGGAAAAGCCAGAGATCTTCTTGCGCGGGGCAAGATCGTGATCGCCATCCTCGAGCCAAAGGACTGATATTGTAGAGGATAGCGAATAGGTCGGCACCTCTTCACGCGTCCCGAATTCGTCGCGTGTCCCCTGGCAGATAAGCGTTGGCGTGCGTAGGTTTTTGAGATGTGCCGTACGCAACTGCTGTGGTTTTCCGGGTGGATGGAAAGGATAGCCGAGGCATAACAATCCACAGATTGCGCCTCGTTCGTAGAGGTCATCGGCGGCCATGCTCGCCACGCGTCCACCCATCGATTTGCCACCGATGACGAGCGGCCCGGAGTTCGCAAGCGCCCTTAACGCCTCCAGATATTCGGGGATCAGGGTCTCGGCCTTCGGCGGTGGCTTTCGGGCATCGGACGTCCGGCGCACACCCATATAGGCGAACTCAAAGCGCGCAACGCGGAAACCGACCGCAACAAGCGCGTCTGAGGCAGCCGTCATGGACTTCGAGTCCATCGGTGCGCCGGCACCGTGGGCAAGCATGATGGTGGCTGATGGATTGTCCGGGCCTGCTATTAGGAACTTCTCGCTCATTGCGATGTCATACCGCAATGAGCGAATTGCCACCATATCGGGCGGCAGGATAGATGCGATCAGTGGAATCTCGGCATGTCTGGAAGAGCCGAGAACTCCTCGCTGATCATTTCGCTCAGGGCGACCAATATCTCCTTGCGGGAGAAGCCCGAACGCTCGAGTTCGTCCATCATATGCCCGAGATCCAACTCGAGTTGACCGCGACAGCACGCTACCCGATCGGCAGAAACGAGGAGAATTTCTTCAAGAATCAGCATCGCTTCGCTCCTATTTACACAAGCAACCTCCAACTGCGCTAAATGTTCCGACGATGCTTTTTCTGCGTTTCCAAGTTCGCAAATGGCCAAGCTTATTAGCGATAAATAGAATACAGGCAAGCCGCGCGCGGCAGAGTCCTGCTATGCCACGCGCTTCTTCTTTGGAAGCCAAATTTATACATCGCTAAAGCATGATGCTCCCGTTCGAAATGAGGAGCGAAAGCTAGTGCTGCGCGTCCTCGACGACCTCTGTCTTTGCCTCGTGCTTGACGCCCTTCGCCTTTTCTCGCAGCCACTGGAAGATCACATAGAGAACGGGGATAAGAAAGATGCCGACGAGTGCAGAGGCCAACATGCCGCCGAAGACGGCGGTGCCGACGCCGCGGCGGCTGAGCATGCCTGCTCCCTCTGCGATCACCAAAGGAATGAGCCCCGCTATGAAGGCAAAGCTCGTCATCATCACGGCGCGGAAACGTTCTCGCGCCCCTTCGATCGCCGCTTCCGAAATACTGAGCCCGTGCCTGCGCCGCTCCATGGCGAACTCGACGATCAGAATGCCATTCTTCGCCGCCAGCGCAATCAGGACGACAAGGCCAATCTGGGCATAGAGGTTGTTGTCGAGGCCGGCGATCTTGAGGGCAAGCATCGACCCGGCAACGCCCGCGGATACAGAGAGCAACACCGCGACCGGAATGGTCCAGCTCTCGTAAAGCCCGACCAGGAACAGATAGGCGAAAAGAACGGCAAGTCCCAGGATGATCGCCGTCTTTCCACTTGCCTCGATTTCCTGCAGCGCGGTGCCCGTCCATTCGTAGCTGTAGCCAGGCGGAAGCGTGTTGGCCGAGACCTCCTCCATGGCCGCAATGGCCTCGCCTGAACTGCGGCCGGGCGCAGGCCCGCCGTTGATCGTCGCGCTGGAGTAGTTGTTGTACCGCACGATGAGCTGCGGCCCCAGAATAAGGCGCGCTTCGGCAAAAGCCTTGATCGGCACCATCTGGCCCTTACTGTTGCGAACGTTGATCCGGTAGATATCGTCGATCTTCGATCGGTCGGAAGCCTCGCCCTGCACCGTCACCTGCCAGGTGCGCCCGAAAAGGTTGAAATCGTTCACATAGGAGCTGCCGAGAACCGCCTGAAGCACATTGAAAACGTCAGAGACCTGTATTCCGAGCGTCTGCACTTTGTCGCGGTCGATATCGAGATAGAGTTGAGGCGTATTGGCCGTGTAGGTCGTGTAGACCCGGCTCAGAGCCGTATCCTGGTTCGCGGCGAACACAAGACCGCGCGCTGCCTGAGCAATCTCAGTCGAGCTCCCACCGCCGAGGCTCAGGAGCTGATATTCGAAGCCACTGCCCGTCCCCAGACCGATGATCGGCGGAAGATTGTAGACGATGACGTTAGCCTCCGGTATCGCCTGAAGCTCGCCACTCAGCTTGCCTATCAGGCCGTTCACCGAAAGCGCCGGTGTGGCGCGCTCTGCAAATGGCTTCAGCGTCATGACCAGCAAGGCGGCGTTCGACTTCACCTGGCCATCAAGCAGACTGTAGCCGACGACAGACATCACGCCCTGAACGCCCTCGGTTTTGCGGATCATATCCTCGATCCGCTTTGCAACGGCATCCGTTCGATTCACGGAAGCACCATCAGGCAGGACGATTTCGCCAAAGATGGCGCCTTGATCCTCCGAGGGGAGAAAGCCTGTCGGCGTCGTCTTGAAGAGCCAGCCGGTCCCTAGAACAAGCACCGCAAGCAAGACCAGCCCGAGCGCGGCAAGGCGAACGAAGCGCCGTACGATCGCCGCATAGCCATCGCGAGCAAGGTCGATACCCTTAAGGACGTAGCGGATCGGACCGCGTTTCGGACCGTGGTGCGGCTTCAGTAGAACCGCGCAGAGCGCCGGAGAGAGGCTGAGTGCATTGATGGCCGAGATGACCATCGACACGGACACGGCGACGGCGAATTGCCGGAACAGCTCGCCGGAAATGCCTGGAATGAAGGCCACCGGCACGAAGACCGAAAGTAGCACCAGCGTGATGGCGATGATCGGCGCCGTGATGTCGCGCATTGCGCGACGGGCCGCCTCTGCAGGCGTGATGTTCGGATCCTTCTCCATATGCGCTTCGACGGCTTCGACCGCGACGATAGCGTCATCGACCACGATGCCGATGGCTAGCACCAGCGCGAGCAACGACACCGTATTGGCGGAAAAGCCCAGCCCCATCATCACGGCAAATGTCCCGATCAACGACACAGGCACAGCAATCAGGGGAATAAGGGTTGCCCGCACGCTGCCCAGGAACAAATAGACCACGATAACGACGAGGATGAAGGCCTCGATCAGCGTCTTCACGACCTCGTGGATGCTCTCTTCGACAAACTTCGTCGTATCGTAAGTGACCTTGTATTGGACGCCTTCCGGAAAAGACGGCCTGAGCTTCTCAAGAAGCTGATTGATCGCCTCGGCCGTAGCGATGGCGTTGCCGCCCGGAGACTGATAGATGCCAAGCACAGCAGCCGGCGTGCCGTCCTGGCGGCCGAGCTGCTCCGCCGATTTCGAGGTCAATTCGACACGAGCTACATCACGGATGCGCACGAACGAGCCGTCCGGCTCCGCCCTCAGCACGACGTTCCCGAATTCCTCGGTGGTCGTCAGGCGACCCTTGGTCTGGATGGTGAGCTGGAATTGTTGGTCGGGCAAAGCTGGCTGCGCACCGATGCGGCCGACGGCGGCCTGGATATTCTGGCGCTTCAGTGCATCCACGATATCGTTCGGCGTCATCGAGAAGTTCGTCAGGCGGTCGGGAGAAACCCAGATACGCATGCTGTAGTCCGATGGCGTCAACAGCGAGACATCACCGACGCCCGGTATCCGCTTCAGCCCGTCGATGATATTGATCGTGGCGAAGTTCGAGAGAAAGAGCTGGTCGTGGTCACCGCTCGTCGAGGTGAGCGCGATCAACTGCATCAGCGCCGAGGATTTCTTCTTGACGCTGACGCCTTGCGCGCGCGCCTCTTGCGGCAATTGCGCTTCCGCCAGGTTGACGCGGTTCTGCACGTTGACGGTATTGATATCAGGATCGGTGCCGACGGCGAAGCTGACGGTCAGCGTGTAGCTTCCGTCATTGCCGCTGGTCGACTTCATGTAGATCATGTTGTCGACGCCCACGACACGCGATTCAATGGGCTGGGCAACCGACTGCTGTACGGTTTCGGCGCTTGCGCCGGGATAGGTGACCGTCACCGACACCTGCGGCGGCACGATATCCGGAAACTGCGCGATCGGTATCACCGTCAGCGCAACGAGGCCGGCAATTGTGATGACGAGTGAAATGACGACCGCAAGCCGCGGTCGATCGATGAAGATCGCTGACAACATGGCTTACGACCCCGACTTGGTTTCGATTGGGGCCACAAGCTGGCCCGCACGAACCTTCTGAATTCCTTCGGTGATAACGAGGTCTTGCGCCGTCAGGCCTTTCAACACCGGCAGCTCGCTTCCCACCGGCGGGCCGGCCTCGATGCGGCGTGTCTCCACCTTCTTCTCGCTGTTGACAACGAGTACAAACGGGCCGGACTGGTCGAGCTGCACGGCAGATTGAGGGATGACCAGCGTGTTTTCAGGCGTACCGCCCTCGACGGTCACGTTGACCAGCTGGCCGTCGATTAAGATACGATCGGGATTGGGGAAGGTTGCCCGCACGGGAACCGTGTCAGTTCCCTGGTCCACGGTGACATCCACAAAATCGACCTTGCCCGGGCGATCATACTGTTTGCCATTGGCAAGCAGTACATGAACGGACGCGGCGCTGACGTGCTCGCCCAGTTTGCTGCCCGACGTACCCAATTTTTCACGGACTTCCAGGATCTCTCGTTGCGAAACGGAGAAGGTGACGTAGATCGGATCCTGGCTAACGATCGTCGCAAGGACACCGCTCGAAGGGCCGATAAAATTTCCAACGGAGTATTGCGACCGACCGATCCGTCCGGTGATCGGGGCACGGATATCGGTGTAGCTGAGGTCCAGATTTGCCTTGTCGAGCGAAGCATTCAGCTGGGCAAGGCTCCCGGTGGCCTCGCGCTGCTTTGCCGTCGCCAAATCAAGCTGCGACTTCGGTGCCGCGCTCTTCGCAACAAGTGCGGTCTGGCGCTCGACCTCGATGTTGGTCAGTGCCAAGGCGGATTCGGCCGACTGGATTGCGCCTTTCGCCTGGCCGACGGCCGCCTCATACTGGCCCTTCTCCATCACAAAGAGCAGATCGCCAGCCGCTACATCTTGCCCCTCGGTAAAAAGGCGCTTCTCAAGGAAGCCATCCACGCGGGCGCGCAACTCGACCTTATCGATCGCCTCGACACGGGCGCTGAAGGAAATGGAAGGACGAATATCCTTCGCCACTGGACGAGCCACAGTAACCGAAGGCGGCGGGGCAGCCGACTGGCCGCTTTCCTGGGCGACGGCGTGCAAGCTTGGAACGAGGGTGAGCGCAATGGTCGCAAGCACGGCAAAGAACGGACTGAAGCAATTTCTCATCGAGCCCCCCTCGAAATTCGCCTCAAGAAGGCTCTCAGCCTCTTCCCTCGGGCGTCAACTGTCAATCAGCAGGATTTCAGAAGATTCTACAATAGGTAGAATTTTCTCCATTCTCTGGGAAAAGTAGTAGGATATTCGATTCCGAGAGCATTGCGCATTTTCCTCCGAACGGAATTTCTACAGCGGACCGATAGCGTTCCTTCTTGGGGTAGATCGCACATTCATATTGCAACCATCTACTTTAGGAGATTTAATAACATCGCGAAAATACGGACAAAAACTGAGCAACAGGAACAGTCTGAGGGCGCCTGCAATGCAAAGTTCCCGAGCGAGCAAGGACGGCACCGCCAGCCCTGCAATCCCTGAGATACGTGAGCAACTCGAGCGCATACTCTCCAGCGGAGAATTCCTCGCTCCGGATCGGGGCCGGCGATTTCTTGAATTCATTGTGGACGAGACACTGTCCGGGCGTTCGGACTACCTGAAAGCCTATACGATTGCGCAGGAAGTCTTTGCGAGGGACGCATCCTTCGACGCGCAGAACGATCCCGTCGTCAGGATAGAGGCGGGCCGGATCCGTAGAGCGCTGGAACGTTACTATCTGGTGGCCGGCCACTTGGACCATGTCGTCATAACTATACCGAAAGGCGGATACGTGCCGTCGTTCAGTTATGCGGATGGTGCCGACGAGCAGGTCCTTCAGGCAGGCTCCGCCGCCGACTTGCTCCCTGAACCGCAGCCCGACAAAGCGGAACCGGGACCCGCGCGACCCTTCGCGGGTCGCGGCACACCCTGGGTCTGGTATGCCGTGCCAGTCCTCGCAGCAATTGTCGGAATCGCTGCCCTGCTTCATTCGTCGATGTTTTCCTCCGTCACTCCATCATCCCCACCGCGGTCTTCCGTTGCCGACCTTGGCGCGCAACCCAGGATCACGGTTGAGCCGTTCCAGACGGTTGCCGGCAAAGCTGCGCCCGCGGATATCGCACAAGGTCTGACGGACGAAATCGTCGGGCAACTCACGAAGTTCAAGGAGATCCTCGTCATCGCGGCCGGGACCGAGCAAGACGCCAACGCACCGGGACCCCGGTTCGCGCTGCAGGGCAGCGTCCGTATCGAAGGCGACAGAATGCGGCTGCTTGCGCGGGTGATCCGTCAGGCGGATGGCGCAGTTCTCTGGGCAAACAATTACGATGCGGACCTTCGAGACCGGAACCTGCTTGAGGTGGAAGCCGATGTTGCGCAAAGCATCGCGACCACCGTTGCGCAGCCCTATGGCGTCATCTTTCAGCCTCATGCCGCAGAGGGTGCGAGGCCGGACAACGGAGATTGGGAAGCCTTTAAATGCGCGCAGTCGTACTACACGTACCGAGCCGAACTCGATCCGCGGGCACATGCTGGGGTGAAAGATTGCCTGGAGAGGACAACCAAGCGGCTCCCGACCTATGCCACTTACTGGGCGCTGCTTTCACTGACCTATCTCGATGAAGTGCGGTTCCAATACAAACTGGAAAGCGAGTCGCCGTCGCATCCGCTTGCGCTCGCAATGGGCGCTGCCAAGCACGCCGTGAATCTCGACCCGCAAAATGCGCGCGCTTTGCAAGCATTGATGTTGGCCAGTTTCTTCAGCAACGATATCGACGCCGCACTCAAGGCCGGTGCCGCCGCATATGCCATCAATCCAAATGATACCGAAGTTGCGGGAGAATATGGTTTTCGACTCGCAATGTCGGGGAAATGGGATACCGGCTGCGAACTGATCTCCAGTGCCATCAGCAAAAGTCCCGGACCTGAAGGATATTACGAGGTCGGAATGGCGCTTTGCGCCTACATGCGGGGCGACAACCAGGCAGCAGAGCTCTGGGCCCGCATGGCGGATCTGAACCATAACCCCATGCATCATCTTGTTCTAATGGCCATTCTCGGTGAGTCGGGCAAGTTTGAGCAAGCGCGCAGCGAACACGACTGGCTGCAAACAAATGCGCCGATGCTTCTGGAAAACATCCGCAAGGAAGTGGCGCTGCGTCTCCATCGCACGCAGGATCAGGAACGCTTCCTCGGTAGCCTAAGGGCGTCGGGCGTTACGATCCCTTCGACCGACACGGCAAGCGGCAACCAGTAGGTCTTGGCGTAATATACCGTATGCTACCCGGTCGGACGCGTATTTTACTGCCTAAATGCCCGTACTCACTTTATCCTTTGGAAAACTTGGAGGACACGGCGATGACTGCAAGCGAGACAACCCCTCAGCCAATGACCAGCGCGGAAGATCTGCGCAAGCGTGCACTTGAACTCCAACTCGCCGAGATGGAACGCGACGAAAAGATAAAGTCGCGCGAGGCGAAGAAACATTCCGAGTTCATCGAGGATTTCTTCCAGAAGCATATCGGCGAGACAGAACGCGCCGTCATCAAGCGCCTGGTGATGAAAGCCGCTGCGGACGGGAAATACGAAGCAATGGTCTACAGTTTCCCGTCCAACCTCTGCTCTGACAGCGGTCGCGGGATCAACAACAATCTGCCCGGCTGGCAGAATAGCTTGCAAGGCAAGGCCAAGGAGCTCTACGAGCTCTTCGAAACCGTCGCGAAGCCTCAGGGCTACGGTCTGAAAGCGGCGATCATCAATTTCCCAGGCGGCATGCCCGGCGACGTCGGCTTCTTCCTGACATGGGAGCCGCCCGTCGAATGACTTGGGCGCACAGACGAACAACAAGAACTATAGCGAGGCGCTACGAAGCGCCTCCTCGTCGCCAGCGCGGGCACGCCTAGTCTTGCACGATCGACCAGTTGTCGTCGGGGTTGAACTCCCTGATGGCCGCAGCGCGCTCTTCCGTCTGCGGTCCGAGGTCGCGCTGATAGACGATGTTTGCGCCGTTGACGATGAACGTCTGAACCCCGGTCACGCGATACTTGAC